>CAVUBS010000008.1:0-154905 GCA_963739725.1 uncultured Alphaproteobacteria bacterium | reverse complement strand
GTTGACAAGGGAATCGAGTGTCGAATCAATCAGAATTCGACTGACATTGCGATTCGGGGGAGGCGAAATGGCACCAGCACTTCGTCACGTGACCTCGTGTTCTGATGATGGCTGACCGCGTCGTTGGTGGATGGTGTTGCGGAGGCGTTCGCAGCGCTGATCGATCGCTACGGCCGTTTCTTCCGCACCCGCACGCGGGACAACGTGGCGGTTGCTGCGCGTTATCTGCGCGGACTGGCGCAGGCCGAGGATTGCACGTTGGCCTCGATGGCCGCCGTGGTTGAGAGCGGCTGCGCGCAGCAGTTCCAGCATTTCATCAGCAACTCGCCGTGGGACCACGGGCCGGTGGTGGCGCAGATCGCTCGGGACGCGGATCTTCTCCTCGGCGGCACGCCGATGAGCTGCCTGATCATCGACGAAAGCAGCTTCCCCAAGCAGGGCGATCGTTCGGTTGGCGTGGCCCGGCAATGGTCCGGGCGGCTGGGCAAGGTGGACAACTGCCAGGTCGCGGTGTTCGGCGTGCTGACCGACGGCCAGCGGCACACGCCGGTCGATATGCGGCTCTACCTGCCGAACGCCTGGATCGAGGATCCGGCGCGATGCGACGCGGCCGGGGTCCCGGCGACGGCGCGCAAGCTGACCTCGAAAAGCGAACATGCTCTGGATATCGTGCGCCAGGCGCGGGCTCGCGGGATGCGGTTCGCATGGGTCGGCGTTGATGCCGGTTACGGCAAGGAACCGGCCTTCCTGCGGGCATTGGAGGACGTGAAGGAGGTGTTCGTCGCCGATGTCCATCGCACCCAACGGGTCTGGACCGAGAGCCCGGGCTGCACGTTCCGCCGCCAAAGCCAGGTCGTGGGCGTCCGACGAAGAGGCGTCAGGCAACGACGAAATCCGTCACGGTGGACGCTCTGGCCAAGACGTTCGGAGCGGCGGACTGGACGCGCTGCATCCTGCGCGACAGCACGCGCGGCGAACTGCGCGTCGATATCGCGCATCGTCGGGTCTGGCTGTGGGACGGTGAGGAAGCCACGCCGCGGTGCTGGCACCTGATCGTGCGGCGCGAAGTGGAATCGCCGAAGACGATCAAATACACGCTGTGCAATGCTCCGGCTGATACGCCGCTCCTGCGGCTGGCGCAGATGCAGGGGCAGCGTTACTGGATCGAGCGCGCCTTCGAAGATGCCAAGGGCGAGTGCGGACTGGCAGACTATCAGGCGCTCGGCTGGCGGTCATGGCACCACCACGTCACCATGGTCATGCTGGCGATGCTGTTCATCGCCGAGCAGCGCGCCGCGCATCAGCCTGGTCTGGAGTTGCTGACACCGCGTGACATCGTCGAGATGCTGAAAGAGACTTTGCCGCGCAAACCGGAGGGCAGAGAGACGCTGGTCGCGCGGATCAACCAGCGACATGAACGCAGACGAGGAGCCATCGAATCCCGCTACCGGACGCAACAGAAGGCGGTGCCACCCTGAAGCAAACAACATGCCGGGAATGTGACTCTGTCAAATTAACCTGTCACTAAATCGCCGGTCGTATTACTGATACAGTTACGTAATATAAAGGCGCGAAGGACCAATCCCGTGAGACACGTATCCGCCGTTGGCGCACCAGCGAAGCCCGCAGTCAGCGAGCTTATTCTCTCCGATCGGTTGATCACGTTGGCCAAGGACGCGGATCGCGCCGGTTACCTCGACACGGCGGAACACCTGCTGGCCCTCGCATGCAGCGTATTCGACGAGGCGCCAAAGAAGCCGCACTGAAGCCTCACCCCAGCGCGGCAACCCCGGGCAGGGTCTTGCCTTCCATCCACTCCAGGAATGCGCCGCCGGCGGTCGAGACATAGCTCATTTTGTCGATCACCCCGGCGTGCCGCAGCGCCGAGACGGTGTCACCGCCGCCGGCAACGCTCCGCAAGGCGCCCTTCTCCGTCGCATCTGCGACCGCCCTGGCGAATGCCGTGGTCGCGGCGTCGAAGGGTGGCGTCTCGAATGCACCGAGCGGACCGTTCCAGACCAGTGTCCGCCAACCGGCGAGATGGTCGATCAGGGTGCGCACCGTGGCGGGACCGACATCGAGGATCATCGCGTCGTCCGGGACCGCGCCGATCGGCACGGTGCGCGTCGCCACGCCCGGCTTCAATTCGTTCGCCACCACCGCGTCGGTCGGCAGCAGAACCGCGCAGCCGGCCGCCTTCGCGCGCGCCAGGATCTCCAGCGCGGTGGCGTGCATCTCGGCCTCCTGCAGCGAGCGGCCGACCGCCACGCCCTGTGCCGACAGGAACGTGTTGGCCATTGCGCCGCCGATCACCAGCGCGTTCACCCTGGCGACCAGATTGCCCAGCAGATCGAGCTTGGTGGAGACCTTGGCGCCGCCGACGATGGCCGCGACCGGGCGCACGGGGTTTCCCAGGGCGGCGTCGAGCGCCTCCAGCTCCGCCTGCATCAGCCGGCCGGCATAGGCGGGCAGCAGATGCGCCACGCCCTCGGTGCTGGCATGGGCGCGATGGGCGGCCGAGAACGCGTCGTTCACGTAGATGTCCGCAAGCTTCGCCAGTTCGGCGGCGAAGGGGGGAGAATTCTTCTCCTCCTCGGCATGGAAGCGCGTGTTCTCCAGCACCAGCACGTCGCCGTTCGCCATCCGGTCGATCGCCTGCTGCGCCACGACCCCGATGCAGTCCTCGGCGAGGCGCACGCGCAGCCCCAGCACCTCGCCCAGCGCGGCAGCGATCGGCGCGAGCGACATCTCCGGCACCCGCTTGCCCCTCGGCCGGTCGAAATGGCTGCACACGATGACCTTGGCGCCCTTGCCGACCAGTTCGCGGATCGTCGGCGTGAGACGCTCGAGCCGGGTCAGGTCGCTGATCCGGCCGTCGCGCACCGGCACGTTCAGATCGGCGCGCAGCAGCACGCGCTGGCCGGCGACGTCGGGGAGGTCGTCGAGGGTGCGGAAGGCCATGGCGCGAATTCCGTGCTCTTCGTCATGGCCGGCACCGGGGCCGGCCATGACGCGTGGGGTTGGCGTCGCTTGCCTTACATGCTGCCGAACAGGGCCGCCGTGTCGGACATTCGGCAGGAGAAGCCCCACTCGTTGTCATACCAGCCCAGCACCCGGGCGAGCGCCCCGTCCACCACCGCCGTCTGCGTCGCATCGAAGGTGCACGACGCCGGGCTGTGGTTGAAGTCGATGCTGACCAACGGGGCGGTGTTGTAATCAAGGATCCCCTTCAGCGCGCCCTTCGAGGCGTCCTGCATCGCCGCGTTGATCTGGTCCTTGGTCGCCGGCCTGGTCAGGTTCACGTCGAGCGAGACCAGCGAGACGTTCGGCGTCGGAATGCGGATCGCGGTGCCGTCCAGCTTGCCCTTCAGCTCCGGCAGCACCAGCCCGACCGCACGCGCCGCCCCGGTCGAGGTCGGGATCGCCGAAACCGCCGCGGCCCGCGCGCGATGCAGATCCTTGTGCAGCGTGTCCACAGTGTTCTGGTCGCCGGTATAGGCATGGATGGTGACCATGTAGCCGCGCTCGATGCCGAAGCTGTCCTGCAGCACCTTGGCCATCGGCGCCAGGCAGTTCGTGGTGCACGACGCGTTGGAGATCACCGTCATGTCCTTCGTGATCACCTTGTGGTTCACGCCATACACGACGGTCGCGTCCACGCCGTCGCCCGGCGCCGAGATCAGCACCTTGCGCGCGCCGGCCTTGATCAGCGCCGATGCCTTGTCCTTGCTGGTGAAGATGCCGGTGCACTCCAGCGCCACGTCGACGCCCTGATACGGCACCTTGGTCGGGTCGCGCTCGGCGGAGACCTTGATCGGTCCCCAGACCCGCCCGCCGTAGCGGATCGTGATCGTGTCGCCCGAGATCTCGAGCTGGCCGGGGAAGCGGCCATGCACGCTGTCGTAGAGGAACAGGTGCGCGTTGGCCTCGGTGCTGCCGAGATCGTTGATGGCGACCGGCACGAGGTCGTCCCGGCCGCTCTCCACCATGGCTCGCAGCACGAGGCGGCCGATGCGTCCGAACCCGTTGATGGCAACCTTCACGGCCATGTCTGTTTTCCTTCTCTGTTTACGTTCAATCCCTCAACCGAGCCGCCTGCGGACGGCGGCCACGATGGCTTCGGGCGTGATACCGAAGTGTTTGTAAAGATCTTCATAAGGCGCGGAGGCCCCGAAGCCGGTCATGCCAATGAAAACCCCGTCATTGCCGAGCCAGCGCTCCCAGCCGAAACCGCCGGCGGCCTCGATGCCGATCCGCGGCGCACCGCCCAGCACGGCAGCACGATACGCTTCGTCCTGCTGTGAGAACAGCTCCCAGCACGGCAGCGACACCACGGCAACCGCGACGCCCTCGCCGGCAAGGCTCTCGCGGGCAGCCATGGCGATCGAAACCTCCGAGCCGGTGGCGATCAGCGTGGCCTGGCGCGGACCGTCCGCCTCGGCGAGCACGTAGCCGCCGCGCGCGCACCGGTTCTCGGCGGTGTCGGTGCGCATCGTCGGCAGTGCCTGGCGGGTCAGCACCAGCAGGCTCGGCCCATCGGTCCGGCGGATCGCCAGCTCCCAGCATTCGGCGGTCTCCATCGCCTCGGCCGGGCGGAACACATGCAGGTGCGGCATGGCGCGCAGGCTCGCCAGATGCTCGATCGGCTGGTGCGTCGGCCCGTCCTCGCCGAGGCCGATGGAGTCGTGCGTCAGGACGTGGATCACGTGGGCCCGCATGATCGCGCCGATGCGGATCGCCGGGCGCATGTAGTCGGTGAAGACGAAGAACGTCCCGGTGTAGGGGATCAGGCCGCCGTGGACCGCCATGCCGTTGGCGGCGGCGGCCATCCCGTGCTCGCGCACGCCGAAGTGAATGTAGCGGCCGGAGAAGTTGCCGGCGCTGACCGTGCCCATGGTCTTGACGAACGTCAGGTTGGAGCCGGTCAGGTCGGCCGAACCGCCGACCAGCTCGGGCGTCGCGGGCACCAGCGCGTCCAGGGCCTTCTGGCTGGCCTGGCGGGTCGCGATGCGCGGCTTGGTGTCGGCGATGTCCTGCCTCAGGGCCGCGACCGCATCGTGCCAGTTGTCCGGCAGCCGCCCGGCCATCACGCGCTCGAACTCGCCGCGCATTGCGTTGTGCGCCAGTCGCTTGAGCCAGGCGCGGCGGCCGGTAGCGCCTCGGCTGCCGGCGGCGCGCCATTGCGCCAGCAGTTCGTCCGGCACGGTGAACGCCGGTTCGTGCCAGCCGAGCGCCGCCTTCGCCGCCGCGGCCTCCTGCGCGCCGAGCGGCGAGCCGTGGGTGGCCGCCGTCCCGGCCTTCGTCGGGGCGCCGAGGCCGATGATCGTGCGGCATGCGATGACGGTCGGCTTCTTCGAGCGCTGTGCGAAGGACAGTGCCGCATTGATCTGCTGCGGATCATGCCCGTCGATCCGCTTCGCCGCCCAGCCATAGGCGGCAAAACGCTTCAGCACATCGTCGGAGTAGGACAGCGCCGTGTCGCCGTCGATCGAGATGTGATTGTCGTCGTACAGCACGGTCAGCTTCGAGAGGCACAGGTGGCCGGCGAACGCGGCGGCCTCGTGGCTGATCCCCTCCATCAGGTCGCCGTCGGAGGCGAGCACCCAGGTGCGGTGATCGACCAGCGAGCGGCCGAACCGCGCGGCGAGCAGCCGTTCCGCCAGCGCCATGCCCACCGCGGTCGCGATCCCCTGGCCGAGCGGGCCGGTGGTGGTCTCGATGCCGGGGTGCTCGCCGAACTCCGGATGGCCGGCGGCCGGGGAGTTCGAGCTGGCGGAAGCGCCTGAGCTCGTCGATGCCCATGCCCTCGTAGCCGGTGAGGTAGAGCAGCGCATAGAGCAGCATGGAGCCGTGGCCGGCGGACAGCACGAAGCGATCGCGGTCCGGCCAGCGCGGGTCGGCGGCGTCGAACTTGAGGAAGCGCGTCCAGAGCGCCGTTGCGACGTCCGCCATGCCCATCGGCATGCCGGGATGGCCGGATTTCGCCGCCTCGACGCCGTCGATGGCGAGCGCGCGGATGGCGTTCGCCATGTGCCACGCCGGCGACGGCGGCCGCGCCAGGAGCTTCGCCTGGTGCGCGAGCACGGGGTTGTCGGTGGTGAGCGCGTCGGGACCAGCCATGTCTTCTCCTCGGATGCCGGCGCCTATAGGAGCACCCCAGAGGCCGGGCAAGTCCGCATGAATATCGGATGAATGCTGGCCGAACCATGACCGTCGGCCGCCGCTCGGCCCTCGCGTCATGCCCGTGCCTGTCGTGGCCATCAGTCGCGGCGCCAAAGGTGGAAGGGATGGCCGGGACACGCCGGCCCGGCAGCGCCCGGTCTGCCGCGCCGGTGGGGGCACCTCGCCTATTCCCGCTCCGCCGGTTAACTGTGGCCGCACACCTGCTCCAGCGACCCGCCAGCAAGCAGTCCCGGACAGCGAAGGAAAGGCCATGACGAAGACCCTCTCACCGCTGGCGGCGCTGTCCGCCTGCCTCGCGCTGGCAGTGCCCGGCATGGCATGGGCACGGGCGCCGGCCGGCATCCCACCGGAGATCGCCACGCCGAACCAGGTCGAAACCCGCCTCGGCACCCTGGAGTTCAACGACGGCGCACCCACGGCGACGACCAGAAGCTCTACGACAATCTGGATTTCACGCACGCGTTCGAGGCGTTCGTGAACACCTTCCAGGGCGCCAACGTGGCCGCCATCCGCTAAGGCTTTCTGAGCATCGGCGTGACGGACAACGAGCTTCTGATCTTCTCGAAGCTCATGGACGCCAGTTCGCTGTTCCTGACCGCAAATGCCGACACGATCTATTTCGTTGGGTTCATCGACCTTTCCCACGGCCCGATGGTGCTTGAAACGCCGCCCAAGGCGCTCGGCACGTTGGACGATTTCTGATGGCGATGGGTGATCGACTTCGGCGCGCCCGGCCCCGATCGCGGCGAGGGCGGCAAGTATCTGCAGCTGCCGCCCGGCTACGACGGCCCGGTGCCGGAGGGCGGGTTCTACGTCGCCCGCTCCCGGACCACGCGCGTGCTGATGCTCGGGCGCAGCTTCATGGAGCACGACGATCCGAAACCCGCGGTCGATCTGATCAGGTCGGCAACCAGGATCTACCCGTACCAACCCGGCGGCGTCGGCACCAGCGTCGCCGCGTTCCTCACCGGAAAGACCAGGCGGGGTCGCATCACCGCGCCACCGCCGACGATGTTCCACGAGGGCACCGGCGTGGCGGTCAATACCGTTCCTCCCGGCGACTACCACGCCTTCGTGTTGCTCAACGATGTCGTGCAGCAGGAGCCGGCCACCGCGCTCGATCCCGAACTGATGGGCCCGCTGGCGGCGATCGGCATCGTCAAGGGCGCGCCGTTCTCGCCCGACGATCGGATGAAGCGGATCATGACGGAGGCGGCGACGCTCGCCAATGCCACCGCACGCAGTCTGTTCATCAACCCGCGTGCATCGGAGGGCTGGAGCTACTATCCGGGATCGAGCTGGTCCAATCCGCTGTTCGTCAGCGGCTACGAGTTCGAGACGCCGATCCCGGACATCACCAAGGAGGGCGCAAAACCCTTCCCGCCCACCGGCTATCGCATGCTGAATGCGCGCACCGCGTTCTTTTACGGCATCACCGGCATCACGCCGGCGATGAGCATGCGTCTGCCCGGCATCGGCTCGCAGTATCTGTTTGCGACCCGCGATGCCGACAGGAACTACTTCGACGGCGGCCTGACGACCGTTCCCGGCACACCGCCACACCGCACGCAGCATGCCGCGTGTTTGCAACCGATCCAGTTGCGTCTCATTAGCGCGATGGTCCGGCGCAAAGCCTGAGCCGAGATCTCGCCGCCCGTCTGCTGCAATCGGATTGGGCATGGGCGCCCGGCCGCACTCGAACGCCCATGCACCATCCACCGCCGCGCGGAGGATAGCCGCCGGGTTTCACACCGTCTGCAGGATCGCCTCGGGCTTCATCTCGGGCACCAGTTCCGCCCGCCAGTCCACGCTGGCCGGCACCACCAATTCGTGCGCACGCAGCGTGTAATAGCTGGTGCCGGTGCCGTCCGGCGCGCCGCCTGCCTCCACGGTCTTCACCGCCTGGCGCAGCGCCTTGCGCGCCTGGATGATCGCCTTGTCGGCCGGCCCGAGATGCTCCTTCGAGCGATCGACGATGCGGCCCATGCTCTCCTGCAGCGCGCGATCCTGCGCGTTGATGCCGTCGATGCCGGAGAACGTCTCGGTGCGCTGCACGTCGCGATCCAGCATGTAGTCGTTGGACCGGTTCGCCTTGGAGCGGAACGTCAGCGGATCGACATGCATCGGCCCGTTGCCGAGCCCGCGCTCCAGCTTGTCCTCCTCGGTCAGCGGCCCGTCGGGACAGTAGCTCCAGTTGTAGACCATGCAGTTGCCGTCATCGATCGGCACCCAGATGTGGCCGGCATCGAGTTCCAGCCCGCTCTCCGACCGCGACGGCCTGATCTGGTGGAACGGCATGACGAAATGATAGGTGCGGATGTGCACGTCCTCGCCGCCGTCCAGCGCGACGGATGCCGGCGTACTGGTAGCCGTAGTCGGTGACATCGACGACCAGCTTCGGCGCCTTGCCGCGCACGAACGGGTTCGACGGCTTGATGCCGCCGCGCTTTGAGGCGTCCGTCAGCAGCCGGTGCAGGATCGGCGCGTGCGACGTGTCGATGCCGCCCTCCAGCGCCTGCAGCCAGTTGCACTCCTCGATCACCTTGGTGACGTGGCGATGGGCCTCCGGCGCCTGCGTCCAGGCGAATTTCGGCACCGGCGGCATCTTCTCCGCGGGGCCGAGATACGCCCACACGATGCCGCCCAGTTCGCAGGTCGGATACGCGGTCATGCGAACCTTGTGCTTGAAGTCGTATTCCTCCGGCTCGTTCATCATGTCGACGCAGTTGCCGGCGACGTCGAACTTCCAGCCGTGGTAGATGCAGCGCAGGCCGCATTCCTCGTTGCGCCCGAAATACAGCGACACGCGACGATGCGGACAGAACTCCTCCATCAGGCCGATGCGGCCCTCGGTGTCGCGGAATGCCACCAGGTCCTCGCCGAGCAGGCGCACGCGCACGGGCGAACCGTCGGGCTCGGCGATCTCGCGCGAGAGCAGCGCGGGGATCCAGTACATCCGCATCGCGTTGCCCATCGGGGTGCCCTGCCCGATCCGGGTGACGAGTTCGTTTTCCTCGCGTGACAGCATGGCGGTTTCTCTCCTTCCCTGGATTGCGGCCAGCTTAGACCGGGATGCCGGACAGGCGAAGAGCCCTCCGGATCACCGTTTGGCACGGCTGGCGGTGCCTCCCGATCGCAACACCGTCACGCCGCGATGCGTGCCGCATCCTGTCCGCTGATCCACGCGCCGGCGACCGTGCCGGCCATCCCGGTGTGGCAGGCCTCGCCGGCGAACAGCAGGTGTCCATCGGCCAGGGGCTGGCCCAGTGCGACGCGGGCATCGGCATCGCCTGGCCGGACGAACGAGTAGGCGCCGCGCACCAGCGGGTCGGCGTCCCATCGCGTCACGAAGTGCGACCCGCCGGCGAACAGCCGATCCACCTGCCCGCCGAACAGCGACCGCAACTGGCCGAGGGCAAAATCCACCGCCGCCGCCTTGCCGGCGCGCGCGAGGTCCCATGCGACCGGGCCGCCGACCCAGCCCTGCACGTAGTCGCGCCGGTAGGGCCAGCACTGGAACCCCATGGTGGGATCGCCGCTGCGCCGCACCTGGCGATCCACCGAGCAGTGCAGCGGCAGGCCGAGCCGATCCGGGCCGTTCGCACGCAGCGCCACCTTGACCGCCAGGCCCATCGGCAGCGCGGCGATCGCGGCCTCGGTCGCGGCCGGCAATGGCGGGTCGAAGCGGATCGCGCCGGCGCCCAGCACGCCGGTCGAGACGGTGACGATGGCGGACCGCGCGGTGACGGTGCCGCGCGGGGTCTCCACCTGCACGCCGCCGCCGCCCCAGACGATGCGCGTCACCGGCGTCGACAGCCGAATGTCGAGGCCCTCGCCCAGCCGCCGCGCGACGAAGGCGCCGATGCCGCCCTGCGGCACCAGGTTGCTCCCCGACAGCACATTGTTCAGCCAGTCGCGCGCGCTGAACTCGTCGGCGCTGGCGCAGCAGATGATCGGGCCTTCCCAGGTCTCGACCGTGACCGCCCAGGGATCGTCCGGCATCGACCGCGCCACGTCTGCCAGCGGCGCGTCGTCGCGGGTGCGCAGGATCGCCGCGGCCCGATCCTCGAAGCGGGACCAGGCGCCGGCGTAGTCCGCATACTCGTCCGCCGTGGCCTCGCGCGAGCCGACGAAGGTGCGCTCGACGCGCAGTTCGTCCGAGCGCAGCAACGTCTCACCGGCCGCCTGCGCGATCGGCACCAGCGGGTTCGTCTCGGCGTTGTGCAGCCACACCGAGCCCATGTCGAACCAGACGCCGCCCAGTTCGGCGGGATGCGTGGTCCAGGCGCGTCCGCCGATCCGCCCCGACGCCTCGAGCACCAGCGCGCTGCGCCCGGCCTCGCGCAGTGCGGTCGCCGCGCCGAGGCCGGCCAGACCGGCGCCGATCACGACGACATCGACATCCGGCGGGGCGGTGGGCATTGCGGAACCTTGCCGCGTCAATCGGCGAGGAAGGCGCGATAAACCTCGATCATGTCGGCGACCGCTGCCCGGTAGATCTGCGCGCCGTGCTCCGGCGTGGACAGCGACGGATCGGAGCCGATGCGGCCGTCGGGGAAGCGGCGGCGATAGTCGGCGCAGTCGAAGAAGCCGGTGCTCTTCGGCGCCACCTTGGGCGACATCTGCGCGTGCTTGATCGCCTCCGGATGGTAGTGCTGCGACAGCGATACCTCCGAGGCCGTGGCGTGGCTGCCGTTGACATCGCCGTACAGTTCCTTGGCGAGCGCGTCGGAGCGCGGCCCCTGCCACCAGCCCACCATCTTGCAGCGCACCGGCGAGGACGCGTCCGGCCCGCGCAGCGACAATGCCGCGTAGATCTCGTCGAACGCCGCCGTCACGGTGGCGATGTTGCCGCCATGGCCGTTGATGAACAGGAAGCGCTCGAAGCCGTGCTTCATCAGCGACGTCACCACATCGCCCACCACCGCGATCAACGTCGAGGGCCGCAGCGTGACGGAGCCGGCGAACCCCAGATGATGCTGCGACATGCCGATGGTCAGGGTCGGCGCGACCAGGCAGCCGATCTCGTCGCCGACCCCGCGGGAGACGAACTCCGCATCCAGGTGGTCGGTGCCGATCAGCCCGTTCGGCCCGTGCTGCTCGGTGGACCCGATCGGCACGATGATGCCGCGCGAGGTCCGCAGATACTCCTCGACCTCGTGCCAGGTGGACAGCGCGAGCTGCATGGGTTCTCTCCTGATGGCCCGTCCCGATAGCGTGCGCATCTTGCAGCCGCGGCGCTTCTCCCGCAAATCGCTGCCGCGGCGGACCGTTTCGGATCAACTGCCCATGTCTTGCTCAGACCATGTACCATTCCTGTGCGCGGATGCCGCTGCCGCGCGGGCGGCACACATGGTACGACCATTGCTAGCAGCATAACGACCAAGGGGGAGGACATCATGACACGCCGGATCGCCATCAATCGCCCAAAGCTCGGACGACGCAGTGCGCTGCAACTCGCCGGTGCGGCGATCGGCAGCGGCGCCGTCGGCGGGTTCCCCACCATCTGGGCGCAGAAGATCAAGGACGTGACGCTGCGCCAGTTCGGCACCGGCGTATCCAACCTGAACGCCGTCGCCGAGAAGGTGAAGCAGGACCTCGGCTTCACCTTGCAGATGACCGCGCTCGACACCGACGCGGTGACGCAGAAGGCGGTGACCCAGCCGAAATCCTACGACGTCGCCGACATCGAGTATTTCCTGTGCAAGAAGGTGTTCCCCACCGGCGTGCTGCAGCCGATGGATACCAGGAAGATCACCAACTACGACAAGATCGTGCCGATCTTCATCACCGGCAAGCTGACGCCGGCCTCGCAGATCGCCCAGGGCACCGCGCCGCACACGGTCGGCTTCGTGGACGGCAAGGCCTCGACCAAATTCGCGCCGCACCCCACCGAGTGGATGACGCTGATCCCGACGATCTACAACGCCGACACGCTCGGCATCCGTCCCGACCTCGTCGGCCGGCCGATCCGCAACTGGAAGGACCTGGTGGATCCGGCGTTCAAGGGCAAGACGGCGATCCTGTCCATCCCGGGCATCGGCATCATGGATGCGGCGATGGTGATGGAGTCGCTCGGCCGCATCAAATACGGCGACAAGGGCAACATGACCGCGCGCCGAGATCGACACGACCATCGCCTTCCTGATCGAGACCAAGAAGGCCGGGCAGTTCCGCGCGTTCTGGAAGACCTTCGACGAGAGCGTGAACCTGATGGCCTCGGGCGAGGTGATCATCCAGTCGATGTGGTCGCCGGCGGTGGCGGCGGTGCGCTCGAAGGGGATCTCCTGCACCTACCAGCCGCTGGCCGAAGGCTATCGCGCCTGGGGCGGCGGGCTCGGCATCGCCAAGCATCTGAGCGGACTGGAACTCGATGCGGCCTACGAATACATCAACTGGTATCTCTCCGGCTGGGTCGGCGCGTATCTGAACCGCCAGGGCTACTACAGCGCGGTGCTGGACACCGCGAAGCAGTTCATGAGCGCCGACGAGTGGGCGTTCTGGATGGAGGGCAAGCCGGCCAAGACCGACATCCTCAGCCCCGAGGGCAAGGTGATGGAGAAGGCCGGCGCCGTGCGCGACGGCGGCTCGTTCGAGGAGCGCATGGGCCATGTCGCATGCTGGAACTCGGTGATGACCGAGGACCGCTACATGGTCCAGAAATGGAACGAGTTCATCGTGGCGTAAGCCGCGCCTTGCCGACAGATCGTGGCGTGAGGCTGGCGAGCACGGATCGTCATCCCCGCGAAAGCGGGGATCCAGAGCCACAAACAGTGCCGCGTGCCCGAGGTCCCCGCTTTCGCGGGGATGACACGTGGATGGCGCTGCTGCAGGCAACCCCGCTCGCCGCGATCCTCGCGGTCTTCCTGCTGGTGCCGATCGTCACGCTGATCGTGGTCAGCTTCTTCGACTACGACAGCGTCCAGATCATCCCCGGCTTCGTGCTGACCAACTACCGCGACGTGCTGGGCTCGGCCACCACGTGGTGGACCTATCTGGAGACGCTGAAGTTCACCGCGATCGTCTGGGCGCTGACCCTGCTGACCGGCTTCTCGCTCGCCTATTTTCTGTCCTTCGTCGTGCAGAGCCGCACCTGGCAGACGACATGGTTCCTGGTCTGCACGGTGCCGTTCCTCACCTCGAACATCATCCGCATGATCTCCTGGGTGCCGTTCCTTGGCCGCAACGGGCTGCTCAACGGCACGCTGCTGCGCCTGGGGCTGATCCGCGCACCGCTGGAGTTCCTGCTGTTCTCCGACTTCGCCGTCGTGCTGGCCTTCGTGCATCTCTACACGCTGTTCATGGTCGCGCCGATCTTCAACAGCATGGTGCGCATCGACCGCCGGCTGATCGAGGCCGCGACCGACGGCGGCGCACGCCCCTGGCGCGTGGTCCGTCGAAGTGATCATTCCGCTGTCCAAGCCCGGCATCGCCATCGGCTCGATCTTCGTCGTCACGCTGGTGATGGGCGACTTCATCACGGTGCGGCTGATGAGCGGCGGACAGAGCGCCTCGGTCGGCCTGATGATCAGCAACGAGGTCGCGCTGCTGCAATACCCCGCCGCGGCGGCGAACGCCGTCGTGCTGCTGGCGGTCGTGCTGCTGATGGTCGGCGCCATCGTGCGGCTGATCGACCTGCGCAAGGAACTGTAGCCGATGCCGGGCCGGATCGGGCGCGCGATCATGATCGGCTGCTTCGCGCTGTTCGTGCTGTTCCTCTACGGCCCGACGCTCACCATCATGATCCTGTCGTTCCAGGGCCCGGACGGCGGGCTGACGTTCCCGATGAACGGCGTCTCGCTGCACTGGTTCGCCAACCTGTTCGAACGCCAGGCGGTCGGCGATTTCGGCGGCTCGATGCAGCGCTCGCTGCTGCTCGGGCTGATGGTGATGGCGACGACGGTGGTGGTCTCGGTGCTCGCCGGCCTGGCGTTCCGCCGTCGCTTCCTCGGCGCCGGCCTGCTGTTCACGCTGACCGTCGCGAGCCTGATCGTGCCCTCGATCCTGGTCGGCCTCGGCATCGGCCTGCTGTTCAACCTGGCGGGCTGGGATCCCACCTGGTACGGCTCGGCGTTCGGCGCGCAGCTGACCTGGACCCTGCCGTTCGGGCTGCTGATCATGTTCGCCGTGCTCAACCGCTTCGACCGACGATGGGAGGAAGCGGCGCGCGATCTCGGCGCCAGTCCGTGGCAGACGTTTCGCTCCGTCGTGCTGCCGATCATCGCGCCCGGCGTTGTCGGCATCGCGCTGTTCGGCTTCACGCTGTCCTACGACGAATTCGCCCGCACGCTGCTGACCGCGGGCAGCGACAACACGCTGCCGCTGGAAATCTTCGGCATGACGACGAACATCACGACGCCGGTGCTGTATGCGTTGGGCACGCTGACCACGCTGCTGTCGGCGCTGGTGATCACCGCCGCATTGTTCGGCGTCGTGCTGCTGCGGCGGAGGCGCGCCAAGCGGCTTTGATACGGTCCCAGGCGCAGCAGACTAAGCGCAGGCCCGAGTGCAGCTCTCCACCTCCCCTTGCGGGAGGGGGCTGGGGGGAGGGGTCGATCATCGCAGGACAATGCGGTCGGGTAATCTTCAAATTGACTTCGTGCTGCGGTCCCCTCCCCCCAACCCCCTCCCGCAAGGGGAGGGGAGGACCTTAATCCGACGTGGCCCTTGGCCTGATACGCACGGGGACAAGCCCGGCCATGACGAGAAGGACTGAGCAGCGACCGAAGATCATTGATCTGGGCGGTCGGTCTGCTCGCTCAGGCCTCGGCCAGCACGTGCGCATCGCGCTCCGCCCATACCAGCGTGGCCGGCTCGCCGGGTTCCACCGGACGCGCATAGAACTCGCCGTCGGGCACCAGTGCCGAGGCCTCGTCGCCATCGTCCATCGCCACCGCGACGCGCACCATGGCACCCTGATATTCCACCGCGGCAACGCGGCCGGCCACATGCGGCCCCGTCCCTGCACCAGGCACACCGATCCGACACCGATCGGCGCGCACGGCGATCGGTCCGCCCTCGCCGCGCAGCACGTTGTGGCCGCCGATGAAACGCGCGATGAACGCGCTGGCCGGCCGCTCGAACACCTCGCGTGGCGGACCGGCCTGGCGGATGCGGCCGTCCTCCATCACCACCATCAGGTCGGCCATCGCCATCGCCTCGTCCTGGCTGTGCGTGACATGGATGAAGGTGATGCCCAGTTCGCGCTGCAGCCGCTTCAATTCCTCGCGCACCCGCGTGCGCAGGAACGGATCGAGCGCCGACAGCGGTTCATCCAGCAGCAGCACCCGCGGCCGCGTGATCAGTGCACGCGCCAGCGCCACGCGCTGCTGCTGGCCGCCCGACAGTTGCGACGGCAGCCGCTCGGCCAGCCGCTCCATGTCCACCAGGGCCAGAAATTCGCGCGCCGTCGCATGCCGCTCGATCTTGCGGACGCCGCGCATCTTCAGGCTGAACGCCACGTTGTCGAGGCAGTTGAGATGCGGGAACAGCGCGTAGCTCTGGAACATCATCGCCGTGCCGCGGCGGATCGGCGGCAGGTCGGTGACGTTGTCGCCGCGGATCAGGATGTCGCCGTCGGTCGTTGCCTCGTGGCCAGCGATCATGCGCAGCGTCGTGGTCTTGCCGCAGCCGCTCGGCCCCAGCAGGCAGCAATAGCTCGCGGCCGGAATCCGCAGCGACACCTCGTCCACGGCAGCAATCAGGCCGAAGCGTTTGGTGACGGCGATCAGTTCTACGTCGAAGCGTTCGTCCAAGTGCAGCGTTTCCTTCCGTCAATCAACGCAACGCGATTGCAGCACGGCGTCGCTGCATGCGCCACACCACGACCAAGGTCACGCCGATGATCAGGAACGACACCGACGTGGTGAGCGTGCCGATGGCGAACAGCACCGGCGAGGTCGCGCTCGAGATCAGCGCGTAGATTTCCAACGGCAGCGTGTTGTTGCGGCCGATCGCGAGCGTGGTGCGGGCATACTCGTCGTACGACAGGGTGAACGCGCCCATGGCGACGCCGATGATCCCCGGCAGCAGGATCGGCAGGGTCACGTGGCGCAGCCGCTGCCAGGCGGTGGCGCCGAGATCGTTCGCCGCCTCCTCGTACGCACGGTTGAAACGGTTCACCACGGCGAACATGGCGAACAGGCCGAACGGCAATGTCCAGGTGAGCTGCGCGCCGAGCGCGGAGGTGAACATGCTCGCCTGCCAGCCAAGCACCTGAAAACCGAGCCCGATGCCGAAGCCGACCAGCAGGCTTGGCATCACGAGGCTCGCCACTGCGAAGTAGAACAGCACGCCGGAGCCCGGAAAGCTGCGGCGGAATCCCAGCGCGCCGGCGACGGCGAACACCACGGTGAGGCAGCTTACAATGGAGGCAAGCTCGATCGAGCGGGTGAAGGAGACCGGGATGTTCGCCATCTGCCCCGGTTTGAAAATGTCGCGGAACCAGTTGAGCGAGGTGCCGACCATCGGGAACGTCACGCCGCCGTTTGGTCCCTGGAACGACAGCACGTAGATCACCAGCATCGGGCCGTACAGGAACAGCAGGTAAACGCCGAACAGTCCGCCCAGCGCATAGAAGGTCCATGGCCTGCCGGCGCCGGGTCCGCCCGCGTTCGAAGTGCCGCCGACCATCATGGCGCTATTTCACCAGTTCCTTGCGGACGTCGACCACGCGCATCATGCAGGCGACCATGATGGCGACGAACACCACGAGCACCATCGCATTGGCCGAGGCGGGCGGGTACTGCATGGCCTGGATCTCGGTGGACAGCATGGAGACGATCGACGCGCTCTGCCCGCCGCTCATCTGCTTCACCACGAAGTAATCGCCCATGACCTGGGTGAACACGAGGATCGAGCCGAGCGCGATGCCGGTCTTCGACAGCGGGATCACCACGTCGACCATGGTGCGCCAGCGGCTGGCGCCGGCGTCGCGTGCCGCCTCGAGCAGTGCCGGGTCGATCTTCGCCAGCGAGTTTGCGATCGGACCCACCATCAGCAAGGTGAACAGGTGCACATAGGTGACAACAACGGAAAAATCCGAGAACAGCAGGAATGTCAGCGGCTGCGAGGTGATGTGCAGGTCCTGCAGGATCGTGTTGAACGCGCCGTTGCGGCCCAGGAAGGGAATCCAGGCGATGGTGCGGATGATGCCGGAGGTCCAGAACGGGATCGCACACAGCAGGAACAGCACCGTCCGGATGGCGGCGCTGCGCACGTGGAACACCAGGAACCAGGCGATGTTGAAGCCGAGGAACAGGGTGATCGCCCAGACGATGACGGCGAACTTCAGCGAACTGACATAGACGCGCCAGGTCGCCGGCGTGGTGAGCAGGTCACGGTAGTTGTCGAACAGGAACGCGGGGTAGATGCCGACCCGGTCGTAGTCGAAGAAGCTCACCGCCAGGAACAGCACGGTCGGCAGCACGAACAGTCCGAACAGCACCAGCGCCAGCGGCGAGACCTGGAGCCAGGATACGACCCATGGCGCCATCGTCATGGTCGGCGCAGGCCGGCCGTTCACGTCTTTCCTGCGTACGCCCGAAGCAAGACGTGGATGGCCGGCCGGAGCCTGTCCTCGGGCGGGCCGTTGGCCCGACCCGTGGGCCGGCCATGACGGTGAGGACTGAATCACGCCGCCGCCCTCACCGCGTTCCTGCATCGCATCAGCGGCAGGATCCGCGTGCCGAACTGCTCCATGCCGATGACAAAATCGTCGAACGTCAGCATGACGCCCTGCACGCCGGGCACCGTGGCAAGCTCGTCCAGCATGCCGGCGACCGACGCATAGGAGCCGACCAGCACTCCCTGGTTGGTCGGCAGCTTGTCGATGCCGAGCGTGCGGCGTTTGTGCGCCTGCGAATACGGGTCCTGGTTGGGATCGTCCTCGGCCTGCGCATCGCGCCAGGCGAGCGCCTCGACATCCGTGCCGGCCTTGTAGTGCTCCCACTTGGCCATCGCCGCCGCATCGGTCTCGTCGGCGATCACCATCTGCAAGACCAGCGCCCCGCACGCGCGCCCGGTCTCCTGCGTGGCGGCGACCAGCCTGGCCACGCTCGCCGCCACCCGCGTCGGCTGGTTCACGCCGCCGCTGCCGCAGAAATTGTAGTCGGCATATCGCGCGGCGAACCGCGTGCCGTTGTCGCTCTGTGCGGCGCAGATGATCGGCACCTTCGCGGTCGGCAGCGGCAGGCAGCGGCAGTCGTCCATCTGGAAGAAGTCGCCTTTGAAGTCGGAGCGTCCCGTCGCCCAAAGCTCGTTCATGACGGTGACGTATTCGGCGCAGTACTCGTAGCGCCTACGGTAGTGCTCGGCGCCGGGCCAAATCCCCATCTGGGTATATTCCCGGCGCTGCCAGCCGGAGATGATGTTCACCCCGAACCGCCCGTGCGAAATGCTGTCGATCGTCACCGCCATGCGCGCGGCGATCGGCGGCGGGATCGTCAGCACCGCACACGTGGCGAACAGCTGGATGCGCGTGGTGACGGCCGCGAGCCCCGCCATCAGCGTGAACGATTCGAGATTGTAGTCCCAGAACCCCGACGGCCCGCCGAACCCATGCAGCTTGATCATCGACAGCGCGAAATCGAACCCGAAGCGCTCCGCTTTCTCCACGATCGTCCGGTTCAGGTCGAAGCTCGGCTTGTACTGCGGCGAGGTCGTGGAGATCAGCCAGCCGTTATTGCCGATCGGGATGAACACACCGAGTTGCATCGTGATGCTCCAAATAGGACGACCTGCAAAATCTCCCCCTCCCCTTGCGGGAGGGTGGCAGGGGGAGGGGGCCGCGCGTTGACGGCCAAACCCCTCCCCCCAACCCCCTCCCGGAAAGGGAGCGGAGGTCTTTTTTGACTTCATGCCGCCTTCACGACGTGATGAACTCGTTCCAGCGCCGCGTCAGGTAGCGGTCCTCGTCCATCACCGAGTTCCACACTGCGATATTGCCCATGCGATCCCAGAACGCGCCGCCGTCGCGCACGCCGCCGGCCTTCTCCATCAGCTTGCCGAACGGATCCATGATGTCGCTGGCCGCGGGCTTGCCGCCGTACCAGTAATCCCACTCGTCTGCGGTGAGGAACTTCTTCGCGTTGTCGGGCTGCGCCGAATAGTAGCCCTCGCGCGCAATGAAGGCGCCCGGGTAACCCGACGTGTACCAGTTCATGTATTCGTAGAAGCAGTCGAGCTTCAGCCCATCGACATGCTTCATCACCCCGAGCGTGTAGCCCCACCCGCGATAGCCTTCCTTCAGCGGCTGGAATACGCACGGAACACCGCGCGTGCGCACCGCGGTGACCGCCGGCGACCACATCGACTGGATCACCACCTCGCCCGAGGCCATCAAATTCACCGACTGGTCGAACGTCGTCCAGAACGAGCGGAACTGGCCCGATCGCTTGATCTCCATCATCGCATCGATCGTCTTGTCGATCTCGGCGCGTGTCATGTTGCCCTTGTTGCCGTACTTGACGCGCCCGGAGGCCTCCATCGCCATCGCGACATCGATCACGCCAACCGTTGGCTGGTCCTGCAGCGCGGCCTTGCCCTTGAACTCGGGGCTCACAAGGTCGGCCCAGCTTGCGATCGGCCGGGCGACGAGGTCGGGACGGATGCCGAGCGTGTCGGCGTTGGTCACGGTCGGCACGGAATTCAGCCAGTCGGTCGGCTCGGCGGCGAAGGTCTTGCCGTCCGGCCCGGCGGCATAGACCACCGTGTAGGGTGCCACACCCTGTTTCGAGGCCTCCCGCCCGTCAGGATAGATGCCCTTGGTGAACAGCGGGATCGTCTGCTCCCAGTCCTTGACCTTCCCGAGCGGAATGGTCTGCAGAATGTTGCGGCCGACGAGGTAGCGCAGGAACACGATGCTGACATCGGCACAATCGATCGCGCTCGACTGCGAGAGGAAGCGATTCAGCAGGTCCGCGTTCTCGGTCGTCTGCATGTGGACGGTGAAGCCCAAGTCCTTGCTGGCCTGTTCGGCGATGCGCGGGATGGCGGTGACCGGCGGCCCCGCATGGTTCAGCACCACGTCCTTGATGTTCTGCGCCCAGATTGTGGGGAAGCCGCGTATGGCGCCCGCACCGGCGGCCACCCCTGCCGCTGCAACGGCGCCCTTCAGAGCCGCCCGACGCCCGATGGTGGAACCCTTGCCTCTCTCCAGCCTCATCGCCTAGCCCCTTCCTGCGTGCGTGTTGCTATTGTCCTCCCTGTTTCTTGTTGCGTTGCACAATGAACGAAGAAAGGGCAGAATGGCAAGGCCGTTTTCTAACGCCGCTCATCAAGTTGATTATGGATCACAAATTAAGCAATTATCGGGCATTATATTTCCAATCATCGTCTGGTATGATCACTAACAAGGCAAGGAGCCGCCCTTATGCCGGATCAACAAATCCTTGTTGCGTCGCACAAACCGCCGCAGAATGCGCCGGTGCCAGATGTGCCGCTGGATCTGACCGGGCAACTCGCCAAGGACCTGCTGGACCTGACCGCGCGGCTGGGCGCGCGGGCGGAACAGGACCCGTTCGGCAATCCGGTCCTGCTCGTGGCGCTCGCCATCAGCCGGCGCATGGACACGCACGCGCTGGCCGAGGCCGACATCGCCGCGCTGATCGGCCACCTCCGCGATGCGGCCTTCGCCGACCGCGCCAAGCGACTGGCCGCCTACGTCGGCGGTACCGACATGCAGCAGAACACCGCCGTGCTGGCCGGTCTGGCCCAGCATCTGCTGCGGCCCGACCCGAACGACAGCCCGGTGCGCTGGGTCGAGTATCGCGCGCTGGTCGAACGCACGCGCTTCGCCGCCGTGTTCACCGCACATCCGACCTTCGCGCTGCCCGTCGCGGCAGGCCACGCCCTGGCGGAAACCGCCAGCGGGCGCCCCACGATGCCGGATCTGCCGTCGCACCGCCCGCCGCCGATCACGCTGGCCGACGAGTTCGCCCAGTCCGCCGCCGCGATCGCCAACGGCCGTGACGCGGTCGACCAGTTCAACGCGGCGCTGCTGTCGGTCGCGCGCTCCGCCTGGCCCGACCGCTGGACCGAACTCGCGCCGCGTCCGGTGATCCTGTCGAGCTGGGTCGGCTACGATACCGACGGGCGCACCGATATCGGCTGGTGGGATACGCTGCGGCTGCGGCTGGAGATGAAGCGCCTGCAACTCGCACGTCTGCATGGCCAGGTCGCCGCCCTGCCCGGCACCGAGGCGCTCGCGGCGCGGATTGCCACCGCGCAGGAGACGGTCGCCGCACAGATCGCACTCTGTCCCGATGCGTCGGACCCGCCGCGTGTTGCCGCGTTCGCCCAGGCGCTGGTGCATGGGCGCGAAGCCGCGCTGACCTCGCCCGAACCGTTGCTGCCGTTGTTCGACGCAGCGTTGGCCGCGGCCGATGAACCCACGCGGCTGGCACTGTGCACGGCACGCGCGGGGCTGGTCTCGCATGGGCTGGCGCTGGCGCACACGCATACGCGGCTCAATGCCGCGCAGATCCACAACGTCGTGCGCCAGCGCCTGGCGATCGCCGATCCGCCGGAGGAGCCGGCGCATCGCCGCGCGCTGTTCTCGGCGATCAACGCGGCGCTCGACGCGGTGCAGCCGGTGGCGGTCGATTTCGGCGCGCTGCTGGTCGAGCAGGCATCGGCCGCGCGGCTGATGATGACGGTGGCACAGATCGTCAAGCACGTGGACGGCTCCGTGCCGGTGCGCTTCCTGATCGCCGAGACCGAGACCGGCTACACGCTGCTCGCCGCACTCTGGCTCGCCCGGCTGTTCGGCGTGGAGCGGCACGTCGAGATCAGCCCGCTGTTCGAAACCGCCGAGGCGCTGGAGCAGGGAGCGACGGTGCTGGAGGAGGCGCTGCGCAGCCCGCACTACCGCGCCTATCTGCAGGCCACCGGGCGGCTTGCGCTGCAGTTCGGCTATTCGGATTCCGGCCGCTATGTCGGCCAGCTTGCCGCCAGCTATCTGATCGAGCGGCTGCGCCTGAAGATCGGCCACACGCTGGCGCATCACGGCGTCACCGGCGTCGAGGTGATCCTGTTCGACACCCATGGCGAGAGCATCGGGCGCGGCGGGCACCCCGGCTCGCTGGCCGACCGGCTGAAATACCTCTCGCCGACCGCGTCGCGCCAGGCGCTGAACCGCTCGGGGCTGAAAGTGCGCGAGGAAAGCGCGTTCCAGGGCGGCGACGGCTACCTGCTGTTCGGCACGCCGGAACTGGCCCTCGCCACGATCACGCGGATCGCGGAGCAGACCTATCATCCGGCGGCAGGCCCGATCGAGGACCCGGTCTATGCCGATCCGGACTTCTCCGCCGACTTCTTCGCGACGATCCGCAGCGGCATGGAAGGACTGGTGGAGGACCGGGGCTACGCGGCACTGCTCGGCGCGTTCGGGCCGGCGCTGCTGGATGCCACCGGCTCGCGTCCATCGGCGCGGCAGGCGGACGGCATGGCATCGGCTTCGCGCATCCGCCATCCGCGCGAACTGCGGGCGATCCCCAACAACGCGATCCTGCAACAGCTCGGCTGGTGTGCGAACACGCTTCAAGGGCTGGGCGCGGCAGCCGCGCGGCATCCCGAGACGTTCACCGAGATGCGCCTGAACAGCCGTCGCTTCCACCGCGCGATGGACCTGGCGACGCATGCGCTGGCGCACTCCGACATCGACGTGCTGCGCGCGGTGATCGCCACGCTCGACCCCGGCACCTGGCTGGATCGCGCGGCGCACACGCACACGATGGGCCGGCGCGAGGCGCTGGTCGCGGTGGCCCGCGCGCTGGAGCGGCTGGACATCTGGGCGGCGGCGCAGTCGATGTTCCGCCGCGTCCAGGCCGATCACCTTGCGCTGCGCGTGAGCTGGCCGGAGGCGCCGCACATGGCCACGCGCGAGGTGCTGCTGCACGCACTGCGGCTGGCGCTGATCCACCGCATCTGGCTGTTGGCCACGGAAATCTCCGACTTTTCTCCGCGCCATGGCGTGACGCGGCAGGTGCTGGAGGCGGCGATGCTGCGGCTGGAGATCGAACCGTCGCTCGTGCTTCTGGCGCAGATCTTCCCGGCCGCGCCGGATGCCGGCGAGGAGTGCGACTATGCCGAGCCCGCTCCGCCGCGCGGCACTGCTGCCTATGCGCGGGAGCACGCCGAAATTTTTGCCCCGATGCGTGCGCTGTTCGCGCTGGTGCGCGAGATCGCCACCGCGATCACCCACGAAGTCGGCGCGTTCGGGTGACAACACGGGGGTGTGCGGCTA
This sequence comes from uncultured Alphaproteobacteria bacterium, assembly GCA_963739725.1. Taxonomy (GTDB): domain Bacteria; phylum Pseudomonadota; class Alphaproteobacteria; order Acetobacterales; family Acetobacteraceae; genus JAMXLO01. The sequence goes on along the minus strand of CAVUBS010000008.1, from coordinate 131,477 downwards.
TTTCGAATATCGTGCCGGTGTCGAGATAACGGTGCGGCTGGAGATAAGTGCACCCCGTCACCTTGCGGGGGGTTGGGGCAAGGCAGTCGGGTGACGCTGAAGCGCTCGGGGTTTCACCCCGAACCCCACCAGAGGCTCTGCCTCTGGACTCCGCCAAGGGCCGAGCCCTTGGAACCCTTCACTTCAGTAATGGGATCCCAAAGGCTCCGCCTTTGGTGGGGGTCCCGGGGGCAACGCCACCGGGCGGGTTTCAGGGCAGAGCCCTGAGCGCCTTCAACTTCAGCTGATTGCCATCGAATGCAAGTGTCGTGTTGATCCGACCGCATTGTCTCGCGGTGGTGCCTCCCGACATTCGACACATGGTCACTGACAGTTTCCGTTGCCCAGCCCGGGCGCGCAACACTGACCGGTTGACCTGCGGCACATTTGAACGAAGTTGCCGCCAGCCGGGACCACATTGCAATCCTGCTCCGTGCGGAAGAAACGCCCGCCATCGACGCTCTGACATGTCTGCGCAATGTTGCCGACGCATCGCCTCTCGATGCCCGGCGAGATGCACGGGGTTTGCCGCACGACCGCGTCGGGGGCTCCGCGCTCATCCACGGGGGAAAGATACGTGTAGCTCGGGCTCAGGAAACGCGCGGAATTCGGATCGTGCCCGGCGGGCAGGTTGGGAAATTTCGCAACGAACACGTTGATCATCCCGCACATGCCCATATGGTTGCGCGACGCATAGGGCGGCATCGGATTGCTTGTTTGGGAGATATCGCCTTCCCAACCCGGGCTCGGCGCCACCGCGGTCATCAGCATCGTCACCATGAACGCTTTGAGCTCGAACCATCGATGGCCTTGTCCGTCGTCAAATCCCTGCTCGCAATCCATGTCGACATCGAGCATCCAGTAGTGCATGCCGAAGATGTTCTCGTCGGCGATGCCATATCCGGCTGTCCATGCGTATGGCTGCCCTTGCCCTTGATCCAGGCTGGTCGTCCAATCGACCGGAGAACCGCCGCCGATGTCGGGCGATGGCCTGGCCTGTCCCGGTTCGCCGTCGCTCCAGTCGAGGTATGCATCGCTCCAGCGATATTGATTGGAGTGCGGGTTCAGCCAGTTGCGATGGCGGATGCGAATGGGATCTCCGCCGCGGTTGCCGCCCCGAACAAACATGTCCTGTCCGGGTGTCGTCGCGGCGTAAATGAACACCACTGTTCGACGGATGTCGCGCACAGGGGTCGCCGATGCAGCGCCGAGACCATAGACGACGACCTGGTTGTCGTAGGTCGCCTGATAGACCTTGCCGTTGGCAACAAGCGGTGGCGCAAACTTCGTCGATGCGCCGACGCGATCGTTTGGTTCCGCTTCACTGTCCCAGATCGATTGCAGGCTGCCGCTCGCCACTGTCGACACATCGTAGGCGCGCACGATGTTCGGTGTGGGAGCAATGTTGGCGTCGGGATCGCCGGGCAGATTGCCGAAGGCTTCATTGGCCCACAGGATCGCGTTGTTTGTGCCGTTCGCCGACAGCGCAAGGATACCGCCGGGCATGCCACCTGGCGATGACGTTCCCCATGACGCCGTTGCCGTCCCACGCGCTACCGGATTCGGACCGAAATGACCGCTGTTCTCCGAGAACACGTGAACAGCGTTGTTCTCGCCATGCACGAACAGCAGGTTGTTGAAGTAGACGCCGGTGCCGTGGATGTGCGGGGTACGACCGCGATCAACGTGGCCAATGGTGAAAGGGTCCGTGGACGTCACCTGGTTCAGGTCGTCGAACAACGACGTATGCCCATTCCAGGGCTGGTAATCGAATGATGCAACGAAGGGATTGTCGATCAGCTTGCTGAAGTCGCGTTGACCCATGCCGGTGCGGCTGACGTGATAATAGATGCCGTCCTTGCCGCCGACGATCAGGCCGGATTCGTCCGGCAATGCGATGACGCCGCCGGAGGCCAGATCCTGGTCCTTGTGGGCGCCATCACGGTCGATGTCGCGAAACGGGGTGAACCAGTCGCTGGTGATAAGCGATCCGGGATTCCCGGGGTTCCAAATGAGGCGAACGACACTCTCGCCGAGCTGGTCAGCGGCAAACTGTGGATTGTAGGGGCCGTTGCCGGTCACCACGTAGATATCGCCGTTTGTATCGACAGCCGGGGCCGCGTTGGCCATCCATACGCCGCCGCCGCCGCCGGTTCCCGCGGCGTTGTTGGGATCGCTGCACCAGACATTCGCGGGGCTGCCGCCGGCGGCGAGCTTCACGGTATCGAACGCCACCACCCACCCCGACGGGCTGCCCTGACCCTCGCCGCCGCCGAACGCGATGACGACGGCCTTTGCGCCATCGGGCTTTTTGACCAGTGCAAGACCTGCCCGCTGCATTTGGCGGTAGCGATCGAAGCCGGTGCCGCCGACGTTGTAGCCATCGATGGCGACCGATGGGAATTTGTCGTTCGCGAGGTTCGCCACGTCGAGGCCGAACAGCCGGAAGGTCGGCCCGCTGACGCCATTCTCGTAGCCCCAGCGGACGACGTAGAGTGTGCCGGTTGCCGGGTCGATGACCGGCGTGCCGGCGATGCCCCACTCGGCGTGAACCGTCATCGGTTTGACGCGTCCGAGGTCCTCGCCGGTTATCGGGGTTCCGAGCCAGCGGGCGGAAAGCTGTGCGCCGGTATCGGCGTCGAATGCGTAGACCGTATTGTGCATCGTGGCGACGTAGAGGACGTTATGCGTCCCGCCGGCCATGGCGACGCCGGCGATGTACAGCGGCGACCCCTCGATCTTGCCGTCGACCTGCATCACGAACCGGCGGTGAAACTGATTGGCGCCGGAGGCTACGTTTGCCGGTGTCAAAATCCGCCTCGGCCGTATTGGCGCCGGTGCGAAATGCGTTGTAGCTCCGCTCAGCAACGTTGACCTGCCCGTATGCTTCGGGGACTGAGCCGATTGCCGCCCAACCGAGCAGCGCGACGATTGTCAGCAGCGCGAACGGACGGCCGAAGAGATGCAACGCTTTCATGGCTCGACCCCCGAGGCTCAATGGGCTGGAGCGGCCGACCTTCTGCCGCCCGCGGCATCACACCATCAGCGCGCCTCGCCGACGAAGCCGCGCTGTATCGCTGCCAGGCTGTCCATCGCAGCCTGCGACAGCGGGCCCTTGTTCACCGCGGCGAGCGCCTGCTCGAATTCGGCAAGTGTTGCCATGCCGACCAGGATCGTTCCCATCGCGGGATGCGTGATGGCGAACCGCACCGCCGCTTCAGGCAGGCTGTCGGCATGACCCTGCTGGACCAGCGGCAGCAGCCGTCGCGCACGTTGCAGATCGCCCGTCGTAGTTGTTCGCCGAACCGATCGGATCGGGCGGCGGGCTGGCGATCGGATGCCGTGTCGCCTCGCCGCTCAGCGCCCCGCCGGCAAGCACGCGGATGCCGACGACGCCGACGCCGGCTGCCTGCGTGTGGTCGAACATCACGCCGTAATCCTGCGCCGGATAGCCGGCCGGCAGAACGGATCCTGCGCTCGGGTTCAGCATGTTGTAGCTGACCTGTGCACTGTCGAATGCGCGCGCGTCGATCACCTGATGCAGCGCCGCGGTGTCGCCGACGGCGGTGATTCCGAGGAACCGTGTCTTGCCCTGTTGGCGCAGTTTCTCGAACGCGGGCACGACTTCGTCCAGCACCGATCTTCGCCGACAACGATTCGCCGCCGCCATTGGTCGTGATCGCATTGTGCAGATGAAAAATGTCGACCTGCTCGCGGCCCATGCGCTGCAGGCTTGCCTCGAGCGACCCGGCCACAGCCGCGTCGATGCGTCCGAAATCGGCGGACGGAATGCGCACCTTGGTGCCGACGACCACATCGGGCTTCAACTTGGCGAGCACGCGGCCCAGGTTCTTCTCGGATTCGCCGTTGCCGTACATGGCGGCGGTGTCGAAGTAGTTCACCCCGGCCTCCAGCGCGCGCGCCACTGCGCGTTCCTGATCCTCGGGCGCGCCGCGCACCATCAGACCGCCCACCGCGCCGCAACCAAATCCGAGGATCGAAACCCGCAAACCGGTCCGCCCGAATGTCCGCATTTCCATGTGCCCTGCCCTCCTCGTCTCGGCCTATCGCGAATAAAGTCCGGCGGCACGCGCCCGCACCTTGGCCATTGCCACCAGCAGATCGAGCGTCGGCGTTGCCACGCCCGCCATGCGCGCCAGTTCCAGCGGGGCGTCGAAGATGCCGTCGATCTCCATCGGCCGGCCGAGTTCCAAATCCTGCAAAATGCTCGGCTTGTGATCCAGGCTTCGACCGTGCGCGATGCGCTTGTCGTGGTCCTGATCGGGCGATGCGCCGAGCGCCTTCGCGACCGCCGCGCCCTCCTGCATCGCCCGCCGCGCCGCCTCGACGCAAGCCGGCTCCGGAACAGGTCGCGGATGCTCACCTGCGTCAGCACGCCCATCGGCGCATTCCCGAGATTGCCCAGCAGCTTGTTCCAGATTGCGTCGCGGATCGCCGGCGTGACCTCCGCCGCGATGCCGCCGGCGCGCAACGGCGCAGCGATCGCCTCGACGCGCTCGGTCATGCGTCCGTCGGGTTCGCCGAACACCACGCGCGCATTGGGGTTCTCCAGTTCGATCACCCCGGGTGCGATCACCGCACTGGCCGCATACACCACGCCGCCGATCGCGCGTTCCGGTCCGACCGCACGCCACAGCGCATCGTCAGGATCGATGCGTGGCAGACGGCGGCCCTCCAGCGGACCGGGCAGCGCATGGAAATACCACCAGGGAATGCCGTTCATCACAAAGGCAACCGGCGTATCGGCACGCAACAGCGGCGCAATGCCCGCGGCCACCGACGGCAGGGCGGGTGCCTTCACCGTGACCACCACCGCGTCCTGCGGACCGAGTGCGGCCGGATCGTCGCTCGCAATGCACGCGCGCCCGCAGTTCGCCCGCATTGGTGTGCACGCACAGCCCGTCGCGCTGGATCGCCGCGAGATGCGGACCGCGGGCCACCACCGAAACCTCGGCGCCGCCGCGGGCGTAGCGCACCGCGAGATGGCCGCCGATCGCGCCGGCGCCATAAATGCAGACCCGCATGTTGGGCACTCCCTGTTTTGCGCCTGGCCCCAAGGATCAAATGCGCTGCCGCAAGTCTGGCGACATCGCCGGGACCGCGTCAACCGATGCTTTGTCGGAATGCTTTGCGCGGATGCATCGACCTATTGTGTCGTGCCGGAATCCCCTAAACGATGACATGCTCAAATTTGACGACGATTCGTCCCGCAACGATCGGACCCATGCCAGGAGCAATCCCACACATGCGCATCGACACTCGCACAACGCGCCGGCTGGTCCTGATGGTCGTGCTGCTCGCAATCGGCCTGGCATCGCTCCCGCCCAGCCAGGCCGCTACGCCATGGGCGTTGCTGGCTCGACGGGCCATCGGTCGCGTCGAGCAGTTGAGCCAACCGCCAAAAGGCGATCAGCCGGGCTTCGACGTGGCGACGGTCATCCTCAACGCCGACGCGGCGAAGGTTTACGCAACAGCAGTCGGCATGCTGCGCAAGAGCCAGCTCGTGCACATCCTCACCGAGGACGCGGCGCGTCGCACCGTCGAATTCGGCAACGGCCAGCGCTCCGCGGGGATCACCGTCACCGATCTCGGCACGAAGCTGTCGCAGCTCATGGTCGCATCCACTGCGGTGCCCGGTGAGGACTCCGCGACGATGCGGGTCGTGGATGGGGTGCTGCGCGTCTGCCAGGCGATGAAGGTGACGTGCAGCGTCGCGAGTGCCAGCGTCATTGCCGCGCGGACGCCAGGGCTTTCTGGCAACCCGGCGACAGCGTCTCCCTGTGCGATGCCAGGCACTCGATCGCATGACCGCCGCCGAGCGGCACGCCATGGCAGTTCTGCTGGAAATCCATGCCGCAGGCCTGACGCAGAATATAGGCCCGTTGCCGACGTGACAGCGGCGGCGCGGCTGGGCCGATTGCGCCGGATGCGCGCTGCCGCCGTTGGCTGCCGGCAATGGCCGACAGCGCCTGCTGGCAGGGCGGCGAAACGCTCGCGGCATTCTGCTGCAGGCAGTTCAGCGCCGCCGAACCTCCGGTGGGCACGCCGGAACAGTGCGCCTGGAAGTCGGATCGGCAGTTCTGCCGGATCGCATTCTGCTGCGCCGAGGTCGGTTGCTGCGCCGCCAGCAGGGACCGTCAGGACGGCGAGGACCAGTCCTGCCCAGACAGAGCATGCGCACTTCGCAGCGAATGCTGCCATCGCATTCAGTGGCGCGCCAGCCTTGGGAATTGCAGGCACAGCGCCTCGGCACCCGCGGCGCCGGCCGTCATCCGCAGGCTCCCATCGTCCGGCGCCACGAAGATGCAGGAGTTCGGTGGCAGCAGCGTCGATCCGCCGGCCTGACGCCGCGCCGGACAGCACGATCCAGAACTGGCCGCCGCCGTCGCACGGATCGGGACCGCTGACGCTCGCGCCGGCCGGCAGGCGGTAGCGCCAGGTCGCCATGCCATCGGGCGTCTGTTCGATCACCGTCATGCAGCCGACCTCGCTCGTCCGGGCCAGGTCCGCCTCCGAGGCAACCGGCATCGGCGGCGACGTCGCCTCGCGATGCTGCAGGTTCTGCACCCGTGCCGCCCGAAGCTGCTCGCGCGCGGCCGGCATATAGCGCGCGCCGGAATCCCAGGCGTTGCGCAAGGTGAACCACGAAATGCCCTCGTCCGCGGCGACGATGGGACCGTAGGCGGACCAGGCGTCGGTGTAGTGCACCGCCACCGTGCCCACATCGTGCTGCCCCAGCCGGCCGCCGCCCTGCACCACCACCTGATACTGATCGGCCTGATGAAAATGCGGCTTCACCACCGCGTGCGGGTCCTTCTCGACCAGGAAGGCCATCGGATACAGCGTGCCGGCCTCGGGCGGTGCCTCACCCTCCGGCAGCGTGTTGCGGTTCCGACCGATGAAGGTGGTGAGCCAGCCGTTGCCGGTCTTGCGCCGCGCCGTCTGCCGCGCAATTTCGCTGTTTGCCGTCAGGATCATGGGGTTACCTCGTCGCTTTCCCGCCGATGCTAGGCCGCGAGCCGCCGTCGCGCCAGCGCCGCCCCGGCTCCCAGCGCCACGAGCTTCGCCTCGGCCACGTCGCGGCGCATCGGCGCCATGCCGCAGTTCGTGCACGGGAACAGCCGCTCCGCCGGCACGAATTCCAGCGCGTCCTCGATCGTGTCGGCGACCTCCTCGGCCGTCTCGACGCGATCGGTGGCGACATCGATCACGCCGACCAGCACGTCCTTGCCCGCGAGCAGCCGCATCAGCCGCATCGGCACGCGCGCGTTGCGGCACTCCAGCGAGACCTGGTCGATGCGGCTCGCGGCCAGCGCCGGGAAGGTTTCCTCGTACTGGCGCCACTCGGAGCCCAGCGAGCCCTTCCAGTCGATGTTCGCCTGGATGCCGTAGCCGTAGCAGATGTGCACCGCGGTGGTGCACGACAGCCCCTCGGCCGCGCGTTCCAGCGCCGCCACGCCCCACTCCGTGACCGCGTCCATGTAGACATTGAACGCCGGCTCATCGAACTGGATCACATCGACGCCGTCGGCCTCCAGCGCGCGCGCCTCCTGGTTCAGCAGCGCCGCGAACGCCATCGCCAGCTTCACCCGGTCGCCGTAGTGCGCATCGGCGATCGTATCGACGATCGTCATCGGCCCCGGCAGGGTGAACTTCAGCTTCCGCGTGGTGTGGGCGCGCGCCAGGCGGGCCTCGGTCTCATGCACCCGGCCGCGCAGGCGGAGCGTGCCGGTCACCGTCGGCACCATCGCCTTGTAGCGGTTGTTGCGGATGCCCATTTCCACGCGCCGGCCGAAGTCGATGCCCTCGACGTTCTCCAGGAACCCGTGCACGAAGTGCTGCCGCGACTGCTCGCCATCCGTCACGATGTCGATGCCGGCGTCCTCCTGCTGCTTGATCGCCAGCAGCGTCGCATCGCGCTTGGCCGCGGCCAGGTCGTCGCCGGCCAGCTTCCACGGCGGCCACAGCACGTTCGGTTCGGCGAGCCAGGCGGGCTTGGGCAGGCTGCCGGCGATCGTCGTCTCGAACATGGGCAACTCCGCGAGCCTGAGCGAAGCCGGGCCATCCTTCATGCCGCTGTGGATCCGGGTCAAGCCGGCGGAATCCCGGGCGAATTGCCGGCGACGACACCATATCCGGTCCGTGCCTCGCCGCATGGCAGGCTGCGTGTGCACAAGTTCTTGCGCAGAACCGCGGCGCGAACCACAATCTGTTGTGAGCTCTGGTGACCCGACTCGATGGGCGCCGTGATGAGCATGGAGTGACACGGCATGGACGGCATCGCCCGGGCGACCGGAGAACAACCCCAGGAATTCGATCTGCTGACCGAGAACCCGGTCTACAAGCCGTTCCGCTATCCGTGGGCCTACGAAGCCTGGCTCATCCAGCAGCGCGTTCATTGGCTGCCGGAGGAGGTGCCGCTCGCCGACGACGTGAAGGACTGGCACCGCAACCTCAGCGCCGGCGGAGCGCAACCTGCTCACCCAGATCTTCCGCTTCTTCACCCAGGCCGATGTCGAGGTGAACAACTGCTACATGAAGCACTACTCGCAGGTGTTCAAACCGACCGAGGTGCTGATGATGCTGTCGGCCTTCTCCAACATCGAGACCGTGCACATCGCCGCCTACAGCCATCTGCTGGACACGATCGGCATGCCGGAACTCGAGTATCAGGCCTTCATGAAATACAAGGAAATGAAGGACAAATTCGACTACATGCAGACCTTCAGGGTCAACTCGAAGTTCGAGATCGCCAAGACGCTCGCCGCGTTCGGCGCGTTCACCGAGGGCCTGCAGCTGTTCGCCTCGTTCGCCATCCTGTTGAATTTCCCGCGTTTCGGGAAAATGAAGGGGATGGGGCAGATCATTTCGTGGTCGGTGCGCGACGAAACGCTGCACTGCATGTCGATCATCCGGCTGTTCCGCACCTTCGTGCAGGAGAACCCGGAAATCTGGACCGAGGACGCTGAAACGCGACATCTACATCACCTGCGCCACCATCGTGGACCACGAGGACGCCTTCATCGATCTGGCGTTCGAGCAGGGCGCGGTGGAGGGACTGATCGCGCGCGACGTGAAGGAATATATTCGTTACATCGCCGATCGCCGCCTGATGCAGTTGGGCCTCAACCCGCTTTACCACGTCTCCAAGAACCCCCTGCCGTGGCTGGACGACATGCTGAACGCCGTGGAGCACACCAACTTCTTCGAAAATCGCGCCACCGAGTACAGCAAGGCGTCCACCACGGGCACGTGGGAGGAAGCGTTCGGCGACCTGCCGTTCGAAGCTGCGCCGACACTGCCTGCGGCCTGACCGATCCCCTACGCGGCCCCTGGCGGCGAGGTCGCGGACACCTGGCCGTGTCCAAATTTCGTGACGAACTGCCGGTCCCAGAACGACACACGGAGCGCAGGTCGGATTCGCGTATCATTTGCTGCATACGGGACGACCGTGCCGGATGATTTGGAGAATCTTGGACAAGTAACGCTAAATTTACATTGATTTGACGTTTCAGCCAAATTGAATGGTGCACACCTCGTCTGGCGGAGCAATTGCCGGCGGTGCCGTGTTACAGGCGCGCAAGTTTGGCATCGACATGTTGCGATGCCACAGCAGGATGCGCTACCGGGCACCACGCCGGCCGGGAGACAGGACAGCAGACTATGGGGATGACGGCAGAGGACAGGACAGGACAGGCTGGCGACGCCGCCGGTCGCGAGGGCGGATCGAATGGGCCGCCGCGCTACACGCGCCGGCTGTCCGACAAGATCCTGATCGCCTTCCACCACGCCTGCGACCAGGCGGATTTCGAGGTTGCCGAGCAACTCCTGCACGTTCTCGAAATGATGCTGACGCGTCGGCCGCTGACGCCGGACGGCACGCGGCGGCGCAACATGGAAAGCCTCGTGGCCGCGCATGAGCGGCTCTGGTACCTGCGACATCCGCACACCGAGGCAGACACGGTCTAAAGCGCCAATGCACGGCCGTGGCGCAGGATAGCCTCGGCCTCCGGCGTGAAGCCGCCCGAACCCGTCATGCAGTACGAGGCCTGGCAGGACGCGGAATGGTGTCCTGCCGCCCTTCACGCCGCGCACCAGCACGAGCTTTGCCGGGCATCCGGCCTGCTTCCATAACGGCAGCATCGCGGTCGCGGGACAGCCGGCGGCGGCGAACGCGTCGGTGCAGGCCGGCAGCAGGGTGGCCGGCAGGATGAAGGTGAGCGTCCCGTGCCGCCGGAGGCGCGTCGCGAGTGACGGTGGCCCAGACCTGCAATACGCCGGCTCGGCCGCGTTTGGCCGTATCGCGTGCCGGGTCCGGCGAAGGCGTGCCGCCGGCGGGGTGATAGGGCGGATTGGCGCACGCATGATCGAACGTGCCGATGTCCGGCAGCACCGCCATGTCAGCCTCGATGAAGCCGAGGCCGGGCCAGAGGTTCGCCGCCGCGTTCTGCCGTGCCAGTGACACGAGGCCGGCGTCCCGCTCGATGCCCATCGCCTGGAGGCCGGGGACCCGGGCGGCGAGACAGAGCAGCGTCGCGCCGGCGCCCGTTCCGCCTTCCAGGACCCGCTCGCCTGGCCGTGCCGGGACCGAAGCCGCCAGCAGCACCGGCTCGATGCCGCTCCGGAAGCCCTGCCGCGGCTGGGCGTAATGCACCCGTCCATCCAGCAGATGGCCGCTGGTCCGGTCGGGGCGGTCGGCATTATTTGCTATGGATTCAGTCATATAGTGGACAATGCAAGGACAAGGGCGCGGCGTCGAATGCACAGCGCGAAGGGGCCGATGCACACCACCAGAATCATCGGCATCGCGCCGTGTATTACGTGCACGCCTGTTGCCTTGGCAGTCGGAGGCGACCGCGGACGGAATAGCACGATGGCTGGAATCCGCACCAGCACGCTGCGCGATGGCAGCCGGCGTTGAATTGTCGGCACCGGTCGATTGCACAAGCGAAGCAATCAGCCTAGCACGGACCCGCGATCCGTTGAGGCGGCTGACAACGGTCATCCGGATTTCGGCCGCTGCATATCGGAGGTTCCCATGCGTCGTCGTGACGTGATCGAGTTCGCCGGCGCCATGCTGGCGGCACCCATCTCGTTCGGCGTCCTCACACGACCCTCAGCCGCGACTGAGTTACCGAAGTTGGGACTGCTTCACCCAGGACCGAGAGGTCCGATCCCGTCCGTGGGCGCAGTAGTCGCCGGGTTGGCCGATTTGGGCTACGCGGACGGGAAGACGGTCACACTGGAATACAGATATGGGGAGAACAAGCCTGAGCAACTTCCGGTACTGTCACGAGAACTCGTGGAAGAAAACGTCAGAATTATCATCGCGGTCGCCGGGGACGCACTCATCGAGGCCGCCAAAGTAACCACCACGGTCCCGATTGTCAGTGCAACCGGCGGAGGCGATTTCGTTGCAATGGGATTGATAAAAGATTGGGACCGTCCAGGCACCAACGTAACTGGCATGAACCTCATGGCGAACCTTGCCGCCGCTGCCCGTATTGAGATACTCAAAGCGAGCCTGCCGGGAATTAGAACCATCGCTGTCATTGCCGATCTGTCGTACCCTGGCAACGATGATCTTCTTGCTGCGATGCAAATTGCGGCGACAAAGGCACAAATCAAACTCGACACGCGCGAGGTCAGTAATAAAGAGGAATTGGAAGAAGCTATCGTTGGCGCAAAGCGGGATGGTGCTGGGGCCATCGCCGGGATACAGGGGCCGTTCTACTTTTTTCAGCGAAGGCTCCTCGCCGAGTTGTCTATCAAGCACGAAATTCCGCTTGCCGCGAGCGAATATGGCTCCGCACAGGCAGGAGCATTCCTGCAGGTCAATCCTGACATTGCGGGCTGCGCTCGCCGGTCCGGAGGTGTTGTTGACGCGATTCTGAAAGGCGCCAAGCCTGAAGAAATCAAAGTCGAGCGCTGGAGCAACTACGATACGGTATTTAACCGAACCACCGCAAAAGCGTTGGGCATTGATGTCAACCCGAGCCTGTTCAAGGGTGCCAGCATCGTCGAGTAAACCTTGGCGGCGCTACGGTAGTCTGTGCCGTGCACGGCTGCTTCTATCCTGCGTGCAGCAGGAATGTGGACGCCTTCCCATGTTCGAGCGGCTGCCAGCGCGAGTTCGGTTCCGGCAAGGACCACAGCCTGAACATCGAGCCCGGCCACATACGCCCCAGCGATTTGCCGAAGCTCATCCGCCATGTCCGGCCCCACACGTCCCCGCTTCACGATCGAGACGTACAGGTCGTGGACGCGGGAGATCTGTCCTGGCTCCGGGTCGATCACGGCATTGCCGAGCCGTCCGAACAAGCGGCTTTCGACCGTGGCTCGAGTGCCCATCAGGGCGACGCGCGTGATGCCGCGCCGGCGAATTTCGGCATCGGTCACGGCGACCGCATCGACGATCGGCAGCGAAACCTGCGGGATAAGCTCGGGCATGCACATATGCGGCGTGATGGCAGCGATGGCCAGCAGCTCCGTGTTTGCGTCTTGAAGCTCAAGAAAGAACACATGCCCAAAAGGCCGCCGCTTGCGCAGCAGCCGGTAATTTTCGGGATGCCGGGCCGCTTCCGCTCGACCACGGTCCATTTTTTCGCTTGACACCCAGAAAAAGATTGGAGTGAGCTTACCCGTCACACCGAGAATGTTCGACCTGACGTTGCGGTCCCTCGCTGGCGCCGCAGCGACGGAACGTTTTGACCAACGCATGACTGAGGGGAAAAATTCAATGCCACAGCGCAAGCGTGTGTTTGCGTCTGAGATCATGACCATGGTCGTCATGTTCGCTGCCCTGGGCGGCGTGGTCCTCGCGGCGCAGGACAAGTACACTGTGCAGGTGCCGAATGGGCTCGCGTTCTCTGACTTCAGAGGATTTGAAGACTGGCAGAGTGTCGCCGTCAGTCAGGCGGGAGATCTCATTGAAGTGATCCTCGCAAATCCCGTGATGATCGACGCCTACAAGGCTGGCGTTCCCGGCAACGGCAAGCCTTTCCCCGACGGCTCTAAGATCGCGAAGATCCATTGGAAAGCGAAAAAGAGTGCCGAGGCCCCCGATCCGACGACGGTGCCGGACACCCTGCATGACGTTGATCTGATCGAAAGGGATAGCAAAAGGTTCCCGGACTCCGGCGGCTGGGGATACGCCCAGTTCAACTATAACGTCGCATCCGACACGTTCACGCCCGAAGGGAACGGCACGAACTGCGGCTACGCGTGCCATACGATCGTGAAGGCGAAAGATTACATTTTCACGGCGTACGGCAAGCGGTGAGCGGGATTGTCTCCAATGCCGAGCGCTCAGCCGCCCCGGCTCCATAGCTGCTGCAACAGCTCAAGGCGCGCCTTGAGCGGATCCGGCCCGACGAGCGCAACGGCGTTGGTATAGCTGATCACCCTGTCCACAGCCGGGTCATGGCGTGGCTATTGCGTGCGCACGCCGCCGTTCTTGGCGAAAGACGGGCAATAGGCGCTCCCCAGCGCGCCCATCGCCGGGTCGGCAGCGGTTACTTTGTCACCCACAAGTGCATGGGCGAGGTCAGATGAACCAATACCGAGCCGCCGCCGAAGGCCGGGATGTTGCGCTGGACCCGTTTCAGCGCCGCGCGCTGGTCAATGTAGCCATAGTTGCACGCACGTCGTCAGGCGCCTCGGCTGCCAGCGCCGGGAGAGCGAACAACCCCAGTCGCCCCATCCGATAGTTCATGCTGACGACGATGATCCCTTGCCGCGCGAGCGCATCGCCGGGTACAGCGACGTCTGGCCATGCACGAGCGCGCCGCCATAAATCCACACCATGACGGGGAGCGGCCCGGCCGTGACTGCGGGCCGTCAGACGTTGAGCGTGAGGCAGTCTTCCGACTTCCGCACTTCGTCCGGCTGCATGCATTCCGGCCCAAATTTGTCTGCCGCCAGTACGCCTTGCCACGGCTTCACCGGCTGCGGCACTCGCCAGCGAAGGTCGCCGACCGGCGGCGCGGAATAGGGTATGCCCTTGAAGCTGATAACGCCTCCCGTCGCGACGCCGCGTACAGCGCCTGAAGTCGATCTCGACGAGTGTTGAGCCGGTCGCCGCGGGCTGAGCAGTTGGCGGCGCCGACCACAAGCCGAGGACGCGACCTGCGACCGCGACGAAGGCCACTGCGTACACGTGCGGACATGTCGACTACCGCACCATCGATTACCCCGCGAGAATGCCGCCGTCGACCGCCATGGCATGACCCACCATGAAGCTCGCGGCCGGACTGCAAAGCCATACCACGGCAGCGGCGATCTCTTCCGGCTCACCGAAGCGTCCGATGGGTTCCTGCGCCACCATCCGCGCCACGATTTCCGGATCGTAATTCTTCGTGACGGAGACTGCCATCGGCGTGTGGACCAGCCCCGGGCAGATCGCGTTGATGCGGATGCCCTTGGCGGCATAGTCGAGAGCGGCACTCCGCGTCAGACCGATCACCGCGTGCTTGCTCGCGGAATAAGCGCTGCGCCCTCTGGAACCCTTCAGGCCGCCGATCGAGGAACAATTGACGATCGCGCCACTTCCCTGCGCCGTCATCTGACGCAGTTCGCCCTTCATGCAGTTCCACACGCCGCGCAGGTTGACGGCCATCACACGCTCGAATTCGTCGTCGCTGGTTTCCAGAAACGCGGCGCCCTCTGAATTCACGCCGGCATTGTTGAAGGCTGCGTCGAGCCGCCCATAGGTGCTGACGGTGCGCTCAATCATCGCCTCGACCTGAGCGGTATCCGTCACGTCACAGATGACACCAATGGCATTGTGACCCGCTGCGCGCAGGCCCTCGGCCGCCTTGCCGATCGTCGCCTCATCGCGATCGGCGAGGACCACGGACGCGCCGGCCTTGGCGAAAGCCTCCGCCGTCGCCAGGCCAATCCCGCCGCCGGCGCCGGTGACGAGCGCCACCTTGCCATCGAAAGGCGTCGTCATCGTGCCGTGTTTCGTGACATCACACAGCGCCCCGCGCCCGGTCCCTCACAGGAACCCGATCGACAACCACGGCACTGCCACGACAATCGCCAGCGCCACCGCCAGCGCCGCCAGATAGGGCCACATCCGCCACAGCGCATCGTCCGGCGACACCCGCCCGATCGCGCACGCGCCATAGAACCCCACGCCGAACGGCGGCGCGAACAGCCCGATGCCCATCGCCAGGATGATCAGCATCGCGTAGTGCACCTCGTGCACGCCCATCGCCTTGGCCACCGGGAACAGCAGCGGGCCGAACAGCACGATCGCCGGAATCCCCTCCAGCACGCTGCCAAGAATGACAAACGCGACCGCGGTGATCGCCAGGAATCCGCCCTTGCCGCCCGGCACCGCCGCCATCGTGGCAACCAGCCACTGCGAAAATCCCGACTGCGTCAGCGCCCAGGCCATCGCCGTGGCAGTGCCGATGATCAGCATCACCGCGCCGGTGAGCGAGACGGTATCCACCAGGATCGGATAGATCCGCCGCCAGTCGAATTGTCTATACACCAGTATCCCCAGCAGGGCGGTGTAAACCACGCCGACTGTGGAAACCTCGGTCGCCGTGGCGATGCCATCGATCACCGCGGCGCGGATCACGAACGGCAACGTCAGCCCCGGAACCGCGATGACGAACGTGCGCAGAATCTGCGCCGGCGGCGCGCGCTCGCCGCCGCTGATATCCATGTGGCGCGAGCGATACCAACTCACCACCACCAGCGCGAGCGCCGCCACCGCCGCCGGCAGCAGCCCGCCGGTGAACAGCGCGGTGATCGACACGTTGGTCACCGAACCGATGGTGATCAGCACCAGGCTGGGCGGGATGGTCTCCGACATCGCGCTGGAACTCGCCAGCAGCGCGGCAAGCTCGCCGGGATGCGAGCCGCGGCGCTGCATCTCGGGGAACAGCACCGGCGCGACCGCTGCCATGTCGGCCGCCTTCGATCCGGAAATGCCGGACACCAGATACATCGCACCCAGCAGCACGTAGGACAGGCCGCCACGCACATGGCCGACCAGGGCCGCCAGGAACGCCACCATGACGCGCGCGATGCCGGTCATCTCCATCAGCAGGCCGAGGAACACGAACATCGGCACCGACAGCAGCAGCAGATTCGACATGCCCTCGTCCATCCGGTTGACCACGACGGACAGCGGCATGCTGCTGGTCAGCCCGAGATAGGACAGCGTGGCGATACCAAACGCGAAGGCGATCGGCACACCAATGCCGACGCAGGCGGCGACGATCACCACAAAGAACACGATCAGGCTGCCGAAGCCCATGGCGAGCAGCAGCGGCTGGCCGATCCACAGCAGCGCCGCGATGCCGCCGACGGTGAGCAGTGCCAGGCCGAAGCTGCGCCACGTCGTCGTCTCGAGCAGGCGCAGCAGCGCGATGGTCGCGGCGAGCCCCGCACCGACCAGGATGGCGACGACGCGGTAGCCATCGGAGATCTGCAGCGAGATCAACTCGACAAAACGCTGCTGATCGAGGTACTCCGCGGCCGGCAGCAGAATCTCCAAAACGAAGGCGATCACCACCAGCGAGGCGACGGCGGCAAACCAGCGCGCGATGTGCGGCGGCACCCAGTTCGCCAGCGTGGTCAGCCGCATGTGTCCGTCGCGGCGCAGCGCGACCACCATCCCCAGCATCGACAGCCAAAGAAACAGGAAGTTGGCGAGCTCGTCGGTCCAGAACAGCGGGCTGTCCAGCAGGTAGCGCGACACCACGCCGGCGAACAGAATGCTGACCTCGGCCAGCACGAGCATCGCGCCGACCGCCTCGCAGATCACGCCGATCGTCTGGTCGAGCAGGAAAGCGCTGCGCCGCAGCCCCGCCCAGACCGGCGGGTTCGACTGCGCGATCGACGATGCGAACTCCGGTGCGTCGAGGCTCATGACGTGAGCGGGCCGACGTATTTCTCCAGCAGCGCCCAGGCCTTGTCGCCTGCCGTCTTCTTCATGTCGGGATAGAAGCCCGACTTCGCCAGCGCATCGCGGAACGGCTTGGTGTCGGGCGCGTTGAACGTCAGACCCTTGGCTGTCAGGTTCTGCTGTTCGATCTTCGTCATCGCGATGAAGTCTTCACGCTGAACGACCGAGGCAGCCGCGAAGTTGCGCTGGCAGATCTCCTGCAGGTCGGGCGGCAGCTTCTTCCAGGCGGCCACGTTGAACGACGTGTGGAAGCCGGACCAGACGTGGTTGGTCTGCGAGCAGAATTTCTGCACCTCGTACAGCTTGGCGGTATCGATCAGCACGAGCGGGTTCTCCTGCCCGTCCACGATGCCGGTCTGCAGCGCGCTGTACACCTCGTTGAAATTGATCGCGGTCGGCGAGGCGCCGAGATGGCGGAACAGCGAGATCAGATAGGGCGCGACCGGCAGGCGGATCTTGAAGCCGCGCAGGTCGTCGGGGCTGTTGATCGGCTTGGTGCGCGTGGTGACCTGGCGGAAGCCGTGATCGTAGCCCTTTGGCATGCACAGAAGGCCGATCTGTTCCGCCGCGGCGCGCAGCATGTCGCCGAACTCGCCGTCCATCGCGGCCCAGACATGGTCGTAGTCGGGAAACGCAAAGCCGACGCCAGCCAGGCCGCAGACCGGGTTGCGCGGCGCCAGCAGATCGACCGGCAGGTTGTACATCTCCATCGCGCCGGAGATCGCCTGGGCGACCATCGCCGTGTCGCCGCCGAGCACGCTGTTGGGATAGATGGTGATCTCCAGCCGGCCGTTGCTGTCCTGCTTGATCTTGTTGGCGGCCTCCTGCTGGCGCGCCATCGCCGGGTGGTCCATCGGCGCCGACGCGCCCAGCTTGTAGCTGAATTCCGCGGCATTTGCCGGCCAGTGCAGGATGGTGGCGGCGCCGATGCCGACAGCCCCCGTCATGACGTGCCTGCGCGACAGCCTGTTTCGCTGCATCGACAATCTCCACCCGTTGCGTTGCGGCCGTTGGGGCCGATCCGTTTGGCGGAAGCGTGCCGGGACGCCAGTGGACGAGTCAAGCTGAGTGGCTGCCTGCGGGACGCCCCATGTGCCGAAGCTGCGTTCGGCTAAGCCGCCGCCAGTGCCCGTTCCAGTTCGCTCACCAGAACCGCATCGTCGATCGGCTTCCGCAGGATCGGGCCGGAGGCCTCGGTCTCGACGCCGGGAACGTTGTAGCCGGTCAGGTAGACCACCTTCAGATCGCGCCGCCGCAGGCGGGCCATGCGCGACAGAGCGATGCCGTTGACGCTGCCCGGCATCACGATGTCGGTGAGGAGCAGGTCGACCGGGCGATCCGACTCGAGGACCTCGAGCGCGGTGCGAAAGTCGTTCGCCACCGTGACATCGAAGGCGGCGCGGCGGAGAACCTGACCCAGGACTTCGCCGAACGCCTTGTCGTCCTCGACCAGAAGGATGTGGCCCTTGCCAGACGTGGGACCTGGCCGGGCCGGGGTTTCGTCGGTCACGAGCGTTTCCCCAAAGCTGCCCCGCGGGCGAAGGTATGGCCGCGCGTGACGATGCGCAAGATCGCGTGATCGCTCGCGCAAATGCGCGCTGATTGGCAGTCGGCGCACACCTCTATAACGTGGGCAGCCCGAATTCGCGGTATCGCCACAATTCTGACCGATCCGTTTTGCACGCGATGCCCTCCCTGCCACAACAAGGTGAGAATTGAATGGCTGACACCGCGCTCGCCGCGCTGGTCGCAAAGCACCAGAAGGCCCTGTTGAAGGACTGGCTTGCCGCGCAGAGGCGCGATGGCACGTCGCGGGACGCCGCCGCCGACGCAGGGGCCGCCGAACTGGCCCGTCAGTTCCTCGATCAGCTCGCCAAGGGCGCCGAGAGCGGACGGTTCGACGATGTCGCCGCCCCGGAATGGGCTCCCATGCGAGAGGTGCTGGAGGATTTTTCCCGCGCCCGTGCCACACAGGGCTTCAGCCCGACCGAGACGGCCATCTTCGTCTTCTCGCTCAAGGAGCCGCTGTTCACCATGCTGCGCCGCGAACTCGGCGGCGACGCCGAGCAGCTTGCGCGCCAGACCTGGAGCGTGACGCGCCTGCTCGACGGCCTCGGCCTCTACACCATCGAATGCTACGCACGGACCCGCGAGGAGGTGATCGGGCGGCAGCAGCAGGAACTGCTCGAGCTGTCGACGCCGGTGGTGGAACTCTGGGACGGGATCCTGGCGCTGCCGCTGATCGGCACGCTCGACAGCGCGCGGACGCAGATCGTCATGGAGAACCTGCTGGAGCGCATCGTCGCCTCCGGGCGCGGAAATCGCCATCATCGACATCACCGGCGTGCCGACCGTCGATACGCTGGTCGCGCAGCATCTGATCAAGACGATCTCGGCCGCCCGGCTGATGGGTGCCGACTGCATCCTCAGCGGCATCCGCCCGCAGATCGCCCAGACCATCGTGCATCTCGGCCTGGAGCTCAACGTGGTTTCCAAGGCGACCATGGCGGATGCGCTGGGGCTGGCGCTGCGCCGCACCGAGAAGGTGATCGTCGATCGGGCCAAGGCACAGGATGCCGGCGCCGGGGTCCACGCCCGATGAGCGAAATACCGATCCTCAAGATCGGCGACTGCCTGCTGGTCTCGATCCAGGTCGACATGCACGACCGGCTCGCCATGGCGCTGCAGGACGATCTGACGCAGCGCATCGTGGCCGACCGCGCGCACGGCGTCATGATCGACATTTCCGCCCTCGAGATCGTCGACTGCTTCATCGGCCGCATGCTGAACAACATCGCCGCCATGTCGCGCGTGCTGGATGCCGTCACCGTCGTCGTCGGCATGCGCCCGGCGGTCGCGATCACGCTGGTCGAACTGGGCCTGGCGCTCACCGGCGTGCGGACCGCCCTGAATGTCGACAAGGGTCTGGCGATGATCCGCAGCATCATCGACAACGCCGAGCATGCGGATGCTCATCGAGACCGGTGAGACCATGCCGCTGCGCACCTCGGACGACGTCGTGCGGGTGCGTCAGGCGGTCAGGGCGCGCGCCGTTGCCGCCGGCTTCAGCCTGGTGGACCAGACCAAGATCGTGACCGCGGCGAGCGAGATCGCCCGCAATACGGTCGATTACGGCGGCGGCGGCGTGCTGCGGATCGAGGTGCTGCGCGACGGACGGCGGCAGGGCGTGCGCCTGACGTTCACCGACCAGGGTCCCGGCATCCCCGACATCGCCCTGGCGCTGAAGGATGGCTACACCTCCGGCGGCGGCCTCGGGCTGGGCCTCAGCGGCGCCAAGCGCCTGTCAAACGAATTTGCCATCACATCCACGCCTGGTCATGGCACCACGGTGACGCTGGCGCGCTGGAAGTGACGTGATCACCGCCGTCAACGATGCGAGCCAGGTTGCCGAAGCCCGTCGGCTGGTGAGCGCATACGCGCGCCGCGCGGGCGTGTCGGAGGCGCGCATCGGCGACGTGGCGATCGTGGTCACGGAACTGGCAACCAACCTGCTCAAGCATGCCGGCAGCGGGCAGATCCTCGCGACGCATCGCGAGGACGGCGACGGGCTCGGACTGGAATTGCTCGCATTGGATCGCGGCAGCGGCATGACCGATGTCGGGCGCTGCATGGACGACGGCTACTCGACGGCCGGCAGCCCGGGCAACGGCCTCGGCGCGATCAGCCGGCTGGCCGACGATGTGCGGATCTACTCGCGCCCCGGTCTCGGCAGCGCGATCATGGTGCGCTTCCTGAAGCATGCCGGTCCTGACAGGCACCGCACGCAGCTTGGCGCCGCCGTCGCGCCCTATCCGGGCGAGACAGGTCTGCGGCGATCACTGGGCGTTCCGCGAGACCGCGCAGGGCCGCACGGTGGTGGTCGCCGATGGCGCCGGCCACGGCGTCGAGGCGGCGCGCGCAGCGGACATCGCGGTGCGGGCGTTCCTCGATCAGCCGGACGACAGTTGCGAGGAGGTGGTCGATCGGATGCATCGCGCGCTGAGGCCGACCCGCGGCGCCGCGGTTGCCGTCGCGCGCATCGACGAAGCGGCGCGGACGGTGCGATTTGCCGGCGTCGGCAATATCTGCGGCACGCTGGTCACCGCCGCGGGCACGCGGCACATGGTCTCGCACAACGGCACGGCCGGTCATATCGCGCCGCGGATCCGCGAGTTCACCTACGATTACACCGGCAATCCGCTGGTGATCCTGCACTCGGACGGGATCACCGGTCGCTGGGACCTTGCCGCCTATCCCGGCCTCGCCGCGCAGCACCCCAGCCTGATCGCCGGCGTGCTGTTGCGCGACCACCGGCGCGCGCGCGACGATGCCTCGGTGGTCGCGATGCGGCCGGTATCGACGGGGCGGCCATGAACCCGCGTCTGCTGCTGATCTCGATCGGCTCGGAAACCGACATCGTGCTGGTCCGCAAGCGGACCCGTCGCCTGGCGGAACTGATCGGCTTCGAGGCGCAGGACCAGACGCGGATCACCACCGCGGTTTCCGAGATCGCACGCAACGCCTTCGAATATGGCGGCGGCGGCCAGGTCGAGTTCGGGCTGACCTCCGGCAAGCCGCCGCAGACCTTCGTCATCAGCGTGCGCGACAAGGGGCCGGGTATCGCCAATCTGCCGGCGATTCTTGCCGGGTCGCACAAATCGGCCACCGGCATGGGTCTTGGCCTGCTCGGCGCGCAGCGTCTGATGGACGAGTTTCGCGTCGATACCAGGCCGGGGCGCGGGAACCACGGTGCGATTGGGCAAGGTCCTGCCGGCGCGGGCGCCGCTCGTCACGGCGTCGGTGCTCAAGGCGATCATCGAAAAACTGGCCTCGGACGGCCCGGCGGATGCCATGGCGGAGATCCGCCAGCAGAACCAGCAGATCCTGGTGCAGATGGATCAGTTGAAATCGCGCCAGGAGGAACTGGAAAGGCTCAATCAGGAACTGCAGGATACCAATCGCGGCGTGGTCGCGCTGTATGCCGAGCTGGACGAGCGCGCCGACCATCTGCGTCGTGCGGACGAACTGAAGTCGAAGTTCCTGTCGCACATGAGCCACGAGTTCCGCACGCCGCTGAACTCGATCCTGGCGCTGTCGCGGCTGCTGCTGGATCGCAGCGACGGCGAACTGACCGGCGAGCAGGAGACGCAGGTCCGGTTCATCCGCAAGGCGGCGCAAAACCTGACCGAACTGGTCGACGACCTGCTCGATCTGGCCAAGGTCGAGGCCGGCAAGACCGTCGTCGTGCCATCCGAGTTCACGGTGAATTCCATGTTCGGCGCACTGCGCGGCATGCTGCGCCCGCTGCTGGTCGGCGACGCGGTCGCGCTGGTGTTCGAAGATGGCGTCGAACTGCCGCCGCTCGACACCGACGAAGGCAAGGTCTCGCAGATCCTGCGGAATTTCATCTCGAACGCGCTCAAATTCACCGAGCGCGGCGAGGTGCAGGTGTCGGCGGCGGCGGACCCAGAGGCCGACACCATCACCTTCACCGTGCGCGATACCGGCATCGGCATCGAGCCGGACGACCTCGAGCTGATCTTTCAGGAATTCGGCCAGGTCGCGCACCGCCTGCAATCGCGCGTGAAGGGCACCGGGCTTGGCTTGCCGCTGTCAAAAAAGCTGGCGGAGCTGCTCGGCGGACGCATCGAGGTCGCGAGCACGCCCGGCGTGGGATCGACCTTTGCCGTCACCCTGCCGCGATCCTATCCCAAGGCAATCGGCCAGGACGATGACGCGGACGAGATCTGGAGCCTGGAGCAGGGTCGCGTTCCCGTGCTCGCCGTGGAAGACGATCCGGCCGATACATTTGCCCTGAAGCGCATCCTGGCGGATACGCCCTATCAGCCGCTATGCACAGGCTCGGTTCGACAGGCGCAACAGATCTTGCAGCAGGCGCAGCCGGTGGCGATCCTGCTCGACGTCATGCTGCTGGGCGACGAAAGCTGGCGGCTGCTGCTGCAGCTCCGTCAGCAGGACGCTTATGCGGACATTCCGCTGATCGTCATGTCCTCGTCGGGCGAAGAGCGCAAGGCGTTCCATCTCGGCGCCGACGAGTACATTGCCAAACCGATCGACGGCGAAACGCTTGTCGGCCTGCTCGATCGCCTGACCGGTCGGAGCTCGATCACCAAGGTCCTGCTCGTCGACGACGAGGAGGTCATGCGCTACCTGGTGCGGCAGCTGCTGCCGCGCAGCCGCTACAGCCTGTGTGCGGTCAGCAACGGCGCCGACGGTCTGCAGCGCCTGCATGATGAGCTTCCGGATGTGGTCCTGCTCGACATCAACATGCCGGAGATGAGCGGCCATCAATTCCTTGCGCGCCTTCGCAATGATGCGAGCGCCGCCGACATTCCTGTTATCATCCTCACTTCCGCCATACTTGCGCCAAATGAACGAACCTCGCTGCAACATGTCTCCGGTATAATGTCGAAGTCGGATATGTCGTCCAAGTCACTGATCGATACCATCGAGCGCGTTCTGCCACGGACCGAGCCTCTATGGATAAAATGACCGGCGCAGCGACCCGAATCCTCATCGTCGATGACGACGATGGCGGCCGTTATCTGAAGGCGCATATTCTGCGCAGGAACGGCTACGCGATCGAGGGTGTGGGAACCGGTCGCGCGGCGATCGAACTTTGCGGGAGCAGCGTGCCGGATCTGGTACTGCTCGACATGCGGCTGCCCGACGTCCCCGGGGTCGAGATCTGCCGACGGATCAAGGCCAGCTTTCCCGGCATCGCCGTGCTGCAGACCTCGGCAGCGATCACCAGCCCGCATGACCGGGCGCTCGCGCTGGAGGGCGGCGCCGATGGTTTCCTGGTGGAGCCGATCGAGCCGGAGGAACTGCTGGCGACGGTGAAGGCACTGCTGCGGATGCGCGGCGCGGAGCAGGCGCTGCGTCGGCTGAACGACAATCTGGAGACCGAGGTCGCCGAACGCACGAGCCAATTGCTCGCGCTCAACCAGCAGCTGGAGATCGAAAGCGCCGAACGCCGCAAGGCCGAGGAGGTGCTGTGGCATACCCAGAAGCTGGAAGCGGTCGGCCAGCTCACCGGCGGCATCGCGCACGACTTCAACAACCTGCTGGCGGTCATCGTCGGCAGCCTGGAAGTGATCCGAGCGGCGCTGGAGGCTGATCGCGAATTGCCGCGCGCGCGGCTCATGCGCCTGCTGAAGGCATCCGAAGCGGCGACCGATCGTGCCACCAAGCTGACGCAGCAGCTGCTTGCCTTCGCGCGGCGCAGCACGCTGAAGCTGGATGTTGTGGCGCTCGACGAGGTCATCGTGGGCTGTGAGCCGTTCCTCCGCCGGGCGCTGGGCGAGACGATCGCACTGAAGCTGTCGTTCGAGCCTGGCCTGTGGTCGTGCCGGATCGATGCGGCACAGTTCGAGGCGGCGGTGCTCAACCTGGTGGTCAATGCGCGCGATGCGATGCCCTCGAGCGGGAAACTGGAGATCGCGACGAGCAACGTGGTGATCGACGCGGCGGAGGCGCATCGGGTGGCCGGCCTGACCACCGGTCCCTATGTCGTGGTCCGCGTTGCCGATACCGGCACTGGCATGGATCCCGACGTTGTCGCGCGCGCCTTCGAGCCGTTCTTCACCACCAAGGAGGTCGGCAAGGGAACCGGCCTCGGCCTCAGCCAGGTCTACGGCTTCATCAAGCAGTCCGACGGGCATGTCGCCATCGACACGAAGCCCGGCGGCGGCACGACGTTTCGGCTGTACCTGCCGCGCTGCGATCAGGTGAAGGCCGCAGGCGACGACCCCGAGGCGGCAGCAGCCACGCCGCCGACCGGAAGCGAAACGGTCCTGGTGGTCGAGGACAATCCCGAGGTGCGGGAACTGGCGGTCACCGCGATCAGCGACCTGGGCTACCGCGTCCTCACGGCAGCGGACGGGCCGTCGGCCATGATAATCATCCGGGGCGAAGGGCCGATCGATCTGCTGTTCAGCGATGTCGTCATGCCGGGCGGCATGAACGGGTTCGATCTGATCGGCAAGGCACGCCACGTGAGGGGTGGGCTGAAGGCCGTGGTCACGTCGGGCTACGCGAATGTCCATCGACCGGGAACCGATCGACCCGATGTGCCGGTGCTGCTGAAGCCCTATCGTCGCGGCGACCTAGCGAGGTGCATCCGACGCGCGCTCGACCGGGTGTGATCCGTAAGTGGCCAGCGAACTATTCTCCCCCTCCCCTTGCGGGAGGGGGTAGGGGGAGGGGTGGCACCAGCAGGAAACTGAACTTCCGTCGCGCTCCCCTCCCCCAACCCCCTCCCGCAAGGGGAGGGGGAGGACTTTTCGCCCCGCCCTCACACCCAGGGAGACACCGCGCCAGTACCCCGCTCCCGGCGTCCGGTCCGCCGCCAGCGACCGGTCGATCCCGCGCAGCACGTTGCGCCGCGTGATGTCGTAGTCCGACGCCAGCCTGTTGCGCGGACGCGGCAGCGCCGATCGTCATCGTCTCGTGCACCCGCCCGGGACGCGGCCGCATCAGCACCACGCGATCGGCCAGAAACACCGCCTCATCCACGTCGTGCGTGACGATCAGGATCGTCGGCCGCAGTTCCTGCCACAGGTCCAGCAGCAGTTCGTGCAGGCTGCCGCGCGTGAAACCGTCCAGGGCGGAGAACGGCTCGTCCAGCAGCAGGATCTCGGGACGCCCGATCAGCGCACGTGCGATCGCCACGCGCTGCTGCTGGCCGCCGGACAGATCCTTCGGCCAGCGCCCGCCGTACCCGGCCAGGCCGATGCGCTCCAGCAGCGCGTCGACGCGGCGCTGCCGTTCGGGCCCGGCGATGCGTCGGCCGCCGAACGCGATGTTGCGCCCGACCGTCAGCCACGGCAGCAGGCGCGGCTCCTGGAACACCGCGCTGATCGCCGGATGGGTGCCCTCGATCGGCTGGCCGTCGATGGCGATGGTGCCGGCGCTCGGCCGATCCAGCCCGGCGGTCAGCCGCAGCAGCGTGGTCTTGCCGCAGCCGGAGCCGCCGAGGATGGCGACGATGTCGCCGCTATGCGCCACGATATGCATGTTGCGCAGCGCCTCGGTGCCGTCGGCGTAGGTCTTGCTCAGGCGCTCGATCGCCAGCGTGGTCACAGCCGTCCCCGCACCGTGTCCTGCCAGCGCAGCAGCGGCCGGGTCAGCGCGACCAGCACGCCGTCCGACGCCTTGCCGAGCAAGGCGAAGACGATCATCGCCACCAGGATGGAGTCCGCGCGGCCCATCTGCTGGCCGTCGAGCAGCAGGTAGCCGAGGCCCTCGGACGCGCCCATCAGTTCGGCGGCGACGACGAACATGAAGCCGAGGCCGAGGCCGCTGCGCAGCGAGGCGATCCAGGTCGGCAGCACGGCCGGCCAGGTGATGCGCAGCATGATGCCGATGGGGGAAAAGCCGAACACGCGGCCGACCTCCACCAGCTTGCGGTCCACGCTCTGGATGGCCGAGAGCATGCCGAGATAGACCGGGAAGAACACGCCCAGCGCGATCAGCGCCAGCTTCGAGGTCTCGAAGATGCCGAGCCAGAGGATGAAGATCGGCACCCAGGCGATCGAGGGGATGGCGCGCAGGGCCTGGATGGAGGGGTCGAGCAGGCGGCGCGCCGTCTCGCTGGCGCCGGTCAGCATGCCCATCAGGGTGCCGGCGACCGCGCCGACGCCGAAGCCGATGGCGACGCGGGTCATGGTCGCCGCCACATGCTTCTGGAGTTCGCCCGAGGCGGCGAGTGCAGCCGCGGTATGCAGCAGGCGCGACGGCGGCGGCATCAGGCGGCCGGGTGCAATGCCGGTGCGCACCGCCAGTTCCCAGGCAATGCCAAGCGTCACCGGGACCGCCAGCGCGGTGATCCAGCCGCGCAGCCTGCGAGAACTCCCCCTCCCCTTGCGGGAGGGGGTTGGGGGGAGGGGGCGAACGCTCCGACATGGTGGATGGAGGCACCCCTCCCCCTACCCCCTCCCGCAAGGGGAGGGGGAGGACTGGCTGGCCGGGACATTCGACAACTCACGCGCCGGCGGCGCGGGCGTAGGACGGATCGATCATCTTGCCGGTCACCACCGTCACGTCGACATCCGCCGGCAGCACGCCGGCCTGCTGCAGCGCCCTGCCCGCTTCGACGATGGTCTGCGCCTGCTTCTCGCCGATCGCGCCGCTGGACAGGTCGTTGCGCTCAAGCTGACGCGCGACCACCGCGTCCGGCAGCTTCATCGCCGCGACCATGAGCGCCTTCAGTTCGGCCGGGTGCTCCACCGACCAGCGCCGCGCGCGCTCGTAGGTCGCCAGGACGCGGCGCACCAGCTCGGGGTTCTCGGCGGCGAACGCCTCGCGCACGTTCAGCACGCCCCAGGTGTTGGCCGCCGCGTTGCGGTAGAACAGCCGCGCGCCGCTCTCGATTTCCGCCGCGGCCATCATCGGATCGAGCCCGGCCCAGGCCGCGACGTCGCCGCGTTCGAGCGCGGTGCGGCCGTCGGGATGCTGCAGCAGCACCAGCTTCACGTCGTGCTCCGTCAGCCCGGCGGTGGCGAGCGCGCGCACCAGGAAGATGTGCGGATCGGTGCCGCGCGTCACCGCGATGCGCTGGCCCTTGAGGTCGGCGACGCTGTTGATCGGGGTGTTCGGCATGGTGACCAGCGCGGTCCACTCGGGGCGCGAGAAGACGTAGATCGACTTGATCGGATTGCCGTTGATGGCGCCGATCAGCGCCGCCGCCCCGGCGGTCGAGCCGAAATCGATCGACCCGGCATTGAGGAACTCCAGCGCCTTGTTGGATCCCAGCGACTGCACCCATCGCACGCCGATCTTGTTGCCGGCGAATTCCTGTTCGAGCAGCCCCTGCTGCTTCAGCACGATGCTGACCGGATTGTAGGTCGCCCAGTCGATGGTGATTTCCGAGGGCGCCGCCGCACGGGCAAGGCGCGGGGCGGCCAGAAGCGCGAGCGCGGTGCCGCCGAGCGCGCGGCGTGACAGATATGGCGGCAAGGTGGCCTCCCTCGGTTGATCGCCGCGAAAGAGGAGAAAATCGCCCGGAAGGCAAGAGGGCTTCAGGTCTCCCCGGCCTCCGCCAGCACGCGGCGCGCGCGCGGTTCGTCCTCCGCCGCCACCATCAGGCGGCGGGGAATGGCGCCGATGCTGCCCTCGATGGCGCTGGTGTGCGCGTCCAGCACGACCGCGGCGATGCCGGCATCCGCCAGCAGCACGGTCAGGAACGACAGGCGGACCGGATCGTTGGATGTCACCAGGACTCGCACGTGGTATGATCCGGAAGTTGGGGCAATGCGCGTTTGCTTGACCCGTTTTCCGGGCCGCCGATATGGTGCCAGTGCCCGCCGGACGTGCACAAGTCAGGAGACCAGCTTGGACGTCGTCGCCCTTCCGTCCCAGGCCAGTCCGGCGCCGCAACCGCGCCCGGATGCGCGCGCGTCGGGTGGCGAGGACGCGCTGAGCGCCCTGATTGCACTGCTGCGACCCGACATGGAGGCGTGCAACCGCACCATCGTGGCGCGCATGGACAGTCCCGTGGCGCTGATCCCGCAGCTTGCCGCGCATATCGTCGCCGCCGGCGGCAAACGGCTGCGCCCGCTGCTGACGCTCGCCTCGGCGCGGCTATGCGGCTATCCCGGCGATGGGGTCGGC
The DNA here is from genome assembly GCA_963739725.1 of uncultured Alphaproteobacteria bacterium. Taxonomy (GTDB): domain Bacteria; phylum Pseudomonadota; class Alphaproteobacteria; order Acetobacterales; family Acetobacteraceae; genus JAMXLO01. Next base: position 102,856 of record CAVUBS010000008.1, on the reverse strand, counting down.
GCGCGGCACGTGAAGCTGGCCGCCTGCGTCGAGTTCATCCACACCGCCACGCTGCTGCACGACGATGTGGTGGACGCGAGCCTGCTGCGGCGCGGGCTGGCCTCGGCCAACGCGGTGTTCGGCAATCAGGCGTCCGTGCTGGTGGGCGACTTCCTGTTCGCCCGCGCCTTCCAGCTGATGGTGGAGGACGGCTCGCTTGCCGTGCTGTCCATCCTGTCGCGCGCGGCGGCGACGATCGCCGAGGGCGAGGTGCTGCAGCTTGCCACGCAGAACGACCTGTCCACGCCCGAGGCGCGCTATCTCGATGTGGTCAAGGGCAAGACGGCGGCCCTGTTCGCCGCGGCCTGCGAGGTGGGTCCGGTGGTCGCGGGGCGGCCGGCGAGCGAGGCGGCGGCGCTGGCCGATTTCGGCATGAACCTGGGGATTGCGTTCCAGTTGGTGGACGATGCGCTGGACTACGCGGCGGACCAGGCGGTGCTGGGCAAGACCGTCGGCGACGATTTCCGCGAGGGCAAGATCACGCTGCCGGTGCTGGTGGCGTACCAGGCGGGCGATGCGGCCGATCGCGACTTCTGGCGCCGCACCATCGAGGCGACCGAGCAGAACGACGCCGATCTGGATCGCGCACTGCATCTGATGGATAGCTGTGGCGCGATCCGTGCCACGCTCGACCGCGCGGCGGCGTTCATCGCGGCGGCGAAGGCAGCGCTTGCGCCGTTCCCGGACAGCGCGTTGCGGCGGGCGCTGTTGGATGTGGCGGACTACACGGTGAGCCGCGCGCGGTAGGGCACCGTGCGTTCTCCCCCTCCCCTTGCGGGAGGGGATAGGGGGCGGGGTCGCACTGCCATGGGGCAAGGTGCTGGCATCTTTGTGCCGCACCCCTCCCCCCAACCCCCTCCCGCAAGGGGAGGGGGAGGACTTTTCGGTGCTCCCTACCGCACCACCGCGATCTGCTCGCGCCGCAACTGCACCGTCAGTTCGTCGAGCGCCTTGCCGATGCGGTCCAGCATCTCGTTCACCTCCGCCTCGCTGATGATCAGCGGCGGACTGAAGCAGAGAATGTCGCCCGGCACGGTGCGGCCGATCACCCCATTCTCCTCGATCAGCTTGGTGAAGCGCCCGCCGACCCGCGCGGACGGTTCGAAATTCTGGTGCGTCGCCTTGTCGGCCACCAGTTCGAGCGCGGCGATCAGGCCGATGCCGCGCACCTCGCCCACCAGCGGATGCTCGGCGAAGCGGCGGCGCAGTTCCTTCTGCATGTAGCGTGCCGACCGTGCGGACGTGCTCGCCGATGTTCATCTCGTCGTAGATCTTCAGCGTCTCGATCGCCACCGCCGCCGGCACCGGATGGCCGGAATAGGTGAAGCCGTGGCCGAACGTGCCGATCTCGTGGCTCTGCTTCGCCAGCCCCTGGAACACGCGGTCGTTCACCATCACCGCGCTGATCGGCAGATAGGACGAGGACAGCGCCTTGGCGCAGGTCAGGATGTCGGGCTGCATGTTCAGCGTCTGGCTGCCCCAGTAGTTGCCGGTGCGCCAGAACCCGCAGATCACCTCGTCGGCGACGAACAGCACGTCGTACTTGCGCAGCACCGCCTGGATCTTCTCGAAGTACGTCCGCGGCGGGACGATCACGCCGCCGGCGCCCATGATCGGCTCGGCCCACATCGCCGCCACCGTGTCCGGCCCCTCGGCCAGGATCATCTTCTCCAGTTCCTCGGCGCAGCGCGAGGCAAACGCCTCCTCGCTCTCGCCGGGATTGGCGCCGTGGTAGTGGTGCGGCGCCATCGTGTGGATGAAGCCCGGCAGCGGCACGTCGAACGCGCGGTGATTGTGCGGGATGCCGGTGAGCGAGGCGGACGCCAGCGTGATGCCGTGATAGCCCTTCAGCCGGCCGATGATCTTCTTCTTGTTCGGCCGCCCGACGCATTGTTGAAATACCAGACCATCTTGATGGCGCTGTCATTCGCCTCGGAGCCGGAGTTGGCGAAGAACACCTTGCTCATCGGCACCGGCGCGCGCGCGATCAGCATTTCCGACAGGTCGATCAGCGGTTCGTGCGATTTCGCGGTGAAGGCGTGATAGAACGGCAGCTTGCGCATCTGGTTCGCCGCGGCCTGCACCAGGCGTTCATTGTCGAAGCCGAGCGAGGCGCACCACAGGCCGGCGACGCTTTCGATGTAGTCCTTGCCCGCATCGTCCCACACGCGCACGCCCTTGCCGCGGGTGATCACCACCGGCCCGACTTCCTGGTGGGTGACGAGGTCGGTGTAGGGATGCAGCACGTTGGCGATGTCGCGGGCGGCGGCGGAATTCGCGCCGAAGGGCGGCGGCGGTGCCATGGTCTTGTCTCCTTGGGTGGGTGCGGCAGTCTAGACTGTCGCCATGGGAGCGGGAACCCCGACGATGAGTGCGCGTCTGATTGTGCTGCTGCTGGATACGCTCGATACGCTGGAGGTCGTCGCGCGACGGCTGCATCCGCCGCGGCTCGAGGCGTTGGCGTCGATGCTCGGGGATCGCGACGATGGGCTCCGCACGGCGTTGGCCGACGCGGTCTGGCCGGAGAATTTGCGCGGCATTGCGCGATCCCGTCGAACGTGCTGCGGCATCGGCGCTGCAGGCCTGCGAGGGATTGCGCGCTGCGGTCGCGTTACCCGATGGGCTGCGGCAGGCCTATCGTGCGCTGCGCCAGGCGAGCCACGCGCAGGAAGCGCTGTATCCGGTCGCCGCGGTACTGCCGTCGGTGAGCCGGTTCTTTCTCGAACCCGGGCGGCGCGACGATCAGGAACTGCTGGAGCGCCTGGCAGCCGGTGCGGCGCGGACCGATGTGCGGACGGGGGTCATGCACGCCGGGAACGATACCGCCGAGCGCGGCGGTTTCTCGGTGTATGTGCCCGAGGACTACGATCCGGCGCGAGCGTATCCGCTGGTGATGGCGCTGCATGGCGGTTCCGGACACGGCAGGCTGTTCCTGTGGAGCTGGGTGCGCGAGGCGCGCAGCCGCGGCGTGATCCTGGTCGCGCCGACCGCGATCGGCCAGACATGGTCGCTGATGGAACCCGAGGTGGACAGCGACGAATCTTGCGCGCGTGCTGGAGGCAGTTGAGCAGGAGTGGCACGTGGACCGGACGCGCCTGCTGCTGACCGGCATGAGCGACGGCGGCACGTTCACCTTGCTCAGCGGTCTGGATGCCGGATCGCCGTTCACCCATTTGGCGCCGGTGGCCGCGAGTTTTCATCCGCTGCTGCTGACGATGGCCGAGCCGCAACGCGTCACGGGGCTGCCGGTGTATCTGGTGCACGGTGCGCTCGACTGGATGTTTCCGGTGTCGATCGCACGCACGGCGCAGCGTGCGCTGACCGCGGCCGGGGCGAAGGTCACGTATCGCGAGATCGCCGATCTGTCACATGCGTATCCGCGGGACGAGGGCAGCGGGATGCTCGATTGGTTTTATAGCAATGACGCCGTCCCAGATGAGGGCGAAAAATAACAGGCAACTTGCGGGACCGCGGGCGCCCTTGATCGAAGGTGAGACCAGCGGCGCGGCGCAGCCCTTGGATGTTGAAGCATTTCTCCAGTCGAAACGGCTGCCGGCAAGCGGATGACGGCCTGTCTGCGGTCACCACGGGAAACGTTGGATTATGATCAGCCTTCGGCTCCCGGCTCGGCGAACTACACCCCCTCGTACAGCTCTGCCAGCGGCAGTTCGATAGCGATCTCCGGCATGGCCAGCGCCACATCGCCCGACACAACATGCCCGACCCAGTCGCGCCGGCCGCGACGTGATCGCCGGCGCACGGGCGAACACCGTGGCTGCTGGCCGGTCCTGCTCCCAGCATCACGTAGCGCTGGATGGACGGCGTGTTGCGATATTCCTGGGTCTTGACGATACGGTCCGTGGTCGAGTTACTTGCGGCGCTGCAGCACCTCGAACACCACCACCGGATCGGTGACCACGGTCGCGTCGCGGGCGAGGGAAATCGTCGAGGCTCATCGGCCGGCGCTGCGCAACGTTCATGGCGTCTTCCTACCCACCAGCCCTCAGCACGGCCAGATCGCAGCCTTCATCGGCCTGCAGCACCTGTTCGGCGATGATGCGGTCCCAGCCACGCGCGGGCTTGGCCGGTGGCCGCCAGGCAGCGCGGCGGCGGTCCAGCACGTCCTGCGCGACCAGCAGGTCCAGGCGGCGCCCCTGCACCGACAGGCGGATCCGATCGCCGCTCTCCACCAGGCCGAGCGGGCCACCCGCCGCTGCCTCCGGCGTGATGTGCAGCACGATGGTGCCGAACGCGGTGCCGGACATGCGGCAGTCGCTCATGCGCACCATGTCCTTCACCCCGGCCCGCGCGAGCTTCTGCGGGATCGGCAGGTAGCCCGCCTCCGGCATGCCCGCCGGCGTCAGCGAGCCGGCGTTCTTCAGCACCATGATGTCGCCCTCCGTCACGTCCAGCGACGGATCGTCGATGCGGTTGGCGAGGTCCTCCAGCCCGTCGAACACCATGGCCCGTGCCTCGGTCTCGAACAACGCCGGCGTGGCGGCGCTGCGCTTGAGGATCGCGCCGCGCGGGGCGAGCGAACCAAACAGCGCGACCAGCCCGCCCACCGGCGAGACCGGCTCGGCGCGCGCACGAATGTAGCGGCGATCGACGAACACCGGTTCGCTCAGGCGCCGTTCCAATGTCGCGCCGGTGACGTCGCGTGCCGAAAGGTGCAGCAGATCGCGCAGTTCCCACAGCAGCGCGGGCATACCGCCGGCGGCGTGGAAATCCTCCATGTAGCCTTCGCCGGTCGGTTTCAAATCCACCAGCACGGGCGTCGTGTCGGACAGCTCGTTCAGCCGGTGCAGATCGACACGCACACCGCGCCGTCCGGCGATCGCGGTCAGGTGGATCAGCGCGTTGGTCGAACCGCCCAGCGCCAGCAGCACGCGCAGCGCATTCTCGACCGACGCCGCGGTGATGATCTCCGATGGTCGGATCGGCTGCCCGATCAGCCGCACCGCCAGCGCACCAGCCTCCTCCGCGGCGCGCAGCCGGTCGGCGTGCACCGCGGGAATGGATCCATGACCCAGCGGCACCATTCCCAGCGCCTCGGCCAGGCACGCCATTGTGGAGGCGGTGCCCATCACGCCGCAGGTGCCGGCCGTCGTCGCCAGCCGCCCCTCGATCTCGCCGATGCGTTCGGCGGTGACGCGCCCCGCGCGATAGGCGGCCCAGTAGCGCCGGCAGTCGGTGCAGGCTGACAGCCGCTCGCCCTGATAGGGCGTTGCCAGCATCGGCCCGGTGACCAGCTGCACCGCCGGAATGTCGGCCGATGCGGCGGCCATCAACTGCGCCGGCACCGTCTTGTCGCAGCCGCCGACAAGAACGGCAGAATCCATCGGCTGCGCGGTCAGCATCGCCTCGGTGTCGAGCGCGGCCAGGTTGCGGTAGTGCATCGAGGTCGGGAACAGCGACGGCTCGCACAGCGACACGGTGGGGAACGCGAGTGGCAGCCCACCGGCGGCCAGCACGCCGCGCTTCACCGCCTCGATCAGTTCCGGGACCGTGCGGTGGCAGTTGTTGAAGTCCGAGCCGGTGTCGACGATGCCGACCACCGGGCGATCCAGCATGGCCTGGGAATAACCCATCGACTTGGCAAACGACCGGCGCAGATAGAGCGCGAAGTCGGGATCGCCGTAGTTCGCGGTGTTGCGGGCGAGGCCACGTTTGCGGGCGGGTTCTTCATCCATGGGGACACACCTCTCATCATGGCCGGGCTTGTCCCCGCCATCCGTATCGGCACAGTGCCACACACGATGGCCCGGACAAGCCCGGCCATGACGGGAAGGAATCGGCAATGGCGGTCAATCTCAAGCGCCTGGTGTATTTCGACAGCTTTATGGATCCGATCGCCAATGCGATCATCGGCAAGCGCGACGACATCGACCTGGTGCGGCTGGATTATGCTGCACCGGAGGCCTCGAACTGGTCGGAATTCTCCGCCGCGCACGGCTATCAGGTGCAGCCGCGCGGCGAACTTCGTGAGCCCTTCTTTGGCGATGCGAACCTGCTGGCACGCTGCCCGAACATGCTGGCACTCAGCTCCACCGGCGCCGGCTACGACATGATCGACGTCGATGCATGCACCGACGCCGGCGTCATCGTGGTCAACCAGTCGGGCACCAACTGGGAACCGGTGGCCGAGCATGCGCTCGGGATGATGCTGTCGCTGTCGAAGAAGATCGCGCAGTCCGAGCGGGCGATGAAGCGCACGCCCGACCTCGATCGGCGCGCCTATGCCGGCAACAACCTGCGCAACAAGACGATCGGCATCGTCGGCATCGGACATATCGGACGGCGCGTCGCCGAACTGTGCGGCGTGCTGTTCAACATGACGGTGCTGGCCTACGACCCCTATCTGACCGTGGAGCAGATCGCCGCGCGCGGCGCCGCCAAGGTCGAACTGGACGAACTGCTGCACCGGGCAGACTACGTGACGGTGCACTGCCCGCGCAGCGCCGAGACGTTCGGCATGTTCGGACGCGCGCAGTTCGCGGCGATGAAGCCGGGGGCGTATTTCATCAACACCGCCCGCGGCGGCATCCACGACGAGGCGGCGCTGGTCGAGGCGCTGCACGAGGGGCGGATCGCCGGAGCGGGCCTCGATGTGTTCCTGAAGGAGCCGCCGGATCCCGACCATCCGCTGCTGGCATTCGACAACGTCATCGCCAGCCCGCACATCGCCGGCATGACCGTCGAGACGATGGTCGAGATGTGCGAGGCGACCGCGCTGCAATGGCTGACGATATTCGATGGCGGCGTGCCGCCGCGCCTGGTCAATCCGGAGGCATGGCCGCGCTATGGCGAACGTTTCGCCGACCTGCTGGGCTTCCGGCCGGCCGATCTGCCCAAGGCAGCGACCTGAGCCAACGCACGCGGCAAACGTCAACAGGCGCAATCGATCAGGAGCAAATCCTAAGCCGCGGCCGATGTCGGATGATCAGAGACGGGCCACTCGCCCCCGACATAGGCAACCGGGAAGCTGATGATCCAGGCCGTGCCATGATCTGTCTCGATCGTCGCGGTTCCGCGCACCTGCTCGATCAGCCTCTGCACGAGGCCGATCCCCTGTCGCTTGCTTTTGGCCGCGGGCGTGAAGCCCGGACCGTCGTCTCGGATGGTCAAGATCGCCACGTTGTCGTCGCCGGCGACGCGGCGCAGCGACACGATGATCGAACCCTCGCCGCCGGGGAAGGCATGGTCATAGCAATTGGTGACAAGTTCCGCGACGACGATGCCCAATGCCGTCACCACGTCGAGATCGAGGATGATCGGGTCGCTGTCGCAGGACAGCGTAATGGCGTCGTTCGGCACCCTTTGAAGCTGCGCGACATTGAGGCACAGCGATTTCAGATAGTCGCCGAAATCGGTCGTCCGCGTCATCTGCGCCGTCCTGCAGATGGTCATACACCTGCGCCAGCGTGCGAACCCGGCGGGCGATCGCCTTGATGCCCCTTTGCCCGACCTTGTCCTCGGTGTCGTCCAGTTGCTTGCTCAGCATCCCGTAGACAAGCTGTAGATTGTTGCGCACCCGATGCTGCAGCTCTTCGGCAAGGATCTGCTTCTGTTCCAGCAACCGGTCCTTTTCCTCGACCATGCCTGTTCATCCGGTCGATGGTGGTCTGCAGGACGATCGTGCGCGCGTTGGTGGCGACGGCCTCGGCCAGAACATTCGCGAAGCCGGTCAAGGAACGCGATATCGTGCTCATCGTAATTGTGCTGTACGTCATTGTCGATTTCGAGCACGCCATACGGGCGATCATCGCCTTTGATGATCGACATCTATGGTCGAGACGATGCCGTGGTCTGCATAGAAAGGCGGCAACACAAAGTCGCTGGCGTTGTGCAGATCGTAGCAGATCGATGGCTGCTCGGTGATGAACGCGCGTCCTTGTGGCGAGCTGTCGTCGGCGCGGGAAACGACGTGGCCGACAACGCCGGCGACGCCAGCCGTAGCCGGCTTCGATGAGCAAGGTCGTTCTCCTCGGGGCGGTATCTGCTGACCGTGCAGAACGGCACGCTGAGGCTTTCGGCGCAGACCCGCGCCGCTTCCGTCAAAATATTGCGCAGGTCGGTTTGCCGAAGAGCAAAGCTGCCGAAGCCGGCCATCGCCGCCTGCTGGCGGCGAAGGTCGCCGATCTGCCTGACGATGTCATTCATGCGGGTCGTTCATGCTGGGTCATTCATGCGCATTTCCACCGTCCGGCGACGCCAGCACCTGAAAGCCCCGCGGAAACGGCAACGACACATTCCCCGTGGAAACGATATCGCTGACGATTTTCAGACCGCGCAGCAGGTCGTCGGCGACGTAGGGCTTGGCGAGGCAGGCATGGCCATTGACGGCCGTCAAATGGACCTGTGCGGCGTTGCCGGTGGCATAGAGGACGCCGAGGCGTTCGATGTCGCTCAGTTGCGCGGCGATCTCGGTGCCGAGACCGCCGTCGGCAAGCCGCAGGTCGAGCACCGCAAGGTCAGGCTTGTGACGGCGACCGAGTTCGACCCCCTCGGCGACTGTGCGGGCGATGCCGCAAACCTCATATCCGTCGTTAACGAGGATTTCTTCGATCATGTCGGCAATCATGAGGTCGTCTTCGGCAATCAATACCTTCTGCATGCACGGTCCTCATCAAGGGCGCCTGGCCGCTTGGGTCACCGAACAATCGCCCTGAACCGTACCTCCCCACTAACGAAGGAGAAAGGTTAAAGTGTCTTTAATGTCCCTGTTCCGAAAATTCCTAGGAAATTCTTAGCGTGCCGGCTCCCTGGTGTGTCGCAGGCGATGCCAAGGTCGACTGACCGGTTCAGCCGAAATTCAGCCGCAGTCCCGGCTCCGGCCACTCCAGCGCCCCGAGCCTCCCGGTTGCCGACAACGTGACATAGGCCGTGCGCATGTCCGGTCCGCCGAAGCAGATATTGGTCGGGAACTCGTCCGGCATGGCCACCGTGCGCACCACGCGCCCGTCCGGCGCGATCACCGTGATGCAGCCGGTATGCAGCGTGGCGACGGCGATATTGCCGCCGGCTTCCACCGCCAGGCTGTCGAAGCGCTGGAAGCCCGGCAGCCCGGCGACGATCCGCCCGCCATGCGGCGAGGGGAACGGCTGCTTGCGGACAACGCCCGGCTCGACGATGTCGAACGCCCAGAGCCGTGCCGCCTCGGTGTCGGCGACATACAGCACCTTGCCGTCGGGCGAGAGCCCGCACCCGTTGGGGCTCAGGATCGGATACGCCACCTCGACGATGCGCGAGCCGTCCGGCAGCGCATAGTAAAGGCCGCCGTGATCGCGCGTGCGGGCGTAGCGCTTGCCGAGATCGGTGAAATAGAACCCGCCCTGCGTGTCGAACACGAGGTCGTTCGGCGCCGACAGCTTGTGCGGACCGCAATGCGTGTAGAGCACCCGCGTGTCGCCGGTCTTCGGATCGATCCGCTGGATGCAGCCGCCGTCGTAGTCGTCGGCCGGGCCGATCGCCATCCAGTGGTCGCGTCGGGTATTTGCCGCCGCCGTTGTTGCACACGTACAATGCGCCGTCCGGACCGATCGCCAGCCCGTTCGGTCCGCCGCCGGCGCTGCCGACGGTCGAGCGCGCGCCGTCCGGTCCGATGCGCGTGACGCACCGTGCCGGCGATCTCGGTCAGGATGACGGCGCCATCCGGCATCACCACGGGACCTTCGGGAAACCCGAAGCCGCTCGCCACGATCCGCACCTCGGTCATGTCGGTTCCTCCCCCTTGCCTTGGCCAACTCTGGCGCTGGAGCGCGCCACGTCAAGTGGTGCTAGGGTGCCGAGTGCCTCTGCGTCATGCCGGTGAGGTCGCATCCATGTCTTTGCCGATCGCAGCAGGAAAGACGTGAACAGGACTGTCGGCATGGCGGGGAAGGCCTGATGCGCGGAAGGGGATTCGGAACTTGCCAGACGAGTCAGATGACGTTTCGTTCGACAAACTGATCCGCTACATCCAGGAAAGCCGCGGCATCGACTTCCGCGGCTACAAACGTACCAGCCTGCGCCGGCGCATCGCGTTGCGCATGGAGCAGGTCGGCGCCGACGGCTTTCGCCGCCTACCACGCATTGCTGGAAGCCGATCCGCAGGAATTCGGCGCGCTGCTGAACATCATTCTAATCAACGTAACGTCATTCTTTCGTGACGCCGACGCCTGGGAAGCGCTCAGGCAGGAGGTGTTGCCGAAGCTGCTTGTGGCGGGGCGACGCGACCAGATCCGCATCTGGAGTGTCGGCTGCGCGTCCGGCGAGGAACCCTATTCGCTCGCGATCCTGTTCGCCGAGGCGCTGGGTGCAACGGAGTTCGCCAGACGCGTGAAGATCTACGCGACAGACCTCGACGAGGCGGCGCTGGACGTCGCCCGCCATGCAGCCTATCTGCCGCGCGACATGGAAAACGTGCCGGAGGCGCTGCGCGACAAATACTTCGAGCGCACCGCGTCGCACTACATGGTCAGCCGCGAACTTCGCAAGTGCGTGATCTTCGGCCGCCACAACATTGTCGACGACGCACCGATCTCGCGCATCGACCTGCTCGCCTGCCGCAATCTGCTGATCTATCTCGCCACCGACACGCAGAACACGGTGCTGCCGCGATTGCACTATGCCCTCATGGACGACGGCGTGATGTTCCTCGGCAAGGCGGAGACGCAGCTGGCGCGGTCGAAGCTGTTCCAGGCCGCTCGACATGAAGCATCGGCTGTTCCAGAAGGTGCCGCAGGGATGGCGGCGCGGAACGGGAGGCGGCATCATGTCGGGAGCCGAGCGACGCAACGGCGGAATGTCACCCCAGACAGGCCTGCTCAACGCCATCGTCGACAACGCGCCCGCTGCGCATCTCGCGATCGACACCAATGGCATCGTGATGTTCGCCAACGCCGCGGCGCGGCGCATGCTCGAGGTGGGCGAGGCCGATGTCGGGCGGCGCGTTCCAGGACCTGTCCATCTCCTATCGCCCGGTCGAACTGCGCAGCCGCATCGATGAAGCGCATCGCCAGGGGAGGCCGGTCCGCATCGAACACCAGGCCTATCACCGCCCGCCGGCCGACCCGATCCGGGTGACGATCGACGTGGCGCCGCTGGCAACGCGCGATGGCCAGGTTGTCGCCACGCTGCTGACGTTCACCGATACGACGCGGACCTTTCGCCTGCAGCAGGAGCTGGAGGCCGCGCAGGAAAGCCTGGAAACCACCATCGAGGAATTGCAGTCGGCCAACGAAGAGCTGGAGACGACGAACGAAGAGCTGCAGTCCACCAACGAAGAGCTGGAAACCACCAACGAGGAGCTGCAATCCACCAACGAGGAGCTGGAGACCACCAACGAGGAACTGCGTTCCACCAACGAGCAGCTGGAGCACACCAACGACGAGCTGCGCCGGCAGTCGGATGCGTCGAACGCCTATCGGCAATATGCCGAGGCGATCCTGCGCAGCACGAACTCCGGCGTGATCGTGCTGGACCAGGATCAGGTGGTTCGCTCGTGGAACCGCTGGAACGAGAATATCTGGGGTCTGCGCGAGGAGGAGGCGGTCGGTCGCAAGTTCGGCGAACTGGATATCGGTCTGCCGATGCAACAGATCGCGCCTGCCGTGCAAAGCGTCATCGCCGGTGGCGAGGCGGTCGATTTTCAGGTCGAGGCGGTCGAGCGGCGCGGACGGCCGATCCATTGCCGCGTTCGTGTGTCGCCGCTGCTCTACGAAGATCGCGCCTCGCACGGCGCCGTGCTGTTCGTCGAAGAGGTCGCCGCACCGGAACGGAAGGTGTGAGGCATCTGCCAGCGGCAAGCCATTCGGGTGAAGCAGAAGCGCTCGGGGTTTCACCCCGAACCCCACCAGAGGCTCTGCCTCTGGACTCCGCCAAGGGCCGAGCCCTTGGAACCCGTTACTTTAGAATCGGATTCCAAAGGCTATGCCTTTGGTGGGGGTCCCGGGGGCAAAGCCACCGGGCGGGTTTCAGGGCAGAGCCCTGAACGCCTCAGCTTCACCCGATTGCGCAACGAGGTACAAATTCAAATGTCGACTGAAGTGAGACGGTCTCGATGGTGCGGCGGGTACGCCGTCACCTGACCGCCGGCCTGCGCAGAGCATCGATCGCAGCAATGATCGCGGCCGCGGCGCTGCCGGCCTCCTCTGCCGCGGCGCGCCAGCGGGCAGCCGAGAGCGGCTGCACCCGCGCCAGCGCCTGTTCCTCCATCCGCCGGCACAGCGTGAGGCGGTCGCGGTGCGTCCGCGCAGCACTCTCGAGCGCCCGCTCGAGCCCCTCGCTCTGGGCCACCACCAATCCCTCGGAGGTAAACGCGTGGCCGGTCTGACAGCGGAAGCGCGCGGTGCCCTCCTCCAGCACCTCGTTGAGCACGCCGCCGCAGACCGGGCAGCTCAGCGGACTCGGCTGGCCCAGCGTCGGAATGTCGGCAGGACCGAGTTCCTGCGCGGCGATCCGCCCTTCAATTTCCAGGCTGCGCGGCACCGGCAGCTTCGGACCGGCCGGTTCGCGGCTCAGGCGGTCCAGCAGCGCCGGCATCTCCGCAAGGGTCACCACGTGATCCACGTTGTCGCGCTCCAGCGCCCGGCGCGGCATGTCCGGCCACTGGGCGTCGTCCGGATCCTGCACCACGCAGGTGCCGCCGCACCGCTTGATCGCCTGCAGACCGGCGGCGCCATCGTCCAGCAGGCCGGTCAGCACCACGCCCACGACCCGCGGGCCATAGGCCACGGCAGCCGAGCGGAACAGCGGATCGATCGCGGGCCGTGTGCGGTTCTCCTGCGGACCACGGCGCAGCAGGACATGGCCATCCTGGAGCAACAGATGAAAATCCGGTGGTGCGACGACGATCGTGCCTGACTTGATCGGCTCGCCGTCCACCGGATGCCGCGCCGGCAACGGGCCGGCCTTGCTCAGCAGGTCCGGCAACACGCTTCTCGAGGTCGGACTGATATGCTGCACCACGAACAGTGCCGCCGGCAGATCGGCAGGCAGCCCGGCGGAGATCTTTATCAGCGCCTCCACGCCCCCGGCGGACCCTCCGATGACCACGATGTCCTGCCGGTCCATTTGCACACGTCCTTCTGTTCAACATCCCTGAGCTTCAAGACGTCGTGTAGTGCGAAGATCGACCAAACACATCCAGATAGGCGGACCAACATGCATTGGTAGTTTGAAGGCCCGGAGCGCTCGCAGATATGGACCCATCGGCAGGCGCGGATAAGGCCCTGCGCACTGAACTGACCCGGCTTCGCGGAGAGTTGGAGCAGGCGCTGGTTGCAGTCGAGGATGCCCAGACCGAGATCACCGCGCTGGCACGCGAGCGCGATGCGCTGTCCGCTGCCAATGAGCGGCATCTTGCGGCGCGCCTGTCAGCCGAGGAGCAGGCAGGCAGTCTGCGGGTCAATCTGGCCAGCGCGCTGGAAATGCTGGCGCAGCAGCAGGCCAGCGAGGCGAAGGACAGTGCGGCGGACGAGGAACTCGTCGTTGCCTTCGAGGAGGCGCAGACGCTTGCCGAAGAACTGGTGGCCGCCAACGACGCGCTGATACGCAGCAATCACGAACTGGATCGCCGGGTCGCCGAGCGCACCGCCGCTCTGGACGAGGCCAACCGATCGCTCGAACTGATGAATGCGGACCTCCAGCGGCGCGTCGATAAGGAGGCGGCCGCCCGGCAGGAGGCGCAGCGTCTTCTGTTCCAGGCACAGAAGCTGGAGGCGATCGGCCAGCTCACCGGCGGAATTGCGCATGATTTCAACAATCTGCTGACTGTTATTACCAGCAGCACGCAGTTCCTGCAGCGCGCCGACGACCCGTTGCGGCGGGCGCGGCTGGTCAACCGCATCGAGGAGGCGGCATGGCGCGGCGCAGACCTGACGCGCCGGCTGCTCGCCTTCGGCCGACGTCAGCCGCTGCACCCCGGACGGGTGGAACTTGGACATTCAGGCCGCGGGGTTGGCGGAACTGCTGCGCCACACGCTGCGCGAGGACATCCTGATCCACATGCAGTTCGACACCGGCCTCTGGCCGGCCGAGGCCGATGTCGCGGCTCTCGAATTGGCCCTGCTGAACCTCGTCGTGAACGCCCGCGACGCCATGCCGGATGGTGGCCAGATCGTGCTGACCGCCCACAATGCTGCGATGCGCAACGGCCAATCGACCCGTTGGGGCGTGGCGGAGGGTGACTACGTCGAGATCCGCGTCACCGACACCGGCCAGGGAATGCCGCCGGACGTGCTGGACCGGGTGTTCGAACCGTTCTTCACGACCAAGGAGGTCGGCAAGGGCACCGGGCTCGGGCTTGCCCAGGTCTATGGTTTCGCCAGGCAGTCCGGCGGCACCGCCTGGGTGGAGAGCCAACCCGGCCGCGGCACATCCGTGCACCTCCTGCTGCCGCGTTCATTGCGTGAGCAAGGTCAGATGGCGACTCAGGCCGACACGGCCGAAGTCCGGCGCGCGCATGGTGTCGGCCCGATTTCCATTCTGGTCGTCGAGGACAACGAGTTGGTCGCCGCGGCGGTGATGGAGATGCTGACCCAGCTTGGTCACGCGGCCGACGCATGTCGCCTCCGTGGGAGCGGCGCTGGGCGTGTTGTCGGGCGATCGGCCGATCGATCTGGTGTTCACCGACGTGCTGCTGCCCGGCGGCGACAGCGGCCTCGACCTCGCCCGCGAGTTGACGCAGCGGAAGCCGGATGTGCCGGTGGTGCTGACAAGCGGCTATGGCGGCGGCGTCACCGGCCGGCTTGCCGCGGCCAACCTGCCGTTCCTGCGCAAGCCGTACCGCATCGAGACATTGAAGATGACGATCGAGGAAGCGCTCGGGCAGCACGCGCCGCCGCCCGAACACGTGCAAAGCCATTGAGCGCGCCGGCGGCGCTTCGCGTTCCGCCAATGAGATTTCTGGAAGGCAGGGAACCGAATGGCGTGGCGGTCGTTCAGTACTGCCTTCAACACAGGAGATTTCCAGCATGAGCGATCGATTTCAGGGAGCCGCCCGCGAAATGGGCGGACGCGCGCAGCAGACGATCGGCGAGGCGATCGGCGACGCGAAGACGCAGGCATCCGGCCTGTACAATGAGGCCGCCGGCCAGGCGCAGCAGCAGGCCGCCAGGCTCGGCGACGTGATCAAGGAACAGCCCCTCGCCGCGGCGCTGGTCGCCATCGGCATCGGCTACCTGCTTGGCCGCCTGACCTCCTGACCAGGAATTGTCTGGCGTCCGCCGACCACCCGCCGCATCTGAATGCGGCGGGTGGAAGTCCCGTCGTCCACAGTTCAGGGAGCAGTGCCGATGCCAGCCGCCATCCGGAAGTCGCGCGTCAGCGAGGGCTCGCCCAACCCCCGCGGCGCGACCTGGGACGGCCTCGGCGTCAATTTCTCGCTGTTCTCCGCCAACGCCACGAAGGTCGAACTCTGCCTGTTCGATGACGCCGGGCGCACCGAGCTCGAGCGGATCGAACTGCCGGAATACACCAACGAGGTCTGGCACGGCTATCTGCCCGACGCGCGGCCCGGCACGATCTACGGGTATCGCGTGCACGGCCCGTACGATCCGAAGAACGGCCATCGCTTCAATCCGAACAAGCTGCTGCTCGACCCCTATGCCAAGGCGTTCGTCGGCGCGCTGCGATGGGACAATGCGCTGTTCGGCTACACGATCGGATCGAAGGACGACGACCTGAGCTTCGACCGCCGCGACAGTGCGCGCTTCATGCCGAAATGCCGCGTCATCGATCCCGCCTTCTCCTGGGGCCGCGAACGCCGGCCCGAGGTGCCGTGGGACCGCACCATCATCTACGAAACCCATGTGCGCGGCTTCACCAAGCTGCATCCGGCGGTGCCGGAGAACCTGCAGGGCACGTTCTCCGGCCTTGGCCGCAAGGAGGTGGTGGATTACCTGCGCTCGCTCGGGGTCACCTCGGTGGAACTGCTGCCGATCCACGCATTCGTCAACGACCGGCACCTGCTGGACAAGCGCCTGACCAACTACTGGGGCTACAACTCGATCGGCTTCTTCGCCCCTGATCCGCGATTTTCCGCAGTCCCCGCCTTCGTGTTCGCCGAATTCAAGGAGATGGTGGCGCGCCTGCACGACGCCGGGCTCGAGGTGATCCTGGACGTCGTCTACAACCACACCGCCGAGGGCAACGAGCGCGGTCCGACGCTGTCGTTCCGCGGCATCGACAACGCCTCGTACTACCGGCTGCTGCCGGACCAGCCGCGCTACTACATCAACGACACCGGCACCGGGAACACGCTGAACCTCAGCCATCCGAACGTGCTGCAGATGGTCACCGACTCGCTGCGCTACTGGGTGACCGAGATGCACGTCGACGGCTTCCGCTTCGATCTCGGCACCATCCTGGCGCGCCAGCACGACGGCTTCGACGAAGTCGCATGGGTTCCTGCAGAGCTGCCTGCAGGATCCGGTGCTGTCGTCGGTGAAGATGATCGCCGAGCCCTGGGACCTCGGTCCGGGCGGCTATCAGGTCGGCGGCTTCCCGCCCGGCTGGGCGGAGTGGAACGACAAGTTCCGCGACACGGTGCGCGCGTTCTGGAAGGGCGACGAAGGCAAGCTCGCCGAGATGGCGACGCGGCTTGCGGCGTCGTCGGATGCGTTCGGCCGCCGCGGCCGCAAGGCGTGGTCCAGCGTCAACTTCATCACCGCGCATGACGGGTTCACGCTGCAGGATCTCGTTTCGTACAACGAAAAGCACAACGAGGCGAACGGCGAGGACAACCAGGACGGCCACTCCGACAACATCTCGTGGAATCACGGCGCCGAAGGACCGACCGACGATCCGGAGATCGTCGAACTGCGCAACCGGCAGAAGCGCAACCTGCTGGCGACATTGCTGCTGGCGCAGGGGACGCCGATGCTGCTGGCCGGCGACGAGTTCGGCCGCACGCAGCAGGGCAACAACAATGCCTACGCGCAGGACAACGCGATCAGCTGGCTGGACTGGAATATCGGCGAGGATGGCATCGCGCTGATCGATTTCGTCCGCCGGGTGATCGCGTTGCGCAACGCGTTCCCGATCCTGCGCCGCTCGCGTTTCCTGACCGGCGAATACAATGCGGAACTGGACGTGAAGGACGTGCGCTGGCTCACGCCGTCGGCGACCGACATGGAGCCCGAGCAATGGCACGATACGAATGCGCGCTGCTTCGGCATGCTGATGGACGGGCGGGCGCAGGCGACGGGGATCAAGCGGCCGTCGATGGACGCGACGGCGCTTTTGGTGCTGAACGCCTATCATGACGTGGTGAATTTCCAGCTGCCGGAGGTGGTCGGCGGCACTGTCTGGCGTTGCCTGCTGGACACCAATGTGCCGGACCGCACGGAGGCGCCGCGCTTCCATAGCGGCGACGAATTCGAGGTCACCGGGCGGTCGCTGGTGCTGTTCGCGCTGCAGCCTGAAAGCACGCGCTCGGTGGCGCTGATCCGCGCGCGGGAGGCGTTGCGTCAGGTATCGGAAATCCCCGCCACCGCGGCGCTGACGGAAGAGCCCGTCCAGTGACGGCTCCGGCGCATCTCTCCGATCCGCCGAAGCCGCCCGGTCAGCCGCCCGACGAGCCCGACCCGGATGCGCCGGTGCCGGTCGAGGAGCCCCCTGCCCCGATCCCGGTTCCGCCCGCCAACCCGCCGCCCGAGCCGCTGCGCGCCTGAGCGCCGCATCTCGTCATCGCCGGGCTCATCCCCATACGCGTCAGGATAAGCGCACGTCGGCGTCTGATTTCCCCCTCCCTTGCGGGAGGGGTCGGCACCATCGCAAGACCGCCATTCCCCTCCGTCCAGGGCAATCGAGTGAAGCTGCGCTCAGGGCTCTGCCCTGAAACCCGCCCGGGGCTTGCCCCCGGACCCCCACCAAAGGCGTAGCCTTTGGATCGATACTAAAGTAACGGGTTCCAAGGGCTCCGCCCTGGCGGAGTCCAGAGGCGGAGCCTCTGGTGGGGTTCGGGGTAAAACCCCGAGCGCTGACGATTGGGCTAAGCCGACCGTCACTCTACGCCCGCTTCACGTTCCAGAACAGTGGCCCGGTGCACTCCAGCCTGCCCTGCAGGCTCGTGCGATAGGCCGTGGGAATTTGGAACTGGCCGAGCGTCACCGTCGGCACCTGCGTGTAGTTCTCCTGCTGAATTGCCGCCGCGAGCTTCTTGCGCCCGTCTGCATCCTTCGCGTCCAGCCACTCCTGCGTCATCTGCTCGATCTTCGGATTGTCGTACCAGCCGAACCAGCCGTTGGCGCCCTGGCCGCGGAATGGCGCGGTGACCACCGGATTGATGATGAATCCGCCGGTGAACCACGTATGAAAAATCGACCAGCCGCCCTTCTCCACCGGCTCCTTGGTCGCACGACGCTGCACCACGGTGCCCCAGTCGGTCGCCACCATCTCGACGTTGATGCCGAGCTTCTTGAGCATGTCATAGGTGATGTCGCCCAGCGGCCCGATCGTGGCGAAATCCGTCGGGTTGATGATCACTGCCTTCTGGCCGCCGTAGCCGGCCTCCTTGATCAGCGCCTTCGCGGCCGCGATGTCGCCCTTCTGGACCGGCACGCTGACCTCCGATCCGTAGGTCGTGCCGCACGGGAACTGTGACCTGCAGAACTGCCAGGCGGACGGATCGTTGCCCGTGATCGCCCCCATGTAGTCTTCCTGGTTCACCGCGGTCAGCACCGCGCGGCGCAGGCGAACGTCGTTGAACGGCGGATGCAGATGATTGAACCGCAGGCCGCCGACATAGCCCTGCGGGTTGGACGCGGCGATGGCGATGTCGCTGTTGCGCCGGAGCAGCGGCACCAGATCGGCCTGCACCTGTTCGTACCAGTCGATCTCGCCGCTCTGCAGCGCCGCCGATGCGGTGGCGGCGTCGGGAATGATCTTCCACTCGATCCGTTCGAATTGGGCGAGCTTGCCGCCGGAGGTCCAGTCCGGCGCCTCCTGACGCGGTACGTAACCGTCAAATTTTCCCCAGGCCGCGCTGCCGCCGGAGACATACTCGTCCTTCAAAAAGCGAAACGGCCCGGAGCCGACGATCTCGGTGATCGTCTTGAACGCATCGGTTTTCGCCACGCGTTCCGGCATCATGAAGGCGATCTGTGCGTCGGGCTTGGCGATCGCATCGATCAGCAGCGGGAACGGCTGCTTCAGCGTGACCTTGATGGTGCGGTCATCGGCCACGCCCCACGCATCGACCACCTTCGCGATCGTCTGGCCGAACGTGTCGCGCATGGCCCAGCGGGCGAGGCTTGCAGCGCAATCCTGCGCGCGCACCGGTTCGCCATCGTGCCATTTGAGGCCGTCGCGCAGCCTGATCAGGTATGTGCGGCCGTCGTCGGAGACGGTGTAGCCCTCGGCCATCTGCGGCTTGGCCTGCTGGGCGGCGTTCACACCGAACAGCGTGTCCCATACCATCCACGCGTGATTCGCCGTGACCGCAGCCGTGGTGATGATCGGATCGAGCAGGGTCAGGTTCGACTGCGGCACGAAACGCAGGACGCGGGCATTGGCGGGTTGCGCGATGGCAAAGCGCGGCAGCGTCGCCGCCACGGCGCCCGTCATGCCGGCCTGCAGGAATGACCGTCGTCGCATCGTGTGCCCCCTGTTCGTTGTTGCCAAAAGCATGTCGGGTTTCAAGGTGTGCGGCAAGCATCGGACGCGATTCCTGTGGCAGCCACTCTGGACTTCGGATCGCGCGAGATGCACGGTCCGCAAACCAAGCCCGACAATTCGCGGGGAGACGCCGCCATGGAGGACCGTCTGAAGCGCAAACTGGCCGATGGCGCCGGCCGCGTGCTGTTCGACCACGCGTTGCAGACAGAACTGGTGCGGCTCGGTGCGCGCTATCTGACCGCGGGCAACGACGTGGGCTATCTGCTGCGCGCGGCACGCGCGGACATCGAGCGGATGCGCACGATCCCGGTGCCACAGTCCTGAAGGAGGCCGCGATGTTCGCCTATGTCGGCGGTTACACCACGAATGATCGCGACGGCCGCGGCGACGGCATCCATGTATATAGCGTGGACACGTCGAGCGGAGCGTGGACACATGTGCAGCACGTTGCAGGCGAGGAGAACCCCTCGCTGTTCACGCTGCATCCGGAAAACCGCGTGCTGTATTCGGTGCATGGAGGGCTTACCCATGTCAGCGCATTCAGCATCGATCGAACCAGCGGCCATCTGCGGCTGCTGAACCGGCAGAACTGCGGCGGAACCAATCCCGTCGATGCGGCACTGGATGCGACCAACCGATTTCTGATTGTGCCGAATTACGCCAGCGGCAATGTCGCCGTGCTGCCGCTGGCCGACGACGGCACACTGCAGCCGGTGTCGCAGGTGTTTGAGCTCTCGGGCACGCCAGGTCCAAATCCAACACAGCAGAGTTCGTCGCATCCGCACGCGGTGATCTTCGATCCGTCGCGGCGCTTTGTCATCGTGCCGGACAAAGGCTTCGACTGCACCTTCATCTTCCGCTTCGAGAGCGGCCGGTTGGCGCTGCACCAGGCGATGCCGTCGCGCCCGGGTGCGGCGCCGCGGCATTGCATCTTCCACCCGACGCTGCCGGTGCTCTACGTGAACAACGAACTTGATTCCACGGTCACGGCGTATCGCTGGAACGACGGACGGATCGAGGAGATCGAAATCGTCGGCACGTTGCCGGAAGGCGAGACCGGCCGGAACACCACCGCCGAGATCGCCGTCGCGCCGGACGGGCGGTTTCTGTACGTGTCTAACCGCGGGCACGACAGCGTCGCAGTGTTCGCCGTGGCGCAGGACAGCGGCCGGCTCAGCTTCTTCGGCTGCGAGCCCACGGGCGGCCGGCGCCCGCGCTTCTTCGCGCTCGATCCGCGGGGAGATTTTCTTTACGCGGCGAACCAGGAGGACGACACCATCGTCGCGTTCGGCGTCGACAAGCCGAGCGGCATGCTGACGCGCACCGCGCACGAGGTCCGCGTCGGCAGCCCCTCGGCGATCAGCTTCGTCGTTTAGTCCGGCCCACAGGAGGCATCCATGCCGCTGCTCTCGCTTCCCGCCGTCTTCATGCGCGGCGGCACCAGCCGCGCCGTGATGTTCCATGCGCGCGACCTGCCGGACCGCGCCGAGTGGGATCCGATCTTCCTTGCCGCCATGGGCAGCCCCGACCCGAACGGACGCCAGCTCAACGGCATGGGCGGCGGCATTTCGTCGCTTTCGAAGGTCTGCATCCTGGCGCCGTCGGATCGCGCCGACGCCGATATCGACTACACCTTCGCGCAGGTGCAGATCCGCGACCCGCGCGTCGACTATCGCAGCAACTGCGGCAACATGAGTTCCGCCGTCGGACCGTTCGCGGTCGATGAGGGCATCGTCAGGCCGAACGGCGACGCCGCCATGGTGCGGATCTTCAACACCAACACCGGGAAGATCATCCGCTCGACGTTCCCGCTGGAGGACGGCCGCGCCGCGACCGACGGCGACCTGGCGATCCCCGGCGTCGCCGGCACCGGCGCGCCGGTACGTTTGGATTTTCTGGCGCCAGGCGGTGCCACCACCGGGCGGCTGCTGCCGACCGGACAGCCGACCGACCGGCTGGACGTGCCCGGCGTCGGGCCGATCGACGTCTCGATGGTGGACGCGGCCAATGCCTGCGTGTTCGTCCGCGCCCGCGATCTCGGCCTGACCGGGCGCGAACTGCCCGAAGAGCTGGAGCGCGATGCCGCTCTGCTGGAGCGGCTGCAGGCGATCCGGCGCCAGGCGTCGGTCGCGATGGGCATCGCCCGCGACGACGCGGAAGCGGCAATGATCGCCGCGGTGCCGATCATCGGGTTCGTAGCACCGCCGATGGATGCGCCCACGCTGTCGGGCGAGCCGATCGCAGCGGCGCAGGTGGACCTGACCGTGCGCTTCCTGTCGAACGGGCAGCCGCACCGGGCGCTGCCGCTGACCGCCTCGCTGTGCACCGCGGTCGCCGCGCGCATCGATGGCACGCTGGTCGCGGAGGCGCTGGCGCATAGCGGCGACGGCGATCAGGTCCGCATCGGCATGCCGTCGGGCATCCTGACCGTGGGCGCCGATGTGGCGCAGGAGGCCGGCGGGCAGTGGGTGGCGCGCAGCGGCGCCTTCTATCGCACCGCGCGGCGCCTGTTCGACGGCCGCATCTACGTGCCGCGATAGGGTCTAGCCAGCGCCCTCCTGCAGCCACGGCTCGGTCGCCCAGAGCCGTGCCAGTTCGGCGCGCTCGACCTCGGCCCGGGCAGTCCAGGTGGGGCCATCGATCCAGCTCGGGATGAATCCGATGCTGTCGGCCTGTTCGTGGAACTCGGGATCGGTAACCACGGCCTGCATGGCGGTCCGCAGGCGCTCCGCCATCGCCTGCGGCAGGCCGACCGGCGCCGCCAGCCCGCGATAGATCACCGCGGACAGGTCCAGCCCCGAATCGCGCAGCGGCGGCATGTCCGGGAACACGTCGGCGCGGTTCTTCGCCGCGATCCCGAGTCCCACCAGCCGCCCCTCGCGCAATTCGCCGATCGCGCTCGACAGGCTGAGTGCCGCGGCGGCGACGTTGCCGGCGACCGCCGCCTGGCGCGCTGCCTCGGCCGATGGGAACGCCACGATGTTCAGCCGCGTCCCGGCGATCGACTGCAGCCGCAGCGCCGCGAGATGCGGCGGGCTGCCGGGCGGCGGCGTGCCGAGCGGGACGGCGCCGGCGTCATCGGCCGAGCGCTCCACGATGTCCTGCACGGAACCCAGCGGCGTGGCGGCCGGCGAGACGATGCAGACCGGCTCCTTCTGCACCGCGCCCAGCAGCACGATCCGCTGCATCAGGTCGTCGCCGCCGCGATCCACCATCCGCGCCGGCAAGGTCGGCGTGGTGACCCAGCCCAGGACGGCGCCGGTCGGCGCAGCCTCGGCCAGCGCCCGCGCTGCCACGAGGCCCGCACTGCCCTCGACGTTGCGCACCTCGATATCGGTGAACGGCATGTGGCGCGCGAGGAACGGCGCGAATGACCGCGCCAGCACGTCGGTCCCCGACCCCGGGCGAGCACCGACCTGCAGCGCAAGGGTCTCGCCGGCCCGCGCCACCCCGGCCGCCACGAGCGCGGCCGCGCCAAGCAGCAGATGGCGGCGTCGGATCACCCCAGGGATCATCACGACGTGGGGGCCGTCCTGGCCTTGGGCGCAGCCACCGGCGCCGCCTCCCGGCGCAGCCGGTGCTCCCCCAGGAACAACAGGATAGGCGCCGCAATGAAGATCGACGACGAAGTGCCGACGACGATGCCGAACAGCATGACCCAGGCGAAGCCCGAGATGGACTGGCCGCCGAACAGGGCCAGCGGCAAGCTTGCCAGGAACACGGTCATCGACGTGCCGAGCGTGCGGTTCAGCGTCTCGTTGATCGACAGGTCGATCAGGTCGCGCAGCGGCAAGGTCTTGTACTTGCGGAGATTTTCCCGGACGCGGTCATACACCACCACCTTGTCGTTGGTGGAGTAGCCGAGCACGGTCAGGATTGCCGCGACCATCACCAGGTCGAACTCGATGCGCGAAATGGCGAGAAAGCCGATGGCCTTGGTGATGTCCAGGATCAGCGTGACCACGGCGCCGACCGCGAACTGCCATTCGAAGCGGAACCAGATATAGACCATGATCATGACCAGGCTGATGCCGAGCGCCAGCAGACCGTTGCGGAACAGTTCGGCCGAGACCGACGCTCCCACGGCATCGGTGCGCAGCACCTTGACCCCCGGCACGGCCTTCTCCAGCGCCTCGCGCACCCGGGTGACGGCCTGCTGCACGGCCGCCTCGGAGGGCTGGGCGCCGAGCCGGATCAGCACCTCGGAGGGGTCGCCGAACTGCTGCACGCCCTGATCGGGGATGTGCTCGGCGGCCAGCGCGGACCGTATCTGGGTGAAGTCGGCCGGCCCAGGCGTGCGCACCTCCATGACGATGCCGCCGGAGAAGTCGATGCCGAGGTTGAGGCCGGGGTAGAAGAACAGCACCACCGACGCGCTCGACAGGATCGCCGAGACCACGAGGCCCATGATCCGGCCTCGCATGAACGCGATCTTGGTGTTGTCGGGGACAATGCGGAAGCGCGGGCGGATGAACATGGGCGATCAGACCGGAAGAAGCTGTGGGCGGGTGGCGATATACCACCGCGAGACCAGGAGGCGCGTCAGCATCCAGGCGGTGAACAGCGATGTGGCGATGCCGACGGTGATCGTCACGGCAAATCCGCGCACCGGGCCGGAGCCGAAGATGAACAGCATGACGTGGGCCAGGAATGCGGTCGCATTGGAGTCGAAGATCGTATTGTAAGCCCTTGTGAATCCGTGCTCCAGCGCGGCCAGCGGCGGCCGGCCGAGGCGCTGCTCCTCGCGGATCCGCTCGTTGATCAGGATGTTCGCGTCCACCGCCATGCCCAGGGTCAGCAGGATCCCCGCCATGCCGGGCAAGGTCAGCGTCGCCTGCAGCAGCGACATGACACCGAGCATCAGCACCAGGTTCACCACCAGGCAGACATTCGCGAACCAGCCGAAAAGACCATAAAAAACCGCCATGAAGACGATGACCAGCACGAACCCGACCGCGAGCGAGATCGCCCCTGCCCGGATCGAATTGGCCCCCAGTTCGGGCCCGACGCTGCGCTCCTCGACCACCGTCAGCGGCGCCGGCAGCGCGCCCGCCCGCAGCAGCACCGCGAGGTCGTTGGCCGATGCGGCGGTGAAGCTGCCGCTGATCTGACCGCGCCCGCCGGTGATCGGCTCGCGGATGACCGGCGCGCTGATCGCCTTGCCGTCCAGCACGATGGCGAAGCGGTGGTTGACGTTGGCCCGCGTCACATCGGCGAAGCGCCGCGCGCCGACCGAGTTGAACGTGAAGTTCACCACCCACTCGCCGGTCTGCCCATTGGTGCCCGCGCGCGCATCGGTCAGGTCGCCGCCATCGACGTCGATCCGCCGGCGCACGGCGACCTTCTGGCTCGGGTTGTCCTGCATCGGCAGGAAGTCCACGCCCGGCGGCGGCGTCGCACCGGCGGCCGGATTGGCGGTCTCGTCGACCAGCTGGAACGTCATGTGCGCGGTCTGGCCGAGCAGTTCCTTGATCCGGTTGGGATCGCTGATGCCGGGCAGCTGCACGACGATGCGGCTGTCGCCCTGCTGGGTGATCTGCGGATCGACCACGCCCGTCTCGTCGATGCGCCGGCGGACGATCTCGATCGACTGCTGGACGGCGCCCAGCGCCCGCGCATGCAGCGCGACCGGCGACAGCGTCAGGGTGATCGTCCCGTCCGACGTCGAGGCGAGCTGGAATTCCGGCACGCGGGTAGGGCCTTCCGGGACGATCAGCGGCTGGATCGCCGCGAGCGCCGCATCGGTCTTGCCGGCATCGCGGAGCTTCAGAAGCACGCGGTTCTGCTCGGGCTGCGCCTCCAGCGTCGCGTAGAAGATGCCGCCCGGCCGCAGCGCCTGGCGCACCGCGTCGGTGATGTTGTTCAGCCGCTCCTTGATCACCGCCTTCATGTCGATCTCGAGCAGCAGGTACGAACCGCCGCGCAGGTCGAGGCCGAGATGCACGGTCCGCCAGGGCATCCACGCGGCGGGTGCTGCGAACAGGTTGGGGATGCAGAGGATCGCGCCGAGCAGGCAGAGGCCGAGAATGACGGCGGTCTTCAGGGGCGTGAAATACATCATCGGGCGAGGACGCGGCTTCCTTTGGCGTTGCCGCCCCTATGCGCCAGCGCCGGGGCGAGGTCCAGAGGAAGCGCGGCATCGTCACGCGATGGGGACGTCGTTTTCGCGAATGCATCGCGCCGGTTGCTGTGCAGCCCGGACCCGCGCCAGCCGCACCCAGCCGGAACAGCGATAGAACATGATGTCGAATCCCCGTCTACCGGGCAAATCGTGAGACAATTCGCTTCTCGGAATTTGCTGACGGGCGTAAGGTCCGGCTAATTTGGTCCCGAATGGGAATGCTTGCCCGAATGGGAATGCTTGATTGATGACGGTAATGGCGGCCATTCCGTAACGGCTAATATCCTCGGCCCGAGCGGCGGATTGGCGCGTATCGTGCCAATGCTGATTTTGCAGCGTCAGATCACTCAAAGCGAATGCCCCCGCATGAAGACACCCCAGGTCATCGGTGACGACAGTTGCTTTCGCGCCCTCGTCGACGCGGCCACAGACTGCGCGATCTGCATGCTCGACCCTGGCGGCACCGTCGTCACTTGGAATGCGGGCGCTGAACGCATCCTGGGTTACTCGGCCAAGGAAATCGTCGGGCGGCACTTTTCCTGTTTCTTTCCTGAAGACGAACAGCGAGCCGAAAAGCCGTACGAACTACTGAAGACTGCCGATCGCGCCGGCCGCTTTGAAGACGCGGTCTGGCAGATCCGCAAGAACGGTGGCCGGCTTCGCGCGCTCATCGTGGTCGATGCCCTTCGCGATCATAACGCACGGGTCATCGGCTTCGCTGCACTGATCCGGGATCTGAGCGACCGACAACAGGCAGACGATGCACTGCGGCGCAGCGAGGAACGCTTCCGTCGCGTGGTCGAGGCGACACCGAACGCCATGGTGATGATCGACCAGGCCGGCCGGATCGCGATGATCAACGCCCAGACGGAGCGTGTTTTCGGCTACTCCCGGAGCGAGCTTCTGGGCCAGCCGATGGAGATGCTCGTGCCGGAGCGGTTCCGCGGCCACCATCCCGAATTGCGTGCGGCGTTCTTCGGCGATCCTCGGACGCGGCCGATGGGTGGCGGGCGCGATCTCTATGGACTGCGGAAGGACGGCAGCGAGTTCTCGGTCGAGATCGGCCTGAACCCGATCGAGACCGACGAGGGGACCATGGTGCTGTCGGCCATCACGGACATCTCCGATCGCAAGCGGGAGGAATTGCGGATTCGCGCCTCGCTCAAGGAAAAGGACATTCTGCTCGGCGAGATCCATCACCGGGTGAAGAACAACCTGCAGATTGTCGACAGTCTGCTGGGCCTGCAAGCCGGCGGTATCCAGGATACCGGAACACAAAACATATTGCGAGAAAGCCAGAACCGCATCAAGTCCATGGCCCTCATCCATCAAATACTCTACCAGTCAAAAGACTTCGCGCGGATGGACTTCAGCAATTTTCTCGATACACTGGTTCCCACCCTGGCGTCATCCTATGGCGCGGATCCGGACCACATCGCGCTGTCCATCAATGCAATCGAAGTGCGGCTTCCGCTCAGCGTTGCGATCCCCTGCGGCCTGATGGTGAACGAACTCATCTCCAACGCCCTCAAGCACGCGTTTCCGGACGACCGACACGGCGAAATCCGCATCGATCTCAGCATGGCGCCGGACGGACAGGTTCTGCTGTCGGTGGAAGACGACGGCGTGGGAATCCCGGACGAACTGGACATGGACCAGACCGCCACTCTCGGGCTGCAATTGGTGATGCTCCTGACCGATCAGATCGGCGGCAAGCTGGTCGTGCAGCGGTCCAATCCCACTCGCTTTGCATTGCAGCTCCGCGTCGGCGCCGAGGATCGTGCACAATGACCGCGACGCGCGTAGTGATCGTGGAGGACGAACGCATTGTTGCACTCCATCTGAAGCAGCAATTGACAAAGCTGGGCTATGATGTCGCAGGCGTTGCGGCCTCCGGCGAGCATGCCCTCCGGCTGATCAACGAAGTGCGGCCGGATGTGGTGCTGATGGACATCCACATCGAAGGAGCGATCGACGGCATCGAGACCACCGAGCGCATTCCAGCCGAATTGATGGTGCCGGTGGTTTATCTGACAGCTTACTCGGACGAGGAGACGCTGGCGCGCGCGCGCGAAACCAGGCCATACGGATATCTGCTGAAGCCGTTCACGCCGCGGGAACTGCATGCCACGATCCAAATGGTGCTGGAACGCCGCCGCGCCGATGTGGCCTTACGGGACAGCGAGGCACGATTGGAACAGCAGGTGGAGGCGCGCACCGCGGAACTCGTTCTGGCCAACCGCGAGCTTCGGGAGCAGACGGCCGCGCGCATCAAGGCCGAACAGAATCTGCACCAGGTCCAGAAGATGGAGGCGGTCGGTCAGCTGACCGGCGGCCTCGCCCATGAGCTCAACAATCTGCTGACGGTGGTCATGGGCAACCTGGACTTCATTCGCAGCGAACCGAAAGATGAAGTGCGTGTGATCAGTCGCGCCGACAGCGCCCGCACGGCGGTTGAACGCGCCGCGCGTCTGATCAAACAGCTGCTCATGTTCGCGCGGCGCCAGATCATGCGTCCGGTCACCGTCGATCTCAACCGGCTGATCGCCGAGTTCGACAAGCTTTTTGTCCCGGGGCCGGGCAAGGAAATCGAACTGGTTACCCGTCTGGACTCCGATCTCAGTCCGTCACGCCTGGACCCGGCGCAGTTCGAGTCCGCTATTTTGAATCTTGTGATGAACGCGCGCGATGCGATCACCGGGGCCGGTCGGATCGTCATCGAGACGCACAATGTGGAGCTTGGCCCCGACTTTGCGATCGAGAATCCGGACGTGGTCCCCGGCGAAGTACGTCATGGTGACCGTCAGCGATACGGGTGCCGGTATCCCCGACGACATCATTTCGCGGGTATTCGATCCTTTCTTTACGACAAAAGGCGTCGGTGAAGGAGCGGGGCTTGGTCTGAGCCAGGTTTACGGATTTACGAAGGAAACCGGCGGGCACGTCAGGATTGACAGCATGGTGGGCGTCGGCACGACGGTGCGGCTGTACATGCCGTGCTCTGACGATGCCCCCATCGAGGCGGAGCACGGCAGCGATCCGTCGCTGGCTCGGAAAACATCCGGCGCAGTGACGGTGCTGATCGTCGAGGATGACGAGCTGGTGCTGACCCTCGCCGGCGACATTCTGCGCGAATTCGGCTACCGACTATTGACCGCCGGTGACGCGGCCGCGGCGCTCGTCATCCTCAACGGGGACGAGCCGATCGACATCCTGTTTTCCGACGTATCGATGCCGGGCGGCATGAACGGCGTGCAGCTCGCGGTCGAGGCGCGTCGTCTGCGGCCCGCGATCAAGGTGCTGCTGACCTCCGGCTACCCCGCGACCGTGCTCGCATCGCAACACGGGCTTGAAAGCAATATGCCTCTCCTGGGAAAACCGTACCGCCCGCAGCAGTTGGCCGACACCTTCCGCATTATCCTGGACGAGGTTTAGCCTGCGCAGATTCCCTGCAGTACGACCATCACGCCGAATCCCGCCGCCTGCGCTCGCGCAATGCGATATAGAGCCCGGATCCGATGATCACGAACGCTCCCAGCCAGGTCCATAGATCGGGGAAGTTGTTGAAGATCGCATAGCCAAGTGCGGCCGTGCCGATCAGTTCGACATAGCCGAGCGGCGCCATCACCGCAGCTGGGCCGAGTTGAAACGCGCGGATGATCAGATAATGCCCGGCACCGCCCAGCAAACCGAGGCTGCAAAACAGCAGCGCGTCGAACCAGGTCCGCGGCGGCACGAACACAAAGGGCAGCACGAGGCTCATCGCCAGCGACCCCAGCAGGGCGGCGAAGACGATGCCGGTCGCCGCGTTGTCGTAGCGGCCGACCCAACGGGTGGCGATCTGATACAGCGCGTAGGCCAGCGACGACAGCAGCAACAAAAGAACCGCCGGCTGCTGCAATCCGGTGCCTGGCCGGATCACCAACAGCGCGCCGGCGAAGCCGACCGTCACGGCACTCCACCGACGCCAGCCGACGCTCTCGTGCAGCAGCGGGACCGAGAGCGCAGTCACGATCAGCGGCGAGGTAAAGCCGATCGCGGAGGCCGTGGCGAGCGGCACGCGCGCGATGGCTACAACGAAGACGAGGTTGCTGAGCAGCATCAAGGCCGAGCGGCCGAACTGCACGGCAGGCCGTCGCGTCCGCAACAGAGTCCACCGGTACTGCGGCAGGAAGATCAGCAGCATGATGACAAGGTGCCCGGTGAAGCGCGCCCACACGATCTGCGCGACCGGATAGTTCGCGGCAAGCAGCTTCACCGCGGCGTTCATGAACGGGAACAGCGACGTGCCGGCGCACATCAGCAGGATGCCGCGCAGCACGTCGGGCCGGCCGCGAAGGGCTCCGGCAAGGCGCTGATTGTCTGCCATCGCCGCGACCCTATCGGATCAACGCCGCGACGTCAGCCAGGATCAGTTGCTGTCAGCACGATGATCTCCGGCAGTCCACGGTCGCAACTGCGGCAGGCGCCTCGCTCTCGCGCAGTGAGGTGTTTGTCGGGTTGGCAAGAAAGCATTTCAACACGGAGAAGAAGGGAGGACCACGGAGGGCACGGAGTAGTAACTTTCGACGCTTCGCGCAAACAGACAAAACAGGCGCAGCCGACCTTGGGCATATGACCTGGGTGCATGAACTGCTTCTCCGCGGTCCTCCCTGCTTCTCCGTGTTAGAATGCTTGCTCACTTTTACTGTCAGGTGCCAGCGTCCCCGTTGGCACAGTTCCGCGCCATTCCAGCGACAGGCCCTGCTGATGCCAGCCGTCGGTGCCGCCGCGCAGCACGGTGACATCGCGCAACCCGGCGTCGAGCAACGCCGCCGCAGCGCGTGCCGAACGCCGGTCTGTCTTGCACACCAGCACGACAGCCTGCCGACATGCGGCAAGCTCTGCCGTTCGCCCGGGCAGATCGCCGAGCGGCACGTTGATCGCGCCTGGCAAGTGACCGGGCAGTGACGTGTACTCCTCGCGCTGACGCACATCGACCAGCATAATCGCAGCGCCGGACGCGATCCGTTGCTGCAGTTCAGCGGCGTCGATCCACGCCGGTTCGTCGGCGCGCGGCCGGCGGAACAAGCGCGACAGGAAAGCCATCATCATCGGCGCTCCGCCATTCGCTCACCCCTGTGCCACGATCTCCGCCAGCGCGCGGCCGACATCCGCGGTGCCCGCCTGGCCACCCATGTCGCGCGTTCTGGGGCCGCTCTCGCGCAGCAGTGTTTCGATCGCGGCGATGATTGCGCTACCCGCTTCCGCCTCGCCGAGATGTTCCAGCATCAGCCCGGCCGACCAGATCTGACCGATCGGGTTGCAGATGAATTTTCCCGCGATGTCGGGTGCCGAGCCGTGCACGGGTTCGAACATGGAGGGAAACCGGCGCTCCGGATTGATGTTCGCCGATGGTGCAATACCGATCGAACCCGCCACGGCCGGGCCAAGGTCGGACAGGATGTCGCCGAACAGGTTGGAGCCCACCACGACGTCGAACCAGTCCGGGTGCTGCACAAAATGCGCGCACAGGATGTCGATATGGAACTGGTCGATGCGAATGTCGGGATACGACTTCCCCATCAGCGCGAAGCGTTCGTCCCAGTACGGCATGGTGAATGTGATGCCGTTCGACTTGGTGGCCGATGTCAGGTGTTTCTTCGGGCGCGTCATCGCGAGTTCAAATGCGAATTTCAGGATGCGGTCCACACCATGCCGGCTGAATACGCTCTGCTGCGAGACGAACTCGCGCTCGGTGTCGATGAACATCCGCCCGCCGACCGAGGAATACTCGCCCTCGGTGTTCTCGCGCACCACGTAGAAGTCGATGTCGGCCTCGGTGCGGCCGGCGAGCGGCGTGCGCACGCCGGGCATCAGCTTGCACGGGCGCAGGTTCACATATTGGTCGAAGCCGCGGCGGATCGGGATCAGCAGACCCCACAGCGAGACGTGGTCCGGCACGTCGGGCCAGCCGACCGCGCCCAGCAGGATCGAGTCCGATTGCGCCAGGCGCTCCATGCCGTCCGCCGGCATCATCGCGCCGGTCTTCTTGTAGGTCTCGCACGACCAGTCGTAATGCGCGTACTCCAGCGCGAAGCCGAAACGGCGCGAGGCCGCATCAAGCACCTTGAGCGCCTCCGGCACGGTCTCCTTGCCGATGCCGTCGCCGGGGACGACAGCGATGCGATGGGTGCGCGCCATGCATGGAACTCCTTGCCGACCGGCCGCACCAGACCGCGCCGCAGCCCGCGCGTCAACCGGCTGCGCAACGGCGGCAACGCGATCTGCCGTTGTGAACCGGTTCACAGACATCGCCGCGCGGCACTCGTAATTCCCGAGCAAAGCAATGCGTCACGCCGCAATGGGTTCCGCGGGCGATCCCGCCCGCACGACAGCGCAAGGGGGGAGATAACACGATGCCAGATGATGCCCTGCCCAGAGTCGCCGGGCTTGCCGACCCGGCAGCGACGACCGAGACGCCACCGCCGCAGGTTCCCGCCGTCGTGGCCGTGCAACCGGTGGAGTGCGGTCTGACGGTGGGCGGCCTCGACGAGCGCGGCAACACGGTCAAATACATCTATTCCTGCGACCACGACTATGTCGTGTACTATAGCCGGCTCGAGCATCGCTCGGCCGAGCAGGCGGCCGTTCCAGCCGGCGGCAGGCGGTACCTCGTGTGGATCCGCCGGCTGTTCCCGACGCGGTCCGCGCTCGATCTGCCGTATGAAAGCGAAGGCGTGCAGGCGCAGCTCTCGGGTGATCCGGCAACGCGCAAGACGCTGCGCAAGCAGTTGCTGCCGCTTGGCACCGAGCGCGCCAAGCTGCAGGCGCTGCTCAACGGCTGGCCGCGGCGGCAGAGCTATGACACCTCGATCGCGACCGCGCTGCAGCTTGCGCTGATCGGTGAGAACTCGCCCGAGGCGAACAAGAACGCGCTGCAAACGCTGACCGATGCCAAAACCTCGATCCTCGCCGAGCGCGAGAGCGCGGGCCGCGCACAGTATGTCAAGCTGACGCTGATCTGTGGTCTTGCCGGACTGCTGTTGCTGGTGACCGCGCAGCACAACCTGTTCAAGAAACAGCGGTCTGTTCTGGCTGGGAACCCAGGCAGGACTGATCGGTGCGATCATGTCCATCGCACTCAGCCTCCGCGGGCGGATGGTCGCGCCCGACATCGGGTTCGCCGCAAATCTTTCCGACAGCGCGCTCCGGCTGATCATCGGGGCGATATCGGGGGGCACACTTGTGCTGCTGTTCTCATGTGGCCTGATACCGCCGCTGCATACGCTCGGTGGCGATCTGGACGCAAAAAGTACGATATTCGCGCTGCTGCTCGGCATCATCGCCGGCTTCGTCGAGAAGCTCGTGCCGAGCCTGCTGGACGACCAGGCGCAGAAGATCGGCGGCACCGGCGAGGCGAAGCCGCCGCCGGCACAGCCGCAGCTTCAGGCACAGACGGATAGCGGCAAGACCGCCTGACCCGCCCCGCTCGCGCGTTTGCCCCCGGTCGGCACTTCCAGCATGATCGGGCGGCAAGCGCGCGAGGAACCCGGTGATGGCCAAGGCCGCAGCAGCTGGACAGACCACCGACTGGGATCGCGACGCGGCGCTGACCACCGCGCGCATCCTGCTGGAAATCCAGGCGATCAACTTCCGTCCGGATGAGCCGTACACCTTCACGTCCGGCTGGAAGTCGCCGGTCTATATCGACTGCCGCCGCATCATCTTCTTCCCCCGCGCGCGCGCGAAGATCTGCGAACTCGGCGTAGAGAAGATCAACCGCCATGTCGGCTACGAGACGATCGAGGCGGTGGCCGGCGGCGAAACGGCCGGCATTCCGTTCGCCGCCTGGATCGCCGATCGGATGCTGGCGCCGATGGCCTATGTGCGGAAGAAGCCGAAGGGCTTCGGGCGCAATGCGTTGATCGAGGGCGACGTGCCCGAGGGCAAGCGCACGCTGCTGGTGGAGGACCTCACCACCGACGGTCAGTCGAAGATCCGCTTCGCTCAGGCACTGCGCGACGCCGGCGCGATCGTCAACCACGCGTTCGTGGTGTTCTTCTATGGCGTGTTTCCCGGCGCGTTCGAAACGCTGGCACGGATGGATATCGCGCTGCATCATCTGTGCACCTGGTGGGACGTGCTGGAGGCGTGCAAAGACCGCCCGTACTTCGCCGAACCGGCACTGGCCGAGGTCCGCCGCTTCCTGGAGAGCCCGGTCGCATGGTCGGCCGCGCATGGCGGCATTTCCTCGGCCGAGGAGGCGATGGCGCGCAAGGCGGCAGCCGATGCCTGACGCCGTTATCGCGGCGCCACACGCGCTGCGGCCCGTTGCCGCGGGATGCGGGCCTGATGTCGCGATGATGATGTTCATCGAGACGCTGTATGGCTGCCATAATACTGCGGTAGGAGCCGCTTTCTTCACGCTTTGTTAAAACACTTGCCCTTACCGGTCGTCCGGTCAGAGCAATCGTCGCACGCCGGCATGGATCGCCGCCGCCCGCAGCGATGGTCATAGCAAAATGACGAATGCACCTTTGGCGACACTATGCACCTGCGGCAGCGGCCTTCGCGCCATCCGTTGCTGCAGTATGCCGAACGCTTCGACACCCCCGCCGGAGGCGCTCCGGCACCTGGTTCCATTGGTGGAGCGCGCGGCCCAGGCGCACCGCCAGGGTGCCACGGAGACAGCCGAGCGTCTCTGCCTCGATGTGCTGGAACTTGCACCGGACCGTCACGGCGCGCTTTCGATCCTGTACGAAATCCGCAAGGCGCAGGGCAAAGCGCGTGCGGCGGAGGCGCTGATCCGGCGTATCGTCGCACTCAATCCCAACAACGGTGCGGCCACCAATGAGCTTGCGCTGATCCTGCTGGGGAAAGGGAGTTTGGCGGAAGCCGAGCATCATGCCCGCAACGCCGTGCGCGTCGCACCGGAGGATCCGCAGGCGCACAATCTGATGGGCATGATCCTGACCGAGGCGAACCGGCCGCAGATCGGCGAATACCACTATCGTCGGGTGCTGGAACTGACCGGTCGGCGGGATCCCATCGTGCTCGCCAATCTGGCGTGGAACCTGAAGAGCCAGGGCCGCATGCAGGAGGCGCGCGTGCTCTACGAAGAGTCGCTCGCCATCGCGCCGGAGATCCGCCAGACCCTGCTGGGCTTCGCCCGTCTGGAGGAGGCGGACCGCAACTTCGATGCAGCGGCAGGCATCCTGGACCGCATGGACCGACTGTTCCCGAACGATGCGGGCGTGCGTGTTTCGCGCGCGGTGCTGCTGGGCCGCATGCGGCGCCACGACGAAGCACTCGCGATCATCGACCGGTCGGTGGACGCGGAGGGGCGTCTGCGACCGGACGAACTGCTGGAGAAAGGCCGTCTGCTCGACCAGGTCGGCCGTTACGACGACGCCTGGGCTGCCTTCGCCGAGGGCAAGCGTCTGGCGCGCGACCAGTCGGGGCAGGCGTATCTCGATGCGGAGGCGGAGCAGCAGATCGGTCGGCTGCGCGGCTTCTTCACCGCCGGCCGAATGCGTCTGGTGCCGCGCGCCAATATACGCTCGGACGTACCGCAACCGATCTTCATCCTGGGCTTCCCACGCTCCGGCACCACGCTGGTGGAACAGACCCTTTCGGCGCATCCGAAGATCGCCGCCGGCGACGAACTGCCGCTGATCCACGAGGTCGCCGCCATCATGCCGCGCATGCTGGCGAGCCCGCTGGGCTATCCCGAGGCGCTCGCCGAACTTTGGATGGGCGACCAGCGCGAGGGCCTGGACAATCTGCGCGACTACTACCTGCAGAAGGTGCGCCAGTTGGGCGTGCTGCGCGACGGAGCGACGCGCTTCACCGACAAGATGCCGCTGAACGAGACGCATCTCGGTCTGATCGCGCTGCTGTTTCCCGAGGCGCCGCTGATCCACGTTCTGCGGCATCCGCTCGACATCATGGTCTCGGCTTTTTCCAACCAGTTCACCCACGGGCACTTCTGCGCCTACGACCTGACGACCGCGGCTCTGCACTACGCGCGGGTGATGGACCTGGTGCGACACTATCGCTCCGAGATGACGCTGCGCTATCTGCCGATCCGATACGAGGACATCGTCGCCGATCAGGAGGCGAGCGTGCGCGCGATGCTGGCATTCGTCGGCGAAGACTTCGTCGCCGATTGCCTGACGTTCCACAAGAACCGCCGCTACGCGCGCACCGCAAGCTACGCACAGGTTGCCGAGCCGCTGTACGAACGGTCGGTGTACCGATATCGCCACTACCGCCGGCATCTCGAGCCGGTGCTGTCAGTCCTTCAGCCGGTGATCGAGCGTCTCGGCTACACGGTGGACTGATGGAGAATCCCTCGCTCGCGCACCGGCTGTCCGCGCCGGGCAGCGTGTCGCTGCCGATCGACGAGGTCCTGCGCATCGCCAGCGAATACGAGTGCGCCGGGCGGGCGGACGATGCGAAGCGATTGCTCGATCATATCCTGCGTGCGTCGCCGCACCAGGGGGACGCGCTGCATCTCGCCGGCATCCTGGCGTTTCGGCAGGGCGACGCTGCGAAGTCGCTCGATCTGATGCAGCGTTCGCTCGAGCACGGCATCGATACGCCACTTTATCTGCGCAATATCTGCGAGGTGTACCGCACGCTGGGGCGACTGGACGAGGCACTTGATACGGCGCGCCAGGCTACGGCATTGGCGCCGGCCGATCCGCTGTGTCTGCACAACCAGGCGATCATCCACTACCACCGGCTTGAACTGGACGCAGCGCTGGATTGCGCCGGGCGTGCGCTGCGCATCGATCCAGGCCTCGCCGGCGCGCATTTCGTGCGAGCCGAATCGCTGTTGCTGCGCGGCGAGTGGGCCCAGGGCTGGGAGGAGTATGAGTGGCGCTTTCGTATTGCCGGCGCCGCACCGCTCATGCCGCCCACCGGCAGGCCGCAGTGGGATGGCGGCTTGCTCTCCGGATGGCACGCTGCTGCTGATCGCCGATCAGGGGGTCGGCGATGTGATTCAGTTTGCGCGCTACATCCCATGGGCAACAGAACGCTGCTCGGACATGGCGATTGCGTGCAGCGCCGAGGTGTGGCCGCTGCTTCGCCAGATCGCACCGAGGGCCCGGCTGTTTGCGCGCTGGCAGGAGGTTCCCGCCTACGCGGCGTTCTGTGCGCTGTCCGGGCTGCCGCGGCTTGCCGGCACGCGCATCGATACGGTTCCCGCCGCGGTGCCCTACCTGCGCGCGGACCCGGCACTGGTCGCGCACTGGGCGACCCGGCTCGACGGCCTGGTGCCGCACGGATTCCGTCGCGTCGGGACTACCTGGGCGGGACGCCCGACGCACAAGAACGACCGCAACCGATCGGCGTTGCTCGCCGATTTCCTTCCGCTTGCGAGGGTGGACGGCATCGCGCTGCTGGCGCTGCAGAAGGGTCCGAAGGCAGGTCAGGCTGGTGGGTATTTCGGCCGCGCGCCGCTGATCAACATCGGCGCGGAAATCGGCAACTACGACGACACCATGGCGGTCCTCGACAATCTCGATCTGCTGGTGACGGTCGATACCTCGGTCGCACATCTGGCGGGGGCGATGGGACGGCCGGTGTGGATGATGCTGCCACGCGTGCCGGACTGGCGCTGGCTGCTCGATCGCACCGATACGCCGTGGTATCCGACAATGCGTCTGTTTCGACAGCGGGTTTTTCGGCACTGGGATGACGTGGCGATGGGGATCGCAGCGGAACTCGCTACCTTCAAGTGGAACGATCGGTAGCCACGAGCGGCTTGCATCGGTACCAAACCCGCTTTGTGCTGCTGTCCATCCCCAGAGCGCTCCCGCACGGGTAACCGCGAGCCATGTGAACAGTACAATCGTACCGGAACGATCGGATTTGCCGTTGGAGCCATTGTCCACCCGGCGGAAGCGCGGGTCGTGATGGCACACTGCCACTGCCAGCCTGTTCGGTGCATCTCCCCCCGCTGCGTTCAGTCTTCTCCGGCAGCGCATATGCCGGCGACAAGCCGGAAGGTGCGCGCAAAACCGCGGCGCGTGAACGATTGATGGCGTCATACGCACCGGCGTCGCCACGGTGTTCGTACTGCTGTGCCGACGCCGGATGGTCGAGCGTTTTCTCGACCGGCTGCGACTTAACGCGTCTTTAGCTCAGCCGGCGCAAGATACCGCCGTGCTTCCGGGCAAGTGCCATTGCGGGACCCGTCGCATCGGAACGGCACCGTTTTGCGCGTGGCACGCGGGCGGCCAGTTGTCGCACGGGATGTCAGAAGGATTGAATGTCTGCTGCCGCGAAAACCCTCAGCTCGGCATATACCGTTAATATTGGTGTTACCATCGTGTCGGCGGTCAATGGTGCGACCGGCGTATATTATCCTCCCGGCACCGAACCTCTAACTAATAGTGGCACGATCGTCGGCGTCCCCGGCTACTATATCGGTGATCCCAGTCCTTATGGTGGCACTGGCGATGACGGCGTCGATCTTCAGAGCAATGTCTCCGCGACCAATACTGGCACCGGGGTCATCGTTGGCGGCGACGGCGGCCACGGCTCTGCTCACCTATCCACATCGGGCGGCGCTGGCGGCCGCGGCGCCTACCTGGCCGGCGCCACCCTGGCCAACGACGGCAGTATCGTCGGCGGCAAGGGTGGCGACAGTGACGGGTTCGGCGCCGGAATCGGCGGCACCGGCGTCGCACTTAATCTGGGCAGCCTGAGCAACAGCGGACGAGTCACCGGCGGCAGCGGCGGCGTCGGCTTAGGTTCCGACCCCGGTGGAAACGGCGGGATTGGTGTCGACCTGACGGGCGGCACAGTGACCAACACCGGCACCGTCACCGGCGGCGTCGGCGGCGCGAGCGACGGCGTCTCCGGCAACGGCGGCACCGGTGTCAGTCTCTCCGGCAATCTGACCAACAACGGAGAAATCACCGGCGGCAGCGGCGGCGGGGCTTTTGCCGAAACAGCCGTCTTCGGCGGCCCCGCCGCCGGCGACGCCTCCGAAGCCAGTCCCGGCGGTGTCGGCGGCATCGGGGTCGATTTGAACACCGGCGGCATGCTGATCAATTCCAGCACGGGCACCATCACGGGCGGCAGTGGCGGCTACTTTTCCGGCGCCGGCGGCACCGGCGTCGCGCTTGACGGCAGCCTGGACAACCTCGGCAAGATCTTCGGCGGCAGCGGCGGTGGCGGTTACGGTTCCGACCTCGGCGGAAATGGCGGCACCGGCGTCGATGTGACGACCGGCGGCGCGCTGACCAACAGCGGCACCATCGCCGGCGGCGAGGGCGGCGACGCCTCCGGCACCGGCGGCATCGGCGTGACGGTTGCCGGCAGCCTGAACAACAGCGGCAAGATCTTCGGCGGCAGAGGCGGCGACAGTGACGGGTCGGACCCCGGTGGAAACGGTGGGAATGGTGTCGATCTAACGGCCGGCACACTGACAAACACCGGCGCGATCACCGGCGGCGAGGGCGGCGACGCGTCCAGCACCGGTGGCATTGGGGTCAGTCTCAACGACGCTCTGACCAACGATGGAGAAATCACCGGCGGCAGCGGTGGCAGCGGCGGCGGTGCCGGCGGCATCGGGGTCGAATTGACCACCGACAGCACGCTGACCAACTCCATCACGGGCAGCATCACCGGCGGCAGTGGCGGCGACGTCTTCGTTGCCGGCGGCAGGGGCGGCACGGGCGTCACGCTTGCCGGCAACCTGCGCAACAGCGGGAAGATCTTCGGCGGCAGCGGCGGCGATGGAGTGAACTCCGGCGGTCGCGGCGGCTTTGGTGTCGATCTGACAACCGGCTCGCTGATCAGCACCAGCACTACCAGCACTGGCACGATCACTGGCGGCAAAGGCGGTGATGCCGGCGACGGCGGCTTTGGCGGCGACGGCCTCTACATGGCACCAAGCGGTATCCTCACGGTCGATGGCGCCATCACCGGCGGCAACGGTGGCAATGCCACCCACAACGGGGCCGGCGGTTACGGCGGCGACGGCGTCCACCTGCATGGAGGCGGTACTCTCACTACCGATGCCAACGCCACGATCGCAGGTGGCAATGGCGGCCTGGGCGGCGATGGCGGCAATGGCGTGACCCAGGATGGCGGCATCCTCACCAACAACGGTACTATCGCGGGTGGCAGCGGCGGGCATGCCACCTACGTCGATTACGGCGGTACCGGTGGCTACGGCGTCTATTTCACGAGCAGCGGCGAGCTCACCAATTTCGGCACAATTACCGGTGGCTGCGGCGGTTCCGCAACCGGCACCGTCGACGGCCAGGGCGACACCACCAAAGGCGTCGGTGGCTACGGCGTCTACTTTGCGCGTGGCGGCACGATCACCAACATGCTCGGCGGCATCATCTCCGGTGGCGCCGGTGGCGACGGCGTCCGCCTGGCAAGCGGAGGTACCCTGACCAACGATGGCACCATCACCGGTGGGGACAGTAATTCTCGCTACGGCGGCAACGGCGTCTTCGTGGCAAGCGATGGCACACTGACCAACACCGGCACTATCATCGGCGGTAACACGGGCGACACCAGTCAAAAAAACGGCGCCGGGGTCTTTCTGGCGGGCGGCACGGTGGTCAACGTGGGCACCATTTGTGGCGGCTCTTGCGACGGCGTGTATGGCGATGCTGTGCGGTTCGGTGCGTATGCCGGCACGCTGATTGTCGATCCGGGTGCGGTTTTCCTCGGCAACGTCGTCGCGTATGCGTACTTCGACGATGTGCTGGAGCTGGCCTCAGGAGCGAGCCCCGTTCCCATGACATCGAGTGCCGATATCCCGGCATCGAACAGCCTAACCGCGGGATCGAAGCACAGCTACCTGGCTGGCCTGGGCAGCCGTATCACCAACTTCCGGGAATTGGTTTTCGACAAGGGCGCGCAATGGACGGTCGTGGGCAACGACCTGCCCTCGGGCTTCGGCGGAATGCGCGCCATCACCGGCTTTGCCGTCGGCGACACGATCGATCTGACAGGTTTCGTCGCGACCAACGTAACGTTTACGGCGTCCGGCAACACTTCAGATCTCCTGACATTGAGTGACGGCACAAATCAGGAGACCCTGGCGATCCAGGGCACCTTCACCACCAGAGATTTCAAATACCTACCCGATGGCACCGGCGGCACCAATATCTTCCTGACCCACCAGGCTCCGCCACCCCCCGCTCCGACCGGCCTTGCGCTGGACCCGCGCAGCGACACCGGCACCCTCGGCGACAAAATCACCACCGACACCACGCCGACCATCATCGGCACCGCCACTCCCGGCGACGTCGTTGCACTCTTTAATGGCGACATCCGGATCGGCGCCGCATCCGCGGCCGCAAAGGGCGGCACGTGGTCCATCACGCCTGCCGTCCCCCTAACCGTCGCGTCTCACAGCCTCACCGCTACCGACACCACCGCCGGCTCCGGATCCTCCACGCCACTGTTGATCACCATCATCGCCGGGCCGGCCGCCACGAGCGCC
Organism: uncultured Alphaproteobacteria bacterium; assembly: GCA_963739725.1. Classification (GTDB taxonomy): domain Bacteria; phylum Pseudomonadota; class Alphaproteobacteria; order Acetobacterales; family Acetobacteraceae; genus JAMXLO01. The sequence continues at coordinate 61,628 of CAVUBS010000008.1, read as the reverse complement.
CCTGATCTCGCGACGACAGACGACAGTGGGGCGTCTCGCACCGACGACATCACCAACGTTGCGAAGCCAACCTTCACCGGCACCGTTGCGACCGCTCCTGTCCCCGCGGGCGAAGTCGGGACGCTGCAGGCCGGAGCCAGAATCACGTTGTTCGACGGCGCCATCGCGATCGGCAGCGGCCCGGTAAGCAACGGGGGGTGGTCGATCCCCGCTACCACCGCGCTGAAAGAAGGCGCCAACCGCATCACCGCGGTGGAGACCGATGGGGCCGGCAACATCTCGGCTGCGTCCGCCGCAACGGTGGTCACGCTGGACACCACCGTGTTGCCCCCGAGCACGCCCGACCTGGCGGCACCAGATGACAGCGGCGCATCCAGCACCGACAACCTCACCAACTTTTCCGGCCCGCCCATCTTCAGCGGCACCGGCGAGAACCGCGCCACCGTCACATTGTTCGACGGCGCCACCGCGATCGGAACGGGCCCGGTGACCAATGGGACCTGGTCGATCACCGCTACCGTCGCGCTGAGCGAGGGCGCCAACAGCATCACCGCCGCGGAAAAGGATGGAGCCGGCAACATCTCGGCCGCCTCCGCGCCGCTAGCGGTCACGCTGGACACCACGCATCCGATGGTGACAGGGGTGACCGCCTCGCCCTCCGACGCGATCATCGGCGCTGGCGCGGCGGTAACCCTGATATTGGCGCTGAGCGAGCCGGTGCTGGTCGACGCAAGCGGTGGCGCTCCAACTCTTGCGCTGAACAATGGCGGTGTCGCGACGTATGCGTCCGGTTCCGGCACCAGTTCTCTGGTTTTCGACTATACTGCTAGCGCAGGCCAAAACGTTGCGGACCTGGCGGTTGCCGCGGCCAACCTGAACGGCGGAACAGTGTCCGATCAGGCGGGCAATCCCGCGGACCTGAGCGGAGCGGCGGCGAATCCGATCGGCACACTCGACATCGAAGACATTGGCGTTTTCGATGTTACGGACAATCAATCGTTACAGCCGATTGTCCAGCTTTATACCGGGCCGGTCGCCGATCTGCAGCGGGAATACATCGACATCACGAGCGACAACCTGAACGTCACGGTGGGAACACCCAACTGGTTTATCCATACAGGGAGTGGCGATGACGCTATCGCGGTCAACAGCGGCACCAATGTGCTGGACGGCGGCACAGGTTCGAACTTCCTCGTCGGCGGTACCGGGACCGATACATTCTTTGTCGATGATCGTGGCGCCACGGCAGATATCTGGAGCACCATCGTCAACTTCCATGCCGGTGATGCTGTAACCGTCTGGGGCGTCAGGCCGCAGGACTTCAAATTTGCCTTCGCGGACAATGATGGCGCCACGGGCTTCACCGGCCTCACGCTGCATGCAACCGCGCCGGGCCGGGCGACTGCCTCCGTGACATTCGCCGGCTTCACCATGGCCGATCTTTCCAATGGCCGCATCTCGGAAAACGCCGGCACAGAGCCGGTCAGCGGCAGTACGTTTACCAACTTCCACGCAAACTCCTGATGCGGCGTCGGCACGAGCATCTTGGTGGACTATAGCCCGCTCGAACCGGCCTTCACCTCAAGAGGCGGATCAACGGAACTGACCCCGGCACGAATGATCTGGGGTTGCGCATGTACGATCAGCGGCTTGCGGAGGGGCGTTCGCCGCGGCGAGCGAACTGATGGAGCGCCGGCGTCGGCTGCGGGCAGGCGTCGCTCGCATTGCCGGCGGGATCGTGCATGTCGAACAGCAGTACCTGGAAGCACGGATGCTGATGCAGCAGCAACCGCGCTGCCTGGTCGAGCGCCTCGAGATCAGCCGGCTTGAGCGTCCACGCCGTCGGGATGTTCTTCACCGTATCCCGCAGTGCCGTCTCGTCGGGTAGAAACTGATCGAAATCGACCTCGATATCGTAGATCTGTGTTCCGCCGAACCGCGCATCCGGCGGCGCGTTGTTGGCGGCATCGCGCAGTTCGCTCAGCAGCGTACGCATCTCCGTCGCGTTCCCCGACGTGGCGGCGTCGATCGGGTTGCTGATGACGGTGTTCACCATGCTCAACACACCCGGGGTCTCCGGCAGCGTGCTCAGGCTGTTCGACGGGTCCGACCGCGCGTTGACCTCGATCACCGCGATGCGGCGCACTTTGCCGCTGTTGATGGCGTTCAGCATGCGCAGGCTGCCGTGCGGCGAGGTCAGCACATCGAGCAGCGAATGAGCCCCGACATTGTCGGCGAGGCCGCCATCGAGCAGGTGCAGGTAGTCGATCTGTCGATAGGCATCCGGTCCGTGCCGCAATGCATTGGCGTAGCGTGCCCGCTTGAATTCCTCGACGTCCAGGTAGCGCGGGTATGGCTTGGTCAGCATCGCGCTGATCCACTGCGCCGGCGGCAGATTTCCCGCACAGCCGACCGCATCGTTCCGCAGATCGACCGGCGACAGCACGATGGGAACCGCCGAGGAGGCGGCCACGCCGACCGAGACCGGCAGCGACGCGAGGTCCGAGCAGATGTCGTTGAACCGCTCGGCGGTGAAGGCGAACACCTCGCCGGAGCCCATGTCGGTCGCGTTCAAAATCACCATCGGCGCGCCCGGGCGATCCATCTGCGCGAACGTTGCACCGTGAAACAACTGTCGATCGAACAGGTCACGCACCACCTGAACGCGGGTATAGCGGCCCGATACCAGACGCAGCCAGGTCACCGGGTCGGCGGCCTGCCACTCCAAGGTCGCCATGTTGTCGAGTGCCAGGAAGTCCGGCACCAGGCGATCCAACCCTGCCGCGCCGTAGAGGCCGAACTGTGCGGCGGTGACGCTGCCGCCGGATACCGAGGAAACCACCACGACATCGTCAAGCAGCGTGCGACCGGGCTCGCCGTCGGAATGGCGGCGGAGTTCCTGCAGGACGAACAGTGCGAGCGCCGCGGCACGCGAGCCGCCGCCGGAGAACGACATCACGATCGCCGGCCGCGTGGGCGGAATGTCCAGTGCCTGCCCCGCCGGATTCGCTGCGCCGGCTGCCAACGGCTGGTTAGGGTATTGTGTCGCGCCACCGCAGCCGCCGAGCGCCAGCAGCAGCGCCAGCGCGGCGAGCCTATGCCGGAGCAAAGGTGACAACTTTCGGCCTGACCACCGATGTTCCCGCCAGTATGACATCCTGCGACGGCGGCAGCGTCGCGGCGCCGTCCAGCTTGATGGTGTATTCGTCGGCCGGCAGCATCAGCGTGTGATTGGTGACGCCCACCGGATCGTCATCCGCCAGCACGCCGCGCTGCCCGGGAAATACGACAAGCAGGTATTCGAGGCTCATGCTTCGCTCCATGTCGCCAAGTGATGCATCGTCAGATGATGCTTCGTCAGGTGATGCGGAACCGCTCGTGCGTTTTGCGACCATATCGCCGAACCGTCATTGCCTGATGCCATCTTATGCCGGCATTCCGGGCGGGCAACAGTTTTTTGTTGCACCGCCGTTTTGCGCGATCGATGGCCGGTTTGGCGTTGGCTGAAGTCAGGTTTTGATAAATGATTCCGGCCGCCGCGCCCCGTGCAATGGATGGTTTGACCGGGCGCGGGATGCCGCCGTAAGCTGCAAGCAACAAGAAAAACCGCCTTTGCCGAAGCCACGATGCAGCGCCGATGCTCCGGCGTCCGGCCGACAGGGAAGGAAAACGGACATGGATCGCATGAGCCGCCGTTCGGTCATTGCCGGGTCGCTGGGACTGGCGGCAACCGGGGCCTTGTCGCGGCCGTATATCGCAAATGCCGCAGGCAAGACCGCGACGGTGTGGCAGGTCCAGGGTTTCGTCCCGGAGGAGGACGCCGCCTTCCGCAAGACGGTCGCGGACTACGAGAAGGCCAGCGGCAACAAGATCGACCTCAGCGTCATGCCATTCCAGGCGCTGAACCAGAAGGCGATATCCGCGATCACCAGTGGCGAGGTCCCGGACCGTCATTTTCCACGATGCGCCTGCAACGATTTTGCCGCAGAACGCCTGGAACGACAAGCTGGTGGACGTGAGCGACGTCGTGGAGGAATACAAATCCAAGCTCAGCGAGACCGCGCTGCTGAACGCCTCGTTCTACAACGGCACAACAAAGCAGCGCGCCTTCTACCTTTGTCCGGTCAAGCAGGCGACCTCGCCGTTCCACATCTGGGGCGACCTGGTCGCGAAGGCCGGCTTCAAGCTGTCGGACGCGCCGAAAACCTGGGACGCATTCTGGAGCTTCTTCAAGCCCGTGCAGAAGGAATTGCGCGCCAAGGGCATGCGGAAGATGTATGCCATGGGCATGCAGATCACCACCGTCGGGCCAAACGACGGCAACGGTCTGTTCGGCTACTTCATGTTGGCCAACGGCGGCCAGAACATCCTGACGCGCGACGGCAAGCTGCACACCGATGATCCGCAGGTGCGCGAGGCGGCGATCCGCTCGGTCGAGTTCATGACCAACTGCTACAAGGAAGGCTACATTCCGCCGGAGGCGCTGAGCTGGAACGACGCCGACGACAACAACGCCTACCACGAGAAGCTGTTCGTGATGGATCTCGACGGCACGCTGTCGACCGAGCTTGCCATGATCAAGGACAAGAAGGCGTACTACGAAGAAGCGGTGGTGATGGGCCTGCCGAACCGCAACGACGGCAGCACGATGCCCTGCTTCCTCGGCGCCGGCGGCGGCTTCATCCCGAAGGGTGCGAAGAATGTCGAGGTTGCCAAGGACTTCATGAAGTTCTTCATGCAGCCGGCGGTGATGAACGAGAACCTGAAGAACGGCCTCGGTCGCTGGGTGCCGGTGATTCCGCAGATCGTGAAGGACGACCCGTGGTGGCTGGACGACAGCACCGACCCGCATCGCGCGCCGTACGTGCGCGAGGCCGTCCTGGGGCCGAACATTCCCGCCTATAACGGCTTCAATCCGGCCTGGGGCCAGGTCAACGCCGAGCAGCTCTGGGGCAACTGCCACGCCGATGTCATCAAGAACGGCATGACGCCGGCGGCCGCGGTGGACAAGGCATTCAAGCGTGCCGAGGCGATCTTTACGAAGTTCACCTTCGGGTAGCACCTTGCACGGGTTCGCGATGAACCGCGTCGCGCAAGTTCCTGGCTCCGGATATTTTGACCGGCTGCGGAACGCGGACGCCGGTTGAAAGCGAGTAACAATGGCTCCGGCGAGAGCCATCATGAAGAACCGGCACAGAAGTGACCGGTCAAAACAGCGAGGAAGGAGAACGGCCATGGAACGCATGAGCCGGCGATCGGTGATTCGCGGATCGCTCAGCCTGGCGGCAGCGGGCGTTCTGTCGCGACCATACATCGCCAATGCCGCCGCCGGGACCGCCGTCGTCTGGCGGGACCAGGGCTTCGTGCCGGAAGAGGACGCCGCCTTCCGCGCGACGGTCGCGGAATACGAAAAGGTCAGCGGCAACAGGATCGACCTCAGCATCATGCCGTTCATGGCGCTGAACCAGAAGATCGTCTCCGCCCTGACCAGCGGCGAGGTTCCGGATCTGGTCTTCCACATCGCGCCCTCGACGCTGCTGCCGCAGAACGCGTGGAACGACAAGCTGGTGGATGTCAGCGACATCGTCGAGGCGCACAAGCACGAACTCAGCCACACCGCGCTGCTGTCCTCCAGCTACTACAACAACGTCACGAAGCGGCGCGCCTACTACCTCGTGCCGCTCAGCCAGGGCGCGGAGCCGTTCCACATCTGGGGCGATCTGGTCGAGAAGGCCGGCTTCAATCTGGCCGATGCGCCGAAAACCTGGGATGCCTACTGGGAATTCTTCAAGCCGATGCAGAAGGTGCTGCGCGGCAAGGGGATGCGCAAGATCTACGCCATGGGACCGCAGATCACGACGGTCGGACCGAACGACGGCAACGGGCTCATGGCGCATTTCATGATCGCCAACGGCGGCGCGGACATCGTCACCGAGGACGGCAAGCTGCACACCGAGGATCCGCAGGTGCGCGAGGCGGCGATCAGGTCGGTCACCTGGCTGACCGATGCCTACAAGGAAGGCTACGTGCCGCCCGAGGCGCTGAGCTGGAACGACGCCGACGACAACAACGCGTTCCATGAGAAGCTCATCGTGATGGATTTTGATGGATCGCTATCCACCGAACTCGCGATGATCAAGGACCGCAAGGCGTATCTCGAGGACATGAAGACGGTGGGTCTGCCGCTGGCGAACAACGGCAAGCCGATGCCGGCGCAGGTCGGTGCCGGTGGGCTGTTCATCCCGAAGGGCGGCGAAGAACGTGGACATTGCCAGGGACTTCGCGCGGTTCTTCCTGCAGCCGGCGGTGCTGAACGCGAACCTGAAGGGTGGGCTGGGACGCGCGGTTCCGTCGATCCCGCAGATCGTGAAGGACGATCCGTGGTGGACCGACCCCGCCGATCCGCATCGGCCGCCCTATGTGCAGGAATCGGTGCTGGGGCCGACCGTGCCGGCCTACACCGGCTTCAATCCGGCATGGGGGCAGGTCAACGCCGAACAGCTCTGGGGCGGCGCGCACGCCGATGTCATCAAGAACGGCATGACGCCGAGTGCGGCGGTGGACAAGGCGTTCCGGCGCATGGAGGCGATCTTCGCGAAATACACGTTCGAGTAAGCGCCGACTCCCTACAAAGGCTATTGTGGTCGGGCGGCCGGCGCGGGGCCGCGCGGGCCTTGACGCACAATCCCCGGCAGCGGGAGGCTGGCGTGCGCCGGGGGTTTGACTAGGTTCGGTCAGCCGCCGTAAGGTAAAATGACAAACGAAACCTATTCATACGAAGCCGGCGACAGAGAGACCGGTCAACAGGTAAGGGAGTGCGACCTTGGTCAGTATAAGCCGGCGTTCGGTAATTGGCGGAGCCTTGGGTGTTGCGGCGGCCGGCGGGCTGGCGCGCCCGTACATTGCCAACGCCCAGGCGAAAACCGCCGTCTGCTGGCTGAACCAGGGCTTCATTCCTCAGGAAGACGCCGCGATGCGGCAGGTGGCCGAGGACTACATGAAGGCCAGCGGCAACAAGCTCGACTACAGCATCATGCCGTTCATGGCGATGAACCAGAAGACGATATCGGCGCTGACCAGCGGCGACGTGCCGGACCTGGTGTTCATGGACGCGCCGTCGTCGATCCTGCCGCAGAACGCGTGGGACGACAAAATCACCGACGTGTCCGACGTCGTGGCGCCGTTCGAGTCGCAGCTTTCGGAAACCGCAAAGCTCTGCTCGACCTTCTACAACAAGGCGACCAAGAAGCGCGGCTACTACCTGTGCCCGATCAAGCAGGGCGCGACGCCGTTCCATATCTGGGGCGACCTGGTCGAGAAGGCCGGCATGAAGGTATCGGACTGTCCCGCCGACCTGGGACGGGATCTGGAATTTCTTCAAGCAGACGCAGGCGCCGCTGCGCGCCAAGGGGATGCGCAAGATCTACGCGCTCGGCCTGCAGATCACCACCGTCGGACCGAACGACGGCAACAACCTGTTCGCGCATTTCATGATCGCCAACGGCGGCGAGGGTATCGTCACGTCGGACGGCAAGCTGCACACCGACGATCCGAAGGTGCGCGAGGCGGCGATCAAGTCGGTCGAGTTCATGACGAGCCTGTACAAGGAAGGCGTCGTGCCGCCGGAGGCGCTGAGCTGGAATGACGCCGACGACAACAACGGCTACCACGAAAAGCTGTTCGTGATGGATTTCGACGGCACGCTGTCGACCGAACTGGCGATGATCAAGGACAAGCAGGCGTTCTACCACGACATGGTGACGATCGCCCCGCAGCAGAAGAACGACGGCACGCCGATGAAGACCCAGGTCAACGCCGGCGGCGGCTACATTCCGAAGGGTGCGAAGAACGTCGAGGTCGCCAAGGACTTCATGAAGTACTTCATGCAGCCGAAGGTGATGAACGAGAACCTGAAGGCCGGCCTCGGCCGCTGGGCGCCGGCGATCCCGCAGATCGTGAAGGACGACCCGTTCTGGCTCAGCACCGAGATGCCGTGCCTGAAGCCCTATATCACGGAAGCCGTGCTGAACCCGACCATTCCGGTCTATCGAGGGGTTCACGCCGGCCTGGGGCCAGGCCAACGCCGAACAGCTCTGGGGCCAGTGCCACGCCGACGTCATCAAGAACGGCATGAAGGTGGCCGACGCGGTCGACAAGGCCTTCAAGCGATGCAACGAGATCTTCGCGAAGGTCGTTATGTAATCCGGGTGAGGCGAACATGAGCGCAACACAGCAAGCAATTGCCGTCGGTCGGGCCGCCGCCGCTCCTCGGCTGCGGCGACGCGCGTGGCACGGCGGGCTGCAGGGCTCGGAATACGCGTGGGCGATCGCTTTCGCCTTGCCCTACACTGCCATCTTCCTGGCGTTCGTCGTCTATCCGATCGGCTACGGCGTCTGGATGGGCAGCGATCCGGCGCTCTACCAGGAATTGTTCTCCGATCCCCGCTACCTGACCGCCGTCGTCAACACGCTGCTCTACGTCGGCATCGGCGTGAACGTGAAGATGTTCCTGGCCTTCCTGCTGTCGGGCTTCTTCATCCGCAAGCGGTGGTGGATCAAGGCACTGCTGGTGGTGTTCATCCTGCCATGGGCGACGCCGGCACTGCCCGCCTACATGTCGATCCACTGGTTCCTGAACGGCCAGTGGGGCATGCTGAACAACGTGCTGTACATGCTGTTCGGCATCGATGGCCCATATCTACCTGAACGAGCACTGGACCGGACTTGCGTCCAACATCGGCGCCTATATCTGGAAGACCCTGCCGTTCTGGACGGTGATCATGCTGGCGGGCCGGATGGCGGTCCCGCAGGAACTCTACGAAGCCGCCGTCAGTCGATGGCGCCACCGGCCTGCGCCGGTTCGCGCACGTGACGCTACCGCTGATGGCGAACCTGTATCTCGTGTGCACGCTGCTCGACATGGTCTTCGCACTCGGCGACTTCAACGCGACCTACTTCGTCTCGGGCGGCGGGCCGGGGATGTCCACCGAGGTGCTCGCCACGCTCGGCATCCGCTACGCGTTCACCGTCGCACTGCCCCGCCTCGGCGTGGCCGTCGGTGATGTCGGCGCTGCCGCTGCTGATCCCGCTCGTGATCCTGCTGATGCGCAAACTTCGCATGTCGGAGGGCCAGTTGTGAGCGCCACCACCTAGCCGGCCGGCGGCTGCATTCCAAACTGCATCTACCGGCTGCAGCGCTACGGCGGTGGAAGCCGCGTGCCTGGCTGCTCGGCTTCGTACTGCTGGTCTGGTCGGTCACGCCGATCTACAACATGTGGCTGATCGCGCTCAACCAGCACGCCGACATCTTCAGCGGCGCGATCTGGCCGGAGGCGCCGACGCTGGAGGCGTTCCGCGTCGTGGTCACCGAGGACTTCTGGTACCTCGCGAATTTCTGGCATCAGTTCGGCAACAGCTTCTATGTCGGCCTGATGGTGACGTTCCTGACGTTGCTCATCGGCTCGCTCGCCAGCTTCACGGTGGGGCGGATGCGTCTGCGCAACGGCTGGATGCTGACCAACGCGGCGCTGATGACCTATGTGATCCCGGCGTCGTTCCTGGCGATCCCGTTCTACCGGATCATTCAGATCTACGGCCTGACGAACTACCTCTGGTCGGTGATCGCGGCGCTGACGACGTTCGCCACGCCGTATGCGATCTTCATCTTCTCGCAGTACGGCAAGTCGATCCCGATGGAACTCGACGAATCCGCGCGGATCGACGGCGCCACGCCATTGCAGATCTATTTCCGCATCTATCTGCCGCTGATGGCGCCGGCATTGGTTGCCGTCGGGCACCTATGCGCTGCTGCTGGCGTGGAACGAATACCTGTACAACTTCCTGCTGCTGTCCACGCCGCAGAGCATGACCGTGGCGGTCGCGCTGGCGCAGTTCCTCAACAGCGACGAATCGCCGTGGAACTACATGATGGCCACCGCGATCATCTACGCGCTGCCGCCGATCATCCTGTACTACGGGTTCCGCCGCTACATGGCGGCCGGCCTGACGATGGGTGGCGTCAAGGGGTAACGCGCGGCGCGGCGCCATTGGATTCCCCGTTGGAATTCCAATGAGCGGCACGCAACAGGCACTCGGGTTCAGCCGGCCGGCGGCGGTCAGCCGGTCCTGGCGACCGCCCTGGCACGGCGGACTGCGCGGCTCGGAATTCGCCTGGGCGGTCGCGTTCTTCGTGCCCTACGTCGCGGTGTTTCTCGGCTTCGTGGTCTATCCGGTGGCGTACGGCCTGTGGCTGGGCAGCAAGCCGGCGCTCTACGCCGATCTGTTTGCCAACCCGCGCTATCTGACCACCGTGGTCAACACGCTGGTGCTCGTCGGCGTCGGCGTGAACGTCAAGATGTTTCTGGCGTTCCTGATGTCCGGCTTCTTCATGCGCCCCGGCCGCTGGATCAAGGCGCTGCTGGTGCTCTACATGCTGCCGTGGGCGTTGCCCGCGCTGCCGGCGTTTCTGTCGATGCACTGGATGCTGATCGGCTATGGCGGCTTCCTCAACAGCGCGCTCGGAGGAACTGTTCGGCATCGACGGGCCGATCTGGTTCAATTCCTATGGGCTCGCGCTCGGCGCAAACGTGTTTGCCTATATCTGGAAATGGATGCCGTTCTGGACGCTGGTCTTCCTGGCGGGGCGCATGGCGATCCCGCAGGACATCTACGAGGCGGCCGCGGTGGACGGCGCCACCGGCATCCGGCGCTTCGCGTTCGTGACCTTCCCGCTGCTGGCGAATCTCTATCTGGTCTCGCACGCTGCTCTCGACGCTGTGGACCATTGGCGACTTCACCGCACCGTATTTCGTATCCAGCGGCGCGCCGGCGCTGTCCACGGAAGTGCTGGCCACGTACGGCTTCCGCGTCGCCTTCGACCAGGGCTACCCCGAGCGTCGGCGTGGCGGCGGTCATGTCGGCGCTGCCGGTGCTGATCCCGGTCGCGCTGCTGCTGATCCGCCGGCTGCAGGCAACCGAGGTGCAGCTATGAGCCTCACGCTGACCGCGGGCAAGACGCGCTTCCGGCTGCGGCGTGGCCTCGACAGGACAGCGGTCGCGATACTTGGTGTCGTGATCGCGTTCTGGACACTGATCCCCGTCTACAACATGCTGCTGATCGCGCTCAGCGAGGACGGCGACGAATTCACCGGCACCGTGTGGCCGAGCGATCCGTCGTTCGAGAGCTTCAAGGCGATCTGGACCGAAGATTATTGGTATCTCGAGAACTTCTGGCACCAGTTCGGCAACAGCATCTACATCGGCTTCGCGACGATGGTGCTGACCGTGCTGATCGGCTCGCTCGCCAGCTTCGCGATGGGGCGCATGCGGCTGCGCAGGGCCTGGCTGCTCGGCAATGCCTCGCTGATCACCTATGCCATTCCGGCGTCGTTCCTGGTGATCCCGTTCACCCACCTGATGCACGTCTACGGGCTTGCGGACAACCTTTGGGCCGTGATCCTGGCGGACGCGACCTTCGCAACGCCATACGCCATCCTGATCTTCCACCAGTACGGCAAGCTCATTCCGCTCGAACTCGACGATGCGGCGCGGGTGGACGGTGCGACGCCGCTGCAGGTGTATCTACGCATCTACCTGCCGCTGATGGCCCCTGCGCTGGCGGCCGTCGCGACCTATGCGCTGCTGCTGTCGTGGAACGAGTATCTGTACCAGTACCTGCTGCTTACATCGCGGAGCAGCATGACGGTGGCAGTGGCGATCGATCAGTTCTTCGACAGCGATGAGGCGCCGTGGAACTACATGATGGCGGTGGCACTCGTCTACGCGCTGCCGCCGATCGTGGTGTATTATGCACTGCGCCGCTACATGGTGGCCGGCCTGACCATGGGCGGGGTCAAGGGATAACTCGGGGACGGACCGCTGATCGTTCTAATCCGCTCAACCTCTGCATCGCCGCCGCCAGCACAAACGGATTCCAAATGCCCAAGACCTACGACACGCTGCAAACCGCGGAACCGCAGCCGCACACGCTGCTGGTCACGCTCAACCGCCCCGACACCGCCAATGCGATGAACACGCAGATGGGCCTCGACCTGCTCGCTTTGTTCGACGCCATCAACGCCGCCCCCAACAGACAGCGCTGCATCGTGCTCACCGGCGCCGGCGCGCGCGCGTTCTGCGCCGGCGGCGATCTGAAGGAGCGCAACGGCATGACGGATCAGCAGTGGCAGGACCAGCATTTGATCTTCGAGCGTGCGATCCGCGCCATCGTTCAATGCCCGGTGCCGACCATCGCCGCGGTGAACGGCGCCGCCTATGCCGGCGGCATGGAGATCGCGCTCTGCACCGACTTCATCTACGCTGCGGAGCATGCCCGCTTTGCATTGACGGAGGTGACGCTTGGCATCATGCCAGGCGCCGGCGGCACGCAGAGCCTGCCGCGCGCGGTGGGTGCACGGCGCGCCAAGGAGATCCTGCTCACCGGCAAGCCGTTCACCGCCCAGCAGGCATTTGACTGGGGCATGGTGAACCGCGTCTGTGCGGCGGAAGCGCTGCTGACGGAAGCGCTGGAAACCGCTGCCGTCATCGCCGCCAACGCGCCGATCTCGACGCGGCAGATCAAGCAGTCGGTGAACTACGGGCTGAACATGGACCTCGCCAGCGGCATGATGTTCGAGATCGAGGCGTATAACCGCATGGTGCCGACCGAGGATCGCCGCGAAGGCATCCGTGCCTTCAACGAAAAGCGCAAGCCGAATTTCCAGGGACGCTGAGGAGCATCGCACCATGAATGTCATCACCGATATCGCGTCTCAAGGTCTCACCGGCGCGCTGTCCGAGCAGGCACGCACGCTGACCTATGCCGACCTGCCGGACGAGGTGCGGACGCTCGCGCGGCAATGCGTGCTGGACTACGTCGCGTGCACGCTTGCCGGATCAAAGGAGGATCTGGCCGACATCCTGCGCGCGGAAATGGCCGAGCAAGGTGGCACGCCGACCGCAACCGTGATCGGCCATGCCGCGCGACTGCCGGTGCTGTCCGCCGCGCTGGTCAACGGCGCGGCATCCCATGCGCTCGACTTCGACGACGTGAATTTGGCGATGACCGGCCATCCCTCGGTCGTGCTGCTGTCGGCGCTGCTTGCGCTGGCGGAAGAACGCGGCAGCTCCGGCATCGACGTCATCACCGCATTCGTTGCCGGCTACGAATTGCAATGCCGGCTCGGGCTGCTGCTGGCGCCTGGCCATTACAACGTGCTCGGCTTCCATGCCACCGGCACGCTCGGCAGTTTCGGCGCCGCCGCCGCGTGCGCGCATCTGCTTGGGCTCAACGGGGAAGAATTCGCCGCCGCGCTCGGCATCGCGGGGACGCAGGCGGCCGGGCTGAAGTCGATGTTCGGCACGATGTGCAAGCCGCTGCATGCCGGCAAGGCGGCGTATCACGGCCTGCTCGCCGCGCGGTTGGCGAAGCGCGGATTCACCAGCCGCGGCGACGTTGTGGAGTGCGCCCAGGGTTTCGCCCGCACGCACAGCCCCGACTACCATCCGGACAAGGCGCTGGCCACGCCGCATGGCGGCTTTCACATCCGCAACAACCTCTTCAAGTACCACGCTGCCTGCTACATGACGCACGCACCGATCGAGGCCGCGCGCATGCTGCGTGAACAGCACGCACTCACGCCCGACAGTATCGCACGCATCCATCTGAGCCTGGACGAGACGTGCGATCGCATCTGCAACATCCCTGCCCCGCGCACCGGCCTCGAGGCGAAGTTCAGTCTGCGTCTGACCACGGCAATGGCGCTCGCCGGCGTCGATACCGGCGGGCTGGCCAGCTACTCCGAAGCAACCGCGGCCGACCCGACGCTGATCGCGCTGCGCGACAAGGTGGAATTCGATTTTTCCCCCGGCCGGTCCAATACGGTAGCCGAGATGGAGATCGAACTGACCGATGGCAGGCGCGTCACGTCACGATACGATTCAGGTGTTCCCGCCGGCGACATCGCCGAACAGGGCCGACGGCTCGCGGAAAAATTCACCTCACTCGCTGCGCCGGTCCTGGGCGACACCAAGGCGCAGGACCTGCTCGGCGAAATCGGCAAACTCGAAGCATTGCCCGATCTGCGCGGCATGATGCGGCTTTGCGCGCCATGACGCCGAACTGATCAATCGCGCGGCAACTTCGCCGCAACGTGCGCGTTCCTCTGGCCACAACAACGCCCAGAGGAATGCGACATGGCCAGCATCGACGACCCCAAGAACACCACCGGCCGCCTGATCGGCGCCGACCAGGTGCAGGGCACCTACATATACAACCCCGCCGGCGACAGCCTCGGCAGCGTCGAGGACGTGATGATCGACAAGGTCAGCGGCAGGATCGCCTACGCGGTCGTCGGCTTCGGCGGCTTCCTCGGCATCGGCGACCGGCACTATCCGCTGCCGTGGGAGAAGCTGAAATACGACACGTCCATGGGCGGCTACGTCGTCGATCTCGACCGCGAGACGCTGGAAGGCGCTCCGTCCTACGCCACCAATGAGACGGCGGGCTGGCAGGACCCGGCCTGGGGTCGGCGCGTCGATGATTATTACGGCGCGCATCCGTACTGGGACGTGCCGTAGCGCATACGGACCGGCGGCCCTTCGGGGCTGCCGGGTTCCGGCTAACGCAAACGTCGCGAAAATCTCCTCCAGCGCCTTGAGCTGATTCCCGGTGGCCGAGGACGGCACGATCACCGGGGTGCGGACGCCGGCATCGTACCATGCCTCCAGTTCGTCGCGCACGTGCGAGGCCGGTCCGAACAGCGACACATCGGCCAGCCATCGATCCGTCAGATAGCGCGGCACGTCGTCACGGCGATCCTCGGCGATGGCACGCTCGATCGCTGTCATCTCCTCGACGTAGCCCGCCTCCTTCCAGTAGTTGCGATAATTCGGCAGAAACAGATACGACGTGAGGTTCCGGCGGCACACCGCCTTTGCGGCCTCGATGTCGTCGCTGATGCAGGTCGGCAGCATGTTGCCGATGAAGAACGCCGCATCGTCGCGCTTCGCCGCCGGCAATGCCGCAAGCGAGGCCGCCATGTGCGAGCGCGCGGCATTGGCGAACACGACGCCCTGCGAGATCTCACCCGCCAGCGCCACCATCTTCTGCCGCAGCGCCGCGATGATGATCGGGGGAAAATCACCCACGCCTTCCACCGCACGCAGCCGCTCGACGAATGCGCGCGTGTCGCCGAGCGGCTTGCCGACAGTCACGCCCATGCGCTGATGACCCGGCGCGTGCGCAACGCCAATCCCCAGACGAAAGCGGCCGCCCGATACCTCGTGCATGAACGCCGCACTCTGCGCAAAGTCGAGCACGGTGCGCGCGTAGATCGGCGCGATGGCGGTGCCGAACGGGATGCGCTCGGTGTTCCACGCCATCGCCTCGCACTGCGACATGTTGCCGTACATGCTGGGTGTGTAGATGCCGGCAAAGCCGCGACGCTCGGCATCGCGGGCGATGTCGATGGTCAGCCGGCGGCGACCGGGGACGGCGACGAGGGAGATGGCTGGCAGTTGCATGGCGGCTCACTTGCTGATCGAGAAACCGTCATAGAACATGACGCGCGGGCCGCAAACCGCAGCCGCCCCGCTACCAGTGTGCCTGCAGGCCAAGCTCCCCGAGGACAAGCTGACGCAGTTCCGCGAAGCCGGCACTGCCGCGATGCCGCGGATACGGCAGATCGACCGCGATATCCGCCAGAACCCGTGCCGGCCGATGGCTCAGCACCAGCACGCGCCCGGCCAGATACACAGCCTCATCGACGTCGTGCGTCACCATGAACGCCGTGAAGCGTTGGCGCTGCCACAGCGCGATCAGCTCCGCCTGCATCGCGATGCGCGTCAACGCGTCCAGATTGGCCAGCGGTTCATCCATCAGCAGGACGGACGGGTCGTTCACCAGCGCCCGGGCCAAAGCCGCGCGCTGTGCCATGCCCCCGGAAAGCTGGTGCGGATAGGCATTGTCGAAGCCTTCAAGCCCGACCAGCCGCAGCGTGTCATCGACCCGCCCGCGCTGCGATCGCAGCAGTCCCCTTGTCTCCAGGCCAAGCGCGACGTTCTGACGCACCGTGCGCCAGGGAAACAATGTCGGGTCCTGGAACACCAGAATGCGCGACGGATCCGGCGCATCGATCTGATGCTCGCCCATGAAGATGCGGCCCGCCGAGGGATGTTCCAGCCCGGCGATCAGGCGGAGCAAGGTGGACTTGCCGCAGCCGCTGGGACCCAGCAGTGCAACGAACTCGCCCGGCCCGACGGCAAGATCGATCGCCTCGAGCACGGGCAGCGGCTGCCCGTGCAGCTCGAACTGGTGGAACAGCTTCGTCAGCCGAACCGGCGCCCCGCCGGCAACGGCAGAAGCTACCACCGCAGCAGGCCCTTCTGCCACGACAGCAGTCGGTCGCGCAGGCGGAACAGCAGCGTGATCAGGCTGCTGCACATCAATGCCATGACGATCAGCGCCGCATACATGTTGGCATACGCGGCCCAGCCCTGTGCCCAGCTCAGTACCAGCCGAGCCCTGCCTTCACCCCATCATCTCCGCCACGATCAACACCGCGAACGAGGCGCCAAGACCCATGAAGAGCCCGACGAACACCGACGGCATCGCAGCCGGGATGGCGACCTTGAGGATCAGAAAGCTCGGACGCGCACCAAGTGTTCGCGCCACGTCGTAATAGGCGGCGTTGACACTCGCGACGCCGGACCAGGTCAGAACGGTGACCGGGAACCCGGTCGCCAGCGCGATCAGAAACACCCCGGCGCTCCAACTCGACGGGAACGCGAAGAACGCGAGTGGCAGCCAGGCCGTTGCGGGCAACGGTCCGACGAAGCGGAGTACGGGATGCATCCAGTAGCCGATGGCGCGGGACCAGCCGATTGCCACACCGCTGATGAACCCAAGCACCACGCCGATCGAGTACCCCGTGGCAAGCAGCATGATCGAGCGCAGTGTGCTCTCGCCAAGACGCGGCCAGTCGTCGGTGTAAACCTCCAGCAACGATTGCGGGGTCGCGAAGAATGGCCGCGGCAGGAGATTGAGCTTCGCGGTCACCAGCTCCCACGTGCCAATCATCAGTGCGAGCGCGATGAACCAGGGGCCTGCTCGGACCAGCCTCGGGAAATCGATGTAGGCACTTGCGAGCGTTGCGCCGAGCAACACCAGGCCGATGGCCGCCATGCCGGCGGTGAGCAGACCGGTCGGCCCTACATCGCCGGCATCCGGCCATTGCGCGGCGAAGGCGGCGATCGCCAGCCAGGCGACCGCCGCAAGCGCACCGCACCGCCACATCCGGCGTCGTGTCGGGTGCCTTACAGCCGAGAAGTCGGAATCGCCGGCGGCCTCGGTACTCTGCGTCAACGCCTTCACGTGGCGAGAACGTCCGTGCAGACACGGTCGGCGAACTGTACCGGATCGGTACCCGGTCGGAACACCGACGCCTGTTTCAGCTCCTGTGCGTACAGCGCGATCTCATGCTTCAGATCGCCGCCCATCGGATGGTGGTGGTGGGTATGGCTGCGCAGCATGGGGGCCAACTGATCTGCCGTCGCCACCTTGGTGAAGCTCGCGAAAATCGCGGCCGCGGCATCCGGATTCTCGGCCACCCATTCCTGTGCTTCCATGATCGAGGCGGTGATCGCGGCGGCGACCGGACGCTCGTCGCGCAGCAGGCTGCCACGAATGCCGAGCACACAGCACGCGCGGTTCGCAAACTCTCCGGAGAGATTGTTGGTCACCTCTACAAGATGGTCGCGCTCGCGGATGATCGAGGCAATTGGATCGTTGCTCGAGAATGCCTGGATCTCGCCCTTCTGCAAAGCGACGCCGAGCAGGTCGGCCGGGTACGGGCGCCAATCGATTTCCGTCATGGGATCGATGCCCTGCTTGATCGCCAGGATGGAGATGAAATTCTTGTCCGGGGCCGCCATGCTGGCCGTTCCGACTTTTTTGCCCTTCAACCCGGCAACGCTTGTGATCCCGGACTGCTGGTTGGTGAGCAGGCGGATGCAGCCGCCATGCAGCGCCGCCGTCAGCTTCACGTCGAAGCCCTGCTCGAGCGGCTTCAGCCAGCCCAGCGCCATGCCGACACCCGCGTCTGCCTTGCCGCTGGCAAGCAACTCGAGCAACTGGTCCGTTGCGCCGGCAAAATTGATCTTCTCGACCTTGAGATTGTGCCGGGCGAAGATGCCATTCTGGTCGGCGACCGCCACGCCCACGTTGCAGACCGAATTTGCGTTCCAGCATATCTTCAGTTCACGCGGCGTCGCGCCTGGAGCAACCGCAGTGGCCTCGGCTGCCACGCGACAGATGGGGGAATGGTCCGGACTATCGAGCAATGACGACCGGTCGGTTCACCAGGCAGCCGGTGCCATTGCGCCGAGTGGAACCGCAAGCCCCGAGGCGGCAAATCTTATGAAGGCACGACGCCCGGCATTCGCTGCACGGCGGGGAGTGCGGATTTTGTCCATGACGACTTTCCCTCATGCTTCTTGACGCAGCCCGCGCCGCGTAGCGCGACGGTAGCTCAGGGCATGCCGGACATTCCAGCAATAAATCCGGACCGGCACTGGACGCATTTCAGGTTTCGATCAGATTGAATGGGATGCGCTGCAAAAGGAATGCAGTCAGGTTCTATCGGCGGTTAAAGCGGCAGCGGTCCTGCCGAGCGCGCGACCATTGCCGATACACGCATTGTCGAATCTCCATTGTGGTGTGCCGCCGATCCCGCGCTCGCTGTTCGGACAGCGACATGAGCCACGCAGTCACATCAAGGGGAGGAAACTGGCGCCACCCGCTCGCGCTTTCCCCTCGCCGCTGCTAATCCCCGCACCAATGCGCATCCTGTTCGTCACCTCCAACCGCCTGGGCGACGCGGTACTGTCCACGGGACTGCTGGACCATCTGATCCGCACCTATCCCACGGCTCGCATCACCCTCGCCTGCGGCCCCGTGGCCGAGGGCGTGTTTGCGCGGATGCCGAACCGCGAGCGCACCATCGTGCTCGACAAGCGCCCCTACAGCCTGCATTGGCTGCCATTGTGGGCGTGTGCGGCGACGACACTCTGGGATCTTGTGGTGGACATTCGCGGCTCTGCGCTCGCCTGGATGGTCCTGGCGCGCAGACGCGCGGTGATGCGACGCCGCTCCGGGCACAAGATCGCCCAGCTTGGCGCAGTGCTTGGCCTCGATCCGCCGCCTCTGCCGGTGATGTGGACCGGAGCGGAGGATCACGCGCGAGCCGCGGCCCTGCTGCCGGCGGCCCGCCCGTTGATCGGCCTTGGCCCGACCGCCAACTGGGCACCGAAGGCATGGCCTGCCGACCGCTACGCCGCGCTGTTCAATGCACTGGTCGCCGGCGTGCTGCCTGGCGCCGTTCCGGTCGTCTTCGCAGGCCCCGGCGACGCGGAACGAGCGATGGCTGCCCCGCTTCTCGCTGCCCTGCCTGATGCCATCGATCTCGTCGGCAAGGTAACGCTGCCGGAGGCGGCGGCGTGTCTCGCACGATGCGCCCTGTTCGTTGGCAACGATTCTGGGCTGATGCACCTGGCCGCCGCCGCCGGCGCACCGACGCTTGGTTTGTTCGGGCCGACACCCGCACATGAATATGCGCCAGCCGGACCGCGCGCTGCCGCGGTGTTGTCAAAGACCGAACGCATGCAGGATTTGTCCGTTGCCGCCGCACTCGCATCGGCCACGCGGCTGACCGCACAGACCCACCCGGTCATGCCGGAGAAGATCGATATCCACGCCTATCCTTCGTGTGCGTCGTAAAGACGTCGATGCCGACGTAAGTCAGCACCACGCCGGCCCCGGACGGACGCTAACCTACCCCACCTCGTCCAGCTCAGACCCCCACATCTTCTCGAGCGCATACATCGTCCGGGCCTCGGGCTTGAACAGATGCACGACGATGTCACCGGCATCGATCAACACCCAGTCGGCCCCGTTGGCGCCTTCGACCTGAACGCGCTTCAATCCCGCCTTGTGCAGCTTCTCCGACAGATGCTCCGCCATGGCGGTGATCTGCCGATCCGCCAGCCCGGTTGCGATCACCATGCGGTCGCAGAACGACGCCTTGCCCTCGAGATCGAGCGTCACGACATTCTCCGCCTTGTCGTCCTCCAGGCTGCCGACGATGACCAACTGCAGCCGCTGCAGCGCGGACGGCTCGGCCTTTCGCGCCCGGCGTGGCGCGGCGGCGAGCGGACCGGCCGCAATGGTCTTCTTGCGCGGCGTGCCGGGCGTTTTGCTGGCAGCAGACAATGTCGGCTTGGCGATCTTCTTGCGCGGAGCGGCGCGGTGCCGCGCGGGCGAGAACGGTTTCGGCAATTTGGCTATGACGTGGCTCCTCTGCTGGCGCGGATCGCACTGGCCGAACCGGCGTGCTGCGGGACGCACAAGAAGACCCAGGCGGGCGCGGCAAGTTCGGACAATACCGCAGTCGATCGCATAGGCCGTCTTGCACGGGCCAGTCGGTGCGCCGCGCGACCGGCCAGTGCGCGATGATTGTAGCCGGCGCGCGGCAGAACGGCGAAGGGAATATGGCGCACAATTTCCAGCCAGCGCCGCCAGCGCGGCAACTGTTCCAGAATGTCGGCACCCATCAGCCAGACGAACCGTGCATGCGGAAATCGCCGCAACAGGTGACGCAGCGTATCGACCGTATAGCGTGTGCCGAATGCAGCCTCGATTGCGCTTGCCACGATGCGGCGTCCGTCGGCGATGGCACGCGCGGATGCCACGCGCTCGGCAAGCGGCGCCATCCCGCGCTGCGGCTTCAGCGGATTGCCGGGCGAGACCAACAACCATACCTGATCGAGCCGCAGACGCCGTCGCGCAAGATCGATGATGTGGCGATGCCCCCCATGCGCCGGATTGAACGAACCGCCGAGCAGCCCGATCCGCGTACGGCGCCGATCGCCGAACCGGGGGATCGGTTCATGCCACGGCGGCGCGTTCAGGGACGCACCTGCCCGGTGCCGATCACCAGGTAGCGGTAGGTTGTCAGTTGTTCCGGGCCGACGGGACCACGCGCATGGATGCGTCCGGTGGCGATGCCGATCTCCGCGCCGAAGCCGAATTCGCCCCCGTCGCAGAACTGCGTCGAGGCGTTCCACAACGCGACCGCGCTGTCCACGCCGTTCAGGAAACGCTCGGCAGCCGACGCGTCTTCGGCGACGATGGCATCGGTGTGTTCGGAACCATGGCACGCGATGTGCGCCAACGCCGCATCGACGCCGTCCACCACGGCGATCGACAGAACCGCGTCGAGCCATTCGGTGTCGAAGTCCGCTTCGTTCGCCGCGGGGAGATCGGGCACGATGTCGCGCGCCGCCGCATCGGCGCGGAAGTCGCACCCGAGCGCGCGCAGATCGCCGACGATGTCCGGCAGCAGCGCGGGCGCGATGGCGCGGTCGATCAGCAGAGTCTCGGTCGCGCCACAGATGCCGGTGCGGCGCATCTTGGCATTCGCCACGATGCTGCGTGCCATCGCGGGGTCGGCGGACGCGTGCACATAGGTGTGGCAAAGCCCTTCGGCATGCGCCAGCACCGGCACGCGCGCCTCGCGCTGCACACGCTCCACCAGAGATTTGCCGCCGCGCGGCACGATCAGGTCGAGCAGCCCGGCCGCCGCCAGAATCGCCGCGACATAGGCACGATCGGCATTGGGCGCAATCTGCACGCAGGCTTCCGGCAGTCCGGCCGCGCGCAAACCCGTCACGAGCGCTGCATTGATCGCTGCCGCACTGTGCACGCTTTCCGAACCGCCGCGCAGGATCACTGCATTGCCCGACTTCAGGCAGATGCCCGCGGCATCGGCGCCGACATTCGGCCGGCTTTCGTAGATCATGCCGATCACGCCGATCGGTGTTGCAACGCGCTGGATGCGCAGACCGTTCGGCCGCGTCCAATCCGCGAGAGTGCGGCCGAGCGGATCTGGGAGCAGCGCGATATCTTCCAGGCCCTTGGCCATTGCATCGACGCGCGTTTCAGTGAGCGTGAGCCGATCCCGGAATGCAGGCGTTCCGCCGCAGGCTGCAAGGTCGGCGGCGTTGGCGGCAAGGATGTCCGCGGACTGCGAACGAAGCGCCGCCGCCATCGCGCGCAGCGCGGCATTGCGTTCCGCATCCGGCAGACGTGCCAGGACATGCGAGGCGACGCGCGCGGCATTGGCAGCACGTTGCAGGTGTTTCGTCACGTCAGTATCGATGTGCATGCTCGCTCGTCCGCATTCCTTCCGCGCCGATTGTGCCCATTCGGGCGCCATCTTGCTAGTGGATCAATCTTGTCACGGTTGCCACCAGGCGTTCAGGGCTCCGCCCTGAAACCCGCCCGGTGGCTTTGCCCCCGGGACCCCCACCAAAGGCATAGCCTTTGGAATCCAATTCTAAAGTAATGGGTTCCAAGGGCCGAGCCCTTGGCGGAGTCCAGAGGCGGAGCCTCTGGTGGGGTTCGGGGTGAAACCCCGAGCGCTTTTGCTCCACCCGATAGCCCTGAGCACCAGGAGTGGCGCATCTAACTTTGTCCTTTGTCGGACAAATTACGAAGAAACACGGCAACATCGTAATGGCTTCGTCGCGAGGATGCGGCCCATACCAGGTCACTCGTTCCACGCACCAGGCTGATCACAGCAGCACAAGGTCGTCGCGGTGGATGATCTCGTCGCGGCCATGCCAACCCAATATGGTCTCGATCTGATCCGAGCGATGCCCGGCAATGCGTTCCGCGTCGACACTGGCATAGGCGGACAGGCCACGTGCCAATGCGCGACCGTCCGGCCCTCGCACGACCACAGGATCGCCGCGTTCGAACACGCCTTCGACGCCGCGTACGCCGGCGGGCAGCAGGGAACGCCCGGCGGCGAGCGCGCGTGCGGCACCGGCATCCACCACCAGCGCGCCGAGCGGGGCCAGCGCGCCGGCGATCCAGCGCTTGCGGGCCGAGCGACCTTCGGGTGCGGCCAGAAACCAGGTGCAGCGCGCGCCGTTCGCCAAAGCCGCGAGCGGGTGGTCGGTATGGCCATATGCGATTGCCATCGCGCAGCCCGCCTGTGTGGCGATGCGCGCAGCCGCCAGCTTGGTCCGCATCCCGCCGGAGGAGTAACCGGGCGGCGGTTCGCCACCCATCGCCTCGATCTCCGGCGTGATGGCCGCCACCACCGGAATATGCGCGGCGGCGGGATCGCGTCGCGGATCGGCGGCGTAGAGCCCGTCGATGTCGGACAGCAGCAGAAGCTGGTCGGCCTGCGTCATTTCCGCCACCCGCGCGGCGAGACGGTCGTTGTCGCCGAAGCGGATCTCCGCGGTTGCCACCGTGTCGTTCTCGTTGATCACCGGAATGCAGCCGAGGTGGAGCAGCGTGTTGAGCGTCGCGCGCGCATTGAGGTAGCGGCGGCGGTCCTCGGTGTCGTCGAGCGTCAGCAATAGCTGCGCCGCGGTGAGGCCCTGCGCCGACAGCGCCTGGCTCCAGGCCTGTGCCAGCCGGATCTGCCCGACTGCCGCGGCAGCCTGCTTCTCCTCGAGCCTGAGCCGCCGCTGTTGCAGTCCGAGCGAGCGCCGCGCCAGGGCAATGGCTCCGGAGGAGACCACGATCACGTCCACGCCGCGGGCACGCAGGGCAGCGATGTCCGCCGCCACGCCATTGAGCCACGCGTTGCGCGGTGCCGCCTCCTGGTGGTCCACCACCAGCGCGCTGCCGATCTTCACCACGATGCGCTGGGCGGACGCGAGGGTCGGGATCATGGCACGCAGCCCACTTCTCCCTCTCCCCTTATGGCGAGAGGGCCGGGGTGAGGGGTTTCGTCCGCTGGCCGTTGGGGGCTCATCCCCTCACCCCTACCCTCTCCCCCAAGGGGAGAGGGAGTGTCGCTGCATTTTCCTGCTGCGCCACGCTGATGATTCCCTGCAGCGTCCGCAGCACCTCGGGCACACCTTGGCCGGTGACACCGGACAGCAGCATCACGGGTCGGCCGGACGCCTTCGCCAGCGCCGCCCGCCGTGCCGCCGCCTCGCGCGGCGTCATCGCATCCGCCTTGTTCAGCCCGATCAGCTCCGGCTTGTCCGCCAGGCCGCCGCCGTAAGCGGCCAACTCCTCGCGCACCGTCCGCCACGCCTGCACCACGTCGCCCGCGGCTCCGTCCACCAGGTGCAGCAGCACCGCACAGCGCTCGACGTGGCCCAGGAACCGGTCGCCCAATCCGGCGCCGTCATGCGCGCCCTCGATCAGGCCGGGGATATCGGCCAGCACGAATTCCTCCGCCGCCGACAGACGCACCACGCCCAACTGCGGATGCAGCGTGGTGAACGGATAGTCGGCGATCTTCGGCTTCGCAGCCGATGCCGCGGCGAGCAAGGTCGACTTGCCGGCATTCGGCAGCCCCACCAGCCCGGCATCGGCGATCAGCTTCAGCCGCAGCCAAACCCAGCGTTCCTCGCCCGGCCAGCCCTTGTCCGCACGGCGCGGCGCACGGTTCGTCGAGGACTTGTAGTGCGCATTGCCGAACCCGCCGTCGCCGCCGCGGAGCAGGACGAGGCGCCGACCGGGCACGTCCATGTCGGCCAGCAGCGTGGCGCGGTCCTCGGCCAGGATCTGCGTCCCGAGCGGCACCGCGATCACAACGGCCGGCGCGCCGGCGCCGGTGCGGTCCGCGCCCTCGCCGTTCCCACCCTTCTTCGCGCGGAAATGCTGCGTGTAACGAAAATCGATCAGCGTGTTCAGGTTGGCCACGGCCTCGAAGACGACATCGCCGCCCTTGCCGCCATTGCCGCCGTCCGGGCCGCCGAACTCGATGAATTTTTCCCTCCGGAACGCACACACGCCGTTGCCGCCGTCGCCGGAGCGAACGTGGATCTTGGCCTGGTCGAGAAACTTCATCGCCGGTATCCAGATTAAAGGGCAATCAACGAAAACGGGGGCCGGCTGGCGCCGACCCCCGTTCGAAACGCAAAGGGTCCCGGCGCCTTACTCGGCGGCAGCCGGCAGCGGCGCGACGGACACATGCACCCGGTCGTTCGACCGGCGCTTGAACTCGACCTTGCCGTCGACCAGGGCGAAGATCGTGTGATCGCGCCCGAGGCCGACATTGGTGCCCGGCTTCCACTTGGTGCCGCGCTGGCGAAGGATGATGTTGCCGGCAATCACCGCCTCGCCGCCGAACTTCTTGATGCCGAGGCGCCTGCCTTCCGTGTCGCGGCCGTTGCGCGAGGAGCCGCCAGCCTTTTTGTGTGCCATCGGTGCTTACTCCTTCCGCTCGGCGTCGGGTGAGGCCAGGTTCTCGGGCGTGTAGCCTT
Source organism: uncultured Alphaproteobacteria bacterium (assembly GCA_963739725.1). Taxonomy (GTDB): domain Bacteria; phylum Pseudomonadota; class Alphaproteobacteria; order Acetobacterales; family Acetobacteraceae; genus JAMXLO01. The sequence continues at coordinate 36,335 of CAVUBS010000008.1, read as the reverse complement.
CGACGATGCCCTCGCCTTCCGCAGCCTCCAGGCCCGCCGGCGCATCGGGCTCGGTGACGTGCATCGGCGGATGACTTCGGTGGTGTTCAGCCGGCGGCGCCACATCGGCAGACGGCGCCGCGTGATGGTGCTCGGGAAGGACGGCCGGCGTCTCGCCGTATACGACGCCGGTGCCTTCCGCCGCCTCGAGTGCGGTTCCCGACGGCTCGGACGCCGCAGCCATCAGCGACTGACCATCCTTCTCGAACCCGGCGATGCGCAGCACAGTGACATGCTGGCGATGGCCGTTCCTGCGGCGGCTGTTTTGCCGGCGGCGCTTCTTGAAGATGATGATCTTGTCCAGCCGGTCCTGTGCGATGACCGTTGCCGTGACCGAGGCGCCCGCCACGGTCGGCGCGCCGAGCGTCAGGCTTCCCGCGCTGCCCACTGCCAGGACATCGGTGAAGGTAACGGTGGCGCCGGCCTCGGCTTCCAGTTTCTCGACCTTCAGCACCGCGTTCGGCGTCACCCGGTACTGCTTCCCGCCGGTGCGGATCACTGCAAACATCACACGAATTCCCACGCCATCGCGGGCCGTCAGGAACCCCTGCGGCCGGAGACCGGGGGTTATAGCGGGCGACCGCCGTATGTCAACAAAACCGGCGCAGTCAGACGCTGCCCATCAGATCGCGCTCAGTAGCCGGGCACGGCATATCCATAGGGCGGCGGATAGTATGCCGGAGGCGGATAATAGACCGGCGGCGGCGGATAGTAGATCGGCGGCGGCACGTAGATGGACGGCAAGCCGATGAATACCCCGCCGCGCCAGCAGCAACCCCAGGTTCCGCCGTGCCAACCCCAGCCACCGCCGTGCCAGCCCGCACCGCCGCCATGCCAGCCCCGCCGTTCCAGCCGCCGCCACCACCATGCCAGGCACCGCCGCCGCCCCCGCCGTGCCAACCACCGCCGCCATGTCCGCCCCCGCCGCCTCCGCCGCCGTGCCAATCAGCACGTGTGGGCGTGACCGACAGGAAGATGCCGAATAATGCGATGGCAGCGGCGCCCAGAATGTGCCGCGGCATTGACCGAATGAATCGCATGTCAAAATACTCCAGAAGTCCTTGAGTATGGACGCCGATCACGGCGGAGTTATGACGGGACACCAATTTAACGACCACCAGGTGAAGTTCTGGCAACGACATGGGACTTTCTGGCGGTCCGCCTGGGCTGCCGTGTTCCGGTCGCAGCCCAGCACATTTTACGCTCCCAATGCAGAACGAAACCCTTACGCGCCGCACCCGGGCCCTGGAACTGCGGCCTGTCGCACCCCATCCTGACGCATGGCTGCTCCTGCGCCATAATCGGGGCCAAGGAATCCCCGAATCCCCAAGGAATCCATCGCATGTCCCAGACGCTGCTCCGCCCCTCGCCGCGTGTCCTGTTCATCCCGGAGAAACAGCCGGCGAAGCCGCTGACCCGCCGGTTCAAGGTGGTGTCCGACTATGAGCCGAACGGCGACCAGCCGACCGCCATCGCGGAACTGACCGCCGGCGTGCACGCCGAGGACCGCGACCAGGTGCTGCTCGGCGTCACCGGCTCGGGCAAGACGTTTACCATGGCCAAGGTGATCGAGGCGGTGCAGAAGCCCACCCTGATCCTGGCGCCCAACAAGACGCTGGCTGCACAGCTCTACGGCGAAATGAAGGGCTTCTTTCCCGACAACGCGGTGGAGTATTTTGTCTCGTATTACGACTACTACCAGCCGGAAGCCTACGTCCCGCGCACCGACACCTACATCGAGAAGGACGCGCAGATCAACGAGCAGATCGACCGCATGCGCCACGCCGCGACGCAGGCGCTGCTCGAGCGCAACGACGTGGTGATCGTCGCCTCGGTGTCCTGCATCTACGGCATCGGCTCGGTCGAGACCTACGCGAAGATGGTGGTGAAGCTGGAGACCGGCGGGCGGATCGATCGCGACGCGCTGGCCAAGGCGCTGGTCGATCTGCAATACCGCCGCAACGACACTGCTTTCCAGCGTGGCGCGTTCCGTCTGCGCGGCGACAGCGTGGACATCTTCCCGAGCCATTACGAAGACCGCGCCTGGCGCATCACGCTGTTCGGCGACGAGGTGGAGGCGATTCACGAGTTCGATCCGCTGACCGGGGAAAGAACCGCCGCGCTGAACGAGATCACCGTCTACGCCAACAGCCACTACGTCACGCCGCGGCCGACGCTGACCGAGGCGATCCGCGACATCAAGGTGGAGCTGAAGGAGCAGCTGGAAAAACTCACGGCGGATGGAAAATTGCTGGAGGTCGAACGGCTGAGCCAGCGCACGACGTTCGACATCGAGATGATGGAGACCACCGGCTCCTGCAAAGGCATCGAAAACTATTCCCGCTATCTGACCGGCCGCAATCCGGGCGAGCCGCCGCCCACGCTGTTCGAATACCTGCCGGAGAACGCGCTGCTGATCGTCGACGAGAGCCACGTGACGGTGCCGCAACTGGGCGGCATGTTCCGCGGCGACTTCAATCGGAAATCGGTGCTGGCGGAGTTCGGCTTCCGGCTGCCGTCCTGCGTCGACAACCGTCCGCTGAAGTTCGAGGAATGGGAGACCTACCGGCCGCAGACGATGTTCGTCTCGGCAACGCCGGGTCCCTGGGAGATGGAGCGCACCGCCGGCGTGTTCACCGAGCAGGTGATCCGCCCGACCGGGTTGATCGACCCGGTGACCGAGATCCGTCCGGTCGAGCACCAGGTCGACGATCTGCTCGCCGAATGCCGCACGATGGCGGCGCAGGGCGCGCGCGTGCTGGTCACCACGCTGACCAAACGCATGGCCGAGGACCTCACGGATTATCTGACCGAGCATGGCGTGAAGGTGCGCTATCTGCATTCCGACATCGACACGCTGGAGCGGATCGAGATCATCCGCGACCTGCGGCTTGGCGTATTCGACGTGCTGGTCGGGATCAACCTGCTGCGCGAGGGGCTCGACATTCCGGAATGCGCGCTGGTGGCGATCCTGGATGCCGACAAGGAGGGGTTCCTGCGGTCGCAGACCTCGCTGATCCAGACCATCGGCCGGGCGGCGCGCAACATCGACGGGCGCGTGATCCTGTATGCCGACACGCTGACCAACAGCCTCCGCCATGCGATCGAGGAGACCGACCGCCGCCGCACCAAGCAGCGCGCGTGGAACGAGGCGCACGGCATCACGCCGGTCTCGATCAAGCGGCAGATCGCCAAAGTGCTGGAGAGCGTGTTCGAGCAGGACTACGTGACGGTGGCCCCGGTGAAGGACGCCGGCATTTCCGAATTTGTCGGCAAGGATCTGAAGTCGGCGATCGCGGAATTGGAGAAGCGCATGCGCGGCGCGGCGGCCGATCTGGAATTCGAGGAGGCGGCGCGGCTGCGCGACGAGATCCGCCGGCTGGAGGCGCTGGACCTGGGGCTGGAACCGCCGCCGGCGGCGAGTGCGTCATTGCGGCACGACGCCGGGGCACGCGGGAAGCGCGATCGCACGCCTGAGCCGATGGGGCCTGGTGGCGGGGGGTACGATCCGACCAAGCGGCGCGGGCGCGGGGGAATGCGGCGGCGGGGGCCGTGAGCCGAACCAGCCCCTCCCGGTTTTCATTCCACCGTACGCGGGTCCTCGACGTCGATCCTCACGTGTTCAGTCGGCTGCGGCGTCGCCGTCATCACGCACACGCCGTCGGGCGCCTCGAACTGATGCCAGATGTTCTGCGGCACGATAACCAGCATCCCTGCGCTCAGTGTCAACGACTGCCGCCCCTCCGCGGTCATCAGATGCAAGGTCGTCGCGCCATCGACGACCTGCACGATCTCGTCGCCCTGCGGATGCCGCTCCCAGGCGCTGGTGCCGGCGAACTTGGCGGTGAAGATCGCCCCGTCGCGATACGGCGCCACCGTGGCGAAGGCGCCCTTGCGCTCGGCCTCGGACGATGTCGGGGTGCGCCCCTGGAGCATTGTCAGCCTGGCAAACTCGGCCTTGAGATCGACGGTGGTGACCAATCTTTCCTCCCCAAGCAGACTGTGCGCCGAGTATAGCGATAGGCGCGGCCAATGTGGGAGCAGGCTTTGACGACATTTCCGGGCACGCCTGATCCCACACCGCCATGGCGGAACTCGGCCCTGCGCAGGCTCGGCGATGATGGTCGACTGCCCGCATGAGCCTGCTCGAAGTCGCCAACCTCACCACTGCGTTCCAGACGTCGCGCGGCGAGATCACCGCCGTCGAAAACATCAGCTTCAGTCTGGACGCGGGCGAAATCCTCGGCATCGTCGGCGAATCCGGCAGCGGCAAGAGCGTCACCGCCCTCACCATCATGGGCCTGCTGCCGCAGCCGCCGGCGCGCGTCGCCACCGGCGAGGTGCGCTTCGACGGCCAGGTGCTCACCCGCCTGTCCGATACCCGCATGCAGCGCATCCGCGGGCCAGGCATCGCGATGGTGTTCCAGGAACCGATGACCTCGCTCAACCCGGTGTTCACCATCGGCGAGCAGGTCATCGAAACGTTGCGCGCGCATGAGCGGCTGTCGCAGAAGGCGCTGTACGACCGTTCGCTGGAGATGCTGGAGAAGGTCGGCATCCCATCGGCCGCGCGGCGCATGGGGGACTATCCGCACCAGTTGTCCGGTGGCCAGCGCCAGCGTGTGATGCTCGCCATCGCGCTCGCCTGCCGGCCGCGCCTGCTGATCGCCGACGAACCCACCACCGCGCTCGATGTCACCATCCAGGCGCAGATCCTCGACCTGATGATGGACCTGCGCGACGAGTTCGGCATGGCGATCATCGTCATCACCCACAACATGGGCGTCGTGGCGGAGACCGCCGACCGTGTGCTGGTGATGTACGCCGGCCGCATCGTCGAGGAAGCCCCGGTCGCGCGCCTGTTCGACAATCCGCTGCATCCCTACACGCGCGGTCTGCTCGAGTGCGTGCCTTCGCTCGGGCAGGATCACGAACGGCTGGTGGCGATCCCCGGCACGCTGCCGGACCCGGCACGACGGCCCTCCGGTTGCCGTTTTTCCCCCCGCTGCCGCTACGCCGTCGCGGCATGCGGATCCGCGATCCCTCCGCTCGCCGCGTTCGACCCGGGCCACACCGTTGCCTGTATCCGCGTGGCGGACCTGGCCGGCACGTGACGACGCTGATCGAGGCCACCGGCCTCACCAAGCATTTCCTGGTGCGCGCCGGCGGCTTCCTGCACCGCCACACCATGCCGCTGCGCGCGGTGGACGATGTGGCGCTCGACATCCGCACCGGCGAAACTCTGGGCCTGGTCGGCGAATCCGGCTGCGGCAAATCCACGCTCGGCCGTCTGCTGATCCGCCTGATCCCGCCGACCGCGGGAGAGATCCGATTCGAGGGCACCGACATCACGCAGCTTGGCCCCGCGGCGCTGCGCGAGAAGCGGCGCTCGATGCAGATCATCTTCCAGGACCCATACGGCGCGCTCAATCCGCGGATGTCGGTCGAGGCCATCATCATGGAGCCGCTGCTGATCCATGGTGCGCGAGCCGGCGCGGAAACCCGCAGCCAGGTGGCCGCCATGCTGGAACTGGTCGGTCTGCCGCCACGCGTGCGCGACCGTTTTCCCCACGAATTCTCCGGCGGCCAGCGCCAGCGCATCGGCATCGCCCGCGCACTCGTGCTGCATCCCAAATTCGTCGTGTGCGACGAACCAGTGTCCGCGCTCGACGTGTCGGTGCAGGCGCAGATCGTCAACCTGCTGCAGGACCTGCAGGGCGAACTGGGCCTGACCTACCTGTTCATCGCCCACGATCTCGGCGTGGTGAAGCACATCTCCAACCGGGTCGCGGTAATGTACCTCGGCAAGATCGTCGAGGTCGCGGACAAGCGGACACTCTACGCCGACCCACTGCATCCCTACACCAAGGCGCTCATCGCCGCCGTCCCGATGACCCATCCGGCGCAGCGCAGCCGCGGCCGACGTGAACGGGAGCGGCTGACCGGCGACATCCCGAGCGCGCTGCATCCGCCGTCCGGCTGCCGCTTCCACACGCGATGCCCGCACACGATGCCGGTGTGCCGCGAGCAGGAACCGCGGATCACCGAGCCCGCTCCCGGCCACACGGTTGCCTGCCACCTCATCGGCTGACCGGGCGCCCGGGAAGACCTTGCGCATCGGCACTGGTCGAACAGGCAGCGGCATGGCACTCTGCCGCGCGATACTCGAACGAGTGAGATACGTGCCATGCCCTTCGACGCACTCATCGCACCCACACGCCCACGACTGCTGGCGGACGTCCTGCGCGAGCAGGGCCTGAGGCCGGTGAGCTGGCAGGCCCTGGCGGAGCACAAGCGCGCACAGCTGGAGACGTTCCGGCCAAGCTTCTGGCACCAGCACCAGACATGGCTGCCGGTGGGACTGATCGGCTCGGTCGGCTGCATGGCGGCAAGCGGCGGTTTCGCCAACCGGATCATGCCGGCGTCGATGCTGCCGTCCTGGCTTGCCCTCGGATGGATGTGCGTGATCGCGCTGCTGGTCGTGTTCGGCGTGTTCCGCGGTCATGCCGGATCGCAGTGGCAGGAGCGCTGCGTCGCCGGCGGCTGGCTGCGCGGGCTCGGCGTGCCGGAGCCGATCGCCGCGATTGCGCTGAGCCTGCACCGCGAAACGCCCGGATCGACGCTGATCCTCGGCGAGCTGGTTCAGGAGGAGGTCGTGCTCGATCCGTATCTCCTGCTGGAGAACGACGGCGAACTCGTGTGCCTCGGCATCTGGGACAATGGCCGCGTCATCGCCTGCGCCGAGGAGACGGCGCCACGGCTCGGCTCATATCACCAGTCCACCATCGACATGCAGCGCCTGCCCGGTGATGTAGCCGGCGGCGGGTGAGGCCAGGAAAGCGATCGCCGCCGCCACCTCGTCCGGCAGACCAACGCGCCCGAGCGGAACGACCGCGACCTGCTGACGCAGCCGTTCAGGGTCGATCGCGGCATGCGCGCCCGGATCCTTGCGGATGAAGCCAGGCACCACCGCATTGACCGTCACGCCGGACGGCGCCAGCTCGATCGCCAGCGCACGCACCAATGCCTCCAGCGCCGCCTTCGCGGCGGCGGATGCGGCAAACACGGTGGTGTCGGTGCGAAACGCGTGAGCGACAAAGCTGGAGACGGCAACAACGCGTGCATTGCGTCCGGCCTTCAGATGCGGAATGGCAGTGCGCGCGAGACGGAAGAAGGCGCTCGGGATCGCCTCCATCGAAGCCGTCATCGCCGTGTCGGTGAGGTTTTCAAACGCCGTTCGATCGGCGAAGCCCGCATTGCTGACCAGCACGTCCAGCCCGCCGAACGCGTCCACTGCCTGCGCGACCAGTGCATCTGCAACGCCCGGCTCAGCGAGATCGCCGAGCGCCACCGCGGCCTCGGCGCCGGCGGCACGCGCATCGGCTGCGACGCGTTCCAAGCCCGCACGGTTCCTGCGCGTGTGCACCAGCAGTGCGACGCCGGGCGCGGCCATCGCGCGGCAAACGGCGGCGCCGATGCCGCTGGCAGCTCCGGTCACCAGGACCACCCGCCTGCGATCCATCCGCTAAACCACGTCAGGCGGCCGCAACCGGCACAGTTCGGCCTCGGCGCCGGTCTCGACCTGCAGCGTGGCGTGGCCGATACCAAACCGGTCGCGCAAGGCGCGCGTCACGTCGTGCAGCCGACGCTCGCCGGGTTCGTCTGCGCACACGAGATGCGCGGTCAGTGCGGTTTCCGTCGTGCTGAGACCCCAGATATGCAGATCGTGCACCTCGATCACACCGGACACCGACGCCAGGTAGTCCTGCACATCGTCGTGCGCGACGCCGCCAGGGACGGCATCCATCGCCAGATCGACCGACTCCCGCAATAATCCCCAGGTGGTGACGACGATCACCGCAGCGATCCCGAGACTGGCAACCGGATCGAGCCACAGCCAGCCGGTCAGCAGGATCAGCAGGCCGGCCACGACGACCGACGCCGAGACGCCGGCATCGGCCGCCATGTGCAGGAACTGTGCGCGGATGTTGATGTCGTCGCGCCGGCCGCGCATGAACAGCAGCGCGGTTGCGCCGTTCACGACAATGCCGGCGGCTGCGACCAGGATCACGGTGAGCTCCGTCACCGGCTGCGGCGCGAACAGCCGCTGCATCGCCTCCACACCGATGGCGCCGACGCCGATCAGCAGGATCGTGGCGTTCAGCAGCGCCGCCAGGATGGAACTGCGACCCCAGCCATAGGTGCGCTGGCGCGTCGGCGGCAGGCCACCGAGCCAGGCCGCGCCCCAGCCGAGCAGCAGTCCCAGCACGTCGCCAAAATTGTGCGCCGCGTCGGCCAGCAGCGCGATCGAATTGGCGGCCAGCCCGAACACCAGTTCGGCCGCAACGAAACCGACATTCAGCGCTGTGCCGATCGCGAAGGCGCGGTCATGACGGCGCGGGCCGTGACCATGCGCGTGGTCGTGGTGATGATGATCGTGCGCCATGCGAGTTGGATCATGGCACGGCGCCGCGCAGGTTGCCGAATCATCCGGCTTCGGCCAGTAACGCCACATGAGCGCAGTGCAGGCCATCATTATCGCCATTCTCCAAGGCGCGACCGAGCTGTTCCCGGTCAGCAGCCTCGGTCATGCCGTTGTGTTGCCGGCGCTGCTGCACTGGCCGCTCGATCAGCGGTCGCCGGAATTTCTTCCGTTCCTGGTGATGCTGCATCTCGGCACCGCGGCGGCACTGCTGCTGTATTTCTGGCGCGACTGGTGGGCGCTGGCGACCGGCCTGCTGGGATTGGGCGCGGCACACCAGGTCAGCGAAAGCCGGCGCGTGTTCGTGCTTATCGTGATCGCGACGATACCCGCCGTGATTGTCGGCTTCCTGCTGGAAAAATTCTTCCGCAGCCTGTTCGGCACGCCGGTGGTCGCGGCGCTTTTCCTCGTGGTTAACGGGCTGCTGCTGATGGGCGGGGAAAAACTGCGCGCGCAGGGCCACCGGCCGCTGTCCACCCTCACGACGATGGATGCGCTGATCATCGGCTGTTGGCAGTGCACTGCGCTGATCCCGGGCATATCGCGTTCCGGCGCGACGATCGTCGGCGGATTGCTGCGCGGGATCGATCATGAAGGCTCCGCGCATTTCTCGTTCCTGATCGCGACGCCGATCATCCTCGGCGCCACGGTGCTCGAGGTGCCGAAGCTGCTGCACGAGACCGTTCCGCCCGGCACCTTCGGGCTGGCTGCCGTCGCGGCGGTGGTTGCCGGCGTCACGGCGTTCGCCAGCACCGCGTTCCTGATGCGCTACTTCCGCCAGCACGATGCCTGGGCGCTGAACCCGTTCGCTTACTACTGTCTCGTCGTCGGCGCCGGCAGCCTGCTGCTGTTGCTTGTCGTGTAGCCGCCGCAGCCGTTGACGGCCGCTTGCGGTTCCTGCAACCAAGGCGCGTGTCGTACCGGCAAAAGCACCTGCTGGCGATCGAGGGGCTGCATCCGCCCGAGATCGGCCATCTGCTCGACCTTGCGGAGAGCTACGTATTGCTCAACCGGTCGGGCAAGACGCAACGGGACCTGCTGCGCGGGCGCACCCTCATCAACCTGTTCTTCGAAGACTCGACGCGCACGCGGACCAGCTTCGAGATCGCCGGCAAGCGGCTCGGGGCGGATGTGATCAACATGTCGGTCTCGACCTCCTCGGTGAACAAGGGCGAGACGCTGCTCGACACGGCCGCGACCTTGAACGCCATGCACTGCGATCTGCTGGTGGTGCGGCATGATCAGTCGGGCGCGCCCAACCTGCTGGCGCAGAAGGTCGATGCGGCGGTGATCAATGCCGGCGACGGCACGCACGAGCACCCGACCCAGGCACTGCTCGACGCGCTGACAATCCGCCGGCGCAAGGGGCGGATCGAGGGCCTGACGGTGGCGATCTGCGGCGATGTGCTGCATTCGCGGGTGGCCCGATCGAACATCCATCTGCTGACCACCATGGGCAGCCGGGTTCGCGTGATCGGGCCGCCGACACTGATGCCGGCCGAGGCGGAGCGGCTGGGCGTGGCGGTGTTCCACGACATGGAGCGGGGGCTGGCCGGCGCCGACATCGTTATGATGCTCCGGCTGCAGCGCGAGCGGATGCAGCACGGGCTGGTGCCGAGCGCGCGCGAGTATTTTCGGTTTTTCGGGCTGGACGCGGCCAAGCTGGCGTTCGCGAAGCCGGATGCGCTGGTGATGCATCCGGGACCGATGAACCGCGGCGTGGAGATCGACAGCGCGGTGGCCGACGACCCGCAGCGCAGTGTGATCAGCGAGCAGGTGGAGATGGGTGTGGCGGTCCGCATGGCAGTGCTGGACACGCTGGCGCGCGGGCATGGACGCAATGAACCGTGACACCTTCTTCGCCGGGGTCCGGCTGCTGGACCCCGCGTCCGGCCTCGACCAACACGGCGACCTGCTGGTCCGCGACGGCCGCATTCTCGACTTCGGCCAAAGTCTCGGCTGCCCGGACGGCGCCACGATCGTCGCCGAAGACGACGCGGTACTTTGTCCGGGCCTCGTGGACATGCGCGCCGCGCTCGGCGAGCCCGGTTACGAATATCGCGAAACCATCGCATCGGCTGCCGAGGCGGCGGCGGCCGGGGGGATCACCACGCTCGCCGCGCTGCCGGAAACGCTGCCGGCGATCGACGATCCCGCCCTGGTGCGCCTGCTGCGCGCCCGCGGCGAGGAGACCGGCAGCCTGACCATCCTGCCCTATGGTGCCGTGACCACCGGCTGCCGCGGTCAGGAACTCGCCGAACTCGGCCTGTTGCGCGAGGCGGGCGCGGTCGCCTTCACCGACGGGAGCCGCGCCATCGGCCCGGCGCGGCTGATGCGACTCGCGCTGTCCTACGCCCGCGGCTTCGGCGCCCGCATCGTGCAGCATCCCGAGGAGCCGTCGCTGGCCGCCGGCGGGGCCGCCACGGAGGGCGAACTCGCGACCCGGCTGGGCCTGCCCGGCATTCCCGCCGCCGCTGAGGCCATCCTGGTCGCGCGCGACATCCGGCTTGCGGCGCTCACCGGCGGGGCGGTGCACTTTGCTCATGTGTCAACTGCCGAGGCACTGGCGCTGATCCGGCAGGCGAAGACGGATGGGCTGGCGGTAACCTGCGACACCGCGCCGCCCTATTTCGACCTGAACGAGACGGCGATCGGCGATTTTCGCACCTATGCAAAACTGTCGCCGCCGCTGCGCAAGGAGGCGGATCGGCTGGCCGTCGCGGCCGCGGTGGCCGATGGCACGATCGACGCCATCGCCTCCGACCACCAGCCGCGTGACGCCGACGACAAGCGCCAGCCCTTCGCCCTGGCCACCCCCGGTGGCACGGGGCTCGCCACCCTGCTCGGGGTGACCCTGGTCCAGGTCCATAATGGCGCGCTGAGCCTTGCACACGCGATCGATCTGCTCACCGCACGGCCCGCGAAACTGCTGGGAAGCGAGGGCGGCACGCTGACCAAAGGCCGGCTCGCCGATCTTTGCCTGGTCCATCCCGACCGGGTGTGGCGCGTGGAGGCGGGCAAGCTGCCCGGCAAGGCGCAGAATACCCCGTTCGACGGCCGCGCGCTGGAGGGCGTCGTGCTGGGGACCTGGAAGGCCGGGCGCCGCGTGTTCGGCTGACGCATTATTTTTCGACAGTCCATTGTATAATGATAGTGACAACCCCACTCTGACCGCGGGCAAACCGGAATTCTCCGGGCGCAAGGAGATCAGTCATGGCAAACGAGCTTCAGGGCACCGCCCTCGTCACCGGGGCATCCTCGGGCATCGGCGCCGTCTACGCCGACCGGCTTGCGCATCGCGGACACGATCTCATCCTCGTCGCGCGCGACCTGGCGCGGCTGGAGACGGTCGCCGGCCGGCTGCGCGCCGAGACCGGACGCAGCGTCGAAGTGCTCCCGGCGGACCTGTCGGTTCCCGCCGATGTCGCCAGGATCGAGGCCCGCCTGGACAGCGACCCCACAATCACCGTGCTGGTGAACAACGCCGGCGTATCGCTCAACGGCGGTCTGCTGCAGAACGGGGCGGCCGAACTGACGCGGCTGATCGCCGTCAACATCACAGCGCCGACGCTGCTCGCGGCCGCCGCCGGCAAGGCATTCGTGCAGCGCAAGGCCGGCGCCATCATCAACATCGCATCGGTGCTGGCGCTCGCGCCGGAACTGCTCGATGGCGTCTACAGCGGCTCGAAGGCCTATCTGCTCAACCTGTCGCTGAAGCTCGCACTGGACGTGAAGGACGCAGGCGTCCGCGTTCAGGCGGTGCTGCCCGGCGCCACGCGCACCGAGATCTGGGAGCGCTCCGGCAAGGATGTCGATGCCCTGTTGCCTGGACAGGTGATGGACGTGGCGGATCTGGTCGACGCCGCACTGGTCGGGTTTGACAAGGGCGAGGTGGTGACGATCCCGCCGCTCGCCGACGAGGGGCAATGGATTGCCTACAACGACGCGAGGCTCGCGATGGCGCCGAACCTTTCGCGGAGCCAGGTCGCCGACCGCTATCGCGCGACCGTGGCCGCCTGATCGCGATTGCCGGCTGGCGCAAACGCGGGAGTGGATGGATTGCGCGCCCGGCGATACGCTGGGCGACATCCTGCCCGCGCTGCCCGCCTGATCCGCACCTGACTTCCGCACCTGCCTGCTCCCTGCCTGATCTGCACCTGAACGTCATTCGATGACCTCGATCGCCTTCGCACTGCTGGGCTATCTGTTCGGATCGATCCCGTTCGGCCTGCTGCTCACCCGCGCCGCCGGCCTGGGCGACATCCGCCGGGTCGGGTCCGGCAACATCGGCGCGACCAACGTGCTGCGCACCGGCAACAAAGGCCTGGCTGCGGCGACGCTGCTGCTGGACGGCCTGAAGGGCGCGGTCGCCGTCCTGCTGGCGGCCTGGCTTGTCGGCCACGAGGCCGTGCTCTGGGCCGGCGTCGGCGCGGTGCTCGGTCATGCCTTCCCGGTCTGGCTGGGCTTCAAGGGCGGCAAGGCGGCGGCCACGTCGTACGGCGTCCTGATCGCCGCTGCCTGGCCGGTCGGGCTCGGCGCCGGCGCGATCTGGCTGGCCGCGGCGGCCGTCACACGGATCTCGTCCCTGGCCGCACTGGTCTCCTTCGCACTCGCCGTAGTGCTCGCCGCCATTCTGGCCGATCAGACGATCGTTAAGCTTGCGTTGGTGATCGCCGTGCTTGTGTTCGCCCGTCATCACACAAACATCCGCCGGCTGCTGGCGGGCACCGAGCCACGCATTGGTCAAAAAGCATGATTCCCACGAGCGAACGCCGGCCGATGCGGTGGACCGGCTGCGGCTTGCGCGCTCGGACGGCGTCGGCCCGGTGGCGTATCGGCGTCTGCTCGCGCGCTACGCGACCGCCGCCGCAGCGCTGGATGCGCTGCCCGCCCTAGCCCGCGCCGGAGGACGCCAGGCGTCGCCCGCCATTCCGTCCACTGGCGATGCGAGCCGCGAACTGGACGCCGTCGAGCGACTTGGCGGCCGGCTGATCTTCGCGGCCCAGCCTGACTACCCGCCGCTGCTCGCCCTGCTGGACGATGCGCCCGCCGTTCTGGCGGTTCTGGGCGATCCCGCGCTGCTTTCGGCTCGCGCCGTGGCCCTGGTCGGCGGCCGCAACGCCTCTGCCAACGGCCAGCACATGGCGGAGAACCTCGCCGCCGAACTTGCCCAGACGCTGGTGGTGGTTTCCGGCCTCGCCCGCGGCATCGACGCGGCGGCGCACAAGGGCGCGCTGCAGACCGGGCATACGATCGCCGCGGTGGCGGGGGGCCTCGACATGCCCTACCCGCCCGAGCACGCCGACCTCCAACGCCGCATCGCCGACGCGGGCGCCGTGGTCAGCGAGGCGCCGCTGGGCACCACCCCCCAGGCACGCCACTTCCCCCGCCGCAACCGCATCATCGCCGGCCTCGCGCTCGGTGTGGTGGTGGTGGAGGCGGCGCTGCGCTCCGGCAGCCTGATCACCGCGCGGCTGGCACAGGAAGCGGGACGCGACCTGTTCGCCGTGCCCGGTTCGCCGCTCGACCCCCGCTCGCGCGGCGCCAACGACCTGATCCGCCAGGGCGCCCACCTCGTCGAGACCGCCGCGGACGTGCTGGAGAACCTGCCGGATCACCCACAGCGCGAGGGGCTGAGCCGCAGTCCGCTGTTTGCCCGCGGCACGATTCCCGGGGTGGCAGAACCCCCCGCGGCATGGGAAGAACCCGCCGAGGAGCCTGCCGACCTGCTCAAGACCCGCACGCAAGTTATTGATTTATTGAGTATTTCACCAACAGCCGTTGACGAGGTCGTGCGCCGCTGCCAGTTCTCTGCGGCTGCGGTCATGGCGGTGCTGCTCGAATTGGAGCTCGCCGGCCGCATCCAGACGCTGCCGGGGAGCCGGGTGGCGCTGCTGCTGGAAGCCGGTTCCTAGGTTCCGCAAAGGTCGCAATGTCAGACGTTGTCGTCGTCGAATCCCCCGCCAAGGCCAAGACCATCAACCGCTATCTCGGTGGTGGCTACACCGTGCTGGCCAGCCTCGGGCACGTGCGCGACCTGCCGCCGAAGGACGGCTCGGTGCGTCCCGAACAGGACTTTGCCATGGACTGGCAGTCCGACGCGCGGGGGGAAAAGCAGGTCGGCGCCATCGCCAAGGCGCTGAAGGGCGCGAGCACGCTGTATCTCGCCACCGACCCGGATCGCGAAGGCGAGGCGATCTCCTGGCATGTAAAGGCCATGCTCACCGACAAGAAGGCGCTGAAGGGCGTCAATGTCCGCCGCATCAGCTTCAACGAGATCACCCGCACCGCCGTCCGCTACGCCATCGCCCATCCGCGCGACCTCGATCAGCCGCTGATCGAGGCGTACCTGGCGCGCCGGGCGCTCGACTATCTGGTCGGGTTCACGCTGTCCCCGGTGCTGTGGCGGAAGCTTCCCGGCAGCCGCAGTGCGGGGCGCGTGCAGTCGGTCGCGCTGCGGCTGATCTGCGACCGCGAGGCCGAGATCGAGGCGTTCCGGGCGCGCGAATACTGGACGGTCGAGGCGGATTTCCTTACGCCGGCCAACGCGCCGTTCACCGCGCGGCTCACGCATTTCGAAGGCAAGCGGCTGGAGCAGTTCGATCTATCGAACGAGCAGCTCGCGATGCGCGCCAAGGCCGCCGTGGAGGCCGGCCGCTTCACCGTCGGATCGGTCGAGAAGAAGCGCGTCAAGCGCAATCCGCCGCCGCCGTTCACCACCTCGACCCTCCAGCAGGAAGCGTCACGCAAGCTCGGCTTCGGCGCGCAGCAGACCATGCGCCTGGCACAGCAGCTGTACGAAGGCGTCGACATCGGCGGCGAGACCACTGGTTTCATCACCTACATGCGCACCGACGGGGTGCAGATGGCGGGCGAGGCGGTGGCGGCGATCCGCGACCACGTGCTGGGTGCCTACGGGCCCGATTACGTGCCCGGTGCGCCGCGCGAGTACCAGAGCCGGATCAAGAACGCGCAGGAGGCGCATGAGGCGATCCGGCCGACCGATGTCGCGCGCACGCCGGACAGCGTCGCCGGGTATCTCAATCCCGATCAGCGCCGGCTCTACGAGCTGGTGTGGAAGCGCGCCGTCGCCTCGCAGATGCAGTCGGCCGAACTCGACCAGGTCAGCGTCGAGATCACCGACGGCAAGGGTTTAAGGCTGCGTGCCACCGGCTCCGTCGTGGCGTTCGACGGCTTCCTGAAACTGTATCGCGAGGATCAGGACGACGCGGCGGAGGAAGACGATGGCCGCATGCTGCCGCCGATGGCGGAGCGCGATCCGCTGAAGCTCGGCACGGTGAACGCGCTCCAGCACTTCACCCAGCCGCCGCCGCGCTATTCCGAGGCGAGCCTGGTGAAGAAGATGGAGGAGCTGGGGATCGGCCGGCCCTCCACCTACGCCTCGATCCTGTCGGTGCTGCAGGACCGCAAATATGTCCGCCAGGAGAAGCGACGCTTCATCCCCGAGGACCGCGGCCGGCTGGTCACCGCGTTCCTGGTGAGCTTCTTCGAGCACTACGTCGATACCGGGTTCACCGCGCATATGGAGGAGCAGCTCGACGATATCTCGGCGGGACAGGCCGACTGGCGCGCGATGATGCGGGCATTCTGGGAAGGGTTCTCGCACGCGGTCGACCAGACCAAGGACCTCAAGATCAGCGACGTCATCGCGGCACTCGACGAGGATCTGGGGCCGCATTTCTTTCCCCCGCGCGAGGATGGGACCGACCCACGTGCCTGCCAGGCCTGCGGCACCGGCAGGCTCGGCCTGAAGCTCGGGCGCTACGGCAGCTTCATCGGCTGCTCGAACTATCCGAACTGCCAGTACACGCGGCGGCTGGCCATCGAGACCGGCGACGATCAGGGCGAGACCCTGAAGGAAGGGATGCGCGTGCTCGGTCCGCATCCCGAGACCGGCGAGGAGATCACTGTTCGCCGCGGCCCGTACGGGCTTTACGTGCAGCAGGGCGAGAACGGCGAGGACAAGGACGCGAAAAAGAAAGTAAAGCCAAAGCGCACGTCGCTGCCGCGCGGGATGGACGGCGAGCAGATCACGCTCGAACAGGCGATCGGACTGCTGTCACTGCCGCGCGCGATCGGCATCCATCCCGAGACCGGTGAGACGATCGAGGCCGGCATCGGCCGCTTCGGCCCCTATGTGCGCATGGGCGCGATCTACGGCTCGCTGGACCGTGACGACGATGTGCTGAACATCGGCATCAACCGCGGCGTGGATCTGATCGCGCGGAAGATGGCCAGCGTGCGAACGCTCGGCGCGCATCCGGGCGACAAGGAGCTGATCGCGGTGCGCAAGGGACGCTTCGGTCCCTACGTGCAGCATGGCAAGACGGTCGCCAACCTGCCGCGTGGCGTGATGATGGAAGAGATCACGCTCGATCAGGCGGTGGCGCTGCTGGCCGAGAAGGGCAAGCAGTTGCGTCCGCGCGGTGCGGCCGGGCGGCGCGGGCGCGGGGCTGCGGCGACGAGGGCGGCGCCGGCGGCCCAGCCACCGGCGGATAAGCCACCGGCCAAGGCGCCCGCCAAGGCGAAGGCCAAGCCGGCGAAGCGGCGGGTCGCCAAGGCGAAGCGTGCGGCACCCAAGCCCGCAGCGAAGCAGCCTGCGGCCAAGGCGCCGGCTCGGAAGAAGGCGGCCGTGCGTGGCAAGAAAGCGGCAGCCGCCAGTACGCCAACGAGGCGGCGCGCCGCGCAGTAGGGCCACGCTGGATCCGTCATGGCCAGAGCCTAATTCTCTCCTCCCCTTGCGGGAGGGGGCGCATCATCGCGAGGCAACGCGGGCCGCGCACCCCCCCCGAAACCCCAGGGCAATCAGGTGAAGCTGAAGCGCTCAGGGCTCTGCCCTGAAACCCGCCCGGTGGCGTTGCCCCCGGGACCCCCACCAAAGGCGGAGCCTTTGGAATCCGATTCTAAAGTGACGGGTTCCAAGGGCTCCGCCCCATATGCGCGAATTTAACGGTTTGTGCGGTCACGGCGGGGTGTGATTCTGGGACGGGATGCGACATTCGGCATCCCTGCTCTCGGGCACCTGGTCAGCGATCATCGCGACCATTGCGCGTTCCGTGGACCTCGAGGCCACGGCGCGAGAGTTCCAGGCCCTGCAGCGCCGGCGGAAGATCAGGACCGCCGAGGCCCTGCTGCGGCTGGCGCTGATGTGGGCTCCGGGCGGGCAGTCGTTGCGCGAGGCGGCCGCCCTGGCGGGGGAAGCCGGCATCGCCGAGCTTTCCGACAAGGCGGTGGAAGGCCGGCTGCGCACGATGGGCGACTGGCTGGGGCATATCCTGGCAGTGCTGCTGGCGGCGCGCCTCGGCCCCGGTGGCCAGGCCGGCAGTGAGGATCTCGCCCTGTCGCTGGTGGATGGCTCGGTGATCTGCGCCCCCGGCAAAGGGCAGGACTGGCGGTTGCACGCGCGCTATGACCCGGGCCGGGGCCGGTTCGCCGATCTGGTGATGACCACGACCCGCGAGGCCGAGGCGACGGCGCGGACGCGGATCTGCCCGGGCCGCGTTCTGCTCATGGATCGCGGCTATGCGCGGGTGCGCAATTTCCAGGCGGTTCTGGCGGCAGGTGGCGACTTCATCACGCGGCTGAGTTGGGGGTCGGTGAAACTCTACGATGCCGCGGGCGCGCGGATCGATGTCACGGCGCTGCTCGCCGATGCCAGCCAGACGTGCGAGGTTGCACGTCTGGGTCAAGGGAATTTCCCGCGCCTTCCGTCTGGTGATCCAGCCGTTGCCGGCCGAGGCGGCGGAACGCCAGCGTGCGCGGCGGATGCGCAAGGCCAACAGGAACGGCCACACGATCAATCCACGCACCGTTCAGGCGGCCGGTTTTCTGCTGCTGCTGACCTCGCTGGCGACGCCGGCACAGCCCGCCGAGCGGATCGTCGCGCTCTATCGCAGTCGCTGGCAGGTGGAGATCGGCATCAAGCGGCTGAAGACCCTGGGCGGCTTGGATGCGCTGCCCTCGGCCGATCCGGTGCTGGCGCGAACCTGGCTGCTGGCGCATCTGATCGCCGCGGTTCTGACCGACGATCTCGCCAACGAGATCGTCGGTTTTCCCCCTCGGCCGGGTGAGCCGCCCGCCGCGCCGCAATCGCTCTGGCGTGCCTGGGCTGCGGCGCGTGGGATCCTGCTCAGCGCCATTCTCCCCAGGCCGAAACTCAACACGCGCGCCGCGCTGTTGCGCTTTCGCCGCCGCCTCGCCGAGGCGCCCAGACGCAGGGTGCTGCAGGCGTGCCAGCTCAGACCACCGTAAGTTCGCGCGTATGGGGCTACGCCCTTGGCGGAGTCCAGAGGCGGAGCCTCTGGTGGGGTTCGGGGTGAAACCCCGAGCGCATCTGCATCGCCCGATTGGCTTGCCCCGGCCATTCGGGATGCAGGTGCCGGTCGGCCTCACGCCGTCCCGAACGTCTCCTTCGCCAAATCGATCAGCGCGCGCAGATACGCCTCGCCATCCTCCGGACAGCGATCGAAGCCGATCCTCGACCGGTAGTCGTTCGCCAACTCCATGAAATCCGTGATGCCATCCGACTCGCCGAGCCAGTTGCAGATGGCGAGATACTCCTGAAAGAGCGGTGAGCCGCGCAGACGGCGGACATCCTCCGCCAGTCTCTCCAACTGTCTCGCGGCGGCAGCGCTTTTCTCGTCGGCGGGAACCTCGTCGACCTTGCGCAACCGCCACGCGGCCGCTCGTTCCAACAGCTCCGCTTCGAACGGGTCGTCGTCGCTCATCGAGGCTCCGTCATGCCTCGCGCCGCGAGAACGCCGTCTCGGCATTGGTGACGAATTCGAGCAGACACGCCCTGCCCTCCTCCGTCTGACGCCGCGCGCGCAGAATTGCGTCGGCCACCTGCGACGGATCCTCCACCCGTTCGCTCCAGCCGCCGAGATCGCGCGCCAGGTTGGCATAACTGCCGCCCAGATCGCGCGAATTGTGCTTCTCGTGCGACAGCTTCATGTGCGGAATCTCGATCGCCATGGTGGAATTGTTCAACACGATCGTGCAGATCGGCACGCCGCACCGCACCGCGGTTTCGAAGTCCAGTCCGGTCATGCCGAATGCCGCATCCCCCATAAAGTTCACGCAGAACTTGTCGGGCGCGGCAACCTTCGCGCCGATGGTCAGACCCAGCCCGGTGCCGAGCTGATGCGACTTGCCCCAGCCCAGATAACCGCGCGGCCGCGTCGCACGATAGAACGGCAGCAACTGCTCGCGCGGACTGCCCGAGTCGTGCGTGACGATCGCATTGGCCGGGTCCACCACGCGCATGAACTCGCTGATGACGCGATACGGCGTGATCGGCTTTTCCGCCGAATTCAACTTCGCCTGCCACTTCGCCAGCCAGCTTTCCCGCCGTGTCGCGATCTCCTCCACCGGCGAGCGGTTGAGCAATCGCCCGCCCAGCCGGTCGGTCACCGCATCGACCAGCGCCGCCAGCACAAGTTTGGCATCGCCGAGCAACGCCACCTCGGCCGCGTAGCTCTTGTGCAGATCGCGCGTGTCGTTCGTGGCGTGGATGATGCGCACGCCGGCGGGCAGCGGCGGCGTGGTCAGAGGATGCCGGTTCAACCCGGTGCCGATGCCGAGGATCAGATCGGCCTTTGAATACAGAAAATGCGCGCCGTGACCGGTGAAGCCGTTGCCGCCGGAGCCGAGTGCCAGCGCGTGGTCCTCGGGGAAGGCGCTCTTGCCGTCCACTGTCGTCATCACCGGGCTCTGCAGCAGTTCCGCCAGCCGAACCAGTTCGTCGGTCGCCTCGGCGTACAGCACGCCCTGGCCGGCGAGAATCACGGGGCAAGATGCATCCAGCAGCAGGCGCGCGGCTTCGTCCACATCATGCGCCGCCGGCGCGCTGCGGGTCGCGCGCACCGGCCGGTGATCGAGCGTTTCGCTGCCGATGTCGAGGTCCAGCAAATCGCGCGGCAGTTCCACCATCACCGGCCCAGGCCGCCCGTTCTTCAACTGGCTGAATGCGCGGCGCATCGCGGCGGGCACCTGCTCGGGCACCAGGATCTGCTCGGCCTGCTTGGTGACCGAGGCGTAGGTGCGGCTCGCATGGAACATCGGAAACACCTGCGCCTGTTCGCGCGCATGGCCGAGCGGCAGGAACAGCACCGGCACGGAATTGGAGTACGTCGTGGCAATTCCAGGGAACGCATTCTCCGCGCCCGGTCCGTACTGCATGGCGAACACGCCGGGCGGTTTGCCATTGGTGACGCGGGCATAGCCATCGGCCATATCGACGCCCACGCGCTCCTGCCGGCAGATGATCGGACGCAGGCCGCCCGCCACCGCGGTCTCGATCACCGACGTGGTGGGGAAGCAGAACAGCGTGGTCACGCCCTCGCGCCTGAGGATCTCAACGACGGCATCGGCTGCGCGCATTTCTTCCCTCCCGTTCGACGTTTGCTGAAGCCTAGGCGCGGGCCTCCGGACCCGTCTACAGTCGGCCCGCCAGGGCAGGAACAAAGACGTCATGCAGAGATCCATCAGCCGCCGCGCAGTATTACGCACGGGCTCCGCCGTCGGCCTCGCCGCCGCATTGCCGCGCCGCGTGCGCGCCGCCGACCGGCCGATCCGCATCGGCGTGTTGACCGACACGACAGGGGTCTATGCCGCCAATACCGGCCTCGGCTCGGTGCTCGGCGCGCAGATGGCGGTCGAGGACTTCATGCGCGCCAATGCCTCGATCCAGGCGGAGATCGTGCAGGCCGATCTTCAGCTCAAGCCC
Organism: uncultured Alphaproteobacteria bacterium; assembly: GCA_963739725.1. Classification (GTDB taxonomy): domain Bacteria; phylum Pseudomonadota; class Alphaproteobacteria; order Acetobacterales; family Acetobacteraceae; genus JAMXLO01. The sequence goes on along the minus strand of CAVUBS010000008.1, from coordinate 15,066 downwards.
GACGTCGCGGTGTCGATCGCGCGCGACTGGCTCGACAACCAGGACGTCGATGTCGTGACCGACGTGCCGCTGTCCTCCGCCGCGTTCGCGATCGGCGATTTGGTGAAGCAGAAGGACAAGGTCGCGATCTTCACCGGTGGCGCATCGGCCGACATCACCGGGCCAAAATGCGGACCCAATCATCTGCACTGGGTCTATGACACCTGGTCGATGCCGCACGGCGTGGTCGACGCGGCGGTGCACGAGGGCGCCGACAGCTGGTTCTTCATCACCGCCGATTACGCCTTCGGCCATTCGCTGCAGAAGGACGCTGCAAGCTTCGTCACCGCGGCCAATGGCAAGGTGCTTGGCCAGGCATTGGCGCCATTTCCCGGCACGACCGACTTCTCATCGTTCCTGGTGCAGGCGCGGGCCAGCGGCGCCAAGGCGATCGGGCTGGCGAACGGCGGGACCGACACGGTGAACTGCATCAAGCAGGCGGCGGAATTCGGAATCATGAAGGGCGGCCAGAAGGTCGCCGGCCTGATCTTCCTGATCCACGACGTGCACGGCGTCGGCCTGGCGTCAGCGCAGGGCGTGCTGCTCACCGAGCCCTTCTACTGGAACCTGAATGCCGGAACGCGCGAATTCGCCAAGCGGTTCGCGTTGCGTTTCAACGGGGTGGTTCCGGGTTCGGTGCATGCCGGACAGTATTCGGCAGTGACACACTACCTGCGGGCCGCGGCTGCGATCGGTGCCGAGCGTGCCAAGGCCAGCGGACTGGCGGCGATCGAGCGGATGAAGTCGGCGCCGACCGATGATGCGCTGTTCGGCAAGGGCCGGGTACGCCAGGACGGCCGCGTGATCCACGACATGTACCTGTTCGAGGTGAAGTCTCCCGCCGAGTCGAAGGAACCGTGGGATTATTACACGCTCAAGTGGACGATCCCCGCCGAACAGGCGTTCCGTCCGATGGACCAGGGCGGCTGCAAGCTGGTCACCGGTTGAAACGGGGCAGAGCTGAGGGAAAAGGTCTCCCCCTCCCCTTGCGGGAGGGGGGTTGGGGGGAGGGGAGAAGCCGCTCGAAATCGCGGCATTCGATGTGGATGCGACCCCTCCCCCCAGCCCCCTCCCGCAAGGGGAGGGGGAGGTGCTCCCGAGATCAGCCGCCGCTTGGATCGATCCAGCCGATATTGCCGTCGCTCCGGCGATAGACCACGTTGAGCTCACCCGAGGTGCTGTTGCGGAACATCAGCACCGGCTGATCGGCGAGATCCATCCGCATCACCGCCTCGCCCACCGACAGCAGGCTGATCTCCGTCACCTGCTCGGCGATCACCGTCGCATAGGCAATCGCCTCCGCGCCGCCGTTGGCCTCTGGCGCGGCGGCATTGTCCTCCTGGCGCAGAATGTACTGCCGCGCCGCCTCCGGGCGCTCGCGATTAGCCGTGTCGCGCGCATGCTCGTTCACCCGCCGGCGATAGCGCCGCAGCCGCTTGGCGATGTGCTCGGCCGCATCGTCGAACGCCGAGTTGGCATCCGCCGCCTCGCCTTCGCCACGCAACGTCAGTCCCCGGCCGGCATGCACATTGATATCGCAGGTGAAGAAACTTCGCGCGCGGCTGAATGTAACATGCGCTTCCAGCGCATGATCGAAATACTTGTTGGAGATAAGGTCCAGGTGATCCGATACGCGCGTGCGCAGCGCATCCGACAATTCGACCTGCTTGCCCGAAACCGTGATCTGCATCATACCTCTCCCCCAACGCCAAAAAGCGGGGTCGCGCCGAAATGGCGGCCTCAGGCCGGCACGGCTTTCTCCCGCCGGCGCTGCACGGAATTGGGGATGCGCAGCGCCTCCCGGTATTTGGCCACGGTCCGGCGGGCAATGTCCACGCCTTCCTGTCGCAGGGCCGCCACCAACGCATCGTCCGACAATATCTCGCCGGCCGGTTCCGCTCCCACCAGCGCCCGGATGCGATACCGCACCGCCTCCGCGCTGTGACTTTCGCCGTGCGTACCGGAGATCGCCGTGGTGAAGAAATACTTTAACTCGAACGTTCCGCGCGGCGTCGCGATGTATTTGTTTGCCGTTACGCGGCTGACCGTGCTCTCGTGCATCTCCACCGCCTCGGCGATATCACGCAGGATTAACGGCCGCAGATGCGCAACGCCGTGCCGCAGAAATCCGTCCTGCCGGCGAATTATTTCGGCCGCCACCTTCAGAATCGTCTGCGCACGCTGCTGCAACGAGCGAACCAGCCAGTTCGCACTCGCCAGATGCTCGGCGAGGAACAGCCGGTCCTCCTTGCGTGCACGCGGTGCGACTCGTGCATAGAACCGCTCGTTCACCAGCAGCCGCGGCATCGTCTCCGGATTGAGCTCGATCAGCCAGTCCCCATCCGGGCCCGGATGCATCAGGATATCGGGCACCACGAGCTGCACCGGCGTCGGTCTCGTAACCCGCCGCCGGCTTCGGATCGAGCGCACGGATCTCGGCAATCATGTCCGTAAGGTCGTCGGCGTCGACGCCGCAGATCGCCATCAGCCGCCGCATGTCCCGACGCGCCAGCAGCTCGAGATTGTCGAGCAGCGCGGCCATCGCCGGGTCCAGCCGGTCGCGCTCGGCGAGCTGTGCGGCCAGGCACTCCTTCAGGTCGCGCGCGAACAGCCCGACCGGGTCGAAGCGCATCATGCGCGAACGCACCGACCTCGACGCGCTCGAGCGGGATCGCCATCGCATCGGCGATCGCCGAGGGCTCGGCGGTCAGCCGGCCGGCCGGGCAGAGCAACGCGATCAGATGCGCACCGATCATCCGGTCCACCGGATCGTCGAACGAGAGCCGAAGCTGCTCGCCGAGATGCTCGCGCAACGAGCGACGCTCCGCCGCGATATCCTCGATGCCGCGATCGTCGGTCTGGAAGTCGCGTGCCCCGCCATGCCCGTTGATCGCCTGCGGCGGCGGCCCGCCATCCGCCACGCCACCCGGATCGTAGGTCTCGCTGAAATCGGTATCGAGCGGCGCCGCGGTCTCGGACGGCAGCGTGTCCGCCTGCGCGAACTGCGCGACATCGGTGGCCTCGGCGACCCGCTCGGGACCCTGGTCCAGCGCCGCGCGCTCGGCAGCGGGACCCTCCGCCCCTTCATCGCGTTCGAGCAGCGGATTGCGCTCGAGCTCCTCGTCCACGAAGCTGGCCACCTCGACGTTGGAATATTGCAGCAGCTTGATGGCCTGACGCAGCTGCGGCGTCATGACCAGCGTTTGTGTCTGGCGCAGATCGAGACGTGGACCGAGTGCCATCGCGGCTGGCCTAGTTGTGCATCACCCGGCGACTCGTCAGCGCCAGAGCCATGCTACAGGCTGAACCTTTCGCCGAGATAAACGCGGCGCACGTCCTCATGCGCCACCACTTCGTCCGGCCGCCCCTCCATCAGCAACTGCCCGTCATGCATGATGTAGGCGCGATCGATGATGCCGAGCGTTTCGCGCACATTATGATCGGTGATCAGCACGCCGATGCCGCGATCCTTCAGGTGCGACACGAGATCGCGGATCTCGCCGACCGCGATCGGATCGATGCCCGCCAGCGGCTCGTCCAGCAGGATGTAGGCGGGCTGCGTCGCCAGCGCGCGGGCGATCTCCACGCGACGCCGCTCGCCGCCGGACAGCGCGAGCGCCGGCGTGCGGCGCAGATGGCCGATGCCGAACTCGGCGAGCAGTTCGTCCAGCATCAGGTCGCGCTTGTCCGGATCGGGCTCCACCACCTCGAGCACCGCCATCACGTTCTGCTCGACATTGAGGCCGCGGAACACGCTCGCCTCCTGCGGCAGGTAGCCGATGCCGAGACGCGCGCGGCGATACATCGGCAGGGTGGTGATGTCGGCGCCGTCCAGGCTGATCGCGCCGGTATCCGGCTGCACCAGGCCGACGATCATGTAGAAGGTGGTGGTCTTGCCGGCGCCGTTGGGGCCCAGCAGCCCGACCGCCTCGCCGCGCCGCAGCTCGATCGTGACGTTCCGCACCACCGGGCGCTTCTTGTAGGTTTTCCCGACGCCCCGCGCGACAAGTCCCGCACCGCCAGGCAGCAGCCGAAGCTCCGGTGTCGCCCGCGTTTCCGTTCGCATGTCGTTCAATGTGGTGTCCCCGTCGACTTGTTCGCACCCGCATCGCCCGCCGCAGCCGGCCGACCCGACGTGGCCTGACCCGACGCGGCCTGACCGGGCGCAGTCGGTCCGGTGAGCTGCTTGCTGGTTTCGTCGTTCGGAATGACCAGCCCCTTCACCCGCCCGCCGGTGCCTGCGAGCAGCCGCGAAATGCCGGTCTTCATGTTCACCTCGGCCTCCGGGCCTTCGAGCTGGTTCTGCCCGCGCGTGATGCGCACGCGCCCCGCCAGCCGGGCGATGCCGGTGTCGGGCACATAGACCGCGCGGTCGCCGGTCGCGGTGTCGGTGACCGTGCGCACCGAAACGTTGCCGTACGCCTCGACCTTCTCCAGCTTGCCCGACGCGCCGAGCGGATCGTCGGTGGCCGGTTTCGCCGCCACAGGCGTCGCGCCGGCCGGCGGGGGCGGTGTGTCGGTCGTGTAGGCGACCAGCGTATCGGCCGCGAGCCGGCGGCCGTCGTTGGTGACCACCACCGCATTGCCGCGCGCCACGGCCATGTGCTTCTGGGACCAGTATTCCAGGCTGTCGCGCGCCGTCAGCACGTCATTCGGCGTGGTGAGCTTCAGGTCGCGTCCGGTCATCACCAGGACGGACTGGTCGATGTCGTACACCGCGCGATCGCCCTGCGCCTTGTCGGTGGCGGTGAAGATGTGGACATGGCCCTCGGCCTGGACGCGATAGATCTCGTTGCCCCCGGTCTCGGAGTTGGCCGTGAGACCGGTCTGGGCCGGCTGCGGCGCCGCGCCGTCCTTCGGCCGGTAGAAGGCGATCAGGCGGTCACCGGTCACGGTCACGGTCCCCCGCACCGCCCGCGCATTGCCGCGCGCGATCACCTGACGCTGATCCTGCCGCCACTCGATCCCATCGCTCGCCGTGATGTCGATCGGTCCGCCATGCGCCATATCCAGCTGCTGTGCCCACGCCCACCCGGGCGCCGCCAGCACGGCGACCGCCAACGCGGCGGCACGGATCGCACCCCTGGCGTGCATCGCCGCTGCGCCGGCCGTCATGGCGATGATCCGTTCAGAATCAGATGCGCCGGGCCGGTGAACTGGATGGCCGTGCCTTTGTCGGTGACGGTGAATCCCTCGGAGTTGAGGATGCCGAACGGCCCTTCGGCGTGCGTCGGATCGGCGCTGGCGGCGGCGCCGTTCTTCAGGTCGACCGACGCGCTGGCGGTGACCAGAGTGGTGCCGTCGTCGCGGTAGAGCGTGACCGCCTGCGACAGGTCGAGCTGGCTGGTGTGCTGCAGATAAACGCCCAGCTTCGATTGCAGCATCAGCCAGGTGCCGTCCTGCAGGGTGATATCGGCCTTCGGCACGGTGAGGTTGATCCGGTCCGGCCCATCCTGCTGGGCGGTCGCGGCCGTCACCGTGTAGGGCCGGCCGTGGTCATCCACGCCGTGGTAGCGGGCATCGCTCATGCGGGCACCGCCCACTTCGCCGGCCATGCGCTGGAACGCGATGCGCGCCGAATCCTTCGCGCGATCGATCTGCGGCCAGAGCGCGATGCTGGCGAGCAGCAGCAGCGCGCCCGCCGGCAGCGCCCACTTGGTCAGCGTGATGACGATGCGCCGGCGCGCCAATCCGCCCGGCGTGGGCGGGACGCGCACGCGGGTGGCGGCCGCACCGACCAGATACTGTCCGGGTCGTCGCTCCGGACCGGACCGTACGGGCAAGGGCTGTATCGTCATGCCAGACCGGCCCGCAGCAGATCGTGGACATGCAGGATGCCGATCGGCAGGCCCCGCGGATCGACCACGAACAGGGTGGTGATCGGTCGCCCACGCGCGTTCATCGCGTGCAGCGCTTCGACCGCGAGCGCGTCGGGGGCGATCGTGCGCGGCGAGAGGGTCATGATCTCGCCCACCTGGCGGGACAGCAGGTCCGGTCCCATGGCACGCCGCAGGTCGCCGTCGGTGACGATGCCGACGAGCCGGCCGCTGGCATCGACCACGCCGAGGCAGCCGAAGCGCTTCTCGGTCATCAGCAGAAGCGCGCGGTCCATCGCCGTGTCGGGCGATGCGAGCGGCACCGCGCTGCCGCTGTGCATCAGCTCGCGGACCCGCCGGAGCCGGGTGCCGAGGCGGCCGCCGGGGTGGATCTGATGGAAGTCGGCCGCGGTGAATCCGCGCCGGGTCAGCAGGGCGACCGCCAAGGCGTCTCCGAGCGCCATCTGCATGGCGCTGGACGTGGTCGGCGCGAGGCCCATCGGGCAGGCTTCCGCGGCCGGCGGCAGGGCAAGTGCGACGTCCGCCGCGGTTGCCAGCGTCGATCCGGGGCGCGCGGTGATGGCGACCAGCGGCAGGGCGAAGCGGCGGGAATGGGCGACGAGATCGGCCAGTTCGGCGGTTTCACCGGAATTCGACAGCGCGAGAACGGCGTCACCGGGGACGATCATGCCCAGGTCGCCGTGCGAGGCCTCGGCCGGATGCACGAACAGTGCCGGGCTGCCGGTGGAGGCGAACGTGGCGGCGATCTTGCGGGCGACGTGGCCCGACTTGCCCATCCCGGTCACCACGACCGTCCGGTCACCGCCGCGAGCATGTCCACCGCGCGGGCAAAGCTGTCGTCCAGGCAAGCGGCAAGCGCCTGCAGGCCGGCCGCCTCGGTGCGCAGCACGGCGCGCGCGACCTCCAGCTGGCCTGCTCCGGAGGACCGGTCGCTTTCTGCCAGGGCAGTGGCTAGCGGCGGCGGACATGCGTCGGCGTCATCCTCTACGGTGCAGTGCAGCAGCCTGTATTGGACCATCGCACGTAACCGGGTCAACCCGCGCGGCCGATGCGGACAAAAATCATGCCACTTGGTGGCGTCCCTGTCGAATCAATGCGCAAAGATATCGGGTTGCTCGTAGCCGAGCAGGTCCAGCCGGGCCCGCGCGGGGAGAAATTCGAAACACGCCTCGGCGAGCTCGAGGCGGTGTTCGCGGATCAGCAACGCCTCCAGCTTGCCCCAGAGCGCGTGCAGGTGCAGCACGTCGGAGGCGGCGTAGGCGAGCTGCTCGGCGGTCAGTTCCACCGCGCCCCAGTCCGAGGTCTGCTGCTGCTTGGACAGCTCGACGCCAAGCAGATCGCGGCACAGATCCTTCAGCCCGTGGCGATCGGTGAAGGTGCGGGTGAGCCTGGCGGCGATCTTCGTGCAGCGAATCGGGCGCCACGGTGATGCCCAGGCTGTGCTGCAGGACGGCGACGTCGAACCGGGCGAAGTGCATCAGCTTCACCACGCCGCGGTCACCCAGGAGCCGTCCGAGATTGGGGCAATCGTAGCCGCGCCCGCCGAGCGACGGCGGAATGAGCTGCACCAGATGGGCATGACCGTCGCCGGCGGACAGCTGCACCAGACAGAGCCGGTCGCGATGCGGGTTCAGACCCATCGTCTCGGTGTCGACCGCCACGACCGGACCCAGCGTCAGCCCATCGGGCAGGTCATGCTTATGGAGATGGATGGTGCCGCCCGGCATGAACTGTGTACTGACCACTGACTATGCTCCCCGGGTCGGTGCCCGGCGACGGATTTGGTGCCCAGGAGAAGACTCGAACTTCCACGACCTTGCGGCCACAGGTACCTGAAACCTGCGCGTCTACCAATTCCGCCACCTGGGCAGTCCGATGTCCCGCGACGGGAGCGGGAGAGCGGTCGGGCGCGCGATGTAGCTCCCGCCTGTCGGCGCGTCAACGGGTTGTGGCCAACTCCGCAGAGCAATCGGGGTTTCACCCCGAACCCCACCAGAGGCTCCGCCTCTGGACTCCGCCAAGGGCGGAGCCCTTGGAACCCGTTATACCAAGCGCCCTATCCGGCCACTGGTTTTGCCCAGGCGCGTCTGGTGAGGGAGGCGATCCGCTCGGTCATTTGCATCAGCTTGTTCCAGGCGTTGCAACATGCCTCGATGATGGCGTCATAGCCGTCCCAGACACGGTGGCTGAGGAAGTTGCTGCGCATGAACTCCCAGACGTTTTCCATGGGGTTCAATTCAGGCGCGTAGGGCGGTAGCGGCAACAGCACGATGTTGTCGGGTACATCGAGCCGAGGCGAGCTGTGCCAGCCCGCGCCGTCGAGCACCAACAGGGCGATGGCGCCGACGGAGACGCAGCGACTGATCTCGGCCATATGCTCGTTCATGGCCGCGATATTGACCTCTGGCATGACGATGGCGGCACCGACACTGCGCTCCGGACAGATCGCCCCGAACAGATAGGCCCATTCAAAGCGCCGATCACGCGGGGCGCGCGGGCGTGCGCCGCGTTTCGCCCACACGCGGGTCAGCGTGCCCTGCTGGCCGACACGTGCCTCGTCGGTGAACCAGATCTCCACCGGCTTGCCGGCCGCTTCCGGCGGCAAGGCGGCGGTCACGAGATCGGCAAAGCTGCGCTGAAAACCGCCTGTTCCTCGGGTTTGCTCTGCGGGTGCTGCGGTCGCACCGACACGCGCCGGAACGACAGCTTGCGCAGCAGTTTGCCCACCGTGCGCTCGTGCAGTCGAACAGCAAACTCCTGCGCAATCCGCAGCTGCAGATCGACACAGCGCCAGCGGATCACACCATCCCGCTCAAGGTTCGGTCCCTGCTCAACCCAACCTGCCACTTTGGCCTGCTGCTCGGCTGACAGACGCGGCCGTGGGCCGTTGCGGCGGGGCTGGTCGAACAGACCCTTCAGTCCCAACTCGTTGTAGCGGTGCACCCAGTCGCGCAGCGTCTGACGGTCCATCGCGCAGGCCTCGGCCGCAGCCTCACGCGACCAGTCCTCCAGCACCAGGGCAACTGCCAACATCCGTCGCGCCGCCTTCGCGTCTTGCGTCTCTGCCGCCGCCGCGCGCAGGTCCGACGCCGAGTGCTCCAGCCGTGTGATCGCTACCGTCATCGCCGTCCCCTTCGCTTGATGGGGACGCAAAATCACACCCTGCCGCGTCGCGCCAATCGTTACATAAGAGTCAACGGTCGCAGCCGATTGGAACCCGTCACTTTAGTAATGGATTCCAAAGGCTCCGCCTTTGGTGGGGGTCCCGGGGGCAACGCCCCCGGGCGGGTGTCAGGGCGGAGCCCTGAGCCCTTCAACTTCAACCGGATCGATCAACACGCGCGCAACCTCCTCGCGCAACGCCGGCAGCACCTCGCCGCCGAACCACGGATTGCGCCGCTCCCAAGCCGTGGTGCGCCACGACGGGTGCGGCAGCGCGAAGTAGCGCGGCAGATGAGCGCGAAAGTCGCGCACGTGCTCCGTCATCGCGCCGCGCCCGAGGACGTGCGCCAGAGCGTAGCTTCCCACCAGCAGTGTCAGCCGTATCTCCGGCATCAGCGCCAGCAGCCGGGCCCGCCACAGCGCCGCGCATTCCGGCCGCGGCGGAGCGTCGCCGCCGTTGGGCAGGCGGCCGGGATAGCAGAACCCCATCGGCACGATCGCGATGCGGCTCTCGTCGTAGAACGTGTCGCGATCCATCCGCAGCCAGGCGCGCAGCCGATCGCCGGACGGATCGTTCCACGGAATGCCGGTCTCGTGCACCTTCGTGCCCGGCGCCTGCCCCGCGATCAGCAGACGCGCGGTGGCCGATGCGCGGAACACCGGCCGCGGCCCGAGCGGCAGATGTTCGGCACAGACCCGGCAGGCGCGGATCTCCGCCGCCAGCCCGGCCAGCGCGTCAGGTGGTGATGCCTCGGCGGCGCAGCTCATCGACGACCCGTTCGGCAAGCACCTCAGGCGACGCACTCAGCGTCGGCAGTCTGATCTCCGGATCGAGCGGCGCCTCGTACGGCGCATCGACGCCGGTGAAGTTGCGGATCTGCCCGGCATCCGCGCGGCGGTACAGCCCCTTCGGGATCGCGCCGCCGGCACTCCTCCACCGGCGTATCGACGAAGATCTCCAGGAACTCGCCCTCTGCTACGCAGTCGCGCGCCAGCATGCGCTCGGCGCGATAGGGCGAGATGAACGACACCAGCACGATCAGCCCGGCTTCCACGAACAGCTTCGAGACCTCTGCCACGCGGCGGATATTTTCCACCCGGTCGGCCTCGGAGAAGCCAAGGTCGCGGTTCAGCCCGTGCCGCACGTTGTCGCCGTCCAGGCTCATGGTGTGGTGGCCCTGCGCGTGCAGGTGCTTTTCCACCAGATTGGCGATCGTCGACTTGCCGGCGCCCGACAGCCCGGTGAACCACAGCACCACCGGCTTCTGCCGGTTCAGTGCGGCGCGCGCCGTCTTGTGCACGTCCAGCCGCTGCCAGTGGATGTCGCGTGCCCCGGCGCGCAGATCGGTCACCATGCCGGCGCCGACCGTGTTGCGCGACAGCCGGTCGATCAGGATGAAGCCGCCCAGGTCACGGCTCACCGCGTAGCGCTCGCAGGCGATGCGCTCCGCCAGATGGATCGTCACGCGGCCGATCTCGTTCAACGCCAGTTCGCGCACCGGCACCTCGGCCAGCGTATCGACATCGAGCCGATTGGTGATCTCGGTCACCGTGCCGACCACGGTGCGCGTGCCCAGCATGAACAGATAGGCGCGGCCGCGGAACAGCGAGGTCTCGTCCATCCAGACCACCCAGGCGGTCACCTGGTCGGCCAGCGCCGGCGCCGGCGCGGCGGCAAGCACCTCGCCGCGCGATACGTCGATCTCGCGATCCAGCACCAGCGTCACCGCCTGGCCCGGCACGGCCTCGTCGAGGTCGCCATCCATCGTGACGATGCGCGACACGGCGGCCTCGGTGCCGGATGTCGCGTTCACCAGCATGGCGCCGGGCCGGATGGTGCCGGTCGCCACCGTGCCGGCGTAGCCGCGGAACGTGTGGTCCGGCCGTGCCACGATCTGCACCGGCATGCGGAACGCGCGCTCCGCGACGTGCGAGGTGGGATCGGCGCCCTCCAGCGCGGTGAGCAGCGTGCCGCCGGAATACCAGGGCATCCGCGCGCTCGGCACGGTCACGTTGTCGCCGTCGCGCGCGCAGACCGGAATCGCGGTCACCTGAAGCGGCCCGAGCTTGCCGAGCAGCGCGTAGAAGTCCGTGACGATCCGGTCGAACACCGCCTGGTCGAAGCCGACGAGGTCCATCTTGTTGACCGCCAGCACGAGCTGACGGATGCCGAGCAGCGAGGCGATCGCCGCGTGCCGGCGGGTCTGCACCAGCAGGCCCTTGCGCGCATCGACCAGCAGGATCGCCAGGTCCGACGCGGACGCGCCGGTCACCATGTTGCGCGTGTACTGCTCGTGGCCCGGCGCGTCCGCCAGGATGAAGCGCCGGCGCGGCGTCTCGAAGTAGCGATAGGCGACGTCGATCGTGATGCCCTGGTCGCGTTCGGCGGACAGCCCATCGACCAGCAGCGCGTAATCGGTGGCGCCGCCGACCGTGCCGAAGCGCTTGCTGTCGCGCTCCAGGGCGGCCAGCACATCGTCGGGAATGGTGCCGCATTCGAACAGCAGGCGGCCGATCAGCGTCGATTTGCCGTCATCGACCGAGCCGCAGGCCAGCACGCGCAGCAGGGAATCGGGCATCAGAAATATCCCTCGCGCTTCTTCTTCTCCATCGAGGCGTCCTGATCCTGGTCGATCAGGCGTCCGGCGCGCTCGGACACGCGCGTGGTGCGCATCTCCTCGACGATCTCTTCCAGGTTGGCCGCCGCGGAATCGACCGCCGCCGACAGCGGATAGCAGCCCAGCGAACGGAACCGCACGAGGCGCGTCACCGGCCGTTCGCCCTCGCGGAAGCGCATGCGCTCGTCGTCCACCACGATGATCTGGCCGTCGCGATCCACGGTCGGCCGCTCGGCGGCGAAATACAGCGGCACCACGTCGATGCCCTCGGCCAGGATGTAGGTCCACACGTCGAGTTCGGTCCAGTTGGACAGCGGAAACACCCGCAGCGTCTCGCCCGGCGCGAGGTTGCCGTTGTAGAGGTGCCAGAGTTCCGGCCGCTGGCGTTTCGGGTCCCAGCTATGGCCGGGGCCGCGCACCGAGAACACCCGCTCCTTGGCCCGCGAGCGCTCCTCGTCGCGCCGCGCGCCGCCGATCGCGACGTCGTAGCGGCCCTCGGTCAGCGCCTGCTTCAGCGCGTCGGTCTTCATCACCTGGGTGTAGATGTTGCTGCCGTGGTCGAACGGGTTGACGTTCTGGCGCAGCCCCTCGGGATTGGTGTGCACGCGCAGATCGAAGCCGAAGCGCTTCACGGTGGCGTCGCGAAACGTGATCATGTCGCGGAACTTCCACGTCGTGTCGATGTGCAGCAGCGGGAACGGCGGCTTGGCGGGAAAGAACGCCTTGCGCGCCAGATGCAGCAGCACCGAGGAATCCTTGCCGATCGAATAGAGCAGCACGGGACGGCCCGCCTGGGCTGCCACCTCGCGCAGGATGTGGATGCTCTCTGCCTCGAGCGCGTCCAGATGCGCCGGATGCGACCTTGCCACCATGTCAATCCTGTCCTGAGCCGAAATGCCGGCAGTGCTTTCATCGGCCGGTTGCCAATGGCAGCGAATCACGCAGGCTCTAGTCCATGCGGCAGCTTGGTGTAAATGGCGATGTGCGGGCCCGGGGCTCGGCATCCCGCGTAGCGGACGATAGGCTGGAATGCGGGGCGAAGGAAACGCACGCCTGGCGGGAGGAACGCAATGACGATCCGGTCCCGCGGACTGCCCGGAATCGCTGCCGCCTCCGGCAGCAGGCGGGCCATCCCGGCCGATGCGGTCAATCGCACGCCGCGCGCCGAGGTGGACGTGGCGCTGGTGCTGGCGGTGGACAGCTCCGGCAGCATCAGCGAGCAGCGGCTTTCGATGCAGATCCAGGGCTACCTCGACGCCCTGCGGCACCCGTCGTTCATCGAGGCGGTCCGCGGCGGCCTGCACGGCCGGGTGGCCCTGACCTTCATGGAATGGACCGACGCCCGCCGGCAGGAGCAGGTGGTCGGCTGGTCGGTGATCGAGGACGCGGCGGGAGCGCAGGCCTTCGCCAAGGCCATCCATGATGCCCTGCGCCCTCTGCCGGGCTGGACCTCGATCAGCGGCGCGATCGACTTCTCGGTCGGACTGCTGCTCGAGAGCCACTTCTCGGCAGCCCGACGGGTCATCGACATCTCCGGCGACGGCGCCAACAACGACGGCCGGCCGGTGACCGAGGCGCGCGACGCCGCAGTGGCCGCCGGCATCACGATCAACGGCCTGCCGATCCTGGAGGTCGAGCCGGAACTGGAGAGCTACTACCGCGAGAACGTCATCGGCGGCCCCGACGCGTTCGTGGTCGTGGCCCGCGACACCGGCAGCTTCGGCGAGGCGGTGCTGCGCAAACTGCTGGTGGAGATCGCCGGCATCCAGCCGCCAGGCGCCGGCTGAAGCGGTTCCCGCGCCGTTCTCCCCTCCCACAAGGGGCGGGGGATCTCCATCACGCCTCCAGGGCGGTCCGCATCGTGATCGCAAGCTCGCCCTTGCGGTACGGCTTACCGATCGTGGCGCCCGGCGACGGCCGCGCCGGCTCGGATGTCATCCCGGTCCCGATGTGGCCCGTCGTGAACAGGACCTTGATGCCCGGCAGCAACTGTCGCGCGGACGCGGCGAGCTGATAGCCGGTCATGCCGTCCGGCATTGTGACATCGGTGAACAGCAGATCGTAGTGATCCTGGCCTCGCAGCAGCGCCAAGGCGGCCGGACCGCTCTCGGCCTCGGTGACCCGGTAGCCGAGCGACACCAGATGACGCCGTCCCACCGCGCGAAGCTCCGGATTGTCATCGACCAGCAGGATCGATTCATCGCCCCGGGGCAGCGCTATCTCATCGGCAAAGTCGCCATCGTCCGCCTCCTCGCCAAGTGCCCGCGGGAGATAGAGGCGCACCGTCGTGCCGTGCCCCAGCCTGCTCTCGATCCGCAGGTGGCCGCCGGACTGCCTGGCGAAGCCGTAGATCATGCTGAGGCCGAGACCGCTGCCCGCGCCGGGTTCCTTCGTGGTGAAGAACGGCTCCACGACGCGCTCGAGCAGTTCGGGCGCCATGCCGATGCCGGTGTCGGTCACCGCCAGGACGATGTAGTCGCCCGGCGTCATGCCGCCGTCCGCGTGCGCGATGTCTTCGTCGACATGGGCATTCGCGGTCTCGATGGTCATTCTGCCGCCGCGCGGCATCGCATCGCGCGCGTTGATCGCCAGGTTGAGCAGCGCATCGCCCACCTGCGACGGGTCCGCCCGGATCGGCCAGAGGTTCTCGGCGAGCTTTGTCGTGATCTGGATCGCCTCGCCGAGCACCCGACGCAGGATGGCGACGTGGTTCGGCAGGTAGGCGTTCAGGTCGATCCGCCGTGGCTGCAAGGTCTGCCGCCGCGCAAAGGCGAGCAGTCGGCGGGTCAGATCGGCTCCGCTCAGCGCACTGTTCAGGATCTCGCTGGCCAGGTCGGCCTCGTCGGGTCGCTGCTGCAGCGCGTCCATCAGGAACTCGACATTGCCGATGATGACCCCGAGCAGATTGTTGAAATCGTGGGCAATGCCGCCGGTGAGCTGGCCGATCGCCTCCATCTTCTGCGACTGGCGCAGTTCGGCTTCCACCTGCTTTTCGCGCGTGATGTCCTCGGCAAGCGCAAGCAGGAGCGCCTGGCGTCCGTCCGAAGTGCTGAGCTGGGTCAGCCGGATGCGAACCCATACAACCGGCCCGGCACGGGTGAGACAGCGCGCCTCGATGACGTGGTTCGGGCTGGTCGCTCGTCCGATCGCATCATTGAGCAGGTCGTGGTCGTCGGCGTGCGTGATGTCCGGGATACCCTTGCCGACCATTTCTTCAGCGTCATAGCCCAGCATCCTGCAGAATGCCGGATTCGCCTCGACGATCTGCTGACCGTCCTGCCGCGCCAGCAGCATGCCGAGCGGGCTCTCGTCGAAGACGCGGCGGAACCGCTGCTCGCTCTCCTGCAGCGCCCCGGATCGCGCCTTGGCCAGTTCTGCGTTTTTGTGGGATTTGCGATTGATCATGATTC
>CAVUBS010000007.1:80000-82356 GCA_963739725.1 uncultured Alphaproteobacteria bacterium | reverse complement strand
CCTGCGGCCTTCAGGTTATGAGCCTGACGAGCTACCGGGCTGCTCCACCCCGCGTCCATGGCGAAGCCCCCGGGGTTGTTCCGGGGGGTCTGTATCGGATGGGCTGGAGGACCTGGCGGCGACCTACTCTCCCGTGCCTTGAGACACAGTACCATGGGCGCTGGGGGTTTTCACGGCCGAGTTCGGGATGGGATCGGGTGCGGGCCCCCCGCCAAAGCCACCAGGTCGTCCAGCCCATCCGAAGTCGGGCTGAATAAGGTTCTGGTGCCTGCTTGCGTGCCGATCCCGGGGTCAGGCCCGGGGACAAGGCTGAGGATGATTTCCATGCATGGTGTCATCTCGAGCTCTATCGGGCGATTAGGACCGGTCAGCTCAGAGCGTTGCCGCCCTTACACACCCGGCCTATCAACGTGATGGTCTATCACGGCCCTCGGGGAGACCTCGTTTCGAGGTGGGTTTCCCGCTTAGATGCTTTCAGCGGTTATCCCGTCCGCACATAGCTACCCGGCCGTGCCGCTGGCGCGACAACCGGTGCACCAGAGGTGCGTCCATCCCGGTCCTCTCGTACTAGGGACAGATCCTCTCAAGTCTCCTTCACCCACGGCAGATAGGGACCGAACTGTCTCACGACGTTCTAAACCCAGCTCACGTACCACTTTAATCGGCGAACAGCCGAACCCTTGGGACCTGCTCCAGCCCCAGGATGTGATGAGCCGACATCGAGGTGCCAAACCTCCCCGTCGATGTGGACTCTTGGGGGAGATCAGCCTGTTATCCCTAGAGTACCTTTTATCCGTTGAGCGATGGCCCTTCCACGCGGGACCACCGGATCACTATGGCCGACTTTCGTCTCTGCTCGAGCTGTCACTCTCGCAGTCAGGCGGGCTTGTGCCATTGCACTCAACAGCCGATGTCCGACCGGCCTGAGCCCACCATCGCGCGCCTCCGTTACATTTTGGGAGGCGACCGCCCCAGTCAAACTGCCCACCATGCAGGGTCCCGGACCGGGCTGACCGGTCTCGGTTAGACGCCAGAAAAACTCAGGGTGGTATTTCAAGGGTGACTCCACCAAAGCTAGCGCCCCGGCTTCAAAGTCTCCCACCTATCCTACACAGAGTTTTCCTGGCGCCACTGCAAAGTTGCAGTAAAGGTTCATAGGGTCTTTCCGTCTGACCGCGGGTACCCCGCATCTTCACGGGGAATTCAATTTCGCTGAGCCGATGCCGGAGACAGTGGGGAAGTCGTTACGCCATTCGTGCAGGTCGGAACTTACCCGACAAGGAATTTCGCTACCTTAGGACCGTTATAGTTACGGCCGCCGTTTACCGGGGCTTCAGTTCGGAGCTTGCACACCTCCCCTTAACCTTCCGGCACCGGGCAGGCGTCAGACCCTATACGTCGTCTCTCGACTTCGCAGAGCCCTGTGTTTTTACTAAACAGTCGCCACCCCCTGCTCTGTGCCACCCGCCACCGGTTGCCCGGCAACAGGTCTCGCTTATCCCGAAGTTACGCGAGCAATTTGCCTAGTTCCTTCGGCATCGTTCTCTCAAGCGCCTCGGTATTCTCTACCAGTCCACCTGTGTCGGTTTCGGGTACGGTCTCGTCGCTGGAGCTATTTCCTGGAACGATCCACGAGCCCGGGCAATCCGATAAGCCCGGACAAGACTTCACGTTCGTCACTTCCAGCAGGCCCAGGAATGTTAACCTGGTTCCCATCGACTACGGCTTTCGCCCTCGCCTTAGGGGCCGGCTCACCCTGCGCGGATTAACCTTGCGCAGGAACCCTTGGACTTTCGGCGACAGAGTTTCTCACTCTGTTTGTCGCTACTCATGTCAGCATTCGCACTTCCGATACCTCCACCGCCCCTCACAGGTACGGCTTCACAGGCTTACGGAACGCTCCGCTACCGCGCATCATTGCTGATGCACCCGCAGCTTCGGTACGTGGCTTTAGCCCCGTTACATCTTCGGCGCAGGATTTCTGATTAGACCAGTGAGCTATTACGCTTTCTTTAAAGGATGGCTGCTTCTAAGCCAACCTCCTGGTTGTTTTGGAATTCCCACATCCTTTCCCACTTAGCCACGATTTGGGGACCTTAGCTGGCGGTCTGGGCTGTTTCCCTCTCGACGACGGACCTTAGCACCCGCCGTCTGTCTGCCGCGCTATACTCTTCGGTATTCGGAGTTTGGTTAGGTTTGGTAAGTCTTTGGGACCCCCTAGCCCATCCAGTGCTCTACCCCCGAAGGTAAACACACGACGATCTACCTAAATAGATTTCGCGGAGAACCAGCTATTTCCGAGTTTGATTGGCCTTTCACCCCTAGCCACAGCTCATCCCCGACTTTTTCAACAGGC
>CAVUBS010000007.1:0-75000 GCA_963739725.1 uncultured Alphaproteobacteria bacterium | reverse complement strand
CTGGCCTCGCAGGCGTCCACCACCGCGACGACGGCGGCCGCCAGCTCGACCGCAATCCGCCGCTTGAGGTCCGCGGAGCGCTGCATCATCGCGGCAAATCGGCGGCTTCGGTCATGGTGATCAATTACCGAGTTGTGCACGATGCGCGTCTTCTACGACCGTAGCCGCCCCATTGGCTACTCATAAGCACCGTCATGCCGACGCGGGTGAGCTGAGCGCTCGGGTCGCCCTGAACCCGCCAGGGCTGCCCCGACCTCCAAGGCGTAGCCTGTCCGACATGACGGGCCAGGCGCGCCAGAGGCGGAGCCTCTGGTGGGTTGGTACTAAACCTTCCGGAACTTGTGCAGCGACCGCAGATTCTCGGGCCGCGGCTGGTCCTTGAAGGTCTGCGGCCAGTTGGTCCAGGACACCTCGCCGACATACAGATCGCCGTGCTGGTCCACGCACAGCCCGTGCGGCGCCATGAATTCGGTCGGACCCAGCCCCGGCCCCAGCCCGCCCAGCCGGGCGATCCGCTTGCCGGTGTTGTCGACGATGGTCACCCGCGGCCCGAGGTTCGGCACGTTGCGGCTGACCGGCTGCACCGCGCCCAATTCGCCGATGTAGCAGATCGGGCACTTGCCGGGCGGCATGAACAGCCCGCACGGCCGGTGCAGATTGTTCCACTGCGCCTCGTAGCGCCCGTTGCCGTCGAACACCTGCACGCGGTGGTTCTCGCGGTCCGCGACATAGACCCAGCCGTCCGCGTCGCAGGTGATGTTGTGCGCGATGTTGAACTCGCCCGGATCGGTGCCCGGCGCGCCCCACGACAGCAGCAGCCTGCCGTCGGGCGAGAACTTGTGCACGCGCGAATTGCCGTAGCCGTCGGAGACGTAGATATCGCCCTGCGGCGACATCGCGGTATGCGTGCAGCGATGGAACGGCTCGCCGCTCATGTAGGGCGCCGGCTTGCCGGGAATGCCGAGCGTCAGCAGCACCTTGCCCTCCAGCGTGCACCGCCGGACGGTGTGATCGCCATCGTCGGTCAGCCAGATCGTGTCGTCCGGCGCCATGAACACGCCGTGCGCGCGCGGGAAACACGCCCTCGCCCCACGACCGCAGGAAATTGCCGGCGCGATCGAACACGATCATCGGATGCTCGCCGCGATTGAACACGTAGACATTGTCGTTCCTGTCGACGCCGACCGAGCCGATTTCCTTGAACGACCAGCCCGGGCGGCAGCTTCGCCCAGTTCTCGACCGGCTCGTAGGTGTAATCGCCGCTGCCCACGGTCACCATCTGTCGTTTCCCCCTTTGCTTCGGTCACCTGCCGCAGCTTGTCACGAAGCAAAACCGCCCGCCAGCGTCACGCGACGAGCAGCCGTGCCAGGCGATCGAATTCCGCCACCGTGAGCGTCTCGGCGCGCCGATCCGGCGCGATGTCGGCTGTGCGCAGCAACGCCTCGCCACCAAGCGGTTTCAGCGCTCCGCGCAGCATCTTGCGCCGTTGTCCGAATGCCGCCGCGGTCAGCCGTTCCATTTGCCCGAACAGCGCCGGCGCGGGCTGCACCGCGCGCGGCGTGAAGCCGACGACGGCGGAGAACACCTTCGGCGGCGGCACGAAGGCAGTCGGCGGAATGCGCAGCAGCAGCCGCGTCTCGCACGTCCATTGGGCGAGCACCGACAGCCGCCCGTAGGCCGATGTGCCTGGCTCGGCGCAGATCCGTTCGGCGACCTCCTGCTGGAACATCAGCGTAAGCCGCTCGAATGCATCGGCCTGGCGCAGCCAGCCGACCAGCAGCGGCGTCGCAACGTTGTACGGCAGGTTGGCGACGATCTGTCGCGGTGGCGGAACCAGCGCGGCGACATCGGTCGCCAGCGCATCCGCGGCGACGACACGCAGCCGAGGTTCCAGCGCGGCCAGTTCGAGCATCGCGCGCGACCGCGCGCCGATCGATCTCCACGACGGTCACGCTCGCGGCCTCGGACGCCAGCAATGCGCGGGTCAGTCCGCCCGGTCCCGGCCCCACCTCGACGACGTGCCGCCCGGCCAGCGGGCCGGCCTCACGCACGATGCGTGTCGTGAGATTGGCGTCCAGCAGGAAATGCTGTCCGAGTGCCCGCCGCGCTGCCAGCCCGTGCCGCGCGATGACCTCGCGCAGCGGCGGGTGATCGATCATGCCCCGCCGATGCGAAGCTCGATCGTCGCGTGGCGGCGCAGGTTGGCGAGCAGCTGCCGCGAGAGCAGCTCCACGCGTTCGTTGAGCAGTTGCGCCCGCACGTCCTGATTGCTCGCCTGCGCGAGGTTCTTCTCCTCGCGTGAGCAGACGATCAGCACGGCGATGCCGTCGTTCGCCACCAGCGGCTGGCTGGCGCGGTCGAACGGCAGGCTGGCGAGGACCTGGCGAAACGCCGGCGGATTGACCGTTTCCAGCCGCACCTCGCCCGGATCGGCCGGCCGTGTCGGGTTGGCCGCCTTCGCGACCTGTTCCATCTGCTCGCAGCTGTGCACGCTGGCGCTGATGCCGCGCGCCTTTTCCAGCGCCTGCTTCTGCTGCTCGGTCGGCGCCTGCGGGTTCAGCGCGCTGGTGAACGGCAGGAACACCTGGCGCAGCGTGACGACCGTGCCGACCTCGCGGCCGATCTCGCGCTTGCCCTGCAGCGTCACGATGGAAAAGCCGCCCGGCACCTTCACCGGGTTGCTGATCGCGCCAACCGGCATCTGCGACACCAGGCGCGCCACCTCCGGATCGAGCTGGTTCGGCTGCACCCAGCCGAGCGCGCCGCCCTGCAGCGCGGTCTGGTTCTGGCTGAACTGCGCGGCGACCACCGGGAACGGCGCGCCGGCGCGCAGCTCGGTGATCACCGTTTCGGCGAAGCGCTGCGCATCGGCGGCAGTTGGCAGGGTCATCCACCGGGATGAAGATCTCGCCGAGCCGGTATTCGGGTTTGCCGACCTGCTGGGCCAGCAGCCGCTGCTGGTCCGCCACCTCCGCATCGGTGATCGTCACCTTGCCGCCGAGCTGCTCGCGCAGCACCTGGGTCCAGCCGAGCTGCGTGCGGATCTGGTCGATCAGCGTGATCTGGCTCACGCCGTCCGCTGCGAGCTTCTGACGCAGCGCGCCGGGCTGCATGCCATTGCGTGCTTCGATGTCGTGGATCGAGTCGGCAATCTGCTTGTCCTGGATCACGATGCGGCGGCGCAGCACCTCCTGCATGCGCAGCCGCTCGTCGATCAGTTGGCGCGTGATCTGCTGCCGCAGCCGGTCGAGCACGTCCTGGGTGACCGGCAGGCCGGTGGACAGTGCGAACAGCCGGGCGCGGTTTTCGACGTCGGCATTGCTGATCACGTCGCCGTTCACCACCGCCACGATCCGTGTCGCCTGCCGCCGGCCGGGTGACGGCGGGACCGGTGCGGCGGCCAGGGCGGCGGCAAGGGCGCTACCGACAGCGCAAGGCACAGCGCCAGCCCCGGCCAAATTCCGCGGCGGCGCGGCGTGCCCCGCGGTGCTGCGGACATGGTATGGGTCATGACGAGGACCTCCCGATCGCTAGAGCGCCTTGAAGCCAAACTGTCCGATGGTCTTTAAGGTCATCTGGATCAGCAGCGTCGTAGAGCCGTTGTCGCCGTTGAACGAGGTATAGCGGCGAAAGAACCGGAAATCCAAGATGTAGCACTCGTCTTCGTAGATGGCGTCGGCGCCGACGCCCACCATCTGGTTGGTCTGCAGATCGCGCCGCGCCCAGCCGCTGAACCGGTACTGCCCCCAGGCCGACGAGGCGCCGAGCGTGATCTCGTTGCGCGGGACGTAGAACTGCGTTCCCGGCCGGCGGCGGGGCCGGCTGGTCGAAGAACGTGTAGGGATTGAACGACGTGTAGATATAGCCGCCCGAGACCGAGAATTTCGGCACGCCGGCGGTGGCGACCGCATCGGCCATCCTGGTGGCAAAGGTGGTCTTATCGAGCCGCGTGCGATACACAGGTTGAGCCAGCCGGTCGGCGCGAAGCTCGCGCGGGCGACCACGTCCGACACCTGATCATGCAGACCCGAAGCCTCGGGGAAGAGATTGTTCTTCGTGGTGCGATAGGACTGCCCGATCAGGCCGTCGAACGTGGTGCCGCCCAGATACCAGGCGCCGTGCAGTGCGACGTTCGCGCGCACCCCGCCGTCCAGCCGATCGATGCCGGGGAAGCGGTTGAAGCCGAACAGGTTGGCGTCGGTGAATTCCAGGTCGAAGCTGTCCTCGTTCGGGTATTTGTTGAGCTGGCTGTCGCCGGCCTGCGGTGCGACGACGATTTCCGCCATCGGCTCGATGAGCTGGGTCCCCCAGGCGCCGGAATCGCGCATGAACGGCCAGCGGAAGTCGAGCGCGGCCTGCGGCAGCGAGCGGGCGGCGTTGGCCGTGCTGTGCGTGCCGAAATTGGGCTGCTCGTTGAAGTCGCTCGTGTCGTAGCCGGCGGCGTCGTTGTGCAGCGTGATCTTCCACAGATCGCCCAGCGCACCGACGAACGGGCGCGACCAGTTCATCGTAAGGCTGGCGCGTCGCGTGTCCGTGCCCGCGGTGCGCATCACATTGAACGACGTGACGTCGATCGCAAGCCGTCCGCCCCAGGCGTCCGGCGTGCCGACATAGCTGTACTCGTAGCGCGGCAGGACGACCGGCAGCTTGCTGCTGATGATCGAGTTGTTCACCGCCTGATAGACCCGTGTGTCGATGCGCGAATAGGCGCCCTCGCCAAACCCCTCGGCATAGAGCTGGCTGGTCACCACGTTGGGATCGTTGCCGAGCTGACTGCCGATGTGGAAGTCACGCACGAAGTCGGTGTTCGAGACGCGCGCGGCATTGAAGCCCCAGCGCCAGGTGTCGTTCAGATTGAACTGGCCGGCGGTCGAGACCGTGGCCTGCACCGAATTGTCGAGATAGCCCACCGCGCCGTTCGCCCGCAGGTAGCCGTCGTTGAACCGGCGACGATACTCGACCGAGAGTTCCGGACCGGCGCGCGAGGTGATCATCGGCGTGAACGTCGCGTCCGACTGGTCGTCGATCACCCAGTAGTACGGCTGGGCGAAAAAGGCGCCGATATGCGAGGACGAGCCGATCGAGGGGATCAGCAGGCCGGAAGCGCGCTTCACCGACGGATCGGCGTGCCAGAAATACGGCATGTAGGCGACCGGAATGCCGTACATCTCCAGGACAGCGTCCTGGTATTCGATCTTCTTGTGTTCCAGATCCTGCACCGCCGACAATGCGCGGATCTGCCACAGCGGCGGCTTTGTCGGATCCTTGGCGCAGAGGTTGCAGGTGGAATAGACCGTGCGCGACAGCTCGTTGATCTGGCCCTCGGTGCGCCGCGCGCCATTGGCCGCCAGCCGGCCATTCTGCGCCAGGATGGCGCGCATGTCGCGCAGCACGCCGTTCTTCATGTCCTGGGTCAGTTCCGCGTAGTCGGCGAACAGCACCTGCCCGTCCGGTTCGAGCAGCACGACGTTGCCCTTGGCGGCGGCCACGCCGGTGTTGCGATCGAACGTGACCTTGTCGGCGCGCAGCACGTGATCGCCCTGCCAGGCCTCGACATGGCCGTCGGCGATCACCAGCGAATTCTCGCGATCGTACTCGACCGTGTCGGAGGTGAAGCTGACCGGCTGGTCCCGCGAGGTCTTCGCGCGCGAGGATGCGCCGGTGAGGACTTCGCCAAGCTGGGCGCGTACCGCGACGGGCCAGGCCACTGCCAGCAGCAGCATCGCCAGGAGGAGTGTGCGAGCGACGGCGCGCGCCTGCGCCATCGTCAGCCGTCTTCCGTGTGCAGCAGGAGGGCAAGCGCCAGCATCAACCCCGAGGCGGCCGGCGCCCAGGCGGCGAGTGCCACAGGCAGCGCACCCGACTGGCCGAATTCCTCCGCCATCTTGGACACGACGAACAAGGCAAAGCCGGCGGCGACCCCGCTGCCGATCATCTTCGCCACGCCGCCGCGGCGTGCCGGGCGCATCGAGAAGCCGGCGGACACCAGCGCCATGGTGGCGGCCAGCAGCGGCAGCGCCAGCAATGCCTCGAAATGCAGCCGGTGCCGGATCGAGGAAAAGCCCGACCGGTCCAGCAGGGCGATGAAGCTCGGCAGCGCCCAGAACGACAGCGTGTCAGGCGAGGCGAAGCTTTCCTGCACGCGCGCCACGGTCAGATCGGTCGGCAGGCTGATCGTGGCAGGCTGTTCGGGCATCTGCTCGGGTCGAATGGTTCGGGCATTCTGCAATTGCCAGGCGCCTGCGCCGAGGGTCGCCTTGCTCGCCTCGATGCGCGTGAGCAGCCGGTCGCGGCCGTCCAGGCGGAACACGCTGACGTCCGTGGCGGTCAGCTCCTTCTTCTGCAGCTGCACGCCATGCGCATGGATGATCGCCACGCCTTGCGGCGACATGGCGTGATCCGACTGGCGCAGCCAAAGCTGGCCGCCGGCGAGTGCCAGCGGTCCGCCGCCGGTCTTCAGATATGTGTTGTCGAGCGACTCGGCACGCGCCAGCATGACGGAGGAAACCGGGCTCACCACACCGGTCGCCAATGCGCCCAGCAGCAGCGCGCAGAGCGTGGGCGCCGTCAGGAATTCCCAGGCCGAGATGCCGGCCGCACGGGCCACGACAAGTTCGGAGGACCGCGTCAGGCGCCAGAAGCACAGGATGCCGCCGAGCAGCACCGCGAACGGCAGGATCTGCATTGCGATGTAGGGCAGTCGCAAGGCGGCGATCTCGCTGACCAGGACGAAGGTCGCGTCGGGCTTCGTGGCCGAGCGGCGCAGCAGCTCGATGAAGTCGAACATCGCGACCAGGCCGCAGAGCGCGAACAGCATCGCGATCACCGCGCCGGTGAACTGCCGCGCGATATAGATCGACAGAGTGATCGCGGCAGTCATCCGCTCAGGCCGCCTCGGCCGCCCGGGTGGAGCGCCCGGGGCCTTGCACATGCCGCAACAGCATCGGCAACCGCGGGCCAAGCAGAACCCAGCCGCAGATCACGGCCGGCAGCAGCGCCTGGAGCCAGACCAGCGGGAGCAGCGCGTTGTCGCGCGCGGCGAGATTTTCCACTGCCAGCCCGGTGGCAAGCAGCACCACCACGGCGCTCACGGCGAGCAGCGGCCTGACGATGCTGCCATGCCGGCGGAATGTTCCGCTGAGCACCGAGAGCAGTGCGACCATCGCAAACGAAAGTGCGGTCAGCGGGCTTGCCAGGCGCTTGTGTGCTTCGGCAATCCATTTCGGCATGTCGCGGACGATTGGGCGGGTGCGGATCGAGCAGCTCGTCCAGCGGCAGCTCCGTCATGTCGCGCAGCCGTTCGCCGTCATTGCGCGCGTTGTCGGTGAGGTCGAGTTCGTTCTGGGCGAAGGTCAGCACATTCAGCCGGCCGGTCTGATGGTCGATCTCCTGGCGGCTGCCGCTGACCAGCAGCACGCGTGGTCCGCTCGGTCCTTCCACCAGGCGGCCGTGCTCGGCAAGGATTGTTGCGGTTGCCGCCTTGTCGCGTTCGTCATCGACCAGGATGCCGCGCAGCGTCCCGTCCGGATCGCGCGAGCGCACATAGACGGTGAGATCGTCGGAGACCTGCGTGAACACGCCTTCCTGCAACAGGAAGGCGGCCATCTGGTTGCGGATCTCCCATTGAAACTGCCGGAACGACGTGAGGCTGGCGGGCACGAGCCACAGATTGAGAACGTAGCAGGCGGCGATGACCAGGACGGTCAGCGCCAATGCCGGGCGGGACAAGGCCCAGGGCGACAGCCCCGCGGCGCGCATCACGGTGATCTCGCGATCGCCGGCCATGCGCTGATAGATGAACTGCACGACGACGAACGTGGTGATCGGCAGGATGACCGCGACGAAGCTTGGGATCAGCAGGCCGGTAAGCTGCATGAACACGCCGAGCGAGAGGCCGTGATTGACCACCAGTTCGACGAAGCGCAGCGACTGGACGAGCCATATCAGCGCCGTCAGCCCGCCCGTGACGGCGATCAGCGCAAGAGCCAATTGGCGAAACATGTAGCGGTCGAGTCGGGTGATCGGCTTGCCGGTGCGCATCCTGCGTGGCGGTCCCTTTCTGGTGGCCCCTTCGGGCAGCCTAGCGTAGTGCCGACTCGCGGGTCCGGCCAAACGGCCGGGGTTTTGTGCGTCAGGTGGGGCGACGATGCAAGCCGGGGAGGCCGGTCAGGGAACGGTCCCACACGGAGGGCCACCGAGGAAGGCGCACAGAGACTGCCTTCCGTCGTGGCTCCACCGTGGATTCTTGGCGAACTCCAGTGGAGCCTTTCTTGCCTGCTTATCGCCAACCCGTGTTCATGCGAAACGTCACACGACAACCACGTCCGATTCGAAGACCTGACCCTTCGTCTCCGGCCCCAGAAGGAGGGCGATGATGAAGCTGATCAGACCGACCGTCGTCCCGACCATCATGGCAACGCCAAATCCGACGTTGTAATTGACGGCGATATAGGTCAGGACCGGTGCGACCAGACCGCCGAAGATCGCTCCCTGATGGTAACAGAAGCCGACCGCCGTCGCGCGTACCTCGGTCGGGAAGCGCTCGGACAGATAGCTGGGGTTCTGTCCGTAGATCGCCCCGCCGAACAGACCCTGCACCGAGAACCCGATTGCGAGAGTGAGGTCGTCGTTGGTAAGCAGATAGGTCGGTGTGATCAGCAGCGCGATCACCGCCGGAATGATCATCGACCAGCGGCGTCCGAACGCATCCGCCACCGAGCCCCAGACAAAACTGGCAGCGAATGTCCGAGATGGTTTACCAGCCACCCGACACGGCGATTATTTCGCCGGTCACCCATCGGCTATCCTCTGACGCCAAGAACACGGCGACTGGCGCGATGTCGTCCGGTTGCCCGATCCGCCCCAACGGCGTCTGCTGCAGCAATTGTTTTTCAAAATCGCTGCCCAGGATGCCGGCTGACCGGGTTCCCTCAGTCTCCACTTCGCCCGGGCTGATGGCGTTCACCCGTATCTTTCGCGGGCCCAGTTCCTTTGCGAGCACCCGCGTGATTGCCTCGATAGCGCTCTTCGAGGCGACATAAATGGAACTTGCAGGCGGTGGGTTGCGGGTTACCGCGGAGCTGAGGTTGATTATACTCCCGCCATCCGGGCCGAAACACTTTACCGCCTCCTTCGCCGCGAGAAGAACCCCAAGCACATTGATGTTGAAGTGTTGGTGGAAATCATCCTCCGTGACGGCCTCGATCGGTGAGAACCGATAGATGCCGGCGTTATTCACAAGAATATCAACCCGCCCAAAGGCGCTGATCGCATCGGCGAACAAACGCTCTACATCCTTTGATTGAGAGACGTCTGCCTGGATCGCGGAAGCCTTGCCGCCTTTTGCCGTGATATCCGCCACCACAATGTCCGCGTCGCGTCGGCTGGCGGCATAGTTCACCACGACTGCGGCTCCTTCGGCGGCCAAACCCTTGGTGATGCCCGCTCCGATACCTTTCGATGCGCCTGTGACGACTGCTACTTTGTTGGTCAGCTTACCCATAAGATCCTCCGCCGACATCGTGCTGTGCTTCAATCATGGCGAACGCATCTGTCCGGTTCAAGGCGGCGGTCCGGCACTGATGGCCAAGCCTGGCGTGCTCCACTCAATTGAACGTCGCGACTACACACCGGTCGGAATTTAGCCCGACGGTATCATTCCGTGGCAAATCCTGATCGGAATGTGTCGGCTCGCATGCGGGTCCGCGAGGCGGCGAGTCGCATGACCCGCGGCCAGGAGCGGCACAGCAGCAGCAGCCAGGGTTGCGCAGCCGGGACAAGACAGGCGCGATGAATGAGCGAAGACAGCCGCATCTGCGGAGCCACGCGCCGCGCCCAGGCGCGATGATAGGCGCCGGCTACGTTGCCCTGGGTCAGCCATATGCGGGACGCCAGCGTTGCACTGGCCAGCGCAAGCGCCACGCCGTCGCCGGTGAGCGAGGCGATCACCGTCGCCTGATCGCCGAGGCGGAACAGTCCGGGCAAGTTCTGCGCGTCCGGCGCGTGCGTGTAGCCGTAGGGCAGGCCGGCGATCGCGAGCGGCCGTTCGCGCAGTGGCCGCGCGCCGGCCAGCCGGTCGGCGAGGTGCGGACATTCATCCATCAGTCGAGTCGAGCAGCTTGTCCCATTGTCCGTCCGCGTCGCGCAATCGTGCGCCCGGCACCAGCACGCACAGCACTGCCTGATCGGATTCCACGAGCTGCAGACCGGCATAGCCGCCGGCGAACAGGATCAGCTCGACATGACCGCGCAGCGCGGCCTGCTGCGCATGGATCGAGCGCGATAATACATCTTCATGCCAACCAGGCCGGTGCCGCGCACGGGTCGCGCCGCACCGCGCAGATCATGCTTGCCCGTGGCAAGGAACACGTGTCCTGGCGGCAACCTGTCCAAGCGACATCGCAATCGATCCGCAGCGACTTGTCGCTTTGATTGATGCCGCGCACGGGATGGCCGCGCAGGATCGTGGCGCCGCTCAGCTTCGCCTGTTGCAGCAGCGCCTCGTCCAGTGCGCGACGCGTCAGACCAAGCGCGGCAAATGGCAGGCGCGCGGTCGCCGTGCGTTTCCCGTGCACCAGGCGGACAGCGGTGATCGGCGAAGGCGCCAACGCCGGGAGATCGACGCCAAGAGCGGCAATCGCCTCGATCGCCTCGGCGCTGAGGAAGTCGCCGCACACCTTGTCGGCGGGGCCGGCATTGCGCTCGATCAGCGTGACCGCACGCCCGGCCCGTGCGAGCACGATGGCCGCGGTGGCACCGGCCGGCCCACCGCCGATGATCACCGGACCGGGCATCGCCGCGCGACGCAGAGCCGGAACGGCATATGCCAGGTGATCTCGACGTCGGCCTCGGTCAGCCCGGCGGACCGGATCAAACGGCGCCAGTCATCGCGGACAAAGCTGCGCGCGATCGAGATGCGGCCGTCGCTCAGCACGAAAGGGTGCCAGCGTGCAAGCCATGCGAGCACGCCGAAGCCGTAGTACGGGAACCAATGGCGGTGCAGGTCGCCGATGAACCAGCCGCGCCGTGCATGCGCCTCCATCCAGCGGATGAACGTCACCACCGTGTCGTCGGTGAGGTGATGGGTGAATTGCGAGCTGATGATGAAGTCGAAGGTGCCGCCCTCCGGCTGGAAGGTGAACACGTCGGCGGTATGAAAGGTGATCCCCGATGAAGCCGGCGTTGCCTCGCGTGCCGCCCGTGCGCTCCACGGATTGAGGTCCACGCCTTCGAGCCGTGCCGCAATGCCGTTCCGCTCGGCCCAGCGATGAATGCGCCGCAGCATATCGCCATGGCCGCAGGCGACATCGAGCAGCGAGAACGATTTTCTCTCGCCCACCTCGCGCGCAAGCCACGCGAGTGTCGGCCGCGGCGTGAGCGTGACGGTGTTGACGCGCGCGAGATCGCGCAGGCAGTGCCGATAGTCGTCGTAATCGACGCAATCGGTATCCATGCGCTCGTCGGCGGTGCTGCGCGTGGCGAGGCTCATGCGCGATGGAACCCGAATGTTTCCACGGTAAGGCCCGGGCCGAACGCCATTGCCAGCCCATCGCCCGAACATCCGGGCGCGCGCAGAATGCGATCGAGCACGAAGACCAGCGTGGCCGAGGACATGTTGCCGAACTCGCGCAGCACGTCGCGCGAAAAGCGCAGCGTATCCGGCGCCAGCGCCAGTCCATGCTGGACCGCATCCAGGATCGAGCGGCCGCCCGCGTGCACGGCCCACATCGCGATGTCATCGGCAGTGCGATTGCCGAGCAATGCGGCGCCGTGCTCCATCAGCCAGCGGCGGATGCGGCCGGGCACCTGCCCCGAGAGATGCATCTCGAACCCCTGATCGCGGATGTGCCAGGTGATCAGATCGGCGGTGCGCGGGATCACGGTCGCGTGGAAGCGATCGAGCGCCAGTCCGGTCGGCTCCGCGGAGACCAGGCACGCACCGCAGCCGTCGCCGAACAGCAGGAAGCTCAGCATCTTCTCGATCACCCACTGCTCCTGAAGATGCAGGCAGGAGAGTTCCAGATTGATCACCAGAACCTTCGCGCGCGGCTCCGAGCGCACGATGTGGCGGGCCAGCTTCAGAGCGTTCACCGCGGCGAAGCATCCCATGAACCCGACATTGGTGCGCTCGACCGACGGCGAAAGTCCGGCTGCGTTCATGATATGGAAATCGAGACCGGGCGCGGTGAAACCGGTGCAGCTTGCCACGATCAGATGGGTGATGGCGGCGCGATCCGCTGTAATGTCCAGTGCTTCGATGGCCTGCAGCGCGAGCGTCAGTGCCTCGCTTTCGAACCGCGCCATACGATCACCCGTGGAGGGAAAGCCGCCGCGCCGGTAGAAGCGCTCCGCTATCGAGGAAGTGGTCGCGCGGCTTGGGACCCGGCTCGAAGAAGGAGAACCGATGCTGGATGTCGGACAGGCCCACCATGCGATCGAACAGAGCAATCGCATGCTCGTCCGGCAGCGCGGACCGCGCGAAGTCGATGAACTCGGCGTGGATATCGTGCGGCGGAACCGCGGTGCCGATCCGGTTGAGCCAGGCCTGGGTCAAGATTGCGGCTTTCCTTGTGTTCTGGAAATGGACGCCAGTCGGCGTCGCTGCAATCACCAGATGTGGGCACGGCGCGGTTTTATGCTAGCATGCTGCCATGAATGCTCCGCTGACCAAACCGTTGGGCGTCGACGACTTCCTGACCTGGGAGCGTCGGCAGGAGCTGCGCTACGAGTTCGACGGCGCCCGGATCGTCGCGATGACCGGCGGTTCGCTCAATCATTCGACGATCGCGACGAACATTGTTACAGCGCTTGAACGGCGCTTGAGACAGCCGTGCAGGGCATATCGTGGCGATGTCAAAATCCGAGCGGCCGACAGCGTGCGTTACCCGGACGCCGTCGTGACCTGCACTCCAGCCGACGGACGTTCGGACCTGGTCCCCAATCCCGTGGTGGTCTTTGAGTTGCTTTCACCCAGTACAGCCTCGGTCGACCGCATCGTCAAGAATGAGAGTATCGCGCCACGCCGTCCATCCAGCGCTATGTCATGGTGGAGCAGACGCGGATCGGCGCGACCGTCTTCACGCGCATCGAAAACAACTGGATCGGCACGATCATTCCGGGCGATGCTACGCTGGCGATGCCCGAGCTCGGCGTCGACATCCCGCTGGCAGAATTCTACCAGGGCGTCGGACCTGCCGCCGCCCGACACGGACGACTGAGCTACGGCAGCACCTTCCCGGGATTCATGATGCCCAGCGGATCGAGCGCGGCCTTGATCCGGCGCATCGTCTCCAGTTCGGCGCCGCCGCGCCAGTCCGGCATCATGTAGGGCTTCAGCCGGCCGATGCCGTGCTCGGCCGAGAAGCTGCCGTCCAGCGCGCGCACCACTGCGTTCACCGCGTCCATGATCGCGTGATCCTGCGCGAGGAACCACGCGGGATCGGCGCCGACCGGCTGCTCCAGATTGAAGTGGATGTTGCCGTCGCCCATGTGGCCGAACGGCACGGCGCGGATGCCGGGGATCAGCGCCGTCGCACGCATCGGTCGCGCGGCGGATGAACTCCGGCACCTTCGACACCGGCACCGAAACGTCGTTCTTCACGCTGGCGCCCTCGCGTTTCTGCGCCTCGGAGTGCTCCTCGCGCAGCCGCCAGATCGCCATGCCCTGCGCGTCGCTTTCCGCGATCGCCGCATCCAGCACCAGGTCTTCGGCAAGTGCCTGCACCAGAACGGCCTCCAGCGACGCGCGCAGGCCGGCGTCGGGACGCGGCGTGGCGAGTTCCACCAGCACATAGTGCAGTGCCGGCTGGGCGAGCGGCAGCGTCGCGCCGGGGATGTGCTTCAGCACGAAGTCGATGCCCGGTCCGGACATGTATTCGAAGGCCTGCACGGCCGCGTGGTCGTGCGCCTGGAACCGGCTGAACAGCTCCAGCGCCGCCTCGGGAGAGCCGATGGCGCAGAACGCCACGCAGGTCTCGCGCGGCCGCGGCACGAGCTTCAGCACCGCGGCGGTGATGATGCCGAGCGTTCCTTCCGAGCCGACGAACAGCTGGCGCAGGCAGTAGCCGGTGTTGTCCTTGCGCAGCCGGCGCAGGCCGTTCCACACCGCGCCGTCCGGCAGCACCACCTCCAGCCCGAGCACGAGATCGCGCGCATTGCCGTAGCGCACGTGTGTTGTTGCCGCCGGCGTTGGCGGCGAGGACGCCGCCGATCTGCGCGGTGCCCTCCGACGAGATCGACAACGGCAGCAGGCACCCCGCATCGGCCGCGGCAATCTGTGCCGCCTTCAGCGTGGCGCCGGCCTCGATGGTCAGGGTCAGGTCGATCGGGTCGATGTCGCGGACGCGCGTCATGCGGGACAGGCTGAGCACGAACTCGCTGCCGTCCTCCGACGGCGTCGCGCCGCCGACCATCGACGTGTTGCCGCCCTGCGGCACGATCGGCGCACGCGCCGCGGCGCACAGGCGCACCACGGCGCGCCAGTTCCTCGGTATTGGCGGGACGAATCGACCGCCGGGGTGCTGCCGCGATAAAGCCGTCGCCAGTCCTCGGTATAGCCGGCTGTATCGGCGGGATCGGTCAGCAGGCCACGCTCGCCGACGACATCCCGGATTGCGTCGAGCAGACCGCTCTGCGGCGAAGGCACGGTGTCGGGCATGCGTGTGTCCTCCGTGCGACAGCGTAGTCCGGCGCCGCCGGCATCGCTATGCTCGGGTGATGGACAGGTTCTATCTGGACGATCTGGTCGTCGGGCAGCGCTTCACGAGCGGGACGCATACGATGGACGCGGCCGAGATGCAGCGCTTCGCCGCGGACTACGACCCGCAGCCGTTCCACCTCGACGATGCGGCGGCGCGGGACACGCTGTTCGGCGGGCTGGTGGCGAGCGGCTGGCACACCGCCGCGACCACGATGCGGCTGATCGTCGACGGCGGCCTGCCGATCGCCGGCGGCATCATCGGCACCGGCGGCGAACTGCTGTGGACCAGCCCGGTCCGGCCCGGCGACACGCTGCGCGTCGAGTGCGAGGTGCTGGCGATCACGCCGTCCCGCTCCAAGCCCGATCGCGGGACGGTGACCGTCCGCTGCGTGACGCTGAACCAGAACGGCGAGACGGTGCAGAGCTTCACGCCGAAACTCGTTGTCCCGCGGCGGCCGGGCCGCCAGGATCACCCTGCCCAACCCGTCGCAGCCCACCCCGTCTAGGTGTGCTTCTGCGCAAGGAGTCGTCCGATGTCCGCGCCCCCACCGGAAACCGTCGCCGCCGTGCTGCGCCATGCGGACGCATCGCTCGAAGCGTCGCGCGGGCGGCTGTTCGACCTGCTGCGCATTCCCTCCATCAGCGCCCAGCCGGCCCATCGGC
Source organism: uncultured Alphaproteobacteria bacterium (assembly GCA_963739725.1). Lineage (GTDB taxonomy): Bacteria > Pseudomonadota > Alphaproteobacteria > Acetobacterales > Acetobacteraceae > JAMXLO01. The sequence goes on along the minus strand of CAVUBS010000007.1, from coordinate 59,638 downwards.
AGGACTGCGCGCGCGCCGCGGAGTGGGTGCGCGACCAGCTTGCCGGGCTAGGCTTTCAGGCCGATGTGCGGCCGACCGCCGGCCATCCCGTCGTGGTCGCGCATCATGCCGGTCCGGCCGACTACAACGGACCGCACGTGCTGTTCTACGGCCACTACGACGTGCAGCCGGTCGATCCGCTGGACCTCTGGGCCAGCCCGCCGTTCGAACCGCAACTGGTCGATGGCCCGCGCGGCAAGCGTTTCGTCGCGCGCGGTGCGGTGGACGACAAGGGCCAGTCGATGATGTTCATCGAGGCCCTGCGCGCCTGGAAGGAGGCGGCCGGCGGCATCCCGGCCCGCATCACCATGCTGATCGAGGGCGAGGAGGAGGTCGGCAGCCCCAGCCTGGAACCCTTCCTCGTCGCCAACAAGGACGAACTCGCCGCCGATCTCGCGCTGATCAGCGACACCGGCATGTGGGACGTCGACACGCCGGCGATCACCACGCGCCTGCGCGGCATGACCTATGCGCAGCTGACGCTGAAGGCCGCCAGCCGCGACCTGCATTCCGGCCTCTACGGCGGCTCGGCGCTCAATCCGATCAACGCGCTGACCCGGATCCTCGGCGAACTCCATGACGCCAACGGCCGCATCCAGCTTCCCGGCTTCTACGACACGGTGAAGCCGGTCTCCAACGCGCAGCGCGCGCAGTGGGACGCGCTCGGCTTCGATGAAGGCGCATTCCTCGCCAAGATCGCCCTCGATACGCCGGCCGGTGAGCGTGGCTACTCCGCGCTGGAGCGGCTCTGGGCGCGGCCCACCGCCGACATCAACGGCATCTGGGGCGGCTATACCGGCGCCGGCAGCAAGACGGTCATCGCCTCCGAGGCATCCGCGAAGGTGTCGTTCCGGCTGGTGCCGAACCAGGACCCGAACGAGGTGATGGAGCAGTTCAAGCGCTTCGTCGCCGAGCGCCTGCCCCCGGATGCCAAGGTCGAATACGAGGCCCACACGCACACGCCCGGCATCGAGATGAACCTCGACAGCCCCTGGGTCCGCGCCGCGCAGACGGCGCTGGCCGAGGAGTACGGCAGGCCGGCGGTGCTGATGGGCAGCGGCGGCTCGATCCCCGTGGTGACCTCGCTCCGCACCGTGCTCGGCATCGACAGCCTGCTGATGGGCTTCGGCCTGGACGACGACCAGGTGCACAGCCCGAACGAGAAGTTCGAGCAGCGCTGCTTCCATCACGGCATCCGCTCGCACGCCAGGCTGCTGGCGAAATTCGCCGGCGGGTGAGCGGCGCGGCGCAGTCCGGCCGGCTGCGCATCGTCGACCTGCGAAACCACCTCGCCGGTCCGTTCGATCTTGCGCTCGCCGCGGGCGAGTGCGTCGCCATCACCGGGCCGTCGGGGGCCGGCAAGAGCATTTTTCTCCGCATGATCGCCGACCTCGATCCCAACCAGGGGGACGTGTTCCTGGACGGGCGCGAGCGCCGGAGCTTCGCGCCGCCCGCCTGGCGATCGCACGTCGTCTACAACGCCGCCGAGCCCGGCTGGTGGAGCGAGAGCGTCGCCGACCATTTCCACGGGACGGCGCCAGGGGCCGACATGGAGTTCGCGCGCGCCATGGCGCCCCGGCTCGGACTTGCGCCCGGGCTGCTCGATGGCCCGGTGGTGCGGCTCTCGACCGGCGAGCGCCAGCGCCTGGCACTGATCCGCGCCCTGGCGCTGGACTCGCCCGTGCTGCTGCTCGACGAACCGACCGGCGCGCTGGACCAGGAGAGCACGCAGCTTGTGGAGCACGTGCTGCGCGAGCGTCTCGCGGCGGGCGTCGCGATTGCGATGGTCACGCATACGCCCGCGCAGGCGGTCCGGCTCGGACAGCGGCACCTGCGCATGGAGAACCGCCATCTGGTGCCGGCATGAACCCGATCCTGCTGACCCCGATCGACCTGGCGATCGCCTCGGCGCTGATCGTGCTGGACGGCGTGCTGTCGCTCGCGCTGGGGCTGAGCCTGCATCGCCAGCTTGCCCTGGCGGCGCTGCGCATGGTGGTGCAGCTTGTGCTGATCGGCTTCATCCTGCGCTGGGTCTTCGCCATCGCCTCGCCGCTGATCACCCTGGCGGTGGTGGTCGTGATGGTCGCGATCGCCGGGCGCGAGGTGGCGGCGCGGCCGGAACAGCGGCTCGGCCGGTTCGGCAACTATGCGGTCGGCGCATCGGCGGTCGCCATCGCGACCTTCCTGACCGCCATACTGGCGCTGACCACGGCGATCCGCCCGCAGCCATGGTACGACCCGCGCTACGCCATTCCGCTCGCCGGCATCGTGCTGGGCAACGTGCTGAACGGCGGATCGCTGGCGCTCGATTCGCTGCTCGGTGGCGTGGTGCGCGAGCGTTCGGCGATCGAGGCCCAGCTTGCGCTCGGCGCCAGCTACCGCCAGGCGATGCGCGGCCTGATCCGCGACTCGGTGCGGCGCGCGCTGCTGCCGATCATCAACCAGATGTCGGCGGCCGGCGTCGTCACCCTGCCCGGCATCATGACGGGACAGATCCTGGCCGGGATGGATCCGCTGGAGGCAGCGAAATACCAGATCCTGCTGATCTTCCTGCTTTCGGGCGGCAGTGGCCTCGCGGCCGTCGCTGTGGTTTACCTTGCAGCAATGCGGCTGACCGATGATCGGCAGCGCCTGCGCATCGACCGGTTGACCGCCAAGGCAAAAGGACCAGGCCCATGAACGCCAAGGATGTCATGACCCGCAACGTCATCTCGGTCGCACCCGAAGCGACCGTGGCGCAGGCGGTCGAACTGATGCTCGAGCGTGGCATATCCGGCCTGCTTGTCGTGGACTCCGCCGACATGCTCGCCGGTGTGGTGACCGAGGGCGACCTGCTGCGCCGCGACGAACTGGGCACGGAGCGGCGGCGTCCGTGGTGGCTGCGGCTGATCGCCTCGCCTGGCCGGCAGGCGTCCGACTTCACCCGCACGCATGGCCGCAAGGTCGCCGATGTGATGACGCGCGACGTGCTCAGCGTGGACGAGGACGCGCCGCTCGAGGAGATCGTGGCCCTGATGGAGAGCCATCGCATCAAGCGCGTGCCCGTGCTGCAGGGCGATCGCGTGGTCGGCGTGGTCAGCCGCGCGGATATGCTGCGGGCATTGTCGGTGGTGGCACGCGGCAGCGCCGGGCCCGCGCCGGATGACAGGACGATGCGCGACCGCATTCTGGACACGCTTGCCAAGGAGCCGTGGGCACCGCGGACAACGCTGAACGTCACCGTGGTCGCCGGTGTGGTCGATCTGTGGGGCACGATCAGCAACGACCAGGAGCGCCGCGCGATCTGCGTGATCGCCGAGAACACGCCCGGGGTGATCACGGTGATCGACCACCTGGTGTTCGTCGAGGCCTACACCGGAACGGTGATCGAGGCGCCACCGCCGCCGTGACGCCAATTTCCTCCGACGTTGCGGCCGCGACGCGGTCCTGGCGGTGCACGCGTCAGGCCGTGGCCCCGCCATCCACCGGCAGCGCCACGCCGGTGATGTACGATGCCTCGTCCGAGATCAGGAACAGCGCGGCATTGGCGATCTCCTCCGGCCGCGCCGGCCGGCCCATCGGCACCTGGCCGCCGCGCTTGAGCACCAATGATTCGGCTGTCTCGCCTGGCGGCAACTGGCTGTCGGGACGCGCGACGAACACCCGCAGCATGGGCGTGTCGGTGGGCCCCGGGCAAACCGCGTTCACCCGGATCTTCTCGCGCGCGTAACGCTTGGCCAGGCCGTGCACCAGCCCGACCACACCGAATTTGGCAATGTTGTAAATCGGACTGAACTGCGATCCGGTGAGGCCCGATGTGGATGCCGTGTAAAGCAGCGCACCACCGCCGCGCGCGCGCAGCTCCGGAAGGGCTGCCTCGGTCGTGACCAGCACCGTCCGGAGATTCAAATCCATCGCGAGGTCATAGTCCTTCCAGTCGAGGCCCTCGATCGCGGCGGGACCGGGGTGGCCGACATGGTTCCACACGAAATCAAGTCCACCGAACGCATTGGCCGTGCGGCGAACGATCTCGCGCGCGAACGCATCCTGCCGCAGGTCGCCGGCGAGCGCGATCGCCTTGCCGCCGGCATCGGTGATCTGCTTCGCCACCGCATTGGCGCCCGCCTCGTCCAGGTCCACCACCCCGACCGCCGCACCCTCCTGCGCAAAACGCACAGCGCCGGCCCGGCCCATGCCCGATGCCGCCGCGGTGACGATGCCGATCTTGTCTGCGAGCCGCATGACCATCTCCTGTCAACGCTGTGCGTTCAGCCAGCCCAGCATGATGCGATTGAACGTTTCCGGATGCTCGACATTCGGGAAGTGCAGCGCATCCCCGATCTCCTCGTAGCGCGCGCCGGGAACCAGACTGGCGATTTGACGATTCCCCTCGGGCGGCGTGCCGGCATCGTTGGAGCCGCACACCACCAGCACCGGCAGCCTTACCGACGGCAGACGCGCGACAAAATTGAAGTTGCGGATTGCGGCGACGCAGCCGAGATAGCCGGCAGGCGAGGTGCCGATGATCGTGTCGCGGATCTGCTTCCAGCGTCCGGGGCGGCGCTGCCTGACCGCATCGGTGAGCCACCGCTCGATGGTGGGATCCGCGAGCGGCGCCAGCGAATTGGCACCCCGCACGGTATCGACCCGCTGCTGCCAAACCTCCGGCGCGCCCGCCGGCGTGGAGGGCAGCGTGTCGCACCACATGGCGGACGCGAGCCTGTCGGCATGCTCCAGCGCGAAGGCCTGGCCGAGCATGCCGCCGATCGACAGCCCGATGAAATGCACGCGCGCGATGGAGAGTGCATCGAGCACCGCGGCGACATCCCCGGCCAGCGCGCTCATCGTATAGTCGCCGGCAACCGGACCGCTGCCGCCATGGCCGCGCATGTCGATGCGCAGCACGCGGAAGCCGGCGGCGAGCAGGGGCGGCACCTGCTCCGTCCACATGCCGCCATCCGAAGCGAGCGAGTGGGTCATGCAGACGGCCGGCCCCGTCTCCGGCCCGACCAGATCGTAGGCGATGTTGCGTCCGTCAAGCGGCAACAGCATGTCAAATCCTCCTGGTTTTCGTCATGACCGGGCGTGACCCGGTCATCAACCGGTTTCCATCGGCAGGCTGGGATCGCTCGCCCATTCCGACAGCGATGCGTCGTACAGCTTCACGTCCTTGTGGCCCAGCATCACCAGCGCCAGCGCATCGGCGCTCGCCGCGATGCCGCCGCCGCAATAGTTGATCACCTGCCTGTCCATTGCGCCCACCGCGGCAAAGCGCTTGCGCAGTTCATCGGCCGGCAGGAATTCGTTGGTCTCGGGATCGAGCAGATGCGCGGCCGGCAGATTGACGCTGCCCTTGATCCGCCCCGGACGTCCGTAGCTGTTGCCTCCGGCGCCGGTGTGCTGCGGCGGCGTCAGCGCGTTGATCGTGCAGATCGCGCCATTGCCGATCGCCCGTTGCACTTCGTCCTTGCCCACCATCAGGTTGCGAACCATCGCGTACGGTAAAATCGCCCGCCGGCCGTGCGCTGCGCTGGACCGGCCTCGACCGGGCGGCCTTCCTTGCGCCATTTCTGCCAGCCGCCGTTCAGCACCGCGGCGTTGTCATGGCCGAACTCGTGCAGCAGCCACCAAAGGCGCGTCGCCCACCAGACATTTGCCGTGCTGTAGGTCACGACGCGCGTGCTGCCGTTCACGCCGAACCGTCGCATCGCCGATGCAAAGTCCTCCGGCGACTGGCGCATGAAGCGCAGGCGCTGCGCGGTGTCGGACACGTCGCGCAGCATGTCGACAAATTGCGCGCCAGGAATGTGCGCCTGCTCGAAATCCTCGCGGCCCGGCTTCACCTCATAGGTGATCTTCGGGTCAGGGATCAGATGCGTGGTGCAGTCCAGCACGACGACATTCGGGTCGTTGAGATGCTGGGCGAGCCACTCGGTATCGACCAGATACTCGGGGTGGGCAAAACCGCTCATGCGTGTGCTCCATGTCCGACAGGGAGTTCGGCCAGCTCGATCAGCACGTTGCCGGTGGACGCTGGATCGATGAACGCGATGCGTGCGCCGCCATGACCGATGCGCGGTGTTTCGTCACGCAGCTTCACGCCCTTCGCGTGCAGCTCGACCAGGGCGCCGTCGATGTCCTCGACCTCGAAGCAGATGTGGAACAGGCCCTCGCCCTTCTCGGCGATCCACCGGTTGACACCGGAGTCCGGCGCCTTGCTCTCGAGCAGCTCGATGTAGGTCTCGCCGACCGGCAGCATGGCAAGTCGCGTCGCGCCGATCTGCTCCTCATATTCCAGCGGAATGCCGAACGTGTTCTGCAACAGGTCCATCGACTGTTTGAGCGAATTCACCGCGATTGCGATATGCTCCACGCGCTTGATCTTCATTGTTCCCTCCTCAGGATATCGTCACGTCACTGTCGACCGGACAGACCTGTCCGGTGAATTGCCGGAGACAGACCTAGTGGCTCAGCTCCCTGGTCATCTCGTCGATGCCGTTCACCGTCAGCGGATACATCCGCCGCGCCATCAGCTCGGCGGTGATCCCGATCGAGCGCACATGCTGCCAGCTTCCCTGCGGCGTCGGATTGAGCCACGCGGAACGGCGATAATGCGATGTCAGCCGCTCCAGCCAGACCTTGCCCGGCTCGTCGTTCATGTGCTCGACGCTGCCGCCGGGCATGGTGATCTCGTACGGGCTCATCGCCGCGTCGCCGACGAAGATCAGCTTGTAGTCCGGCCCGTAGGTGCGCAGCACATCGAACGTGGAGATCCGTTCGTCGTGGCGGCGGCGATTGTTCTTCCACACCCGCTCATAGGGAAAGTTATGAAAATAGAAATACTCCAGATGCTTGAACTCCGAACGTGCCGCCGAGAACAACTCCTCCGACAGCTTGACGAAATCGTCCATCGAGCCGCCGATATCCAGGAACAGCAGCACCTTCACCGTGTTGTGCCGCTCCGGCACCATTTTCAGATCCAGCGTCCCGGCGTTGTTCGCCGTGGAGCGGATCGTATTCGGCAGATCGAGCTCGGTCTCCGCGCCCTGGCGCGCGAAACGGCGCAGCCGGCGCAGCGCCAGCTTCAGATTGCGGGTGCCGAGCTCCACCGTGTCGTCCAGATCGCGGAACTCGCGCTTCTCCCACACCTTCACCGCGCGTCGATGGCGCGATTCGTGCTGGCCGATGCGCACGCCCTCGGGGTTGTAGCCGAACGCGCCGAACGGCGAGGTCCCCGCGGTGCCGATCCACTTCGAACCGCCCTGGTGCCGCCCCTTCTGTTCCGCCAGCAGCTCGGCCAGCCGCTGCATGATCGCCTCGAAGCCGCCCAGCGCCTCGATCTTTGCCATCTCCTCCGGCGTCAGCAGCTTCTCCGCCAGCTTGCGCAGCCATTCCTCGGGAAGTTCGCGCGGCAGCACGCCCTCCGACGGTTCCAGGCCCTTGAAGCATTGTGCAAACACGCGGTCGAACCGGTCGAGATGGCGTTCATCCTTCACCAGCGTGGCGCGGCTGAGGTAGTAGAAATCGTCCACGCTCCATTCCGCCACACCGGCCTTCATCGCACCCAGCAGCGTGAGATACTCGGTGATCGATGTCGGCAGTCCGGCCTGCCGCAACCCCATGATGAGATGCGCGAACATCGCAGCCTCAGGCGTTGCCGCGCCGCGCCAGGAACGCCAGGCGCTCGAACAGATGCACGTCCTGCTCGTTCTTCAGCAGCGCGCCATGGAGCGGCGGGATGACCAGATGCTTCTCGTTGGTGCGCAGCGCATCCGCCGGCAGGTCCTCGACCATCAGCAGCTTCAGCCAGTCCAGCAGCTCGGCCGTCGTCGGCTTCTTCTTCAGGCCCGGCACGTCCCTGATCTGGAAGAACACGTTCAGCGCGTCGCGCGCCAGATCGTGGCGGATGTCCGGATAGTGCGTCTGCACGATCCGTTCCATCGTTGCGCGATCCGGGAAGCGGATATAATGGAAGAAACAACGGCGCAGGAATGCGTCGGGCAGTTCCTTCTCGTTGTTCGACGTGATGATCACGATCGGCCGGTGCTTTGCGATCACCGTCTTGCGCGTCTCGTAGACAAAGAACCGCATGCGGTCGAGTTCCAGCAGCAGGTCGTTGGGGAACTCGATGTCCGCCTTGTCGATCTCGTCGATCAGCACGACCACGGGTTCGTCGGTTTCGAACGCGTCCCACAGCTTGCCGCGCACGATGTAGTTGGCGATGTCGTGCACCCGCGGATCGCCCAGCTGCCCGTCGCGCAGACGCGAGACCGCGTCGTACTCGTACAGTCCCTGCTGCGCCTTGGTGGTCGACTTGATATGCCACTCGATCAGTTCGAGACCAAGCGCCTCGGCCACCTCGTGGGCCAGCACGGTCTTGCCGGTCCCCGGCTCGCCCTTCACCAGCAGCGGTCGCTGCAACGTCACCGCGGCATTGACCGCGACTTCCAGATCGCGCGTGGCGATATAGCGTTCGGTACTTCTGAAGGCACTCACTCTCGATCCCCTTGGCATTGCATCCGGCGATACTCGGCTCATCGCCGCGCGCCAGCAAGCGGCTCAGGCCATGGCGATCGGGTGGCGCAGATGCGCTCGGGGCTTCGCCCCGGACCCCACCAGAGGCTCCGCCTCTGGACTCCGCCAAGGGCGGAGCCCTTGGAACCCGTCACTTAAGTAATGGATCCCAAAGGCTACGCCTTTGGTGGGGGTCCCGGGGGCAAAGCCCCTGGGCGGGTTTCAGGGCGGAGCCCTGAGCGGTTCAGGCCGCGATCCCTTCCACCGGGGCCAGCGGCGGCCTGCCGCGAATCATGTCGGCAGCCTTTTCCGCGATCATCATCGTGGTCGCGTAGGTGTTGGCCGACGGCATGCTCGGCATGATCGACGCATCCGCGACGCGCAGACCCTGCATCCCATGCACGCGCAACTGGTCGTCCACCACGGCGGTCGGATCGGTCGCCGGTCCCATCCGCGCGGTGCCGATCAGGTGATACGCGGTCGAGCCGTATTGCCGCGCATAATCCAGAAACTCGTCGTCGCTCTGCACCTGCGGGCCAGGCAGCACGTCGCCATCGAAATACGGGGCGAGTTCCGGCGTGTGCAGCAACCGGCGCGCCAGCTTCATGCCGCTGATCAGCACCTGTCGATCCATCGGGTCTGCCAGGTAATTCGGCTGGATGATCGGGTCCTGGAACGGATCGGCAGAGCGCGCCCGCACATAGCCGGTGCTCTCCGGTCGGTGCTGCCACACGCCGCAGGTCATCCCGGGATAGTCGTCCAGCAGACCGACAAAACCCTGCTTGTAGCTGGCGGGGCTGAACACGCCCTGCAGGTCGGGCTGATCCATGCTGTCATTGGATTTCCAAAACCAGTGCACCAGCGACGGGCTCAGCGCGAGAATGCTCGGCCTGCCCATCGCCCAGCGCACGATCTGGCCGGCGAGCCCCATCCCGCGCGAGAGTTCATTGATCGTTGTGCTGTTCTTCACCCGCGCGACAAGCCGCGCCGAGTAATGGTCGCGAAAGTTTTCGCCGACGCCGCGCAGTTCGTTGACCACCGGAACACCGATCGAGGCCAGCAGACCCGCCGGTCCGACGCCGGAAATCTGCAGCAGCTTCGCCGTGTTCGCGGTGCCGCAGGAAAGAATGACCTCGCGCCGCGCATAAACCACGCGCTGCGTGCTGCGGTCGCGGTCGTTCACATAGCGCACGCCGATCGCCCGCCTGCCGTCGAACAGCACCGAAGCCGCGCGCGCATCGGTGCGTATCGCCAGCCGGCCGGTCGCCTCTCGCGGGATGCAGGAACACGCGCGCTGCCGAATGCCGCCAGCCGCGATGGATCGCACGCTGGAAATACCCAACCCCCGCCTGGCCATCGCCGCTGTTGTAGTCGGTGCAGCGCGGAATCCCCGCCCCCACCGCGCCGGCGATGAACGCATCGCAGATGGGGTGAATCCAATCGATGTCGGTGACCGGCAGGCTGCCCTCGCGACCATGGATCCGGTCGTCGCCGATGCCGATCCGCCGCTCCGTGCGTTTGTAATAGGGCAGCATGTCGACATAGCCCCAACCGCGATTGCCGCGCTGCGCCCAGCTATCGAGATCGGCGCGCTGGCCACGATTGTAGATCATGCCGTTGATCGAACTGGACCCGCCCAGCGTGCGCCCCTGCGTGGTGGGGATCTGCCGACCGCCGCTGCCGTCCGACGGTTCGGTTTTGAACTGCCAGGTGAAATCCGGATTGAACAGCATCTTGATGAAGCCGGCCGGCACATGGATATAGGGGTGGCGGTCGGGCGGCCCGGCTTCCAGCACGCAGACGGTGGCGCCCGGTTCCTCGGTCAGCCGCTTGGCCAGCACGGACCCCGCCGCGCCGCTGCCGACGATCACGTAGTCGAAAGCATCGCCCGCGGTCGCGTCAACTTGCGTCGCCATTCACCCCCCTGCCAGTACGCCTGCCGGTTTGATTGTCGGCCCCGACCATCCTAAGCTGCGGCCCGTTGGCAGTCCAAGCCAAGCGGGAGGAACAACATGGAGTATATCTGCGACGCTCCCGGTGACAGGACCTGGTTCCGGCTGGTGAGCGAGGGCGAGGCCGCACTGGAATCCGAGGTCATGCGTCATGCGGTGGAGAAATATTTTCGCCGCGAATGGGCGAAGGCCGCCGAGAGCTTTCGTCCCCTCACCACCGTGTTCATCGAGCAGGACATCGGCAAGACCGCGCACATCAAGCGTGAGATGCCGTTGTTTCTGACCCTGCGCGACGACGAGGGCACGCCCTTGGTGACCGCCATGCTGCCCACCGGCGGGCGTCGCGACCGCTCGTTCGGCTGCATCATCGTGGGGCCCGCGAACAGCGATCCCTACAAGCAGCATGCCGATGCGATCAAGGCGCTGGCTGATCATTTCGACATTCCGCTGGATCGGGCGCATTGTTACCCGTATCGTCGGGAATGAACCACTCCAGGAGGTAAGCGCGATGGGTTACACGCTCGAACAGTTCGCCGCCAAGTGTCATGACGCCCTGAAGAGCCAGCCGGGTACCGAAGGGCGCAAGGCGGTCTGCGCACTGGTGCAGGACGTGCTGAAGGACGGCGACTTCGCCGCAAAGTACATCCCGGAAGGCACGCCGGAGCGGAAGGTGCTGTACGAAGATCCCGAGCTGGGCTTCACCATCCTCGCGCACGGCTATGTCGGAGCGAAGGGCAGCAAGCCGCACGATCACGGGCCGTCCTGGGCGATCTACGGCCAGGCGGCGGGCGAGACGATCATGACGGACTGGGACTGCGTTGCGCGTCCGACGGAGGCCACGCCCGGCAAGGCACGTCACGTGCGCGACTACGCGATGAAGGTGGGCGACGCGTATCTGTACGACACGGGCGTGCTGCACTCGCCGCGGCGCGAGGGCTCGACGCGGCTGCTGCGCATCGAGGGTATGAACATGGACCGCGTGAAGCGCCTGCCGTACGAGGCGGTGGATACACTCACGACAGCGGCGGAGTAACGCACCGCCCTCACTCGTCATGGCCGGGCGTAGTCCCCGGCCATGACGCCGTGGGCGCTCCTATTGCGGAATGATCTGCTTCTCTTCGATGATGTAGCTTTTGATCCGGCCGATGAACAGCGCGCCGTCGTCGGTCAGCCGCTTCATTTCGGGCGACGCGGCGGCGCGCGCCAGGGCCGCCTGATCGTCGTACCAAAGTTCGGCAATCCCATCGACCTCCACGTCAGTCTCAGGAATGTCCGGCCGCGTGCGCGTGCCGACGATGTGCGACTGCACGTAGCGCCGGATGCCCGGCACGGCGTGCGCGAGTGGACCGTGGATCTCCAGCCAGTGCTTGACGAACTGCTCGTGGGTGAGCTCGGGCCTGCGGGTCAGCAGGCCGACAACCTTGATCATCATCCCGGCTCCATCGGCAGTCGCTTTGCGTGGCTCGTGTTATTGCAGCGACACCCCCATCGCCTCACCGAAGCGCCGCGCAGGCTCCAGCGGATCGCCGTACTTCCGGTGCATCGCCGTGTGGTACGCAGCCGCCAGCAGCAACTTGTCGCGCTCCGGATGCCGGTTGGTGCCGAAATCCATCAGCATGCACTGGGCGATCTCCTGGTTGTGCGGATCGTTGCCCAACTTGGTCGCCGCCAGCGCGATGCGCTCAACCAGCGGCGCGCGGTCGCCGATGTTGTCGAGATAGGCCTGCGTCCACGCCAGGCTCTCCGCGCCATTCAGTGCGCACACCGCCGTGTCGACGCGATCCAGCAACTGCCCCGCGGTCAGATTGCCCGCCCCGCTCGGCGCCTTCACCGCGACAGGATTTGAATCGCCAATCCCCTGCTGGTGCCAGGCGACGCGGTTCAGGAACGACGCCAGCAGATAGATCAGCCGCAGCCGCCGCGGGTGGTCGAAGTTGTCGAAGAACCAAGCGAGCGTGTTGCAGTATTCGTAGCAGTGATGCGGCATCGAGAAGTTGTTCGGGCCCTGCGTCTCGATCACCACCTGCGCGCAGGCGATCTGCATGACATCGAGAATGCGCCGCGGATCCTTGCCGGCCTTCAGCAGTTTCGTGATGTGGTGCAGATTGTCGGGCTCTGGACCGCGGATGATCGCATCGATCAGACCGGCGGCCTCTTCCTGGTTCAACGGCTCCCTGTTGTTGCGCAGCACCGCCACCTCGGCGTCGCTGACACCGCCATACGGAACGGCATGCAGCGCCTCGCCCTCGATGTTCATCTTCACCAGATTGCAGGCCATCTCGTAGGTCGAATACCAGCGCGGCCCGACAGCGATATCGAGCGCGCCGGCGTACAGCACATGGTGCACCTGCGGATTGTCCCAGCCGATCGCGTTGCCGATCTCCACCGTGGAGCGCGCGCGATACGCCTTGTGGCCGGTCGTGTAGGAGCGGTTGAACAGCATGCGGTCCTGCATGTCGATCAGCCCGGCAAACACCAGTTCGGCCAGCACCTCCTTGCGGTTTGGTTTGTCTTCCATCAAGCCGAGGAAGGTGCGGTAGGCGTCGATCACCTGGCCGCGATGGACCAGCGTCATCCAGTTGCTGAGGCGTTCCTTCAGCGGACCTTCCTGGCGCAGCGGCTCCTGGTCCGGCCAGTAGACCACCGGCGCCGGCGGCGCCTCCACCGCGCCGAGGTTGCCGCGGGCGCGCGTGTAGTGTCCGGGCGCCTTGTCCATCTTCTGGTTCCAGATATCGAGTCCGCTTGGGATGTACCAAATGGTCTGCGCCATCGGCAGCATCGACAACGGCCCCGGCAGCATCTTTGCCAGATTGATCGTGGCCCGCGCGCTCAGCAGGCAGTGATCGTTGTTGACGAAGTTCGGATATCCGTCGTCAATGCGCTCATGGTATGGCACATGCGTGTACGGTGCATGGATGCGCACGCCCTCGGCGATGATCTCATTCAGCGGACGGCCGGTGCGCACGAGATCGTAATAGACCTGGCTCGCGCCCACCTGGTCGCGCGCCATGACCCGATCTTCCAGCTTGCTGTAAAGGGTCGTGGCGTCGCGGTCCGTCTGCATGTCCATCTCAACTTCCTCCGGCTAATCCTGGAATGATCCTACGCTTGACAGGCCGGCCCCGACAACCATGGTGGCACCAGCGGGAGGGTAACGACGATGGCAGACACGCAATGGATCATCAGCACCGTCGCCGGAACGGGAGCGCAGGGCTATGCCGGCGATGGCGGCGCGGCGACGCAGGCCCTGCTCAACAACCCGTTTGACCTGGCGTTCGATCCGGACGGCAATCTGTGCTTCTCCGACACGTACAATCACTGCATCCGCCGCATCGACATGCGCACCGGCGTCATTGCGACGATCGCCGGCATGGGACAGCAGGGCTTCTCGGGTGATGGCGGGCCCGCGACCGAGGCGCGGATGAACCAGCCTTACGGTATCGTCATCGATCGCGCGGGCAACATCTATGTGGCCGACCGTTTGAATCAGCGCGTGCGGCGGATCGACAGCTTCGGTGTCATCACCACGTTGGCCGGTGACGGTTCCGGGAAATTCAGCGGTGACGGCTGGCCCGTCCGTGCGTGCCGGCCTCGCGGAGCCCAATGGACTGGCGCTGGATCGCGACCACCGTCGCCTGTTCATCGCCGATGTGGCGGACAATCGGGTGCGCGCAGTGGATCTCGGCACGGGCGTCATCACCACATTCGCGGGCACCGGCAACGGGCGTCATGCCGGCGATGGCGGCCCTGCGACTGGCGCCGACATCTTCGGCGCACGCGCGGTCGCACTGGCGCCGGACGATTCGCTTTATGTCCTGGAGCGCCAGGGCAGCAGTCTGCGCCGCATCCGCAACGGCATCATCGAAACAGTGGCCGGCACCGGCGCGCGCGGTTACGACGGCGACGATCACGATGCGCGCCATGCAGTCTTCAACGCACCGAAGGAGATGGCGGTCGATCCGAGCGGCAATGTGTTCATCGTGGATACCGAGAACCATGCGATCCGCCTGATCGATGCACAGAATTGGATCGTCACCACCATCGCCGGCAAGGGCGAAGCCGGCCCAGGCGGCGACGGCGGCCCCGCAGGACTGGCATCGCTCGCGCGCCCGCATGGCGCAGTCGTGGGGCCTGATGGTGCAGTCTATATCGGCGATTCCGAGAATCACCGCGTCCGGAAACTGGTGCGACAACGATAACCAACGGTTTGCCGCCGCCGCCGCATGTGCTGTAGTCGAATCCGATTGAACATGGGGGGAGCGATGCGTCGCCTGTCTTGCGCCGCCTCGACGGCGATGCTTGCGGTCCTGCTCGGCGCTACCGCGAGTGTGGCGTGCGACAACCCTCGCCAGATGGATGGATTCAAAACCTGCGCCGACGTTGCCAAGGCGGAGCAGGAAGGCGCACTGGTGGTCTACTCCACCGACCCCGAGGCCGCAGCCGAAGCGGAACTGGCGAAGTTCCACGCGGTGTTTCCGAAAATCAGGATGAACTATCTGCGCATCCAGGCCGGTGGCCTCTATGCAAAGCTGCTGGCCGAGCGTCAGGGGAATGCCTACCTCGCCGATGTCGCCCAACTCTCCGACATGAGCTTCGCGCTCGATTTCCAGAAGCGCGGCGGATACATGCAATACGTCTCGCCGGAAATGGCGGCATACAAGACGGAATACAAAAGTTCGCCGGAGGGCTATTGGACATGGGGCTCGCTGGTGGTCGCGGCGATCGCCTATAATCCGACGCTCGTGTCGGCCGACGAGGCACCGAGGACCTGGCAGGATGCGATGGATCCGAAATGGACGGACGCCATTTCGGTGAAGGTGTCGATCTCCGGATTGCAGCACGTGACGTGGTATGTGCTGCGGCAACTCTACGGCAACGACTTCTGGGCGAAACTGGCACCACTGAAGCCGCACGCCTTCAACTCCTACGTCCAGCAATTCGATCGCCTGGTGAGCGGTCAGGACAAGGTGGCGCTCACGGCACAATACTCGGGCTACCTGACCATGAAGGCGAAGGGCGCGCCGGTGGTCTTTGTCTATCCGCCGGACGGTGTCGTGGCTTCGCCGCAGCCCTGGGGCATCGTGAAGGAGGCGCCGCATCCCGCGGCCGCCCAGCTTTTCATGGATTGGTTCCTGAGCGTGCCCGGGCAATCAGGGAATGTGGCGGAACTGTTCACGTATTCGCCGCGCCCCGATGTGCCTCCGCCGCAGGGCGGCGCCGGCGTGACCGAGTTCAAACTGCTGATCCCGAACGATTGGCAGGCTTTCGAGAAGACCCATGCGCAATTCGTGCGCGAGTGGGACAAGATCACCGGGCTGCGCTGAACAGGATCGACCGTGATTGTGCGAGGACTGAGCCTGCGACAGATCGTGATGCCGCTCGTCGTGCTGCTGTGTGGCGCGCTGGTGCTGTATCCGATCGGTTTCCTGATCAACGAATCGCTCAATGTCGGCGACCCGTCGGTGTTCCCGCCCGAGGAATACGGGTTCGACAATTTTGTCAATCTGATCGACGACTTCCGCATCCTGACCAACACGGCGCTCGTGGCATGCATCGCCACCGTACTGGCGGTGCTGTTCGGCTTCCTGCAGGCGTGGATCCTGACACGCACCAACATCCCCGGCCGCCAGCGGCTCGAGCGCCTGATGGAACTGCCGTACTACATGACGCCGCTGATCGGCGCGCTGGCCTGGGGCGTGCTGCTTGGGCCGAAGACCGGGCTGGTCAACCAGGCATGGCGTTCGCTGGGTTCGCCAGGCGACCTGTTCAACATCTACTCGCCCTATGGCATCGCCTGGGTGATGGCGCTGTTCGAGGGCACCGTTGCATTTGTGATGATCTCCGCGGCGATGAAGTCGATGGACCCTTCGCTCGAGGAAAGCTCGCGCGTGCTCGGCGGAGGAAAACTGCGCACGGCATTGCGGATCACCCTGCCGCTGGTCGCGCCGGGCGTCCTCAGCGCGACGATCTTCGTCTTTGCCGAGATGCTCGGCTCGTTCGCCGCCGCTTTCGTGTTGGGAATTCCCGGCCGCTTCTATGTCGTGACCACGGCGATCTGGCAGGCGACGCTGTCCTTTCCGCCTGACTACGGCCGCGCGGCAGCCATGGGCCTGTCGCTGTTCGGCGTCATGCTGATCACGCTGACGCTCGCGCGGCTGGTGTTGCGGCGTGGCAGCTACGCCACCATCACCGGCAAGGCGTTCCGTCCGCGCGCGATGGATGTCGGACGTGATGCGCTGGCCGCTGCTGGGCATTGCCTGGGGCTATATCATCGTCGCGGTGATCCTGCCGTTGGGCGCTCTGCTGCTCACCTCGTTTGAAAGGTTCGCCACGGTCATCCTGCCGCAGATGCAGTTCACGCTGGCGAACTACGAAACGGCTTTGCAGATGGGTTCCGTCGGACCGGCGTTCGTCAACAGCCTGACGCTCGGCATTTCGGTGGCGACCATCGGCGTGCCGGTGATTGGTGTGCTCGCCTGGATCATCTACCGCTCGCGCATGCCCGGTCGCGGAGCAGCGGAATACGTGATCATGTTCCCGCAAGCCGTGCCGCGTCTGGTCTTCGGTCTTGGCCTGCTATGGGCGTGGATCAACCTGCCGATACCGATCTACGGCACCTTGTGGCTGCTGGCGCTGGCATACTTCACCGTGTTCCTGCCGCTCGGCCTGCGCACCATCGCCAGCGTGGTGCTGCAGGTGGATCCGAGCCTCGAGGAATGTGCACGGGTCTGCGGCGCGCCATGGATCTACCAGATGCGCACAGTGACGCTGCCGCTGCTGCGACCGGGCATGGTGGCGGCCTGGCTGCTGATCTTCATCGCATCCGTCCGGGAACTGGGAGTTTCGATCTTTCTGATGGGCCCGAATTCAAAGGTCATCGCGCCGGCGATCGTCAATTCCTGGCTCAGCTCGAGTTCGGAACTGTCCGCAGCAATGGCGCTGATCCAGACTGCCACGGTCTTCGTTGCAGTCGCCATCATGTTCAGTCTGGCACGCCGCGTCACCGGTGCGACGCAGTGACCCACCCGCGCATTGAAGTGTCCGACCTTGTCGTGCGCTATGGCGACGCGACCGCCGTCGATGGCATCGGATTTGACATAGCCTCTGGTGAACTGGTGACGCTGCTTGGTCCGTCCGGCTGCGGCAAGACCACGACCCTGCGTGCGGTCGCCGGTCTGGAAACGCCAAGTTCCGGCAGCATTCGGCTGAACGATGAAACGGTGTATTCCGCGGCGGAGCGACGCAACGTGCCGACCGAGAAGCGTGGCGTCTCGATGGTGTTCCAGTCCTACGCGATCTGGCCGCACATGACGGTGTTCGAAAACGTCGCCTACGGCCTGCGCGTGCGCAAGCTGCCGAAAACCGCGGTGCGGGAGAACGTGCAGCGCGTTCTTGGCCTGGTGCAGATGCAGGATTTTTCCGAGCGCCCTGCGTCCAAATTGTCGGGCGGACAGCAGCAGCGTGTCGCGGTTGCGCGGGCGATCGCGTTCTCGCCGAACGTGCTGCTGTTCGACGAGCCGCTGTCCAACCTGGATGCGAAACTGCGCGCCGAGATGCGCGTCGAGCTGCGCGAACTGCAACGACGGTTGGAAATAACCTCGCTCTACGTGACCCACGACCAGGAGGAGGCGCTGGCAATCTCCGACCGGGTGATCGTGATGAACGGCGGAAAAATCGAGCAGATCGGCACGCCGGAGGAAATCTACAACCGGCCGCGCAGCCGCTTTGTCGCGGACTTCGTCGGGTCGGCGAATCTGATCCAAGGCCAGGTTCGCGGACCGTCGGGTTCGAACGACACACTGATCTTCGAGGCTGAGGGCGGCATGCGGCTGGAGGTCGTCGCATCGGACGCTGCGCGCGACGGCCAGACCACGGTGGCGCTGCGGCCTTCCTACATTCATCTCGGGCCCGCGGCAGGATCACAGAACGGTGTGGCAGGCCGTATTCACCGGCGCATGTTCCACGGCGACTTCATCCAGTATGTGGTGGACTGGCCGGCGGGCCAGCTGATCGTGCGCCGTCCGCCCACCGAGTTGTTCGATGAAGGCAGCGAGGTGACGATCTCATTCGAGCCGGTGCACTGCGTGCTCTTGTAATGGTGGACGCGATGGAGCCCGCTTCGCGCCCGCTACCGGATCTCCTGCGTGACGGCCTCGATATCGTCTTCATCGGGATCAATCCGTCGATCATGTCGGCGACGCAGGGACACTATTTCGCCCGCCCGACCAATCGTTTCTGGCCATGCTTTTCGCGCTCGACGCTGAGCATTCGCGCCAGGCAGGGACTTGGCGTCGAAATCCTTGGGCCGACGCACGATCATGTGCTGCTTGAATTTGGAATCGGCTTCACGGACATTGTCAAGCGTCCCAGTGCGAATGCCTCTGCGCTGGGTCGGGCCGAATTCGACGCCGGTGCCGTGCAACTGGCATTGAAACTCGAGCGTTATCACCCGCGCATCGCCTGCTTTCACGGCATGACCGCCTATCGACCGTTCCATCGCACATTGGCGCCGGGATCAGTCGAACATGTGCTCGAACTGGGACCGCAGACGCTGAGCATCGGTCGCACGCGATTGTTTGTCGTTCCCAATCCCAGCCCGGCAAATGCGCACTTCACGCCTGCCGATCAGACGGAATGGTATGATCGCCTGGCCGCGTTCCTTCAAATGACCTGACGCAACAGCTCCACCGACTTCCGCACGCCGTCCAGCGGCGGCAGCATCATGTCCTCGTGCTCGATCGACAGCACATCGTCATAGCCGACCAGCCGCAACAACGAACAGAACTGACGCCACCACAGGAGATCGTGGCCGTAGCCGAGTGTGACATAGCTCCAGGACCGATCGAGCAACCGATCCATCGGCCTGGTGTCGATCAGGCTGTTGATCGCGGCATTGGCAGGATCGATGCGCGTGTCCTTGGCGTGCACATGATAGATCGCCGGTGCGAGCAGCCGCGTGGCAGCGAGCGGATCGGCGCCCATCCAGAACAGGTGGCTCGGATCGAAATTCGCGCCCACCACCGGACCGACGGCATCGCGCAGACGGAACAGCGTCGCCACATTGTAGACATTCTGCTGACCGTGCAGTTCCAGACACAGCCTGTCCACACCAGCGGATTTCGCCTCCGCCACCAATCCCTTCCAATACGGGATCAGCACCTCGTCCCATTGCCAGGCGAGCACGCGCGCAGCCTCCGGCGGCCATGCGGTCGTGATCCAGTTGGCATTGGCATCGCCCGGACCTCCCGGGCAGCCCGACATCAGCACCACCCGATCCACGCCAAGCAATCCGGCCAGGCGGATCGTCTTCGAGGTAACCTCCCGGTGCCGCCTGCCAGATCTCGCCCGGATGCAGCGGATTCCCCGAGCAGTTCAGCGCACTGAGCGACAGCCCGTGATCACGCAGCTTCGCCGCGAAGTCGCCGCGCGCGGTCTGCACTGTCCAACAGCATGTCGAGATTCAAATGCGGCGCGCTCGACCAGTTGCCGCAGGGAAACTCCAGCATTTCGATCCCAAGTTCGGCCGCCGTCTGCAGAAGCTGATCAAAGGGCAGATGGCTCAGGCTGTCGGTCACCATGCCGATGCGCATTCGGGGTCTCCTATCGGGTTGTTCCGAAATACCGGGCTCGCAATGCGTCCAGCGCGCCGGTATCCTGCAGATGCAGGATGGCTTCACTGACCGGTCGTGTGAGCGGGCTGTTCAACGGCAGCGCGAAGCCGTAGTTCTCTGGTTTTGAACACTGGCCCGACAACGGTGATCGGCAGCTCGGGGTGTGCCTTGTCGTACCATTCCAGTTGCGGCGCGTCGTCCACGATCGCGCTGATCTCGCGTTTCAGCAAGGCATCGACCGCCTCCTCCATCGTGGCGAACGACTGAACGTCCAACATCGCCTCACGGGAAAAAGCTTCACCCACACTCGCTTCCAGCACACCGACATGCTTGCCGCGCAGATCGTTGAAGTCGTTGATCTGGTAAGCCATCTTCGAGACGGTCATCACGCTGGTGATGCTCGACGTCACATAGGCGACCACAGCCACACCGCACGCGAGCCAGATCGCACCCAGAATGCGCCCGATGGCTCCGAGCAGATTGCGGTGCGAGGTCGATCCGGATGTGGCAACCGACATCACATGATAGAACGCCTCGGCGAGTCCGTCGGTCCAGCGCGCGGGGAATTCGGGATGATACCTGCGATCGATCAGGGTCAGCGCAATCGTGCCGAGAACAATGAAGACGCCGATCCACCCGTAGATCCGCAGATGACCGCCTAGCCGCAGTTCGGTCATCAGGCTTCCCATGCCGGTGTGCCGATCCTCGTCGATCATGATCCGAAGACCGGCATCGATATAGGGTTCGGTGAAATCCATGGTGTGGAAACGCGCGCCGGTGATCGAGAGATCGGCCACCGCGATGTCGATCTGCCTGTCACGCAGCAACTGGAGCAGTTGCGAGATCGAGGCAACGCTCTGCACATCGTAGGTCAGCTTGAGTTCGGCGGCGGCCTGCTGCCAAAGCTCCCACGAGAAACCTGTGTAGCCATCGGCGGACTGCATGACGAACGGCGGCGCCACATAGACGGCAACCTTGACCGCGACCGGCGCCGGCTGCGACGCGACCGGATCGGTGCCGCACAGCAGCAGCACAAGGACAGCGATCAGGCCAGGCCGCATCTGCCCAGTCTGCATCAACATCGTCGGTCATCGGTCATGACGGCACGATTACGCCTGCCGCACCTGTTCGCCATTCAGGTTGACCTTGATCGCCTGCCCGGTGGCCGCCGACTCGGTGGCTGCGTCGGCCAGCAGCAGACGCCTTCAGTCCATCCTCGCCATCGGGCTTCGGTGCCCGGCCCGACTCCACGGCCGCGACGAAAACGTCCAGCTCCGCGCGGTATGCCGCCGCATAGCGCTCCAGGAAGAACGGCAGCACCGGATCGGTCACGAAGCCCGCTCCGGTTGCCAGTTCCACCGTTGTCGGCGTCACATTGCCGGCACGCAGCAGCCCCTTCGCGCCATGTGCCTCGATCCGCTGGTCGTAGCCATACGTCGCACGACGCGAATTGGAGATCTGGCAGAGCTTTCCGCCGGCCGTCCGCAATGTCACCACAGCCGTATCGACATCCCCGGCCGCCGCGATTGACGGATCGATCAGACACGATGCGGCGGCATGCACCTCGACCGGTTCCTCGCCCAGCAGGAAGCGGGCCATGTCCAGATCGTGGATCATCATGTCGCGGAACAGCCCACCGGACGTCGCAACATAGGACAGCGGCGGTGGCGCCGGATCGCGGCTGATGATGGTCAGCAGCTCCAGTGCGCCGATCTCGCCGGCATCCAGCCGATGCTTCAGCGTGCGCGAAATGCGGATCGAAGCGGCGGTTGAAACCCACCATCAGCACGACACCGGCGCGCCGCACCGCCTCCAGACACGCCCGCACCCTCGGCGCCGACAGATCGATCGGTTTCTCGCAGAAGATCGCTCGCCCGGCAGCGGCGGCACGCTCGATGTAGTCGGCGTGCGTCGTCGTGGGCGAGCCGATCAGCACCGCATCGGCGGCGAACGCAGCGTCCAGCGACAGCGCCGGTGCGCCGCATGCAGTGGCCAGACGTTCCGCCGCGCCTCTGTCGACATCGGCCACGCCGGCCAGACGCACTCCGCCATGAGCAGCGATGTTGCGTGCATGGATGTTGCCGATCCGGCCCGCTCCGATCACTGCAATGCTCAGCATCACGCGCCTCCCCTTCCCGCCTGCCGCGTGGAAGAATAGCAACTGAACCGCCATTTGGCATGAGGGGAAACGCGACAATGGGCACGATCCGTCTGACCATGGCGCAGGCACTGGTGCGCTATCTGGCCGCACAGCAGACCGAGCTCGATGGCCGGCGCGTTGCGCTGTTCGCCGGCGTCTGGGCGATCTTCGGCCATGGCAATGTTGCCGGGATGGGTGAGGCCCTGCACGCGCATCGCTCCGATCTGCCGACCTATCGCGCGCATAACGAGCAGGCGATGGCGCTGGCCGCGATCGGCTATGCCAAGGCGATGCATCGGCGCCGCATGATGGCCTGCACAACGTCGATCGGACCTGGTGCGACCAACATGGTGACGGCTGCGGCGGTCGCGCATGTCGATCGCCTGCCGGTCCTGCTGTTGCCCGGCGACGTGTTCGCATCGCGCCGACCCGATCCGGTCCTGCAGCAGGTCGAGAGTTTTGGCGACGGCACGGTATCCGCGAACGACTGTTTCCGCCCGGTGTCGCGCTACTTCGATCGGATCACCCGTCCCGAGCAGATCATTGCCGCACTGCCGCGTGCCGTGTCGCTGCTGACCGATCCGGCCGAGTGCGGACCTGTGACGCTCGCGCTGTGCCAGGACGTGCAGGCCGAGGCGTTCGACTATCCCGAGGGCTTCTTTGCCGCGCGGGTTTGGCATGTGCGGCGGCCTCGGCCCGATGCGACGGAACTGGCCGACGGCCGCGCGCGTGCTGCGCGACGCCAGGGCACCGCTGATCATCGCCGGCGGCGGCGTGCACTATTCGGAGGCGACCGCGGCGCTGGATCGCTTTGCCACCGCGCACGGCATTCCGGTTGCGGAGACCCAGGCCGGCAAGAGCGCATTGCCGCATGACCATCCGCTCAACCTCGGGGCGATCGGCGTCACCGGCACATCTGCCGCGAACGAGGCGGCGCAGGCGGCCGATGTCGTCCTGGCGGTCGGAACCAGAATGCAGGATTTTACCACCGGTTCATGGGCACTGTTCCGCAATCCGCAACGCCAACTGATCGGGCTCAACATTCAGTCGTTCGATGCGACGAAGCATCACATGCTGCCGCTGGTTGCCGATGCGCGCGAGGGTCTGACGGAACTGAGCGACATGCTCGCCGGACATCGCGCGCCGGCGGCGTGGCAAACCGCCGCAGCCGATGCGATGGTCGACATGGCGACAGGCGGTCGCCGCCGCCACTGCGCCATCGAATGCAGCGCTGCCGTCCGACGCACAGGTGATCGGCGCGGTGCAGCGCGCCACGCCCGCCGATGCGATCGTCGTCTGCGCCGCCGGCGGTCTGCCGGGCGAACTGCACAAGCTCTGGCAGGCGCGCGAGGTCGGAACATACCACCTGGAATACGGCTATTCCTGCATGGGCTACGAAATCGCCGGCGCGCTGGGGGTCAAATTGGCGCGGCCGGACCGCGATGTGATCGTGCTGGTCGGCGACGGCAGCTACCTGATGCTGAACTCGGAGATCGCCACGTCGGTGATGCTCGGACTGAAGCTGACGATCGTGCTGCTGGACAACGGCGGTTTCGGCTGCATCGACCGCCTGCAGCGCGCCACGGGCAGCGCGGCCTTCAACAACCTGCTGGTCGACTGCGGTGCCGCGCCGGCGATCGACTTCCGTGCGCATGCGGCCAGCCTCGGCGCGCTCGCCGAGCAGGTGGACAGTTTGACGGAGTTGGAGGCCGCACTGCATCGCGCGCACACCGCCGACCGCACCAGCGTGATCGTGATCCGCACCGATCCGCGCATTGCCACCGCAGCGGGGGGCCATTGGTGGGACGTCGGCATTCCCGAGGTTTCCACGCGGAACGACGTGCAGGCAGCGCGCACCGATTACGAATTGCAGCGCGCCGCACAGCGGCTGGGCGATTGATGCGGCGGGCGTTCAGGCCGACCGAAGCAAACCCACGCTGTGCTCGATTGCAGGAGAGGCGTGATCGTGGGACTGCGTGATCCCCGCTGCATCGAGCAACCTGGCACGAAACGCCGATTCGCTGTAGCGCTCAGCGGCATATGCGATCTGCGCCGCACAGCAACCGGCCCAGTGCCCGTCATCGTCCAGCAGCTTGCAGACCGCATCGGCGAAGCTCCGCGGGCCGTCACAGACCGCAGCCACCTGGTCGAGGCCAGGCAATCCCTGCGCGCCGGTTGGCGTCGTCACCAGCGGCAGCCCTTCGCGCAACGCCTCGACGACCTTCAGCTTCACGCCGGCACCGTAGCGCAACGGCACGACGGCAACGCGCGACGTTCGGTAGAATTCCCGGAGCTCGGCATCGCTGACATTCGACGCCACGCTGATGCCGTCGCATGCCAGATCCAGCACCTTCGGCGGAGGGTTGGAGCCGACGACAGCCAGCTTCGCCGCAGGGAAGCGCTCGCCGGATCAACGGCAGCACGTGATCCACAAACCACAGCACTGCCTCCTGGTTCGGTCCATGAGCGAAGCCGCCGACGAACAGGATCACCGGATCGAGCGTCGCCTGCCTGGGCAACGCAAACTCGGCAAAGCAGTATGGCAGAACGGCGCGCGCGGTCACGCCGGGCTCCATGTCGGACACCATCGCGGCTTCTTCGTCCGACGGGTACAGCACGACGTCCATCTCGCGCCAGACCGATCGCTCCAGCGCCTCCATGCGGTTGGCGGCACGGGCGAGCGCTATGTCGCCGAGCACGTCCGCCTGCCGCTGCATCCGGCGGAAATGCAGGTCATGTCCGTAGTAGATCAACCGGCCACGACAACTGGCCCTGAGCTCCGGCAGGAAGGAAGCGGCGACGTCCGGTCTGCTCAGCAGCACATGATCGATATCGGCGCCGTTCTCGGCAATCCATTGGCGGAACGTGTCGCCGTCGCCGCCGTAGGCGACCTCCACACCCATATCCTGCAACGCATCCGTATAGCCCGGGCTGTAGTGCAGATTCTGCGGCCAGAACTTGACGATCATGCCGGCCGCCTGCAGCGCCTGGATAAAGCACATCATGGTGCGTGAGCCGGCATCCCGGTCGGGCTGGGGCACATAGTGATCGATCACCAGAATCACCGGCCGATCGAGCGCGCGGTCGCGCGCCCGCATGACATGCTCGCCGTTCGCCAGATGCTCGGTCGACAGGACCATGTGCCAGCGTTCGCGGAATCGCTTCCGGTTGAGCGCATGAAAGGACGTGATGCCACCGGTGAAGTGCTTGCCGTAGCTGGTGCCTTCGAAGTGGACGA
The DNA here is from genome assembly GCA_963739725.1 of uncultured Alphaproteobacteria bacterium. Taxonomy (GTDB): domain Bacteria; phylum Pseudomonadota; class Alphaproteobacteria; order Acetobacterales; family Acetobacteraceae; genus JAMXLO01. Next base: position 34,165 of record CAVUBS010000007.1, on the reverse strand, counting down.
CGCGCGAGCGCGGCTGATACAGAACCTGGTATCCGTGCTCGCGCAGCCGGAAGGCGAGGTCGCTGTCCTCGCAATACGCCGGCGCATAGCGTTCGTCGAAGCCGCCGAGCGTGGCGAACAACTGCCGCGGCACCATGAGCGAGGCGCCCGAGCAGTAGTCGACCTCGCGCACGTAGTTGTAGACGGACTTGTCCGGGTCATCGAGGCGGCCGTAGTTCCAGCCGGACGCATCGTTCCAGATGATCGCGCCGGCCTCCTGCAGCCTGCCATCGGGATAGAGCAGCTTCGAGCCGACCGCGCCGACGTCGCTGCGCGTCCGGAAGGGCGCCAGCATGGTATCGAGCCAGCCGGGCAGAACCAGCGTGTCGTTGTTCAGGAACAGCAGGAACTCGCCGTTGGCCACTTGTGCCGCGCTGTTGCAGGAGCGCAGAAAGCCGATGTTGCGCGGATTGACGATCAGCCTGATGCCGTCGACATCCGCGAGACAGGCGGTCGACTGATCGGGGGTCGCATCGTCGACGACGAGCACCTCGATGGCGGCCTCGGGTGGGTGCTCGGCGATCGAGGCGAGACAATCCAAAGTGTATTTGACCTTGCCGCGGGCCGGAATGATGATCGACACAAGCGGATGCATCGCACAGGGCAGCCTGATCTGCCCGGGATCGACCGATGGCGCGGGACACGCCGGCATCTCCCAGGCGTTCGGCGCCAGACGGCGCATGCGTCTCGCGCGCAGCCAGAAGCCGAATTGCGTCGGCAATTGCAGCGTGAGCGTCCACCAGACGAGCAAGACGGCACGCCGAGCCTGGCGCCGGAACCACGGTGCAGCCGCCCGGAAGGCCGCCACGATCGCTGACTGGTAGCCCTGAACCACGTGTGTGCTCATGCACACGGTCGTAGGAGCAATCCGTTAACAATTTCTTGCCGACGAGGGTGCCTTCAGCGTGCGAAACGCTGCGCGCCGTAGGGTGCCGGATCGATGCCGGGCGCCTCGCCGGTGATCATGCGCGCCAGCAGCCGTCCGCTCGGCGGGCCGCCGCTCATGCCGAAATGGCCGTGGCCGAACGCGAAATACGAGGCCGGGGTGGCCCGCCGCCGGCCCCAGGATCGGCAGGCTGTCCGGCGTCGACGGGCGAAACCCCATCCAGTAGCGCACGTCGCCGGTCTCCAGGGCGGGGAACAGACGGCGCGCGTGGTCCACCAGGATCTTCGCGCGCCGTTCATCGGGCGGCGCATCGAGACCGGCGATCTCCACCGTGCCGGCAATGCGCAGCCCGTCCTCCATCGGCGTCATGAAAAACGCGCGCGTCTTGCTGCTGATCGGGATCTGCGGCTGCACGCTGGGGGAGAACAGCATGGCGTGATAGCCGCGCTCGGTCTCCAGCGGCACGCGAATGCCGAGCGGTGACAGCAGTTGTCCGGACCAGGCGCCGGCGGCGACCACCACGCAGTCCGCGCTGCGGTTGGCGACGTTGGTCATCACCATAGTGCCACCACCGTCGCGCGGGATCAGCTTCATCGCGCGTTCGGCGATGATGTCGCCGCCGGCCGCACGGAACAACGCGCCGAGCGAGTGGACGATGCGCTGCGGGCTCACGGTGTGGCCGTTGCCCGGCACGTGCAGGCCGCGCGTGATGTTGCGTGCGATGCCCGGAAACATCTGCCGGAGTTCGTCCGCGCCGAGCGGCTCCGCGCGGATGCCGTGGCGATCGCGGATCTGCTGCTCGATCGCTTCGGTCGGGCTTGCATCGTCGCCCTCCCACACATGCACCTGCCCGGACGGACGGATCAGGTCATGATACAGCGCCTCGCCGAGCAGTTCGCGCCAGCAGTCCAGCGTTTCGCGGTGCAGCGCACGCATCGCGTCGGACACCGCCAGCACGCGATCGAGCCGGCCGGCCTTCACCCATTGCAGCAGCCATGGCAGTGCGCGCGGGAAATACGATGGCCGCACCGCCAGCGGCCCGAGCGGATCGCGCAGCCAGCCAGGCACCTTGCGCAGCATGCCGGGCATCGCGATCGGTGTCGCGGTATCCGGGCTGAGCATGCCGGCATTGCCGAACGACGCGCCGCCCGCGGGGCCCAGCGGATCGATCACCGCCACCTGCATGCCCGCTCGTTGCAGGTAGAGCGCGGTCGAAAGGCCGACGACACCGGCACCGATGACGAGCACGGGATGCTGCATGTTGGTCATCGGCATCAGCGCAACTTCTGATCGAGTGCGTCGCGCAACCCATCGCCGAGCAGGTTGAACGCCAGCACCGTGACAAAAATGGCGAGACCGGGGAACAGCGTGATCTGATCGGCCACGCCGAGGTAGCTGCGGCCGTCGGCCAGCATCGCGCCCCACTCGGGGCTTGGCGGCGGCGCGCCCAGACCGATGAAGCTGAGCGCTGCCGCGGTCAGAATGGAGGTGCCGACGCGCAAGGAACTGTACACGATCACACTCGGCAGCGTGCCCGGCAGGATATGCCGCAGCATCAGCAGCGGCGCGCGCACGCCGATGCTGCGCGACGCCTGCACATAGAGCGTCTGCTTCAAGGCCAGCGTGCTGCCGCGCACGAGACGGGCAAACACCGGCACGCTGAACACCGCGATGGCGTAGATCACGTTGTCGATGCCCGGCCCGAGCAGCGCCACGACCCCGATTGCCAGAAGAATGCCGGGAAACGCCAGCAGCACGTCCATCACGCGCATGATCAGTGCGTCGATGATCCCGCCGAAGAACCCGCTGATCAGGCCGAGCGCCACGCCCGCCACGCCGCCGAGCGCCACCGAGACAAAACCGACTGTCAGCGAGATGCGGCCGCCCCACAGGATGCGGCTCCAGATGTCGCGGCCGAACGTGTCGGTGCCACAGATATGCTGCCACGACGGACCCGCCAGCACGTTGTCGTAATCGGGCGTCGCTGGGCCGTATGGCGCGATCCAGGGCGCACCGATCGCCGCCAGAATCAGCAGCAGGATCACGCATCCCGACACGAGTGCGACGCGCTTGCGGCGAAAGCGGCGCCAGAACTCGGCCGATGGCGAACGCAAAGCGGTGGCGGTCAGCGCGATGTCGCTCATCGCAGGCGTATCTCCGGATTGGCCAACCCATAGAGCAGATCGACGACAAGGTTGATCAGCACGAATTCGAACGAGAACAGCAGGATCTCCGCCTGGATCACCGGATAGTCGCGGTAGGCGACGCTGTCGACCAGCAGCCGTCCCAGTCCTGGCCAGGCGAACACGGTCTCCACCACGATCGCACCGCCGAGCAGAAAGCCGAACTGCAGGCCGGTCAGCGTGATCACCGGGATCAGCGCGTTGCGCAGCGTATGCTTCCAAACCACACTGCGTTCCGGCACGCCCTTGGCGCGTGCGGTGCGCACATAGTCCTCGGCGGTGATCTCGACGAAGGCCGAGCGGGTGAAGCGCGCCATCACCGCTGCGACCGCGAGGCCGAGCGTGAACGCGGGCAACACAAAATTCTGCCAGCCGCCGTAGCCGCCGGTGGGCAGCCAGCCCAGCCGCACAGAAAACAAATCGATCAGCAGCAGCCCGAGCCAGAATCCCGGGAAACGAAATGCCGGAGATCGCCAGCACCATCGACGCCTGGTCCTGCCAGCGTCCTCGCCGCACGCCCGACAGCACGCCGATACCGACGCCGACCGTGACCGACCACAGCATCGCGAAGACCGTGAGCAGCAGGGTCGGCATGAAGCGTTCGCCGATCAGTTCGACCACCGGCTGGTGCGTCTTGATCGAACGGCCGAGACGCAACTGCACGGTCTCGCCGAGGTAGCGCAGATACTGGACGACCAGCGGCCGGTCGAGACCCATGTCGGCGCGGACCGCCGCGATGTCCTGTGCTGACGCATCCGGTCCCGCGACCAGTCGCGCGGGATCGCCCGGCAGCAGATGGACGAACATGAAGACAAAGACACTGACGGCCAGCAGGACCGGTATGGTTCCCGTCAGCCGGCGGATCAGGTAGTCGAGCATGGCAAAGGATCGATGGTCATTGCCCCGCGCTGCGACCCGTGCCGGTCAACTTGCTGAACATCGCGCTGTCCCGATTGTCCTGCATGAGCTTGGTGAGACCCGGGATGCTGACAAGACCGAGCCCTCGCGGAACGCCGGTATCGGCGTCAGCCTGCACATCGCCGTAGCTCGCGCCCGAGACCTTCTCCCATTTGCCCGCGGGCTTCCTGATCTCGACGTTCACCACGGTTGCCTTCAGCACCATTCGGACAATCGCATCGCCGGGCCGCGATGGCTTCGACAGGCTCGGATGCCCGCCGATCAATTTCCAACCGTTCCCAAGCGCCCATGCTGTCAGCTCGTCCTTTGTCATGGTCATTGCCCCCGTCGCACTACAGCGATACGCCGCCGTCGATCGTAACTTCGGCACCGGTGATGTAGGCGCTCTCGTCGGACAGCAGGAACAGCACGAGCTTGCCGACTTCCTCCGCTGTTCCCATGCGCTTCATCGGCACCTGCTGCACGCGGCGCTGGTTCTCATCGCGGGTCCGGACATTCAGCATCTCCGTGTCGATCGGCCCGGGATGCACGGAGTTGACGCGGATGCGCCGTGGCGCGAGTTCGATCGCGGCCGCCTTGGTCATGCCGCGCAGCGCCCATTTGGTTGCGCTGTAGGCGATGGCGTTCGGCGAACCGCGCAGCCCCGCGACGGACGAGATGTTGACGATCGAGCCGCCGCCCGAGCGTTCCATCAAATCGACGACGGCCTTCATTCCCAGAAAGCACCCAAGCTGATTGACGCGCATATGCCGTTCGAACAGCGCGGCATCGGTTTCCATCAGCGACCGAGGGATGAATATGCCGGCATTGTTCACCATGCCATGCAGGCCGCCGAGCGCCTGCGCTGCATCGACCGCCTTCGCCCAATCGGCCTCCTCGGTGACATCCTGACGGACGAACACCGCGGCACGGCCAAGCTCGTCCGCCAGGCGGCGGCCTTCCGCCTCGAGCACGTCGCCGATCACCACCTTTGCGCCCTCGGCGACCAACAGCCGCGCTTCCGCTGCGCCCTGGCCGCGCGCGCCACCGCTGATGAGCACAACCTTGTCCTGGAACCGCGCCATCGTGTCCTCCCTGACTGCGCGCGCCGCAGGCTCACCGAGCATGAACGGCGCGGCGCGTAGATTTCCTCGCTGAAGTCCGGCGCAACATCGCCGGTGATACGTCGCTCGTGGGCGTCGATATCGGCCAGAAACAGGTCGCTGCTGATGCGGGCGACAACGGTGGGAATGTCGCGCTTCATGCTCGGTATATCGCCGATCGGCAATCCGAAGCTGACGAAACCGGCCGGATTCTGCACATGGATATCCCGCAGATACGGCGCAGCGCCCGGCACTTTCTCCAGGTATTCATGGCCCGCGCCCAGATACGGGTGCGCACCAAGATACGTGATCTTCATCGCCGGCCGGCGGCGTGAAACGATCGCGCCACAACAGAATCATCCGGTGGAAGTCTGCCAGTTCCGGGCGCGCCGCGAGGTCGACGTAGTAGCCTGTTCCCGCGATGACGAAGTCGCAGCGGTATTCGTCATCCGCCTGCCCGCACCACAACACGGCCATCCGCGACCGCGGCCGACTGCAAGGGTGCCGCGAGATGCAGATGGAAATTCGGGAACGCCACGGTCGCGCTCGATCGCATCGGTTGTCGGCGTCGATCCCCATCGGCGGAACCGAAGTGCCTGTTCCCAACGGGCGGCATCGGACAATGCGTGGTAGTTGTCGTATGCACCCGCATAGCCGCGGGAGCGCGTGATCGGCACCGACGCAATGGTTGGACGACGCGCGAACAGATGGACCGATGCGGCACCCGCCTCGAGTGCCACGCCCGCTGCATCGAACGCCGATGCCGCGGCGCCGATCACCGCCACGTGCCTGCCGCGCAACGAAGCGAAATCGATGGCAGCCTCGGTATGGGCAAGCAACGTTGCCGGCAACACCTCGCTCAACTCGGATGGCACGTACGGCCCGCCGTTGCCGGTAAAACCGGTGCAGAGGATGATCTTCCGCGTGGTTTCGATCCTGGCGTGACCGTCCACCTCCAGGTGCAATCGGAAATGCCCGGCACCGGGCTCGATCCGACGCAGCCTGGTGCGATAGCGGATCGTCGATGCCGAGGAAACGGCGATACCATGTCAGGTAATCGGCCCAGTCGGTGCGGGGAATGCGATCGATCGCCGCGTACGCTTCAGCGCCATGCCGGGCTTCATACCAGGACTGAAACCCGAACGCGGGAATGCCGAGTTCCGGACCAGGCAGGCTCTTTGGCGTTCGCAGCAAATTCATTCGCGCGGCGTTCAGCCAGACGCCGGCACGGGCCTCGTCCTCGGCCGCGTCGATCACCGTCACCTTGCCGACGCCCGCGCGGCGCAGCGCGAAAGCGAACGCGCTGCCGGACTGGCCGCCGCCGACCACGGTGACGTTGTGGTCAATGCCGGGTCTGTCCGGCACCCAGTTCGCGGGATCGGGTCCGATCAGCCGCAGCGCGTCGCGCGCCGCAACGTCGGGATCCATCGGCTGATGGTTCACGCCTGCGCCGCGGCGAACTGCTTCGCAAGCTGCGCCGACAGCCGACCGTAGACCTGGCGCGCATTGCCTTCGTAGAGCTTTGCCTTGTCCGTGGCCGTGAAGGGCAGTTGCTCGATGTAGCGCTTGGTGTCGTCGAAGTGGTGTCCGGTCTCCGGATCGATGCCGCGCACCGCGCCAAGCATTTCCGACGCGAACAGTATGTTCTCGGCCGGAATGACCTTCGCCAGCAGTTCCTGCCCCGGCAGGTGATAGACGCAGGTGTCGAAGAACACGTTGCGCAGCACATGCTCGGTGAGCGGCGGCAGTTTCATGTCCTGCGCGATGCCGCGAAACCGCCCCCAGTGATACGGCACCGCCCCGCCGCCATGCGGGATGATGAGTTTCAATGTCGGGAACTGCTTGAACAGATCGGACGTCATGCACTGCATGAACCCCGCGGTATCGCCGTTCAGGTAATGCGAACCGGTGGTGTGGAACGCCGGATTGCACGCCGCGCTGACATGGATCATCGCCGGCACGTCGAGCTCGACCATCTTCTCGTACAGCGGATACCAGTAGCGATCGCCCAGCGGCGGGTCTTTCCAATAACCGCCCGACGGATCGGGATTCAAGTTGCAGCCGACAAAGCCGTATTCCAGCACGCAGCGTTCCAGCTCGGCGATGCAGTTCCGCGGCGAGGTGCCGGCGGTCTGCGGCAACATGCAGACACCGACGAAATTGCGCGGGAACAGCGTGCAGACCCGATGGATCAGTTCATTGCACGCCGCCGCCCAAGCCTCGCTGGTCCCGGCATCGCCGAGATGATGTCCCATGCCGGCGGCCCGAGGCGAGAAGATGGTAAGATCGGTGCCGCGCTCCTGCTGCAGCTTCAACTGCCCGCCGACGATGCTGGCACGGATCTCGTCGTCGGTGATGGCAGGACGAGGCGGTGCGGCCCTGCCCTCGCCATGCGCCGCAATCTGCTCCGTGCGCCAAGCCTCGTGCTGGCGCGGCGACGTGGTGTAGTGCCCATGGCAGTCGATGATCATGGTTCCCCCCGGATGTCAGTGTCCGCGCGTCGTCGACCAGGCGCTTCGACGATGAATGTAGCCGGCGCCCGGCGCGCTGCGAAGCCGGGGCAGCCTCAGCCGCGCGGTTCGACGACGCGGCGATAGAGGTGCCAGGTGGTGTGCCCAAGCACCGGCATCACGACCACCAGGCCGAGCAATCCCGGCAGCGAGCCGATCACCAGGCCGGCTGCAACGATCAGTCCCCACGCGGCCATCGGTACCGGATTGGCCATCACCACCTGGACCGACGTGCGGATCGCTGTCTCCATCCTGACGTCGCGATCCAGCAGCAGCGGGAATGAGACGACGCTGATCGAAAGCACCACCAGGGCGAACAGGAAACCGACGCCCATGCCGACGGCGATCATGGTCCAGCCCTGCGGCGTGGTGAACACGTCGCGGAGCGAACGCTGCGATCGAATTCGGGCGGTTGCGGTCCGAGCGTCGCGACATAGATCACCTCCGCTGTCACCAGCCAAAGCACAAAGATCGCGATCAGCCACAGGCCGAGCCCGACGATGGCGCCGATCGACGGCGAGCGCAGGACACCGAACCAATCGACCCAGCTCACGTCCGCTCCCAGCTCACGCCGTCGGCTCATCTCATTCAACCCGACCGCGGCAAGCGGCCCCACCAGGGCGAAACCGGACGCGAGCGGGAACAGCAGCGGCACCACATCGTAACCGGAGGCAAGCCGGCCCAGCACGAGACCCACCAGCGGATAGATGACGCAGAGAAAGATCACGTCGGTCCGGTTGGCGGCGAAGTCGGCAAGACCCTTGGACAGTGCCTGACCCAGATCGGCCAGACCGATGCGCCGAACCGTCAGAGCATCGGCCCGCCGGTTCTCTGTCCAGTACTCCTCGTCGGTGGCCGAGCCGACCGAATGGAATGCGCGATCGAGCTGATCCCCGATCCAGGCAAATGGGCTTTGGATCATGTTCGTCCCTCCGGCATTTTGCTTGCCCACATTTTGTCTGCTGGGACGCAGTCCGAGGCGTGGCAGGACGCCCGATACTTCCTGCGGTCACGCGACCGGTGCCGCGACCCACTGTTGCACCCGAGTATAGCGCGCGCGACGTCCGGCCACGGTAACAGCGCCGTGACCAGGTTTGGCGCAGACCGCATGCATCGCCCGTGGATTATCGACCAACGTCGAAAAAGTCGGCTACGTAGCCCGCATCCCGGAACACACGGGCGTGGGAGGGCAAAGGATCATGGCAGTTCGGTTGGATCGGCGCACATTCCTGGCGGGCACCGCCGCAGCCGCGGCATTGCCGATGCCGGCGATCGCGCAGAACAAGCCGATCCGCATCGGCCTGCTGACGGTGAAGACCGGACCGCTGGCACAGGGCGGCATCCAGATGGAGCAGGGCGTGACCCTGTTCCTCAAAGACCGCAACAACATGATTGCCGGCCGCAAGGCCGAGCTGATCGTCGGCGACACCGGCGGCAACCCCGCCGGCACCAAGACCAAGGCGCAGGAACTGATCGAGCGCGACAACGTGGACATGATCTTCGGCCCGCTCGCCGCCTTCGAGCTGCTGGCCATCTCCGACTACGTGGCCGCGCACAAGACGCCGATCCTCAGCCTGGCCGCGGCCGAGGACATGTCGCAGCGCAAGCCCAACCCATATTTCGTGCGCGCGTCCGGCACCTCGGCGCAGAACATGCACGTGCTGGCCGACTACGCGGCGAAGGAGCTGAAATACAAGAGCGTCATCACCATCAGCGAGGACTTCGCGTTCGGCTACGAGCAGATGGGCGGCTTCCAGCGCGTCTTCGAGGACGCCGGCGGCCGCGTGGTCAAGAAGCTGTGGCCGCCGATCGTCACGCCGGACTACACGCCGTATATCGCCCAGCTCAGCGGTGTGGACGCCGTGGTGCAGGGCTTCGCCGGCTCCAATCCGCTGAAGTTCATGAAGCAGTACAAGGATGCCGGCGTCACGCTGCCGGTGATCGGCGGCGGCACGGCGGGCGACGATGCGCTGCTGAAGAGTTTCGGCGACGAGGCGATCGGCCTGATCAGCGCATCGGCGTTCACGTCGGATCTCGACACGCCGGTCAACAAGCAGTTCATCGCCGGCATGGTGCGCGACACCGGCGCCATTCCCGGCCTGTACGCCGCCGGTCTGTATATCAACGGCATGGTCGCCGAGGCGGCGCTGAAGGCGACCGGCGGCAACACCGAGGACAAGGACGCGCTGATGAAGGCGATGCGGGCCGTCTCGCTCGACGAATTCGCCGCGCGGGCCGTTTCACTTCGACCATTTCGGCAACGTCGTCGGCACCGTCTATATCCGTCGCCTGGAGCGAAAGGACGGCAAGCTGGCGCAGACGACGATCAAGACCTATCCGAACGTCAGCCAGTTCTGGACCTTCGACGAGAAGTGGTTCCTCGAGCAACCGGTCTATTCGCGCGACTATCCGGCGCTGAAGAGCTGACATCCCGGCAAGCCGCCCGACGTGAACCTCTGGCTGATCCTGTCGGTCAACAGCGTCACGCTGGGCGGCCTGCTGTTCCTGCTGTCCGCCGGGTTCTCGCTGATCTTCGGGCTGATGCGGATTCCAAACCTGACGCACGGCTCGATGTTCATGCTTGGCGCCTATTTCGGCGTGAGCCTCATTGCCGCGGGCGCCGGATTCTGGATCGCGGCATTGGGCGCGGGGCTTGGCGTCGCACTGTTCGGCGCGATCATCGAGCGCTTCGTGCTGCGCCGCCTGGTCGGTGCCGAACTGGCGCAGGTGCTCGTCACGCTCGGCCTGTCGTTCATGGTCGCCGATGTCTGCCTGATGCAGTGGGGCGGTGACCCGATCTCGGTGGAAACCCCCGCCGCGCTGCGCGGCGCGACAGTCGTGTTCGGCATGGCATTTCCGACCTATCGACTGGCCATCATCCTGATCGCCACGGTGATCGCCGCGGCGCTGTGGGCGCTGCTGGACCGCACGCGTCTCGGCGCCATGATCCGCGCCGCGGTGGACGATCCGGCGATGGCACGCGTCATCGGCATCCGCGTGTCGCACCTGTTCACCATCGTGTTTGCGCTTGGCGCCGGGCTCGCGGGATTCGCCGGCGTGATCGGCGGGCCGATCCTGTCGGTGTATCCCGGGCTCGATCAGGACATGCTGCCGCTCGCGCTCGTGGTGGTGATCCTTGGCGGCACGGGCAGTTTGCTGGGCTCGCTGGTCGGCAGCTTCGTCGTCGGGTTCCTTTACAATTTCGGCCAGGCGATGTTTCCGGAACTGGCCTACGTCGTGCTGTTCCTGCCGATGCTCATCGTGCTGGTGATCCGGCCGCAGGGCCTGTTCGGCAGGGCGGTGCTGTGATGCTGGCTGCGCGATGGGAAGCGGCAAGGGGAACGACAGCGCTCCCCATCCCGCAAGGGAGGGGGAGTTTGTTATCATGAAGCGTCTCGCTCCTCATCGCGCTGGTTCGTGCTGGCGACGCTGCCGCTGTGGATCGGCAACAGCTACTACATCAACATCGCCACCCAGATGCTGATCTACGCGATCCTGGCACTCGGGCTGAACGTGCTGGTGGGATACGCCGGCCTGGTCACGCTCGGTCACGCCGGGCTGTTCGGCATCGCTGCCTATGCCGGAGCGATGCTGATCAACGATCGGCCACGGCCACATTGTCGTGGCGCTTGGCGCGCTGTTGGTCACGCTCGCGGTGACGGCGATATTCGCGGTTCTGGCATTGCGCGGCACCGGGCTCGGGTTCGTCATGATCACCGTCGCACTCGGCCAGATCGTCTGGGGGATCGCCTATCGCTGGATCAGCCTGACCAACGGCGACAACGGCATGTCGATCAATGCGCGGCCCGCGCCGTTCGGCTTTTCGCTCGTCGACGCACCGGAATTCTACTGGGCGTGCTTCGTCGTGTTCCTGGTCACCATCGGCGCCATGGCGATCTTCGTCGCCTCGCCGTTCGGTGCGGCACTGCGCGGCACGCGCGACCAGCCGCGGCGCATGACCGCACTCGGCTACAATGTCTGGCTGACGCGCTTCCTCGCCTTTCTGTTCTCCGGTTTCTGGAGCGGCGTCGCGGGGCTGCTGTATCTCTACTACAACCAGTTCATCAGTCCGCAGGCGGTGGCACTCAGCGCATCGGCCGAGGCACTGCTGATGGTGATCGCCGGCGGCACCGCCACGCTGCTCGGACCGATCGCCGGCGCGGTGCTGGTCATCGTCATGAAATACGTCGCCAGCGCCTACATCGAACGCTGGAACTTCGTGCTCGGCGCCATCTTCGTCTTGATCGTCGTGTTCATGCCCGAGGGGCTGGTGCCCGGCTGCGTGCGGCTGTGGCGCATGGGCGATGGCGACGCGTGGCTCGCGTGCGGCCGGCGCCGGCGCTGAAGCGGGAAGTCGGACGATGACCGCGCTCGAGGTGCGCGACCTGCACAAGTCGTTCGGCGGCCTGCGCGTCGCCACCGCGGTGAACCTCGCTGTCGCCCCGGGCGAGCGTCGCCTCATCATCGGCCAGAACGGCGCCGGCAAGACCACGCTCTTCAACCTCATCACCGGCGAGTTGCGTACCGACTCCGGCAGCATCGCTCTGTTCGGCAACGACATCACCGGCGCGGCGGCCCGTCATCGCGCGCATCTCGGCCTGGCCCGAACATATCAGATCATCACGCTGTTCCCGGGCGAGACGCTGCTGCACAACGTGACGCTGTCGCTGCTGGGCCTGTCGCCGTTGCGCTGGAATCCGATCGTCCGGCTCGATCGGCAACGCGATCTGCTGGACAAGGCGCGCGATGCGCTGGCCCGCGTCGGCCTCGATCATCTGGCCGAGCGGCCGGTGGCGCAGACCTCCTATGGCGAGCGCCGGCGCGTCGAGATTGCCATGGCGCTGGCGCAGAACCCCAGGCTGCTGCTGCTGGACGAACCCTTCGCCGGGCTGTCGATCGAGGAGCGGCGCGACGTGCTGAGCCTGATCGCCGGCATTCCGCGCGCGGTCACCATCGTGATGATCGAGCACGACATGGACGTGGCGCTGGAATTTGCCGAGCGCATCACGGTGCTGCATTTCGGCCGGGTTGTCGTCGAGGGCACCCGCGCCGAGGTGGTCGAGCACCCGCGTACCAAGGAGATCTACCTTGGCGCATGACGCGCTGACGCTGAGCGACATCGACGCCTACTACGGCGACAGCCACGTGCTCCATCGCGTCTCGCTGCGACTGGGGGAAGGGCGGCTGCTCGGCCTGCTGGGACGCAACGGGGCCGGCAAGTCGACGTGCATCGGCGTGATGATCGGCTGGGTGCCGCACGACGCGGTAACATCACGGTTTACGGCACGTCGGTCGCCGGCCGCGCGCCGGAAGCGATCGCGGCACTCGGCGTCGCGCTGGTGCCGCAGGGCCGTCGCGTATTCCGCAGCCTGACCGTGCGCGAAAACCTCGCGGTGGCAGCACGCAAACCGCGTGGCGGCGACGCGGCGCCGTGGACGATCGATCGCGTCTGCGACACGTTTCCGCGATTGAGCGAGCGCCGGGAACAATATGCCGGCTACCTATCGGGCGGCGAGCAGCAGATGCTGGCGATCGGCCGCGCGTTGATGGCCAATCCGCGCGTGCTGCTGATGGACGAGCCGTCGGAGGGGCTGGCGCCGCAGATCGTTACCGAGGTGATGGCGACGATCAAGCAGTTGAAGCAGCACGGTTTGTCGATCGTGCTGGTCGAACAGAACGCAAGGCTGGTGCTCGATCTTGCGGACGATATCGTCGTGCTCAACAGCGGTCGCGTGGTGGTGGACATTGCCGCTGAAGCGTTGCAGCGCGACGGCGTCGATCTGCATCAACATCTGGGGATCTTCTGACCGGAGTACCGCACACCTTCACTCGGGCTTGCGAACGCGATGTAGGCATCAATGCCAGAAACCCCAGCGCAGCAGTTGCAGCCAGCATGTATCGGGTCGTTGCGGACCTCCCTGGCGGATCCCAGCTGATCCGTGGCGGCAGCGCATACCGGATACGTAGGTCCGCGCCAGTGCGCGATCGTCAGACGCTTGGTCACTGCGGCTCTCACAATGCAGTTCCCGGCGCAACCCTGAAGCAAATGCATCAGTTCTGTTGGCTTGATTGTCCACGCGTATCGCCCGCTTCGGGCGGCGCGACGCTCCGTGTCAAATTCCCAGGGAGAATGCCATGACCAAGGTCCGCAATGCCGCCACTCTGTTGGCTCTCTGCAGTATTGCAGTGCTGCCCGCGTGCTCGATGTTCGGCGGCAACAACCGCAGTCAGACAAGCCGCTCCACTTATCCAACCCAGAGCTACGCGGCGACGCCAACTTCGCCGGAGCTGTCACAGGACATGATCCAGAGGGTGCAAGGGCGGCTGCAGCAGCAGGGCATGTATCACGGAAACGTCGACGGCGTATGGGGTCCCGGCACCGAGTACGCGGTACGCAGCTATCAGCAGCAGCATAACCTGAACGCGACCGGCAGGCTAGACGCGGACACCCTAGCCTCGCTGAAATCTGGGTCCGAATCAGAATTACGGCAGCGCACCGCCACAGCCGAACGATCAGCGTTACGGTAGCAATAACCCGCCGCCGGACACCTCGAACCCGCCGAACACCAGCAACGTACGCTGAGCGGCGACGCCACGTTTCACTGTCGCGCCTGGCCGGGTTGGACCCGGCCAGTGCCGCATTCGCGACAACGTCAAGCCGCGTTGAGCACCTGCTTCATCACCGACAGCGCCTCGTTCACATGTGACGCGGTCACATCGAGGTGCAGACAGGCACGCGCGCGATACTTGCCGGACGTGGACACCAGCACGCCCTCTTTGCGCAGCTTGCCGGCGAACGCGTCAGCGGTCATGCCGGTGCCCTGCGTGTCGAAGAACACCAGATTGGTTTCCGGCATTTCCACCGTGATGCCGGGGATTTGCGCCATTCCGCGCGCCAGGGATTTGGCGTTGGCGTGATCGTCAGCGAGGCGGTCGATGTTGTGCTCCAGCGCGTAGATACAGGCTGCGGCATTCATGCCACCCTGACGCATGGACCCGCCGAGACGTTGCTTCCAGCGCCACGCTTGGCCGATGAACTCGTTCGAGCCGGCCAGCACGGCGCCCAAAGGTGCCGCCAGGCCCTTGGTGAAATCGAGCCATACCGAATCGCAGCCGTCGGCAAGATCGGATGCCGGCACGCCAAGTGCCACCGCGGCATTCATCAGACGCGCGCCATCCATGTGAGTGGACAGGCCATGACCGTGCGCCGCTTTGGTCACCGCCTGCAGCGCCTCCACGCTCCAGCACGCGCCGCCGCCACGATTTGCAGTTTGTTCGACTTCGACCAGACGTTGCGTCGGCGAGTAGCGCGACACCGGCCGAATTGCTTCCTCCAGGGTGTCCACGGTGAACTGGCCGCGCTCGCCGGTCAGGCCTCTGATCAGCGCACCTGCAATCGCCGCTGGTGCACCGCCTTCGCTGGACAGGATGTGCGACGATTCGTGCGCGAGGATTTCTTCACCCGGCCGACAATGCGTCGCGATCGCCACCTGATTGCACATGGTACCCGACGGCACGAAGACCGCCGCCTGCTTGCCGAGCAGTGCGGCAGTTCGATCGCACAGCGCCCACACGGTGGGATCCGAGCCCATCTGCTCGTCGCCCACCTCGGCCTCCATCATCGCGTCCTTCATTGCGCGCGACGGCTTGGTCTGCGTGTCCGACGAGAGATTGATGCGGACCGGAATGGAGAAGTCGAATCGCTTCGGCTCATACGACATGGCGAACCCTCAGATTTTCCGAAGTTTGCGCAGGCAGCGCACGTCATCCGGTATCGGCTGGTCCGCAAAGTACTGCGGCCACAATGTCCGGGAAACCTCACCGATATAGATGTCGCCGCGTGAATCGGCGCAGAGCCCGTGGGGACCGATATAGTCGGTGGGTCCGGTACCCGGATGCTGGCCGCCGATACGCGCCAGCAGGTTGCCCTTGTTGTCGATGATCGACACGCGCGGGCCGAGATTTGGATAATTGCGGTTGGTGCGCGTCGCGGGGCCAAGTTCTCCCACGTAGCAGATCGGGCAGGTGCAGTACGGCATGAACATGCCGCATGGGCGGTGCAGGTTGTTGAACTGCGCTTCGTAGCGCCCGTTGCCGTCGAACACCTGGATGCGATGGTTTTCCCGGTCCGCGACATAGACCCACCCGTCGGGATCGCAGGAGATGTTGTGCACCAGGTTGAACTGCCCCGGTTCGGTGCCGGATTCGCCCCACGACATCAGCAGTTTTCCGTCCGGCGAATACTTGTGGACGCGCGCATTGCCGTAACCGTCCGACACATAGATATCGCCCTGCGGCGACAGCGCGGTGTGCGTGCAGCGATGGAACGGCTCGCCGCTCATGAATGGTGCGGGCTTGCCTGGCGTGCCCAGCGTCAGCAAAACCTTCCCGTCCAACGTGCATCGACGCACCGAATGATCGCCATCATCGGTCAGGAACACAGTGTCGTCCGGCGCCATGTGCAGCCCGTGCGCGCGCGGAAACAGCCCCTCACCCCAGGCACGCAGGAAATTGCCCTCGCGGTCGAACACCATCATCGGATGTTCACCACGGTTGAACACGTAAACGTTGTCCTTGCGATCGACGCCTACCGCGCCGACTTCGTGCAACGACCAGCCGGTTGGCACTTTTGCCCAATTATCGATCTGTTCGTAGCGATAGTCGCCGCTGCCGACGATGATGGTCATAACATTTCCCTCCCAGGATCAGGCCGGGCGTTCGAGTTCCGGATAATTCACGCCCAACTGTTCGAGATACGTGTCGTGCTTGTCTGCATCATAGTAGAATGGCCGCATCAACGGACGGAACTTGTCCATTGACACCTGATTGAGATCGAGGGGCGGCTTGTCGTCCGGACCGATAAACGGCTCGTATTTCTTGTCCTTGGTCTGAACCTCGGTGAAATAGCGCCTGGTCTCGGTGATCAGGTCCGGCCGCAGCAGCAGATCGAGCACCGTCGCCGCGACCACCTTGGCGCCGGCGACGACTCCCTTGTGCGCGATCGGCGTGGCCATCGCCATCGCGTTGGACCAATGGTGCCCGGGCAGGCTTGCCATATTGGCCGGAAAGCGAAGCTGCACGGTCGGCACCACCCACGATACATCGCCGATGTCGTCGGTGCCCGGGCTGAACGGACTGGTGGAAATCTTCGCCACCTGCTTCGCAAGTCCAACCTCCGCACCGCCCGCCGCGCGCTGCACCGCGCGTGCGAAGGCTTCGTCGTCCTCGGTCCAGGTGGGCAGGCCGATCCGTTCAATGTTGGCCTGCAATGTCTCCGCCAACACCTGATTGTAATGCCGCGGCCAGGAAGCGCCAAGCGTACGACGCGTCACCTCGGTATCCGTCATCATCGCCGCGCCGTCGGCGATGCGATTGCAAATCGAGAAATTCTTGCGGACATTCTCCACGTCGGTTTCACGAATGTAATACCAGACCTTCGCCAGCGCCGGCACGACGTTCGGCTGCTCGCCGCCATAGGTGATGATGTAGTGCGAACGCTGTTCCGGCCGCAGGTGTTCGCGCCGCACGTTCCAGCCCATGTTCATCAGTTCGACCGCGTCGAGCGCGCTGCGTCCGCGCCATGGTGCCGCGGCCGCATGCGCCGAGGCACCATGGAACGCGTATTCCACCGAGATCAATCCGCCGGCGCCGCGCACCTCGCCCCAGCCCGTCTCCAGATTGTGCCCGACATGGGTGAACAGTACCGCATCCACGCCTTCGAACAACCCGTCGCGCACCTGGAACGCCTTGCCGGCCAGCAGTTCCTCGGCAATGCCGGGCCAGAGCATCAGCGTGCCCGGCAGGCCCTCGTTCTGCATCAACTCCTTCAGCGCGAGCGCCGCCGCGATGTTCACCGCCTGGCCCGAATTGTGACCCTCGCCATGACCCGGACCACCTTCCACCAACGGCTCGTGGTACGCCACGCCAGGCTTCTGCGAAACATTCGGCAGCGCATCGGTGTCGCTGCCGAGCGCAATCACCGGTCCGCCCGAGCCCCAGCGCGCGACCCATCCGGTCGGCATGCCGGCCACGCCGCGCTCAACCTTGAAGCCGTGGCGTTCAAGCGTGGCGGTGAGGAACTTCGCTGTTTCCACCTCGTGGAAACCAAGCTCGCCGTACGAGAACAGGCTGTCGTTGACCACCTGAGCTAGCTTTGCATGTTCGTTTACCAGCTCGATCACGCGCGTTTTCAGCACGCCGGTGTTGATGTCGGTCATCCGTTGCCTTCTCGCCCGATGATAACGCGAATGGCTGGTCTGTACCATGCCGTCCCGAAGTTGGAAAGGCGGCGGTGCGGACCTATCGCACACGTGGCGCTGGCGCACGGAACGCTGCTATGGTGCGCGTGAAGCAACGATACGTGGGAGCCACGCTTGAAGTTCAGCAACTTCCTATTCCCTGAGAGCCGCGACCCTGCCCATGACGGCCAGGTGATTGACGAGACGTTGGGCGAGGCTCGGCTGACCGACGAATTGGGTTTCGACGTGATCTGGCTGGCCGAACACCATTTCGACGGCATCTGTGCCTACGTCGATCCGGTCAGCTTCGCAGCATCGCTTGCAGTGGCCACGCAACGGGCGAAGATCGGCTTTGCTGTCGCACAGATGTCACTGCATCATCCGATCCGGATGGCCGAGCAGCTCGCGCTGATCGACAACATCAGCAAGGGCCGGCTGATTATTGGGTTGGGTCGCGGCACCGCCTACAACATCTACGATTATCAGGGCTACGGACTTGACCATACCGAGGCGCAGGCGCGCTTCGAGGAGGCCGAGGCAATCATGTTCCGGGCCTGGACCGAGGAGACCTTCGAGCATCACGGAAGGTTCTGGGACATCAAGGTGCCAATGCTGCGGCCGCGTCCGTTTACGAAGCCGCATCCTTATGTGATCCGTTCGGCTTCGAGCGAAGAAGGGATGCTGCATATTGCGCGGCAGGGGCGGCCGTTCATGATGAATGTGCAGTCAAACGAAGTGACACGACATCGGATGGATCTGTATCGCAGCACGTTGCGCGAGCAGGGTTTTGACGAAGCGATGGTGGCGCGCAACGTCGAGCAATGCTGGGTGTGGCGCAACGTGTTTGTCGCGGAGACGGATGCAGAAGCGGCGCGCATCGCGATCCCGGCATTCGAGGCGATGCACGAACATCGTACGGCGATGCGCAGGCGCGTGTATGAGGAGCAGGGCGTGTCGATCGTGCCCATGCCGGCGCCTGGTGCGGCGCCGGCGGCACGGCTGATCATCGAGCACTCGCTGATTTACGGCTCGCCGGCGACAGTGGCGGAGGCGTTGGCAAAGGTCGACGCGGTCGGCGTTGGCGGCGTGATCATGCAGTTCCGGCTCGGGCCGATGGCGTATGACGACGTGGCGCAGAGTCTGACGCTGTTCATGCGGGAGGTCGCACCGGAACTGGCGTCGTAGGTGATCAGCCGCGGCAGATCACGTTCACCAACGCCTGTTGTCCGCCGCGCACTGCCGCCGCCGCACGTTTCAGCGCGGCGGGCAGGTCGGCGGGGCGCTCGACGCGCTCGCCATGGCCGCCATGCGCTGCGATGGTGCGCTCGAAGTCGGCCGCGGGCAGATCGGCCAGCAGACGCCCGTCGCCCTCTGCCGCCACGCCGCGCGCGTACATATCAAGTGTCGCCCGCCGCACTGCACCATACAGCGCGTTGTTGTACAGCACCGTCAGGGTCGGCAGGTTCTGCGTCTGCGACACGTAGTGGCACGCGGTGGGGTTGGCAAACATGTAGGCGCCATCGCCAAGAACCGCGAGCACCATCTTGTCCGGCGATGCAAGCTTGGCGCCGAGAGCAGCGGGGAATCCCCATCCGAGCCCGCCCGCCGCCGACAGGCCGAACAGACTGCCGGGCGTTTCCAGCGGACAGTATTCCTGGCGGAACGAGTATTCATTGATCACAATCGTGTCGCGATCCACCACCTCGCGCAGGCAGTGGTTCAGCCACGCCATATCAATCGCGTCGCCACGACCGGCCTTCTCGGCTTCCGTCTGCCAGCCGCGTCGCAGTCCGTCCGAACGCTTCAATAGTTGCGTATGTCGTTCGGCTACCGCATCGCGCGGCAGGCGATCGGCCAACGCCGGTTCCAAAGCCCGCAAAACCGCGCCGGCGTTTGCGGTCAGCGTGAGATCGGACTGAAAACTGCGCATCGGATAGCGCGCGTACAGCGGATCTTCGCCGATTTGCACCACCTTGGCATCCAGTGTCGGGTGCTCCTTGCTCGGCATCCACGGCACGTCGGACTCCAGCACAATGACCAGATCCGCTTCACCGAGCAGCGGCTGCGGCATCGAACCCTGGAACATCGGATGCGAACTGGACAATGCGAAATAGCGCGTGTTGTACGGTATCACCGGCAAAGCAAAACGATCGGCGATGCGTGACAGCAGCACGCTCTCCTGCGGATCGCGGCCAAGTGTTCCGGTGATGATCAGCGGCATGCGCGCGGCGGCGATCCAGTCGGCAAGGCGTTCGATGTCGGCCGCGGCGGGATGCGGCACCCGAGGCCCGGCGCGCGGCGGGCGTTTCACATTCGTTGGCTCACCGACTGTCTCGCCGAGCACCTCGCGCGGTAGGCTGAGATAAACCGGTCCTTGGGGCGACGCCATCGCCAGTTCCAGCGCGCGATCGACAACGTCGGTGACCTGGTCACCGCGCTTCATCTCGTAGTCCCACTTCACCATTTCACGCAGCATGCCGGCCTGGTCGTACATCTCCTGCGCCCAGTGGATATGCACGCTGCGCGCGCCGGACGGACCGCTTTCGGTGAACGGCGTGCGGCCCGAGGTGAGCAACACCGGCACGCGATCGCGGCTCGCGTCGATCAGCGCGTTGATCGCGTTGGCCGTGCCAACATTGGTGTGCAGCATCACGGCCTGCGGTTTGCCGGTGATCATCGTGTAGCCATGCGCCATGGCGAGCGCGCAGTTCTCATGCGGCACGACCATCGGCCGCGGGACCTTTCGATTGGACCGCGCGGCGCGCGCGAACGCTTCCACGATCGGCGCGAAGTCCGTCCCGGGATTGCAGAACAGGTGATCGATGCCATGCGCGGCGAGCGCGTCCAGATAGTCTTCCGCCGCGATGCGCGTCTGGGGTTCGCTATCCATGTCGTCGCCTCATGTCTTCTCGATATTCCAGTAGGTTTGCCGTCACCGGCGTCGGCCGATCATTGACGTGGCGCCTCGTGTATTGCATGCCAAATGCGTTGCGGCGTCGCCGGCATGTCGATGTGGGTTATGCCGAGCGGCGCCAATGCATCCAGCACAGCGGAGATGATCGCCTGAGGCGACGCGATCGCGCCCGCCTGCCCGGACCCTTTCACACCGAGCGGATTGGCGTTGGTCGGAACGCCCGACAACGTGATGTCAAGCGGCGGCAGGTCAGCGGCACGCGGCAGCGCGTAATCCATGAAGGAGCCGCTGAGCATTTGACCCGAGTCCGGATCGTACACGGTGTGCTCCAGCATCGCCTGGCCGATCCCCTGCGCGACCCCGCCCTGCACCTGTCCGATCGTCAGCATCGGATTGATCAGCGTACCAAAGTCATCCACGGCGGTGTAGCGCTCCAGCGTGACGGCCCCGGTGTCCGGATCGACCTCCACTTCGGCAATGTGACAGCCGTTGGGGAAGGTGATGACGTCGAGCAGGTTCCAGACATAGGTGTCCAGGCCAGGCGACATGCCGTCCGGCAGATTTGCCGGATCGCGTGCGGCACGCGCGACCGCCAGCAGATTCGATGCCGCGATCCGTCTCGCCCCGCACGGCGAAGCGGCCATCGGCGAAGACGATCTGCTCGATCGACGACTGCAACAGCCGCGCTGCGATCGCGCGCCCCTTCGCCAGCATCGTGTCCACCGCCTTGCAAAGCGCCGCGCCGCCCATATGCATGGAGCGCGCGCCGCCGTGACCATTGCCGGCGCGCACCTCGCGCGTGTCGGCCTGCACGTAGCGGAACGTCTCGATCGGAAGGCCGAGCAGATCGGCGGCGATCTGCGCATAGGCTGTCTCGTGACCCATGCCGTTGGACTGCGTGCCCACCAGCAGCGCCACGCGGCCATCGTCCTCAAAGCGGATCTCGGCGCCTTCGTTCGGAGCACCGCGGGCGGTCTCCATGAAGCAGGTGACGCCGATGCCGCGCAACCTGCCGCACTGCGTCGCCAGGTCTCGGCGCAAGGCGAAATCGGCGTGATTTGCCGCAATGATTCCGTCTTCAAGATTGGCGGCGAACCGGCCGCAATCGATCACTGTTCCAAGCGCCTTTCGGTAGGGAAATTCGGATACCAAATTCCTCCGGCGCAGATCGATCGCGTCAAATCCGCAGCGCCGCGCCGCCTCGTCAATCAGGCGCTCGATCATGTAATTCACTTCCGGCTTGCCGGCGCCGCGATAGGCGTCGATCGGCACGGTGTTGGTAAACACGCCGTGGACGTCCATGAAGATCGCGGGGATGACATAGCCGCTTCCCATCGCATTGGCCGGCGCGTTGGTGGAACTGCCCGGACCGCCCGACGACAGATAGGCGCCGAGATTGGCCACTGTCGAAACATCCAGTGCCAGAAAGCGTCCGTCCGCATCCAACGCCAACCGAGCGCGTGTAACGTTGTCGCGGCCCTGTGCGGTGGTGATGAAATCCTCCGCCCGTTCGCTCATCCATTTGATAGGCCGACCGAGGCGTCGCGCCGCCCAGAGCAACATGACCCATTCGGGATACAGAGCGTTCTTGACGCCGAAGCCGCCGCCGACATCGGGGCAGGCGACGTGCATCTGTCCGGGCGGCACGCGGAAGACGCTGTCGGCAAGCTGGGTTTGTAGCGCATGCACGCCGGCGCCCGAGAACAGCAGGTGGTAGCCCTCGGCATCATGGCGGCCGATCGCGCCGCGCGGTTCCAGTGCGGAAATCACGATGCGGTTGTTGACAAGCTCCAGCTCGACGACGTGGGCGGCGCCTGCGATCGCGGAACGCACCGCTGACTGCTCGCCCTTTTGGAAGCGATACGACAGGTTGCCCGGCGCCTGCTCCCAAAGCTGCGCCGCGCCAGGCTCCAGCGCCGCAACGGCGTCGATGACGGACGGCAGAACCTGCCAGTCCACCGCGACCAGTTCAGCAGCATCGCGTGCGGCGGTGCGTGATTCCGCGACCACGAATGCGACCGGGTCGCCGACGTGACGCGCGCGGTCGGAGGCCAGGGCGAAACGCGGCGGCACGATCATCGGCGCGATGCTTGCCACCGGCACCGTGCAGGGCAACGGGCCGAGATCGATGAGGTCCGCTGCGGTGAAGACGCCGAGCACGCCCGGCACTGCGCGCGCCGCCGCGGTGTCGATGCGCAGGATCCCGGCGTGCGCGTGCGGCGAGCGGACGACCTGCATCCAGGTCTGGCCCGGATAGTCGATATCCTCGATGAACCGGCCGCGCCCGGTCAGGAAGCGCGCATCCTCCAGGCGTCGCAGCGATTGGCCGCGAAACGACACGTTAGGCCGGCGCCGCGTGCGCGCCGCGCACCAGTCGGCCGGGCAATGCACCGGTCGGTTCGCCGTCGCGATACACCGGCACGCCGGAGACGATTGTTGCCACGTAGCCGTCGGTGCGTTGCACCAGGCGACGCCCGCCACTCGGCAGGTCGTACACCACCTCGGGCGGCCGCAATTGCAAACGGCCGTAGTCGATCACGTTGATGTCGGCCTTATAACCGGGCGCGAGCACCCCGCGATCGCGCAAGCCGATCGCATTGGCGGAATCGCGCGTCAGCCGCCTGATCGCCCAGGGCAGTGGAAATTTCGCGCCGCGCGTGCGATCGCGCGTCCAGTGTGTCAGCATGTAGCTGATCGCGCTCGAATCGCACAGCACGCCGACATGCGCGCCGCCGTCGCCGAGGCCGACAATCGTCGCGTCGTGGCCAAGCATGTCGTGCACCGTGTCGAGATTGCCGTAGCTGTAATTTGACAGCGGCCGATACAGGATCGCCTTGCCGCCGCGTTCCAGCAGCAGGTCGTAGGCGACATCTTCCGGTGCACGCCCCTGGCGCGCCGCCATCGCAGCCACGCTGGCGTCCGGCGCAGGTTCGTAATCGGGTGGATCGCCCAACGGGAAGATGCGGTCCCATTTGCCGACGCGCCGTGCCATGCCCTGGCTGTCGTTGGTTTCCGCGATGAGGCGCGCGCGGAACTCGGGTTGCCGAAGCATCGCGATGCGCTGCTCGAACGGCAGCGCGGCGATCGCCTGGTAGCTCGGCCGGCCGACGAACGGGTTTTGCGAAATCTCAAATCCGAGCAGTATGCCGGTCGGCCGCGTCAGCACCTGACCGAGCATCGGCAATCCGGAAGCATTCGCGTCGGCAATCCAGCCGGCAAGACGGCGCCACTCCTCCGGCTTGTTGTCGCGTTGCAGCAGCGTGATCGCCATCGGCCGTCGCGAAATCGCCACCAGACGCCGCAGCATGGCGAACTCGTCCTCGACATCGTCGAAGTCGGAGATCACCTGCATCCAGCCTTCGCCAAGATCGCGCAGCGCACGCGCGATGGCCGCCAGCTCTGCTTCCTCCGCGTTCAGCGTCGGGATCGAACGACCATCCAACGTCTTGTGGTTCAGTGTGCGCGAGGTCGAGAAGCCCAGAGCGCCCGCCTTGATCCCTTCGGCGGCGAGGCGTGCCATCTCGACGCGGTCCTGCTCGGTGGCGGGCTCGCGGTCTGCGCCGCGCTCGCCCATGACGAACACGCGCAACGCCGCGTGCGGCACCTGCGTCGCGATATCCATGTCGTAGCGGCGTGCGTCGAGCGCATCGAGGAAGTCAGGAAAGCTCTGCCAGTTCCAGGGCAGGCCCTCGGTCAGCACGACCTCGGGGATGTCCTCCACGCCCTCCATCAGCTTCACCAGCATGTCGCGCTGCGACGGCAGGCAGGGCGCGAACCCGACGCCGCAGTTGCCGAACAGCGTGGTGGTGACGCCGTTCCACGACGACGGCGTGATGCGGCTGCTCCAGGTTGCCTGTGCATCGTAATGCGTGTGCGGATCGATGAAGCCGGGTGTGACCAGCATGCCGCGCGCATCGATCTCTTCCGCACCCTTGGTTGGGACTTTGCCAATCGCCGCGATCTTGCCGTCGGCGATCGCGACATCGGCCTCGAACGGGTCGCCGCCTGTGCCATCGATCACCGTGCCGTTGCGGATAACCAGATCGGTCATGGCGTCACAACCCCAGTTTGGCAGTCATGCCGTAACCCTGAGCCAGGTCCTGCAACTTCTTCCAGGTGGCGTCCTCGACCGGGATGCCGTTCTTGCGCCGGTCCTGCTCGCGGCGGAACTCGATCTCGCCGGGATACAGCACTTCGGTGAAGCCCTGCGCCGGCGGTGTCGCCTTCAGGTACTGCGCAAACTCCGTCACCTCCTGCTTGAACGTTTCGAGGTTGCGGAACGCGGCGACGTTGAACACGGCGATGAAGCAGCCGTCGTTGTGTCGTCCGGTCGGCTCCACGCCAAAGCCGAGGCCGGTCAGCAGCCCCGACAGAATCTCGACGATCGTCGCGAGGCCATAGCCCTTGTAGCCCTCCGCGCCGCCGACCGGCAGCAACGCACCACCCTGGCGCAGCACGCGCGGATCGGTGGAGGGCTTGCCGTCGGCGTCGATCAGCCAACCCGCCGGCACCTGCTCGCCGCGCGCCGTCGCGACGTTGATCTTGCCCGCGGCCGCGGCCGATGTCGCCATGTCGAAGAACAGCGGGCCTTCCAGGTTCGAGGGGATGGCGAAACAGATCGGATTGGTGCCGAGCCGTGCCTTCGCGCCACCGAACGGCGCCACCGCCTTGGCGCTGCGCCCGAATCGGCGGTGATCATCGCGATCATGCCCTCGCGCGCCGCCATCAGCGGATATGACGCGAGCCGCCCGATATGGCTCTGGCGATACACCGTCGCCGCGGCGACCTGCTGCTTCTTCGCCTTGTCGATCGTGTAGCGCATCGCGCGATCGGTCACGACGTAGCCAAAACCCCAGTTGCCGTCTATCACCGTTGTGGTCGGCGTTTCCTCGATGATGTTCCACGGCGCGCCGGGCACGATGTGGCCGGCCTTGATGCGGTCGATGTAGGTCGGGATCAGAATGATGCCGTGCGAATCATGGCCGACCAGATTGGCGCCGATATTGTAGCGCGCGATCGTCGCCGCTTCCTCGGCCGATGCGCCGGCAGCCTGCAGCAGCGCGTTGGCGATCTCCATCAGGCGATCGGCTGGAACGTTCGGCATGGTGTCCTCCCGACTCCCCTGCCGGTTGCGGTGAGCAAGGCGGCGAAGCCCGGCACTGTCAACCCCGGCGGGAATGGCGTAGCCTGATCCCACCGATGATGGGAGGAGCGGACCATGGCAAGCCAAGCAAACGTCTATGCCAGCGTGGCCGGAACTGTCGGCCGCAGCGACAAGGACAAGGGAGCCGTCGGCGTATTCCGCCGTCCGGCGGAGACCGGCGTGTGGGAGCACGTGCTCAGCGAATTCAACAGCAACACGGTGTACGTGCACCCGACCGATCCGAACATCGTGTTCGCCGGCACGCATGACGGCGTGTATCGCAGCACCGATCGCGGCAAGACCTTCAAGCGCGCCAACTTCCCCGACAAGGGCATGCAGATCTGGTCGTTCCTGGTCGATGCCGGCAATCCGAAGCTGGTGTATGCCGGTGGCTCGCCGGTCGCGGTGTACCGCAGCGAGGACAGCGGCGAGACGTGGCGGAAACTGCCCGATCCGAACATGCCGACGCGCTGCGTGATGCCGTTCGCCTGCCGCGTGATGCGCATGGCGCAGCATCCGAGCAAGCCTGGCACGATCTTCGCGGCACTCGAGGTCGGCGGCGTGATGCGCACCACCGATGGCGGCGAGACCTGGAAGGATTGCAGTCCGATGCGCTGGTCCGTCTGGCGCAGCAGCCGCATCTGAAGAGCAAGATCGTCAGCGACACGTCGGACGAAGGCATGCTGGACGGCCACGCGATCGCCATCAGCGCGGCCGATCCGGATGCGGTGATCGTCGCGGTGCGCATGGGCCTGTTCCGCACCGCCGATGACGGCGACAGCTGGCAGGACATGGAGGTTGGCCGCTTCTCGCCGACCACCTATGGGCGCGACATCAAGGCGTCGCCGACGGATCCCAACACGCTCTACTCGGCGTTGAGCGTCGCGGCGGCAAGCAAGGACGGTGCGGTGTATCGCAGCCAGGACAAGGGAAGACCTGGCAGCGGTTCGACAAGGTGCAGGTGCACGGCACGATCATGTCGGTGGCGCCGCATCAGACCGATCCGCAGCAGGTGTATCTTGGCGCGCGTTACGATGGCGAGGTGTTCGGTACGCTGGACGGCGGCGCGACCTGGCAGTCGATGAACCTGCCGCAGGGAGTGAAGGACATCTACTCGCTGGCTTGCGGGTAGCCTCACCCCTCACCCTGCCCTCTCCCCTCTCCAGCAAGTGGCTGGAGAGGGGAGAGGGTGCCGTCGTCAGGCCAGCACGCCCAACTTGCGCAGTCGGCCGATATCGTCCGCAGAATAGCCCGCCTCGCGCAGCACGTCCTCGCTGTGCTGTCCGACCGTCGGAGCACGCCGGGGTGCCACCTTCGCCTCGCCATCGAGCTGGAATGGGCTCGACACCGTCAGCGTCTTTCCGTCGGCGAACGGCACCAGCGCGCCGATCGCCTGCATCTGCGCATCGTCCACCACGTCGTCGGTCTTGCCGACCACGCCGAACGTCACGCCGACCTGATCGAGGATCGTGCGCCAGTCCGCCATGTCGCGCGTGGCGAATATCGCATCCAGTTCCACCA
This sequence comes from uncultured Alphaproteobacteria bacterium, assembly GCA_963739725.1. Classification (GTDB taxonomy): domain Bacteria; phylum Pseudomonadota; class Alphaproteobacteria; order Acetobacterales; family Acetobacteraceae; genus JAMXLO01. The sequence continues at coordinate 6,731 of CAVUBS010000007.1, read as the reverse complement.
CCAACGCCTGCGCGTTCTGCTTGCGCCCTTCCTTCGTGGCGAAGCGCGGATCGTCGGCGAGGTCCTCGCGGCCGATCGCGTTCAGCAGCGGGTGCCACTGCCGCTCCTCGTTCCACAGCGCCATGATGAACCAGCGGCCGTCGCGGCAGCGATAGTGGTTGGCGAGCGCATTCGGCGCCTGCTCGCGCGGCGGGCGATGCGGCACGGGTTCGCCGAACAGCCGCGTCTGCACGAAGCAGCCATTGGCCCACAGGCCGTTCTGCAGCAGCGACGAACGCACCACGCCGCCGAGCCCGGTCTTCTCGCGGCGATACAGCGCGGTGACGATGGCGGCGTACAGGCCGGTGGCGCTCGGATGATCGCCCATGCCGGGCGCCGACCGCGCCGGCACCGTATCGGTATCGGCGCGCACGGCATCCATCAGTCCGGTGCGCGCCCAGTAGGCCGTCGAGTCGAAGCCGGTCTTCGCCGCCTCGTCGCCGGCCTCGCCATAGGCGGTGAACGACGCATAGATCAGCCGCGGGTTCAGCGGCAGCAGATCGTCGGGCGCCAGCTTCAACCGATCGCGCACCGGCAGCGGAAAGTTGGTGACGAACACATCGGCATCGGCGGCCAGTCGATACAGCACCGCGCGGCCTGCCTCGTGCTTCAGGTCGAGCGCGAGGCTGCGTTTGTTGCGCGACGTCAACTGCCAGTAGTAGTCGTTCGGTGCGCCGCTGGCGCTGCGCGCGCGCCAAGGATCGCCGGCGCCCGGCGGCTCGATCTTGATCACGTCGGCGCCGAAGTCGGACAGGATCGTCGCGGCCGCCGGACCCGCGATCCAGCTCGCGCAGTCGATGACCTTCAGGTCGGAGAACAGATGGTCGGTCATTGCGTTATGGCGCCTGGTTGGAAAAAATGATCGTCCCCGACGCGGCGAACATGCCGCCGACGCCGTGGCAGACGGAGATCTTCGCGCCGGGGATCTGCGCCGGCGCGATGCCGCGCATCTGCCGCACGCTCTCCTGCAGCGCGTACATCCCGTACATGCCGGAGTGCATGTAGGACAATCCGCCGCCATTGGTGTTCAACGGCAGCTTGCCGCCGGGTGCCGTGTTGCGTTCGGCGATGAACCGGCCGGCCTCGCCACGCGGCACAAAGCCCAGATCCTCCAGCCCGTACAACGGCAGATGCGCGAACGCGTCGTAGATCATCAGATGATCCACGTCCTTGTGCGTGATGCCCGCCTCGCGGAACGCCGTCGGCCCCGCCACGCTGAACGCGCGCGAGCTGGTAAAGCTTTCCATCTGGCTGACCATCGGCGTTTCCACGCTTTCGCCGGTGCCCAGGATGTAGACCGGCTTCGTCGGAAAATCCCTGGCGCGGTCAGCGGAAGTCAGGATCAGTGCGCCGCCGCCATCCGTCACCAGGCAGCATTGCAGCAGACGGAACGGATAGGCGATCATCCGCGAGCCGAGCACATCCTCGACGGTGATCGGATTGCGAAACGTGGCGCGCGGGTTTTTGCCGGCCCATTCGCGCTGCACGACGGCGACCATCGCAAGCTGCTCATGCGTCACGCCGTAGGTCTTCATGTAGCGCAGCACCGGCATGGGAAACAGGCTCGGCGGGCCCATCGGGCCGAACGGCTGCTCGAACTGGCCATTCAGACTGGACGGCGGCACCGGGCGTGGGACGCGGCCGATCCCGGAACGGCCGCTCTCGCCGTGCGTGACCAGAATGGTCTTCGCCAGCCCCGCCTCGATCGCCGCCGCGGCATGGCGGACATGGATCATGAACGAGCATCCGCCGACGGACGTGCCGTCCACCCATGTCGGCGTGATCCCGAGATAGTGCGCGATCTGCACCGGGGTCTCGCCGGCGGTGGCGACGCCATCGATGTCCTTCGGCTTCAGCCCGCAATCCGCCATCGCGTTCAGCGCCGCATCGGCGTGCAACTGGATCTGCGACATGTCGGGGATGACGCCGAGCTTCGTGGTCTCGGCGGCGCCGACGACGGCAACTGTGTTGTGCGGCATCGGCCCTACCCCTTCGCCGGACGGAACAACGGCAGCGTGACGGTGTCGTTCTGTTTCTCGAACACCACCTCGAGCGGCATGTCGAGCTGCAATGCCTCCGGCGTCTGCGGGCATTCGACGATGTTGGTCATCATGCGTGGCCCTTCGGCAAGCCTGACCACGGCAATCGCGTAGGGCGGTTCAAAGCCGGGCACCTTGCGATGGTGGATCACATAGGTGTCGAGGATCGCCTTGCCGCTGGCCTTGACCACCGCCACGTCGCGCGAGGCGCAGGCAGGGCAGAACGGCCGCGGCGGGAAATACACCTTGCTGCAGGCGTTGCAGCGCTGCAGGCGCAACTCGCCGGCCTGCGTGCCGTCCCAGAAATGCTGCGTTTCGGGCGTCGGTTGGGGCAGGGCGCGGCCTGGTTCGGGCATGTGGCGTTTCCTCGATTCAATTGGTCGCGGGCTTGCGGCGGCCGGCGACATAGGTGGCGCCGTCAGGACCGGCGCGTTCGACATGGCGACAGCCGTTCGTCATGCTGAACGTGTCCCCCAGCCTGTAGGTGTTGCTCTGGCCCTCGGCGAGGATCGTCATCTCGCCGGCAACGACCATCAGGCGCGCGTCGAAGTCGTGCGCGTGCTCCGGATTGATCGCGCCGGGCTGCATCGTGTTGACAACGATCTGATAGCCGTCGCGCTGCAACTCGGCCTCGAATGCGGTACGGTCCATGGACGGTGTCCTCCTCCAGCGTTCCGCCTCAGGCTAGAGCGGTTTACGCATGGCTGGCAACGCAGCGAGAATTTGGTCCCCGGCAGAATTCAAGTTGTCACCGTGGTCGTCACGGGTCCATCCAATACTATTCGAACCGCACGAGCCAGATCGCGTCGATCATATGGCTTGCGGAGCACCTGCCGCCCCTGATGGTCTGACGGTTCGGCGGCATAGCCCGTGGTAAAAAGCACCCTCAGGCCGGGCCGCAGGCGCCGCGCTGCTTCGGCCAGTTCAGGGCCGCTCATGCCTCCGGGCATGACGACGTCGGTGAACAACAGATCGACAGTTTTGCCGGACTCGAGGATTGTCAGTGCGGACGGCGCGCCCGCTGCGGTAATCACCCGATAGCCCAGAGCGGTCAGATGGCGGCGCGTCACCTCCATCAGGGTCTGATAGTCATCGACCAGCAGAATGGTTTCGCTTCCCCTGGGATCGAAGACCGCCATCGGCGGTGCATTTGTCACCTCTGCGGTCTGGTCGTCCGCTCGCGGCAAATACAGCCTGACCTTGGTTCCGACACCCACGGCGCTTTCGATGTCGAGGTGACCACCCGACTGCTTGGCAAAGCCATAGGCCATGCTGAGGCCCAGTCCGGAGCCGACGGACGGCGGCTTGGTCGTGAAAAACGGCTCGATCGCCCGTTGCACCACAGATTGCGGCATGCCTGTGCCGGTATCCGTAACAGTCAGCACGACATAGTCACCCTCGCCGACCTCGCCGTACGCGGCCGCACTCTGCGCATCCAGACGAACGTTGGCGGCTTCGATCGTGAGGTCACCGCCGTTCGGCATCGCGTCCCGTGCATTGAGCGCAAGGTTGAGCAAAGCGTCACCGATCTGAGAAGGATCCGCGCTGGTGAACCAGAGATCCGGCGCTCGAACCGCCTGGATGCGGATCGCCTCCCCGAGCGTCCGACGCAGCATCTCCACCTCGCCGGACAGCAACACGTTCAGATCGACGCGCTGCGGTTGCAGCGGCTGGTTCCGCCCGACGGCCAAAAGGCGCCGCGTCAGCAGCGACCCGCTCAGCGCGCTGTTCAGTATTTCCTGTGCCAGGTCGGCATGGTCGGGCATATCCTTAACGACATCCGCCAGAATTTCGACACAGCCGATGATCACGCCCAACAGGTTGTTGAAGTCGTGCGCTATACCCCCGGTGAGCTGCCCCAATGCCCGCAAATTCTCCGACTGGCGCAGCATTTCCTCGGCATGCAGGCGCTCGGCGGTCTGATGCTGCAGCTCCTGAAGTGTCGTCTCCAATCGAGCGACAGCTTCCCGCAATTTCGTCTCGACCCGCTCTCGCTCACCAACCTCATGTCTCAGATGCTGGTTCAATTCGGCGAGCTCTCTCACCTGTTTCTGCAGGTTATCCGCCATTTCATTGAACGAGCTCGCGACAACTCCGATTTCGTCGCGCGATAATACTTTGGCGCGCGCGCTCAGCTCTCCGGCGGAAAATGAATCGGCCGCGCCAATTATGTTTGTCAGGCCCTTATGGATGCCTCTGCTTACGGATATGGCCAGCAGCAGACCCGTCATTTCAACGGTGAGCGCGGTTACAAAAAGCAATCTCAGGACCACACGCTCCAGCCAGCGCGAGCCTTCGCCGAGGGTAAACGAAAACGCGTCCTCGTATGCGGTTATGTTCTCATTGATCCGATAGACCGAAGCAAGGAGGTCGTTTATTCTATCCTGAGATGGGTTCGCCGAATTTATTTCCGCTCGCAGTTCCTCCCCGATGGGCAGCAGTTGCATGGCGATGGCCTGGGCATCACCCCATATGTCTACGGCCTTTTTAATGTAAGAAACGTTTCTGAAATCCACGAACAGGCTTATCATCCCGTCAATATCGCGCAGGATGGTTGCGTCCCTCGAGGAAACCCTGACGCGCCGTATCCATATTCCTGTTGTCCATCAGCAGCTCGCGCCGTGCCTTGGCGTCGCCGATCGGAACCCGCAAGAATTCTTCAAAGAGCCTGTAATCCTTTTCCGTGCGCGAAACGCCATATTTGTACAAATGGAAGACCGCGTCCTTCTCTGCCTTGGACCAAAGGCCTTCACCGCCGACATAGGCTCGCAAAGAGGAGAGTGTATTCAACGAAAACAACAGAACGACGAGTTCAATCCCTATCAACAAGGCCATCGTGCCGACTGTGAAATACAGCTTGCGCGCAATCGAGATATTTTTGAACCACCGATAAACTGAGCGGCCATTCTCCATCGGCGTTCAACCTGTGTCATATGGACCGGTGCGATTGGTCGTTCGCCAGTGCCTGGCAATGGCTGCCGGCGACGCCGTCTTAGGGAACCGAATGTGGAGCAACGGGGCGAGACGGTCCTGGGCTGGCGCAGACCCTGGAACCGTGCCAACGAGTGGCATGCGAACCTGATGATTTTGAGGGCGAGTGTCAATTATGACGCGGCGCCCCCCGCCATCAGCCTCGCCCAATGGGTTCGCACTGTCTTCTCGCGCCGTCGAGCATCACGTTACCGCGAACAACCCGGGAATGTCGCGCCGCCGATCACCCCACCAGCACTGCCTTGCCGATCACCTCGCGGTCGATCACGGCCTGCATCGCATCGGCTGCCTGCGCGAGCGGGAAGCGATGCGAAATGCGCGGTTTCAGCTTGCCCTGCGCGGCGAGTTCGGTCAGCGCCTTCATGTTGGCGATCGCCAGTGCCGGGTTCGCCTCGTTCAGCCCGCCGATGCGCACGCCGACCGCATCGATGCCCTTGATCAGCAGATAGTTGCTGCGGATATTGGTTGGCCCGCCGCCAAGGAAGCCGAGGATCAGGATCCGTCCGCACCAGGCAAGACAGCGCAGCGACTTATCGGTCACCTGCGCGCCGATCGGATCATAGACAACATCGACGCCGCTTCCATCGGTCAGTTCCTTGACCTGGTCGATGAAGCCGCTTTGGTAGTCGATCGCGTGATCAGCGCCTTCCTCCAGACAGGCGGTGCGCTTTGCGTCGGTGCTTGCCGTGGCGATCACCTTGGCGCCGAACAGTTTTGCGATCTGGATCGCGGCGATGCCAATGCCGCCGGCGGCGCCGTGCACCAGCACCCATTCGCCCGCCTTCAGGCGTCCACGCTGCAGCAGCGCGTGGTAGGCGGTGGAATACGCACCGCGGAACACGCCGGCTGCTTCAAAGCTCATTCCCGCCGGCACCAGATCGCAGAGTGCCGCCTTGGCGTTCCCCAGTTCTGCACATGCGCCGAGACTGTGCCGGCTCATTACCTTGTCGCCGGCGCGGAACTGCGTCACGCCGGGTCCGACAGACAGCACAACGCCGGCTGCCTCGCCTCCGGGAATGAACGGTGGTTCGGGACGGAACTGGTACTTCCCCGCCAGCATCAGCACGTCGACGTATTGCACGCCGCGCGCCTCGATGCGGACCTGCACTTCGCCGGGGCCTGGCGGCGGCGGATCCGGGACGTCACGCAGCGCCAGCACGTCCGGTCCGCCAAACGCCTCGCACACCACCGCCTTCATCTGCACAACCCTTTGCTGCCGGCGGCGCAGTATTGCCTTGTCACGTCCGCGACGCCAACAGCATCGGCGCGTACTTCGCAAGGAACAACGCGAAAGCGCCGATCCAGGCCACGCCGGAGACCTCGATCAGGGCCGCCTGTGCATCGCTCGGCCACGCGCCCGCGATGCGCAGCACGGCGGACGCACTCACCAGGACAAACGCCGCGATGGTGGCCGCATCGGCGTGCAGCGCGCGCCCGGTGTGGCCGAGTGTCGCGCGCGTCATCACCGCAAGAATCATCGTGCCCATCGCGCCGGCGGTCAGCGCATGTACCGCCGCGGCGATCGGCATTGCGTCGGCGAGCAGCGACAGCCCGAGCAACGTGACGCCCGCGACCAGCCAGAGATAGCCGACATGCAGGATCGCCAGCACCGGTTCTCGCAGCGTTGCCACGCCGCACCAGCGTCCGAGCCGGGTGGCATGC
>CAVUBS010000006.1:0-106064 GCA_963739725.1 uncultured Alphaproteobacteria bacterium | reverse complement strand
CTTACGCCTTCACTTGTTTACCGAGCCAATCGATCGCCGCCTGCGTGCCACCCCTGCCGTGCGGAATGCCCAGCGCCGCCAGCGCCATCTCGACGACGCTTAGTGTGCCGAGGATCATCGGCGCGTTGACGTGCCCCATATGGGCGATGCGGAACGCCTTGCCGGAAAGCTCGCCGATGCCGTGGCCCAGGATCACTCCGCACCTCGCGTCGCAGTAGGCGCCGGAGCGCATCGGGGTCGTGGCCGTTGATCAGCACGGGCGTGACAGTGTCGCAGCGCTCGCTAGGCTCGATGATGTTGAAGCCGATCACCTGGCCTTCCGCCCAAACCCCGACGGCGCCTGTCACCGCCTCGGCCAGCAGCCGGTGGCGCCGGAATGCGTTCTCCAACCCCTCCTCGAACAACAGGTCGAGCGCCTGGCGCAGGCCGTACAGAAGATGTTCGGGCGGCGTGCCGGCATATTTCTTGTAGTGCTCCGCGCCCTCCCGGTCGGTCCAGTCCCAATAGGGCGTGCGCAGCCCCGCCGTCTTGTGCACCTCGCGCGCGCGATCATTGGCGGCGACAAAACCCAGGCCCGGCGGCGTCATCAGACCCTTCTGCGAGCCCGACATCGCGACGTCCACGCCCCAATCGTCCATGTCGAAAGGCATGCAGCCGAGTGAGGCCACCGCATCCACCATCAGCAGCGCGTCGTGCCCGGCCGCACGGATGGCCTGACCGATCGCGGCGATGTCGTTCACCACGCCCGATGCGGTATCGATCTGCGCCACCAGGACCGCCTTTATGAGACTGCCGCTGTCGGCCCTCAGGCACGCCTCGACCTCCCGCTGGGCGAACAGCGCGCCGCATGTCGCCCTTTAGCACCCCCACCTCGACACCCATGCGGCGGGCATGCTCGCCCCAGCTCACGGCAAACCGGCCGCTCTCCAGCACCAGGATCTTGTCCCCTCTGGAGAGGACGTTGGTGAGGGCGGCCTCCCAGGCACCGTGGCCGTTGGCGCTGTAGATGTAGGCACGCCCCTTGGTGTTGAACACGCGCGCGACGTCGCGCATCAGGCCGTCCGTCAGCGCCAGCAGCGGGCCGGAGTAGATCTCAACGGCCGGGCGATGCATCGCCCGCAACACCTCGTCCGGCACCGTTGTCGGCCCAGGAATTGCCAGGAATTCACGCCCCGCGCGTACGCTCATACAACCTCATCTCCACGCCCTGTGGCGCGAGCGGAGGGTAGCACAATCGGAGTTTCTGGCGCATCCCGCCGTGCCTTTCTGACGGGGCTGAACGCACCAGGTCAATGCCCCCTGACGGGAAGCGCTGTTGGGACCCGCCCCCATTTCTCTCGTGTCGTTCGTGCCCAGCCTCTTCAGCTTCAGGCGTGCTGCCCATGGGGTTGGGAATTCCAGCCCGAAAGCGGCACGCGACAAAACTGGGCGCACCGACAGTGACATTCTCTATCGGGGACGTGGGCGACAGAGCTCGAGTCAGCAATCGCTACCCTCTTAGACGGACGACGTCCTGGACGAACGCCCGGACACGTGCATGATCGTGCGAGTGTGCCGATTGTCTCCGCCACCGGCGCCCGCAGTCAGGTCCGCCGGCGAGACGCTTCCAGGAGGTCGCTCGATCATGAACCGGCAATTCACCCTCAACGTGAACGGCGAGACCCATACCGTCGACGCCGACCCGGATATGCCGCTGCTCTACGCGCTGCGTGACAATATCGGGTTGAACAACCCGCATTTTGGCTGCGGCCTCGCGCAATGTGGGGCTTGCACGGTGCATATGGACGGACAACCGATCCGGTCGTGCGCCACAACGCTATCCTCGGTCGGCGACGCCCGAATTGTCACGCTTTCCGGGCTTGGCACGCCGGAGCACCCGCATCCGCTGCAGACCGCCTATATCGAGGAACAGGTGCCGCAATGCGGCTACTGCGTGAACGGCTGGATCATGACCGCCGCCGCGTTCCTGAACGACAAGAAGAAGCCGACAGATGCCGAGATCAAAGAGGCGTTGCAGGGGCTGAAATGCCGCTGCGGCACGCATGTGAGCATCCTGAAGGCGGTCAAACGCGCCGCCGAAATGATGGGCTGAGGAGATGATCGAGATGAGCCATCAGGTCGCCCTCTCCCGCCGCTCGATCCTGACCGGCGCCGGCGCTTTGGTCGTGTCGATCGGCGCTCCCCTCGCGTTCGAGACTGTGGCGGGCATCGCGGCCGCTTTCGCCCAAGGCGCGCGACCGCCGCTGACACCGGATCAGTTGGCGTCCTATATCGCAGTCAACGCGGATGGCTCGGTCGCCGCGTTCTTCGGCAAGATGGACATGGGCCACGGACTGACCGTCGCCAGCGCATAGAGTGGCCGAAGAACTCGACGTGCCGTTCAAAAGTGTCAAGTTGTTCCTGGCCGACACCGCCACCAGCGTGAACCAGGGTGGCGCTCGGGTTCCACCGGCATTCAGCTTGGCGGCAAGCAAATGCGCGTGGCGGCGGCGGAGGCGCGGCGCGCCCTGGTTGAGATGGCGGCGGAACGATTCGGTTTGCCGGCCGATCACCTGACGATCACCGACGGTGTCGCTCATGCAGCCGGCGACCCTACGCAGCGGGTGAGCTACGGCGACCTGATCGGCGGACGCTTTTTCAACGTGCCGCTCGACTGGAACAAGCAGATGGGCAATGCACTCTATGCACGAGGAAAGGCGCAACCGAAGCCTGTCGCAGACTATAAAATCGTCGGCCAGAGGATCAAACGCGAGGACGTCGCGGGGAAGGTCTTCGGAACGGAAGATTTTTGCACGGACGTGAAAGTGCCCTTCATGGTGCATGGCCGCATGGTCCGGCCGGAGGTCGCGGGCGCCGTGCCGCTCAAGGTGGATGCAGCGTCCATCAAGGATATTCCAGGCGCCAGGGCGGTCTGGCGGGATGGTTTCCTCGGCGTGGTGGCGGACCGGGAGTGGGACGCGATCCAGGCCTCCCGCACCCTGAACGTCGAGTGGTCGAAGACAGCGCCGCCGTTCCCCAATCAGATCGCGCTGTATGATCACATCCGCTCGGCGCCGGTGCGCAAGCGCCAGGTCGAGGGTAAGCCGGCCGGTGACATCGACGCCGCGTTCAGTTCCGCCGCGCGAGTGATCGAGGCCGAGTATGAATGGCCGTTTCAATCGCACGCCAGCATGGGACCGGCCTGCGCTCTGGTCGAGATCAAGGACGGCATGGTTACCTGCTGGAGCGGCACGCAAAAATCGCACTTCGTGCAAGCGGGCCTCGCCGCCATCCTGGGCGTGCCGCAGGACAAGGTCCGGGTGATCTGGACAACCGGGCCTGGCTCCTACGGGCGTAACGACGCGGACGATTGCGCGATGGACGCGGCGGTGCTGGCCCAGTCGGTGGGGAAGCCGGTAAGGCTGCAGTATATGCGAGAGCAGGGGACCGGGTGGGATCCCAAGGGGCCGGCGTCGATCCATCGGGCGCGCGCGGCGATCGACGCGCAAGGGAATGTGATCGCGTATGATTTCCTGAGTAAGGGATTCTCCCGCATCGATGTCGATACGAACGGCGGCAAACCGTTCGATACGCTCGCTGGCCAGACCACTGGCGTGGCGCTGCGATCGGGCGACGGGTTCGGCGTGCCCGCGGAATTGTACGAATTCGCCAATAAGCGGACGGCGTGGGAGACGATCCCGCCGCTGCTGGACCGCGCCTCACCGTTGCGCTCCTCGCATCTGCGCGATCCGGTGGGGCCGCAAATCCACTTCGCCAGCGAATTGTTCATGGATGAGGTGGCGGCGGCACTTAACCAGGACCCGATCGCGTTCCGGCTGGCACATATCAAAGATCCGCGCGACGTGGCGGTGATCAAGGCGGCGGCGGAAAAATTCGGCTGGGAGACGCGGCCGTCACCGCGTCGCGACCAGACCGGAACGATCGTGTCGGGCCGCGGCATCGCCTATTGCCAGCGAAGCGGTACGCGGGTCGCGGTGATTGCTCAGGTGGAGATCGACCGCGGCAGTGGCAAAATCTGGGCCAAGCGATTCACGGTCGCGCATGATTGTGGCCTGATCATCAATCCCGATGGGCTCGAGAAGTGCATCGAGGGCAATATCGTGCAGGGTATTAGCCGCACGCTGTGGGAAGAGGTCACGTTCGACAACAACGCCGTCACCAGTGTCGATTGGCTGACGTATCCGATCCTCGACATCACCGAGACGCCGGAGACGATCGATTTCGCGCTGATCAACCGGCCGGAACTGCCGGCGAGCGGCGCGGGCGAACCGTCGATCCGCCCGGTCGCGGCGGCCATCGCCAACGCGATCTTCGACGCCACGGGGGTACGGATCAGGCGGGTGCCGTTCTCGCCCGAGCGGGTGAAGCAGGCACTGTCGTAACACCAGGGAGCGAACCTGTGTGGGTGGATGATGGCGTGCGATTAGAACGAACGCCAGAAGCGCCGTCCGAGCTCGATCGGAGTAGGCATCCTGTGGCACGGCGCTCCGTCCGACTTTTGGCTGACGACCTGACGGGTGCCCTCGACACGGCGGCGGAGCTCGTCGGCATCACCGGTCCGCTGCCGGTTTACTGGCATACCGGCATTCCTGCGATGCTGCCGCGCTCTGCGGCAATCGACAGCGGCACGCGCGAACGCTCCGCCCGGGACGCGTCCGGTATTGTCACCGCTCTGGCGCCGCTGATCGCCGGCGCCGACATCGCCTACAAGAAGATCGACAGCCTGCTGCGCGGCCCGACCATCGCGGAACTGGCCGCCTGCCTGCGGACTGGCCTCTGGGACCACGCCGTACTCTGCCCGGCCTTTCCCTACCAGGGTCGGGCGATGCGCGGTGGCCGCCAGTACACCCGCAACCAGGCGGGCGATTGGTCCGCGGTCACCGGCGATCTGGTCGCGGCCCTGAACGCCGAGAGCGCCGTTGCCTATCACGCACACCCCGGCGCCCCAATGCAGCCTGGCATCGGCGTATTCGACGCCGAAACAGATGATGACCTTCGCCAGGTTGCCGTGGCAGGCCTGACCGTCAGCAAACTTCTCTGGATCGGCGCCGGTGGTCTGGCGCAGGCCCTGTCCGGCGAAAGCCAAACCGACGATGCCGCAACGCTGCCCGGCCCGATCCTCGGACTCTTCGGCACCGACCATGCGGTGACCGCATCGCAACTCGCCTGTTGTGATCCGCATTGGATGCGCTTGCAGAGCGCCGATCCCTTGCCGATCGCTCGCCGCCTGCACCACACCGGATTGGTCCTGGCCAGTTTCGACCTGCCGCCCGACCTCACGCGCGCCGACGCAGCCGAACGCATCCGCAGCGGTTTCGCCAGCCTGCTGCGCGAAATGCCGCCGCCGGGGACGCTGCTGGTCGCGGGCGGGGAAACCCTGTTCGCGATCTGCGAGGCGCTCGGCGCCACGCATCTGGAGGTCCAGGGTCATGTCGTCCCCGGTGTGCCCCGCTCGATCCTGCGCGGCGGACGGTGGGACGGCGTCACCGTCATCTCGAAATCCGGTGCCTTCGGCACGCCCGCGCTGCTGCGCGACCTGCTTGTGGAAAGGACAATTTCGTGACCCCTCGCCATCTCGCGATCACCATGGGCGACCCCGCCGGCATTGGCCCGGAGATCATTGTCAAAGCGGCCGAACGCCTGTGGCCGCGCATCGAGGCCGGCGAACTGCAGCTGCTGATCATCGGCAGCAATGCCGCCCTTGATGAGGCCCGCGCCGCCTTCACCGCGGGCCTCGCCATCCCGACCGTCACGGAGAACGACCGTGCGTGGCCGCCGCTTTGCGCCATGCAGGCCGGCCCGGAAGGCGAACCCATCCGACCCGGCATACTTTCCGCCGACGGCGGCCGTTTTGCCTTCCAGGCGGTCGAGCGTGGCGTGCGCTTTGCCATGAACGGTCGAATCGGCGGCATCGTCACCGCGCCGCTGAACAAGGAGGCGCTGAACAAGGCGGGCTACCACTATCCCGGCCACACCGAGATGCTCGCCGAACTGACCGGTGCCAAGGGCTCCTGCATGCTGCTAGCGCACGGCAACATGCGCGTCAGCCACATCACCACCCACATCGCGCTGGAGGACGTGCCGAAGCGCGCAACGGCCGAACGCCTGCGCCGCGTCATCGATCTGACGCATGACGCGCTGATCCGGCTCGGGCTCGGCCGCGCCCGTATCGCGGTCGCCGCGCTGAACCCGCACGCCGGCGAGGGCGGATTGTTCGGCCGTCACGACATCGATGTCGCCGCCCCGGTCATCGCGGAACAGGTCGCCGCCGGGCGGGACATCGTCGGGCCGGTCCCGGGCGACACCGTATTCGTCAAGTTACGGGCCGGCCAGTACGACGCCGTTATCGCCAACTACCACGATCAGGGACACATCCCGGTCAAGTTGCTGGGTTTCGAGATTGATCCGAAAACCGGCGCCTGGAACGACCTGTCCGGTGTCAACATCACGCTGGGCCTGCCGATCGTGCGCACCTCGGTCGATCACGGCACCGCGTTCGACATCGCCGGCAAGGGACTGGCAAATCCGAAGAGCCTGGTGGAAGCGATCGAATATGCCGAGCGGCTTGCCCCGGCGGTCGCAGTAGGACAAGCGGCATGAGCGCGCTGGAATGTCAATCGGCATTCAAATAGGGGTTGTTCCGCAAATTGTGTGCTGTCGAACGCTCTATGCAACGTGCAACACTCGGCTGCTTTGGCCCTCGACGGGACCGGTCATCCAAGGCACCTCGACGGCTGATCGTGACTAGCAAGCGCGACGCTGAGACCGGCAATACCAGGGGCCGAAGTTTCAACAGGCACTGCGGCGTCTGTCGGCAACTCAATGTCGAGGTCGTCAAGCGCTCCGTTGTGGGCAAGTTCGTCGTGCTGCACAAATGCCGGATCGTCGAACGGACCATCGCCTGGCTCACGAGGTGTTGTCGGTTGGCCAAGGACCAGGAATGCCCGAACCGCATCGGACGCACATGGTCAAGCTGGCGAGACGCCCAAATAGCGGCGCCGCGAACGGGGTCCGATATAACACGCGGGAAGGGGTGTTATCGCTTCTAGCTCAGATGTGTCGCACTGATCACTCCCGAGGCAGTTCGCGGCGAACCCCGACATCCCTGCGCTAAAGCCGCGATCGAGACGAGGTCACCCGCGTTGCGATGCGAGAGTCGGATCCGGCGCGACGCGGACCAAGGTCTTGCCGAAGTTCTCGCCGCGCAGCATCTCGGCGAAGGCGGTGGGGATCACCTCAAATCCCTCGCGAATATCCTCGCGGTAACGGACCTCACCGGAAGCGACCCAGGGTGCCATCTCGGCCAGGAACGCGTCGTGCCAGTCCGCCGCATACTCGCCCACGGAGAGGTTCCGCACCCGCACGCCGCTGGCTTCGGCGCGGCGGCGTTCCTCCGCTCTGGCATCCGCCCCGGGCGCATCGCCGTAATGCGCAATCAACCCGCAAATAGTCATCCGGGCGCCCGGCTTGAACACCGGCAGCACCGCCTCAAACACCGCCCCGCCGACATTTTCGAAATAGATGTCGATGCCGTCTGGGCAAGCAGCCTTCAGGTCCTGGGCAAAACCGGGTGACAGGCGCGAGATACAGGCGTCGAAGCCGAGCTCTTCCACCACATAGCGGCACTTCTCCTCACGCCCGGCGATGCCCACCACGCGACAGCCCTTCAATCGCGCAATTTGGCCGGCGATCTGACCCACGCCGCCCGACGCCGCCGAGACGACCACGACATCGCCCGGCTTCGGCTCGCATTGCAGGACCATGCCGGCGTAAGCGGTAAGGCCGAGCATGCCGAGCACGCCCACCGCATGGCTGATCTTGCCGCGGGCCGGGTCGAGCTTGCGGGGGACCATGTAGCCGGGCCGGGGGACGCCTTCCCCCATCAGGCCGTATTCGGCCCAGCCGTTGGTGTTGAATACGAAATCCCCTGCCGCGAGGCCGTCGATCCGGCTTTCCACAACCTGCGACACCGAGCGGGCGTGGCACGGCGCACCCTCGGGCTCCTCGCCGCGGCGCTTGTAGCCCCACTGATATGGATCGAGGGAGACGTAGATTGTCCGGGTGAGCGCCTGGCCGGGGCCGGGTGTTGGGACCGGCGCCTCCTTTAGCGCGAAGGTGGCCTCATCGGGCCAGGGTGGTGGGGGCCGTTTGGCAAGCGTCCAGTAGCGCGAGTTCACGGTACCCTCTCAATGAGCACCCGCGCTTTTTGCCAGCCGCCGGCGGCGGTGTCCACCACCGACGAGGCCATAGCGCTGGCACGTGCCGAATACCCCGCGACGCCGGCGTGGAGCAGGGCGTCATTCAGGACAACGTGTTCCCGCAGGGCTTTGCGAAGCTGCTGTTCTCGAAGCAGGCGGGCTTCGTCGGCCGGATAAACACCACTACAGCCCGCACGACGAATTTCACGGCGAGTGGACTACACTGTATAACCTCAGCAACAACCGCCGTGAACAGCGCACCTCGCGCCACGGGAGGAGTCCTCTTTCGTCGAACCCTCCGAGAGACCGGGACAGCGTCTCCCGGCTTTAGTCTGGAAGATACATGTCCTCCATGGAGCGCAGACGCGACTTGTCCAGAATGCGGCCATTGCTGGCGACGCCCCAGGGACTCTGAGCCGCCTGGGGATGGAGCGCGTCCAGGGCCAATGTGCCGCGCTGGCGAAAATCACTCAAGAAATCCCAGTTCTTCCTTCCGTCGTCTCCACGCCCATCGCCGGTCAGGTGGCGTTGCGTTGCGGCACGCGCATCACCTGCGCGGCTGCACTCGCGTTGGCCGCGCTGGGGCTTCCGCTGCTGTTGCTGCCATCCCTACCTGCTGTCTTGCTGGGTTTGGTGCTGCTCAGCGTCGGAACGTTCTTCGCCCAGGCCGTTGCCACGGGCTTTGTGGGCCGCGCAGCACACGCAGACCGGGCGGCGGCAAGCGGCATGTATCTCGCCTGCTATTTCCTGGGCGGTCTCGTGGGTAGCGTGGTGCTGGGGCAGATCTATGACCGCCTCGGTTGGCTAGCCTGCGTCTGCGGTATCGCATTCGCCTTGTTCGTCGCGATATCCCTCACGCCACGACTGCTGGTGCGCGATCAGTCATAGGCACGCCATATTGAGCTGATGTCGCCTCGGCAATTCCGGCGGCACACAGGCCTGCCGTGGCCAGCCTAAAAGCATTGGGTCGATGCAACTACCGGTGCCTGCGGCAACGGCTCGCCAACCTTGTGACCTCGCGCCATCAGGCCGATCACCGTTTGGTTCAAGATGTATCCGCAATGTGCGATGTCCGGGCGTTCCAGAAATCGCAACCAGGTCGCCGCGTTCGACACGATCACATTGATGAGCCGGGCACTGGCAAGATCCACCACTGGCGGCAGAAGCCGGTAGCTCAGCAGGTCGTTGGGATCGGTGAACGCGACCACGGTTGGAGCCGCCATCGCCGCGGCGCGTTCCGGCGCCATTGCCATCCGCCCCGTGTGCATCATGCCAATCATCTCGTCCAGGCTGGAAGCCGGCGGCATGGGACTGGCGATGTCAAGCAACGGAATCTGATTTGCCATGAGGTAAATCGTCTGAATGGATGCGAACCGCTGGTTCATTGCGGCGCGCGCACCCGGATCCGGACCCACATCATGGTAAACCGCTCGGGCGGCGTCGAACAGAACCTTGCTGCCGAGGCTCTCGGTGACCACCACTATGGGACGCTCCGGTCCGGCACTCGTCAGATCGCAGGGCTGACCCGCGGCAAGTGTGCCGCCAAGCTCGTGGCAGACGGCCAGCTTCATCGCTGCGCGAATGACGTCGCCGTGCTGACCGGAGTACACCACGGCATCCGATAGACAGTCGTTGACCAACTCCGTCTTGAGCGCCCCGTTCAGCGGTGCGCGCTGGTAGGCGAAAGAGGTCGTACGGTCGCTTCCGGGCGTGTCGAAGTCGAGTGTGCGCTTGAAGTGCCGCGTCATTGGCGACCACAGTACGAACGTCGCATCGAAATTGCCGCCCGGAGTGCCGATCTGGTACAAAATTCGCGTCAGCCCGCCAGTTTCCTCGACGGCGCCGGTCTGGGTCGCGGCACCGCCGAGTGCCGTGGCGATGCGCGTCGCGCGGTCAGAGGCCCAGTTCATCTCATGGGTGCACATCCCGTGGACCCACACTAAGTGTAGCGCCGTTCCGTGCTGGCTCGCGTCGGTGATCAGCTGGCTGATACCATCGAACGATGCATCCTCACCGCCTGGTTCCAGCGCGATGACCGGACGTTCATAGGGCCAGGTGCCGATGAGAATGGTCGCCATAGCAATCAGGAACGCCCCTCCGGCGAGAGCGCAAAAAACGAACGGACGCCTGAGGCCTCGCCGCACCCTTTGTCCCCCTTTGATCGCGCACCAAAAAGGCTGCGAATAGCGCTCATGGTTGCGCGGTATATGAAACTACGGGCGCTCAAATAGATAGATCAATAGTGACTTTGCGCGTGGAACCAAGGCTTACCCTGCCTGGAGCGAACGGAGGCTCGGCCGCGGTCGCGCCATCGGCTGTGCTACTCCGGCCGACCGAACGCGCGATTCCGCTAAGCCGACGTTGCTATCAGCTGCTGGTGACTGCGGCGCCTGCACGCGCCTCGTGCAGGATGAATCCCTCGATCGGATCGAAGTCGCCCTCCCACGGAGCCTTCGCAATCAACCGCCGCGTGTCGTCATAGCCGGCCGCCCAGCGCGCCTGAATTCCGGACGGACTGAAGTCGATGTCCTTGGTATGGTCCTCGCCGTCGATGGCTGGGGCCAGCAGGCGTACGACATGCATGCGCGTGAGACAACCATATTCCGCCAGTTCGCGAACCGTGTTGCTTTGACGCTCGGCCTCGGGCATGCGCTTGACCAACTCGGAGACGACATGGCGCAATCGGTGCAATTGCTTTTGCCGCTGGATGTGCGTCACGGCACGGCTGGAATACTGGATGTCCTTCTGGCGGTTCAGCACGTGCTGGATGGTCTCCGGTTCGGCACCATTGGGATTCCAGATGTGCACGGCGAACACCAATGAATTGCGCCGTGGATTATCGTCGAATACTGCCTCTACCGGCGTGTTAGACAGAATGCCACCGTCCCAATAGAGCTCCCCGTCGATACGGACAGCGGGGAAGGCAGGCGGCAGCGCACCGGAGGCCATGATATGCCGGGCATCGAGATCTATGGTCTTGCTGTCGAAGTAGCGCATTTCGCTGGTGCGCACGTTGGCGGCGCCAACCGTCAGACGCGTGGCCCCTTGGTTGATTCGCGCGAAGTCGACGAGGTCGCTCAGGGTGGCCTCGAGCGGAGCGGTGGAATAGAACCCCGCCGCGTCGGCCCCGAGCGGCACATGTGCCCCGGCAAACGCATACGGGTTCGGCTTGAAGAAGTTCGCTATGCCACCTGCCATGGTGAGCCAGGTGGCAGCCATTCCGCCGAACATCGGCAGCGATGACATAGCCTGCTGAAATGGGCCGTACTGGATACGGCTCCAGAATTCCTCGAGACGCGCCATACGATTCGCCGCGTCGTTGCCGGCGATGAGGCTGGCGTTGATGGCTCCGATTGAGGTACCGATGACCCAGTCCGGCTCGATGCCGGCTTCATGCAGAGCCTGATAAACGCCGACCTGGTAGGCACCGAGCGCGCCGCCGCCCTGAAGCACCAACACGACCTGGCCGATACCGGAGGGCAGCGTGACGCGACCGGAGTCCTTCCCGGCGGGTGCGGTTTCGTCGAGCGGGATGGTCCGTACGCTTGTCATCGGATTTCTCCAGTTGGTGACGGTGACGCCTGGATCGCGTGCGCGTTGCCCGGCAGCGGCACACGAGACGCGGCAGGCACAGGGAGCGCCAGGCTCCAGGCCAATGCCGGAGAGCGTTGCCATACCCTCATCACCGAGCGTTCGTGGCCCGCCCAAAATGCCTCGAGCGGCGCACGGGAGGGACGGCTTTCGCTGGCCTTGGCGTAAGGTGCCGTTGTCTGTGCCATGTCAGTGCGCCGTCCAACCACCGTCGACCGGCAGGGCAACACCGGTGATGGAGCTGGCAGCCTCTCCGCACAGGAACACGACCGTGGCCGCGATCTCCTCCACGGTGGCAAAGCGCTTCGTCGGCTGCTCCGCCAGGAAGACCTGACGGATCACCTCGTCGCGGCTGATGCCATGGGCCTTGGCCTGACCCTCAACTTGCTTTTCGACCAGCGGTGTCCAGACATAGCCCGGACAAACCGCATTGCAGGTCACGCCATGCTCTGCCGCCTCGAGCGCGACGACCTTGGTCAGCCCCACCACACCGTGCTTGGCGGCCACATAGGCCGATTTGAACGGCGAAGCGATCAGTCCGTGCGCCGAGGCGATGTTGACAATGCGTCCGAACCCACGGCGCTTCATCTCGGGCAGCACGGCCCGTGTGGCGTGGAACGCGGCGGAGAGGTTGATCGCCAGGATGGCGTCCCACTTTTCCGGCGGGAACTCCTCCACCGGCGCGACGTGCTGGATGCCGGCGTTATTGACCAGAATGTCGACCGGCCCGAAGCTGCGGCCGACCCGTTCGACCATGTCGAGAATCGCGCCTGGATCCGACATGTCGGCATCGTCGTAGCGTACCGGGGTGTCGTAGCGTGCGCCAAGGACCTGACAGAGCTTCTCGATCTCTGTCAGGTCACCGAAGCCGTTCAGCACGATCGTCGCGCCGTTGGCGGCGAGTGCCGTTGCAATGGCGAGACCGATGCCACTGGTCGAGCCTGTCACCACCGCCACTCGCCCATCGAATGGCCGCGGATCGGTTGAGCGGGCCAGGCCCGCGGACGTCATGATGCTGGTCATTCTACGGTTCTCCATGATGATGCGCTGATCTGCGCCGATGCGTGGAACATCGGCCGCCGGACCGGCACGGCGCCAATGCCGAGTGCCGATCAAGCCGATGCATCGATGTTATGGGCGCCGGATACGTGTCGCGGTTAGACTGTTGCCAGGGAAGGCGGACAATCAGGGGGTGATCACCGTGGAACTGCATGAAATCCGCTACTTTTTGGCCCTGAGCAAAACACTGAACTTCACCAAAGCGGCTGAGATCTGCAACGTCAGCCAGCCGGCACTGACGCGTGCCATCCAGAAGATGGAGGACGAGCTGGGCGGCCTGCTGTTTTCGCGCGAGCGCAACAACACGCACCTGACCGAGCTGGGACGCATGTTGGAGCCTCACCTGACCGAGGTCTTGACGCGGACTCAGGCGGCGAAAGAGACGGCCAGCCGCTTTCTGAGGCTGGACAGCGCGCAGCTGAAACTGGGTGTCATGTGCACGATCGGACCGGTACGCTTCGTCAGTTTCCTGAGTCGCTTTCGCGCCGACAATCCGGGGGTCGAGATCACACTCACCGAGGCAGTGCCGAACCGCCTGTGCGATCTGCTGACGAAGGGCGAGCTGGACGTGGCACTGATCGCGCGGCCGGACGGATTTGCTCCACCGCTGCAACCCCAACCGCTTTACCGCGAGCGCTTCGTCATTGCCTGCTCCGCAGGCCATCCGTTCGCGCGCAAGAACGCGGTGAGCGTCGCTGAACTGGATGGGCAGCCCTATCTGGCGCGGATCAATTGTGAATTCTTCGATACGCTGCGCGACACCTGCCACGCCAATGGCTCCTATCTGGTCGGAGCCTTCCGCAGCGAACGCGAGGATTGGATTCTGACAATGGTCGCCGCCGGCATGGGGGTCTGCTTTCTTCCGGAATACTCCAACACGATACCTGGCGTGATCAGCCGTCCGGTGATCTCGCCGTCAATCGAGCGCGAGGTATGCCTGGTCACCGTCGCCGGACGACGCTGGTCCTCCCCCGTTTCGGCGTTCATTCGGGCCGTGAAGCAGTATCGCTGGCCGGAGCCAACCGATACCGAGGAACCGGAAACGCCGGCGTGTGAACCGGCCGCAGCATTATAACCGCCCTGCATGCTGACAATGGGAGTTTGGCATTGGGCTAAGAGAAGTGGTCGCTCGTAGATTCCGCCCGTCAGCTCAATATAAGGACGATCTCATGGACCGCATCCTGCGCCTGCTCACCAGGGCACACTCGGCATTTTGCGCTGGTACGGGTCGTGCAAACTTACGGGAGGAGAAGGACGAACGGACGATTCACGGTGAACGATCGCTGCGGGCTTTGCTGATATCGGAGGTGAAGTACTATGGAGCTGACAACAGTAACTCTGATAGGTGCAGTGGCTAGCTTCATAGCCTCCGCTCTATGGTTGCGCGGGTCGCTGATTGAGGTACCCGAAGACATGGACACATTTATCGCTGCACATAAGAGAGTAAGTCGCTGGAATGCTTACGCGGCGCGAGCGGCCGTTGCGGCCGCGTTGTGCGCCTTTGTGAGCTTCTTGAAGATGGGTATGTGAACCACGACAATCTTCCCGACTGCCGTTGCGGCCCGCCGCTGCCGGTCGAGAGGCTCATCTCTGCGTTTTCTATCTGCGTGCCAAAAGCAGTGCAATATGAACCCAACCAAAGTCGGCGCCAGTATATAACGCCAACGGGTATCCCGAAAGGGATACAGATATTTCATGGCGGCTGAGGAGAGAAGCATGGACGTGCAGAGCTTCCCGGACCATCAGGCACTCCTTCCTCACCAGTACGTTTCTGCCAAACGCACGGCGGTCCACGCGTCGTCCGTACACCAACCCAGCCGCTTGTCGCAGAGCTTCTCGCGTCAGAAAGTTGTTCTCCCTACTGTAACCGAGTTTTCCACCTCGACGAATGTCCACCACAGACCGGAGGGGTGGCACCGTTGTCGAACACTGCGTCGCTGGTGTGGTCGCCGAGTTGTTTCGGCGTGGCAGGGATGGTGAGGCTGAAGTGCTCCGAGACGCCCAGTGGCGATTGGGAGACATTGATGGCGGCCGCCCAGGCCGGGGACGCGGTCGCATACCGGGCTCTTCTCGTCGCGCTGGCCAGCTGGCTCCGCCGTTACTATTTACGCCGCCTGCCGCCGGTGATGACCGAGGATGCGGTCCAGGATGCCCTTCTGGCCATTCACGAAAAGCGGCACACCTATGATCCGTCGCGTCCGTTTGGACCATGGCTGGCGGCCATAGCGCGCTACAAATGGATCGATCGCCTGCGGGCCCTAAAGTCCCAGGCCACTGAGCCTCTTGACGAAAATATCGCGGTCGCTGATCACGGGGAGGCCATCGTTGCCGGCTCAGCGCTGCATCAGCTGCTCGACGGTCTCAAGCCCGCACAGGCGGATGTAATAAGGCTCGTGAAGATCGAGGGTTACAGCATCGTCGAGGCGTCGAAGGCTACCGGACAGTCGGTATCGCTCGTGAAAGTTAATATTCATCGCGGGCTCAAACACCTGGCGTCCGTCCTCCGAAAGATCGACGATGCGTACTGAATCGCTGGTCGAACGTCTTGCCAACGAACTCAGGCCGGTGAGACGGCGAAGTATTCTCCGCGAGGGGGTCGTCCTCGTCATCCTTGGCCTTATCGAACTTAGTGCGTTCGTCAGTATGGGCTTCATACGGCCCGACATGCCAACCGCGATGCAGACACCCTCCTTCTGGTGGAAGCTGGCGAGCATGGGCCTGATCGCGGTCCTGGGCACTGTCATCGCCATCCTGTCGGTCGATCCTACCCGATCCCCACGACGAGGGTTGCGCTGGATTTTTGCCTGCATCGCGGCGAGCTTCGCGAGTGGGTGGCTCATCGATGCGCTGGGCGACGGGCTGTCGAGCTTTCTGGTCCGGCTGGATTGGACGCAGGGCCTGCAATGCGTCTGGAAGATGGTGGCACTGTCAGTGCCGCCAGTGATTGCGATCGGTATAATAATACGGCGAGGAGCTCCGACGGACCGGTCCGGCACCGCACTCGCGGCCGGGCTGGCCTCGGCAGCCTGGGGTACCTTCGTCTTCATCTTCGCCTGCCCGTCGGATGATCCACTCTACATCGCCGTCTGGTACACCATTGGCTGCGGCATTGTGACGGTGTTCGCCCGGCTCACGCTGCTTCGACTGTCACGCTGGTGATGTGCGTCCACATTGGGTCGGATCCCGGACGCGCGCCTCGACATGTGGCGAAGCTCAGTACGCGTGCAGGCAGAGCACTTCGCCGGCATGACCAGACGGCCGTCTCGGGCATCGCCGGCCCCCGCAGCGAAAATCATGTGGCCCACTACAGAGCCGTAACCTGCGGCGTCGTCTTCCGAATATTGGATTGCTCGCCCGGCTTTGCAGCCAGCTCGCAAGGAGAGGAACGATGTCGATCCGTGCCGTGTCGACCGCGATCGTCCCGCCCCGATCCGGATGGGCTTCAGTCTCGTGGCGGATTTCGTCGCTCCGATGGCCGCTCTTCTCCCGGTGCGGGCTCACATGATGATGCCGCTGCTGCGTGGCGTCATGCCATGCATTCGATCGCGCTCGGACTCCCGGGTATCCGAGCCCGATCCCGGCATTTCATCTTCATGATCCAGGATCGTCGGGGTTGCAGCGTCAGCCAGCGTCTGCAGGGGAAACTCGCGGCGTAGCGCTGCAGAGGAGGTCTTAGGAATGAGCATTCTTGCAGTGGCGCGAACCAGGCGAAACGGCCGCCGCCTGCACCCCTTGCCGGTCAGGATCATGCACTGGATCAATGCGGTCGCCATGCTGGTCATGATCACGTCAGGCTGGGGCATCTACGACGATGATGTCATCATCCGGGGACTGCACTTCAGCCACTTTCTGCGCCTCGGCGACTGGGCGGCGTGGAGTCTGAACTGGCATTTCGCCGGCATGTGGCTGCTCACGATCAACGGTCTGATCTACATCGCCTATGGTGTTGTCACCGGGCGCCTGCGCGAGCGGCTGCTGCCGATCCGGCTGTCCGACCTGATCCATACTGTGCGCGACACGCTGCATTTCAGGATCGAGCACGAAGATTTAACGACGTATAACGCGGTCCAGAAGCTGCTCTACATCGTGGCGATCCTCGCCGGTATCGCGCAGGTGGTGACCGGACTCGCGATCTGGAAGCCGGTGCAGTTCTCGGGCCTGGTTTCGCTGCTGGGTGGATTTCAGTCCGCGCGTATCCTCCACTTTCTCGGCATGGCTGTGATCTTCGGCTTTCTGGTCGTCCATGTGGTCCTGGCTCTCCTCGTCCCGCGAACGCTGTGGGCCATGCTGGCCGGCGGACCGCGGGTCGGTCTGTCCGGCCAGGCCGAAGAAGTGTCACGCCCATGAGGTCCCCGTTCCGCCCTGACAAGATCCCCGATGCAACGATCCTCGACGACCACCGTTCGCTGATCAAATCACTCGAGCGGCGGGGCCTGATTCGCGGCGGGCTTTCTCTCGGTGCGCTCGCCATGCTGACTGGATGCGACGTGGAGCGCCCGGCGTCGGTCGAGGCAGCGTTGCTCGCCATCTCGCGGCTGAACGACGGCGTGCAAGCGCTACTGTTCGATCCTAACAAGCTCGCGCCCACCTACCCAACGTCGATGGTGCTCAAGCCACCCAAGTTCAACGCCTACTACGACGTGATGGACGTCAAGCCGGTCGACGGAGCAAAGTGGCGCCTGGCGTTGTCCGGCCTGATCGCCGACAAGCGCCCCTGGACGGTGCCGGATCTCCAGGCATTGCCGCAGCGAACTATGGTCATCAAGCACATCTGCGTCGAAGGTTGGAGCTACATCGGCGGATGGACCGGAGTGCCTCTCCGCACCTTTCTCGAGCGTGTCGGCGCGGACCTGCGGGCGAAATATGTGGCCTTCAAGACGGCCGACGACTACCCAAGCAGCATCGACATGGCGACAGCATTGCACCCGCAAACCCTGCTCGCGACAGAATACGGTGACGAGACCCTCGCTGATCCTTTCGGGTATCCGTTGCGCCTGCGCATGGCGACCAAGCTCGGATACAAGAACCCGAAGTGGATCACGGCGATCGAGGTGACGAACACCTATCCGGGCGGATACTGGGAGTCCCGAGGCTTCTCCTGGTTCGCGGGGATCTGATGGGTAGAGTGAGCAGGAGCTTGCGGAAAGGACGAGAGGTCGCAATGCGGGCTTTATGCGTCGGCGCGGCGCTCGTTGCCCTCACCAGTGTGGCCCATGCCCAGAGCGCGACGCCCGGCGGGATGCCGCCGCCATCGGGGATGAGTCTGGCCAACTCCGCGGCGATGCGGTTCCCACAGCCCGTGCGGGTCGGCGATCTCCTGCACCGGGAGGTGCTGCAGCCGGTGGAAAGCCAGGATGTTCTGGGGAGGGTGCGTCAGGTCGTTCGCGACGGCGAGGGAACCATAAAAGTCGTGATCGATTTCGGAGGTTTCCTTGGGTTTGGGACTCGGTCGATAGCAGTGCCGGTGGATGCCATGGTGCTTCTCGGTCAGGATATGGAGGTTGTCGCATTTACGCCGCAACAGTTGCAGCAATTCCCGACTTTCTCGGCGTCCGACACATCTCCGTTGCCCAACGACGCTGTCGTCAAGGTGGGACTCGCCAAGCCATCACATTAATGGTTGTTCTCTGTGGTCCTGCGGCTTGGCACCTTTGGCCTTCGCACGAAGGCTGGCCACTGACGCTCGCTCGCGTTGCCGGTGATCATGCGGCGCGCGATGGGCCAGCCCTTCAGGGGAGCGGCTACAATTTGGTGACTACTACAGAGGCTGACATTCGCTCGTACCGGCATAGCCGCTGCTCGCCCAAGCGCCGCCATTCGTCGCACGCCAGCTGTGCCGCGCCACCCCCCGATCGCCGACCGCGACCGTCGTGACACGGAGCGATATCGTATTGCGACAACAGGACACCGTTGTTATCCCGAGATGTCTGTAACCTTTCTCCATCCAGCTTGAATGAAAGACTCGGACTGCGCGCTACGCCGTCCGGGGCTGTGCGCCGGTTGGGAGCCGGTCGCGCTTTGTACGGATTACCCGGCTGGAAGGATCCACTATGGGCCTTGGACGATGTGGTTCTCGACATCGGTTGGACGATGCCAGAATTGGCGCGGGCGAGGACAAGCAAGCATCCAATCCTGACGGCGTCGGCATTAGCGGCGACCATAGCGTCAATGGGTACGCGGCCGCGCATGCCGCCGGTACGCACCGTGACCTGCGCCGCGATTGCGCCATCGGTGTCATGGCGAAGACCCCTCGAGCTGGGCGCTCGAAGACGCGACTTTGTCCATCGCTGACTCCCATACAGGCGGCGTTGCTCAGTGTCGCCTTTCTCCGCGACACCACGGAAAACATGGCCGCTGCGGCGCACTTGGCGCCCATTACCGGCTACGCGGCCTATGCCCCGCTTGGGGCGGAAGTGGCGCTTCGGCCTCATCTCGCGCCGGGGACGCACTGTGTGCCCGCCGACGGCAGCGTGCCGGTCCCGCCGGGGGTAGAGGGATTCGGCCGCAGCCTGCTGCACGCGGCGCAGGAGCTGTTCGCGCGGGGCCATGCAGCCGCCTGCGTGTGAATCGGCGCCCAAATGGGACCCCGCCTGATTCGGGTCTATCTGATTGAAATAATGGGCGTTTTGTGAATTCATTCCGTAACACGATCGGCTGGAATGTGACCCCTCGTGGCGGCGTATATCCATTGATAAGGCTGACAAAATCGTTGATCTGATGGGGGCACTTCTCGGAGCCGATCTGGGTCACGGTGCCGCGCCGAAACACAGTCAGGCAACCTCGCCTCTACGCCGCATTTTCTTCGGTGCCGGGGCACCTCATCGACGCAGCCCTGGCCTGGCGGCGGCGCCATCTGTCGCAGGGAGCGGCCAGGCTGGCGGTTGCCGCATGACTCACCATCGAGACTGCGGTGGGATGATCTCGCTGCGCTTGGTCGCGCTTGCTACGATGTTTCCCTCTGTTCTCCGCAAGCCCCGCTGCGTTGGCTGAGCCGCGCGTCGTGACCGCCGGCAAGACGGCGGCGATCCTGCTTTCCTGCACCACAGCCGGAGCCGGTGAACGCGCCAACCAGTTCGGCAAGCCGCAGGAATCCCCGCTCGATATCCTTGGCTCAAGCGGGGAACCCGTGGCAGGAAATCCTTATGGCCGAAAAGCCAGAGCCACAAGGAATTCCCGGCGTTATAAGGCGGGAGCAATCATAAGGGGTCACAGGGTGCCGTTGCTTGCTCGCTGCGCGGTCCAGTTGACCGTCCCCTGAAACTGATCCACAAGAATGTCTGGTGCGGTGGCGATGCCCAAGTGAGCATTGAAACTGCTGGGGGAATTTCGTGCGGCTCCGAATCTAGATTTCTAAGTCCCGTGCGCGCCGATGCCGCTACTCCAGTTGGACCCTGGCCTTCTCTCCACCAACTCCGACGCGCGCAGCGGTACATTGGACGAGTTTTCTGCATGCGGTTTTCGCGGCTGAGCGAGTGGCGATGGAAGGAATCATCTTGACCAAAGTTGCCAAACCGTACTCGCAGTAGAGCTTGCTGCGCGGTAATGTTGCTAATCGCAGCAGCGCCGCCACCAAGGGCTTTGCACCACCCGTCACCTCAGATTGCCAAACGTCCCTCTATCTTCGTAGGGCAGCCTCTTCGGTGGTCTTCCTCAGCGACACGGGGCGTGGCTTCTCAAATTCCCCAGGCTTTTCTTTGCTATCGGGCTATTGGCAGACTCATCGCTGTGACGATGGCGCGGCGGGTGGCCTGCCTTCGTACCCAAGAGTTTGCGATGAAATCCTTGGGCGTCGGAACCGTGTGCTCCCGGAAACTGTTGGCGGCGCTCCCAAAATGCTGGTAGACAGCCGGCCGCTGAACAACCGGCCGTTCGGCGAACTCGCGCGATTTAAATCGCTGCTTGGTACAGATCTGACACACCGCCCTCGCCTGGGCCGGTGGAGAGCGGATAAAATACTGTGAAATCATGGTGCTGCTGGAGGGGATTGAACTCTCGACCTCCCCCTTACCAAGGGGGTGCTCTACCACTGAGCTACAGCAGCGCCGGGGGAACACGCGCAGCCCGGGGGTATAGTCCCCGGACCGCAACCCACGCAAGCAGTCCCAACGACCCGGACCGGGGTTGACGCCCGCGCCGTGTGCGCGGTCCTGTATCCCATGGACACCAAGCCGACGCCATCGCAGCAACCTGCCATGATCCGCCCGGCGCCCCGGAAGCAGGCCGCGCGACAGGAGCGCGAGGCGGCGGCCTTGCGTGCCAACCTGCGCAAGCGCAAGGATCAGGCCCGGGCGCGCGAGGCACCGAAACAGGAGTAGGCGGTGTCCGAGCCGGCGCGCAGGCGCATGACATCCGACGCTTTCATCGCCTGGGCGCTGGAGCAGCCTGAAACCAGCCACTACGAACTTGTTGCCGGCGAAGTGGTTGCCATGGCGCCGGAGCGCTCGGCGCATGCCCTGACGAAAGCGCAGATCTGGCGTCTGATGGCCGAGGCGGTCGAGGCCGGCGGTCTGCCGTGCCACGCCTATCCCGGCGGGATGGCGGTGGAGGTCGACGAACGCACGGTCTACGAACCGGACGCGCTGGTCCGCTGTGGCATCCCGCTTCCCGCCGATGCCATCAAACTGAACAACCCGGTCATCATCGTCGAGGTGCTGTCCCCTACCACGCGTGCGCGCGATGCCGGCGCCAAGCTCGAGGATTATTTCCGTCTGCCGTCGCTGCGGCGCTCCCTGATCGTCAAGACCGAGAATCACACGATCATTCACCACGCCCGTGACGCGAACGGCATCATTGTCACCCGTATCGTGCGCGAAGGTCCGTTATTGCTCGAACCGCCAGGCATCACCCTGACCGATTGCTGTCCGCCGGACGCCGAGGGCGGCTGACAGGTCGTTTGCCCTCGGCCGGATGCTGGGCTAGACGCGCAAACTGTCCCGCCCACCGGAGTCGCCATTCGATGCCCGTCATGTCCGATCGCTGGATCCGCAGCATGGCGCAGCAGCACGGCATGATCGATCCGTTCGTCGAGGCGCAGAAGCGCGAGGGCGTCATCAGCTACGGGCTCTCGTCCTACGGCTACGACGCCCGCGTCGCGGACGATTTCAAGATCTTCACCAACATCAATTCCGCGGTGATCGATCCGAAGGACTTCGCGCCGACCAGCTTCGTGGACCGCAAGGTGGACGTCTGCATCATCCCGCCCAACAGTTTCGCGCTCGGCCACACGGTCGAGTATTTCCGTATCCCGCGCGATATCCTGGTGATCTGCCTCGGCAAATCGACCTATGCCCGCTGCGGCATCATCGTCAACGTGACGCCGCTCGAACCGGAATGGGAAGGCCAGGTGACCATCGAGATCTCCAACACGACCCCGCTGCCCGCGAAGATCCACGCGCACGAGGGCATCTGCCAGTTCCTGTTCCTGCAAGGCAACGAGCCCTGCGAGACCAGCTACGCCGACAAGGCCGGCAAATACATGCACCAGCGCGGCGTCGCGCTGCCGAAGCTGTGATGCGCCGACAAAACCGCAGGTTCCACGCCGAGGACACGAAGCACCACAGAGAGCCACCGAGGCAGCCATGGTGCGCCATGCCAGGCCCGCTCATTCCTGCTTCCTCCGTGGCTCTCCGTGGCCCTCACCGTTATCCGTGTGAACCCTTCCTTCCTGTCAGGACACGCTGATGGACCGCATTCGTATCCGCGGCGGCAGGCCACTCTCCGGCGAGATCGCCATCGGTGGCGCCAAGAACGCCGCGCTCCCGCTGATGGCCGCCGGCCTGCTGACCGAACACCGCCTCGTCCTGTCGAACGTGCCGCGGCTCGACGACATCGCCACGATGGCGGCGCTGCTGGCCCAGCACGGGATCGCCGTGGACCCGATCGGCCGCGATAGACGCACGCTGTCGCTCGGCGGGCCGATCGCCAACACCGAGGCGCCGTACGACATCGTCCGCAAGATGCGTGCCTCCGTCCTGGTGCTGGGACCGCTGCTGGCGCGCACCGGCGAGGCACGCGTCTCCATGCCGGGAGGCTGCGCGATCGGCACGCGCCCGGTCGATCTGCACCTGAAGGGCCTCGAGCAGATGGGGGTCGCCGTCCGCCTCGATGGCGGCTACATCGACGCGACCGTCCACGGCCGGCTGCGCGGTGCCACGATCGTGTTCCCGTTCCCCTCGGTCGGCGCCACCGAGAACCTGCTGATGGCGGCCAGCCTCGCAGATGGCCGCACCCTGCTGGTCAACGCCGCGCGCGAGCCGGAGATCGGCGACCTCGCGCGCTGCCTCAACGCGATGGGTGCGCAAATTGAGGGAATCGGCAGCGACCGGCTGACGATCGACGGCGTCGCGCACCTGCATGGCGCGGAGCACGCCATCATCCCGGACCGCATCGAGACCGGCACCTATGCCTGCGCCGCCGCCATCACCGGCGGCGAGGTGCTGCTGGCCAACGCCCGATTGGAGCACCTGGGCGCCGTCGTCCGCACGCTGCGCGAGGCCGGCGTGGAGATCGTCGAGGAGCCGCGCGGCCTGCGCGTGCGCCGGCTGAACGGGCTGCACGGCACGGACGTGATGACCGAGCCCTATCCGGGCTTTCCCACCGACATGCAGGCGCAGTTCATGGCGCTGATGGCGGTGGCGGACGGTGCGGCCATGGTCACCGAAACGATCTTCGAGAACCGTTTCATGCACGTGCCCGAACTGAACCGCATGGGCGCGCGGATCAACGTGCACGGCGCTTCGGCGATCGTGCGCGGCGTGCCGGCGCTGTCGGGTGCGCCGGTGATGGCGACGGACCTGCGCGCCTCGGTCTCGCTGATCCTGGCCGCGCTGGCCGCCCGAGGCGAGACGGTGGTGAACCGGGTCTATCACCTCGATCGCGGCTACGAGGCGGTGGAACAGAAGCTGGCAGCCTGCGGCGTGGAGATCGAACGCCTGGCCGACTGACCGCCGGACCGATGCAGCGCGCCGTTTATCACGCTCTTTCTTGTGGACTGATGCTGCTGCAACCGCCATATGGGATGCTGCGCCGGGACCAGCCACCCCCCGGCCCGCGGAGATCGATGTGACCACCCTGCTTCCCTCCCCCTTGGCATGCTGCCGCTGGGAGCTTGAAAACCGCCGGATGATCCCGCCGTCGAATGACGCGCTGCGCCGCATCATCGAGGCGGATCCCGACCTGGTCGAGGACCTCAATCGCTTCTACGGCGATGCCACGCCCGACGGCGGTCTCGACAAGCTCGAGCGCGAACTGCTGCTCGATCTGCTGGGGCGGCATTTCACCCGCGAGCTATGGCCGCGCACCGGCGGCATGGAGGCGACGCGGCGTTTCATGGCGACCTTGCAGCGCGCCATGGTGGCCGCCGGCTGGAAGATGGACGCGTTCGCCGTCTCGACCTGAGATTCCGCCTCAGTCGAACATGCAGGCGACATCGGACCCGGCGGTCGTCGGGTAGGTGAGCCGTGCACGACGCAGCCTGCGTCGGGCGCCGCTAACCATGGCGGCGACGCCCGCGCCCGCTTGCCAATGGTCAGCTTTCCCGTTGCTATGGGCTGGAGCGCGGCCGCATGGCAACGGGGGCTGAAGATGCAATTCGCGAATCAAACGGTCATCGTCACCGGCGGCACCGGCGCGCTGGGGAGCGCAGTGGTCGGGGCTCTCCTCGAAGCGGGGGCACGCTGCCGGGTGCCCTACATCATCGACGCGGAGGCCGCGGCCTTCCCCTACAAGGATCGTGTCACCCTGGTGGAAAAATGCGATCTGACGGCAGAGGCCGATGTTGCGCGGCTGTATGACGGCATCACAGACCTCTGGGCGTCGATCCACATCGCCGGCGGCTTCGCCATGGGCAGCGTGGCCGATACTGACAAGGCCGGCATGCTGCACATGCTGAACATGAACTTCGTCAGTTGCTATCTGTGCTGTCGCGCCGCGGTGCGCGGGTTCGGCGCGGGCGGCGGCCGCATCGTCAACGTCGCCGCCCGCCCGGGACTGGAACCGCGCACCGGCGCCGGCATGGCGCCCTACGCCGCAAGCAAGGCGGCGGTGGCGGCGTTCACCCAGGCGCTAGCCGCAGAGGTCGCGGGGCAAAACATCCTGGTGAACGCAATCGCGCCGTCGATCATCGACACGCCGGCCAACCGCGCGGCGATGCCGAAGGCCGACCACGGCGCCTGGCCCAAACCCGAGGAGATCGCCGCCACCATCGCGTTCCTCGCCTCGCCGGACAACAGGGTGACGACGGGCGGGGTGGTGCCGGTCCCTGGGCGGACGTGATCGCCGTCGCCCCCGATGGACCTTGCGTGGTCACGGCACCAACGGGCAGTACGCTTGAATTGCGAGTCGATTTCCTGGTTGATCGGGTCCGGCGGATAACCGTTACCCTCCGAAAAAGGACCCGGCCGGTCCGGGAGGGTGTTGGCGGGCATTCATTCCGGGGGGTTAGCCGTGAGCCTGCAGACATTCGCCGGCATCCGGTTCGGCGCCTTCTTGCTCGACCGCAGCGCCGGAGGCCTGTTCCGGCTCGACGCAGATGGCACTGCGGTTCCGCTGGTGCTCGGCTCGCGCGCGCTGGACGTGCTTGGTGTCCTGGTCGAGCGGCAGGGCGAACTGGTCGCCAAGCAGGTCATCATGGATGCGGTGTGGCCTGACACCGCGGTCGAAGAGAACAACCTGACCGTTCAGATCTCCACGCTGCGCCGCCTACTGGATCAGGGGCGGACGGATGGAAGCTGCATTCAGACCGTGCCGGGACGCGGCTACCGGCTGGTCGGTCCGGGCATCCGGAACGCGGCTTATGCCGGCGCCCGGAGTGTCAAAGCTCTGACTCCCCGGTCGTCGGAAGCGCCCCGCCTTTCCCTGGTGGTCCTGCCGTTCGACTACCTGGGCAGCGATCCGACCGATGACTACCTGGCTGACGCCATCACAGATGACCTGACCAGCGAACTGTCGCACATCCCCGGTGCCTTGGTCATCGCGCGCCAGTCCGCCTACGCCTATCGGGGCAAGCCCACGGACGTGCGAAAGATCGGGGAAGAGCTTGGCGTGCGCTACGCGCTCGAAGGTAGCGTGCGCAGGATCGAGTCATCATTGCGGGTCAATGTCCAGCTCATCTCCACCGAAACCGGCGCGCATCTATGGTCGCAAAAGTTCGATGAGGCGATCACCGATCTCGCAGCGGGCCAGCAGCAGATCGTCACACGCATGAAGGACGAACTCGGCATCAGCATGGCGGCGATCGAGAGCGCACGCAGCTTGCGCGAACGTCCGACCCATCCGGATGCATTCGACCTCTTCCTGCGCGCACGCGCGCTGAAAAACCTGTCGCCCACTGTGGGACGGCGAAAGGAAACGCTGGCGCTACTCGAGCGCGCGCTCGTGCTGGACCCGACCTCGGTCGCCGCCATGGATCAGGTGGCATATTTTCTGATCGATACCGACACAATCTGGCATGACTTCGAGAGCATGCAGCGCGCCGGGCGCCTGTCGGCGCAAGCACGCGCTGCGGCCCCTGAATTCAAATTTTATCTCAACACCTACGTTTACTGGCTTCGATCGGTAGGCCGTTGCGAGGAAGTGATCGAGCACGCGCAACGGGCAATTCAGACGGATCCCAATGGTGTGCGGGCGATGACAGGGATCTACCATGAGCTTGCCGTGTGCAAGACCATGACGGGGTACGCGGAGGAGGCGATCGGTCTGCAGGAGACGGTGAACCAGCTCAACCCGCTCAGTCCCTGGAAGTACAACCGCTATCGCCACATGGGCTGGTATTCGCTGTTGCTGGGCCGGGACCAGGACGCGATCGCATACCTTCAGCGCTCGCTCGCCATCAACCCGGACAACGACGGCAGGACACAGTGGAACCTCCGCATGCTCGCGGCGGCGTACGCCAGGTCCGGCCAGATGCAGGATGCGCGGCGCTGGCTGTCCGAGGCCGATCGGCTTTGGCCCTACGACACCGTCCGGGGCCAATTCCCCCGCCTGTTGACCAGCCCGGTTTTCGTCGAACAGATCAAACAGTATCAGGACGCCTTGCGCCTCGCGGGCGAGCGCGACCACGCAGATGAGTACGCGGATTTTGGTGTGCCGCCGGACGGTGCATTGCACAGCGAGGACGCCGGCTACACGCCGATGCTGGTGTCGGGCGCGACGACGCTCCTTACCTCGGACCTCCTTCGCCTGCTCGCCGAAGCACAACCGGTCGTCATCGACACGGCGACGCGTTCATGGGGCCGATCGATCCCGGGCGCGGTGGGGCTGAAGTTCGTCGGTCTGGGTGGCAGCTTCAACGACGCGGCGCAGAATCGCCTGCGCGAGAGAATGCGCGCGCTGACCGCGGGCGATCGCGACAGGCCGATCGTCGCGGTCGGCTGGAACGTGGAGCGCTTCGACGGCTGCAATCTGGCGCTGCGACTCGTGGCGCTCGGCTACACGCAGGTCTACTGGTACCGTGGCGGTCGCGAGGCCTGGGAGGTCAACGGGCAGCGCGAGACCGACCTCGTGCTCGAGGACTGGTGAACCGAGGGCGTGCGGCGGCGGACGCCTGCCGCCGCACACCCTATCGCCCGGTCACCGCCGGCGCGTGACGTCGCGGGTCAGTTCGGCCGCGACGTTCACCGCGAGGGCACCGACAACCGGCACGGTCTCGCTGCTGATCACGGCGATTACGCTCTGGCCGAAATCGACCAGCACGAGTGCAAAGTTGAGTGTCGTGTTGGCGTTGTTCGCGCCTGGGACGACGACCTGCATGGTGCCGGTGCAGTCGTCGCTGATCGAATAGGTACCGGTCTGGTTGATGCGGAAGCCATCCGGACCGTTGTTCGGAGGCTGGGCGACCTGTGGCGTGCCGTTGGCCACCGTGAAGTCCACCCGCGTCAGCGTGCCGTTGCCGAAGAAACTGACCTGGGCGATGCTGTTGATGGGCTGCGGCGCCGCGAACGGATGCACTCCCGCCGCATCGAGCGTGCCCAGAACCTCGCCTTGCGCCTTCATCGCATAGATCCCCTGCAGCGAGCCGTTGTTGCACATCGGATCTGCGCGCGCTTCGGCCGAGCCGATCAACAGGCCAGAAACCGCGATGATCGCCTTGATGCTGGTGTGCATGGTTCAATTCTCCCCGTTGCCTGAACGATGATGTTGGAACTGACCTGTACCGCGGCGGTCCAGGTCATCACCGGGCGCCAGGCAGACTGCGCATCCAATGCACGCGGCGCTATGACATTGCGCTAAAACGATGCTAATTCATGCTAAGCGCCAGCAAGAACCTCGGCTGTCAGGCGCGCATGCGGTCACCGCGTATCGGAATGACCGGCGATCTTGTCGCTTGCAGCAGGATGCATCTAGCCTGAACCGTGGCATCTCCGGGAACCTTGATGCGGGCTCGACAGACCGGTGGGCTGGCCAGTCGCATCGTGCTGGTCGTGCTCACGGCTGTGGGCGCTGCTGATGATCGTCCCGGACCTGTATCGCGTGATCGACCCGCTCGCCTCGGCCGGGTTCGCCGCCGACAATGACGGGCGCATCTACGACGTTCGCGGACCGTTCCCGACCGACGAGGACTCGCCGGCCTGGAACGCGGGATTGCGGGTGGGCGACCGGCTCGACCTGATGGCGATGCGCTGCCTGCCGCCGCGCGGTCCGGCGTGCGCGAGCCTGCTGTCGGTGATCGGCGGCATGGGCGGCGCCCAACTGGTCCGGCCCGGGCGCGAACTGGTGCTCACCATTCGACCCGCCGACCGGCGGCGAGGCCGCGCACAGTCACCGTCGCGGCGCAACGGCCACCGGTCGAACCTGTTGGCGCGCTTCGTCCTCCTGCTGACCGAGACTTGCCGGCATCGCATTCGTTGCGGCAGCCGCCTGGCTGGTGTGGACCCGGCCAGGACCCATGAGCTGGGGGTTCTTCCTGTACGCCATCTGGTTCAATCCGGGACAGAACTTCGTTTACTATCTCCCGCTGCAAGAGCTGCCGCCGCTTGCGTTCGCGCATGAGTTCGCCGCCTCGCTTGCCCACGGCGCCGCGTGCGCCGGCTTCCTGCTGTTCGCACTGAGCGTGCCGGACAATGATCTGGAGCCGCGGTGGCGAGGCCTGCGGCGCGCATTGCCGGTCGTGGCCGCCGGCATCACGGCGCTGCAGCTCCTGAGCTTCGCCAACGCGTTCGGCTATCCGACCGAGACCATCGCCCGGGCCACGTTCCTCGTCGATTACGCGGTCGATGCCGTCGCGGTGCTGATCCTGCTGCGCCGACAGCGTGGCCAGCCGCCGCAGAACTATCAGCGCATGCGCTGGATAATCTGGGGGTGCCTGATCGGGCTGCCCGCCTACATCCTGTCCGGCATCCTGGGCTCCACCAGCCTGTGGCACGCGCTGTCGGAAGACGCATCGGTCCCGCAGGACCTGACCAGTCTTCTGCTGCTGGCCTACGGGATCCTCGGCTGGTTTGTCTTCGAGGCGGTGCGGCGGCCGCGGGTCGTCAGCGTCTCGATCCCGCTCCGGCGCATCACCGTGTTCGGCCTGCTGCTCAGCGTGCCGGCCTTCTTCGCGCATCACCAGGTCGAGTACCTGAAGGAGATGCTGCAGCTTCCGGCCTGGGGCTGGATCGCGGTGGCGTCGGGGCTGCTGTTCCTGATCGGCCGGGCCCATGACCTGGCCGTGGACCTCGCCGATCACGTGTTCAATCGCGCGTTTCGCCGCGAGACCGCGCAACTGGCGGACCTCGGCCGTCAGGTCCTGCAGGCCGACAACATCGACGATGTCGAGCGCCTGGTGACCGCCACGCCGCTGCAGCTGCTCGGCCTCGCATCGGCTGCGGTATTCCGCGAGGTGGATGGCGTGTTTCGCCGGTGCGCCGACGGTTTGGGATGGGATGCGGCGAATGCCGATGCAGTTTGATCCGCATGATGCGGTTCTGCACAGCCTGGCGAACGGGGCGTCCGTCGCCATCGATGCGGCCGATGCCGAGCGACTTGGATTCCCCCGCGGCATTGCGGCGCCGACCCTCGCCGTGCCGGTCCGAAACCGACTGCGCTGGTTCGCGGTGGCGCTCTACGGTCCGCATGCGACGGGCGCCGATCTGACCGCCGACGAGCGCGCCCTGCTCGCTCAACTGGCCGACAGCGCGGCGCTGGCCTACGCGCACGCCGAGACGCAGGCCCTGCGCCGCGAGGTCGCCACGCTGCGGCGACGAATGTCGGAGGCACGCATACCGACGTGACTTCCTGCGTCATGGCCGCGCGCGTCCCCATCCGCGTCAGGATAACGGTGCGGCAAGGCAATCGGGGGTAGCAAATGCGCTCGGGGTTTCACCCCGAACCCCACCAGAGGCGCTGCCTCTGGACTCCGCCAAGGGCCGAGCCCTTGGAACCCTTCACTTTAGAATCGGATTCCAAAGGCTCCGCCTTTGGTGGGGGTCCCGGGGGCAAAGCCACCGGGCGGGTTTCAGGGCAGAGCCCTGAGCCCTTCAGCCTCACCCGGTTGACCCGGGGATTCGGCGGAGGGGAACACGGTACGAACGCAAATGTCGTATTTATCCGATCACAGTGCCTTGCGATGGTACGACCCCTCCCCCAGCCCCCTCCCGCAAGGGGAGGGGGAGAAGTGCGCCCGATTTCACACCTTCAACTGTTCTCCGATCGGCAGGCTGCGGATCCGCTTGCCGGTGGCGGCGAAGATCGCATTGCACAACGCCGGCGCGAACGGTGGCAGCCCCGGTTCGCCGACGCCGCTCGACGGCACGTCCCACCCTGCCGGCACAATATGGACACGCACGTCCAGCGGTGCCTCGTTGATGCGCGCCACGACGAACCCGTCGAAGTTCCGCTGCTCGGGCCGGCCGTTCTTGAACGTGATCTGCGTCCGCTTGGCGAGCGAAAGCCCCATGACCGCCGCGCCCTCGACCTGCGAGCGGATGCGTTCCGGGTTGATGTGGAAGCCGCAGTCGATCGCGGTGTCGACGCGCGGAATGCTGATCACGCCCTTGTCGTCCACCGAAACCTGCACGACGGTCGCGACGTAGCTCAGGAAGCTGCGATGCGCCGCGATGCCGCGGCCCTGGCCCTTCGGCAGCGGTGTGCCCCATCCGGCCTGCTGCGCGGCAAGCTCCGCGACATGGCGCAGCCGCTTCGTGTCGATCGGATAGGTCTCGAACGGATCGCCGTAGTTCCAGTAATCCGCCACATCGGCCGACTTGCGCGGATCGACGATGCGGTCGGGGCCGATCAGTTCCAGCAGCACGTCCTTCGGATCGCGGCCAAGTTCGGCGGCGATCTCGGCGACCATCGACTGCACCGCGAAGGCGTGCGGAATGTTGGAGACGGAGCGGAACCAGCCGATGCGCGTGTGCGCCGTGCACGCGCCGTTCTCGCAGCGCAGGTTGGGGATGGCGAACGGATTGTCCACCAGGCCCATGCCGAGTTCGAACGGTGCGGCGTGATCGGCGCCCGCCTTGAACGTCGACATGATGGTCGGCGCCACGCTGCGATGCCGCCACGCCACGACCTTGCCGTTGCCATCGATGCCGGCGTCGATCCGCTCGACCGAGACGGTGTGGTAGTAGTCGTGCTGGATGTCGTCGTCGCGCGTCCACGTCACCTTCACCGGCGCGTCGATCGCCTTCGACACCAGCGCCGCCTCGAGCACGTAGTCCCATTTGGATTTGCGCCCGAACCCGCCGCCCAGCAAGGTCACGTTGACGGTGACGTTCTCCACCGGAATGCCGAGCATCTTCGCAAGATCGTCGCGGCAGCCGCCCGGGCTCTGCGTCGGCGCGTAGGCCACGCATTCGGTGCCGGACGCGCCCTGACGGACATGCACGGTCGCGTTCGGCGTCTCCATGCTCGCGTGCGCGAAGTGCGGGACGTAGTACTGCGCGGTCACCACCTTGGCGGCCGATTTCAGCGCGGCGTCCGCATCGCCGTCGTTGCGCACCACCTTGCCGGGAGCGGCGGCGGTCTGTTCCATCTCGGTGCGGAACGCCGCGCTGTCATACGTCGCGTTCGGCCCGTCGTCCCAGACGACCTTCAGCTTCGCCCGGCCCTTGATCGCGGACCCCGTGTTGCGCGCGACGACGGCGACGCCGCCCACCGGCATGAATTTCGACGGCCACGGCCAGCCCTGGACCTCGACGACCTTCTCGACGCCGGGGACCTTCAGCGCCTCGCT
Organism: uncultured Alphaproteobacteria bacterium; assembly: GCA_963739725.1. GTDB lineage: Bacteria > Pseudomonadota > Alphaproteobacteria > Acetobacterales > Acetobacteraceae > JAMXLO01. Next base: position 74,060 of record CAVUBS010000006.1, on the reverse strand, counting down.
CGGATCAAACGAAACCAGCTTGCCCCCGACCACCGGCGGACGCGCGATCACCGCGAACTTCATGCCGGGGATCTTGGCATCGATGCCGTAGGTCGCCTGGCCCGTCGTGATGTCGTGCAGATCGACGATCGGGATGGAACCCGTGCCGATATAGCGGAAGGCACTCGGGTCCTTGAGCTTGATCTTGTCCGCCGCGGGCGTCGGCAGCGCGCTCGCCGCCTTCGCAAGCTCGCCGTAGCCGAGCATGTTGCCCGATGCGAGATGCACGACCTTGTGGTTCTCGGCGCGCACCTGCGAGACGTCGACGCCCCAGCGCGCGGCGGCCGCCTGCTCCAGCATCATGCGCATCGCAGCGCCGCATTGCCGCATCGGCTGCACGAAGTGGCGCACGCTGCGCGAGCCGTCGGTGTCCTGGTTGCCGTATTTCTTCTCGTCGCCCGGCGCCTGTGCGACGCGCACGCGCCCCCAGTCGGCGTCGAGTTCGTCGGCGACCACCATCGGCAGGCTGGTGCGCACGCCGGTGCCCATCTCGGAGCGGTTGGTGACGATGGTGACAAGGCCGGACGGATCGATCGCGATGTAGACATGCGGATCGTTCACCGTGCCGCCCGGCATCGCGCCGGCGCCGGTCGCCCAGTCCGCCATCGCCGGTCGCGACAGCAGGCTCGCGCCCAGCACCAGTGCGCCTGACCCGACGATGCCCTTCAGCACCAGCCGGCGGCTGACATTCGCAACCTGACCAGGCTCGATCAAAATCGGTTCAAACATATGGGTCATGGCTTACACTCCGGTGGAGGCCAGCCGCACCGCCGCGGCGATGCGCTGATAGCAGCCACACCGACAGATATTGCCGGACATGGCCGCGAAGATGTCCTCGTCCGTCGGCTTCGGCGTGACCGCGAGCAGTGCCGCGGCCTGCATGATCTGCCCGGCATGGCAATAGCCGCATTGCGGCGCGCTGGTTTCGCGCCACGCGCGCTGCACGGGATGATTGCCCGCGGGATCGAGGCCCTCGATCGTGACGATGTCCTGCCCGGCCGCGTCCGACACCGGCACCGAGCACGACCGCACGGCGATGCCGCCCAGATGCACGGTGCAGGCGCCGCAGAATTTTTCGCCGCAGCCGAACTTCGTTCCGGTCAGGCCCAGCTCGTCGCGCAGCACCCAGAGCAGCGGGATCGAGGGATCGCCGTCATAGGCGTGGTTCTGTCCGTTGACCTTCAAAGTGACCATGTTCTCCTCCATGACGGCTTGGGACGGCGCATCAGCAACGCCGCCCTGCCGATTGTCTCGAGTAGCCGGTCCGTCGTTTGTCTACGGACGGCGCTTGAGCGCGAACACCCAGATTGCGCCGCCCTGCGGCACCGCATTCGGGTCGAGCTTCAACGACGTTTGCGCCAGTCCATCCTGGATGCGCTGGGCGTCAACGCCCCAGCCGGACTGCACCGCAATGTACTCCGTATCGCCGACCGAATACGCCACCGGCATGCCGATGATGCCCGAGTTCGTCTTCTGCTGCCACAGCAGCTCGCCCGACTTGGCATCGAACGCGCGGAACATGCGGTCGTTGGTGCCGCCGACGAACACCAGCCCGCCCGCCGTGCTCAGCACGGAGGCGAACAGCTGGTTCGGGAACGGGTAGGTCCAGGCCTTCTTGCCGGTCGCCGGATCCCAGGCCTGCAGTTCGCCGATATGATCGGCGCGCGGCAGCAGCTTCAGGCTGTCGGGATCGGCGCCGAGCCAGAGCTGGCCGGCGACGAGCTGCTTCTTCTCGCCGAGCATCTTGCCGCACATGTTGTCGTTGGCGGGGATGTACAGCAGCTGCGTCTGGTCGCTGTAGGATTCCGAGGGCCAGTCCAGCCCGCCCCACAGCGATGGACAGAAGCTGATCTCCTTGCCGCTGACCGGCTTGTGCTCGTCGTCGTAGGTCGGCCGGCCGGTCGTCGGATCCAGGCTTTTGAACGCGTTCTGATAAACGTACGGCTGGCCGGAGATGTATTTGATTCCGTTGTCGGTCTGCTGCAGCACCCACAGGTAGCCGTCGCGCGCCGGATGCACCAGCGCATCGATCGTCTGCCCGTTATGCTGCATGTTGATCAGCAGCGGCGCGCGGATCTCGTCCCAGTCCCATGAATCGTTCCAGTGGTACTGGTGATAGCCCATGAGCTTGCCGGTGTCCGGGTTCAGCGCGACCGTCGAACTGGTGAACAGATCGTCGCCCGGGTGCAGGTCGCCAGGCCACGGGGCCGCATTGCCGACGCCCCAATAGGCCAGGTTCCGCCGCGGATCGTAGTTGCCGGTGATCCAGACGGAGCCGCCGCCGGTCTTCCACGCGTCGCTCTTCCAGGTGTCGCCGCCCTGGTCCTCGGGGCCCGGGATGGTGTGGAACCGCCACGCCTGCTGGCCGGTCTCGGCGTCGTAGGCGGCGATGAAGGCGCGCACGCCGAACTCGCCGCCCGACGAGCCCACCATCACCTTGCCATGCACCACCAGCGGCTCGAGCGTCATGTATTCGCCGCGCTTGTAGTCGCCGACCTGGGTGTTCCAGACCTCCTTGCCGGTCTTCGCATCCAGCGCGATCAGCCGCGCATCGACGGTGGCGAGATAGAGCTTGTCGCCCCACAGCGCGACGCCGCGATTGGTCGGGTGCAGCTGGTAGAGGTCGGACGGAAGTTTCTCCTTGTAGCGCCAGATCAGGTCGCCGGTGACCGCGTTCAGCGCGAGCACCTGCATCTCGGGCGTGGTGACGAACATCACGCCGTTGTTGACCATCGGCGGCGCCTCGTGGCCCTCCACCACGCCGGAGGCAAAGGTCCAGACCGGCACGAGGTCCTTGACGTTGTCGCCGTTGATCTGCCGCAGCGGACTGAAGCCGTGGCCGTCGTAGGTCCGCCGGTACAGCAGCCAGTTCCCTGCTTCGGGACTTTCCAGTCGTTGCTGGGTGACCGGCGAATAGCTTGTCATCCCCTCGGCATGCGCGGTCCCCCAGGACGCGCCGCAGAGGGACGCGCTGCACAGCAGGCCGGCGGAAAATGCCATCAGGCCGATCGTGGTTTTGCGCTTCATTGGCGTTTGCTCCCCACCCTTTGATCCCGGCTGTTCGATCGCGGCTGCGCCCCGGGTACGTCCTCGCCCGCGATGGCTCTCAGGCTCCTTGCTGTTGCATGCCTCCCACACGATCGGTGAACGGCGCGGCGACGTCCAGCACGCCGTTGTTCAGTCGCAGCGGCAGGCTCGGCAGCGGCCGCGGCGCGGGCCCGCCAACCACTTTGGCGCCCTGACGCGGATCGTAGCGCGACTGATGGCAGGGGCATTGCAGCATCTGCACCGAGCGCAGCCAGTCGGTGACCGGACATTGCTGATGCGTGCAGGTGGCGGAATAGGCGACAACGCCATCGGCCGTGATCGCCTGCTCGGCGTCACCGAGCGTGGCCGGATCGAACCGCATCAGCAGCACCATGTTCAGGCGCGAGCCATTGCGCGGAATCTTCTTCTGCGGATCGAACGCCCAGGCCAGCAGGACCTCGCCAGGCCCGATGTCCTCCGGCTTCAGCGGCGTCGTGCCGACCTCCACGCCGGCCTCGACCAGAACGTCGCCGGGCTGCGGGAGTTTGGACCGGTCGGGGTCGACCGCATCGTCCGCGCGCGCGTCAACCGAGCGCAAGGCGCCGACAGCCCCGAGGCATGTACACAGCACGGTGCGGCGCGAAACGCCCGGACCCGCCATTGTTTCTCCCTCGTCGCTTTATGCTTGCAACTTGCCTGGACAGCCGAACGAACCTTCGCGCAGATCAGGCGGTGCAAATAATCACATAAGCGTTAGCTATTTCCCGTCGTCTTGGCACAGTGCAGCCACCGTCATGGCGGGCGAAGGCCCGCCATCCATGTCTTTCCTTCGTGCGAATGGCAAAGACGTGGATGCCGACCTTCGTCGGCATGACGTGGTGGCCTGAACCGACGCGCTGGTTCCGCCTATTCCCGCGCCAGCCTCGTCGCCGTCACGCGCCAGATCCGGTTGCCGACATCGTCGGCGACGAGCAGCGCTCCCTGCCGATCGATGGCGACCCCGACCGGGCGACCCAGTGCATTGCCGTCCGCGCTGAGAAATCCCGTCAGTATGTCCACCGGTTCGCCGACCGGGTGTCCGTCGGCGAAGCGCACGAACACGACCTTGTAGCCGCTGTGCGGTCGCCGGTTCCATGAGCCGTGCTGGCCGATGAATGCGCCCGCCGGGAACGCCCCGGGAACGCCGACGCGACGCTGCTGCCGCCGGAAAATGCCAGGCCGAGCGAGGCGGTGTGCGCGCCCAGCGCGTAATCCGGCGGGATCGCGGCCGCCACGAGATCCGGCCGCTGCGGCTTCACCCGCTCATCGACGTGCTGGCCGTAGTAGCTGTAGGGCCAGCCGTAAAAGGCGCCGTCCTTTACCGCGGTCATATAGTCCGGCACCAGATCGCTGCCGATTTCGTCGCGTTCGTTGACCGAGGTCCACAGCGCCCCGGTCACCGGTTCCCAGCCGAGGCCGACGGGGTTGCGGAGCCCGGAGGCGAAGATCCGATGCTGCCCGGTGCGCGGATCGACCTCCCAGATGGCGGCGCGGCCGGTCTCCGCCTCGATGCCGTTGTCGCCGACGTTGCTGTTCGAACCGACCGTCACGTAAAGGTGCTGGCCATCCGCGCTCGCGATGACATTCTTCGTCCAGTGATGATTGATCGGTCCGGCAGGCAGATCGACGACCTTGACGCCGGGCGCGGTGATCCGGGTCTGACCCGGCTGGTAGGGATAGCGCATCACCGCGTCGGTGTCGGCGACATAGAGGTCGTTGCCGACGAGCGCCATTCCGAACGGCGAGTTCAATCCTTCGAGGAAGACCGAGCGGGTCTGGATCGTCCCGTCCCCGGCGGGACGCAGCAGCGTGATCCGATTGGCGCTCGGCACGCCGGCCCCTGCGCGGCCCATCATCAGACCCGTGATCCACCCCTTGATCCCTTTATTGTCATCGGGCTTGGGCGGTGCATTTGTCTCGGCCACCAGAACATCGCCATTGGGCAGCACATACAGCCAGCGCGGATGGTCCAGGCCCTCGGCCAGGGCGGCGACCTGCAGCCCCGGGGCGGCCACCGGGGCTGCGCCCGCGGGCCAGCCCTTGACGGGTGCGATGTTGACGGTCGGGAACAGCGTCACATGAGGCGGCGGCAGTTGCGGGGATGGCCCGAATCCGGCGGACCCCGGCAGCGTCGCCTGATCGCCGCATGCGCCGAGGCCGATGATCGATACGACAAGGATGGCGCGACGGAGGTTCCTTTTTTGCCCCTCTGCGGTCGGCCCGGCCGGTCGGCGTCGCGCTGGGCGGTGAATGGGACATGGACCCTCTCCGGGAGCGGCGTTCGAGTCACAGAACGGCAAGCGCAGGCGCAAGTTGCACGTGGCCCGATGCGATTGCGATATGCGATTGCGATCCCGGTCGTGCTTCGCGGCGATTTGCCTGGCGGCGCGATCGCCTCAGCCCGTCGCGCGGTAACGAACCAGCCAGCGGCCAATCCGTCCACGCAGTCCCGGAACCAGAGCGATGGCGACCAGAAGCTTGGACGACTGGGCGCGCGCAGCCTCGACCCTCTCCGTCCGCGCATCGGCCTCCGCTCTCAAACCCTCCGCATAGTCGGCGCGGGCGACGGCACGGGCCAGTTCGCCGCGCAGCGTGTTGATTTCCTGCGTGGCGCGATTTGCGATCTCGCCATAGGAAACCTGATTGGCTCCGACGGCCGGCGACCCCCGTGTCTGATCGGTCGTCAGCACCATCGTGAGGCCGTTGATCGAATGTTCGATCCTCTTGTGGGCACGCTTCGGGATCGGGACGCGGTGCACATTGCAGTGGAACAGCATGACGCCGACGAGAGGCTCTGCGTTGATGATCGTCGGCTCTGTTGCGAGCCCGGGCCGAAGCTGCACGACGGCCGAAGGGCCGGCGGGACCATCGTCAAGCGCCACATCCACGACATCGGATGGCGTCGCAATGCGGCCTTGCTTCAGAAATGTCGCGACGATGGCGCTGCGCACCTCCTCGGGTGAGAACACGATATAGCGGACTTCCATCGTCACAATACCACGTCCTTTTGCTCGGAGGCGGTGTCGCGTCCGGCGACCGGGAGCCGGGTCGTGCAAACCGGCCAACTGGTCCGTGACGCGAGTCCGGATTAAACCGCCCTGGCTTTCGTATAATGCATCGCAAAGGTGAGGATGACGGCCCCGGCTTCGATGCGTACGCCCTTGTCCGCCTGGCGCGGTATCGGGATGCGGGCACGGACGCAATACGATATCAGCAAGGCGCCGAGACGTTCCGCTGACAGGCGGGTCGGGGGATTTGTCGCGTACAAGACTTCAATCTCGCCCTGTTGGGGGTGGAGCCGCACGCCGCTCGGTCGCAAGGTCGGATGCGCGGAGGCCGCTGTCGCGTCCGTCGATACGGCTATGGCGACCACGAGGGCCTCGGCGTCGAACTCGATTTCGCGTCTGTCTGTAATGGCGATCGGCTGCGTCCTTGTGGCTTGCGTGCTCGTGCCGGCGCTGACCGGCAATCATTCTCCTGGGGTCGTGAGGTGCGTCCGACGGGTCCTCGATCTCGAATTGCGGCGCAGGTCGTGCGTCGCCGTCGCGTGATTCCGCGTACAAACGTAATCCTGCCCTGTTAACAGACGGCTAATACCAAGCGCCCATGCCAGTGACCTTTGGACACCGCTGGTTGAAACTGCTTCCACGGGATGAGCTTCGGTGATTGTGCAGTCGAAGCCAAGCTTGGTGATCTGCCTGGCCAGCCGTTGTGCCTGGGCCTTCGGCGAAGCCCGCTGGAAATGATCCGGCCCGAGGTCGCGGTAGAAAGTTCCGTCTCGCAGCATGTGGTATGCGGCGGTGAGGATGGAGGCGGCGACGGCGCAGATTGCCTTCTTGGGTCCGCGTCGGTGGCGCAGGCGCTGGAACTGGGCTTGCAGATAGCTGGCCTTTTTGCTGACGCCGGCCCAGGCGCATTGCACCAGCGTGGTTTTCAGCCAGGGCGCGCCCTTGCGCAGCCGGTTGGAGCGTCGTTTGCCGGCGCTCTCGTCGTTGCGTGGGCAGAGACCGGCCCATGAGATGAGGTGGCCGGCGGTCGGGAAGCGGCTCATGTCGATGCCGATCTCCGAGACGATCACCTGCGCCGTCAGTTCGCTCACCCCGGGATGCTGCGCAGCAGACGCACCGCGTCGCGAAAAGGGTCGAGATCGCGGTCCACCTCGTGATCGATTTCGGCCGAGCGCGGCATCCAGGGTATCGATCTGGCGCAGGTGCAGGCGCAGCAGGAAGCGATGACGGTCGGTCACGCGTCCCTGCAGGGCGGCATGCAGCTTCTCACGTGGCGCCTTCACGCGGCGGTCGATCAGCGCCAACAGATGATCCGGGATCGGTCTCGCCGTCGATCAACGCCTGAGGATCGCACGGCCGCTGACGCCCATGATGTTGGTCAGCACGGAAGAGAGCTTGAGATTGGCGTCCTCCAGCGTCTTCTGTATCCGCTGGACGTGGCTGGCCTGCTCGCGCACCAGTTGCTTGCGGGTGCGCAGCAGGGCGCGCATCTCCTGCGTCGCCGGTTCAGGCACGAAGCTGGCGCGGATCAGGCCGTGCGCCAGCAGATCGGCCAGCCAGGTCGCGTCGGCCACGTCGGTCTTGCGGCCGGGCACGTTCTTGACGTGCGCCGCATTGGCCAGGATGAGCGTCACGTCGCCATCCGACAGAATGTGCCAGACTGGCTTCCAGTAGACCCCGGTCGCCTCCATGCCGACATGAGTGCAGCCGCACTCGTTCAACCAGTCGGCCAACGCCAGCAGTCCCGGAGTTGATGGTGTCGAACGTGCGAACCTCGGATCTGCACCGCGCCCTCGGCCGCCAGGCGGACACACGCCACGACCGTGTCCTTGTGCACGTCCAGGCCGGCGCAGCGCGGATAAAGAACTTCCATTGGGCTCTCCCTTGTTGCCGCCGCCGACGCAGGGCACCCTGGAAACAAAGTCTAAACAACGCGCTCCCGGGCATCGCTGCCCATGGCGCAATCGGGGGTGCTTTGGGTGCCCCGGATCCAACTTATACGCGGGTTCGTTCACACCATGATCGACGACCGACCTCTCCGTCGGCGGCCAGGAAACATTAGCACAGAGTTTCATTCACGGCGGGTGGTGTGCTGACGCTGATGTTCAGGTTGTCCGGCGTGATATCGATGAACTGCTCCTGCAGGTCGGCTACCGGGCCAGGGTATGGCTGGGCCGTCGCTGGCACGGACTGACCTGTCGTCGTGTCGAGGACACCGAGGCAGGGAGTGAGCATCGGGCTGGGTATTGGGGTCGGGAGGGGGCGGAGTTGGGGTTGGCGCCGGAGTTCCGGTGCTGCGGGTGGGGAAAAACGTGAGAGGGGTGCTCTTACGTCGATGGCCGGGCCCGTCCTGGCCATCGGTCGTGGCACTGGTGCTGGTGGCGATGGCCGGAAAAGGCCCGGCCATGACGGAGAGGGCGCAATGAAGGCGTAAACTGCAACGGCGGGTGGGATTGCCCTCCAATTCTGCCCCGGACCCAATGCGCCACTATCAGCGCAACGCGCCGGCTTCCAATGAGGACAGCAGCGCGTTCGCAGCCAGCGTTGGCAATGCGGCCATTTCCCCATCGCTGATGCCGATTGCGTTCAAAGAGCGCAACAGCATATTCGCGGCAAAGCGGGTTGCCAGGAAGTAGGCGGCGGCGCGTTCCGCTCTGTGTTCGTGGGCGGCGGCGATGGTTCCCCGGCAATACAGCAGTCCGGCGAGGCAGAAGGGATAGTGCGCCGGCACATCGGCAAATGCCACGTCCTGTTCCGATACCCGGTCTGCTATGTCGAGCGGCTTATCGATGTCGATGCGCAGACCGGCGAGCAGTGTATCTCGAAGGTCGGCAAAGACCGCAAGCGCCTCGTCGTATGCGTGATCTTCGGTGAGCACGCGCAGCAGTCGGTAGCCAAATCCGATATGGATCGGCGACCCTGCGGGGGCGTCGCGGAAGCGCGACCGCAGATAGCCGATGTAACGACCTCGGATGATCTCCGCGTCGGCGTGCAGCGGCCTTCGCGTCGGCGCGGCGACCGCGAACAGGCTGGCGGTCGTCGACACGACGTTCGTGTTCGTGAACCCCGCTTCCTCCAACAGGGCAGCAAGCGCTGCCGACGAATACAGCACTGCATGGTAACCGGGCGAGAGGATCGGCAAGAGCATGTCGCCATCGGGACTGGTGTCCAGGTAGCGACCGTTTGGCGTTGAAATGATCAGAACGCCACTGTCGGAAAGATTGTTCCGCACTGCCCGAAGGAAGTCGTGCGGGCGAACGATATGCTCGATGACTTCCATTGCGACGATGGCATCGTACGGCGCACCGGCCAAACGCTTCTCGGTGGTCAGCAGATCGGTCTCGATCCTGACGCCCAGCATCTCCCGACCTGCCGCAGCGATGTGGCCAGGATCCAGGCCGACCGCGTCCCAGCCGAAGATGCGCGTTGCCATGTCCGGCCCGAAGCCGAATCCGCAGCCGATATCGAGGTAGTTGCGCACCGGTTCCTCGGCCGCCACGAACACCGAGCGGGCGAGGGTTTCGATGCCGGCGCCCTGCTCGACGTAGAAGCGCATCGGTGCATCGCTGGCAAGTCGTTGCCTCGTAGGCGGCGGGCTGATAATCCACAACGAATCTGCTGTCGCACCGACGGCAGCGCGCGAAGATGATAAATTGATCCGGTGTTATCGACGACGGCACAGAAAGCTGGAGCTGGTGCGGACCCTGTTCCGAGCAGACGGGGCATTTCTCGTTGGTATGGCTGCCCGCGCAGCCACACCAGTCTTCCCCACCCACTGGCACCCCCGCACACGCCGATCGCCCCGGTAGGGCGTCCCTGTCGAGTGCGGGTGAAAGACCGCTGTGGTCCCGCGTTTGTCGGTAGAGCATTGGTTGCACCCGGTTGTGTCGCTGAAGGCGAAGATTCAGCCGATCTTGAGGTGTCGATGGATGACATCGATATCGTAGTCCGAGTGCTTCTGGAGCAACGCGGGCCATTCCAGCAACCCAGGGATGCCGGCCGGATTCTGTCGCAGCAGATTGCGCTTTATGAAGGGGCAGGCGAATTCGACAATCAGTACGTCCCAGAACGAGTGCATGGCGTTGAGCGGGGTACCGTTGCTGATCTCGCGGGCAACCGTTTCGAGGTATTTTCGTTCGCTGGGGAGAAGTTGCGCCGTATTGCCGGTGAGGCGGTCCAGAATAAGCTGCATCGCTCGGCTGGCCACCGCCTGATAGGGGCACAGCACGTCGGTGGTCATCCCTCGGCGCACCAGATGCTGCGTGAACCTGATCTCGCCAAGTCGTATCGCCAGCGTGCGCGGCAGATAGGGCGGGAGGGTACGCCAAAAATGATCGAATGCCTGCGAGCGCAGAGCATGACCGTCGATGCGGAGGAAATAGGATTGCAGATGATAGTCTTTCCACCATCCGTCGGTGACTCCCAGAATATTCGGGCCGTTGGCCTGCGCCCTTTGTTCGATCCCAGCCAGGTCGAACAGCGGCCCGTAGCAGGAGTCGTTCATCAGGATGAGGCTTTCGACCTTGTCCCATGGCACCGATCAGGCGGATGCCATCCTTGTAGCTGCCGAAATCGTAGCCGATGTTGCGGCGATGCAGTACCTTCCAGGTGAATTGCAGCACCTTGGCGGCTTCGTCGCCGGGTAATTTCGGCGAGGTCGAGATGAAAAGGATGCGATAGCCAAGCGCCGCCAACGCTGCGACCTGGGCTACCACGTAGTCGGCCACCAGGCTGCGCCGGTCGTAGGTCACATAAACAGCATACCGCTGGCTCGACGCAGCAGGGTCATGTCCGTCGATGGCCATGCGGATGCTCGGCACGAACATTGCGATGCACGAACCGATGACCGCGCGCGGATAATCGATGGCGAGTTCAACAGCGTCAATCAGCCCTGCCCATAATGTGAGTAGCCGTCTCACCGAATTTCCAGCAAATTCATTTCAATGACGCGACGATTGGAGAGATTCACGCAATTGCACGGGCATTCCCCGAACCTTTAGTGGCCTTGGCGGGAGTCGGTCAACTGCAGGCGCGTCCCGGCCAGCGACAACGCGTGCCGCAGCATCACACCAGCCGAACCCGCGCCCGGTGACCGCGACGCAGGATGACGACGGCACGCTGACGGAAGCGGGCGGCGACCCGGATGCAAGGCCGAGGATCCCCGGCCACCAGCAGCATCGCCTCACGCCAGCGATGCAGTGATCCATCGGCTTCAAGCACCACGGACCGGCGCAGGTGCCGTCGCAGATTCTGCTGCATGCGATGGTTCCAGCCATCCGGCATGCGGCGGGATCGCGGATTCCACGCCGTCAGCAGCACCGCCGCGCGGCCGTTCAATCGGTCGAACAGCGCATCGGGACACCGCCGCCCGATGCGCACCGCAACCCCGTCCACCCGGTAGGCGGTGTCACGATACGCGCGCAGCAGGCGTGGCGGGATCGGCCTAGTCGTCGTGGCGTGCCTCGCCGAACGCGACATCCCGGTGCACGTGCACCGACATCAGCAACCCGAAGCCGATCATCACCGTGATCATCGCCGAACCGCCATGCGAGACCAGCGGCAGCGGCACGCCGCCGACCGGGATCGCGCCCATCACCATCGCGATGTTGACGAACACATACAGGAAGAAATTGGTGGCGATGCCGAACGCGACCAGCCGCCCGAACTGGTTGCGGCAGCGCAGCGCGATCGCCATGCCGCCCAGCACGATCAGGCCCAGCAGCGCCAGCACCGCCACGCCGCCCACGAAGCCGAACTCCTCGCCGATCGTGGTGAAGATGAAGTCGGTCTGCTTCTCCGGCAGGAAATCGAGGTGCCCCTGCGTGCCCTGCAAAAACCCCTTGCCCCACATGCCGCCGGACCCGAGCGCGATCTTCGACTGGATGATGTTGTAGCCGGCGCCGAGCGGATCGCTCTCGGGCTGCAGGAACGTGTCGATGCGGGCGCGCTGGTAGCCGTGCAGATGCGCATACACGAGGCTGCGCGGCGAACGGCACCGGCACCGCGAGCGAGCACGAACTTCCACCAGCGCACGCCGGCCGCGAAGAACATCGCTGCCCCCAGGACCGCGGCAATCACCGCGGTGCCGAGGTTGGGCTCCTGCACGATCAGCACCACGGGGAGCAGGACGGCGATCGCCGGCGGGATCAGGAACAGCGGATTGCCGATCCGCTCCCACGACGCGCGGTGGAACCACGACGCCAGCGCCAGCACGAGCGCGATCTTCATCAGCTCGGACGGCTGCACCTGCAGGCCGCCCAGCTCGATCCAGCGCTGCGCGCCCTTGCCCAGGTGGCCGAAGCGCGCCACCAGCACCAGCAGCACCAGCGCCACGAGGTAGGTCGGCCAGGCCAGCCGCGCGATGAAGCGGATGTCGACCAGCGCGATGCCGATCATCAGCACCAGGCCGGCGGCAAACCGCAGCACATGCCGCGACGCATACGGTTCCGGCGCGCCGCCGCGCCGCACTGTACAGCGCGACATAGCCGACGCCGGCCAGCGCGCAGAGCAGCAGCACATAGAGCCAGCTGATCTGCCAGATCTTCGCCCCGAGATCGAACGAGGGCTGCCGCCACAGGCGTCCTTCCCTCATGGCGGCGCCTCGCGCTGGGCGACCTGCGCGCCGGGCTTTTCGTCGCGCCCGCCGGGGTCGCGCTGCAGCACGTCCATCATGATGTCGCGCGCGATCGGGCCGGCGACGGCGGCGCCCGCATTGCCGTGCTCCACCACCACGGACAGCGCGTAGCGCGGCGCGTCATACGGCGCATAGGCGACGAACAGCGCGTGCGGGCGGTACTCCCAGGGCAGCTTGGTGCTGTCGAAACGTCCCCCCTCGCGCTGCTCGCGCGACACGCGGCGCACCTGCGACGATCCGGTCTTGCCGGCCATCTGCCAGCGCTGGATCGGGCAGCTTCGCCAGCGGCGCGGTGCCGCCCGGCTCGTTCACCACCGCCCACATGCCCTCGCGCACCACATGCAGCGACCGCGCGGCGAGACCCAGCGCCGGCCAGTCCGCCGGCTGCGATCCCGGCTGCAGCACGCCGGCGACCTTGCGCGTCAGATGCGGCTCCACCTTGCGTCCGGTCGCCACGCGCGCCGCATAGGTGGCGAGTTGCAGCGGCGTGACCTGGATGTAGCCCTGGCCGATGCCGGAGACGACGGTGTCGCCGAGGTTCCACGGATGGCCCTGGGCGATGCGCCACTCGCGCGTCGGCACGAAGCCGTTGCGCGCGCCGGGCAGGTCGATGTCCAGCGCAGTGCCCAGTCCGAAGCGATGCGCCATCGCCGCGATGCGGTCGATGCCGACGCGCCGCGCCACCTCGTAGAAGAACACGTCGCAGCTGTTCTTCAGGCCGCCGCGCAGATCGAGCGTGCCGTGGCCGCCCTGGCGCCAGCAATGGAACCGCGCGTTGCCGAGATCGAGCCAGCCGCCGCAATGCACCGTATCGCCCGGCGTGATCGCGCGCGCCTCCAGCGCCGCCATCGCCACCGCCATCTTGAACGTCGATCCGGGCGCATAGACGCCCGCCGTCGCGCGGTTGAGCAGCGGCGTGCGCTTGTCCTGCGCCCACTCCGCCCACTGCGCCTGCGACACGCCGGCATTGAACAGCGAGGGATCGAACGACGGGTTGGTGCCCATCGCCAGCACCTCGCCGTTGCGGCAGTCGAGCACCACGGCGCTGGCGCTCTCGTTGCCCAGCCGGCGCAGCACCGCCTGCTGCAGCCCGGCGTCGATGGCGAGGCCGAGTTCCTCGCCCGGCATGCCCTCCTGGCGGTCCAGTTCGCGGATCACCCGGCCGAGCGCGTTGACCTCGACCTGCACCGCGCCGACGCGCCCGCGCAGGTCGAGATCGTGCTGGCGTTCGAGCCCGGCGCGGCCCACCCGGATGCCGGGCAGCGCAAGCGTCGCGTCATCGGCCACATCCGCCTCGCTCGGCGGCGCCACGTAGCCGACGATATGGGCGAACTGCTCGCCGAACGGATAGATCCGCGTGGTGCCGACATCGACCAGGATGCCGGGCAGGTCGGGCGCGTTCACCTCGATGGCCGCCATCTCGTCCCAGGTCAGGAACTCGCGCACCATGACCGGGATGAAGCGGCGATGGCGGCGCACCTCGCGGTCGATGCGCGCGCGCTCGTAATCGGCGAGCGGCACGATGCGGGCGAAATTGTCCAGTGTCGCTGCGAGGTCGGTGGTCTGCTCGGCCACCAGCAGCGCGCGCCAGTTGAGCCGGTTGCCGGCCAGCACGACGCCGAACCGATCGAGCACGCGCCCGCGCGGCGGCGCGATCAGGCGCGCGCTGATGCGGTTGCCCTCGGCCAGCGTGGCGTAGCGGTCGCCGTCGACCACCTGCATCCGGTAGAGCCGCGCCGTCACGCCGCCGAGCAGCGCCACCTGCCCGCCCATCACGAGCAGGGCGCGGCGGGTGAACACGCCGGTGCGCTGCGTGCCGTGCTTCATGGGAAGCACGAACTCACCACAAAGACACAAAGACACGAAGAAAGGGTCATCTACGCTTGCGCGCTCAGCGCATGACTTCCTGCTTTGTGTCTTGCGTGTCTTTGTGGTGGACCTTTCCTTGTCCAACATTTCACGCGCGCTCCGGATCGGCGATCGTGCGGTGCGCGCCGGTGAACGCGATGGCGAGCGCCGGATAGAGCGCGATGGTGAGCACCGCCTGGAACAGCGCCGGCCCGACCGGCAGCAGTCGGAACGACAGCAGCGCCGTCAGCGCCCAGCCGAGCAACGCGGCGCCCACGGCAACCACGGCGAACGCCAGCCAGGCCGCCACGAAGCCCCGGCCCGTCAGCGCATCCGCGCCAGCGCAGCGCAACGCCATGCACGATGAGCAGGCTCAGCACGCCGACGCCGAGCGGCAGATATCCCAGCAGGTCGAACAGCAGCCCGATCACGAACACCACCGGCGGCGGCATGGCGGCCGGGCGATGCAGCGACCAGAAATACACGCCGGCCAGCGTGACCGCGGGCAGCAGCGCCGCCTGGTCGGCGATGCCGAGCGGTGCCCCGGTCAGCAGCATCAGCACGATCGTGCAGCCGGCCGGGAACGCATGCCGCGCGGCGATGTCGAGCCGCCGCCCCAGCGTGGCGCGCGGCCGGATGCCCGGCGTCTGGTCGAGCGGGCCATCAGCGTCCCCGCCGCTCCGGCAGCCGGGCAAGCGCGTCCGGCGCCACGATGCCGCCCAGGCCGTAGTCGAAGATGCGCACCACCTCGAGGCGCTCCAGCAGCGCCGCCGGCACCACCTCGGGCACCTTGGCGCTGCTGAGATGCACGATCCCGACCGGCAGATTGGCCGGGAACGCACCCGCCTCGGCGCTGGTGACGACGCGCTCGCCCTCCAGCGGCATGCTGCCCTCCGGCCAGTACAGCAGCCGTGGCCGCGGCCCGTTGGTGCCGACCAGGATGGCGTGCGCGCGGGAGTTCTCCAGGATCACCGGGATGCGGCTGTTGAGGTCGGTGATCAGCAGCACCCGCGCGGTCCGCGCGCCCAGTTCGGTGACGCGGCCGACCAGGCCACGCTCGTCGAGCGCGATCTGGCCCTTGCGGATGCCGTGGTTCGGCCCGACCGAGAGCAGCACCGCCTTGGCATAGACCCCGCCGGCATCGGCGACGACGCGGGCGGTGACGTAGGTCGGCGCCGCGTCGGGGATCCAGCGGAGGTTGGCCTTGAGCCGCTCGTTCTCGGCGTCGAGCGCGAGCGCGATCGACTGCCACTGGCGCAGTTGCTCGTTCTCCTCGCGCAGGCGGGCGTTCTCGGCGCGGATGTCCCAGAGGCCGGTGGCGCCGCCGATGGTATCGCGCAGTGCGGCGACCGGCGGGGCGAGCGCGGCGTAGATCGGCGCCAGCGCATCCGCCAGCGCCATGCGGGCGCGTTCGGCGAGCAGGGTGTCGGCCTTGCCGAGCAGCATCAGGCCGAACGCAAGGCCGATCAGCACCGGGAGGGTGAGCTTCGCGAGCGCCTGGCGGGCCTGGATGGAGAGACGGATCACGTGGGTGATCTACCGTGGGTTGTGGGGGGAGTATAGCGGGATGTGGGGGATGATGGTGGGGATTTCATAGTTCACCCCCGAGACCATCCTGGCACGCGCCCCAACCTGATTTCGAGTATGCGCGTGCCGAGTTCGGGGCTACCCTGTGAACTGCCGCCACGCCGACGCTCGGTTGGTCTGGCGTATCTCCACGAAGCGCGGCCATCGCCCCAAAGGTGCGCTCAGCTGCGGGCAGGACGCAGACCGTTATTTTCCATGAGTGTATTCAACACAATCAAATTTTGCAGGGCTTTGGTTGGAAGAAGGGTTGCTGCGTTATAGATCCTTCTTCTGCATAGGTTAAGGTGGCCTTCTTAAACGCGACCCGGAACGCTCGATCAAGGTCAAAGGGTGGATGATAATATCGACTGTCTGGGTGAACCTGCACCGCATGAAATGCAAATTCCTTTTCAAGGGTGGCTTTGTCTGACGAATCGACTTCTATAACAAAGTCCGCATACATCAGCCGGTGACGCGGTTCGGCCGCGCGCCAATGTCGCGTGCTAATTGCGCAGCCGTGCCGCCGATGGCCTCGATCGTCTGGGCCAAATGCTCGCCGGGATGAATTGCGCTGCGTGCCACTACCAATCTCAATGATAGTCCTCGATCGTCACGTCCTCCGGTCCGGACGATCCCGCGGGCGACTTGAAGCACAGCTGCCTGTGATTGGCCCCTACCTGAGGAATTCGAGCGCCGTCGCCCAAGATGCCTTCGCCGCTTCGGCATTGTAGCCAAGCGTCCCGAACGGATAGTCGGCTCGCGCCGGGAGACCCCGCATATCGAACGAGTGACGGGCGTCGGGATACAGGATCGTGCGAAGCGTATCGGGCGGCGCACCCTTCACCACGGCCTCGCACAAGGCTGGGCGTGCGACATCATCGATGGCTCCCATCAGCAGCAACGCGGAAACACCTGTGGCCGACCACGGCGTCTCGCCCCGGCAGTCGGGGTAGTACATCACCGCCCTCGCGAGACACGGGCGGCCCCGGCGGCATCGCCCGCAAAGCCGCGAGAACACCGCCACCGCCATACGACCAGCCGATGACCGATATCCTGTCCGCGTGAACGCCTGGCTGTTCGCGTGTCCAGGCCGCGGCTTCGAGTATGTCCTCGCCGACCTGCGCGTGGGACACATGGCCGCAGTTGTCGAACCGGCCGAGGTAGTCCACGAACACAACCACAAAGCCGGCCACCTGCAATTCGTCCGCGCGTTCGTCGTATAGGTTGAAGCCGTTGACCGCGGCGAAGCCGGAACAGCCGGGCACCAGCAGCACGGCCGGGTGCGGCGCAGCGCCCGGCGGCGACAACATGCGCTATGGCTCTGTGCCAAATGCCGTGTGCCCCCATAGCAGTGATGCCAGAAGCGCCGCACATAGTGCAAAGGATCGAGGCATGCTTTGAATTTCGAGACACACGCTATCGCAACGGCGCTTGATCGGTACAACATAGCTTTCGCGCAAGTTGCGCAAAAACGTATCGGGCACCAGCGCGAAGCGCCATTAGAATTCTTCTCCGTGGAACTCTGTGTGCACCCTGTGCAACTCTGCGTCCGCTTGATTACTTTTTGCCGTCCGCAGGAACTGCCCCTAGTACATGCTGGTCAGCACGTTCGACAGCCGCTTGCGCTCCTCCAGCGCGCGCCCCGTCCCCAGCGCGACGCATTGCAGCGGGTTCTCCGCCACCACCACGGCCAACCCCGTCGAATCCCGCAGCACCTGATCCAGCCGGTACAGCAGCGCCCCGCCACCCGTCAGCACGACACCCTTGTCGACGATGTCGGACGCCAGTTCGGGCGGCGTGTTCTCCAGCGCCATCTTCACCGCCTCGACGATGGCATTGACCGGCTCGGCCAGGCTGTCGGCGATCTGGCGCTGGCTCACCAGCACCTGTCGCGGCACCCCGTTCATCAAATCCCGCCCGCGCACCTCGCAGTACGGTCCCTCGTCGCCATCCGCCAGCTGGCTTGCGGCGCCGACCTCGATCTTGATCCGCTCCGCCGTGGGCTCGCCGATCAGCAGGTTATGATGCCGGCGCATGTAGCTGATGATCGCCTCGTCCATCTTGTCGCCGCCGACGCGCACGCTGCGCGAATAGACGATGCCGCCGAGCGAGATCACCGCCACCTCGGTCGTGCCCCCGCCGATATCCACCACCATCGACCCGGTGGGCTCCGTCACCGGCAGCCCGGCGCCGATCGCGGCGGCCATCGGCTCCTCGATCAGCTGAACGCGGCGCGCGCCGGCGCTCTCGGCACTCTCCTGGATGGCGCGGCGTTCGACCGCGGTGGAACCGGACGGCACGCACACGATGATCAGCGGCGAGGCGAAGCTCTTGCGGTTGTGCACCTTGCGGATGAAATGCTTGATCATCTCCTCCGCCACCTCGAAATCGGCGATGACGCCGTCGCGCAGCGGCCGGCTCGCGGTGATGTAGCCGGGGGTGCGGCCGAGCATCAGCTTGGCTTCCTCACCGACCGCCACCACCTGCTTCTTGCCGCGCACGTCGGCGATGGCGACCACCGACGGCTCCGCCAGCACGATGCCGCGGCCCTTGACGTAGACCAGCGTGTTCGCGGTGCCGAGGTCGATGGCCATGTCGGCGGACATGAAGCCGAGCACCCGAGAGAACATCAAAGGGACCTTTTTGCGCGACGGCCGGGGAACCGAGGGGCTTAGCCCTGCGCTCCGGCGTTAACAAGAGGTTGAGCGGGCGCCCGCGATCGCCGCATTCCCGCCACGCGATCTCCCCCGATCGGGCACCATCATCAGTTCATTCGAAGCCACGGGAGGATTGCCGATGACACGCAAGATCGCTTTGGGATTGGCCCTTGGAAGCATGCTGACGGCGCTGGCGGCCTGCGGCTACGACCCGGGCACGCGCGCGGTGACGGGCGGCCTGCTGGGCGCCGGCACAGGCGCGGGCGTCGCGGCGGTGACCGGCGGCAGGCCGGCGACGGGCGCCCTGATCGGCGGCGGCGTCGGCGCCGTGGGCGGTGCCGTGACCTCGCCGCGCTTCTGATCGACGCGCTTCTGATCGAGCAGATACACAGAGCAAAAAGGAGACCCAGTCATGCGGCGCGGCATCGCGACGTGTCTTGTCCTCGTCCCGCTGGCGTTCAGCCTCGGTGCCTGCGGCTACAGCCGCGGTGATCGGGCAGTGTCCGGCGGCCTGATCGGGGCCGGCGGCGGCGCCGCGGTTGCTGCGGTGACCGGCGGCAGTCCGCTGGTGGGCGCGGCCATCGGCGGCGGTGCCGGCGCTCTTGGTGGCGCGTTGACCAGCGGGCGCGACATCAACCTCGGCCGCCCCGTCTGGAGGTGAGCCTGGCGTTGCCGGCGGGGCCTCACACCGGGCCGCAGTGCCACAGAACGCGACCGACCACCGTGACGTTGGCGGCCTCCGCCGGCGGAACGTGGTCGGCCTCGTAGGCTGGGTTGTCGCTGATCAGGGTCAGGCTGCCGTCCACCTTGCGCTGCACCCGCTTGACCAGGCGTTCGCCGGCGATCTCCAGGACGTAGACGCCGAAACTGCGGAACTGCTGCTCGGTGGTGTCCACCAGCAGCAGATCGCCGTCGTGGATGCGCGGCAGCATCGATTCGCCCCGCGCAGCTTCCAGAAGGAGCCGGTCGGGCTCGATGCCGAAGGTCGTGCGGATCCAGTCGTCGCGCAGTGCCATGTATTCGGTGCCGGGCGGCGGAGCGGGGGTCTCGGCCCCGGCGGCGGCGGCCTCCGGGCGCTTCGGCAGAAGGACGAAGCGGCGGGTGTCGAGGCCAGAACCGTGGCCGGAACCGTGGGCAGCATCCGGGCGTTCCCGCGACGGTCTGCCGGCGCCCTGAAGCTGCGGCTCGGGACCTTCGCCGCGGGCCAGCCAGCCGACGCTCACCGAGGCCGCATCCGCCAGGGCGACAAGCCGCTCGCGGCTTGGTTCGGCCTCGCCCTTGAGCCATTTGCGGAATGCGGATGGCGACACGCCCATCGCCCGCGCCAGGCGATCGGCACTGGGCCAATGGCCCAGGATTGTATGCAGGCGCGCGACGAAGGCCGCACGGTCGCCGCCACCATCGGCTGGGCCACCATCGGCTGGGCCACCATCGGCTGGGCCAGTTGTGTTACCGATCTCTCTGATACGTGACATTTTCGGTCGATCCGATCAAAGTATCAACACTTTTAGGACAGGTTATCGCAGCTTTTCGGCCGTTCTGACAGGGAGACTGATACTTTTCCAGCACATGATTCTCTAGAGAGAATGAGTGAGATGCAATGAACGCTTCCGAGAGCAACGCAACGTCGAACCGGGAGGACTGGCATCCAGCCGACGTACTCGCCGGATTGAAGAAGCGCGGCCACAGCCTGGCCGGGCTGTCGGTGGCGAACGGCTATCACCCGACGGCTGCCGGCAAGGCGTTGAAGCAGCCATGGCCCGCGATGGAGCGGATCCTCGCCGCCGCGCTGGCAGTGACGCCGCAGGAGATCTGGCCAAGTCGCTATGACGACCGCGGCAGGCCGCTGCCCCGCGCGAAGACGTGATGGCCGGGCAGTGCTGCCGAAAAGTGGCGAAGCGGTGCCGTGCGAGGCCGGCCGACGGTCGCCGGGCAGGGGGACGGCGTGCAATCGCGGCATTCGGTCCGGCAATTCGTCGGCCTGGCGCAAGGTCGTCCGTAGGCTTTGATCAGGCTGGCGCGGAACGTGTGCCAGCGTCGCGGGTTGAATCACGACGAGGCGTCAGCAAAGGACTTGGTCGTGATGTCTGAAACTCTGGATCAAGAAAAAGGTTGTCCGCCCTGCGTGGGAATGGTGGTGGACGACGACATCCTGGTCCGTGAGACCGTGGTCGCGATCCTCGAGGAACTCTGCGACGAGGTCTACGAGGCTTCGGACGGTCTCGAGGGGCTCGAGGTCCTGGAACACCATCCGGACATTTCCGTCGTGATCACCGACATCGCCATGCCGCGGCTCGACGGCATCGGCTTCGCGCGGCGCGCACGGTGCGCGCATCCCGGGCTGAAGGTGCTGTTCGTCAGCGGCCTGCAGCACCCGCCTGCCAGCGAGGAATTCCTGCCAAAGCCGTTCCCGCGGCGCGCGCTGGTCTCGGCCGTGCAGCACCTGCTGTCCGGCCCGTCGCCGCGCCACGCCGCCTAGCCGGAAGCGACGCGGCTCGGGATGGCCTGGACGACCCGCTGCACCGTCGTGAGCAGCGAGGTCAGGCTGAACGGCTTGAGGATGAACGGACGGCCCGCGCCGGGGACGCGCTCCATCATGTCCGGATGGCCCGACATCAGGATGACCGGCACGCCCGCCTCGTCGGCCATCGGCACGAGAAGCGGATCGAGCCCTCCGGGCAGCGTGCAGTCCAGCAGCATGGCGTCGACGCCGCCGGCCCGCAGGCGCTCCAGGGCGGCGGCGGCCGTTTCGGCGCAACTGGTCTGGTAGTCGTCCTCGAGCGCGTCCATCACGACTTCCGAGACGAGCGGGTCGTCTTCGACGACGAGGATGTGCGATCGGTATGCCATTGCGTCCTCAATTCGTGGGCGGTGACGAATGCCGTATCACGACCTCCCCAATCCATACGAGAGTGCGGAAAGTTTCCAAAGTGCCGGATTGCCTGATCGCGGTTTGTTTATTGGCGCGGCTTCATGCTCGATTCCGCGCGAACAGTCGCCTTCGGGCAACTTACGCGCGCACTTCCCGACCCAACGCCTGCTCATAGACGCGGATCACCGAACTGCTGTCGTCGCCGCCCATGCCCTTGGCGCGCGCGATGCGCATCAGGTTCATCACCTGCGGCGCGATCATGCCGGGCACGCCCAGCTCGTCGGCGAGTTCCAGCGCGAGCCGCAGGTCCTTGTGCGCGAGATCGAGCGCGAAGCTCGCCTGGAACTCGCCCTTGAATGCCTTTTCCGAGATGTTGCGGAACGCCGAGGAATTGCCGCTGGCGTTGCTGATCACCTGCTGCAGCTTGCGCAGGTCGATGCCCGCCATCGCGCCGATCATCAGTGCCTCGGCCGCTGCGGCGGCATTGCAGAATGCCAGCATGTTGTTGCACAGCTTGGCGACCGAGCCCATGCCGATCTCGCCGACATGCACCACCTCGCCGCTGAACGACTTCAGCAGCGGAAGCTGGTTCTCGAATACCGCCGCATCGCCGCCGACCATGATGACGATCGTCCCGTCGGTCGCGCGCGGCACGCCGCCGGAGACCGGCGCTTCCAGCATGGCGATGCCCTTCGCCCGCATGCCGTCGTTGACCCGGCGCGCGGTGGCGGGCGCGTTGGTGGAGAGGTCGATATAGACCGTGCCGGGGCGGGCATTGGCGGCGATGCCGTCGGGGCCGAGCGCCACCTCCTCGACGTTGCGCGGCATCGGCAGCGAGGTGAACACCACGTCGCAGGAGGCGGCGATCTGTGCGGTCGAGGTGCCGGCGGCGGCGCCAAGGTCGGTGCAGGCCTTGATCGCGGCGGGATTGAGGTCGAACACGACGACCTCGTGGTTGGTGTTGCGGATGATGTTGCGGCACATGGGGCCGCCCATGTTGCCGACGCCGATGAAGCCGACCTTCATTGTGGTGTTTCCCCTGTGCGCTGCTCGTGGGCAGCATGGCGTACCGGGCGGTGGGAAGGAAGCGAAGGAAGGAAGCAAGCAAGGTTCCACACGGAGGGCACAGAGCAAGGGGCACAGAGGGCCACCGAGAAGGCAAATGCGCTCCGCGCGAAGCGCCATGCCTTGCTTCCCTCCGTGGCTCTCTGTGCAAACTCCGTGATCTCTGTGTGGAACCTTGCTTGCTGCCTGCCTTGCGGAAACCGCCGCGGTGGACGACGCTCGCAACCAAAGCGCGGCAGGAGGAAACCACCATGTTCATCCGCAACGCCTGGTACGTCGCCGCCTGGGCCGACGAGATCGGCGAGGCGCCGCTCGCCCGACGCATCTGCAACGAACCCGTCGTGCTGTTCCGCGACCGGCAGAATCGCGTCGCGGCGCTGCTCGACATGTGCTGCCATCGCGGCGCGCCGCTGCACATGGGACAGGTCGTCGATGAAGGCCTGCAATGCGGCTATCACGGGCTGATCTTCGACCGCTCCGGCGCCTGCGTCCGCGTTCCCGGCCAGGAGCACATCCTCGAGCGCACCCGCGTCCGCAGCTTCCCGGTGGTGGAGCAGGATGCGTTCGTGTGGATCTGGATGGGCGATCCGGCCAAGGCAGACGTATCGACGATCGTATCCTGGCCGTACCACAACGACGCGAAGAACTGGCCGCACAAGCACACGATGTATCCGATCAAGGCCGCCGCCATGCTGATGGTGGACAACCTGATGGACCTGACGCATCTGGGCTACGTCCATGCCACCACCATCGGCGGCAATCCGGCGCAGCACGTCGAGGCGAAGATGCAGACCGAGCGCACGCCGCTCGGGCTGAAGTTCACCCGCTGGATGCTGAATTCGCTGCCGCCGCCGACCTATGTGAAGGCGGTGGGATTTCAGGGCCGCATCGACCGCTGCCAGCGGTTCGAGTTCATCGCGCCGGGATCGGTCCTGCAATGGACCGGTGCGGCCGAGGCGGGCGCCTATCGCGACGGCGACACCAGCGGCAGTCCGCTGGAGTTCCGGCTGTTCCACGGCCTGACGCCGGAGACCGACACGTCGTGCTTCTATTTCTGGTCGGCCGCGAACGGTTTCCGCCAGGACGATCCGGCGGCGACCGAGCAGTTCTTCGTCCAGGTCGCCGCTGCGTTCATGGAGGACAAGACCGTGGTGGAGGGCCAGCAGGCACGGCTGGCGGAATTGGGCGAAGGTGCGTTGGTGGACATCGCCACCGATGCTGCGCGTCTGCACATGCGGCGGACGGTCGAGCGGTTGTTGGAGGACGAGGCGCGAGTGGCGCTAGCGGCGGAGTAGGTGGCGCTGATGCTTGCACTTACGTAGAGCGGTCAGTGCCGGTCTCGCCAACGGAGGCATCATGTCGCAATGCCCAGCGGCCAGGTTTTTCGCAAACTCAAGTGCAGCAACAGACGGCCAGACCGGAACCACGACTCACCTCTGGCACCGTCAGGACGCCTTCCTGCGCTGCACCGCCGTCTCCAGCGCCTGACGAATGAAGCGCTGATAGGGCATGCCCGCCTTCGCCGCCGACGCTTTCACCGCGTCGAGCAGCGGACGCGGCAGACGCATGTTCACCCGCTCGGTCTTCGGCTGAAACTCGAAGCGCACCATCTCCATGCCGGACAGGTCGTAATCGGACAGATCGGCGGTAGAAATAAACTTCTCGGCTGCCTCATCGCTGTCCAGTCTTGGCAGCTTCTTCTTCATAATTTGCGATCTCCTTCGCGTGCATGTAGCGGGCGCTGATCGGACGAACGAAGCTCTCTCCTGCACGCTGGCGCAGGGTAAACACGATCACCACGCTGCGGCCGGCGTCGGTCTTGCCGATGGCCTTGAACCGCTCCTCGTCCCGAGAATGCGCCGCATCGCGATACAGTGCGATCGGCCGGTGAAACAGCGTCTCGACGGCGGCAAGCGACACGCCATGTTTCCGGCATTTTTCACGGTTGCCCGCGTCCCAGTCGAAGCCGGCGATGGCTGGCCACCGGCGATCGGGATCTGGTGGATGTACAGCCATTTGTCAACCTGATATTCAACCAAGCGCACAGCCTCGCCCGCTCGATCGAGCACGCCCGGCCAATCGGGTGGGGACGGCATCAGGGCGCCGGGAAGCAGCGTATCAAGTGCGTCGAGATCGCGCAGCTTGCCGTTCGCGCGGGGTGAGCAGCGTGTGCATCTTCACCGCCGTTGCACCATCATAGCCTTCCCGGAACTTGGCTCGGGAACGCAGTCCCGCCGACGACGAGAGAATCTACTCCGCCGCCGGCTTCAGATGCTCCTGCAGCCGCGGCATCAGTTCCACCAGGTTGCAGGGCCGATGGCGATTGTCGAGCTGCGACAGCAGGATGTCGTCCCACGCATCCTTCACCGCGCCGGTGCTGCCCGGCAGCGCAAACAGATAGGTCCCGCCGGCAACGCCGCCGAGCGCGCGCGACTGCATCGTCGAGGTGCCGATCTTCTGGTAGCTCAGCATGCGGAACAACTCGCCGAAGCCCTCGATGCGCTTTTCCAGCACGCGGTCGAATGCCTCGGGCGTCACGTCGCGCCCGGTGACGCCGGTGCCGCCGCTGGTGATCACCACGTCGATCAGCGGATCGGCGATCCAGGCGCGGAGTTGCACCTCGATCGCGCCGGCATCGTCCTTCTCGATCGCACGCGCCGCAACGCGATGTCCCGCCCTGGCGATCCGATCGGCGAGCGCATCGCCTGACGTGTCGTTCGCCGGCCGTGCGCGTGTCGGACACGGTCAGCACGGCGATGTTGACCGGAACGAACGGACGGCTTTCGTCGATGCGTGCCATGATGCTGCCTCCTGACGCGCCGCCGTCAGTGCACGCGCGGCGCGGCGACCGGCAGTTTGCCCTGCGGCGCGAGCGGCGTGAAGCGTGGGAATTCCCCGGCGGCGATCTCGTCGAGGCTCGGCGCGGGAAGCCGCAGCCGCGCCGCATAGATCCACGTGTAGGTCAGCACATGCTGCACGAAGGCGCGCGTCTCGTCGTTCGGGATCGCCTCGATGAACAGCAGCGGGTCGTCCTCGTCGCGCACCGCGCCGCTCCAGCGCAGGAAGCTGCCGGGTCCCGCATTGTAGCTGGCGAGCAGACGGATCAGATCGCCCTCGATGCCATCCTGGCGTCCGAGGAATGCAACGTAGCGCTGGCCGACATCGAGATTGCGCGACGGATCGTGCAGCTCCGGACCGCCCAGCGCCTCGCTGCCCATCACGTAGCGTGCGGTGACCGGCATGATCTGCATAAGCCCGAGCGCGCCCGCTGGCGACACTGCGGCGGCGTCGAAATTCGATTCGAGGCGGGTCAGCGCGTAGACCAGCGCCGGATCGATGCGGAACCCGCCGGCGGGATGCAGCCGCGGCACGGCGAAGCGCAGGTCGTCGTGCGCCTGGCCCGCCGGCGCATCGGTCACCGCCGCAAGCTGCGCGGCGAGTTCGGTCAGGCCGACGCTGGCGGCGATCAGCAGCGTCGAGCGGCGCAGCGGCGGATTGTCCTTCATCTCGGGCCAGAGCAGCCGCAGTTCGGCCTCCGCCCGTTCCGGCTGGCCGACCTGCAGCAGTGCGAGGGCGCGCCAGCCCCGCGGCGTCGCGGCGATCGCGTCGACATCGGCTTCGGTGGCCAGTTCGCCGTCCGGCATCGGGCCGGCATTGCGACCCAGCGTGCGGCCGGCAATCAGGCCATAGAAGGTGCGCCGCTGCTCCGCCGCGTGCCGCAGCCAGCCGACATAGCCCGCCTCATCCTGCTGCCGCAGATGCGCCCGCGCCGCCCAGAATGCAGCGGCCGCACGGATGCTGGCCGGTCCGGCAGCCATAGAAGCGGTCTCGAAGTAGGTTTGCGCCACGTCGATGCGGCCGAGACGCCACGCGGCAAGCCCGCCGACAAGGCCGACCTCGCCGATTGGGCCAGCCGCGCCGACAGGCAGTCCCGGCCGCGCCCTGTGCAGGACCGCCATCGCTGCCCGGAGCGCGTCCGGATCGCGGTTGGCGGTGAACAGCGTGCGTGCCGCAGCCGCCGGCCGCGATCGCTCGCTGCCTATGTCGACCGGAGGATCGGCCCTCGACGGCAGCTTCGCATCCAGGCCGGCACTCGGCAGTGCCTCGAGGCGCGGCGGAGGCGGTGCCATGGCGCCCTTGGGCAGGCGACGCAGCAGCAGGGCGTGGATCGCCGGCGCATCCGGCAGGTCGGCATAGCGTTCCAGCCAGCCTGTCAGCTCGTCCGCCGTCGCGCGGTGGAAGCGTCCGAGGTAGCGGTCCGCCAGAATGTGGCCGGCCAGCAGCGGATCGGCGACCTCCGCGGCGGCGCGGGTCGCCGCGGGAATGTCCCCGTGCTCCTGCCAGGCGAAGATCCGGCGGATGCGCACGGCGTCGCTCGGGTCGAGCGGCTGGGGCATCGCAACGCCCGGGTTTCTGCCGGGAAGTGCGACGCGCGGGATCGCCATGGCGGTTTCGTCACTGCTCGCCGGCCCGCCGCCGGTGTCAGCCGAGTCCGCGTGTGCAGCCGCCCCCGCGAGTATCGCCGCCCCGGCAATCAGCGCCCGGGCAACCGGAAGGCGGGAGAGCGTTCGACCGATCCCTCGCATGGCCGATTGCGCTACAGGCTGTTTCCGTGAGCGACAACCCGCGGCAAGGGGTACCGATCTACTGCGGTGAGATGGCCCCGGTCCGGATCAATGATTTAGAGACCCTTGTTAGATCACTTCGCCGTGATGTCGGCATCGAGCGTCCGCCGCAGCAGTCGCAGATCGGCCCACGCGGCTCGACGATCGCGCGGGTTTCGCATCAGTTCGGCCGGACCGAAGGTGGGCAGCACCGGCAGCGGCTGCGACACGCCGGGGATGGCCGCGTCGAGCCATGCGCCGCGCGGCCGGCGGCGCGAGGCCTGGCCGAGTATCGCGCGCACCGCGAGCGGGCCCAGCAGGACCAGGCGCCGAGGGGCGGCGAGGGCGACCAAGACGGAAGAGGAACGGCAGGCAGATCGCCAGTTCCGCGGGGCTGGGCGGCCGGTCTCCGGGCGGACGCCAGGGGATCAGCGGGCTCAGCAGCAGACCGGTGCGCGTCAGGCCGATGCTGCTCAGCATCCGGTCGAGATAGGCGCCCGCCACGCCGGCGAACGGCATGCCGGAGCGGTCATCGTCGGCGCCGGGCGCATCGCCGATCAGCAGCAGGCCGGACGATGGATCGCCCTCCGCGAACACCAGGTTGCTTGCGGTGTCGCGCAAGGCGCAGCCGTCGAAGCCGGCAATGGCGGCGCGCAGGTCGGCGAGCGTGTGCGCGGCGGCGGCGGCCTGCGCCGCGCGTTCGGCCGGAGTGCCGACGGCCTGCCCAATCCTCGCCGCTGCACAGGGGAGGGCGTTCCATGGCTCCCGCTCCCGCGGAGCGGGGGAGGGCTGGGGAGGGGGCGCCGCCCGCAGCCGATCGACCGGCTCGGCCTCGAGCGCTTCGTCCGCGCCCCACTCGATCTGCAGCCGCAGCGCGGCAAGGTCGTCCATCCGTCGGCCGGCTATTCGGCGGCTTCGGCGCGCGCGTAGTCGATCGGCTCGGCGCACCAGCCCTCGCGGCGGAAGCGCCAGTAGGCGTCGTGCAGCCGCTCGGTCACCGGGCCTGGCCGGTCGTTGCCCAGGATGCGATCGTCGAGCCGCGTCACGCCGATCACGCCGCCGGCCGTGGACGAGATGAACACCTCGTCGGCGTCGCGCAGTTCATCGAGCGGAACGGTGCGCACCTCGCACGGCATGCCGAGCTGCTCGCACAGTTGGATCACCGCAAGCCGCGTGATGCCTTCCAGCACGCCGCGATCCGGCGTGGCCACCACGCCGTCGGTGACGGCAAACACGTTGAAGCCGGGACCCTCGGTCACGTTGCCGTCGAAATCGAGCAGCACGGGATTGTCGGCGCCCTTGTCCTGCGCCTCGAACAGCGCGCGCGTCATGTCGGCCCAGTGGAAGTTCTTCGCGCGCGGATTGACGCAGGCCTCCGGGATGCGCGGGTTGGACGCGACGATCAGGTGCGCGCCACGCTCGATCGATGTCGCGCGGCATCAGCCAGACATAGGGCACCGCGAAGGCGAGCAGGTAGTTGCGCGCATTGGCGGGATGCCGGCGCAGATGCGGCGGCGCGGCGCCGCGCAGGCAGTCCATCGCGACATAGGCCTCGCGCAGCCCGGTGCGCCGCACCAGTTCGTGCAGGATGCCGCGGATGTCGTCGTCGCTCTCGCGCGGGTGCAGGCGGAAATGGTCCATCGAGGCGCGGAACCGCCGCAGGTGATCGTCCAGCTTGAAGAACGCGCCGTCCCACACGCTGACCACGTCGTACGTGACGTCGGAGCGGCGATAGCCCCAGTCGGTGACCGGGATCATCGCCTCGGCGACCGGCATGAAGCGGCCATCGAGATAGGCGGCGCCGGCGGGCCACATTGCGGCGGTTGCGGACATGGTATCGGTTCCTTTCCGTGCGGCGGCGCGAGAGGCGGCGGGTGAAGCGAAGGCCGGGGCTTTGCCCCGAACCCCACCAAGGGCGGAGCCCTTGGAACCCTTTACTTTAGACCATGGGATTGCAAAAGCTTGGCCCGGGAAAGGCAAACCCTGCGCGCGGCACCATCCCGGGAGTGATCTCCATGACCGATCCTGAGGCGATCTACAACTGGCGCCGGCTCGATGACCGCGTCACGACATCCGGTCAGCCGACCGAGGCGCAGCTTGCGGAACTCCGCGCGCTCGGCGTCCGCCACATCGTCAATCTCGGCCTGCACAGTCATGCAAGGGCGCTGCCGGACGAGGCGTCCAGCGTCCGCGCACTGGGCATGGAATACGTCCATATCCCCGTCGATTTCCAGGACCCGACCGATGCCGACTTCGACCGTTTCTGTGCCGTCATGGCAGAGCTGCGGTCCGTCCCCGTGCATGTTCACTGCATTGCGAATTACCGCGTTTCGGCGTTCTTCTACCGCTGGCGCCGTGACGTGCTCGGCATGGACGAGCCGCACGCGCGGGCCGACATGGAGCGGATCTGGAAGCCCGATGCCGTATGGCAGCGTTTCATCGGCCGCCAGCAAGGCGATGCCCGTCGCCTGGCAGGACTGCCCGATTGACCGCTTGCGCACTCGGAACGCGCGAGCACAGCAGAAGGAGATCGCCGGTGAACGATCACGCCAAGGGGCCGGTCGTGGTGCTCGGCCCGGACGAGGGCGAGTCATTCTGGCAGCCGCTGCCCTCGCGCGGCTACATCGTCAACAACCTGACGCCGTACAACACGCCATACGACAGCTTCTCGATGGGCATCCAGGTGCTGGAGCCAGGCGCGCACATCCGCCGCCACGCGCACGAACGCCAGCACGAGGTGCTGTTCTGCTACGCGGGCGAAGGCTGGGCGGAGGTGGACGGGCAGCGCTACGAGGTGCGGCCGGAGACGACGATCCTGATCGGCCGCGCGGTGCAGCATAAGGTGCAGAACACCGGCAGCACGCAGATGCGGATGCTGTGGATGATCGCGCCCGCCGGCCTGGAGGACTGGTTCCGCGCCATCGGCCGCCCGCGCCGTCCCGGCGAGGCGATGCCAGCGCCGTTCGAGCGGCCGGCCGATGTCGCCGAGATCCAGGCGCGGCAGCGGTTCATCCGGTCGGAGGAGGGGTAGGGATCTGTCGGGAAACAACCGGGCCGGTTTCGAAGTTACCTGGTGCACCAACGTCATGTCTTTGGGCGCGTTCCGGGCATCCCAATCGCTGGCATCGCTCAACCGCAACTGCGTAAGATCACTGTTGCGGCGTGAGTCCGTCGCTGCCCGCTGTCAATGAGTTCAGGTCGGAACCACGACGACGGCAACGGTCAGCTCACCATGATTCCCGGATATATCGCGCTCCAAACCAGCAGGATTACGAATACTACGTTCTTGATCGTAAACAAGACAATACAGAGCATTGCAATCCGGGTGCGCCTGATATCTATTGATGTCAATGAGCAGTTGTTCGCCGATCTGCTTGTCTCGTAATGCTTTCTTGGCAAACTTTACCTCAATTACCGACTTCTCCTCCTTTAGAAGAAAATCGAGCCTGGAAGAAGCACCGGCGTAGCTAGGGGTGGACTCTTCGGGACGCACATCCACAAAATAGGCCCGCAATATTGCGTGCAATAGATCTTGAACATCGGTACTCATCCCCAATTTCGTAGGGCGCGCGATTATCGTGTCGGCGCCGGAGCTGACGAGCCGCTTGATCGAAGTTTGTAAGAATCCTCCTGATTAGGAGAGCGTTGCTTGCAGCCTGCAGTTTGGTACGTTCTGCCTCTTGCACTCGTTGCTTTTCTTTTTCAGCCTTTGCCCCAGCCGTTTCTAGCCAACCAAGCTCGCCAAACTTGAAGGTGATGGCATCGAGGAGGTCCTTTTGACCATAGCTATAGAAGGAAGTTCCCTCGATGCGATACTTAACCCCGGAGTCCACGGTGAGGTGCACCAGCCCACTCACCTCGTGAACGCCAAATCGCTTCACAATATTCAAGGTTGCCAGGTGACACTTATTATCCCGACTATCGATACGGGCATCCCAGCCCTTCATTCGGCACGCGGCTACAACTACTTTGATAACCTCATTATAGCGCCCCCTCTCAGTGTGCTGCTTCGGCTTTTTGTCGTCCGTCGGAGACAGCCCAGAGGTACCGCCCGGCCTCATACACCGGGCTCCCTTCGACTTGAGTCATTAAACTCCATTGGTCGCAATTTTTGTATAGGAAATATTCATTCTCCTCACGATTCACTACGAATACCGACATTGGAGAGCCTTGATTACTGGCACGCCAAACACTCCTCATAATCCGTCACATTCGCCCCCACCACAGCAGCAGCCACCAACGGCAACTGCGCCATCCCATCATTCGCCGGTGCCAGCACACCGGTGAACGCCGCGGGCGCCACCGCCTTCTCGCTCACATTGTCCGCCCGCTGCAGCGACAAACTCCGGCAGTAGTACAGCGACTTCACCCCCCGCTTCCACGCCATGAAATGGATCTGATGCAGATCCCGCTTGTGCACGTTCGCCGGCAGAAACACATTGACCGACTGGCTCTGACAGATGAACGGCGCGCGATCCGCCGCATGCTCGATGATCCACCGCTGGTCCAGCTCGAACGCCGTCTTGTAAACCGCCTTCTCCTGCTCGCTCAGAAAATCCAGATCCTGCACGCTGCCCTTGTTCAGCGTGATCGACGACCACACCTCGTCCGTGTCCATCCCCTTCGCCGCCAGCAGCATCTGCAGATGCCGGTTGCGCACCGTAAAGCTCCCCGACAGCGTCTTCTGCAAGAACACGTTCGCCGCGATCGGCTCGATCCCCGGCGACGAATTCCCCGCGATGATGGAAATCGACGCGGTCGGCGCGATCGACATCTTGTGCGAGAACCGTTCCATCACCCCGTACTCCGCGGCATCCGGACACGGCCCGCGCTCCTCGGCCAGCACCAGCGATGCCAGGTCCGCCTGCTCGCGGATGTGCTTGAACATCCGCTTGTTCCACACCTTCGCGACGACGCTCTCCCACGGCACGTTCTGCGACTGCAGGAACGAGTGGAACCCCATCACGCCCAGCCCCACGCTCCGCTCGCGCAGCGCGGAATACTTCGCCTTCTCCATTCCCGGCGGCGCGCGATCGATGAAATCCTGCAGCACGTTGTCGAGGAACCGCATCACGTCCTCGATGAACGTGGGCGAATCCTTCCACTCGAACCAGCTTTCCAGGTTCAGCGAACACAGGCAGCACACCGCGGTGCGGTCCATGCCGTGCTGGTCGCGTCCGGTCGGCAGCGTGATCTCGGAACACAGGTTCGAGGTCCGCACCTCGAGCCCCGCCAGCTTGTGATGCTCCGGCCGCGCACGGTTCACATGGTCCGAGAAGATCAAATACGGCTCGCCGGTCTCGATCCGCGCGGTCAGGATCCGCACCCACAGCGCCCGCGCCGAGATCGACCGCACCACCGCATCGTCCTTCGGCGACAGCAGCGGCCAGGCCTCGTCCGCCTCGACCGCGCGCATGAACGCGTCGGAGACCAGGATGCCGTGATGCAGGTTGGGCGCCTTGCGGTTCGGATCGCCCCCGGTCGGGCGGCGGATCTCGACGAATTCCTCGATCTCGGGGTGCCAGACCGGCAGATAGACCGCCGCCGACCCGCGCCGCAGCGAGCCCTGCGAGATCGCCAGCGTGAGCGAATCCATCACCCGGATGAACGGGATCACCCCCGAGGTTTTTCCCACCGCGCCGACCTTCTCGCCGATCGAGCGCAGATTGCCCCAGTACGAGCCGATGCCGCCGCCCTTGGAGGCCAGCCAGACATTCTCGTTCCACAGCCCGACGATGCCCTCCAGGCTGTCGGACGCCTCGTTGAGGAAGCAGGAGATCGGCAGGCCGCGCTGCGTGCCGCCGTTCGACAGCACCGGCGTCGCCGGCATGAACCACAGCCGCGACATGTAGTCGTAGACGCGCTGCGCATGCCCCGCATCGTCGCCGTAGTAGGAGGCAACCCGGGCAAACAGGTCCTGAAAATCCTCGCCGGGCATCAGGTAGCGGTCGGACAGCGTCGCACGGCCGAAATCGGTCAGCAGCGCGTCGCGCGTGCGGTCGATATGGACCTGGTGGCGACCCGGCATCTGGACTGCATCGAGCACTGCGGTTTCCTCCCGACCTGTTCCGACCGAATGTCCGCCGCCACGAAGAGTCTCGTCAATCAACATGTGGGATATTACCCTCCGCTGGGGCACAACATGCATGGCTGTGGTCGCCGCGCCACACCGTGGCTCGCACGCAACCTCCCGATTCCAGCCGAAACCCGAGTTTAGCGCTTCGGGCGGGCGGGCCCAAGCACCACAAGCGCGTTCTTCCCATGTTCCAAAGATTGTGGGCCTGCGTCAGGAATCCAGCCGCAATCGACTGGCCAGGAGTTCGCCCTGGCCCTCCAGCACCGGATAGGCCGCCGCGGCGACGAGGTGCCCGTTCACCCGCTTCAGTTCCCGCAGCAGGTCGAGATCGAGCGACGCCGCATCCACCGCCCCGCCCCGCGACGCAGAGAAATGGGCCCGCGTGGCGGCGGCCTCCATGTCGCGGAACGCCTCCTTCTCGGCGACAAGCTGGCGGGCCGCGCGGGGGTCCTCGGTCATGAACACCGCGGCGGCGGCGCGCATCGTCGCGGCAAGCCGGCCCAGCAGACGGCGCGCCTCCGCCTGCTCGTCCGCTGTCAGCGGGACGCCGCGTTTCAGTCGCTTCACCGCATGCCCCATCACGTCGCGGTCCACCACGTCGCCGGCGGCCTCCAGGTTGGTCGCGAACACCAGGACCTGCGACAGCCGGCGGTGATCCGCCTCGGACAGCACCTCCGGGTCCAGCCCGGTCAGATACGTTTTGATCGCGCTGTTCAGCCGATCCAGCACATCGTCGAGCCGCCGCACCTCTGCTATGCGCCGCCGGTCGGTGGTGCCCAGCGCC
Organism: uncultured Alphaproteobacteria bacterium; assembly: GCA_963739725.1. GTDB lineage: Bacteria > Pseudomonadota > Alphaproteobacteria > Acetobacterales > Acetobacteraceae > JAMXLO01. The sequence goes on along the minus strand of CAVUBS010000006.1, from coordinate 39,841 downwards.
TCCGCGGCCCCGGTCAGCATCGCCTCCAGCGAATCGGCCATGCGCAGTGCCTCCCGTGCGGCGCCGGCCAGCGCGATCGCCGGCGTCTCCAGGGCGGTCTGGTCCAGATAGCGCGGCCGCGACGGGTCCGCCGCCGTCACCCGGGCCGGCAGCAGCCTGCGCAGGACCCAGGCGTAGGGACCCAGCGCCGGCAGGAACAGCGCCGCCAGGATCAGGTTGAACCCGGTATGGAAGTCGGCCACGGCGCGGGCCGGGTCGGGCTCGATCTGCACCATCAGCGCGCCGATCCGGCGCAGCAGGACCAGCGCCACGATGCACCCGGCCAGCCGGTTGAACAGGTTGCCGAGCGGCAGACGGCGCCCGACGGGATCGTCGCCCGAGCCGCCCTCCAGCACGGGATTGATCGCGGTGCCGAGGTTGGCGCCGAGCACCAGCGCGAAGGCGGCGTCCGGCGGGATGGCGCCCTTGGCGGCGAACGACATCACCAGCAGCACCACCGCCACCGAGGAATGCGCCGCCCAGGTCACCACCGCCGCCAGCAGCACGTCGAGCGCCGGCTCCGTGGTGATCGCGCCAAGGATCAGGCGCAGGCTGGGCATGTCCTCGTACGGCGTCATCAGCGACACGAGCTGGTGCAGCGCCATCAGCAGCAGCCCGAGCCCGATCGCGACCCGGCCGAGATCGCGCGTCCGCGTCGCGGTGCCGCGGCGGAACAGGATCACGCCGAGCAGGATCAGCGCCGGCGCGATCTGGGCGACGTCGAACGACAGCACCTGGACGATCAGCGTGGTGCCGACATTGGCGCCCAGCATCACCGCGAGCGCCGGGACAAGTGCCACCGCGCCGCCGGCGGCGAAGCCTGCCACCATCAGGCCGGTGGCCGTGCTGCTCTGCAGGATCGCGGTCACACCGAGCCCGGCGGCGAACGCGGCCAGCCGGTTGCCCAGCGTGGTGCCGAGCCAGCGGCGCAGATCGGGGCCGAAGCCGCGCTGGATGCCGGTCTGCACCATGTGCAGTCCCCACAGCAGCAGCGCGACGGAGCCGGCGAGGTCGAGCAGGGTCCACATCGGCGATCGGTTCCCATCCGAGGGTCTGGCCTGAGGGTCTGGCCTGAGGGTCTGGCCGGCGACATGGATCGGCGATCGGTGAGCCGCAGTCAAACGCCGCGACTGACACCCGGTCGTGATGGCCGGCCCAGAACCTGCCACAGAAGCGGCACGGACCCGCCACGGAGCGGGACAGATTAAGCCGCGTTCATTGTCCGCAACTGAAGGATAGGTTCGATGCGCATTTCCTTCCTGCTTCCTCTGGTATTTCTGGGCCTCGCCGGCTGTATCGATGTCCACGAGCACCCCACGCCGACGCCGACCTCGACCATCGTGACGCCGGCCCCGGCGCCGACCGCGACCTACGTCGCACCGGCCCCGCCCACCACCACGACCGTGGTGCGCTCGCCGTATTAAGGTCGGATCGCCGGTTCAATCGCGTGCGGTTGGGCCGGGACTGGAGAATCCGGGGTCTTTTCGCGGAAGACCCCGGCTGTTCCCCGGATCAAGGGCGTGGTTTCCGACGGAAACCGACCGAAACAAAGCGCTTTCTTACGGTTCAGCAATATGGTAGAGTTCTCCATCCTTCAGGACGATGGAGCATATTTTTGTGTCAACGAACCTGTGCGGATCTTGTACCTTATGCTGCAAGGTCAAGAGTATTACCGAGCTGAAGAAGCCGATGAACACTTGGTGCAGCCACTGCGACAAGAGCCAGGGATGTCGCATCTACGACACGACCGAGAAACCGCCGTCTTGCACGGCGTACGTGTGTCTTTGGTATTCTACGCAGTCGTTCGAGGATCCAAGCCGCAGGCTGCCCGAGAGCTTTCGCCCCGACCGTACAAAGGTTGTAGTGGACATTCCTCCCAACCTTGAAAATCCGGCGGCAATATTCTGGATCGATCCGTCATATCCGGGCGCAATGCGTTCTGAAGAGAATCAGCTCCTGGTAAAAATGCTCGCGACAGAGCGCGCCGTGATCGAGGCTCGTGGCAACAAGCGCAAGCTGATTGCGATCAACGAAAGCGCCGCAAAGAAGATGATCGAAGACGGATGCGATATGAGCCTCACGGAGTGGGAAGTCTGAACCAATAGCGGTTCATCGCTTCGAAGCCGCATCCCTCGGCCGCATCCCAAGACGCGATCGTCGCTCGCCTCATCCGGCGAGCCAATCCATCGCCGCATCGACGCCGCCCCTGCCGTGCGGCACGTTGTTGATGCGCAGGCCCATCTCCACCGCCGACAGCGCGCCCAGCACCATCGGCTCGTTCAGATCGCCGAGATGGCCGATGCGGAACACGCGCCCGTTGAGCTTGCCGAGCCCGCCGCCGAGCGAGACGTTGAACCGCTGACGCACCGTCCGCCGCAGGGCTTCCGCGTCATGGCCCTCCGGCATCTGCACCGCGGTCACCGAGTCCGAATAGCGGCCGGGATTGGTGCAGAACAGCTGCGGCCCGTTGTTGCCGGCCCAGACCTGCACCGCGCGGCGCACCGCCTCGCCCAGGCGATGGTGGCGCGCGACGACGTTCGGCAGGCCTTCCTCCTCCAGCAGCCGGAGGGATTCCTTCAGGCCGTAGAAGAAGTTCACCGGGATGGTGCCGATGAAGCTCTGCGGATTGCGGGCGAGCATCAGCGTCCAGTCGAAATAGAAGCGCGCGAGTTTCGCCGTCTTGTGCACCTCCAGGCCCTTCGGCGAGACCGCGGTGAAGCTCATCCCGGTGGGCAGCATCAGACCCTTCTGGCCGCCGCCGACCACGCCGTCGATCTTCCACTCGTCCATGCGGAAGTCGAGCGAGCCGAGCGAGGAAATCGTGTCCACCAGCAGCAGCGCCGGATGCTTCACGGCATCGATCGCGGCGCGCACCTCGGGGATCGGGATGAACAGGCCGGTGGCGGTCTCGTTGTGCACCACGCACACCGCCTTGATCGCGTGCCCGGTGTCCTCGGCCAGTGCCGCCTTCACGTTGGCGATGTCGACGCCGTGGCGCCAGTCGGCGGCGATCGGGCGCACCTCGACCTTCAGCGCCGTCGCCATCTTCGCCCATTCATCGGAGAAATAGCCGGATTCCAGCAGCAGGATCGTATCGCCCGGCGACAGCAGATTGGTGAGCGAGGCCTCCCAGGCGGCGTGTCCCGAGCCGGTGTACATGAACAGCCGATGCTGCGTTTGCAGCACGCGCTTCACGCCCTCGAAGCAGGCGTCGTAGACCTCGCGGAAGTCGGGATCGTGGAAGTCGATCGACGGCCGGTCGATGGCGCGCAGAACGCTGTCGGGAATGTTGGTCGGCCCGGGATTGGCGAAGAAGTGGCGGCCGCGGGGCTTGGTGGTCGGTGTCGTGGTCATGCGCTTGGGGTCCTCATCGGTGCCGGCGGGCGCATCCATTGCCGAAAATGCCGGTTTGTAAAGCCGCAAGTTGTGCGCGCAGCCATGTCCTGCGCCCGGGTGCCGCCGATTGCCGCGGCGCCGGGGAAGAACCTCGCCATCTGCGATCCCGTCGGCTGCGATCCCGTCGGCGTCGGCTGTTCCTTTCCTGTTCCGCGTCGAGAGCGGCCGATGCCACGCAATGTCGAGCGCAGTGGCGTTCGGGTTGTTCGTTGCGACGCGACCTGCTTCGCCCACTCGTTCGCGTGACTCGGCTACACCATGGAATGGCATTTCAGCATGTATTTGAAATCCCGCCGCTGTCTCGCGACCGCAGGCGCACAAACGAGCCGGCGCGTTTCTCGCATGATCGTGGTTTCGTCCAGTGGTGGCTTGCGAATACGATGCAACGACAGGTGAGTGCTGGCCCACCTTGCTGCCCGTCAAATCCGGGCGACCCCAAGAATGCTGATCCGACGAATGGTCACGGAGCCGCAGCGCGTTTGTGGAGGTTGGTATGACTGACGGAGCATCGCAGCCGCCTGGCCCGGACCTGAGCAAGGGCGTCGCGCTGAACACGCTGGCGGATGGCGAGATGCTGGCCGGACATGTTGGCGGCGAGCCCGTCCTGCTGGTGCGGCGTGGCGTCGACGTGCTGGCGGTCCATGCCACGTGCACCCACTATGGCGGCCCGCTTTCCGAGGGCCTGCTGGTCGGCGACACGGTGCGCTGTCCCTGGCACCACGCATGCTTCGACGTGCGCAGCGGCGCGGCGGTGCGTCCGCCCGCGTTGAACGGCCTGCGCCGCTGGCGCGTCGAGCAGCGCGACGGCATGGCGTTCGTAGCCGATGAACTGCCCGCCCCGAAGCCGCCGGTCATGTCGGGCGCCGGGCTGCCGGACTCGGTTGTCATCGTGGGCGGCGGCGCCGCGGGCAACATGGCTGCGGAGACCTTGCGGCAGGAAGGCTACGCCGGCCCCATCACGCTGCTGAGCGCCGATGCATCGCCGCCGTGCGATCGGCCCAACCTGTCGAAGGACTATCTCGCGGGAACCGCAGAGGCAGACTGGATCCCTTTGCGACCGCTCGAATTCTATGCGGACCACGCCATCGACCTGAGACTTGGCACGCGTGTCGCCGCGATCGAACCGGCCGGGCGAACGGTGGTGCTGCAGGATGGCAGCCGGATACCCTATGGCGCGCTGCTGCTTGCCACCGGCGCGGAGCCGATCAGGCTCGATGTCCCCGGCGCCGCTCTGCCGCATGTGTGCGTGCTGCGCACATTGGCCGACTGCAACGCACTGATCGCGCGAGCCGCTGCGGCGCGACGCTGCGTGGTGGTCGGTGCGAGCTTCATCGGCCTGGAAGTTGCGGCATCGCTGCGAACCCGCGGGCTCGAGGTGCATGTTGTCGCTCCCGGCACGCGCCCGATGGAGCGCATCATGGGCGCCGCGCTCGGCGACATGGTGCGCGCGATCCACGAATCACACGGCGTGATCTTCCATCTCGGCAGCACGCTTGCCGCCATCGCGGATGACCATGTGACGCTGTCGACCGGCGAGCGCCTCGATGCTGATCTGGTCGTCGTCGGCATCGGCGTCCGGCCTGCGGTGACGCTCGCGGAACAGGCGGGGCTTGCCGTCGATCGCGGCGTCGTGGTGAACGCGTTCCTGGAGACCAGCGCGCCCGGCGTCTATGCAGCCGGCGACATCGCCCGTTGGCCGGACAGGCTGACCGGGCAGCCGATCCGGGTTGAGCACTGGGTTGTCGCCGAGCGCCAGGGCCAGGTCGCGGCGCGCAACATGCTTGGCCGCCAGCGAGCGCTTCGATGCGGCGCCGTTCTTCTGGAGCCAGCATTACGACACCACGATCGCCTATGTCGGTCATGCCGAGACGTGGGATCGGCTCGATGTGGACGGCGATCCGGCGGCACACGACTGCGCGGTCAGCTTTTGGCACGATGGCAGGAAGCTCGCTGTCGCAACGGTCGGCCGTGATCAGGACAGTCTGAAGGCCGAGGCCGCATTCGAGGAGAAAGCTGAGGCGCACTGATGAGGCAGAAGCGCTCGGGGTTTCACCCCGAACCCCACCAGAGGCGCTGCCTCTGGACTCCGCCAAGGGCGGAGCCCTTGGAACCCGTTACTTTAGTAATGGATTCCAAAGGCTACGCCTTTGGTGGGGGTCCCGGGGGCAAGGCCACTCGGGCGGGTTTCAGGGCAGAGCCCTGACGTCGTAACTATCCGACCGCAAAGGTCGGCATCACTCCCACTCGATGGTGCCGGGCGGCTTGCTCGTGATGTCGTAGGTCACGCGGTTGATGCCGCGCACCTCATTGACGATGCGGCCGGCGACCCGGGTCAGGAACCCCGCGTCGAACGGATAGACATCGGCGGTCATGCCGTCGTTGGAGGTGACGGCGCGCAATGCGCAGGCGTGGTCGTAGGTGCGCCCGTCTCCCATCACGCCGACGGTGCGCACCGGCAGCAGCACCGCGAACGCCTGCCAGATCGCATCGTACAGGCCAGCCGCCCGGATCTCCTCCAGGAAGATCGCATCCGCCCTGCGCAAAAGCTCCAATCGGTCCCGCGTGATCGCACCAGGCATGCGGATGGCCAGGCCCGGTCCGGGGAACGGATGCCGCCCGACGATCGTTTCCGGAATGCCCAGTTCACGGCCAAGCGCGCGCACCTCGTCTTTGAACAGTTCGCGCAGCGGCTCGATCAGCTTGAGCCGCATGCGCTCCGGCAGACCGCCGACATTGTGGTGCGACTTGATGGTGACCGAAGGGCCGCCGGTGAAACTGATGCTCTCGATCACGTCGGGATACAGCGTGCCCTGCGCCAGATAGTCGGCGCCGCCCAGCCTGTGCGCCTCCTGGTCGAACACATCGATGAACAGCCGGCCGATCGTCTTGCGCTTTTGCTCCGGATCGGTCACGCCGTCGAGCGCTGCCAGGAACATGTCGGATGCGTCGCGATGCACCAGGCGGATGTTGAACCGGTCGCGGAACGTGGCGACGACTTCCTCGGCCTCGTCCTGCCGCAGCATGCCCGTGGTCGACGAAGATGCAGGTGAGCTGATCGCCGATCGCCTCGTGGATCAGCACCGCGGCAACCGAGGAATCGACGCCGCCGGACAGGCCGCAGATCACCCGCCCCGTGCCGACCTCGGCGCGGATGCGGGCGATCTCGGTGGCGCGGAAGCCGGCCATGGTCCACGTGCCGGACAGGCCGAGCACGCCATGGGTGAAGTTGCGCAGCAGCGCGGCGCCGTGCGGCGTGTGCACCACCTCGGGATGGAACAGCAGGCCATAGAACCGCCGTGCATCGTCGGCGATCGCGGCGAACGGCGCGCCCTCGCTCACGCCGACGGCGCGGAAGCCGGGCGGGATGCGGGTGACGCGGTCGCCGTGGCTCATCCAGACCTGCTCGCGGCCGCCCTTGTGCCAGACGCCCTGGAACAGCACGCAGTCATCCGTCAGATCGACGAAGGCGCGGCCGAACTCGCGGTGCTCGGAGCGGGACACCTCGCCGCCCAACTGGTCGCACATGGTCTGCATGCCGTAGCAGATGCCGAGCACCGGGACGCCGGCCTCGAACACCGCCTGCGGGGCGCGCGGCGAGGCGCCCTCGGTGAGGCTGGCCGGACCGCCCGACAGGATGATCCCGCGCGGGCGCCATGCCGCGATCCGGTCGGGGTCGGCGTTGAACGGCCAGATCTCGCAATAGACCCCGGACTCGCGCAGCCGCCGGGCGATGAGCTGGGTGACCTGGCTGCCGAAGTCGAGGATCAGCACGCGTTCCGCGGCAAGGGCCGGTGTGGTGGCGGGATCAGGCACGCAATCGGACATGGAATCGGGCATGGGGCATCCGGACCGCACGTGATCCGGCGGCTTGGACCACGGCAGGGCAGGGGACGCAATGGCGCAGTCGCGGCGTCCTCAGGCCTTTGCGGCAGCCTCCCACGGCGGGCCCTTCAGCTCGACCATGTTGCCCTCCGGATCGGGCACGTAGATCGACGGCCCCTGCCCGGCCGCGCCGTAGCGCGACTCCACCGGCCCAGGCTCGGCGCCGTGCCGCTTCAGGTGGGCGATGATCGCCTCGGCGTCGAACGGCTCGATCTGCAGGCAGAAATGGTCGAGGTTCCGGGCCTCCTTGCCGGGCGGCGCGCCGCCTTTCTGCCCGGACGGGCCGTCCACCGGCACCAGGTCGATCAGCGCGCTGCCGGCACGCAGCTGATACAGGCCGATCTTCTCCTGCACCTTCTCCAGCGAGCACCCCAGCACGTCCATGTAGAAGTGCATCATCGCCTGCAGGTTCACGACCCGCAGAACCAGATGGTCGAGTTGCTTGATCTGCAGCATGGCGACCTCCGCGTAGGCGGCGATTATGTCACCCATGCCGGGGAACGCGTCCACCCCTCAGCATCATCCGCTCCGCTGCAGCATATCCCGGAGCCGGCGCCGGCCGAGCGGACGGACCTGGGCGTCGGGCGCCATCGCCCTGATCTCGGCCTGCATCTCGGCGCGCTTCTCGTGGATCGTGGCGATCACCGGACCCATCGGGACGCCGAGATCGACCAGCACCGCCTCGGACAGCTGCAGGCTGGCCTCGATCGTCTCCGGCACCGCATCGGTCGCGCCGATGGCGTAGAGGTGTGCCGCGTGCCGCGCATCGCGGGCGCGCACGATGATCAGCAGATCGTCGCGCTGGCCGCGTGCCGCCGCAACCAGGCGGTCGCTGGCGGCGTGATCGCTCATCGTCACGACCAGGGCGCGCGCGGTGTCGATGTGCAGGCGCTGCAGCAGCTCGACCTGGGTGATGTCGCCCCAGAACACCGACCGGCGCACCTTGCGCACGGCGGCGACGCGGTCGAGGTCGCTGTCGACCGCGACGTAGGGCACGCCGTGCACCTCCAGCATCGCGGCGACGGTTTCGCCGACGCGGCCGAAGCCGGCGAGGATGACGCGGGGCGTCGGGTCCTCGGGCACCGCGGCCAGCGGCGTCGGGTGGGCAGCCGGTGGCGGCGCGGTCTGGCGGGCGATCAGCCTGCCCAGCGCCGACAGCAGCGGAATGCACGCCATGGTCACCGCGACCAGGATCAGCGGAAGACGCGCGGCGTCCGGCCCGATCAGGTGCTCCGAGCGCGCCAGGCCGAGAATGACGAAGCCGAACTCGCCGCCGGGGCCGAGCAGCAGCCCGGCCTGCAGGCCGGTCGACCAGCGCAGGCGGAAGGCGCGCGCCAGGGCGGCAACGATGGCGAGCTTGATCACCATCAGGAGCAGGCCGAAGCCGGCCAATCGCGGGGCGTCCGCGACGATGCGGCCGACATCGACGCTCATGCCGATCGAGATCAGAAACACGCCGATCAGCAGGCCTTTGAACGGCTCGATGGTCACCTCGATCTGACGGCGGAACTCGGTCTCGGCGAGCAGCAGGCCGGCGATCAGCGAGCCCAGTTCCATAGGCAGGCCCACCGCGGCGGTGGCCGACCCGGTGGCGAGGATGACCAGCAGGCAGGCGGCGACGAACAGTTCCGCGCTGCCGGTGCGGGCGACGCTGCGGAACAGCGGGCGCAGCACCAGCCTGCCGGCGGCGATCAGGCCGATCACGACCACGACCGCCTGGCCGATCGTCCAGGCGTAGGCGCCATCCCCGCCGGAAGGATTGGCGCCCAGCACGCTGATAACAAACAAAACCGGAACCGCAGCGATGTCCTGGAACAGCAGGATCCCGAGGGATGCCCGGCCGACGGGGCCGCCCATCCGCTTCTCGTCGGACAGCACCTGGACGACGACTGCGGTGGACGACATCGCCAGGGCCGGACCCGCGACGGCGGCGAGGCCAGGCGGGGCGCCCAGCGCATAGGCGACGGCCGCGAGCGCCAGGGTGCACAGGACGAACTGCGCCAGCCCAAGCCCGAACACGAGGCGGCGCATCACGCGCAGGCGCTCGAGCGACAACTCCAGCCCGATCATGAACATCAGCATGCTGATGCCGAGCTGGGCGATGGGCTCGATGGTCTCGGGCCGGCTCAGGGTGATGGCATCGAGCAGCGGGATCCGGTCCGCGATTGTGGCGAGCCCGAACGGGCCGACCGCGACGCCGACCAGGATGAATCCCAGTATCGGGCTGAGCCGCAGCCGATGGAACAGCGGGATCACGACAGCGGTTGCGGCCAGGATGATGAGGGCGGGCTTGAAAAGTCCCGGGTCAACTTGCGGCGTCATGCCGCCAGACTACATGCTCGGCGGAGAAATCGCGCGCTGGGTCTGCGCGCGTGGCTGCGGTCAGGGAGGTCGAGCATGAGCGCCAATCGCGACATCACGTTGTTCCATTCGCCGCACACGCGGTCGTCCGGAACGCTGGTACTGCTCGAGGAGATCGGCGCGCCGTACACCCTGCAGGTGCTCGACATGAAGGCCGGCGAGCAGCGGCAGGCCGGCTATCTCGCGGTCAATCCGATGGGCAAGGTGCCGGCCATCCTGCACGGCGATGCGCTGGTCACCGAGCAGGTGGCGATCCACCTCTATCTCGCCGATCTGTTCCCCGAGGCCGGCCTGGCGCCGGCCATCGGCGATCCGCTGCGCGGGCCCTATCTGCGCTGGATGGTGTTCTACGCCGCGTGCTTCGAGCCGGCGATGGTGGATCGGGCGATGAACCGCGAGGCCGGCGGCCAGGCGATGTCGCCGTATGGCGACTACGACACGATGCTGGCCACGCTCACGGCACAGCTGAAACGCGGACCCTGGCTGCTCGGCGACCGCTTTTCGGCAGCCGACGTGCTTTGGGGCACTGCGCTGACCTGGACGACGGCGTTCAAGCTGGTGCCGGAACTCCCGGAGATCACGGCATATCTCGCACGGTTCAACGCAAAGCCGGCGGTGGCGAAGGCACAGGCCAGGGACGCCGAACTGATCGCTGCCCAATCGAGCGGTACCGCAGCATCGGCGGCCTCGTGATAAGCTTGCCCCTGGCCGACCGGCCGGGCTAATGCCGTACCCGGAACAGGAGTGACGCGAATGGGCTACAGGATCGCCGTTGTCGGGGCCACCGGAGCGGTCGGGCGCGAAATGCTGAAGACCCTGGCGGAGCGGAAATTCCCGACCGACGAGGTGGTGGCGCTCGCGTCGGGTCGGTCCACGGGCCAGGAGGTGTCGTTCGGCGAGAAGAAGGTGCTCACGGTGCGCAACCTGGAGACCTTCGACTTTCACGGCTGGGATCTTGCGCTGTTCTCGCCCGGCGCCGCGGTGTCCGCCGTGCACGCCCCGCGCGCCGCCGCCGCCGGATGCGTGGTGATCGACAACACCAGCCAGTTTCGCATGGACCATGACGTCCCGCTGGTGGTGCCGGAGGTGAACCCGCAGGCGCTGGCGAAGTTCGGGCGGCGCAACATCATCGCCAACCCCAACTGCTCCACCATACAGCTGGTGGTGGCGCTGAAGCCGCTGCACGACCAGTTCCGGATCAAGCGGGTGGTGGTGGCGACCTATCAATCGGTGTCCGGCGCCGGCAAGGAGGGCATGGACGAGCTGTACAGCCATACCAAGTCGGTGTTCGTGCACGAATCCTCGCCGGCGCAGCAGTTCACCAAGGAGATCGCCTTCAACTGCATTCCGCACATCGACAAGTTCCTCGACGACGGCTCGACCAAGGAGGAGTGGAAGATGGTGGTCGAGACCAAGAAGATCCTCGACCCCGACATCGCCGTGCAGGCGACCTGCGTGCGCGTGCCGGTGTTCATCGGGCACGGCGAGGCGGTGACCGTCGAGTTCGAACTGCCGGTCACTGCCGGTGAGGCACGCGCCTGCCTGCGCGACGCGCCGGGCGTCGAGGTGGTCGATGTGCGCGAGGACGGCGGCTACGTCACGCCGCTGGAATGTGCGGGCGAGGACGCCGTGTATGTCAGCCGGATCCGCAAGGACCCGACGGTGCCGCATGGGCTGTCGTTCTGGTGCGTGTCGGACAACCTGCGCAAAGGGGCGGCGCTGAACGCGGTGCAGATCGCCGAGACCCTTGTCGTGCAGCGGCTGCTGGCGAAGCAGGCGGCCTGATCAGGCCGGGGGATCGACTGCCTGCCGGTAGGCCGTGATGGCGGCGGCAAAGCCGGCCGCGACCTTTTCCGCCGCCCGTACCGCCGGCTCGGCGTCGTCCGGATCGAGGGTGTCGTAGGCACGGACGGATGCGCGGGCCAATGCTATCGGCAGGATGGCAGGCCCAGTATTCGTGCTTTGACCCTCATTCAATTGGTCTTGCCGGTAATCCATCAGGATGCCGACCTCGCTGTTGCAGTGCATGTCCCAGCGCGCGGCCGAGCGTTTCACCAGGAACCGGCCAACGTATTGCCGCGCAGTCAGCCAGTGCCGAACGCATGTTCTCCATGGCAGGGCGCCGTGCAGCGGGCAAGCGCTCGCCGCGGCTCAGGGCAGCCGGGCAAGCAGAAGTGCTCGGGGTTTCACCCCGAACCCCACCAGAGGCTCTGCCTCTGGACTCCGCCAAGGGCATAGCCCTTGGAACCCGTCACTTCAGTATTGGATCCCAAAGGCTTCGCCTTTGGTGGGGGTCCCGGGGGCAACGCCACCGGGCGGGTTTCAGGGCAGAGCCCTGAGTGCTGCAGCTTCACCCGATCACCTTCCCCGTGCCTGCCGGCGCGTTGACCCTTACCTCCCGGCAGCGTAAGCAAATGCAACGGCTTGGGCCAGTCGGCCCGGCCGACAGGATGGAGCGATCCATTGAGAGACGTTCGCGACGCGCTGATGGTGGCGCGCAATACCGACGGCAAGCTGATCCGCCGCCCCCTCTCCCCGCATCTTCAGGTCTATCGCTGGCCGATCAGCATGGCGTTGTCGATCCTGCACCGGATCACCGGCGTGGGGCTCGGCCTGGGCACCCTGCTGCTCACCTGGTGGCTGGTTGCCGCGGCGGTTTCCGACGATGCCTTCGCCGGCGTGCAATGGTTCCTGGCGAGCCCGATCGGCATGCTGCTGCTGTTCGGCTGGACGCTGGCGCTGTTCTTCCACTTCTTCTCCGGCATTCGCCACCTGGTCTGGGATTCCGGCCACGGCTTCGACCAGCCCTGGTACGACCGCTCCGCCTGGGCGGTACTGATAGCGACCGCGGCGGCGACATTGCTGCTGTGGATCGTCGGCCTGGCGGTGTGGTGAGGCGCGACATGGCCGGTGCATCGAAAACGCCACAGGTCGATATCATGCGCTCGCCGCTCGGGCGGGCGCGCGGCCTTGGCTCGGCGCGGGCCGGCGCGGCCCATTGGTGGGCGCAGCGCCTGACCGCGATCGCGCTGGTGCCGCTGACGCTGTGGTTCCTCTGCGGCATGGTCCGGATGATCGGCGCGACGCGCGACGACATCGTTTTCTGGATGGCTGGTCCGCTGCCGATCGTGTTGATGATCGTGCTGGTGATCGCCACGTTCCACCACCTGCAACTTGGGCTCCAGGTCGTGATCGAGGACTACGTGACCAACGACGCGCTACGGGTCGGGTCGATCCTGCTGGTCAAGGGCGTCGCCGCGCTGCTGGCGCTGGCCTGCATCGTCTCGGTCCTGAGGCTCGGCCTGTAGCAAATTTCGGACGGGAAAGGGCTCCATGAACGCGATCACGCTGCCGTCATCACGCGCCTACAACATCGTCGATCACACCTACGACGTGGTGGTGGTGGGCGCCGGCGGTTCGGGCCTGCGCGCGACCTTCGGCATGGGCGCCGCCGGCCTGAAGACGGCCTGCATCACCAAGGTGTTCCCGACGCGCAGCCACACCGTGGCGGCCCAAGGGGGCGTTGCCGCCTCGCTCGGCAACATGGATGCGGACGACTGGCGCTGGCACATGTACGACACCGTGAAAGGGTCGGACTGGCTCGGCGATCAGGACGCCATCGAATACATGTGCCGCGAGGCGGTGCAGGCGGTCTACGAACTGGAGCATTTCGGCGTGCCGTTCAGCCGCACCGAGGAGGGCAAGGTCTATCAGCGCCCGTTCGGCGGCCACATGAAGGACTACGGCAAGGAACCCGCCCGCCGTGCCTGCGCCGCCGCCGACCGGACGGGCCACGCCATCCTGCACACGCTGTATCAGCAGAGCCTCAAGCACGACGTCGAGTTCTTCAACGAATACTTCGCGCTCGACCTGATCATGGACGACGAAGGGGTATGCCGCGGCGTCACCGCGTGGTGCCTGGAGGACGGGTCGATCCATCGGTTCCGCGCGCAGATCGTGGTGCTGGCGACCGGCGGCTACGGACGCACGTTCCTGTCCTGCACATCGGCGCATATCTGCACCGGCGACGGCAACGGCATGGTGCTGCGCGCCGGCCTGCCGTGCCAGGACATGGAGTTCGTGCAGTTCCATCCGACCGGCATCTTTCCGGCCGGCTGCCTGATCACCGAGGGCGCGCGCGGCGAGGGCGGCTACCTGACCAACTCGGAGGGCGAGCGCTTCATGGAGCGCTATGCGCCGACCGCGAAGGACCTGGCCAGCCGCGACGTGGTGTCGCGCTCGATGACGGTCGAGATCAACGAGGGGCGCGGCTGTGGGCCGAACAAGGACCACATCATGCTGCACCTCGAGCACCTCGGCGCCGACCTGCTGCACGAGCGGCTGCCGGGGATCTCCGAGACCTCGAAGGTGTTCGCCGGCGTCGACGTGACGAAGGAGCCGATCCCGGTGCTGCCGACCGTGCACTACAACATGGGCGGCGTGCCGACGAACCATTACGGCGAGGTGCTGCGGCCAACCCGGGACAATCCGGATGCGATCGCGCCCGGGCTGATGGCGGTGGGCGAGGGGGCGTGCGTGTCGGTGCACGGCGCCAATCGGCTGGGGTGCAACTCGCTGCTGGATATCGTGGTGTTCGGCCGTGCCGCGGCGTTGCGGGCGGCGGAACTGATCAGGCCCGATGCCAGCCAGCCGCCGTTGCCGCCGAAGTCGGGAGAATATTCGCTCGATCGCTTCGACCGCGCGCGCCACGCCAAGGGCGGCACGCGCGTTGCCGACCTGCGGGTGGACATGCAGCGCACGATGCAGAGCCACGCCGCGGTGTTCCGCAACAGCACGACGCTGGCCGAGGGCGTGAAGGAGATGCAGCGGGTGTGGCGGGGACTGTCCGACATGTCGGTGTCGGACCGCAGCCTGATCTGGAACAGCGATCTGATGGAGGCGCTGGAGCTGCAGAACCTGATGGGCAACGCGATGACCACCATGGTCGGCGCCGAGGCCCGCAAGGAAAGCCGCGGCGCGCATGCGCACGACGACTATCCCGACCGCGACGATGCGAACTGGATGAAGCACACGCTTGCCTGGTGCGACGACGATGGAACGGTGCAGCTGGCGTACCGGCCGGTGAAGCTGCAGACGCTGACCAACGAGGTGTCCTCGTTCCCGCCGAGGCCGCGGGTGCAGTATTTGACCCGCGACGGGATGCGGTTCGCATCGCGCCTCCGGTTTCGCGGGGATAACGAAAATGGCGGGCGGATTCGAATAGTTTGTTGCCTCCGTCAGACGCGCCATCTGCGCCAGACCGTCATCCCCGCGAAGGCGGGGACCCAAGGGCCGATGGCATCGTGTGACAACGCCTGAGGCCAGGCCACTGGATTCGATGTTAGGAAGACACTCAAATGGTCGCCTTCAATCTTCCCGCCAACAGCCGCATCGGCCATGGCAAGACCCACAAGGCGCCCGCCGGTGCCAAACGCGTGCGCGCGTTCCGCATCTATCGCTGGAACCCCGACGATGGGCAGAACCCGCGCACCGACACCTACGAGGTCGATCTCGATGCCTGCGGGCCGATGGTCCTGGACGCGCTGATCAAGATCAAGAACGAGGTCGATCCGTCACTGACCTTCCGCCGCTCCTGCCGCGAAGGCATCTGCGGCTCGTGTGCGATGAACATCGACGGCGGCAACACGCTCGCCTGCCTCAAGCCGATCGAGGACGTGAAGGGCGCGGTGCGCATCAGCCCGCTGCCGCACATGCCGGTGGTGAAGGACCTCGTGCCCGACCTGTCGCAGGTCTACGCGCAGCTCCGCAGCATCGAGCCGTGGCTGCAGGCCGACAGCCCGGCGCCTCCGGACGGCGAGCGGCTGCAAAGCCGCGAGGAGCGCGCCAAGCTGGACGGACTGTGGGAGTGCATCCTGTGCTTCTGCTGCTCCACCGCATGCCCGAGCTACTGGTGGAACGGCGACCGCTATCTCGGCCCCGCGGTGCTGCTGCAGGCGTATCGCTGGATCGCCGATTCACGCGACGAGCATACGGGCGAGCGGCTGGATGCGCTGGAAGACCCGTTCAAGCTGTATCGCTGCCACACGATCATGAACTGCACCGACACGTGCCCGAAGGGGCTGAACCCGGCGAAGGCGATCGGCGCGATCAAGCAGTTGATCGTCGAACGGCAGGTGTAGCAGCAGCGGTCGTTCGGGGGGCCGGGCGGGCACGGTCCTTCTCCTTCGGGCCGTGGGCCACGGTTGATGGCAGCCAACGGCCGCGCCCATTTTTTGTAACTACCCTGCAGACCAGGGCACGCATGCGAACCTGGCTCAGCTTCCGTCGTGCCTGGCGCAAAGAATGCCTTGCGTCATGCGCGAGCCTGCAGGCTGCTAGACCTGCATGAAGCTGTCGGCATTGAAAGTCCAAGGTGTCGAGCCATTGGCGGCGACACTGCCGATCTGCGTTCCGCCACCCGCGAATGAGCCGTTGCCGCTATAGAACAGCCCGCCGGTATCCTGCTGGTAGACGAAGGCACCTTTGCCGCCGTTGGATAGCGTTGTGTGGAGACGTGCCGACGCATTGGCGACGTTGGCCAGGTCGGTACCGAGGTTGATCGCAGCGCCACCCAGATTGAAGGCATTGCCGGAAAGGATTGCGCTGCCGCTGGTGTCGAGCGCGATCTTGTCACCCTTCGCTGTGTTGAAGTTGGTCAACGCGGTGATGTTGCCGGGACCGTTCTGATTGAATGCGAACCTGTCGGCACCGGTGTTGCCGGTGATGAAGTTCATACCCGCGCCACCGACAACGAAACTGGCATTGGAGCCGGTCAGAATCACGGTGTCGCTGCCGGTACCGCCCAACACTGTCTCGGCGTTGGCTACGGAAATCCGGTTGGTGGAGTTGTTCAGTTGCAGCGTGTCGTTGCCCGCACCGAGATCGACGCTGCCGTTCGCGAGCGCCGTGCCGAGGGTGATCGCATCGGCGCCGGCGCCGCCGATCAGCGTGGTGATGTTCTTGACGATCCCGGTGTTGGCGGTGCTGGCGAGGATCAGCTTGTTGGCCCCGCCGCCGAGGTCGACCGCGATGGCGGTGGTCAGCGCGGTGCCGAGGGTGACTGTGTCGGCGCCCGAGCCGCCGGTGACGGTCTCGGTGTTGGCGACGGTTGCGGCGTTGGCGAAGTTGCCGAAGGTCAGGATGTCGTTGCCGGTGCCCAGATCGATCGAGGCGTTGGCCGCGGGGGCGCCCAGGATGATCGCATCGGCGCCGGCGCCGCCGATCAGCGTGGTGATGTTCTTGAGGATTCCGGCGTTGGCGGTGCTGGCGAGGCTCAGCTTGTTGGCACCGCCGCCAAGGTCGACCGCGATGGCGGTGGTCAGCGCGGTGCCGAGGGTGACTGTGTCGGCGCCCGAGCCGCCGGTGACGGTCTCGGTGTTGGCGACGGTTGCTGTGTTGGCGAAATTGCCGAAGGTCAGGATGTCGTTGCCGGTGCCCAGGTCGATCGAGGCGTTGGCCGCGGCGGCGCCGAGGATGATCGTATCGGCGCCGGCCCCACCGATCAGGGTGGTGGCGTTTCTGACGGTGCCGGTATTGGCGGTGTTGGCGAGGCTGAGCCTGTTGGCACCGCCGCCGAAGTCGACCTGCATGCCGGCCGCAAGTGCGGTTGCAAGGGTCACGGTGTCGGCGCCGGCGCCGCCGGTGATCGTCTCGGTATTGGCTATCGTGGCAGTGTTGGCGAAGGCACCGAGGGTCACGGCGTCATTGCCCATGCCGAGGTTGATGCTGGCATTGGAGGCTGCGGCGCCTAACGTGATGCTGTCGTTGCCGGAGCCGCCGGTGACGGTCTCGGTGTTCGATACCGAGACGCTGTTGGTGCCGTTGGCCAACATGAGCGTGTCGTTGCCCGCGCCAAGGTCGACGCTGCCGTTCACCAGTGCCGTGCCGAGGGTCATGGCGTCGGCGCCGGCACCACCGATCAGCGTGGTGACGTTCCTGACGGTCCCGGTGTTGGCGATATTGGCGAGGGTCAGCTTATTGGCGCCGGCGCCGAGGTCGATCGAGATGGCGGCGGTCAGTGCGCGTGCCGAGGGTGATCGTGTCGTTGGCCGAACCGCCGGTGATGGTCTCGGTGTTGGCGACGATCGCGACGTTGGCGAAGTTGCCGAAGGTGAGGCTATCGTTGCCGGCACGCAGATCGATCGAGGCGCTGGCCGCGGCGCTGCCCAGGGTGATCGCGTCGGCCCCGCTGCCGCCGATCAGGGTCTCGGTATTGGCAACGGTCGCGACGTTGGTCCCATTGGCGAGGGTCAGCACGTCGTTGCCGGCGCCGAGATCGATGAGGACATTGGAGACGACGTGCTGAAGGGTGATGGTGTCGTTGCCCGACGTGCCGTTGATCGTGTTGCCGGCGGCGAACTGCCCGATATCCACTTCCGCAATCACTCCGGGAAGCTGCGACAGCGGGATCGCGGCAGGCTGGTAGCAGCCCCATGGATTGCCCAGTTGCACCATGGGCGTGCCATTGACCATGGTGAGGCTCTCGAACATGTAGGCGTGGCAGTTGACCAGGTCGTACGGCAGGGTTCCCGAGGACGGGGTGTCCATGACGATCAGGTCGCCGGCTGCCATGTAGCTTTGCAGCATCTGCAAGGTGACGGAGTTGGTCGACATCCAGGTCGCGGCCTGTCCCGTCAACTCCTCCATGGAGACCACCGGGTAGCCACCGTTGGCGATCGCGTTATACCCGCCGTTCAGCGTCGCCACGGCCTTTTCCAGAACCTGGACCCAGATCTCCTTCTGGCCATTGAGCACATCCTGCGAGGCACCGTTGTTGACGACGTTGCTCGGGAAAATGTTGTCCACGGTGACCGAGACCGCCTTGAACGCGGTCGTGCCGAACCACGGCAATGCGCCGGAACTGGCGACGTAGAGTGTTACTGTCTCGGTACCGTCGGCGTTGACGCGAATCATGTTCTTGATCGCGTCCGGATGCCACAGCGCCAACTGGCCGATGGACGACAGCAGGAAGCAGTCGCCGATCTGACCCTGGTGGATGTCGTTGACGCTGATCAACGCGGGGTCACCGGTCTCCTGCAGGTAGAGAACCTGCGTGAGCGAGGCTGTCGTGCGGACCACCGATACCGCCCCGACTGTGACATTCAGCGCGCTGTCGCCCTGTTGCGACCTGGTCCAGGCCTCGGGACCCGGCGACCTGTGCTGCACGGGCAATCGTCGTGCCGCCGACCGTGTCGAGAGTGGCGTACTCGTTCCAGTCCAGCGCGGTGAGCACGGGATACGATTGGTTGTCGCCGTCGGCGATCACGCTGAACTTCTGTGACACTCCCGATTTGCGTGCTGACATCGACGAACGCGTTCGTTCGGTGGTCACAATACCTGCCATGGCACTCTCGCGCTGTCGTGCGAAAGGGAACTCATGTTCTCTTCCGCAGAGCTTCTGTTCTCGCGAGTTTTTTCGCCTGGCCTCGATCTAGGTCGATCGTTTGGGGCGTCGTTCGGCTGGGGAGCGGCGTCCGCTTTCGTTCTCGAGACACAAGGTACCGCAAGACTGGAAACATATAGTGAACAAGACGAAGAATCCTGCCTGGCGATTTTCGGCGGCGGCTGGCAGTGGGTGAGGCCCCGGTTTCAGCTTTGCCCAGCGTGCTGGTGCCCGCCGCCGGGAGGCTGCGCGAATTGCATGCCGCAAGAGCCGTTCAACGTGATTCCAACCCTTGGTCGAATGGAACGCGGCGCGTCAGAAATCCTTGTGCATCAGCGGCGGGCGGGATGATGGTTTATGCGGCGCGCGTCAGCCGCTTCATGAATGCCGAGATCCGGTGGCGGCGCAGTTCGCTGCGCGCCTTCGCGTCCGTGGTCATGTAGTTGAGCTGCACCGAATAGCGCTGCCCGGTGAACCGCTTGTGGCCGTGCCAGGCGGTGGGTCCGTTCGGGAAATACCAGCAGCGTGCCGTTCACCGGGGGCACCTCGACTGCGTAGTCGTCCAGATCGCCGGGGCCGCGCAGCAGGCGCAGACAGCCGTCATGCTGGCCCCAGGCGTCGGTGGCGGGGTTCAGATACAACAGGACCGTCACGCGCTTAGCCGTTGAATCGCAATGGATATAGCCATCGCGGTCGTTGGTCCAGCCGCGCAGCGTCACCATCGTCGGCGAACCGGCGAGGTCCAGATCGAAACGGTCCGCAATGGCCTGCCGCAGCCCGGGCCCCTGCAATTCGTCCATCAGCGCCTGTGCCCGCGGGCCAAGCGCCAGCGCATCCGGCGGAAACGAGCCTCGCTTGCCCAGTGGCGGCAGGTCGGCGAGCACCGCGCGCAGGCTATCGGGCGGCACGAAGTCGGGAACAACCAGATGCGGGAACGGATCCGTGGCCACCGGCGCGACGCGCAGTGCGGCATAGTCGAGGTCGATCATCGTGCACTCCAGTCTGTCGGCCGCCCTGTCCGGGCGCCGCGGAATCCCATCTACACCGAGCCGCAGAGTCGGGGACCGGCCCCGGCCAGGGTGACAGGGACAGCACGGCTGCGCTACTTCCTGATCCTTCCGCCTACCAGGAGCAGAGCCCGCCCGCCATGCCCAGCAGCAACGACATTCGCGCCGCCTTCCTCGACTACTTCGCCCGCAACGGGCACGAGGTGGTCGAAAGCTCGCCGCTGGTGCCGCGCAACGACCCGACCCTGATGTTCACCAACGCGGGCATGGTGCAATTCAAGAACGTGTTCACCGGCCAGGAAAAGCGCCCCTACGTGCGCGCCACCACGGCGCAGAAATGCGTCCGCGCCGGCGGCAAGCACAACGACCTGGACAACGTCGGCTACACCGCGCGGCACCACACCTTCTTCGAGATGCTGGGCAATTTCAGCTTCGGCGACTACTTCAAGGAGAAGGCGATCCCCTACGCCTGGGAACTGGTGACGAAGGATTACAGGCTGCCTGCGGATCGCCTGCTGGTCACCGTGTTCGCCGAGGACGAGGACGCGGCGGCGATCTGGAAGAAGGTGACCGGATTTTCCGACGACAGGATCATCCGCATCCCGACCGATGCCAATTTCTGGCGCATGGGCGAGACCGGCCCCTGCGGCCCCTGCAGCGAGATCTTCTACGACCATGGGCCGGAGATCCCTGGCGGCCCACCCGGCTCGCCGGACGAGGATGGCGATCGGTTCACCGAGATCTGGAACCTGGTGTTCATGCAGTTCGAGGAGGGCCCGCCGGGCACGCGGGTGCCGCTGCCTCGGCCCTCGATCGACACCGGCATGGGGCTGGAGCGGATCGCCGCGATCCTGCAGGGCAAGCACGACAACTACGACATCGATATCTTCCGCGCCTTGATCCTGGCCTCGGCCGAAGCGACGGGGCAGGACCCGGACGGCCCGTTCCGCGTCAGCCACCGGGTGGTGGCCGACCATCTGCGCAGCGTCGCGTTCCTGATCGCGGACGGCGTGCTGCCGTTGAACGAGGGCCGCGGCTACGTGCTGCGCCGGATCATGCGCCGCGCGATGCGGCACGCGTATCTGATGGGTGCGCGCGAGCCGATGCTGTTCCGTCTGGTGCCGGTGCTGGTGCGCCAGATGGGTGCCGCCTATCCGGAACTGGTGCGCGCCGAGGCACTGATCGTCGAGACGCTGCTGCTCGAGGAAACGCGGTTCCGCCAGACGCTCGAGCGGGGACTGCATCTGCTCGGCGAAGAGACCGCCAGGCTCGGCGACCGTCAGCCACTGCCCGGCACCGTGGCGTTCCGGCTGTACGACACGTTCGGCTTTCCGCTCGATCTGACGCAGGACGCGCTGCGCGAGGAGGGACGGGACGTGGACCTCGCCGGTTTCGAGGCGGCGATGGAGGAGCAGCGCACGCGGGCGCGCGCCGCCTGGGCCGGGTCCGGCGAGGCGGCGACCGAGCGGGTGTGGTTCGAGCTGAAGCAGAAAGTCGGGGCGTCGGAATTTCTCGGTTATTCGACCGAGACGGCGGAAGCCGAAATCCTCGCACTCGTGGTTGATGGCGTGCCGGTGGACCAGGCGGGTGCCGGAACCGAGGTCGCCGTCGTGCTGAACCAAACCCCGTTCTATGGCGAGAGCGGCGGGCAGGTCGGCGACACCGGCACGATCACCGGCGCCGACGGCCTGCGGATCGCGGTGACGGACACGCAGAGGAAGCTCGGCGATCTGTTCGTGCACCTGGGGCGGATCGAGACCGGCGAAGCGCGCGTGGGCACGCCCGTCCTGGCCGAGGTGGACCACGCGCGTCGCGCCTCGATCCGTGCGCATCACTCGGCGACGCATCTGCTGCATGAGGCGCTGCGCCAGCGGCTGGGGACGCACGTCACGCAGAAGGGCAGCCTGAACGCGCCCGACCGGCTGCGCTTCGACGTCTCGCAGCCGCGGCCGATGACGGCGGACGATATCGCCTGGGTCGAAGCCGAGGTGAATGCGCGGGTCCGCGAGAACAGCGAGGTGACGACGCGGCTGATGACGCCGGATACCGCGGTCGAGATGGGTGCGATGGCGCTGTTCGGCGAGAAATACGGCGAGGAGGTGCGGGTCGTCGCGATGGGGCGCGGCGAGGGCAACAAGGCGGCCTGGTCGATCGAGCTTTGCGGCGGCACGCATGTCCGGCGCACCGGCGACATCGGCTATTTCAAGATCCTGTCCGAGAGTGCCGTGGCCGCCGGCGTGCGGCGCATCGAGGCGGTGACCGGCGCGTACGCCGAAGCGGTGGTGGCCGAGACGCAGCGTCGATTGAACGAGGTCGCCGGTGCGTTGCGCGCGAGCCCGGCCGATGTGCCGGAACGTGTGGCCGCGGTGCTCGAGGATCGGCGGAAGCTGGAGCGCCAGATTGCCGATCTCCAGCGCAAGCTTGCCACCGGCGGCGGTGCCGCGGAGGTGGAAGAGGTGAACGGCGTGAAGCTCGCGGCGCGCAATCTTGGCGAGGTGCCGGCGCGCGACCTGAAGGGCCTCGCGGATGCGATCGGCAAGCAGATCGGGTCGGGCGTGGTGGCGCTTGTATCCACGGCGGAGGGCAAGGCGAGCATCGTCGTCGGCGTGTCGTCGGATCTGACCAAGCGGTTCAGTGCGGTCGAACTGGTGCGCGCCGCATCGGCCGCGGTGGGCGGCAAGGGCGGCGGCGGGCGGCCCGATATGGCGCAGGCCGGCGGGCCGGATGGTGCACGGGCGAATGCAGCGCTGGCGGCGGTGCGGGGCGCGCTGGCGGCGTAGCGGGGCAGTGTGCGACCGTAGCAAGGTGCGCCGCGGCACCTTGCACGAAATCCAACCGATGACGTCAGGGTGGGGGCGACGGAGATCGGCCGCGTGCTTGCGCCCGGCATCTCGGCTTATCCAGTAGGCGCCACCGGCTCCAGCCCGACGGCATATTTCATGGCAACCGTGGTCCCCGTCCACCCGAGGTCTTGACCGGTTACACAGCCGCCGCCGGCGCAATTTGTTGCGCCGCGCAGCCAAAAGTGTGTGTAATTGCGCTCGCAAATTCGGGTATCCGCGGAACACCGGTTGAGTGCGCAGAATCCGTGACAGAAAATGGAGGCGGACGTGAACGGTCGCATCGGCCCGAAGTTGATCGCAGTGATTTGGGTCGTGGCAACCGCGCTGTTGGCACTCAGCGCACAGGCGCAGCCAGCGACGCCACCCGTTGCCCCTGTCCCGGTCATGCCATCCTGCGAAACCGCTCCGCGGGACAATGCCGGAGGGGCCAGTATCGACCAGGCTTCCGACGAGAATATTCAGCATAAGAGTTGGCAGGCAACTGGTGGCGAGATTCAGTTTACCGTCAAAAGTC
Source organism: uncultured Alphaproteobacteria bacterium (assembly GCA_963739725.1). GTDB lineage: Bacteria > Pseudomonadota > Alphaproteobacteria > Acetobacterales > Acetobacteraceae > JAMXLO01. The sequence goes on along the minus strand of CAVUBS010000006.1, from coordinate 16,417 downwards.
TACTGGCCATTCCCGCCGACGCTTCAGTATCGGTGTGTTTCCGCTGGAAAAGCAGGGAACCAAAGGACACCAAAGGCTTCATCGAAAGGCGCCCATCGCGGCTGGAATTGAGCGGCGACGGGAAGCTTTTGAAAGTCACCACAACCGTGCCGGATGACCTGGGGCCGAAGCCGAGCGGCGTTGAAAGGTCGCTGTGGCTCGTGCCGCTCGCCGAAGTTCGTATCCTGGCAATAGACAGCAAGAACAAGGAGCTGGCAGCGGAGGCGACCACAGCGATCGGGATCACCCACCCTGTGGTGGCCTTGGTACTTGCGATTGCCACGACAGGCCTTGGATTTGTGATCTTGCACATCTCGACGGGCCGTAGATTGACCAGCCCAGGCATCCTGCGAGCGGATTGGCTGTTGCGCATCATTTCGACGCCTAGTGGATTTGCGAGCCTTTCCCAATTCCAGATCATACTTTGGACCTTTGTCGTCGCCGCATCGACTGTTTATGTGATGTCCTTGTCCGGTCAACTCATTCAAATCACGAACGGAATGCTGGTCCTGCTTGGGATTGCAGGCCTGGCGGGGGTCGGTGCGAAAGCCCACAGCGAGGCTCAGGGTGCAAGCGCCGAGGCCACCGCCACCAAGGCGGCGGCGGATCACGCTGCGGCCGCCATTGACGCTGCGGCGAAGGCCGCCGGCGCGGCGGCCCCGCCCGCGGATCCGGTAGCAACCGCTCGCATCACAGCAGAGAGCAGCCTGGCGGCGGCAGAAGCGAGTGCCAAGAGCGACATCGCGGCGACGACCAGGGCGAGGGCCGATGCCCTGAAAGATCCGCCGGCAACGCAGGTACCGAGATGGTCGGACCTGATCATTAACGAGAGCGTCAAAGATGATGGAACGCGGACGCGTGAAATTGACGTGGCACGCTTTCAAATGCTGTTGTTTACTTTGATAACGGCTGTTTTCGTACTCATGAACGTCCTGACCACCTACGTCATTCCGGAAATATCGGTCGGCTTCCAGACGCTGCTGGGGATCAGCAACGGCGTATACATGGGATCAAAAGTCGTCCAGAAGTCATGACTTCAGAAAGGCGCAGGAAAGGATGCCGCGTGGGCGGTCTGGCAGCGGCGAAGCTGCACACGATCCGTCCTGACTCTGCTGGTTGCGACCAGCGCTCCGACGGTTCTACGGTGCTGCCTCTCGTGGCAGCGTCGAGGAGGCAGATCAATGGCGGATCGTGACATCGTGGCACTGTGGGAGGAGCATTGCCGTTGCGAGTTCGAGACGCGCGACGTCGATGCGACGATGGCCACGATGGTAGCCGAGCCGTACGTCAACCACATCCCGACCATGACCGGCGGCGTCGGCCACGACGAACTCAAACGGTTTTACAAATACCACTTCATCGGCGTGAACCCGCCGGACCTGCGCCTGACCCTGGTCAGCCGCACGATCGGAACCGACCGCATCGTTGACGAGTTCGTGGTGCACTTCACTCACACGACCGAGATCGACTGGATGCTGCCCGGCATCGCGCCGACCGGACGCGCGGTGGATGTCGCCACCGTGGCGATCGTTCAGTTCGAAGGCGACAAGCTGGTGCACGAGCACATCTATTGGGACCAGGCTTCGGTCCTGGTGCAGATCGGCGTGCTCGATCCGAAGGGCCTGCCGATTGTCGGAGCCGAATCGGCGCGCAAGGTCATGGACAGGACGTTGCCGAGCAACGCACTGATGCAGGAAGTCTGGCGACGCAGCGCCGCGAAGCCGATCTGACGCGCGGCGGGCGCTACCGCTTCTCGGGCTTGGATTTGAAGCTGCGCGTCGGCACGTCGCGGAACAGCGACAAATGGGTGTGCTGCGCAAGCCACGAAGCGTCCGCGCCGGGTCGCACGAACACCACGGTTGCCCGTCCGGGCCGATCGTATGGCGTGCCGCCCTGTTGATAACCGGTGGAATCGAACACGCCCATGCCGACGGCCTGCAGCCGGTCCGGCGAGACGATCGTCCTGATGTCGGGACGCCAGCGGAAGTTGTCGATGTGCGGCCAGACATTGCGCCATTGCTGCTGCTCGGCGACATCGCGCCCGGTCATGAAGTCGGTGAACGTGCCGAACGCGATCATGTCCGGCGCAAAGATCGCCCGCGCGCCGGCAAAATCCACCGCGCGCACATGGCCGGCAAGGGTCTCGAACCAGGCCCTCACGCCGGCAACGTCGTCCGGATGCACTGGTGACATGTCTCCGCCTCCCTCAGCGTCCGCGGAACGCCGGCTTGCGCCGTTCCTTGTGCGCCCTGATGCCTTCCTGCATGTCCTCGCTCGCCCGCACGCGACCGAGCGTCTGGCTGACGGCGACCATGCGCTCCACCGGTCCGATCGGCAGCACCTCGGCCGCCAGGCGCTTCAGCGCGCCGATCACCAGCGGCGCGGCATCCAGCATCTCGTTCGCCATCGCCACCGCCTCGGTCTCGTGCTGGCCGTTCGGCACCACGCGGTTGACGAACCCCACGTCATACGCGCGCTGGGCGCCGATCTTGCTGCCCAGCAGCATCATCTCCATCGCCAGCTTGTGCGGCATGCGCGAGACCAGCGAACTGATCATGCCGCCGGTGACGCCGAGCTTCGCCTCGGGGTAGTGGAAGACGGTATCCTCGGTGGACACCATCAGGTCGCACATCATCACCATGACGATGCCGCCGCCGATGCACCAGCCGGAGGTCGCGGCGATGATCGGCTTGTCCGTTGTGAACCCGACGGTGGGAATGGCACGCCACAGTTCCGGCAGGTCGGTGACATCGGCGCCGGAGGTGAAGGCGCGTTCGCCGGCGGCGCTGAGGATCGCCACGCGCTGATCGGACGCATCGAATGCCTGGAACGCCTGCTGCAACTCGACCGCCACGCCGCTGGAGATCGCGTTCAGCTTCTCCGGGCGGTTGATGCGGATGATCGAGACCGGGCCGCGCTGTTCTGTCGTGACGACGCTCATTGGCGGAGTCCCTTGAAGGTTCCACACGGAGATCGCAGAGAACCACAGAGGGCCACCGAGAAGGAAGTCTGAAGAGCGCGTCGTGCGAAGCGCCAATTCATGCCTCCGTGGCACCTGGTGGTTCTCAGTGCCCTCTGTGTTGAATCTTTCCTACGGATCGCGCAAGGTCGCGGCCATTGAACACAGCGCGGCAGAGCCATGAAACAACACGTCTCCATCTGTGAAGTCGCCCCCCGCGATGGGCTGCAGATCGCCAAGACCCGCATGGCGACCGAGGCCAAGGTCCGCTGGATCGCCGCCATCGCCTCCGCCGGCGTGAAGGAGATCGAAGTCGGCAGCTTCGTGCCGCCACGCGTGATCCCGCAACTGTCGGACACGCCCGAGGTGGTGGAGAAGTGCCTGCAAATCCCCGGCCTGATCGTGCAGGCGCTGGCACCCAACCTGCGCGGCGTGCAGAACGCCTACAACGCCGGCGTGCACAAGATCAGCATCCCGGTCTCGGTCAGCGAAGGCCACAGCATGGCCAACCTGAACCGCATGCCGGCGCAGTCGATCACCATGATGCGCGAGATCATGGACTGGCTGAAGGCGCAGCCTCGGAAAGTGCCGGTGGTGGCCGGCGTCTCCACCGCCTTCGGCTGCTCGATCGACGGCGTGGTGCCGACCGCCAAGACGGTGGCGCTGGCCAAAGGGCTGGCGGATGCGGGCGTCGATCAGATCATGCTCGCCGACACCGTGGGCTACGCGCATCCGGCACAGATCAAGGAGGTGGTGCGCGCCACGCGCGAGGCGATCGGCGACACGCTGTATGGCCTGCACCTGCACGACACCTGCGGCCTCGGCATTGCCAACGCGCTGGCCGGGCTCGAGGAGGGGATCCGCGCGTTCAACTCCTGCCTGGCCGGTCTGGGCGGCTGTCCCTATGCGCCGGGCGCGTCGGGCAACGTCGTCACCGAGGACCTGGTGTTCATGCTGGAGAGCATGGGCTTCGAGACCGGCATCGACCTGGCCAAGCTGATCGACGGCGCGCGAGGCGCTCCACCTCGGACTGCCGGACGAACCGATGCACGGCCAGGTGCCCAAGGCCGGCATCCCCCGGACCTTCCACGCGGCGGCGTAGCGACCCGGGATCAGGCGGCGCGCACGCCGGCGACGAAGCCGCCCACCTCGCGCGACAGGTCCTGCGCCTTGCGCGAGAGTTCGCCCGCGGAACCGAGCACCTCGCCGGCCGCCGCACCGGTGTCGGTCGCGGCCTGACTGATCCCGGCGATGTTGCTGCGCACCTCTTCGGTGCTGGCAGCGGTCTGCTGCACGCTGCGGGCGATCTCGGCCGTGGCGCTGCCCTGCTCCTCCATGGCCGCGGCAATCGTCGCAGCGATCGGCGCTCACCTGCCCGATGGTCCCCGTGATGTCGCGGATTGCCGCCACGGCTTCCTGCGTCGCGGACTGGATCTGATTGATCTGCGCGCGGATATCCTCGGTCGCATTGGCGGTCTGTTGCGCCAGGCCCTTCACCTCGGAGGCGACGACGGCGAACCCCTTGCCGGCATCGCCGGCGCGCGCCGCCTCGATGGTCGCATTCAGCGCCAGCAGGTTGGTCTGGCTACATGGTTTTACGGTCTCTGGTCGAGCCATCCCCATCTGTTTGACAGCGTCTCCAAGCGATTGATATAGCGCCGCTTAGTTGACGAGAGGCTGAGGCGGCCAGCTGGGTCCAGTCCCCGGCCGTCCCCAAATGCTCCCGGGTAATCCATGCCATTATGGGCAAAATTACTGGTAGCCACCGGCCCGTCCGGCTATGGTTGGGGCCTCCGAACCAGGACACTTCCGATGCTCATGAACGCCCTTTCCGCCAAAGCCGTCGCCAGCTTGAAGGAAGGCAAGCACCGCGACGGCCAGGGTCTGCAGTTCGAGGTCAAGGGTGGCAGCCGCCGCTGGACCTTCAGCTACATGTTCCAGGGCCGCCAGCGCGAGCTTGCCATCGGCAAATATCCCGCGATGTCGCTGGCGGACGCCCGCGCCAAGCGGGCCGAACTGCGGGACGCCAAGGACCGCGGGATCAATCCAAGAACCGTACTGGCCGGCACCGCCGTCCCCACAGCGGTCACCTTCCGCCGAGACATGGATACCTTCGTCGCCCACATGCGCGGCCAATGGGTGCCCGCCCATCTGAGGGAGTGGCAGCAGTCTGTGGATCGGATCGCTGGCCCGCTGATGGACATGGCGACGGCCAATCTCACCCAGGGCGACGTGCTGAACGTCATCACGCCCGTCTGGGGCACCACCAACAAGACGGCACGCCGTGTCCTCGGCCGGATCGAGCAAACCATCGAACACGCGATGGCAGTCGATCCTGGACGGTTCAGCGGTCCCAACCCGTGCGACAACGTCTTGCGGCACCTGCCTCGCGTGTCCGCGACCGTGAAGCCAAGGGAGGCAATGCCATGGCGGGATCTGCCGGCTTTCTTCTCGGAACTGCGGCAGCGCACGGGGCTAGCGGCAAGGGCGCTCGAATTCCTGCTCCTGACGTGCTGCCCGAGAACAAGCGAGGTCATCCCCGCCACCTGGGGCGAGATTGACAGCGACAGGTGGCATGTTCCCGCATCGCACATGAAGTCGGCCCGAGCTCGGACAATCCCGCTAACCTCGGCTGCGGTGGACTTGCTGGCGGCGATCAGACCGGCCGACGCGGCACCAGACAAACTCATATTCGGAAGCCGCCGGCGAGGCGGCTCCGGTCGCCAGAGCGACGACGCGATGCAGGTGCTTCTGCGCGCAGAAGATGGCCCTTGGATACACCGTCCATGGCTTCCGGTCCTCGTTCATGGACTGGGTCGCCGAGGTCCATCCTGACCGGCTTATGGCCGCCGAACGCGCGTTGGACCACGAGATCGGCAACAGGGTTCAGAGGGCCTATCTGAGGACTGATCTGCTTGATCAGCGCAGGCAGCTGGCTGAGTTGTGGGCTGTGTTTCTGGCAACTCACGACCGGTCGAACTCTTCCGCTGAGACCGAGGTCCACGCTATACATATGCGGGATCGCATTAGCCCTGCCGAATAAGGATCCCTGGGCCAACTCGCCGCCGGTCGGAGCTGATCACGCCGGTCCCCAAGCCGCGGAAGAAGCAGCGCAAGGCTGGCCAGGCCGAGTGCTTTATGGCGAGCGCCACCTGATCGAGAACTTCTTCGCCAAGATCAAGCAGTTCCGTGCGATCGCCACCCGCTACGAGAAGACCGCACGCAACTTCCTGGCCGCCGTCCACCTCGTCGCCAGCGTCGTTTGGCTCAATTGACGACACGCCCTAGTAAGACCCGGCTCAGGTCCGACCTATCACAGCCATGCCCGTGAAGATGAGACGTCTTGCGTAGTCTCCGGCACTGCCGAGGTCTGGATCGACCGAGAGATTTTCCGGTGCGAGGACAGCGCCTCAATGTCAATCACCGAGCTGCCCCTGCTGCGCACCTCGACGATCAACTGCCTGCTGAAACTCTACGTGCCACCCTGGCAAATGCTTTTTGGTGAGGCTCGTCCGAAGCCTTCCGCTTGTCCATGCGCGGCCCCAGGACGGCTGTCACTGAACGTAAGGGTCGCAACCATTGTGACGGGGCTTAGTCGAACTCTGTCGGTAGCTCTGGACGGCGTATGTGATTGGGTATCGGCCTGATCGCGCTGATCCAGCCTTGGCTGCTTGGCCCGCCCACCGGTGCCACTGGTCCCCTCGTCGCGGACCAGGGCCACCCTACTGTTCCCAGTGTCTTCCAAGGAAGACGACGGTAGAGACTTTGCCCAAATCGCACCCAGGATCACGCGCCGTACCCGTCGCCAGATCAACGGCAGAGGAGACGCTCGATTGCCATTACTGTGCCATGTCCTCTGTAGAAATATTGGCTGCGACCTCGTCAATCACCCGCTGTCTTTCTGCAAACTTGTCGGCAGCCAGCTTATTTGAAAATGTGGCGACCACCCGCCCGTTCGCGTCGTCCACTCTTACCTCAAATCTGGACCCGTCCTGGGTAACAACGTATGTGCTCATGGCTGACCTCAACCTTCAACGGTCGTCCGGGCTGTAACCTTGTCTCTGGGATCAAGCTCGTGCAGCATCCTCTTGGTCTGCACGATCCAAACGTCCGCTTCTGATTTATGGTGAAAGCCGGGAATCAAGCTGCATTTGCCTGTGAGGTTGGTCATCTCTACGCTGAATAGGTGCCCTTTTTGAGGGATCACCCGATACGCCATGCTGATCATGTTAGCCTCTAGCACCATCGGCACGAGAGCCTTTCGGACTACTCACCCGATGGAAACCCTGTGTTCATCTAGTTGGTGATGCCGAGGAACGTTGGTGACCGGCACCTCTCCGTTGCGAACGAGCCGGCCCTCAATGGATGCAACTGTTTTTGGCGCGGATCGCAATAGCGTGCAATCCAAGTGCGCGGATCGTATCGCGCATCAACACGCTTCATAGCCATCCCCAGTAGCACGCTCAGGGAATTCCAGTGAGCAGAATCCCAATAACGACTTCAGAAGTCTACAGCAATCCCAGCGCTAATACGATGATAAGCGCCGAACCAGTCAACAGAACCAGCCAGTCTCCAGGCCGCATTTTTCCATCGCCTTGCGGATCACGCCACATCGCAAATAAGAGACCAGAGCCACGAAAGGCCGCTCCCGTGAGAGACGCATCGACCTTAGGTCTATAGGGTAAATTGCCCGCTAACGAATTCTCGTTTGAAACTGCCATGGTGCTTTACGTCCGGTTGGTAAATGATATGCGGTTCATACAACTACCGTTCAGAAAATTCTCGTCCCGCAGCATGGGACTGCACGGCTTTCCTAGCGGCCTCCAGTTGGTTGGTGCCGGGTTCGCTAACTGGGTAGCGATTCCGACGAATGAAAGTTACCGGAACCTCGCCATCACGAATGAACCGATGCCTTTGTCGATGCGATCCATACGTCGCGCTTGTCGAGTTGATGGGGGTAGATCGCACTTGTGTACTAGCCGCTAATCCAAGTGCACGGCGCATCCGCGCCTCTGTTTTGCGCAGGCGCGCATACTCATGTAGGGGTTCGGACATATCTATTCCCGATCAATCGGAATGTGATGCTATCGATGCTCAAGACCGTAGCATCGCATAATTCTCATATGCAGCGGTCAGGACAATTCGGCTGATAACTCCGCTGTAATGCGCTTCTCACGGATGAAGTCAAGCGTAACCGGTACAAGCTATCGAGAGCGCACAAAACCGCGTGATAACCCATACTTCCTGTGTATTGCGCAGAAGACGGACAATTTGACGGTCTCGGATTGCGCCCGGTCTTTCGATCACGTCCAACGTCTCCAGCTTGGGTGGTCGGTACCCAATCCGCGATCCTTGACAGCGTCTCCCATCCTTCCCATGCCGGTTACGGCCGTAGTGAATTACATTGAAATGTCTCAAAAGCATTTGCAAACAAAGCCAATGCAATGGCCCGTCACCACGCCATATTGAGGGTATGGCAATTTACCGCGTTACCGCTGTCATTTTTTCGGCACAGGCTTTGCGGCAGAAGTCACTCTCCTGAGTGGTTATTAACCTTCCCATAATAGTTGCCATCAGGCGCGTGCGTAGCGGGTGGTGGGAGCGTGGAAGAACGAGCGCACCAGTGCCGGCAGCTTTTGTAATTGCCGCATATGGGAGACGACCATCTGGCGCAGCTGCGGCAGCGAGATGATCAGCTTGCGACCGGTGCCGTGGGACTTCAGATCGTTCCACACCAGCTCGTCGGGGTTCAGCTCAGGCGAGTAGGGCGGCAGAAAGAACAAGGCCAGTTTGTCCGCCTGCGCCGCGACGAAGCGTGCGACGGACTTTGCCCGATGCGTCGGATGTCCGTCGACAATGACGAAGATCGGCGCCGATGCGTTGATCAGCAGCCGCTTGAGGAATTCCGTGAACACCGCGGCGGTGACCCGTCCCTTGGTCAGCATGAAGCGCAGCTGCCCCTGCGCACTGATCGCCGAGATCAGGTTGGCGCCGAACCGGGCGCCGGTGCTGGAGACCACCGGCGTCCGCCCGCGTCTTCCCCAGGTCGTGCCGCTGTGGAAGTCCGAACGCACTCCGGCCTCATCAGCGAAGAAGATCTGTGCTCCCTCGCGCTTCGCACGGCGCCGGATCGCCGGATAGTCCGTCTCCAACCACCGCTTCACAGCTTCAGGGTTCTGTTGATACGCCCGCCACAGCGGGCGCTGTGCACTCAGGCCAAGCTGATGCAGCAAACGGCACACCGAACTGTGGCTCAGCTTCACCTTGTAGCGCTCGGCGATCAGTGTCTGCACCATCGCTGCGGTCCACAGCGCGAACGGAAACTGCAGCTGCATCGGGTTCTTGTTGGCCAGGGTGTTGTAGATCCAGCGAAGCGCTACGCCATCGAGCTTCGGTGGACGGCCGCCACGCTTGCCCGCATCCAACTGATGCCAACCGCCCCGTCGATACAGCGACAGCCAGCGAAACAGGGTACGCACGTTGACGCCCAACGCCGCCGCGACAAGTGGCGGGCTCTCACCTGATTGCACCGCCGCTACGCCGCGCTTGCGCAGCTCGGTCAGCGTTGCATGATCCAGCGCACGGCCATCGGTGTTCATGGCTGTGCATGTCAACAAATTCCCTCTTGTATGGCAACTATTATGGGAAGGTTAATATGTGGAGACACAGCACGGCTTTCTGATGCGAGCCGGCGCTCTGGACTGGGTAGGCGAACGATTGGTGAAGGACCAGGACCCCGCGAACGAGGCTTGATGGCAACCAAAGTCTAAGTGGGCAGCTACTGGTCATGGGTGATCATGGGTCTAGGTCTCGCGAAGTCAGGTCACGCCGCATGAGCGGGACCGGCCGCCTGCCATGACGTTGTCCTGTTTCCACACTAGCCCACTTAGCACGCGCGTACACGCGCTCCGCACCGGCGGTGTCGAGGGATGGCGGTAGCGGTGATCCAGTCCCAGCCCAGGAGCGGCGACCTGGTGTGTTCGCCAGTCGATGCGATTAGGCGCCGATCGTCGGGGTAGCGGAAGATGTGGTTGAGGATTCGTCAAGCTGCGTGACTGCCGGCCACCATCACGCCCCATGAGATGCGCCACAGCCTTGCCAGTCTTTCAGCCGACTCGGCTACACGAGTCGACCACTACCACCTTACTGAGCCACAAGACGCACTGCACGCCAGCAGGGACAGCTATTCCGCCGATACCGTATTGCTGGCGGCAACCGATGCATGTCGAATGCCACCATGAAGCTGATCGCGTCGGATCAGGCGAAACCTCAATTGCGGGATCAGCGGTACTTTGCGGGTGACCCGCCGCACATGCCAGTGATAACAGGGGAACCAACCGTGGGTCGGGTCGTGGAGCAATGGCGTCGTGGGGATGGATTGCCCTAGGCCGGTGGTTGCGAGGGCGGCATATGCCTCCGCTCTGCCATCCGCTTCCATTGCGTTACAGACACTAGCCATAGCCCCCAGCCAGGGTAATCACCCGGAGTTTTCACAACGCCTGCTAGCCGTCCTTGCCCTTTTTCGCCTGTTCCTTGTTGATTTGCTGGGCTTGCTCACCCTCTCTGCCCTCTCGCTCTGCGATTTCCGTATGGGCTTGCTTGTCAGCCTGTGGAACCGCATCCTCGGACTTCATCTTGTCGTCTGCCATGATTCGTCTCCTGTTTTCAGATGTGGGGGTAATCGTCGTCATCCCCGTCCGCTTCCGTCAAACATTTCGGATCAAGGGTCTAATTTCTCAATCTCTGCTTCCTTGGCGACCTCTGCTTCGGAACCTGGCGGCGGGTCCTTTGCAGCACCAGTGGGGCGTTCGAGTACTTTCTTCGCGTTGAGGACTTCGCGAAGCTTGCTTCGCTCACCGCCGGTCATTCCCTCTTCCGCAGCCGTTGCCAGGAGTCTGGCATCCTGCTCAAGTATCGGAAGCGCTTTGGCCTTCTCCTGCTTTGACAACTCCGGGTCGGCGACGACATGCTGTGGATCACCGAAATGCTGATGAGGTTTTTCGGTCTTGGCCTGGCGAGTTTCTTCCGACCCCATAATATGCTGGTCCTTCACACGTTGACGCAGAGATTAAACGCGGATTTTGCGCCGACAATGTATGTAAATGGTTATTCCGGGGCGGTTATGCAACGGATGCTCCTATAATCAATAGGCCCGACACGGACAATTGAGTACGTCATGACCGAGCCGCTAACCGATATCGCGCGAGCAACCGCCGCTAATCTCAGGCAATGATGTCTCTCTCACCGTTTTGACAGGGCTGATTGTTGGTTTGCGCAATTCGGCTCCGACGTCTACTGAACGTCCATATGCAACAGGTCGGCGGCCCCTCAGACTGATTAATTGTCGCCACAAACGATTTTCCATTGACCCTAGGGGCTTGTGAGCGCGGTGTGCGGCATTCGATGACGGTCGGAAACAATGAACTCAACCGCTTTCCGCTCCCGCCTTGATGTCCTCGGCCTGTCCATGCGCAGTTTCGCCGCCATGACAGACGTGCAATACGAGACAGCGCGGCATTGGGGTAGAGCGCGAGACGGGCGTCCAGAGGCATTCCCGCGCTGGGTTCCATTGATTTTGGAATCATGATGGACCCGTCAGTGTCTCGGAATCCGCCGAATGACGCGGTACGTCGGCCGAAATTCAGATCAGAAGGCGCAAGGCGTCATCTTGACCGACGATAACGTTCGAGAGCACTTTGAGGGTAACCTCCACTAGGGATCGGCGAGCATCTTTCGCAAGCCCTGCTGGCATGTTCGCGGCTCGTCTCGTGATGGACGCCGAACGCTCGCAAACACGCGACGCATGTCCACTGTCGAAATGCAGCCTTCGTCCAATCCGCACACGCACCTACCTGGGCTGTTGGACTGTCTCGCGACGCTCACGTGCTACTTTCTGGTATGCCCTCACAATGGCAGATGCATTGCGTCCGCGTTGGACTAAGAGTTGCGCCTCCAATGTTGCGCGCGAGGTTTGCCGCGAAAGTCGAGAGCCAGCTTCAGCAGCGATAAAGTTGTTGGGTGTCCGTCCATGCATTGATTGTTCCATAGTGCATGGTAGCTGCCTTTCCTGATCGATAGCAAGGCCGCGTCCGGCGCCCACCAACAACCAATCTTGTACGGTCGTAAAGAGTTCTGCATATCACTTTGTCACCGCGTATAGAGATGAGGGGTTCACGAATCGCCTGCTCACCGGTATCCATCCACAGATGGACAACTCCTTTCAGTACTTGCAGCGGGAATTCGTCGCTCTGCGGAAGGCGACAATCACATACTCCGACGGTCGCATGCCGGTGTTCCACGCGGTCACGCCGTTCTGTCGCATCGCTCTATGCTCGACGGAACCGGGCGCGAAGTCCAGATGGGCTGAACCGCCAGCGAATAACGTGACGTGCCGCGAATGTCTTCGCCGGCTGGCTCGGCTGCGAATACCAGTGGGAGATTGACCGACGTTACGACTTGATCTTCTTCTGCCAACCCGGTTTCCACCATTCTACGATTTTCGATTTCTGGTTGCCGACCTTGGCCGGGCCGTCACGCCTACGAGTTTGCTTCGGTCTCGACCCGTTCTCCACGGTCGTCGGTGATCCTGACGCCTTCGTGTGCGGTTCACAATCGAGGTCGCCTGCGCCCGGTGCTTCGGCTTGCTTCCGACCGCTTTGGGCCGGCCCTTGCCTTCTACTTGCGGCGGCAACGCCGCCTATGTGCCACGGACGGATGGGCCGCCGGTGGGCTCGACCGGCCCGAAAATCGCTCATTTCGATCGCGTCCGCCACAAGGTCAAGTTGATGCCGATTGACATGGACGGTGCAGGGGAATCGGATGAGGCTGCGTTTCGCGTGATGGGCACGATCGGACTGCTGTCCAATTAACTGAGGACCGCGAACCAAGCGTACCCCGACACAACGCGCGACGCGCATGTCGCCTGTTCGGAAGATTTCTGCAAAACACGGAGAACACGGAGGACGCGATGTCTCACTTCCTGATCCGCTGGCAGTTTACAAACGCCTCTGCCAAGGCACTGGTCGGCAAGCCGCATGATCGCACTGGCGCGGCGAAGGCACTCGTTGAGGGTTTTGGTGGCAAGCTGCACAGTTACTACATTGCCTTCGGTGAATTCGACGGGGTCGCCATATGCGAATTCCCAAACAACACGGCCGCTGCCGCCTGCTCGATGTCGGCCGCTGCTACGGGCGGATTCTCTCGCTTCGAGACGACGACGCTGCTGACCGCAATGGAAGCCGAGGCAGCGATGACGCAGGCCAACAAAACCAAAACCGAATATAAGCCGCCGCACGCTTGACACGGCCGAAAGTCCGCGTCGCCATCGCGTCATCAGCGATGGCCGGGAGTCGGGTCTTCGCACCTGCGGCGCATCCGCTTCAAGGACCCTGAGACCGGCAAGACGCTGATCTTCCTTACCAATCAGGTGACGCTGCCGGCCTTGACGATTTGCGCCCTCTATAAAAGTCGCTGGCAAGTGGAACTTTTCTTCAAGTGGATCAAGCAACATCTGCGCATCAAGCAGTTCTACGGCACCTCGGAGAACGCGGTGAAGACACAGATCTGGATCGCAGTGTCAGTCTACGTGCTGGTAGCCATCGTCAGGAAGCGACTCAGGCTGGAGGTGTCGCTCTACACATTGCTACAGGTCTTTTCGGTCACAGTATTCGAGAAAATGCCGATCCAGTCTGCGATTTTGGCGACACCCGACCGATTCGACGATGCCGAAGACAGCAACCAGTTGAAACTATTCACTTTTTGACCGGACAGCAGTGAGGCTGCTTTGTAAAATGGCTTGTGCCAATGGCGCAGCGAGATCGATCCGCAGAACGCCCAGACCCGCCGCCTCGCGCGTCAGAACTATGGTCGATGGAGCGGTGTCACCTGGTGTTGCGTTCCTACCGGCAGGACAAGCCCGATGCCTCGCCAGCCAAAGCGCTGTACCATCAGGAATGTCGTGGCCGCCGGCTGGAGGTAGTTGAGCTGATCACCGATATCCTGGGCGTTCGTGTCTTTTGCCGATGCGCCGGCTCCCGTGGCTGATTTCCGAGCCACACTGACGGTGCCCGACCGATTGAGGCCGCCCCGCGCGACGACACTCATCCGCCTCTGGTGCCGCTCGGAGGCCGAGCCGGTGATCGGCTACTGGTCCCAGGGCCTTCATCGGGTGGGTGGCGTGCCACGAGGCCATCCCGCTGATCCGCAATGACGTGACCGACTGGGAGCTGATCGAGGACCGGGCCGCGGCGCGGGCCGTACCGCTCGAAAGGCTTCGGCGTCCCGCTGCCACAGTCATTGTTGTGGGCGAAGCGCAACCGCCACTCCGTCCGGCCGTGTCACCACGCCGCCGGGCGCGCAAGCCGGCGCTCGTGGTGGGTCGCTGATGGCGCAGGGCTGGGCAGAGGCACACGACCTGCGGACGCACGATGGGCGCTCCAGGCGCGCCTTGTCGCGGTCCTGCTGACCTGCCGGAGTTGCGAGCACAACAGGGACGCGGATCTGGCGGCGCCGATTGCGTGCGGTCGCGGCGACATGCCGCTGATCGAACGGCGCTGGCGATGCTCGAAATGCCGCAACCGGCGCGGTCGATTTCGTGGTGATAAGCCGGATGGGACGATCAACAGATACCTTAACGGTGCCCCTTGATCGGCGACAGGGCAACGAGAGAGCGTTGGCAAGTGGCAGGCGGGAAATTCGTCCCCCTGATGTCGAGCCGAATCTGTGTCCGGCACAGCGTTCACGTCTATTTGAATAGACTGCCGCTAGACACCCGAGTCGCGGCTGCCGCACGCGCGCTGAACGATTTGTGGCTGCGTTCTAACCTTGCGTCTCAACAAGCGATCAATAACCATTCCGTTGCGGCTCTTTTCTACTCGTGTGCCCGCGTGAATCCTTCTGCTTATGGGCACTCATCAAACCGTTCCTGATACGTTCACCTTATCCGGCGACAACATAAGCCGAATCACTCAGTTGCTCCGCTTGGTGCAGCGCCATGCCCAGCTAGATCAGGCGATCGCCGGGCCACGTTTGCAGGATGCGCTGACCGATTTGGAGGACGCGCTAACCGACCAAATTGCCGCGCTGGACAACGCCGTGCAGGACGATTTGGCGGACGCGGAAAAGTCGGGTGCGGCCGAGCGAGAGCGACGGGCGTCGTATTCGCGCTATCAGGCGGCATAGCGATGGCACAGCGATCCATCTGGCGCGGTCATCTGCGGCTCGCGCTTGTCTCTTGCCCCGTGGCCCTCTACAGCGCCAAGCACGACCGCAGCACGATCCGGTTCAACATGATCAATCCGGAGACCGGCAATCGGATCAAGATGCTGACTGTCGACGCCGAGACCGAGAAGGAGCTTCAGCGGCGGGATCTGGTGAAGGGATACGAGTTCAAAAAAAACCAATACCTCCTGCTGAGTGATGCCGACTTTGAAAGCGTGAAGGTCGAAACCTCCTCGGTCATGACGATCGAGAAGTTCGTCGAGAAGAACTCGATCGACCCGATCTACTTCAACGCAAGCTACTATCTTGCCCCGGACGGCAATGCTGGCCGGGATGTATATGCCGTGCTGCTCGAAGCGATCTCCGATACCGGACGGGTTGCCTTGTCCCGCGTTGTCATTGGGCAGCGCGAGAGAACGATCGCCCTGATGGCAACCGATGGCGGCCTGGTCGCGCATACGCTCGACGAACAACGTGATATCAATGACGCCAAGCAGATTTTCGATGATGTGGCCGAGGTCAAGACAGACCCGGAGATGGTGCAGCTCGCCAAGCAATTGATCGATCGTCAAACCGCGAAGTACGACCCATCCGACATCGAGGATCGCTACGAAACGAGGCTGCGGGAGATGATCGACGCCAAGCTGAAGGGCGAAGGCATCGACCTCAGCGAACCGGCGGAACCGGATCGGACCAACGTGGTCGACCTCATGGCTGCCCTGAAGAAGAGCCTGGGAGAGCCAGCGGCGAAGCCGGAAGCGCCAGTGGCGAAAGAGGCCACCAAGCCGGCATCAAAGCCGAAGCGTGCGGCAGCTGCTCAGGCAGCCAAACCCTCTCGCAAGCGGGCCTGATCGCTGGCCCATGCCTGGAGACAAAAGATGATTGACCACGATGCTGCGGAAAAGCTTCGCACAGCCTCCAGCTTCGCCTGGTGTTCCAATACTCGGCGCCGATGGGCATCCCGCGATAGTGCCGCCATGAGTATCTCCTCTGGGTCAGCGTTCACGCATGCGCTGCGCCAAAGCTGCCAAAGCCAGGCTGGCGCGGCAACGAGCTAAGCTGTCTGAGTGCCTGCCCGTTTCCTCGGCGAATAATGGGCCTCGTCGATGACGGATGACGATAGCCGGCAGCGCGAAAGACGCCAGCGGCGGCACCAACTGGATCAAGCGCGGATCGCATCGCACACAGGGGCGTGCACAT
>CAVUBS010000005.1:0-151683 GCA_963739725.1 uncultured Alphaproteobacteria bacterium | reverse complement strand
AACACCGCAAATACGTGCGGCGGCAAACCAAGCTCCGCGGCGATCTGCTCGGGCAGATTGCGCATCGCACCGATATAGACGGCGCCGAGCCCAAGCAATTCGGCGGCGATCAGTGCACTTTGCGCGGCCAGCGCGGCGTCAACAACACCAACAATGAACTCCTCCATGAAGTGCGTGCCTTCAACGCTCCTGCGCCCGCTCGGCCGCGATGCGGTCCAGCCGCGACAGATCGGCCAGCCACACCAGCAGCAGCGGAGCATCGCGGATGAACTGCTGCTGGCCGGCAAGTTCCGCCAGCCGCGACTGGCGCCCGGTCTCCTCGATCGCCACCACGCTCCAGAACTGGAGATTGGACGATGTGGAAGCGGACTGCGCCGCCGCTATGAGCAACTCGAGCGTCCCTGCGGGCAGCGCGCGCGGCGGAATCCGCGCACCGAGCGGTGGTTCAGTATGGTCTCAAGCACCTCGTTCCATTGGCGGGATCAGCCAGCGTGCCGTCGCGGTTACGCTGGCCCAGGACCGCATGCGCGTCGGCGACCGGATCAGCCATGGTGCTTGTGAATGACACATCATTCTCCAGATAAGGGAAGTCTGCAGCTCCTAACGATAATTCCCGAGCCATCGGGAGCATGCAACTCGGCTTGCACACGTCCAGAAAGGAGACGGCTGATGACCATCTATACGGGACCGGTGTTCGAGATGGCCCGCCAACAGTTCCAGGTGATCGCCGACCACCTCGAAATACCGCACGACGAGCGCGCGCGGCTGCTCTATCCGAAGCGTGCGATCGCAGTGTCGTGTCCGATCCATCGCGATGACGGCAGCATCGCCGTCTATCAGGGTTACCGCGTGCAGCATCATCTGACGCTCGGTCCGACCGAAGGGTGGCACGCGTTTCGCGCTCAGCGTCGACATCGGCGAAGTGGCGGCGCTGGCGATCTGGATGAGCTGGAAATGTGCCCTCGCCGGGCTGCCCTATGGCGGCGCCAAGGGCGGCGTGACCGTCGACCCACGCGCGTTGTCGCGTCATGAGCTCGAAAATCTGTCGCGCCGCTACATGCAGGAGATGATCCCTTTCGTCGGCCCGCACACCGACGTGATGGCGCCGGACATGGGAACCAACGAGCAGGTCATGGCATGGTTCATGGATACCTACTCCATGTATCAGGGCCGAACCGTAACCGAGATCGTCACCGGCAAGCCTGTCGCTTCCGGCGGCACCGAGGGCAGGCGCGAGGCCACCGGCCGCGGCGTGGCCTACCTGGTGGGGCGCGCGCTGGAGCGCATCGGTCGACAACCGGCGGGGGCCACCGTCATTGTCCAGGGCTTCGGCAATGTCGGCAGCTATGCCGCGGAGACGCTCGCCGAACGTGGCCTGAAGGTGATCGGCGTGTCCGACCATACCGCCTGCTACTTCGATCCAGGGGGTTCGACGTCGCGGCACTGTTGAAGCATGCGCAGCTTCACGGCGCGCTGGCCGGCTTCTCCAATGAACTGTCGCTCGATCCCCGCGAACTGCTGGTGCAGAAATGCGACGTGCTGGTACCCGCCGCGGTGGAACGGGTGATCGACGCGTCGGTTGCGACCAGGCTTCAATGCCGCGTGCTGGCCGAGGCCGCCAATGGCCCGACGACGCCGGATGCCGATGAGGTGCTCGATCGGCGCCGGGACGAGATCTTCGTCATCCCGGATATCCTGTGCAACGCCGGCGGCGTGGTGGTCAGCTACTTCGAATGGGTGCAGGATCTGCAGCAGTTCTTCTGGGACGAAGCGGAGGTGATGGCCAAGCTGTACCATGTGCTCGACCGTGCCTTCTCCCAAGTGATGCAGCGCGTCGATCGCGACCTTGTGCCGCATCGCACCGCTGCGATGGCGATCGGCGTGGAGAAGGTACGCAGCGCGAAGAACACGCGCGGGCTGTTCCCGTAGCATGTCCAAGCAGATTCGCCTCAACGCGTTCGATATGAACTGCGTCGGCCACATCCAGCACGGGATGTGGGCACATCCGCGCGACCGCTCGATGGACTACACCGATCTTGACCACTGGGTGCAGCTGGCGCGGACATTGGAGCGCGGCTTGTTCGACGGTCTGTTCCTGGCCGACATCCTCGGCGTCTACGACGTGTTCCACGGCTCGCCTGATGCGTCGATCCGCAACGCCGTGCAGATCCCGGTCAACGACCCGCTGCTGCTGATTCCGGCGATGGCCTATGCGACGCAGAATCTCGGTTTCGGCGTTACGTGCAATCTGACCTATGAGCCGCCCTATACGTTTGCACGCCGGATGTCGACGCTCGATCACCTGACCAAGGGTCGCATCGGCTGGAATGTGGTCACCGGCTATCTCGACAGCGCCGCGCGCGGCATGGGACTGGCGGAGCAGCCGGAACATGACAGCCGCTACGACGTGGCCGAAGAATACATGCAGGTGGTCTATCAGCTTTGGGAAGGCAGCTGGGAAGACGGCGCCGTGCTCCGCGACCGCAAAGGACGAAAATTCGCCGATCCGTCGCGCATCCATCCGGTGCTGCACGACGGCCCCAACTATCGGGTAAACGCGATCCATCTGTCCGAGCCGTCCCTGCAGCGAACGCCGGTGCTGTATCAGGCGGGCGCGTCCGCGCGCGGGCGAGCATTTGCCGCCGCCCACGCCGAGTGCGTCTTCGTCAACGGCCAGTTCCGGCACAACGTGCGGGACATCGTCGCCGACATCCGTGCGCGGGCGAGGGCCTTCGGCCGCGATCCGCGCGACATCCTGGTGTTCGTCGGCGCGACTGTCGTCGTGGCGCCCACCGATGCCGAGGCAGCTGACAAGCTGGCGGAATATCGAGCCTATGCCAGTTCGGAGGGCGCGCTGGCGCACTACTCCGCTACGGTCGGCGTCGACTTCTCGCGCTACGGTCCGGATGAACCAATTCGCTTCGTCAAGACCAACGCCATGGCGTCCGGCCTGGAGGCAATCACCGTCCGGAGCCGCGACACCCAATGGACACCGCGGAAGCTGCTGGAAATGATGGTGCTGGGCAGTCGCCAGGCACCGATTGTCGGTTCCCCAGGCAGCGTCGCAGACGAACTGCAGGCGTGGGTGGACGAAGCCGATGTCGACGGCTTCAACCTGTCCCGCACGGTGGTCCCGGAATGTATCGAGGATTTCGTGTGCCTGGTGGTGCCGGAGTTGCAGTCGCGCGGCGTGATGAAGCGGGAATATGCGCCGGGGACTCTCCGTCAGAAGCTGTTTGGCGCCGGCCATGCCCGCCTGCCGGGCAGTCATCCTGCCACCCGGTTCCGCCGCTGAATTTTTGGCGCAGGCTGTGAGCTACTTCACAGCACTGAGCCAGCTACCATGCGATTAAGCCAACCGTCGATTGGCGCTGCCCCAACACCCGCGCCAGTCGATTGGGCTCATGGCCCAGGTCAACCCGGACCTTCCTTGCGGCCCGGTCGCTTCATGCGCCCGGGCCGATTTTTTGACTCCGTTCGACCAGGCGTCGTTCGACGGCACGCCCGCAGCGGGCTCTCTCCGGTTTCAGTGACTATTGGGTGGCTCTGGCAGCGGCGCGCGCCTGCAACTCGGCGCAGGCATGGACGAACGCGATGATGAGCATCATGTAGCATGGGAGAAGTGCACGAAACGCTTCGCTCGGCAGAATGATCATTCGAGCGACCATGAGGATAGCAGCGATGACGATCAGGTGAACATAGCGGTCCCTTAGCGGATCGAACCTTGCCTTGAGACAAAGGCCGCCAAAACCAATGAGGACGAATATGGGAACTTCGTCTTGTCCGAAAACAATTCGATCGAGACGTCCAATATACATCAGTGCATAGTCAAGCCACTCCATGTGGGGCAGCGGCGCACCAACGTCGACGGTCTTTTTGACGAAGGTGTAATAGAATAACGTCTTCCATCCATAGTTGCCACTAAGTTGGATCAAACCGATGTAAAGAATGCCAGCCGCGGCGAGGCACATGATGATCCGCGAGGGTGCCAGTTTGCCCACCCAGCCAAGATAGAGAATGAAAACGCCTGCATAGAGAATGTTTTCTGGTCTGATTGCGATTGATCCAATGAAGACGATGGCACTCGTGAGAGGACGATCCCGCTCAATGGCCAGATACACCGCTGCGAGCAATACAAACGTCGAGAGTATGTCAGGCCCGACATTTCGGGCCAAAACGACCAAGAAGGGATCGAGCACGAGCAAGGCCATCAAGCCGAATGCCACGAACGGCGCCATCCAGCGCGAGAACCAGACGTAAAGCAGCATGCCAATGCCGAAGTAGGCTGCCGCCGACACGGCAAGACCACTATCGATCAAGCCGAGCCCGGCACCATGCAAGACAGCCATCAGAGCAGGATAGATTGGTTTTACACTGAAGAACGGCAGCTGCGCCAGGAAGCTATCGCTATCGGCCGCGACGGTTTGCCGGAATTCAGGATCGACACTGCTGCGCCCCCTCAGCGCGTCAAGCTGATCCGGTGGCAAATAGGCATCAAGAGCCGCATAGGCTTGCTCATGGATATTGACAACCGGTGTGCCGCCATCATGCAGTGCGATCGCCATATAGGCGAGCATGTCCCAGGAATAATTTGGACGATGGGTAATGTAGAAGGCGAATGCGAGCATGTAGAGAGTGACACAGAGCGTAGCTGCAACTCGCCACCTCATCGCACGTGACGTTGCAGGCGCGGTGCTGTTAGAATACAGCGTGTCAGTCTTGCTCCGCATGTAATCCCCTCCGCGTCCATAGGAAACGCACTTGAGTTGGAGTGCAGCACCGGATGCTAGCAATTAGCTCTTAAGACGAACCATTCCCCCGGCTGCGTCAATGGCCTGCACCGAACATACGAGTCGGGACATAGTCGGTCTGCGAATGGGATTTTCTGTCCTGCACCGATTTGGCGAGCAATCCAGGGTCGCGGCCGCGGCCGTCGCTCCGCAAATGGCCGGGTGGCTCGGTGAGTGCGAGCAATATCTGTGATCGGGACATATCGAATAAAGTTGATTCCGGCCGCGCCGCCGCGAGCGGTTCGCAACCGGCCTGAGGGCATTCGAGGGCGTACCAGTTTGGTCACCGTAGGCGGACGAACAAAACAGAGTGTATCGCCAACCCTACAGCTATTGCTGGCGGCAGCGTGCGCGGTCGCCTGGTGCCGATAGACCCAGCGCGCGTACGACCGCTGTGCAGCCGGCCAAGTCGGGCGCTATCCCAAATCCGCCATCGTACTCCCAAACCGTCCAGCCAAATCCGGCTGCCTCAATTCCTTGTCTTGCGTCCGACAGCCACGCCGCCCGCGAACTGGGAGGCGCCGTCCGATAAACTCCGAATTCGGTTACAACCAGATGGACATGACGCGATTGTGCCCATTTCTCAGCGACAGAAAGTTCCCTCTGGATTGCGGCGGCACCGAATTCCAAATACTGTGAGAGGTCATCGTCGTCGGATGGCGGGACATGCTGCTTCACTTTGGCCACATTATCCGGCTTCGGCGGATATTCCAATCCGCGAATCGCCGTGTAGTGATCGTCCCAATCAGCTCCCTGGTGAGTAAACGGCATCGGCTGATAAAGATGAAAGGTATAGACCACGTTGTCATCGTCGATGGGCGACAGATCACCCAAACCCCAAACTGTGGATAGCGGGCTCCCGGTCATCAAGATCGTGTGCTTCGGTGCATAACGGCGAATGCGTTTCCAGAATTCCTCTTGTACCGTGTTCCACCGAGCCGGCTCCATAGTGGGCTCGTTTGCCAACTCAAAGAACAGCTTAGACGGCGCCAATTCCAAGTAGCGGCGGGCGAGATGCTCCCATGCCTCGCCCCACAAATTGACCATGAGCGATGTTGCTTTTTCATCCGGTGGATATTGTGACGAAGCCATGCAGAGAATCACCCCTAGACCGTCAGATACCGCGGTCTGGACCACTTGATCGAGCCGAGTTGTCCCGAACGAACCTTCTTTTAGAATCCAGTCTGGATCTATAAAAATTCGGATATGTCGGAGACCGGCCAGTTTAATCTGTGCAAGATCCGCGTAGATCCGCACCAGTGGCGTCTCAGTGAATACGGTGATGATATTCACACCCTTGGCCAACGTTGCTAGGCGATCGGCCGGGACGTCGGCATGACCTGTCTTGGCAATCAAAAACAAAAACGCGAACACCCTCAAAAGGGTCTTCATACCGCTATCTGATGAGGCAGATACACTGCCGGGTGCTGACGGGTTGGCACATACGTCGAGGCAGTGCGATATCCGTTCGCCACGATGACCGCACAGAGCAGGGTGAAGAGGCCGCAAGCATAGGACGTATACGCCTCTTCCTGGAAAATTCCATTGACCGTGACTGTCGCGAGGCCGATCAAGGCGATGTCCCGCCGGTGGGGCCCTTTGACACCAAACGGAGCGTCTTTAAGCAGGAACGCGATGACAGCAAAGACTGTAATCGAGGCAATACCCATTTGATAGATCAGCACACCCACGGCGCTTTCGACCGCGAAATCGGCACCGAAGTGTTGCAGGGCATCCCACTTTATGTGCGTCATGGCTTGCGGTGAAAAATTGCCACCCATGCCGAGGCCGTGACCAATCGGATTGGCTAGCAATCCGTGGACTCCGCCCATGAAGCCGATCACATGGAAGTCGCCTCGGTCCATCCCGAAATACAGTCCGAAGCCAACATAACCGACCATCATGATAAGGCCGGACATCAGCAGGAAATTCCGATTCCGCGTGAGACTCCAGACCATCCACAGCAACAGACTGCACGCGAATAGTAAATTCGCCCCCTTGACGCCGATCGTCACCAGCAAGGGCAACAGGAGCCACAACCATTGTCCTGCCCCGATACTCAGCGCAATCACGGCACAGCCCGCCAGAATGTAGGCGTATGAAATGGGGTGTATGACTGTCCCGATGAAGCGGAACGATCTACTTGTGGTCTCGCTGCCCGTTATATTGAAGAAAACTGCACTATTGGCATCTGCCAACTCCTGCCCGGTTCGGACTGAGTTGATGCTCGCCGGGTCCTTTACCGACGACCCGACCTTGCTGTACTTTATGTTCGTATAGTTGGGTGCATTGATGAGGTCGTAGTACGGAGCAGGGGCGGAGATCTCCACGAGGCTGATCACGATGCTGAGCGCGGCACTGACAAGAAAACCGGTGCCCACTGTTCTGTAGCCCCACACTCGACCGACATCGAGTCCGATCGGAACCGCCAAAACCAAGGACGTCGCCTCACGGAAATATACGGCGGTGGGTGTAACTCCAGCCTTCGTCATTCCGTAGAGCGCGTAGACGCATGACATGAGCAGTGCCAGCTTGACTGCACCGAGCAAACGCCCATTGAGATGGCGCCACCTCCTGGACGAGACCAGCCGCGTGAAACTGATCCCTGCCATGATCACCAGCGCAGCGAAACTGCTGCCCTGAAGCATCGTGAACGTTGAGTATCCCATCCCGACGGACAGGATCGACAGGACCCAGTTCTGGTAGATCAGCCACTGAAAAAATACCAACAGGCCTGCAAGCGGCGCCTTGTAGTACAGCCAACCAAGCACCAGCAGCGCAATCGGAAAAAACGGCACGGCGCTGAGCTTGCTCATTACAACGTGGCCGACCAGCAGCGCCAGCCCGACACACTGCCACTTCAAAGTCTGTCGGACCAGCTCGGCTGTCGTCAGCTCCGCGTAAGGTGGGAGCTCCAGGAGTTTCATCGGCGGTAATATTTGAACATGGCCGCTGAGAACCGGATCGAATCGGCATTGCCAAGCTTCACGCACCGCGACGGATCGACCATGTTCAAGACCAGACCTGCCAGATTGGTGCCGGCCTGCAACCCTTGACGTTGGTCGCCGTTGCGAGGCATCACCAGCTGTTTGATCGCCAGACCAACCTGTTGAGGTTCCGTGTGCTCCCATCGGGCGATCAGCACCGTGCGGTCGACATGCCTGGAGAGCGACCAGGCATCGCCACCGATCAGCACAGGCGGCGCATCGACGACGATGAAGTCGTATTCGTTCTTCAGGATCTCGATTGCCTGTTTCATGCGCGGATTGGACAGCAGGCGTGTTGCGTTTCCGCGGGCCTGTCCCGCCGGAAGGACAGTCAGTTCGTTCGATGGTCGCCGGACTGCATCTCTCGCCTTGATCTCGCCGCGCAGCACTTCGCCGAGGCCAAGTGTGCCATTGGCCACTCTTGCGCGGCCATAGGATGAACGCATATCGGCTTCGATCAGCAGCGCGTTCAGGCCACGATTGATTGCTGCCTGCACGAGACCTTGGGCAGTGGTGCTCTTGCCTTCATTCGGCAATGCCGAGGTCACCAGGACACTGGTCGCGCCGTGATCGTACAACAGCCGACTCAACACATCCTCGATGACGTCCTGGTACATCTCCTCGGTTTTTGGCGTGCGCAACGGCAGCATGCCGAGCGCAGGAATTCCCAGCATGGTCTCCACGTCGCCTGTGGAGACGAGGCCCTTGCGCCGCTCAAGGAACATCGCGAAGCCGGCCGACAGAACAAAGGACAGAATGCCGGCCGCCGGGATCATCAGCTTGTTGTCCGGGAACGCCGGACGGATCGGTGCCACCGCCCGCGAGATCACGCGCACGGGCGTCGCCGGGAACAGCACCGCGGTGTCGGTCTGCTTGGAGCGCTCGAGGAACTCCCGATAGATGTTGTTCTGCGCTGCCGACTCCACTTCCAGCAAGGCGAGTTCAGCCCGCGCGCCGTCCAGGTCCGCGAGTTGCGACTTCAGATCATTCAAGCGCTGGGTGAGTGCGGTCGTCGCCTCTTGTGCCGACCGTATCTGATTCGGCAGTGACTGCACCGCACGCACCGCCTCGGCATGAATCTGTGCCCTGATGCTGGCGACACGTATGTTGTAAGGGGCGACCACCGGCGAATTGTCGCCGTATGTCGCCGAAAACCGTGCTCGATCGGCGAGCGCCTGTGCTTCTTGTTCACGCAGCCGACTGATGGTCTGTGAACCGAGTGAAGCGGCCAAGGTTTCGGGATCGGCCTTTTTGTCGCCGTCGTATTGTGCCTGTGCAGTGGCGAGCCTGTTCCTCGCATCCTGCAGTTGCGTGTTCACCGCACTCGCCTGCTCCTGGATGATCGTGCTGTTGTCCCTGCTGGACGTGACCGTCAGTCCGTGACCAACTCGGAACTTGACCACTGCATCCGCTGCGCTCGTAGCGGAGTTTTTCAGCTCCTGTACTCTCTGCTCGACGAAATCGTGCGCCGCCTTGTTCATATCCTCGCGGTATGTCAGATGATCGGCGATGTATAGATTGGCTATCGTGTTGACGATGTTTGCGGCCAACTCGTTGTTGGACGACGCCAGCGTGATGTCGATCACACGCGAACGAGGTTGCGGCGTGAACTGCACTCGCTTCTGCAATGTGCGCAGCGTGTCGGCAACCTGTCGCTCTGCCGCCGTGGCGTCCAATGGTTCGTCCGACGGCAGCCACTGGCTCACATAGGGCAGCCAGCGACTGAGACGGCCGTCGGACAGGGCATCGAGCTTGGCGAGCAGTAGAGGGCGTCAGGTGCGGATTGAATTCGGGGTTGCGCAACAGATTCGTGCGGCGCATTGCCTCGGTAAGCAGTTCCCGCGATTTGAGAAGTGCCATTTCGGTGCCGATCGTCTCATCGTCGAACGGCATGTCCTGAATGACGTTGCCCGTCGCCACGGCCTTCGGGGTCTGTTCAACGGACACCGAAGAACTGGCCTCATAGGTCTTCGGAAGAAACTGAATGCCAATTGCCAGTACCGAAAACAGGACCATGGTGGAGGCGCCGATCAGCAGCTTTCGTCGCCACAGCTTCGCCGATACGTCAGCCAGGAAACTCTGCTCGGCAGCCGCCTCATCCAGTCCGAGGATAGCGTTCATACCAACACTCCAGTTATTGTAGCCTTACCCGCCAGGTGGTTGCGGGCGAGGCCGAGATCGTAATTCGAGGCGATGTCGCGCCCGATGGATGCGTCCGCAACGACTGTCAATTGCCCCCGCCGGTCAGGATCGGCACGCGTCGCCCGGTCTGCCATGAGATGTCCCGCAGCCCGCACGCCCGAGGTGGCGTCCGCTCGGTGCGACACGCCGATCTTCGACGTGCTGGTGCGGCGCCGGATTGCCGCCGTTGCGGTCGCTCCAGCCGGCCGGAAGAAGGCGCTCGCTGCCAAGGCTCGGCGCGCGGCTGCCCCGGGGCTGTTGGGCAAGGCTGGGACCCGATCACCCTTGTGGCCGATCGGACGATTCGGTGTTGCAATCCGGATATACCCGTCATGGTTGCACGAAGCAGCGATTTCCACCACGCGTCAAATGCCTCCGCCTGGACCCGGCAGGCATTGCCTAGCCGCATGCCGCGTGCGACGGTTCTGACCAAGTCCCTTCATGCGTTCACCATCCACCGTTCGCCATCGCGTGTATGCGGCATTGAGCCTCCAATTCTGATTACCGACGAACGGCAACCGGGCGCGCATCGACCAATCCGCCGATTACAGCCAACAAGTACCATCTCATCGCCATGTGAGCACCTCATCATTGGGAGAGTATTCCGATTGTGCCAGTACTTTCTGGCGAGCCGATGGCTGGTTGGCACCAGACATTGATCACGAGGTTGCTAGCCACAGGATGCGATGTCTCGACTGGTGTCGACCGTCACCGCGTCACCTCAGCATCCCTTGGCATAGCGAAACAGACAACAGAAGCAGAATGACTGGTGCCATGCAACGGCCGCGATTTCGACGTCTGCCGGGCAGTGGCACTGGCACATGCCCGACTCAAAGCCGCAGAAACAGCCATCACCTATACTTTCGAGGTAGCGCCATTCCTACCTCTCCTGAGCAATGTCGGCACGCGCCGGCATCTGCTTTGTTCTGATCCAGTCGATAAATGTTCGATAAGAATGGACCGGTAACTTTGACTTTTTCGTGTCTCGCGCACCAACAGCATTGTGCTAGTGTCACGCATGCTCGATCCCTAGCCATTTTGGCTTTTTGCGCCGCCGTGGACGAGCATGTGTTCCGAGCTGACATGCCATCAAGGCAAGAGGCCCTCCGTTGTCTGAATGTCGATGGAGTGCGCTGAATGCGTATCGTTCGTACCAAGACCCTGGGAATTCGCGTTGATGCGATCGCCGACACCCAGGCCACGTCCCTCCTTCTCGACGCATTCAGCCAGTCGAGGCAGGCCGCCCTGTTCACATTCGTCAATCCGGCTTCTGTCGCCGTGGCGCGGAGAAATCCACACTATCGGCGGCTGCTCGACGAGTTCGATGCCGTTTTGCCGGACGGAATCGGTATGTGTTGGGCAATGCGTCTGCTGCATGGACTTCCTGCAACACGCGTGAGCTTCGACACCACATCGCTCGCGCCGCTCGTCTTCGGACGGGCCCGCGAGCATGCACTCATCGGTTGCACTCATCGGCGGTCGCCCCGGTGTGGTGCAACGTGCCGCCGATCAACTCACCAAAGCGTTTCCGGGAATTGAAATCACTGCCATGTTTGATGGCTACGGCGACCACGAGGCCAAGATCCACCATTTGAAATCGCTGTCGCCTTCGGTCGTCGTCTGTGGAATGGGCGCCGGCGCACAGGAGCATTTTCTTGTCAGTCTGGCGGCAGCCGGCTGGTCGGGCTTGGGATTTACCTGCGGGGGCTACCTGGACCAACTCGCCAACGGCCTTCGCTATTACCCGGCCTGGGTGGACGCAACCAACCTTCGCTGGGTCTATCGACTGATGCGGGAGCCCCGTCGCCTGGCACGCCGATACATCGTCGACTACACATATTTCACCGCCCACCTTGGACGTGCGCTGCTGTCGCGGCGCAAAGATCCTGATCGGCACGAACACCAACTCGGCGCTGAATTTGCAACGCCCGATCGGAATGTCGACGGTCAGGGCGTGCGCCGATCCTTTTCGCAGGGGCCGTACAACTGAGATCCTGGCCTGAAACCGGTCATCGCCGGCTGGTTGCGATTGCAGAGCGCACTCCGATTGGAATGCACGGATCGTGATCGACGCGGGGCGGTACACAGCGTTACCACCATGCAAAATTCCCGCTCCCGGTTCTGGCCATTTGCCCAAGCCGCCTCTGCTACACGAACCCGACCTGCCCCACTAAACCGTGATGCAACGGCCAGCGTTGAACCAACCTCGATGGGCGCCACTTGTTGGAGGTTCATGACGGAAATTCTTCAGGACGCAAGATGCGATTGCAGTTGAACTACCAGACATCAGGCCGCCGTTCATTGAGCGCGGCGGAGCCGGGCCGCGCCAATCCGAGGTTGCGGCGAGCCGTCCAGGATTGCCAGGCTCGCCCTGTCGGCGGACCTAGCGGCCGCGAATGCCCGCTGACAACCAAGCCTCGCAGATCGCAGTCCGGCACGCCGGCGCATCCCAGCCGCGAACGCTCGGCCCGCGCAGCATTCTGGGCGCTCGTCGATCTGGCTGGTGGGCAGGGTTCGTCGTTCTTCGTGTTCCTCGTCCTGGCGCGCGTCATCGGGCCCGGCGCAGTACGGCGTGTTTGCTCTCGCATGGTCGCTGCTTGGTCTGATTACGATAATTCAATATTACGGCTTCGCGGACGCCATCGTGCAGCGCGCGGAGATCGATGAGAGCTTTCTCGACACCGTATTCTGGTGCGACCTGGCTCTGGCGCTTGTACTCATAGTCGATCGCCCAGGCGACCGCGGCTGCCCGTGGCCCGGCTATTTGGCGCCCCGCTGCTCGAGCCCGTGATCCGTGCACTGTCGCTCATCTGCCTGCTGCAGGCGCTCGTCACGGTCCCAACCGCATTGTGCCGGCGCGCACTGCAGATGCAGGTCTTCGCCGCCCGCACACTGCTGAGCTACGCCGTCGGCGGCATCGTCGGCATTGCAATGGCACTTCGCGGATACGGTGTCTGGGCGCTGGTCGCCTCCCAACTTGCTCAGTATGTCGTCATTCTGCTGGTCATGGTCTGGCGCTTTCCGTGGCGCCCGGGGCTCCGCGTGTGCCGAACCGCATTGCGCGAACTGCTCCGCTTCGCCGCGCACTTCATGATCGGCAACGGCATCAAGCTGTCGGCTGATCGCGTCAGTCCGCTCGTCGTGGGCCTGTATGCCGATGCCGAAGCGGTCGGCTGTTATGCGCTGGCACTGCGGATTCTGCTCACCGCCATCGTCCTGACCAACAGCCCGATCGAACGCGTGACGCTGCCTGTGCTGAGCCGTTTCGCGCACGACCTGCCATCTTTTCGTGAGACCTACCGAAAGATGGTGTTGGTCGTCAATTCCTTGTGGATGCCGGTCGCGACGGGATTAGGCGCGACCGCAGCGGTTCTGCTGCCACCGCTGTTTGGTGCCCGTTGGGCCGCAGCCGGTCCGGTACTGCAGGCGATGTGCTTCACCGCACCCACCCTCGGCCTTTGGTACCTCAGCGGGCAGGCGCTGGCAGCGCTCGGTAAGCCCGAGCGTTTCACCCGCCTCGCGCTGGCCTATGCGGTGCTTGTCTGCGCATGCTTTTCCGATCTCTGCCCGTTTCGGCATTGTCGCAGCCGGCTGGACCTGGGCCGGGCTGTCGCTGCTGATGGTGCCGCTCCATCTGCGTGCCATCAGGACGTGCCAGTGGCCTGCCAATTCGCCTCATCCTGTCCGACTGGTCGCGGGTCACCGCCTCCGCCGGGGTGATGCTGGTCGTGGTCATCGGCGTGCGCGATCGGCTTCAGGAAGGGATCGCCTCCGCGGGCATTGCTCTGGCGGCAGGCGTTGCAACCTATCTATTGCTCCTGGAACTTGTGCTGCTGCCGGGTCATCTCGGCCGCATGCTGGCCTTGGTACAGGAACAAAGCCAGACCGCCCGGCGTTGTGGCGGCACGAAAGGAGGCAGCATGATTCCCAAGCGACTGCACTACGTTTGGGTCGGCAGCAAACTGCCCGACAAGCAACGCGCCTTCATCGATAGCTGGCGAGCGACCAATCCTGACTATGAGATCATTTGCTGGAACGAAGACAACATCGACCTGAAGCTGCCGCAAATCGCCCGAGAATATGCGCGCCGCCGCTGGGCCACGGTGGCCGATATCGCCCGACTGATCGCGATCCACAGCCACGGTGGCATTTATCTGGATACCGACTTCCGGGTCTATCGGCCGCTGGACAGGCTGCTGGAACACCGCTGTTTCTTTGCCTTTCAGCACGAGTTCCATCCGACCGACTGGATTTGCAACGGTGCCTTTGGTGCCGAGCCAGGCCATCCGTTCGTCGCCAAGGCCTTGGACGCGGTGCTGAGCCTCCGGCCGAACTGGTTCGGGCTGGACCGTGTCACCAAAAGCGGGCCCAAGCTGATCACGCGCCTGCTTCGCGAAGACGGGTTGCAGCACTACTCGCCGCAGGGCGTGCAGGTGAATGACGTCTTCGTATGCCCCAAGACGTATTTCTTTCCGTTCTCCTATGACCAGGAATTCCGCGATGACTGCATCACCTCGGAAACGCTGGCTGCCCATTTCTGGGAAAAATCCTGGGAGAAGGACATTCCCCGCCCGGTACGCTGGGCGAAAGCGGTACGTCGTATGCTGCCGAAACTGCCGTAGCCAACTCTCACCCAGCTTTTCCGGCCAGGCTCTCGCTTCGGCCGTGAGACCAGAGGAATTTGAAAGCCGCTTTCAAGCCGCACTCACCTTGTGGCTTATCGCACGGCCTCGTGCAGGCCTCCTGTCGATTAGACTCAACAGCGACAGAGCCTGCCTCGGGAAGATTGAACCCGCCCGTCTGACCGAGCGACAGAATGGGCGATGAACACCCACCCCTCCTGCGAATAGCGGTACCCGGCGTAGACCCGAATTCAGCACTTGGCAGCGGGTTGATCGAGGCATTGAAGGGCACGGCAGAAGCCGCGCCGATGGGACAGGTTGCCTCACGCCAGCGCAATTTGGCGCCGAAGCGTGCGTGGGACGGCGTTGGATTGGTTTGGATCGACGAAGACACAGTCTTCAACAAATCCGACCCCGTCGGATGTGCTGCTCGATTTGCACGGCGACGGGATTCGTCCCCAGGAGCGGACCTGGCGAATTGTCGATCACGCTGACAATTGCGTGCTGCAGCCATTCACCTGCCTGGATACAAACGCGGCGGCACCATTCGTGACCGCACTCTATCTGATCGAGGCGGACGGAACTGGCACGGGCTGGACTGTTTTGGCAGAAGCTCACCTTTCCTCGCGGCGGAGCTACCGAAAGCTCCTCGATGTCGTGGGACGGACGATCGTCTGGCTCGTGGCAGCAGGCACTCGAAGGCGGCCCGAACGTCCGAAGCCATGGCGCCCTGCAACGCATGGAACACAGCAATACGCCTCGCTCGGCGTGCTCCGCAGCAGGATGGCCAGCCTGCGGTCGCGATTGCGCGATCACGTTGCTTCAGAAATCTGGGCTATCGGTCGCGTTGCGGAACCAATTGACGAATTTCTCACAACTCGGACCGTCGAGCCCGATTCCTGGATCGAAATTCCTCCTCGCGAGGGCTTTGTCGCAGATCCGTTTCCGTGGCCGGGTCGCGACGACGTGCTTCTGTACGAGCGGTTTTCACACCAAACCGGGCGCGGCTCGATTGAGGCGATGGTCCCCTCACATGGCGGGAGGGACCGGATCGAAAGGCTGGACCTGAACGTCCGCACGCACCTTTCGTACCCCTTCACCTATCCAACGGGCGAGCAAGTCGTTTGCCTTCCGGAGATGGCGGCCGAGCGCAGGCAAGTGATGTACGTCCTGAACGCCGACCGACAGCCTCGCGAACTGTGCCTGGTCGCAGAGAACGTCGCGATGGCCGATCCAACGCTCTTTGAGTATGGAGAGCTCTATTGGATCGCATACAACGATGCCGACCTTGGGTTGCATGAAAATCTTTGCCTGCGGTATGCAGCGCGTCTCGACGGCCCGTGGACTCCGCATCCGCTCAATCCGGTAAAGGTCGACATACGGTCCTCGCGTCCTGGCCGGTACTCCATTCCGCCTTGGCGGCAGCCTCTTTCGTCCGGCGCAGGATTGCTCGGCGAGTTACGGATGTGCATTGACGATGAACAGGGTCATTGCCTGTACTCCCACTTGCTACGACGAGGAGACGGTCGCAACACTCTTGCCGAATCCAAACGGGCGATTTCCGTCTGGACTGCACACGTTCTCGGTTGCGCCGAACGGCATCCTGGTAGATGGAAAGCGGTTTGTACTTGATTGGAACATACTCTTCCAGCGACTGGCGAAACGCCTGCGCAGAGCCGGGGCGCGCGACGTTTGACTCCCACTGCGGCGGGCGTGGCGTTCCGTTGCCGGCGACGCCACGTGTTCGCCTCCATCGGTTCAGGAAGCGGGCGCGCCGCTCCCGCTGGTGGTGTCGAACAGGAAGTTGTTCGGACCTAGCTGGTCAGGAGTTACCCCCGGCAGGCTTACCTGATTGCCGCCGAAGTCGATCTGCGCATGACCGTCCGACGCAGCCGTTATGGCGACATTGCTGAAGTCCTGCGCCGTCATTTCGAAGTCGAGTTTGTCGCTGTCAGGCGCGAAATCCTGGATTTGCGTGGCGTGATCCGACCCATTGAACACGAACACATCCGATGATGGCGTCGCGGACAGTGTGTCGCTTCCAATGTTGACGACGGTCGTGTTGTTCGACGTTGTTGTCTGATCGCTCGGCGACACCGTCGTCGGCGAGTCGGACAGGGTGTTCGCCGCGGCCGGAGATGGTCCGGTTGGCGCGGTACCGCTGTCGGTCACCGCAGGCGAACCGGTTGTCGGGTCGGTCGAGTTCGTCAGCGCACCGCCGGATGTGTATGGATTGGCATCATAGACGTGGACGTAGTCGACCTTCATCTGCGAAACGAGCGATGGATCGGGGGAACCCGGCCACGATCCTGGCAAACCGCTGTGGGTGCTGAGCACCACGTACATCGGTTGGTTCATGCTGGCAGTGGTGGGAGTTTCGAAAGTCTCCTGACCGTCGAAATACCACGTGATCTTGTCGGGTTCCCAATCAACCGCGTAGGTGTGAAAGCCTTGCGTCATGTCCGCAACGTCGGTCCAATGCGGATCCGGTGCGCCGGAATCGTGCAATGTGTTGACCAGCGTGTTTGGAGCGGCGCCAATCATCTCGGCCACGTCAAGTTCCGGCGGCCAGCTACCGCTTTCGGGCAGCAACCAGAAAGCGCCCAACGCGCCATCGCCCGCAGGCATCTGTATGCGCGCTTCAAAGTAGCCATATGTCTGCGAGAAGGTGTGCTCGGTGAGAAGTTGTCCGCTGATACGCGACAGGCCTCCGATGGCATCAGAAGAGACGTCCGCAGGTTTTGGAAAGTCCGAGAGTGTCAGGACCCCGTTATCGACCGATATCGGATTGCCGTCCGGCGGCAGCAGCGCGGGATTGGCCAAAAACGATCCCATATCCCCCGCAGAGAATCCATTCGGACTCCATGGATATGTCGTCTGCCATGGGCTACCGAGTGAATTGAACTCCTCGTCCAGCGTGACGTGCGCCATCAGTCCCCCTTTTATGTGATGCATTTCGACGACGTGCGAAGGCGCCCACCTATTGGCCACGCCAAAGATGAGTCAATCCGGCGATGCAGCATAGGGAAGATTTCGAGTCAGATTGGCGGGATGGCGCGGTCCATATGATAAATATTAGGACAATGGTCTTAATCGCTATTACTGCTCGCCCAGAACAATCCGACAGCGCACTGTGTGCGTCGGGGCGCGCGAGGAAAATCTCCGCGGCTCAACCACCGAAGCTGCTCAGAGCCGCGCAGTGCGCAATCGCAGTGCGTTGCCGATCACCGAGACGGAACTGAGCGACATCGCCAAGGCGGCAATCACCGGGCTCAGCAGGATCCCGCAGAGCGGATACAGCACGCCGGCCGCGATCGGAACGCCAATCGCGTTGTAGGCGAACGCGAAGAACAGGTTCTGCCGGATGTTGCGCATCGTCGCACGACTGAGCGTGATCGCCCGCGCGATGCCCACAAGATCGCCCTTCACCAAGGTCACGCCGGCGCTCGCCATCGCGACTTCGGTGCCGGTGCCCATCGCGATGCCGACATCGGCGGCGGCCAGCGCGGGGGCGTCGTTCACGCCGTCTCCAGCCATGGCGACGACGCGCCCCTCGGCCTTCAGGCGACGGATGACGGCGTGCTTGTCCTCCGGCAGCACCTCCGCTTCGATCTGGTCGATGCCCAGGCGCCGCGCCACCGCCTCGGCGGTTGTCCGCGTGTCGCCGGTCAGCATCACGATGCGGATGCCCCGCGCGCGCAACCGGTCCAGTGCGTCGGATGTGGACGCTTTGATCGGGTCGGCGACCGCAATGACCCCCGCCAGGCTGCCATCGACGGCGAGATAAAGTGCGGTCGCGCCATCCTGCCGCAATCCCTCGGCCCGGGCTTCCAGCGCTCCCAACGCGATGCCCAGGTCCTGCAGCAGTCCGCGATTGCCCAGCGCGACCGAGTGACCATCCACCGTGCCGGTCACGCCCTTGCCGGTGATCGACCGGAATTCGGCCGGTTCGGCAATGGCGCGTCCGTGTTGCTGCGCCGCGGCTACGATGGCGGCAGCCAGCGGGTGCTCGCTGGCCCGCTCCAGTCCAGCCGCGAGAGGCAGGATCCCGGCCTCCGACCATCCGGCCTCGGACACGACCGCGATCACATGCGGCTTGCCCTCGGTCAGCGTGCCGGTCTTGTCGACGACCAGCGTATCGACTTTCTCCAGGCGTTCCAGCGCATCGGCGGAGCGGATCAGCACGCCGGCGCCCGCCCCCTTGCCGATCCCCACCATGATCGACATCGGCGTCGCGAGACCCAGCGCGCACGGACAGGCGATGATCAGCACCGAGACGGCGGCAATCAGGGCATAGGTGAGGGCAGGGGGCGGTCCCCAAATCGCCCAGGCGGCGAAGGCGACCAGGGCAACGACAATCACCGCCGGCACGAACCAGCCGGCCACGGTATCGGCGAGGCGCTGGATCGGCGCGCGCGAGCGCTGCGCCTCGGCGACCATGGCGACGATGCGCGCCAGGACAGTTTCCGATCCGACCCGGTCGGCGCGCACGACCAGAGCGCCGGTGCCGTTGATCGTGCCGCCGATGACCCGATCGCCTGGCCGTTTCGCCACCGGCATCGATTCGCCCGTGACCATCGATTCGTCGACGGCGCTGTCTCCTTCCAGCACCTCGCCGTCGATGGGCACGGCTTCGCCGGGACGGACGCGCAGCCGGTCGCCGCGATGGATCCGGTCAAGCGGGATGTCCTCGTCCGTGCCGTCGGCAGCGATGCGGCGCGCCGTCTTCGGGGCGAGGTTGAGCAGCGCACGGATCGCACCGCCGGTCTGCTCGCGGGCCCGCAGTTCGAGCACCTGTCCGAGCAGCACAAGCACCGTGACGACGGCGGCGGCTTCGAAATAAACCGCCACATCCGCGCCGGCGGTGCGGAAGCCCGGCGGGAAGATGCCGGGAGCGATCGTCGCCACCACGCTGTAGAGCCAGGCCGCGCCGGTGCCGAGTGCGATCAGCGTGAACATGTTCAGGCTGCGGTGGACCAGCGAGTCCCAGCCGCGTCGGAAGAACGGCCAGCCGGCCCAAAGCACGACCGGGGTGGCCAGGATCAACTGCACCCAGTTCGCGAGACCCGGCGCGATCAGATGATGCAGGTCGCTGCCCGGGAAGTGGCTGCCCATTTCCAGCGCGAACACCGGGACAGTGAGCGCAAGGCCGATCCAGAACCGTCGGCTCATGTCCGTGAGTTCCGGATTGGCCTCCGGCTCAGCGGTGATCGTCAGCGGCTCCAGCGCCATGCCGCAGATCGGGCAACTGCCGGGGCCGACCTGGCGGACCTCGGGATGCATCGGGCAGGTGTAGACCGCGCCGGGCGGCAGCCGTGTCCTCCCTGGGTGCCATATACCTGTCCGGATCGGCTGCGAATTTACCTTGGCATCCGGCACAGCAGAAATGGAACGTGGCTCCGCCGTGTTCGAAACGGTGGCGTGACGTCGCCGGATCGACCGTCATGCCGCAGACCGGATCGGCGACCATGCCGAGATCGGCCACCGGCGCTTCATGATGATCGTGGCTGGTCATGCCCGGTTCCTTGTTGCGTGGAGGACGCGCTGCTGCTACATATACCCCACCAGGGTATGGTAACAAGATGCACGAGGCGACAAAACGATCGGTGGCGGTGCGGCTCAAGCGCATCGAGGGCCAGGTGGGCGGCGTGCTCCGCATGATTGAGGACGACCGCTACTGCGTGGACGTATTGACCCAGATCAATGCGGTGCGCGCGGCACTCCATAAGGTGGAGGAGCAGATCCTGCGCGATCACGTGTCGCACTGTGTCGCCGGCGCCTTCGTTTCAGGCGATCCGGTGGAGCAGCGGCACAAGGTCGAGGAACTGGTCGAGACAATAGGTCGCATGACGAGATAGCCGCGTCCGAACCAGCGACGGACGCAGCCCGTGCAGTCAATCCATTCCGGATGGAGAACACAATGGTATTCCCGATTCGTTCCGCTCTCACTTGCACTCTCAGTGTGGCCGCCCTGGCTTCCGCGCTGACGGCGGCGCAGGCCCAGACCACACAGCCCCAAACCACTCAGGGCCAGTCCACGCAGGAACAGGACCACGCGGCGCATCGTCACGCCGGCCCGGGCGTGGGCCATGCACAGCGTGCAGCCATGGGTCCACAAGGGCACCAGATGATGAGGATGATGGGCGGCGACGGAGGCGGCATGATGCCGATGATGCAGCCGCGTCATATCGAGGGACGCATTGCCTTCCTCAAGACCGAACTGAAGATCACCGACGCACAGGCGCAGCCATGGAGCGCCTTTGCTGACGCGCTGCGCGATAACGCCAAGGCGATGACGACGATGCACGGCCGGATGATGAGCGATGGGGCGACGACGTCTGCCCCCGAAATGGCTCAGCAGGAGGTCAAGATGCTGTCGATGCGGCTGGAAGGGCTGAAGGCGATCGCCGGAGCGGAAACCACGCTGTACACGGTCCTGAGCGACGAGCAGAAGAAAACCGCCGACGAATTGCTGTCCACCCCGATGGGAAGCATGTGAGTCACGACCTGTCGCCGCGGGCCTGATGACCGGCTGCGATCAGGCGCCGCCGGATCCGGCGTGATGTGCCGGCGTGCATGCGTCCTGTCCGGCCATCCGCTATAACGCACGGATGGCACCGGAACCACGCGCCAACCCCATCCTGCTCGGCCACGAGCAAGCCGAGACCACGCTGATCGAGGCCCTGCGGGCGGGGCGGATGCATCATGCCTGGCTGATCACCGGGCCCGACGGCGTCGGCAAGGCAACGCTGGCCTACCGGTTCGCGCGTCGGCTGCTGGCCGGCATGCCTGAGGCCGACACGCTGGCGCTGGAACCCGCGCATCCCGTGTTCCGCCGCGTGGCCGCGGGATCGCATGCCGACCTGCTGACCGTGGAACGTGCCTATGACGAGAAGCGCAAGCGCATGCGCACGCAGATCGCGGTCGACGATGTGCGGCGGATCAGCAACTTCATGAGCCTCACCCCGGCGGAGGGCGGCTGGCGCGTGGTGGTCGTGGACGGGGCGGAGGAACTGAACCAGGCACTCGGCCAACGCACTCCTGAAGGTGCTGGAGGAGCCGCCGCCGCGCGCGGTGCTGCTGCTGGTCTGCACAGCGCCCGGCCGGCTGTTGCCCACGATCAGAAGCCGCTGCCGCAGACTTCGCCTGGATCCGCTCGCCCAGGAGGCAATGGAGCGGCTGCTGACGAGCTACCTTCCGGACCTCGCCACGAACGAACGCGACCGGCTGATGACCGTCGCGGAAGGCTCGCCCGGGCGAGCGCTGCTGCTGGCGGAAGACGAAGGGCTGGCAATCGCCGGTCTGGTCGATGCGGTGCTCGCGGAACTGCCCGGACTGAAACCGACGCGCGCCTATGCCTTGGCCGACACGCTCGGCCGCGGGGAGAACGCATTTTCCAACTTCATGGACCTGCTGCGCGCGGGGATCGCCGCGGCGGTGCGCGACGCGGTGCGCGGACGCGCCGATCCGGAGCAGTCGCGGCTGATCGCGATGCGTCCCCTTGATGCCTGGGGCGACGTGTGGCACGCGCTGACCCGGCTGCAGGACGAGACCGAGCACTTCGCCCTGGACAAGCGCCAGGCGATCGTTGCGGGACTCGGGATGCTCAGCGGAAATATGCCATGACCAAGCGCTTCTACATCACGACACCGATCTATTACGTGAACGGACCGCCACACCTGGGCCACGCCTACACGTCGATCGCGACGGACGTGATGGCCAGGTTCAAGCGGCTCGACGGGTTCGACGTGTTCTTCCTGACCGGCACCGACGAGCACGGCCAGAAGGTGGAACAGGCCGCGCAGGCCGCTGGGATGGATCCACAATCCTACGTTGACAGCATCTCAGCCGATTTTCGTGACATGTCACTGAAGATGGGCGTGTCGTTCGACGAATGGATCCGCACGACCGAAGAGCGGCACAAGGTCAGCTGCGCCGAGCTGTGGCGGCGGATCGAGGCGAGCGGCAACATCTATCTCGGCCACTACGAAGGCTGGTACGCGGTGCGCGATGAGGCGTTCTACGACGAGGACGAACTCACCACGCGGCCTGACGGGAGCAAGGTTGCGCCGAGCGGCGCGCCGGTGGAGTGGGTGAGGGAGCCCTCGTATTTCTTCCGCCTGTCAGCCTGGCAGGACAGGCTGCTGAAATTATACGAGGAACAGCCCGACTTCATTCTTCCACCGGGCCGGCGCAACGAGGTGGTCAGCTTCGTGCGCGGTGGGCTCCGGGACCTGTCGATCAGCCGGACCACGTTCCGCTGGGGCATCCCGGTGCCGGGCGCGCCGGACCACGTCATGTATGTCTGGCTCGACGCGCTGAACAACTACGTCACGGCCTGCGGATTTCCCGACGAGACGGCGGCGCGCTGGAAGTATTGGCCGGCCGATGTGCACATGGTCGGCAAGGACATCATCCGTTTCCATGCCGTGTACTGGCCGGCCTTCCTGATGGCGGCCGGATTGCCCTTGCCGCGGCGCATCTCCTCGAACGGCTGGTGGGTCGTCGAGGGCGAGAAGATGAGCAAGTCGGTCGGCAATGTGGTCGAGGCGCGACAACTCGCCGACACGTATGGGCTGGACCAGGTGCGCTATTTCCTGTTGCGCGAGAAGCCGTTCGGCGCCGACGGCAGCCTCAGCCACCAGGCGATGGTGACGCGGACCAATGTCGATCTGGCGAATGACCTGGGGAACCTGGCGCAGCGTTCGCTGACGCTGATCGCGCGCAACTGCGACGGCAGGCTGCCGGGGAGGGGGCCTGCCAGCGAAGATGATGCGGAACTCCTGGCGGCGGCGGATGCTCTCCCGGGCCTGGTGCGCGAGCGGCTGGACCGTCAGGTGTTCCACGAGGCGCTGGAGGATGTCTGGAAGGTCGTGCGGGCGGCCAACGGGTATATCGACCGACAGGCGCCCTGGGCACTGCGCCGCACCGATGTGGCGCGGATGGGATCGGTCCTGCGCGTGCTGGCCGACGTGCTGCGCGTGGTCGGCACCGTGCTGCAGCCGTTCATGCCGGACAGTATGGCCCGGATGCTCGACCAGCTTGGCGTGCCGGCGGACGCGCGGCTGTTGGCTGACCTGGGCACACAATTGCCGGATGGCGTCGCACTGCCGGCGCCGCAGGGAGTGTTTCCTCGTTACGTCGAACCCGCGGCATAAATCAGTCTTTCTTCCCCCGCCCCTTTGGGGAGGGGGCTGGCGGAGGGGTGGCTCCGACACGACGCACAACCCCTCCCCCCAACCCCCTCCCACAAGCGGCGGGGGAGTCTGTACTTTGCCTTTGGCTGCTCCGTAACGCGTCCTTCAACCTCCTGACCTAGGCTCCTATGCTGATCGATTCACACTGCCATCTCGACTATTTCACCGAGGCCGAACTGCCGGACGTGCTGGCGCGCGCGGCGGCGGCCGGCGTGGGAGAAGTGGTCACCATCGGCACCACACTGAGCCAGTCGCAGGCGTTGCCGGCACTGGCGGCGGCGCAGCCGAACGTCTGGTGCACCGTGGGCGTGCACCCGCACCACGCGGCGGAAGATCCGGTTCCCACGCCCGAAGCCATTGCCGCCCTGACCGAGCATCCGCGGGTGATCGGCATCGGCGAATCCGGCCTCGACTATTTCTACGACCGGGCGCCGCGCGACGTGCAGCAGGAGAGCTTCCGCGCCCATATCCGTGCCGCCCGCCTGACCGGGCTGCCGCTTGCCATCCACGCGCGCGACGCGGACTCGGACATCGCGCGAATCCTGCAAGATGAACGCGATACCGGGGGAGAATTCGCGTTCTTGCTGCACTGCTTCAGCTCGTCACGAGCGCTCGCCGAGGCAGCCATCGGCATGGGCGGCTATGTCAGCTTCTCCGGCATCCTGACCTTCCCGAAATCGCATGAGTTGCGGGAGATAGCGCGCGATCTTCCGGCGGATCGTCTGCTGGTGGAGACCGATGCTCCCTACCTTGCGCCGGTGCCGTTCCGCGGCAAGCGCAACGAGCCCGGTCATGTCGCGCACACCGCCAAGGTGCTCGCCGCGGTCCGTGGTCTTGAACCGGCGGCGCTGGCAGACCTCACGACGGAGAATTTCCGCCGTCTGTTCCGCAAGGCGGCCTGCACCGAATGCGCGTGATCCTGCTCGGCACCGGCGGCTCGGCCGGCGTCCCGATGATCGGTGGACCCGACGGCAGCGGGGACTGGGGCGCCTGCGATCCGGCCGAACCGCGCAACGGCCGCACGCGCGCCAGCATCTTGGTCGAGAGCGACACGGGGACCCGCCTTCTGGTCGATACCTCGCCTGACATGCGCAGCCAGTTGCTGGCCTGCCGGGTGCCGCGGGTGGACGCCATCCTCTACACGCACGCGCATGCCGACCACATCACCGGCCTCGACGATGTACGGATCCTGAACCGCATCGCTGGCCGGCCGCTCGACGCGTTTGCCACCCGCGCCACCCTCGACGAGATGACCCGGCGGTTCGGTTACGCCTTCCGGCCGTGGCAGCCGCCCGGGTTCTTTCGGCCCGTGCTGGTGGCGCGCGAGGTGGTCGCCGGCGAGACCGTGACGGCAGCCGACATGCAGGTGCGGCTGTTCGAGCAGGACCATGGGTTCATCCCGTCGCTCGGCCTGCGTATCGGCGGCTTCGGTTATTCCACCGATGTCGTCGATCTGGATGATGCGGCGTTCGCCGCGTTGCGAGGGGTCGACACCTGGGTGGTCGGCTGCTTCCTGCGCCGTGGCCCGCACAAGACCCACGCCGATCTGTCGCAGGTGCTGTCGTGGGCGCAGCGCGTGGGTGCCCGGCGGACGGTGCTTACGCACATGGGCACCGACATGGACTGGGGTTGGCTTGCGGCGCATCTGCCGCCGGGCGTCGAGGCCGGCCACGACGGGCTGGTGCTTGACTTAACATAATATATCTTCTGCGGCATTTCCTTGTAAGTCCCCGATAGAAATGTCACTGGGGCAACCTGTCGTCGCGGCGTTTGGAGTGACATGCGATGACGGTGATCCAGATGAGCGATCGGGAATTGAGCCGACTGCGTGTGATGATCGACCTGGGGGATGGTCGGCTCACGCTGGAGGCGGCTGGCACGCTGATGGGTATTGGCCGTCGCCAGGTTTTCCGGCTTTGTCGAGCCTTTGAGGCCAGTGGCGCATCGGGATTGATTTCCCGGAAGCGCGGCCGTGCGAGCAATCGCAAGCGTGGCGAGACATTTCGCCACACGGTGCTGGCCCTGATCCGCGAGCACTATCCGGATTTCGGTCCGACGCTCGCGATGGAGAAGTTGGTCGAACGACACGGTCTGCGCGTCGGTGTCGAGACACTCCGTCAATGGATGATGGCGGACGGGCTATGGATCGACCGTCGTCATAGGCTGCCCTCGCCGCATCAGCCGCGCCGGCGGCGCGAGTGCCTGGGCGAACTGGTGCAGATCGACGGCTCGGAGCACGCCTGGTTCGAGGCGCGCGGCGAGATCTGCACCCTGCTGGCGTTCGTCGATGACGCCACGAGCCGGTTGATGCAACTGCGGTTTGTTGCATCGGAGTCGGCGTTCGATTACTTCCGCGCGACGCGCGACTATCTCGAGACGCATGGCAAGCCGGTTGCCTTTTACAGCGATAAACACAGCATCTTCCGGGTGAACAGCAAGGACGCGGCGGGTGGTGATCGCATCACGCAGTTTGGCCGTGCGCTGTCGGAGCTGAACATCGACATCATCTGTGCGAACAGTCCGCAAGCGAAGGGGCGGGTCGAGCGCGCGTTCGGCACGTTGCAGGACCGGCTGGTGAAGGAATTGCGTCTGGCGGCGATTTCAACGATCGCGGCGGCGAACGCGTGGCTTCCCGGGTTCATGGCCACTCACAACGATCGCTTTGGCCGCGCGCCCGCGAGTGCCAAGGATCTGCACCGGAAGCTGACGCCCGCGGATGATCTCGACGAGATCCTGGCGTGGCGGGAGGAGCGGACGGTCACGCGCAACCTTACCCTGCACTATGACCGGATGATGCTGATGCTGGACCCGACGCCTCTGGCGCGCGGCCTGCCAGGCAAGAAGGTCGAGGTGGTGAACTACCCCGACGGCCGGTTCGCGATCCGGTTCGACGAGACGACGCTACCGTTCCGGGTGTTCGACAAGATCCGGACGGTCGATCCTGGCACCATCGTGGAGAACAAGCGGTTGGGCGCGGCGCTGGCGTTGGTGAAGGAGCAACAGGCCGCGTTCGCGCCGCACAGGCGTCGACACGATCCAGCGCGGCAACGGCCGCCGAACAATCTGGAGGCGCCCGGCCTGCCGTCGAAGGGTCGGCCCCCGAGACATGGTGTTGCCGCTCCACCCGGCTGAAGCGGAAGACCGCTCCATTGTATTCCGTTATGTAACGGAGAACGACCATGCCGAGAGGCCGCAAATCCAACGGCGCGACATCCATGAGCAACGCTGAACGGCAAGCTCGCTATCGGGCGCGCCACCAGACGGCCGAACCGTCAGTCGTGATCCGCACGCGCCAGCCAGTCGACCGCCGCCCGCGGCCCCGGCGTTGGCACGATGCCGTCACTGAACTGGTCGAACTTCAGGCCGCCTATGCCGCCTGGCTCGAAGCCTTGCCCGACACGCTTCGAGGCACCGCGACCGCCGAGGCGCTTCAGGCCATCGTCGATGTTGATCTCGATACACTGGCCGCGATCGAGCCGCCGCGCGGCTACGGCCGCGACTGACGAAATGCAATGGTTCGGCCGATTCGCACGGCCGCGTGATGATGCTGGGCGAGAACGACGGCCTCAAGGGCTGCGCTGCGCACACCGGCAAGCGCCGGCTTCGGCCCTTGACCCCCTCGCCCTCACCCAGCGTTTGGCAGTGATGCCGTTTCGCGCAAGGTGCGCCCCGCGGCAAGGGAGCGTCATGTCCACTGGGCCCGCAGTGACATTTCTATCGGGGAGAAATTGTGACTTTTCAAACGGGGACCGACATTCCTTGCCCATACGACGCGGATTGAACCAGGACGACCTGCTCCCTATGGTGCGCCGATGGCGCAGCGTCTATCCCGCAGCGAGTTCCACCGATGGGCCGCAACCCAGCCTCGGAGGCGCTTCGAACGCGTGGCAGGCACGCCGATCGCCATGGCGCCGGAGCGCTGGGTGCATGCACGCCTGAAGGCTCGGATCTGGCGGGCGCTCGATCGGGAAATCCGTGATTCCGGCCTGCCGTGCCAAGCCGCCCCTGACGGTATGACGGTGGAAATCGACGACGACACCGACTACGAGCCCGACGCGCTGGTGAACTGCGGCGATCCGATCCCCGATGAAGCGACCGCCGCGCCGAACCCTGTGGTCATCGTGGAAGTGCTGTCGCCGCGGACCGAAAGTCTGGATGCCGGCGGCAAGCTGGCGGACTATTTCCGGCTTCCTTCGGTGCAGCATTATCTGCTGGTCCGACCGCTGCGCCGAGAGATCATCCAGCACTCTCGCACCGGCGAACGCATCGAGACGCGCATCGTCTGCTCCGGCAGCGTCGAGCTTGATCCGCCGGGCATTCGCCTGAGCCTCGACGAAATTTACGGGGACTGACGCTGACCGCCGAAGACGAACTCCGTCGCCTGCTCGACATCATGGCGGCACTGCGCGACCCGGACCGCGGCTGTCCGTGGGACAAGGAGCAGAGCTTCGACACCATCGCGCCCTATACGATCGAGGAAGCCTACGAGGTCGCCGATGCCATCGCGCGGCGCGATCTGGCCGCGCTGCCGGATGAGCTCGGCGACCTGCTGTTCCAGGTGGTCTATCACGCGCGCATGGCCGAGGAAGCCGGCCTGTTCGGATTTGCCGATGTCGCCCGGACGATCGCCGACAAGATGATCCGCCGCCATCCGCATGTCTTTGACGATGCGGCAATGCG
Organism: uncultured Alphaproteobacteria bacterium; assembly: GCA_963739725.1. Lineage (GTDB taxonomy): Bacteria > Pseudomonadota > Alphaproteobacteria > Acetobacterales > Acetobacteraceae > JAMXLO01. The sequence continues at coordinate 123,226 of CAVUBS010000005.1, read as the reverse complement.
GGATGCCGCAGCGCAGACCGCGGCCTGGGAAGCGCAGAAGAGCGCCGAACGTGCGGCCAGGGCCGAGACCGGCACGCTTGCCGGCGTCCCTGCCGGCCTCCCTGCCCTGACGCGCGCCGCCAAGCTGACCGCTCGGGCCGCCCGGATTGGTTTCGACTGGCCGGATGCCGGCGCCGTGCTGGAAAAGCTGGACGAGGAAGTCGCGGAACTGCGCGCCGAACTGCCCGCAGGCGATCCCGTGCGGCTCGCCGATGAGGTTGGCGACCTGCTGTTTGTCCTGGCGAACCTGGCCCGCAAGCTGGACCTCGATCCGGAGACCTGCCTGCGCCAGGCAAATCATAAGTTTTCGAGTCGGTTCAGCAAAATGGAGCAAGCTGCTGATATAGCTGGAAAAAGCCTGTCTGAGATGTCGCTTGAACAAATGGAGCAGCAGTGGCAAAATGTAAAGCGAAATGAATGGTCTGCCGGCTGATCTTAATGTCAGATCCGGACTGGCGGGCGCTCAACCGGGCGAACTGGGACGAGCGGGTGCCGATCCACCTCGCCGCCCCAAGCTACGACCGCGCTCCGCTGCATGCCGGTCTGGCCCGCCTGAATGCCATCGAGGAGGGCGAACTTGGACCGGTAACCGGGTTGCGCCTGCTCCACCTGCAGTGCCATTTCGGCCACGACACCCTGATCCTGGCGCAGCGCGGGGCCACCGTGGTCGGGCTCGACTTTTCCACTCCGGCGATTGCGGCCGCGCGCGCTGGCGCCAACGAACTGGGTCTCGCGGACCGCGCCCGCTTCGTCGAGGCAGACCTGTACGACGCCCCGAACGCCATCCCCGAGCCGGCATCGTTCGACCGCGTCTATGTCACCTGGGGCGCCATCTGCTGGCTGCCCGACATTGCCGGCTGGGCGCGGATCGTGGCGCACTTCCTCAAGCCCGGCGGTTCGCTGTATCTGGCAGAGGGCCATCCCGCGGCGCTCGTGCTCGATGACGCAGTTCCTCAGCCGGACGGACGGCCCGGTTTCTTCGTGCCCTACTTCCACAGCGAACCGCTGGTGCTCGACGATGCGGCGGACTATGCCGACCCCAACGCGCGGCTGACGAATACCAGAACCTGCCAATGGATCCATCCGCTCGGCGAGGTGGTCACGGCGCTGATTTCCGCCGGGCTTCGCCTCGATTGGCTGCACGAGCATGACGCCGTCACGTGGCGCATGTTCACTTGCCTGATCGAAGGCACGGACGGACTGTACCGTTGGCCCGACCAGCCCTGGCTGCCGCTTGCGTATTCACTTCAGGCCACGCGCGATTGAGTTCGCCACTCAGCACAACCTGATCCGCATCGACAGCGTGCGGCGTTCGCCGGGCGGGATCAGCATCAGCCCCGGCTTGTCCTGGAACTCGCCGTCGAAATCGGTCGGACTGGCGATGCCGTGCCAGGGCTCGATGCACAGGAAATCGCCGCCCTCGCGCGACCATAGACCGAGCTGTTCGAACCCCTCCCAGGCCACCTCGATCACCGGAGCGCCGGAAGCGTGGTAGCGCACCGACCGGCTGGCTGGCCGCGGCAGGATAACCGCGTCCGCGGCGAACAACGCGGGATCAAGTGCGAGGACATTTCCGGTGATCGGCGTCGGCTCGGTCTCGGGCTTGCAGCAGGCCGCCATCCAGCCGCTGCACCGGCGCGGTCTCCGGTTCGGCGAATTCCAGCAGTGTGGGCATTCTTGGCCAGCCCTTCCACGAGCGGCCAGACGAAGGCGGGATGCGCTCCCAGCGAGGCCGGCAGAACCTCGCGTCCGGGATTGGCCACGGTGAACGTGGTCTCCAAGGCATCATCGTCCAGCGCGAAGGCAATCTCGAGCCGGAACGCAAACGGATAGACCGCGCGCGTCCCGGTATCCTCGTGCAGCACGAGACGGCAGGCGGTGGCACTGCGGTTCAGCCAGGCAAAGCGCCGGTCGCGCGCGAAACCGTGCTGCGTCAGGTGATACGACTTCCCCTGATGCCGCAGACGATCGTCCTTCAGGCGCCCGACGATCGGGAACAGCACAGGAGCGTGGCGCGGCCAGGCCGGCCCTGCCTGCCACAGCATTTCCTCGCCCGCGGCGTCGCGCAATGAACAGAGTTCTGCGCCGTCCGCCTTGATCGTCGCGGACAGCGTACCATTCGACAGTTCGTGCCGGTCCATCATCTGCGTGTCAGTCGTCGATAGGCGGTGGTTGGATGCGCGAAAATAGCGCCCCCGGTCACATCTGGCGACTGGCGACGCCGATCGGCATCATGCGGTTCTGCCGGCTCCGGGCGCACGTTCGAGTTCCTCCCGCACGGCCGCCTCCAGGTCCCTCATACGGAACGGCTTGCGCAGGAACCGCCGCTCCACCTGCTGGGAGACGAAATATCCGGATATCAAAATAATCTTGAGGTCTTTCTGGCGCTGCGCCGCGAGGTTGGCCAGTTCGATCCCGGACATATCCGGCATGCGAATGTCCGTAATGATCATGCGCAGATTCGATGTGCGCTCCTGGAGATCGAGCGCCTGCGCCCCGCCGCGCGCCTGCAGAACGTCATAGCCCAAATCCTCGAGGAACTCGGCGACGATCGAGCGGACCTCGGGATCGTCATCCACGATCAGAATCTTCGGACCCCTCGTTCGCCCGGTTTCGGTCCTGGCGATCTCGCTATGCGTCAAGGCGTGCACGTGCTTCCCCAAGAGACTGAAGGTGGTGGAGACAACCCAGTCAAACTCGAATGGACCCCGAAATCAACCTTGTCGCATTGGTACGGGTGAATAGCACCGGCACATATTGACCGCCCATCCCGATTCCAGTCGGGAACGATTCCACACGATCACAAATCCGTGATACGTGAACTCACAACCTGTCGTTGGCGGGTCGACCGGTGCGCGAATTCATGCGATGTGTTTTTGGCACAAACATCGCGCGATTCTGGAGACGCAATGAATCCGGCAGCCGGTCAGGGGCCTCTCGCCCGCTACAAGGTGCTCGATCTGTCCCGCGTGCGCGCCGGTCCGACCGCGGTTCGCCAGCTCGCGGACTGGGGCGCGGCGGTGATCAAGGTGGAATCGCCCGAGGGCGACGCCGGCATGGGCGGTGAACGCCATGGCCCCGACTTCCAGAACCTGCACCGCAACAAGCGGAGCATGACGCTCAACCTGAAGTCTCCCGAAGGTGTGGCAATCCTGAAGCGCCTCGTGCGCGACGCGGACGTGCTGGTGGAGAACTACCGCCCCGACGTGAAGTTCCGCCTTGGCATCGACTATGCGACCTTGCAGCCGATCAACCCACGACTGATTTACGCCAGCATTTCGGGCTTCGGGCAGGACGGACCGTATCGCGAACGTCCGGGCTTCGATCAGATCGCGCAGGGCATGGGCGGACTGATGTCGATCACCGGCCTGCCCGGCCAGGGACCGGTGCGCGTGGGCATTCCGGTGGCGGACCTGACGGCCGGCATCTTCTGCGCGATGGGCATCCTGGTGGCGCTGCTGGAGCGCGAGCAGTCCGGCCAGGGCCAGTGGGTGCAGAGCAATCTGCTGGCAGCACAGATCGCCATGCTGGACTTCCAGGCGGCGCGCTGGCTGATCGGGCACGAGGTTCCGGGCCAGGCGGGCAACGACCATCCGACCAGCATCCCGACCGGCGTGTTCCAGACCGCCGATGGCTATATGAATATCGGCGCCGCCGGCGAGGCGATCTATCGGCGCTTCTGCAAGGTCATCGATGCCCCGGAACTCGGCGTTGATCCGGATTTCGCGACCAATGCCGAGCGATCGAGAAACCGTGCCCGGCTCCACGAGGCGATCAGTGCGATCACGCGCGGGCGCACCACCGCCGTGTGGATCGACCTGCTGAACGAGGCGGGTGTGCCATGCGGGCCGATCTACCGGATGAACGAGGTGTTCGCCGATCCCCAGGTACAGCACCTCAACCTGACGCGGCACGTGCAGCACAAGGTGCTTGGTGACCAGGAGGTCGTGGGCCAGGCGATCGAGCTGTCACGCACGCCGTGGAGCGTGCGCAGCGCGTCGCCGGAGCCGGGCGAGCATACCGACGAGGTCCTGCACGAGTTGGGCTATGACGAAGCAGCGATAGCGGGGCTGCGCGAACGCAAGGTGGTGTGACAATCGCGGCGGACGCGGAGCGTTTTACCGGGGGATTGTCGTGTACCGTGTTGTCGTCGTCGGACGCGGCTGGTTGGCTGAAATCGCAATCGGTTCGGCCGATTCCAGGCGCGGCGTGCCCTGCCCTTGCCAAATCCAGTACTTGTTGTCGCGCGAACCGTTCACGGCAACGACCTTGTGGTCGCCGCTGCGATCGATGGCATGAATGGTAACACGGCTGATCAGACCACCCTCGAGCGCACGCATGTCCTCAGCGGCTTCATAGACCGCGTCCGACACGCTGGCGCCAGCCTTCATGTAGAGCACGATGGAGCGCGCGGTGCAGCAGCGGATGGTCATCTCACCCGCGCCAGTGCAGGCGGCGGCGCCGTAGCGTGTGTCGGCATAGGATCCCGCGCCGACGATCGGGCTGTCGCCGAGCCGGCCGGGATATTTCCAGCCCCAGCCCGACGTGCTGGCGCCCGAGCAGATATTGCCGGCGCTGTCCTGTGCAATGAACACGGTGGTGTCACGGCCCACTTCCGGATCGATTGCGTGGCGACAGAGTTGCGCCAGGGGCGTGTCGGGCCACGCGCGTTTCTGCGCGGCGGGCACTTCGTTGTCGAACCAAGCCTGCCAGGCGCGGCGCGAATCCTCGATCAGGTTGTCCGCCGGCTCGGCGCCGATCTCATGGGCGAAGCGGGCAGCCCCCTGCCCCACCAGCAATTCATGCGGCAGCCTGCGCATGATCTCGCGTGCAACGCTGACCGGGTGCAGGTAGCCTTGCAGCGCGCCGACCGCACCCGAGCGCAGCGTCGTGCCGTCCATGACGCAGGCATCCAGTTCCATCTCGCACAACAGGTTCGGCCAGCCACCGCGGCCGACAGTGCGCACGGACGGGTCAGCCTCGATCAGGCGAATGCCGGCTTCGATCGCATCGAGCGCATGGCGTCCCTCCGTGAGCATCTGAGCCGTGGTCGGGGCGCCCAGCGTGCCTTCGTTGTTGGTGACCAGGATCATGGTCCAGTCGTCCCTTTCGACTTAGGCAGTGTGGCTACTTTCGTCGTCTTCGCGATTGCCCCGAGCGCCGCCCGGAAAACGGCTATCCTGTTTTCAATGTGCGAGGTCGCTCATATGACGCCTTCCTCCGCCAGTCGCTCCACTTCGCTGCGCGACCGGCCGAGCAATTCCGTGAGCACCCACATGTTGTCTTCGCCATAGCACGGCGCGCCGCGGTCGGTCAGCCCGCCGATATAGGCCGGCGTCGCGCTGAACTTCATCGGCAGTTCGTAAATCGGCCAGGTGCCGATCTTGGTGCCGGTGACTTCGGTAAGCCATTTCAGATGGCGCAGCTGGGGATCATGGTCGCAGCGATTTTCGGCGTTCTGGCACACACCCGCCGGCACGCCGGCACGCTGCAAGCGCATCATGCAATCATACGCGTCCTGCGTGCGTGTCCAGGCTTCGACAAGCGCATCGAGCGCATCCTGATGCACCATCCGGTGTTCCAGCGTGTCGAAGCGGCGATCGTCCAGCCACGCCCCCTGCCCCGCTGCCTGCGCCAGCGCGCGCCACTCCGCATCGGTGAAGCAGGCAATGGCGATCCAGCGATCGGTCCCGGCGCAACGATACGCGCCATGCGGTGCCGCCGGCTTGTATGGCGAGCGGTTGCCGTAGCGCCGCCACTCCCGTTCATTCGCGGACCAATCCAGAATTGTAGTGCCCGTCAGGAACAATCCCGATTCGCACTGCGACGCGTCGATCCACTGGCCCTCGCCGGTACGCTCGCGATGATACAGCGCGCCGAGCAAAGCCAGTGCGTAGCCATAGGCGCCCATCCAGTCGAGGAAGGAATATCCCCAGCCGACCGGCATCGCCGGCTCCGGCAGCCCCGACATGTCGCCCTGCCCGCCAAACGCCGCGGCAACCGGGCCGACGGTGCGCATCCGTCCATAGGTGCCATGCACGCCCATGCCGGATTGCTGGATGTAGATGATGTCCGGCCGGATGCTTTTCATCACGTCGTAGCCAAACCCCAGACGGTCCAGCACGCCCGGCGAAAACCCCTCGGCCACGACATCGCAGATGCGCAGCATGTCCTTGGCGATCTGCAATCCCTTTGGATGGCGGATGTTCAGCGAGATGCCGCGCTTGCCGGCATTCTTGTTGTTGAACTGGCCGCCCATGTCGTGGTCCCTGACGCCGGGCAGCGGTTCGGTCGCCGCATCGCGCGCCGCACGGCCACCAACCGGCGCCATTGCGGCAAGACGTGTGTCGGGATTGTCCTTCCATTCCACCTTGAAGCTTTCCGCACCCATCGCGGCGAGAAAGCGCGTGCCGCCGGCGGACGCGAGGAACCAGGCGAAGTCGAGAATCTTCACGCCTTGCAGCGGGAACGGCTTGTCATGCAGCGCCGAGAGTCTCGGCGTCGCGACCCTGCGAGGTTCCGCCGGAACGCTCGGTCGCCGCGCCGCCTCAGCCAGCACCGCCGCGGTGTCCTCGCCCAGCAACGGCGCGCGCCGTCCCACCTGCCAGCTCGTCCTGGTGCTGAGCCACTTGCTGGTCGGATAGCGGAAACTGCGGCCATGCTCCGGGTGATGCACGTCGGCGAAGCTCTTGCGCTTCAGCCAGTGCTCGTCCAGCGCATTCTCGTGCGGCTTACGCAGCGGCGCCCAGAGCAGACCGGCATCCTGTGCCTCGCGCCACGGCATGTCGGCATAGGTCCACGCACGGATGAAGCGCTGCACCACGTCCAGCATGTGCGCGCGCGTCTCGTCGCCGGCCTGCGAGCCAGGAACCTGGCGCGCCTTCAAATCGGCATCCGGCGGCGGCGGCTGAAGGTCCGCCTCCATGCCGTACTTCGACAGCAGCGGCACCAGGTTCTTCAGGTCGCGCGCGCCCATGCCGTGCGTGATGAACCAGCGCCCGTCCTTGGTGTGGCTGATCGACGGCGAGTGGTTCGGCGTCTCCGCCGCGTGCCGATTGGTCATCCGCCATATCGGCACGCGCCGCATCACCCAGTGCATGATGTCCAGCTCCGGGTTCTTCGACACCGCCTCGTGTACCGCAACGGACACATCCTGCCCCTGGCCGCTGCGATGCCGATGGATCAGTGCGGCGATGATGCCGGTGGCGAGCTGCTCGCCTGCAATGTGGTAGGCATGCCAGATCTGCGGCGCGATCGGCGGCGTGTCGTATTCCAGGTTGGGATCGGGATCGTAGCCGCAATTCATCATGATGCCGCCCAGCGCGAGGTGGATCAGATCGGAGCTTTTGAAATCCCGCCACGGTCCGTCATCGCCGAACGGTGTCATGCGCGCGCTCACCAGCGACGGAAAGCGTGCGCCGAGCGCGGCACGGTCCAGCCCGAGCGCCTCGTTCAGCGCGCCGCAGCTTGCATCCAGCAGAACGTCCGCCCCGTCCAGCAGGCGCAGCATGTGTTCCCGCGCGGGAGGCTCACGCAGGTCAAGCACCACCGACTTCTTGTTGCGGTTGTAGTTCCAGAAGAACAGCGACCGCTCGAGGCCGGGCTGATCTTCCAGGTATGGGCCGATCCGCCGTGTCGCATTGCCCTCCGGCGGCTCGATCTTCACCACCTCGGCGCCGAGGCCGGCGAGCAGCAGGCCGACATATTCTGCCCGTTCATCGGCCACCTCGATCACGCGCAGGCCGGCCAGCATCCCCGGACCGGCATTGCCCATCATCTCACCTGGTCCGCGCGCGATTTCACCGCTGTCCGACATGGTGCTCCGTCCTCCCCACGTCATGCCCCGGCTTGTCCAGGCCACTCATCCCAGCACAGTGCCGCGGGAGATGGCCGGGTCAAGCCCCAAACGCGTCAGGATAACGGTGCGGCTGAAGCAGATGCGCTCGGGGTTTCACCCCGAACCCCACCAGAGGCTCCGCCTCTGGACTCCGCCAAGGGCAGAGCCCTTGGAACCCGTTACTTTAGTAATGGATCCCAAAGGCTACGCCTTTGGTGGGGGTCCCGGGGGCAAAGCCTCCGGGCGGGTTTCAGGGCGGAGCCCTGAGTGCTCAAGCCTGGCCCCGAGCGGACGGTCGCGTCCGCCGCAGCATCTCCAGCAGGATCGCATGGAACTGCTCCGGCGCCTCATACGCCACCCAATGCCCGGCACCCGTTATCATGCGCACATCGGCATCCGGCCGCAGTGCGCGCAGTGCCGCCACGCGCTGCGGCGCGCGCGGATTGGCCGGTGCATCGAGTTCGCCCCAGATGCCGTTCACCGGCACATGCACCTGCGCGATTGCCCGCTGCAACGCGCCACTGCGCGACAGCGTCGGCGTCTTCAGCCGCGAGTGCCGCGTGTTCCACTCCTGGATCGCCAGCGACAGATCGTCGATCTTCGCCGGATCGGCGATCATCAGCCGGCTGAGATTGGTGCGATGCGCGGCGACACGCTCCTCGCCGCTCAGGTGCCGCACCTTCATCAGCTCCACCGCGCTGCCCGCCGGTCCCACGCCACTCGAACCGACGATCGTCACCGAGCGCACGCGCGCCCCATGGATCGCTCCGACGCAACTCGCCATCGTGCCGCCGAATGAGAACCCCGCAACGTCATATTGCACGTCCGCGCCCAGCACGATGTCGATGCCGCGCGCCACGATCTCCGCGACATGCGCCGCATCGTCGCCGGCCGGCGGGAATGCGGACTCGCCGAGCCCTGGCAGGTCCGGTACCAGCAACCGGTAGTCGCGCGACAGCACATCGATGTTGTGCGCCCAATGCCGCCACGACCCCGCGCCGCCGTGGAACAGCACCAGCACCGGCCCGTGCCCCCACGACCGCCACACCATTGTTCCGTCCCCGCAGGGCGTGTCCGTTCGCTGCGCGGTCCGTTCGAGCCGGTCGAGAAATGCTGCCGGTCCTTGCTCGATCCGATCGTTCATCCTGTTTCCATTTGCGGATATTCGTGGAAAGCTAGGGACGCCGCCGGGACATCGTCAAGGTCGGGCTCACTCGTTACGGAACGCAACACGCAATGACGATTGTCTTCATCGGCGATATCCACCAGCAATGGCAGCTTGTCGAGCGTGGACTTGAAGCACTCGATCCCCTGCCGAAGGCGGCCATCCTGCTCGGCGATCTCCAGTGCGACCGGCCGTTGGACGAACTGGCAGCGCCACTGCTCGATCGCGGCATCGATGTGCACTGGATCTTCGGCAACCACGACAACGATGGCGGCCCCGAAATGTGGGCCAACCTGGTCGAGCCGCAACGCAACCCGCGCACCACCCAAGGTGCGCTGCACGGCAGGGTCACCGAAATTGCCGGCGTGCGCATCGCCGGGCTCGGCGGCACATTCCGTCCGCGGATCTGGGAACCGCCGGATCCGCCTCGCGTGCATCGCCGCGAGCAATTGCCCGAAGACCTGGCCGCTATCGGCGCCGGCTGGCGCGAGGAGCACATCGCCGCGCTGATCCATTCGCTCGGCGCCACGGCCATCTGGCCGGAGGACTACGACGAACTCGCGGGCCAGCGCGCCGATATCCTGGTGACGCACGAGGCGCCGCGCAGCCACCCCGCCGGCAACGCGGCACTGGACGCACTGGCGCGCGCCATGGGTGCCAGCCTGATCGTTCATGGCCATCACCACGTGACCTATCGCGCCGTGGCGAAGGACGGGCTGCGTGCGATGGGCGTCGCGGCCGCCTGGGGTGCCAACATCGATGGCGAACCGCTATGGCCAGGCGAGGCACCGCGCCACCTTGGGCAGCTCATTTCTGGCTGGTCGCTTGAGGCGGAGGCGGCGAACCAGTAAGACGCTGCGACACGGGAGGCATAAGAAAACCGGTGAACGCCGAAGTACTGGTCGAAAACGTCCTGAACGCGCTCACTGCCGGCCTCACCATCGGCTGCATCTACGGCCTGATGTGCATTGGCCTCGGGCTGATCTTCGGCATCATGCGCATCGTCAACTTCGCCCAGGGCGAACTGCTGATGCTCGGCATGTATGCCAGCCTGTATCTGGTGACCGGCGGCGGCGTGCTGGCCTTCCTCGGCCCGTATTTCGGCCCGTTCGTCGGTGCGCTCTGTGCCGGGCCGATCGTGTTCGCCGGCGGCGCGCTGCTGCACAAATTCCTGATCTCCCGCGTTTCCGGCCTGCGCACCGCGGGCAGCCTCGACGATGGCCATTTCGGCCAGTTGATCATCACGCTCGGCATCTCGCTGATCCTGCAGAATGGCGGGCTGATCCTGTTCGGCTCCACACCGGAAACGGTGCGCACGCCCCTCGCCTCCCGCGCCTTCGAGATCGGTCCCATCATCGGCGACGCCACCGTCTTCCTCAACAAGGCGCGCCTGATCGCGTGCGTGGTCGCGATCATCACCGCGATCACGTTGTATCTGGTGCTGGAATACACCCGCCTTGGGAAGTCGCTGCGCGCGGCCGCCGACAATCCGACGGCGGCGACCTACATGGGCATCGACGTCGACCGTGCCTATCGCATCGCCTTCGCGCTCGGCTGCGGCATCACCGCGGTCGCCGGCGGCCTGATGGCCACCTACCTGTCGTTCGGTCCGTTCATCGGCCTCGACTACGTCATCATCATGTATTCCGGCGTCGTGCTGGGCGGCATGGGCAGCATCCTCGGCGCGTTCTGGGGCGGGCTGACCGTCGGCTTCGTGCAGCAATGCTCATCGCTCGTGCTGCCGCCGCAATTGCAGAACGCCGCGATCTTCGTCGTGTTCCTGCTGATCGTGATGCTGCGCCCGCAAGGTCTGTTCGGCCGTTCGGCGGAACGCGCATGAGACAGGGCGCACACACGCGGCTGCGGCGCGACGGCATCGCACTTGCCGTTCTCACGGTGGCCTACCTTGTCGTCTCCGTTCTGGTCACCAACAGCTACTATCAGCTGATCCTGACGCTGGTGCCGATCTGGGCGGTATTCGGCGTCTCGTGGAATATCCTGTCCGGCTATGGCGGCCAGCTTTCCTTCGGCCACGCCTCGTTCTTCGGCATCGGCGCCTACACTGTGACGCTCGCCCTGGTTTATTGGAATTTGACGCCGTGGATCGGCATTCCGTTCGGCGCGGTGCTGGGCGCCATCGCGGCGATCGTCATCGGCACGCCCACGTTCCGTCTGCGCGGGCACTATTTCGCGCTGGCGATGCTCGCCTATCCGCTGTTCATCCTCTACGTGCTGCAATATCTCGGCTTTCAGGAGGTCTCGCTGCCGATGCACCGGGAGCATCCGGCGGCGTTTCTCGAATTCTCCGATCAGCGGCTTTACACGCTCGTCGCGGTGGGCCTTCTGGTCGGCGGGCTGATCATCTGCATGCTGGTGGAGAATTCGCGCTTCGGCCTCGCGCTGATGGCGATCAGGCAGAACGAATTGGCAGCCGAGGCGGCGGGCATCGATTCACGGCGCTGGAAGATGCGCGCGCTGATCACGTCAGGTGCGATCGCCGCCACCGCGGGCGGGCTCTATGCGTGCGTACTGCTGGTCGTGACGCCGGATTCCGTATTCGGCCTTTTGGTGTCCGCGCAACCGGTGGTGGTGACGCTGTTCGGCGGCGTGGTCTCGATCTGGGGTCCGGTGATCGGCGCGGCCATCCTGGTGCCGCTCGCCGAATCACTGAACGCCGAACTCGGCAACATCATTCCCGGCATCCAGGGCGTGGTCTATGGCGCTGCGATCATCCTGATCATCCTGGCCGCACCCGATGGCCTTTACTGGACCATCCGCGACCGCCTGTTCCGCCGCGCGCTGCCGGAACCCGCGCCGGTGCTTCCCGCAACGCCGGCGCGCCAGGTCGTGCAGCACGGCAGCGCCGGGACGGAACTGATGCGCGTCGAGAACCTGTCGCGTTCGTTCGGCGGATTGCGCGCCGTCAGCCAGGTGAGCTTCTCCGTCGCAGAGGGCGAGATCCTCGGCATCATCGGCCCGAACGGCGCCGGCAAGACGACGCTGTTCAACGTGCTGAACGGCGTGCTTGCCGCCGATGAGGGCGTTGCCACGCTGGCCGGCCAGTCGATGCTTGGGCGCAAGGTGCACGAGGTCTGCCGCATGGGTGTCGGCCGCACCTTCCAGGTGGTGCGCAGCTTCCCGCGCCTGCCGCTGCTCGACAATGTCGTGGTGGGCGCCTATGGCGCGGGACTGCCCGACGATGCGGCGCTGGAGGCGGCGGTCGGCGCGCTCGCGCGGGTCGGTCTGCATCGCCAGGCGGGCAGCGCGGCCGGACAGCTTACCAACAAGCAGTTGCGTTTGATGGAACTGGCGCGCGCGTTGGCGGGACGTCCACGGCTGCTGTTGCTCGACGAGACGCTTGCCGGCCTGGGGCGCGATGAGTGCGACGAGGTGCTGGATGTGTTGCAGCGCGTGCGCGAGGACGGCATGACGATCGCGATCATCGAGCACACGATGCACGCGATGATGCGGATCGCCGACCGGTTCGTCGTGCTGGATCATGGCCGCGTGCTGGCAAGCGGCCTGCCGCGCGAGGTGGTGGAGGATCGCGCGGTGATCGAGGCGTATCTCGGTTCCAAATGGCTGGCGCGACAGAATGCGTAGTGCCCTCCCCCCGACCCCCTCCCGCAAGGGGAGGGGAAGTAATTGCACTACACTCCCCCTCCCCTTGCGGGAGGGGGCTGGGGGAGGGGTCGCGTCCCCAGTCCCCATCATGCTTGAAGTGCGCAATCTCTCTGTCTCCTATGGCGGCCTGCGCGCGCTCAACGACGTGTCGCTGTCCGTCGCCGAGGGCCAGTTCGTCACGGTTGTCGGCCCGAATGGCGCCGGCAAATCCACGCTGTTCAAGACGATCTGCGGCATCGTTCCTCCTGCCGCGGGCACTGTCACATTCCGCGGCGAAAACCTGCTCGGCCGACCCGCCGCATCGCGCGCGCATCTCGGCATCGCGCATGTCCCCGAAGGCCGTCAGGTGTTCAAGACCCTCACGGTGCGTGAGAACCTTGAGATGGGCGCCTATCCCAAGGCTGCACGTGCGCAATGGCACCACACGCTCGAGCGCATCCATACGCTATTTCCAATCCTCGCCGAGCGCGCCACTCAGCTTGCCGGCACCCTGTCGGGCGGCGAGCAGCAGATGGTGGCGATCGGTCGCGGGCTGGCCTCGGCGCCGAAGCTGCTGATGCTCGACGAACCATCCATGGGCCTCGCGCCCACCGTCGCCGACACGATCTTCGAGCGGATATCGCAGATCCACCGCGAGGATGGCGTCACCATCCTGCTGGTCGAGCAGCGTGTCGCCGAGGCGCTGGAACTGTCCGACCACGGCTATGTGCTGGAAACCGGCCACATGGTGCTCGACGGAACCTATGAGACACTGCTCGCCGACGACAGAGTCCGCCGTTCATATCTCGGGCTGACCGCAGCCTGAGAACACTTCGCAAGGGAGACCGCCACGATGACGAACACATCCTCGATCGGACGCCGAACCGCACTGGGGCTTGGCCTGGCCACCGGCGCCGCGGCAATCACGCCGCGCCGGGCGCGTGCGCAGGCCCCGAAGGAAGTCAAGATCGCCATGCTGGTGCCGCTGTCGGGGCCATGGGCGCGACAGGGCATCCTGGAAAAATTCGGCGCGGAACTTGCGATCGATGACATCAACAAGGCGGGCGGCATCAAGTCTCTGGGCGGCGCCAAGCTGACGCTCCTGCAATACGACACCGGCGATTCGGCCGAGAAGGCAAAGGACGCCGCGCAGCGCATGATCGCGCAGGAACCGGACATCGTCGGTGGATTTGGTTGCTGGCTGTCGACCTTTACCCTTGCCGCGACCGAGGTGACCGAGCGCGCGGAACTGCCGTGGCTGACACTGTCCTATTCGGACCTGATTACAAACCGCGGCTTCCATTATGTGTTCCAGTCGTCTCCCACCGCCGACAGTCAGGCCGAAGACGTCGTCCCGATGGTGGTGGATCTGGCGCAGAAGGCCAGTGGCAAGCGTCCGACCAAGGTCGGCATGCTCGGTGACAACACCGCCGCCAGCGTCAGCTTCTACAAGCCGATCCGCGACCACGTGGTGAAGAACCTGGATCTGACCCTGGTGACAGATCAGGTCTATACACCGCCGCTCAGCGATGCATCGACGCTCATCCAGGGCGTCCGTACGGCACGACCCGATTTCGTCTTGCTCCAGTCCACCAACGTCCCAGACGACAAGCTGCTGATCGACAAATTCGCCGAATTCGGCCTGACCGCCAACAAGCTGCCGCTGGTCGGCAGCGGTGGCCATTGGGCTGTTCCCGAGTTGCTGAAGGTTGCCGGCGCCGAGAACCTGGAAGGCGTTCTGGTCGGTCTTGCCAATTGGCCAGGCAAGAACCAGGCAGAACTGGCTCAGCGCTTCATCGAGCGGACCAAGGAGCCGTGGTTCGGCCATGACTCGATCTTTGCCTACGTGCACGTGATGATCCTGAAGGAGGCGGTGGAGCGCGCCGCCGTCGCCGACCGGCACAAGGTGGCGGAGCAGATCCGCAAACTCGACATGACCGACGGCCCGGCGCTGTTCTTTCCCGACGGCCACTTGAAATACGACGAAAAGGGTCGGCGCGTCGGTGCAAAGCTGTGCATCGTGCAATGGCAGAAGGGACGGCCGACGCCGGTGTTTCCTGCCTCGATCGCAGTGGCGGAGGCACTCTGGCCGAAGACCGCATGATGGCCGATCCGCAGCCTTACGAACTGTATGCGATCCACTACGCGCACAATCGCCAACGCGAAGCGGTCGGGCGCGTTCATCGGCGGCGATCCGCATGATGGGCCGATGCCGCTCGACTACTTCGTGTGGGCGATCAAGGGGCCGGACCGAACGTTCATTCTGGACACCGGCTTCGACGAACCGATGGGGCGGAAACGGGCGCGACAATTCGTCCGTTCGCCGGCCGTCGGGCTGCAGGCGATCGGCGTCGATCCGGCGCAGGTGCAGGACGTGATCCTGTCGCACATGCACTACGACCACTGCGGCAACTACGATCTGTTCCCGCGCGCGCGCTATCACCTGCAGGACGCGGAAATGGCCTACTGCACCGGCCGCTGCATGTGCCATGCGGGACTTCGCGGGCCGTTCGAGGAAGACGACGTCATCGCGATCGTACGGAAACTGTTTGCCGGCCGCGTGCAGTTCCATGATGGCGTCGATGAAATCGCACCGGGCCTGTCGGTGCATCACGTCGGCGGGCATTCGAAGGGGCTTCAGGTGGTGCGCGTGTGGACGCGGCGCGGCTGGATGGTGCTGGCCTCGGACGCCAGCCACTTCTATGCCAACATGGAGGAAGGCCGCGCATTTCCGATCATGCACAGCCACGAAGATACGCTGGAGGGCTACGCCACAATGCGCCGGCTGGCGAGCCGGCCTGACAACATAATTCCCGGTCACGATCCGCTGGTGCTGCAGCGCTATCCAGCACCGTCGCCGGAACTGCAAGGCATCGTCGTGCGGGTGGACGCCGATCCTCGTTAGTCTTCCCAACGGCGACGCAACGTCGCAACCAAAGGGAGGAACACAACGATGACTGACGCGACAGCGATCGGACGCAGGACCGCATTGGCACTAGGCCTTGCGTCTGGTGCCACGGGTGTGGTGCGCCGCGCCCGCGCTCAAGCGGGCACAGCACCACCGCAGGAAGTGAAGATCGCCATGCTGGTTCCGCTGTCGGGGCCATGGGCGCGCTCCGGCATCCTGGAAAAGCTTGGCGCCGAAATGGCGATCGACGACGTCAACGCGGCCGGCGGGATCCACTCGCTTGGTGGCGCCAAATTGCGCCTCATGCAGTTCGACACACAGGATTTGGCGGAGAAGGCCAAAGATGCGGCGCAGCGGATGGTGGCGCAGGAGCCCGATCTGGTCGGCGGCTTTGGCTGCTGGCTGTCCAGCTTCACGCTTGCCGCCACCGAGGTGACGGAGCGCGTTGGGCTGCCGTGGCTCACTCTGTCCTATTCCGATCTGATCACCGGCCGCGGCTTTCAGAACGTGTTCCAGACTGCACCGACCGCCGATAGTCAGGCGCGGCAGTTGCTGCCGACGATCCTCGACATGGCGAAAAACGCGACCGGGAAGCGGCCCACGAAAGTTGCGCTGCTGGCCGACAACACCGCGGCCAATGTGAGCTTCCTGCGTGAGTTGCGCGAGCACACACTGAAGGAGCTTGGTCTGACCGCAGTGGTGGACCAAATGTATACGCCACCAATTGCCGACGCCACGACGCTGGTGCAGCCGATCCGCAGCGCACGCCCGGATTTCTGCATCATGCTGTCGTCCAATGTACCCGACGACAAGCTGCTGCTCGACAAGTTCGCGGAATTCGGACTTGCCGGCGGCAAGCTGCCGTTGATCGGCGGCGGCGGCCATATCGGCGCGCCGGAACTGTTGAAGGTCACTGGGGCCGACATTCTGCAAGGGCTGATGGCGGGATTGGCCAACTGGCCCGGCCGCGAACAGGACAGGCTGGCGGAGAGCTTTGTGGCGCGTACCAAAGAACCGTGGTTCGGACACGACTCGGTCTTCGCCTACGTGCACGTGCTCATCTTCAAGGAAGCGCTCGAGCGCGCCGGCGTCGCCGACCGCCGCAAGGTGGCAGAAGCGATCCGAGGACTGGATATGCGCGACGGGCCGGCGCTGTTCTTCCCCGGCCATCATCTGAAGTTCGACGAGAAGGGTCGCCGTGTGGATGCAGTGCTAGCGATGATCCAGTGGCAAAACGGCAGACCGGTCGCGATCTATCCGCAGGAGATCGCCGCATCGTCCGCGATCTGGCCGAAGGTGGCGTAACAGCTCCGCGGTTACGGCATGAACGCGCCGCCGTTCACGTGGATGGTCTGGCCGGTGATGAAGCGCGCCGCGGGCGAACAGAGATAGCGCACCATCTCGGCGATTTCCTCCGGTTTGCCTTGCCTGCCGGCCAGGTTGTCCGGCAGGTGCGCCCGCCCCGTGTTGCCGCCTGCCGCGAAGCCGCGCACCGTATCGATCGAGCCAGGCACGACGCAGTTGACCGTGACGTTCGGCGCCAGTTCCTTGGCCAGCGCGCGGGTCAGGCCCAGCATGCCGGCCTTCGCCGTGACCGCGTGCACGCGTCCCTTGGCGCCGAGATGCGCCGATATGCCGCCGAGGTTCACGATGCTGCCGCCGCCCGCGGCGAGAATGTGCGGCGCGGCCGCGTGGACGCAGTAGAAAGCGCCGTCCAGCGTGGCGCCGAGGATCTCGCGCCACTCCTCTACGGTCAGCTCGGAAAATGGGGTCTGCCGGCGGATCGACGCATTGTTCACCAGCACGTCGAGCCGGCCAAAACGCGCGACTGCGGCGTCGACAAGTCCCCTCGCCTGCTTCGCGTCCGAAATGTCGGCGAGATGCACCGCTGCCTCGCCGCCGGCTTCGACGATCATCTCGGCGGTCCGTGCGCAATCGGCAGCAGAGGTGCGTGCCGTCACCATGACGCGATAGCCGTCGCGCGCCAGTGCAAGCGCCGTCGCGCGGCCGATATTGAGCGCGCTGCCGGTGACCAGCGCGACCTTGTGTTGCTCTGTCATGTTGCGTCCCCCTCGCCGATGGCTGATTGGACTCGATGACCGGCTTGGTGTGCAATAGGTGGATCGCTTCAACAGGTGGAGGAAACCATGGCACAGCAACCCTCGACGGCATCGCGCGACCGCGTCCGCGGCACGGTGCCGAAGCTCATCGACCTGTCGGAGAAGGTGCTGTTCGGCGACGTGTGGGAGCGTCCGCAGCTTTCCAAGCGCGACCGCAGCCTGATCGTCTGCGCCACGCTGATCGCAACCTACCGGCCGGAGCAGTTGCGCGGCCATCTGGAGCGGGCGCTGGTCAACGGCGTCACCAAGGAGGAACTGTCCGAGGTGATCACGCACCTCGCGTTCTATGCCGGCTGGCCGGCAGCGATGACGGCTGCGAACATCGCACGCGAAGTGTTCGAGGCGCATACGTAACAGGAGCATCAGGTCATGCAGGCGGGATTCATCGGCCTCGGCACCATGGGTGCCAGCATGGCCGCGAACTTGCAAAAGGGACTGAAGGCGCGCGGCGACACACTGGTGGTGCACGACATCCGCCGCGAAGCCGCGTCGCGACATTTGCGCGACGGCGCCATCTGGGCCGACTCGCCGCAGGCAGTGGCGGAGCAGAGCGAGGTGATTTTCACCTCGCTCCCCGGCCCGCCGGAGTTCGAGGCCGTGTCTGCCGGTTTGCTGGCAGGGATCAAGCGCGGAACAGCGTATTTCGATTTGTCGACAAACTCGCCGACCGTGGTCCGCAAGGCGCATGACGCATTTGCCGCGAAGGGTGCGCACCTGCTCGATGCGCCCGTCAGCGGGGGCCCACGCGGCGCGGCGAGCGGCAAGCTTGCGATCTGGTGCGGCGGTGATCAGGACGTGTTCGAGAAGTGGCAGCCGGTGCTCGACATGATCGGCGACGCGGCCCGCTATATCGGTCCGATCGGCGCGGGCTCGGTTGCCAAGCTGGTGCACAACTGCTTCGGATACATCGCGACCGCGGCTGCGGCGGAAGTGTTCAGCATGGGCGTGAAGGCCGGCATCGAACCGCTGGCGATCTGGGAGGCGGTGCGTCAGGGCGCCATCGGACGCCGCGGCGCTTTTGAATCGCTGACCGATCAGTTCCTGCCGAACAAATACGAACCGCCGGCGTTCGCGCTGCGCCTCGCGCACAAGGACGTATCGCTGGCGACGGGTCTCGGCCGGGAGCTGAATGTGCCGATGCGGCTTGCCAATCTGGCGCTCGCCGATTTGGCTGAGGGCCTGAATCGCGGCTGGGGCGACCGGGATTCGCGCTCGATGATGCTGTGCCAGTTGGAACGCGCCGGGGTGAAGATCGAGGTCGATCCGCAGCGGCTGACCGAGGCACTGGAGAACAAGACGAAGAGCGGCTAGCGCAGCCCCCTAACCGCGGCCCTTCCCGATCGCGTGCGTGGCGGCGTGCGCATCACGTTGACCGCGAACGCTGCGGTCTTCAGTGCGACCGACGGAGTTGCACTGCGATCCGATCAAGGTGCGCCGCGGTGCCGCGCTCTCGAGCAGCAGTGCCGTCCTTGCCGTCCAGAAAGGCCACCTGTTCGGTGAAGATCAGGCGCGCTGCTTCGCCGTCGGTCTTGATTTCGACTGTCGCGATGGAAACCGATTGGTGCTTGTAGCGGGCCGAATAGATCGTTTCGGACCCGCCTGAGAAGCGGCCGTGCAGTACTTCTTGCCCACCGACACGGAAATCGAGTTCGCGTCTGACCAATGTCCAGTTTTCCGGCGCGACGAACCAGTTCGCCTTGACCTCAGGGTCGGCCCAAGCCGCAAAGACGCGTGCCACCGAAGCATCGTAACGACGTTCGATGACAAAGCTGCCGTGCAGTGCCGCAAACTCCGGATCAGGTTACCTTGAGCTGTTGCTGAAAGCGCTCCTCGTGCCAGATGCCGCTCCGCACCACCTCGCCCAGCACCGCCACCGCGTCCCACACATCAGCGTAGCGCACATAAAGCGGCGCGAGGCCGAAACGCAGCACGTCTGGCGCGCGGAAATCACCAATGACGCCACGCTCGATCAGCGCCTGCATGATCGCATAGCCGTGCGGATGCGCAAACGAGACCTGGCTGCCTCGGGCTGCTGCGTCGCTTGGTGTGAGCACTTTGAATGCATCGCCGCATTCCTGCTCGATCAGTGCCATGAATATCTCGGCAAGCCGCAGCGACTTCTCCCGTACGGCCCGCATCGGCGCTTCCAGCGATACGTCGATCCCGACCTCCAGCGCTGCGAGTGACAGTACCGGCGGTGTCCCGACAACTGCGCGAGCTATGCTGCTCGCAGGCCGATAGAGGCTCTCGAACGCGAACGGTTCGGCGTGGCCAAGCCAGCCGGTGAGCGGCAGCTGCAGATCCGCCTGCAAGCGTTGCGCAACATGGAGAAATGCCGGGGCGCCCGGACCACCGTTCAGATACTTATAGCCGCAGCCGACCGCAAAATCGACGTCATCCGCCGCAAGACAAAGCGGCACGGCCCCGACCGAATGCGACAGGTCCCACAGCACCAGCGCGCCCGCCGCATGGGCCGCGCGGGTCAACGCCGCCATGTCGTGCATGGCACCACTGCGGTAGTTCACATGCGTCAGCATCAGCACGGCGACCTGGCCGTCCAGCGCCTCCGGCAAATGCGCCGCGGGAACCGACCGCAGCACATGTCCGCGTTGCAGCAACGCGGCGAGGCCCTGTGCCACGTAGAGATCGGTGGGAAAATTGCCTTCCTCGGTCAGGATCACCGATCGGCCCGGACGTTGATCCAGCGCTGCGGCCAGCAGCTTGAACAGGTTCACCGACGTGGAATCCGCAACCACCGTCGTGCCGGGTGCGGCGCCGATGAGTTTGCCGATTTTCTCGCCCACGCGAAACTGCAGATCGATCCAGCCGTGATCCGTCCAGCTGCGGATCAGCGAGTGTCCCCACTCCTGCTCGACCACCTGCGCCACACGCGCCGGCGTCGCCTTCGGCAATGCGCCGAGCGAGTTGCCATCGAGATAGATCACGCCGTCCGGCAGGACGAAGCGGTCGCGGAACGCCGCAAGTTCGTCCATCCGATCCAATGCGCCGATATCGTCGCGTGTCAGCTCACTCGTCCTTCTGCAGCACGACGCCGGCCATCGTGCCGCCATCCACCACCAGCGTGTGGCCGGTGACGAAACTGCCCGCCGGCGATGCCAGGAACACCGCTGCCCCTGCGATCTCATCCGGCTCGCCGATCCGTTGCAACGGATTGTCGCGCGTCGTCTTGCGATAGCGCACCGGGTCCTCCCACAGCGCGCGCGCGAAGTCGGTGCGCACCAGCCCAGGCGCGATGCAGTTGGCACGCACGTTTCTGGGTCCCCACTCCACTGCGACGTTACGCGCCAGTTGCATGTCGGCCGCCTTGGAAATCCCATAGAGGCCAAGGCTGGCGGTGCCGCGCAAACCGCCGATGGACGAAATGATGATGAACGATCCGCCGCCGCGTTCGGCCATCTGGGGACACACCATGTTGGCCAGCCAGAAATTGCTGCGCACGTTGGCGCCCAT
This sequence comes from uncultured Alphaproteobacteria bacterium, assembly GCA_963739725.1. Classification (GTDB taxonomy): domain Bacteria; phylum Pseudomonadota; class Alphaproteobacteria; order Acetobacterales; family Acetobacteraceae; genus JAMXLO01. The sequence continues at coordinate 102,083 of CAVUBS010000005.1, read as the reverse complement.
GACGCGCTCGTAGACATCGTCTGACGCGCCGGCCGCAGGACCAAGGTATGGATTGACCGCAGCGTTGCTCACCATGATGTCGATGCCGCCCCACAGTGCGGTGGTCTGATCAATGAGCTTCTGCAACTCCTCCTTGCGCGCGATGTGGCAGGGGATCACCGCGGCCTCACCGCCCTTGGCACGAATGCCCGCAGCCACCGTCTCGCAAACATCTGCCTTGCGACTGGAAACCACCACCTTGGCACCATGTTCCGCCATGCGTTCGGCGATGGCGCGACCGATCCCCTTGCTGGAGCCGGTGACGACGGCGACCTTGCCTGTCAGATCGAACAGCGACATCGGGGCGTCCTTTGCTGGAGGGCTACCGATCAGTATGCTGGCCGTTTGGAAACGTCAATCGAGCCCCGCATGCACACGAAACGAACATCCGTCTATCGCCACGCCGACCTGACGCGCCTCTTGCATCCCGCAAGCGTGGCGGTGATCGGCGCCTCGACGCGTGCGGGCTCATTCGGCGAGCGCGTGCTGCACAATCTCAGCCACTATGGCGGCCGGGTCTATCCGGTGAACGCACGCTACGAGCGGATCGGCGAACAGCGCTGCTATCCCGATGTCGCGGCGCTGCCCGAGGTGCCCGACTGCGCCGTTGTCACCGCCGCACGCGAGGCAGTCGAGGAGATTGTGATGGACTGCGCGCGCGCCGGCGTCGGTGGCGTGATCGTGTTTGCCTCCGGCTACGCCGAGACCGGCAAGCAGGACCGCATCGCGCAGCAGCAACGCCTGGCGGCCATCGCGCGCGAGACCAACATGCGCATCGTCGGGCCGAACTGCATCGGCGTGGTGAACGCGCCGCTCGATATGCGCGTGACATTCATGGACATCACGCCGATCCCTCCGCCGCGCAGGCAGTCGATCGGCATGGTGAGCCAGTCCGGCGCGCTCGGGATGGCGCTGGCGCAGGCGGTCGTGCGCGGCATGTCGTTCAGCCATGTGCTGACGTCGGGCAATTCCTGCGACGTGGACATGGCAGATTACATCTCCTACCTCGTGGACGATCCATCGTGCGCGGCGATCGCCTGCGTGTTCGAGGGCATGGCGGAACCCGAGCGCATGCTGCTCGCGGCGGAACGCGCGTGGCAGCGCGACAAGCCGCTGATCGTGTTCAAGATGGCAACCGGCGAACAGGGAGCGGCGGCGGCTATGTCGCACACCGGCTCGCTGGCCGGATCGCAGGCGGCCTATCGCGCCGTGTTCCGTCGCGCCGGCGCGATCCTGGTGGAGGACTACGAGGCGCTGGCCGAGACGGCGGCGTTCTTCGCCAAGGCGCCGCCGCCGAAGGCCAAGGGCGTGGCGGTGGTCGCCGCATCCGGCGGAGCGGCGATCATGGCGGCCGACCGTGCGGAGCAGTTCGGCGTTGCACTGCCGCAGCCGAACGATGCCGTGCGTGACATTCTCCTGTCGCACATTCCGGAGTTCGGCTCGGCGCGCAATCCCTGCGACGTGACGGCACAAATACTCGCCAATCCCGAATCACTGAATGCCTGTGCCGATGCACTGCTTGGCGATCCGACATACGGCGCCCTGGCAGTGCCGCAGACCTATGGCTACGGACCGTCGGCGAAGCGTATTCCCGGTTTACGACTCACTCGCGGCAAGGCACGGCAAGATCGCCTGCATCGTCTGGCAGAGCGAATGGCTGGAAGGCCCGGGCGTCAAAGAGGCGGAAGAGGCGGAACATGTCGCACTGTTCCGCTCCATGCCGTCCTGCTTTGCGGCGCTTGCGGCATGGCACTGGCGCGCGGAGAAACGCGCGGCCGGCACGCCGACGATCGAACCGACGCCGGCGGAAACGATGCTGCAGGCAGGCACGCTGATCTCTGCCGCCGGCGGCCGGACTCTTACCGAACGCGAGGCGAAGGAGGTGCTCGCCCTGTACGGTGTCCCCGTAGTCGGCGAACGCGTCGCGCAGAACGCGAACGAGGCGGTGAACGCTGCCGGCGCGCTCGGCTATCCGGTGGTGCTGAAGGTCGAATCGCCGGACCTGCCGCACAAGACCGAGGCTGGCGTGGTTCGCCTGAACCTGCGCGATGCGGACGAAGTGCGGACTGCGTTTGCGACAATCATGGCGAAGGCCAACGCCGTCACGCCGCCGCCGCGCATCAATGGCGTGCTGGTGCAGAAGATGCTGCCTCCGGGCATCGAGATGGTGGTCGGCGCGCGCATAGATCCGTTGTTCGGTCCACTGGTGGTCGTCGGGCTCGGCGGCATCCTGGTCGAACTGTTGCAGGACACTGCTCTCGCCCCGGCGCCGGTGACGCACGACGAGGCCCTGGCGCTGCTGTCACAGCTGAAGGGCGCGCGGCTGCTGGATGGTTTCCGTGGCATGCCTTCGGTGGACCGCAACCGGCTGGCCGACGTGATCTGCCGCGTCGCCGCATTTGCCGCCGACCATCGCGACACGATCGCGGAGCTGGACGTCAATCCGCTGATCTGCACCGGCGGGCGGATCATTGCGGTCGATGCGCTGATCGTGCCGAAACGCTGACAGACGGCCACGCTGCCGGTTCGCAAGCCGGTCACTTGGCTGGCTTTACGGGCTGTTCAGACATTTGGATCAGAACTGTTGCAGTTTCGGTCAGGAGTCTGGCGCATGCCCAATGATCCCCGTATGTCGCCAGCGGTGATCATGCCGGTGGCATTGGGGCGGCGCATCGTGCTGGGCGGCGTCGCCTTCAGCGCACTCTCGGCATTCGTCGGGTCGACGCGCCGCGCACCGGCAGCGGAACCGGGTGGCATTCGCATCGGCGGCACCGGCATGGCTCTGGCCGCCGTGCACCAGATCGGCCAGGCGTTCGTCGCCGCGTCGCCGGAGGCATGTGTCACCGTTCTGCCAAGCCTGGGCACCGGGGGCGGCCTTGCCGCGGTGGCGGGAGGCGCGATCGATCTCGCCCTTTCGGCGCGTGCGCTGAACGATGCCGAGCGCGCCAAGGGCCTGAACAGCCTGGCATACGCAAAAACGCCGATCGCATTCGTCACCAATCCCACGAACGCCGTCCGTGGCATCACACTCGCAGAGGTCACGCGCATCCTGGCAGGGACGATATCCGCCTGGCCGGATGGCACGCGGATCCGCCTGGTTCGGCGCGAGCCCTCGGACGCGGACTGGACCATGTTGCGCGCCATCTCCACCGACATGGCGGAGGCGGTCGCGGTCGCATTGGCGCGGCCCGGATTGCTGACCGTCGCGACCGATCAGGAGAATGCGGACGCCCTGGAGCGGCTGCCAGGTTCGTTCGGCGCGATGTCCATCGGACAGTTGCGTGCCGAGGCCCGGCACATTGCGCCGCTCACCCTCGACGGTGAGGCGCCGGATCTCGAGAGCCTCGCGGCCGGACGCTACCACCTGTCGCGCACGCTCTATCTGGTCTGGCGCGACCAACCGACCCCCGACGTCGCTCGGTTCCTTGAATTCCTGCATACCGGGCAAACAAGCGACATGCTCGTCCGGCTTGGCCACATCCCGCTTGCCGGTCCGGCCACATGAACTCGTCCCGCCGGCAGCCTCGATCCCAGGTTTGCACGCATCGTCACAGCGCTCGCGGCGATCGTTGCGCTGAGCCTCGCGATTGCACTTCCGGTAGCCTATTTCCTATCCGAGCGTACCGCCACGCACGCCGCCATCGAGGCCGAGGCGAAGGTCGCCGCAGTGGCAATTTCACAGGTCGCGAGCAGCAACCCGGACCTTTGGATCTTCGAGAACGCCCGCGTCCGCGGTCTGCTCAGCATGCTCGGTCCGCCGCCGGAGGCCGAGCAGCGCGCGGTGTTCGCAGCCGGTGGTCAGTTGATCGCCGATACAAAGCAGCGAGCTTTCGCCGCCGACCATAACGGGGACAAGCCCTGTCTTTGACTCAGGCACCATTGTCGGACGCGTCGAGGTGCAGCGCTCACAGCGGCATTTGCTCGCCGTGACCGCAGTGATCGCAGTGCTGGCCGCCTCGCTCGGGGCGATTGCCTTCGCAGTGCTGCGATCCCTGCCGTTGCGGCTGCTGAACCGTGCATTGTCACGGTCGGCGCATCTGGCGACGCATGACATCCTGACCGGACTCCCCAACCGCGCGCTGTTCCAGGATCGCCTGGAGCAGGCTCTGGCATGGTCGCGACGCGAGAGCGTGTCGCTGGCCGTGCTGTATCTTGATCTCGACCACTTCAAGGAAGTGAACGATACGCTTGGCCATGCTGCCGGCGATCTGCTGCTGATCGCCGTAACCGCCCGGCTGCAGGTACTGTGTCCGCGAGACCGATACGCTGGCGCGCCTCGGCGGCGATGAGTTCGCGATCGTGCAGGTCGGCGCGCGGCAACTCGCGGACACCGAAGCGCTGGCGCAGCGTCTGATCGATGCGATGGATGAGGCGTTCGATCTGGACGGACATCACGTCACCATCGGTACCAGCGTCGGCGTCGCGTTGCGGAGTGCTGCCAACCTCGTGCTGACACAGACCGATGCGGGGCTTCTCCTGCAAGAAGCAGACGTCGCACTGTACCGCGCCAAGGAGGAAGGCCGAGGCATCCTACCAATTTTTTGCAGCCGACATGAACAAGAAGCTGCTGGAACGGCAGGCGCTCGAATCCGACATGCTGGAGGCACTCGAGAAAGGCCAGTTCAGACTGGATTATCAGCCGCAGATCGATCTGAACAATCGACAGGTCGTCGGTGCGGAGGCATTGATCCGCTGGCAGCACCCGTGCCGCGGCGAGATCTGTCCCGAGGCGTTCATCCCGCTTGCCGAAGAGACCGGCCTCATCATTCGCATCGGGGAATGGGTGCTGCGCGAGGCCTGCCGGCAGGCCGCCGCGTGGCCTGGACTGCGACTGCATGGCGGTCAATGTCTCGCCCGTGCAGTTCCGCCGCGCTCGGATTCGTCGATCAGGTGCAACGTGCGCTGCGCGAGAGCCGGGCTTGAGCCGGCACGACTGGAGGTGGAGATCACCGAGGGTGTGCTGCTCAACGAGACGGCGGAAACGCTCGCCACGCTGCATCGACTGCGCAGCATGGGTGTGGCGATTGCGATGGACGACTTTGGCACCGGCTATTCCAGCCTTGGATACCTGCAGAAGTTCCGCTTCGACAAGATCAAGATTGACCGTTCGTTTGTTCAGAACCTGGAAACGGATCCGCATGCCGCCGAAATTGTGCGGGCGGTCCTGCACATGGGTCACGCGATGGGCATCCGGGTCAACGCCGAGGGCGTCGAGTACGAACAGCAGGCCGTTATGCTGCACGACGAAAACTGTGAGGAGGTGCAGGGCTTCCTGTTCGGCAAAGCGCTCGCAGTCGCAGAGTTCTCGGAACTGCTCGCGCGTCGCTTCTACAGGCTTCCCGCAAGGGCGGCGACGTGTGTGGGCGATTGACTACCCGCGCCCGCCGCCCGCCTGCACCCTTGCCCAGGTATCGCGCAGACCGACGGTGCGGTTGAACACCAGCCGATCTGGCGTCGAGTCGGAATCGGCACAGAAATAGCCCTGCCGCTCGAACTGCACGGGCTCGCCGATCGAAGCTTCGGCCAGCGCAGGTTCCACCAGGCACTCGCGCAGAACCTCCAGCGAATCAGGGTTCAAATCAGCCATGATATCGCCGTCCGCACCCGGGTCCGGACGCGCGAACAAATGGTTGTACAGCCGCACCTCTGCCGGGACTGCGTCCGCGGCGGCCACCCAGTGCAGCGTCGCCTGTACCTTCCGTCCGTCGGGCGGCGCATTGCCGCCGCGCGTCGCCGGATCATAGGTGCAGCGGAGTTCCACCACATCGCCGGCGGCGTTCTTCACCGCCTCGCGGCACGACACGAAATACCCGTAGCGCAGACGCACCTCGCGGCCGGGTGACAGGCGGAAAAACTTCTTCGGCGGGTTCTCCATGAAATCGTCGCGCTCGATATAAAGTTCGCGCCCGAACGTGATCGGCCGGCTGCCGGCCGCTGGATCCTCGGGATTGTTGATCGCGTCCAGCGTTTCCGTCCTGCCCTCGGGGTAGTTCTCGATCACCAGCTTCAGCGGACGCAGCACTGCCATCCGGCGTGGTGCCGTCCGGTTCAGCAGTTCGCGGATCGAGAAGTCGAACGACGCGAAGTCGGAAATGCTGTTCGCCTTGGTGATGCCGCCGCGGCGCACGAAGTCGCGCAGCGCCGCGGCCGGCACGCCGCGCCGGCGCAGTCCCGCCAGGGTCGGCATGCGCGGATCGTCCCATCCCGCAACATGGCCCTCGCCGACGAGCCTGGTCAGCAGGCGCTTGGAAAGCACGGTATAGGTGACGTTGAGGCGGGCAAACTCGGTACTGGCGCGGCTTGGCGGGCACCGGCAGGTTCGCCAGCAGCCAGTCGTACAGCGGCCGATGGTCCTCGAACTCCAGCGTGCACAGCGAGTGCGTGATCCCCTCGATGGCATCCGACTGGCCGTGCGCGAAGTCATAGGTCGGATAGATGCACCACGCATCGCCGGTGCGGGGATGCGCGGCATGCAGGATGCGGTACAGCACCGGATCGCGCAGGTTCATGTTCGGCGAGGCCATGTCGATCTTCGCGCGCAGCACGCGCGCGCCGTTGGGGAATTCGCCGGCCCGCATGCGCCGCAACAGGTCGAGGTTCTCCTCGACGGACCGGTAGCGATCGGGGCTGTTCTGGCCGGGCTCGGTCAGCGTGCCCCGCTTGGCGCGCATTTCGGCGGGCGGCGTGTCGTCCACGTACGCCTTGCCTTTCCGGACCAGATGCTCGGCCCACGCGTACAACTGCTCGAAGTAATCCGATGCGTGGTGGAGATGTTCGCCCCAGTCGAAGCCCAGCCAGTGCACGTCGCGCTGGATCGCGTCGATGAACTCCTGCTCTTCCTTCGTCGGATTGGTGTCGTCGAAGCGCAAATGGCAACGGCCGCCGAACTCCTGTGCGACCCCGAAGTTCAGGCAGATGGACTTGGCGTGGCCGATATGCAGATAGCCGTTCGGCTCCGGCGGGAATCGGGTGACCACCTCGGTCACGCGTCCGGCCTCGATGTCGCCCTGGATCACCTCACGAATGAAGTCGCGCCCGGTATCGCCCGGGGTTGCCGTTTCGCTTGCCGTTTCGGTTGCCGCCATATGACCCGCTCCTGACAGGACGATTGCCTGGTGGTCGGGCCAATCTACACCGCGGCGGGGGTTTCACGAACCTTCGAAGGGCCGCGCGACGACAGGGCGGACTTCACGCCTCGAGCCGACGGCGTATTTCCTGCGTCAGTTCCGCCAGGTCGACCGGCTTTATGAACACCTTCCCCGGGAGTTCCCCGACCATCTCGAGCAGGTGCGGATGCCCCGTCATGAAGACGACTGCAACATTCTGAACGTGCCGCCGCGCCATCAGGGCGAGGGAAACGCCATGCGGCATTCCTTCCGGAAGGGCGATATCGGTCAGCAGCAGATCGATTTTCGGCCCGGTTTCGAGGATTCCGAGTGCCACCATGGAATCGTGGACGTGGATGACCTCGAAGTCCTCCTCGCTGAGATAGTCCTTGATCACGCCACCCAGCGCCAGATCGTCGTCCACCAGCAGAATGGTGCGCCGCCCGCGTTGCGCTGTGGCTGAATTGCTCAACCGGTCCTCCCCGGGTCGCATTGAGCCAGACACTCAATGCTCGATGAATTTGCGCTGCGCCCAACAAATTTCGGGCATCGCAACACTTTTAGCCGGAGCGCGACCGTCGTCCAGCAACTTCGCAGTGGGTCATTTCGGTCTGAACCGTAAAGTGTGTTCCGTCAGTCGGCCATCCATTAAACTTGAAATACGCCTCTTGACGTACTTACTGCGAATGAGTACGAACCGTTCTTACTATGAATGAGTAAGTGACTGTCAGTCGTGGGTCAGGGCCATGTCGGAAAAGACCGCCAAAGGTAACGCGCTCTCCAGGGGTGAGCGGCTGCAGATCATGCTGGACGGCGATGAGTTGACCGCCATCGACGATTTCCGGTTCGCGCAGCGCATGCCCAGTCGGGCGGCGGCGGTGCGAGAATTGCTGCGACGGGGACTGAACGCGGAAGGCTACGCCGTCCGATCGGGAGGGGCGAACTCACGATCATTTGGCGTGATCGAGAACCCTCGGGGGCAAGCGCGCGGTCGCTGAGCTCGCCGGCAGGTCAGGTCACGCCGGAGATCGCCGTGTCGGGAAATTCCTCCCGCACCCGCGGATAAACGTCGCGGGCAAAGGTGCGGATGCCGAGCACCGTCTCGTCATGCTCGAGGAATCCTGCCTGGCCCATGATCAGCAGGTGGCCGAAGCCGCCGACGTGGTCGTAGAGCTTCTTCATCTGCCGGTGGACCTGATCGGGCGTGCCGGCAAACATGATCCCGGCCTCGATCGCGCCCTCCACCGTCGCGGCCCGACGGAAGGCGCTGAGCGGATGCTCGGCGCCCCGCAGCATCGCCACATTCGCCTGCACCGGAACGTAGCCCGGCGGGTTGGCAAAGTGCGGCGGCACCTTGTTCGACGTGATGTACCAAAGCAGCTTCTCCGCCCCCGCACGGGCGTCGGCTTCGTTCGGCGCGGCATAGACCAGCGCCGCATAGGCCAGCCGATCGACCGGAACGTCGCTGCCGCGTCCCGCCTCGCGCCAGCCGCGGCGATAGGCGTCGAACACCGCGCGCGTGCCGTCGAAGCCGGTAAGGAACGTCGCCTGCACGTAGCCATGTGCGCCGACCCGTCCCGCGCCGCTCGGGCTGGTCGTGCTGATCCAGATCGGCGGATGCGGCTGCTGATAGGGGCGTGGCCAGATGTTCACCGCGCGGTAGTGGAAGAATCGCCCCTCATGGCTGAACGGCCCGTCATGGCTCGTCCACGCCTTCACGATCAGGTCCAGCGCCTCCCACTGGCGTTCGTTCATGCGTACCGGGTTGCTGTTGGCCGGCAGCACCTCGTAGGGCACACCGCGCACGAACCCCGCCTCCAGCCGCCCGCGCGACAGCACGTCCACCATCGCCATCTCCTCGGCGACCCGCACCGGCTGGCGGCGGTTGGAAATCGGGTTGCCGAGGATCAGGAGACGCGCCTTTTTGGTCAGGCGCGCGAGGGCGGCGAGCACCAGCGGCGCGGCCGGATCGACGCACGTCGCGGTCTGGTGATGCTCGTTGAGCATGATCTCCATGCCCTCGTCTTCCGCGATCAGCCACTCGTCGAGGAACCGGTCGTACAGCGCCGCGCCTTTCTCCGGGTCGTAGATGCGGTTCGGCAGGCTGACGCGGATCGACTCGTATTCGTCCGCGGGCGGCAGGTAGGGATAGGCGTTCTCGCTGAAATGCCAGGCCTTCATAACACTGCCTCCGCGTCGAGGAATGCCAGCACTGTCGCGGCGAATGCGCCCGGCTGCTCGACCTGCGGGGCGTGCCCGGCCTCTGCGATCGTGTCGGTGCGCGCGTTCGGCAGCAGGTGTGCATAGGCCGCAAGGTACTCGGCCGATACCAGCCCGTCGCTCTCGCCGCGCAGGAACAGCGTCGGTGCGGTGACGCGATGCAGCCGGTGAGGCAGTTTCGGATTGTGCATATAGGGCTCCCAGGCGAGCAGCGCGACGGTCTCGCGATTGCGCGCGGAGATCGCGAGCTGTTCGTCGGTGAGACGGGACGGGTCCACTCGCATGCGCTCCGGATCATGGAACAGCAGCCGCTCCAGCGCGCTTTGCGGCAGCGCGAAGATGTCGGGAATGTCGAGCCGATCGACCGGGCCGGTCTTCACGCCGACGGGACCCACCATAATCAGCCGGCGCACTGATGCGGGAGACTTGGTCGCAAGTTCCGCCGCGACCCAGCCGCCGATCGAACAGCCCACCATGTCAACCTGTTTGAGACCCAGCCGATCGATCAGTTCGAGATAGACGTAGGCGATATCGTCTACCGCATCGATCCAGTCGGGCAGGCTGGATTTGCCGAAGCCCGGATGCGACGGCGCGATCAGGCGATGCCGCGCCGACAGCAGACGCACATAGGGATGCTCGGGCGTAAAGCCCTGCGCACTGTGCAGGAACAGGAGCGGCGGCCCCTCGCCGTCCTCGAACAGCTCAAGCTCGATGCCGGCGATCGCGAGCATTCCGCGTTGCAAGGAACGTCCTCCTGGTTTTGACCAAGATTAGTCGCGATCGCGGCCCACGTCACGCGACGGGCAACCTGCCCACGCTTCGCGTTGCGTGCAATCAGATGGCGAAGGCTGAGGTTGATGCCGCCATTGAACAGGCCGCGTCAGATCGCAGACCGCCGGCCAATGCATGCCGTGTGATCATTGCGATGCCGGCACCGAGGTCATCTCGGGCGTCGTGGGGCCGGCGAAGCTGCCGGTCTGATAGAGGCGGCGGGCGAGGCGCTGCACGTCGGCCAGCGTTGGCCAGATCGTCGAATCGAGTTCCTCCAGGCGGAAGTCGATCGCCACGAAGCGGTAGCCGCGATCAATGCGGATGGCAGCGCCGACGAACACGCCGTCGATGTCGATGATATGCGATTGCAGCATGGACGAGTTCCCTCACGGAACGAAATCACGCCTGGACAGTCAGGCTCCGGGTGGCGGTGGCGGGCTTGGCGGCGCGCCAACATCGTGATCCGTGAGGGTCTGCGTCGCCGGGGCGTGCCGATCGTGGGTCGGATTTCGGCGTCAGTGGGAAGATCGGTACGGTCATCGGTCCCTCGACCTCGCGATAGGAGACCGTGGCGGCTGACGTTGCCAGCGATCTTCCGATCCTTATAGAATATATTTCCTGGTGAAGGCAATATACGATCTGACAAAAGATTATTATTCTCCAGACAGCCATAGCCGCGCACCGCCGGCCATCGCCGCCCGCTTGATGGTTTGGTAGGGTTTTCGTGCTGGCATGCAGTGCATGCAGTTGCCGCTTCGATATCCGCCGCCGGTGATCCGATCGACGCACGCCGACTGGAGCGGCCCAGCCAGCATGGCCGCGATCGTCCTGTTCGCGATCAGCGCCACCCTCGCCCTGCTCGCGCCATTCTGGTTCTGGCTGCCGCTGGCCATGGCAGCGGCAGCCGGCATTGCCGTCCTGGCGTTCCGCCACACCGTCGCGTTCAGCGTTGCCTGGGTGCTGATCGCCGGAGCCACGCTGGAGATGACCCTCAGCGATCTGTCAGGGCCGGGCGCGTTCCAGACCACGATTGCGGCGGTCAAGGGAGCCGAACTGCTGCTCGCTGCCATCTGCATTCTTCGCTACGGCCTCGAGCCCGACGTGTTCAATCCGGCCCTCGGTTTCCTGGCGATGTTCGTTGTGGGGCAGGCGCATGGCCTGCACCAGGATCTGACGCAGGCCGACAGCCTCCGCTCGCTCGCCGGCTCGATCGCGCCGTTCGCCTTCGCGTTCGCCCGCCTGCCGCGAAGCTGGGCCCAGGCGGTCATCCGCGCGACAACCTGGATACCCCTGCTCAGCGTGGCAGCCGGTGGGACCCTCGCCGTTGCCGGCCTGCGCCCGCTGTTCTTCGAGGGCGGCGGCGAGCGGCTCGCCGGGCTGGGCCATCCCGCCTTCCTCGCAGGCGTCTGCCTCGCGGCCATCTACGCCAATCTGATCGAACTCTATCGCGAGGGAGACTCGCGCACGCTCGTGCTGCTGGGGGTGAATTTCCTCATCTTGGCACTGACCGGCGCGCGCGCCCCGCTTGCGTATGGCGTCGCGGTCACCGGGCTGACGCTGATCTTCGTCCGCTCCCCGGCGTTTCCCGGCCGACGCAGGATGCTGCCCCTGCTGCTGGCCGCCTGCCTCGTGCCGCCGCTGGTGATCCTGGCCAACGACCTCTCGGCGGTACGGCTGTTCAACGTGCTGAGCAACGAGGCCGGCGATCTCAGCGGCCGCGACCTGCTATGGCCGGCGTTCGAGCAGGCCGCGGGGACCTCACCCTGGTTCGGCTGGGGGGTCGGTGCCGGCAACGCCGTCATTCCACCGGACAGCGAGTTGGCGCGGCTGGTCCAGACCTCGGCCGCACACAACGAGTATCTGCGGCTGCGGGTCGAGGGCGGCCTGATCGGCCTCGGACTGCTGGTCGTGCTGTTCGTGCTGTGGGTCGTGCGCCACACGCGCCGTTTGCGCCGGACCGACCGGGTGATCATGCGGCTGGTCTTCCTCGCCTTTGCCGCGCACGCCTATACCGACAACCTGCTGATCGCGACCACCGCCTGCGTGTTCTTCGCCTTCGCCACCGCAGTGTTCGCACGCGGCGCGCGCGAACAGGCGACTGGCGCTTGGGTCAGTCGCCCCGGAGCAGTCGCCTGGGTTAAACGCCCGGAGGCAGGCTTGCTGGACGCGGACGAGGTGGCGTAGGCACGCGCATCGCTGCCGGAGCCGTGCCACATGCGATTCATTCGAGTCCTTCCCGTGTTGCTGCCGCTGCTGATGCTCGGTGCGAGGCTGGCCGCTGCCTCGGGCCTCGCCTTTGTGATCAACTCGGGCGGCGCGTCGATCAGTCTGGTCGATATGTCGACCGAGAAGGAGTTGCACCGGATACCGGTGCTGCGCGAACCGCATCACCTCGCGCTGTCGCCCGACGGCAAAAGCCTGCTGGTGGGCGACACCGTTGCCAACGAGATGCTGTTCCTCGATCCGGCCACCGGAGCGATCCAGAAGCGCATGCCGGTCGCGGATCCGTACCAGCTCGGGTTCAGCCCGAACGGCAAGTTCCTGGTGGTGAACGGCCTGGCCCGCAACCAGATCGACGTCTACGACGCCGCCGGCATGCAGTTGCTGAAACGCTTCCCGGTCGCGTCGATGCCGAGCCACCTCGCCTTCGCACCGGACTCCGGCCGCGTCTTCGTGAGCCTGCAAGGCACCGATGCGCTGGTGGCGATCGACCTCACGCGGCTGGCGGTGCTGTGGACCCAGAAGGTGGGCAAGACGCCGGCCGGTGTGCTGTGGCATGACGGCAGCGTGCTGGTCGCGGACATGGGCACCGACTACGTCGCCGTCGTGGACCCCGCGGATGGACACGTGGTCGATCGCATCCGCACCGGCAAGGGCGCGCACAACCTGTTCCTCTCGCCGGACCGCAAGATCATCTGGGTGAACAACCGCGTCGCCGGCACCACGACGTCGCTGGACGCGTCCACCCTGGCGCCGATCCGCAGCTACAGCATTCCCGGCGGCCCCGACGACATCGACTTTGCCCCCGATGGCAGGCTGTGGATCACGCGGCGCTGGGCGGAGAAGGTAGCGGTGCTCGATCCAAAATCCGGGGAATTCCAGACTATCGATGTCGGACGTTCGCCGCACGGTCTGTTCCTCAATCCCAAGGCGAGCGCGCCACCGAGCGTGGCGTCGCGCTGAACCGATGCCCGATCCGTTCGATCTGGCCGCAGGCTGGCTGCAGGAACACCTGCTGATCCCGCTGCTGTACGCGCTCGATCTGATGCAGTGGGAGGACGTGTCGTATGGCTGGGCGCTGTTTGCCGTCTATGGCGCCTGCCAGGTGGCGATCACGTTTGCCGTCTGCATGCCGCTGGAGCACTGGCGGCCGGTGGAGCGCTGGCCGGATGCGCGCGCCGTATCGGTGGACGTGTTCTACACGATCGTTTCGCGCGTCGGCGTACTGCCGCTGTTCACCTTCGTGCTGTTCTACCGGGCGCAGGTGGCGCTGAACGGGTTCCTCACCGACCACGGCTGGGTGCCCCCGACCTTGGAGCGCCTGCTGCCGTTCCTGCTGGGCCAGCCGGTGCTGACGTTCGTGGTGTACGCGATCATCCTCGATTGCGCCGACTACTGGCGCCATCGGCTGTCGCATCGCTTCGGTTGGTGGTGGGCGCTGCATTCGCTGCACCACGCGCAGCGGCAGATGACGTTCTGGTCGGATGACCGCAACCACGTGCTGGACGATCTGATCGGCGCGCTGTGGTTCGGCGTGATCGCGCTGGCGATCGGCGTGCCGCCGCTGCAGTTCCCGCTGCTGGTGCTGGTGCTGCGCTTCCTCGAGAGCCTGTCGCACGCCAATGCGCGGCTGTCGTTCGGCGCGGTGGGCGAGCGGCTGCTGATCTCGCCCCGATTCCATCGCGCGCATCACGGGCTGCTCGCCGCGGGGCTGCGGAGCTGCAACTACGGCGCGGTGCTGCCGTGGTGGGACATGCTGTTCGGCACCGCGGATTTCCGCCGCGACTATGTGGCGACCGGCGATCCGACCGGCGAGGAGGCGCTGGCCAGCGGTTCCTATCTGCGCCAGCAATGGGCGGGGCTGCGGCGGTTGGTAGGCGCGTTCGCCGGGCCGATGGCGCGGTGAACCTCGCGCGCGCGATCACTTGGCCAGGATGCGCGCCAGCTCGACCAGTTCCGTATCGATCGGCTTGGTGCGTCCGACGATGTCCGCGAACGGCGTTCGCGTGACCTCATTCTTCTGCCAGCCGACCAAGACGCCGGTCTCGCCGGTGCTCAGCGACTTGACGGCACCGACGCCCAACCGGGTCGCCAATATGCGATCGAACGCGCTGGGCGGCGCGCCGCGCACGACGTGCCCGAGCGTGGTGGCACGCAGCTCAAAACCTGTCCTCTGCTTGTCCGCATCGAAATAGGCCAGGATCCTGGCGGCATTCTCCTTGACGCCCTCGGCAATCACCACGATCGCATGCGTCTTGCCGCGCTCGTATGCGGCGCGCAGCCGTTGTGCGATCTCGCTTGCCGCCACCTCGAACTCGGGCGTCGAGATGACTTCCGCGCCGCCCGCGAGGCCCGCCATCATCGCCAGGTAGCCGCAGTCCCGCCCCATGGTTTCCACCAGAAAGGCGCGGTTGTGCGAGGAACCGGTCGTGCGCAGGTGGTCGATCGCCTCGAGCGTGACGTTGATCGCGGTGTCGCAGCCGATGGAGATATCCGTCCCGAGCAGGTCGTTGTCGATGGTGGATGCGACGCCGACCACGTGCACGCCAAGCTGGCTGAGCATGTAGGATCCTGTCTGCGATCCGTTGCCGCCGATCACCACCACGCCCTCGACGCCCCGCTGGGCGAGGTTGCGCAGTGCCTTGGACCGGCCGTTCTCGCCGCGGAATTCCGCCGATCGCGCGCTGCCCAGGAACGTGCCGCCGACCTGAATGATGCCGCCCACGTCGCGCGCGCTGAGTTGTCGGAACTGGCCGTCGACCAAACCCTGCCAACCCTGGGGCACGCCGTCGACCGTCATGCCCTGATCGAGCGCACTGCGCGTTACGGCGCGGATGGCCGCATTCATGCCCGGGGCGTCGCCACCACTCGTCAGGATTGCGATGTGCTTCATGGTCTGAGATTTGTGACTGTGTTGCCCGGGTGAGCAAGCAAAAAGTGCGCCAATGATGCAGGGTGGCATGCCGGGTATGCCGAGGGCTGGCCGAGAGGCGGCGGACGAGACCCGGCGTCGTCGGAACGCCCGCGGCTGCGAGCGACCTGGTTGGGCAGATGTGACTGGGATGATCGGCGCGTCTCGACAGCGTCTCGTTTCGCTGCTGCGGAGACCGTGACGCGTGGGGTGAGAGGCGGGGAGCGACCGAACAAGAAAATTCGACCGCAGATGCACGCAGATCACGATCGTCATGGCCGGGCGTGTCCCGGCCATCTGTAGCGGCTCGGCGACACAACCCGGCGGTCAGACAAGCCTGCCCAGGACAGCGGAGAGAACGTTTCGGAGTGACTATGACACGCGTCGTTGCGGTCAGGTTGCCGCGGCGGTGGCCTCTGCCGGACCGTCGAGGGCCATCGAGGCGTCCGGCAGGCGGCCCAGCGAGCGGATCAGTGCGGCGCGGCGGGGGTGGATGATCGCGTGCTGCTCGGCATCGGCGAGCGGGGCGGGCCGCGGCTGCGCTGCCTCCGGCGCGATGGGCGCGGGTTGCGGTGGCGGCGGTTCCGCGATCGGCGCGGGCACGGTGCGACCGAGTGCGTCCGCCATCAGGCCGATGGTGCAATGCTCGAGCCAGGCGGCCTTGTCGAGCGAGGCATTGTCCGCCTCGCGTTTCTGGCGCACCGCCTGCACGCGCATCAGCAGCGACCGTGCACCGCGTGCCTGGCGCATCATGCTGGCGGACTGGGCGGTGCATTTCAGGACGCGCGGGACATCCGACGGGTTCTCCCGGGCCAGCCGCAGGCAGTCCAATGCCTGCGCACTGGCGGCGACATACTGGACGGCGAGGTCGGCCTCGTCGGCATTGGCGGGAAGCAGGCATGCGACCTGGGCGATGGCGGCATTGTCGCGGCGGGTGCGGTCCTCGGGGGAGTTGGTCACTGGGGGCGGCAGCGAGCCGCACAGGGTGTGGATGAGCTGGTAGTACATGTCCCGGGGGAGCTGGAGGGTGGGGTCGGGCTGGGGGTGTGAAATGGTCCATCGGACGAGTATTGCAGTTAGTGACAATGACTGTCAATAGTTGAAGTACCTAACTAGGTCGCCGGCCCTTGACGGACCATTTTCCGAGAAGTGTATCGACAACGAACAGGGCGGGTTCCCCGCATGCAGGGCGGATCGCGTGATTCGAGTCGATCGGACCGTGGCCGGTTCGATTCGCGGCATAATCGCCGATCGCTCTGCACGCACAGGAGCTACCATGATGTGTTGCCCCGACCGGCCGCCGCCACTATATGGCAATTGCGCCCGTGGCTTAGGGTGGGTTCTGTGCGCCCGATGGGAACTCGGACCCATAACCTCCAGCTTAGCAGGCTGGTGCTCTGGCCAGTTGAGCTACGGGCGCCCCAATTTCTACCGCATCGCTTTCTGTGTCGGCAAGCGGCTACGAAGGCCTGCCTAAGATATTGATAAGACAAAACCTTTCTGACGACATTGCCCTGTATGTTGTGTTACCAGACTGAATTGGTAATTCTTGGGGCCGCGCTGGTAGAATTTTTGATTTAGGCATTCGGAGTGAAATTACCTATGATCGATGGCTTACGAAATCATATTTCTATCCGTAATGGGTGGATGTAATAATATTCCGCGTCGTCTCCATCTAGTATGCACCCGCCGCAGAGCCCGGATCAGCCGGTCTTGCGCCACTCCCGGAGTCGGCATTTTATGAGGCATGGCATCCTTCCAGTTCCTGCATTGCGCCGACCTCCACATCGACAGTCCGCTCCGCGGCCTTGAGGCAGACCCGGACGCCCCCGTCGAACGGATCAGGAACGCTACCAGAGACGCCTTCACCTCCCTCGTCGACTACGCGACTGAACAGCAGGTCGCCTTCGTATTGGCAGCAGGCGATCTCTACGACGGTGATTGGCAGGACTGGCGGACCGGCCAATTCCTGATAGCGCAGATCGGGCGCCTAAGCCGTGCCAAAATCCCATTCATTGCGATACAAGGCAACCATGATGCGGAGAGCGTAATAAGCCGATACTTGAAGTGGGACAAACCGGCGCACCTGTTCGCTGCAAGCAAAGCAACCTCGTACCCGTTGCCGGAATTCGACGTCTACGTTCACGGCCAGAGCTTTGCGACACGCAGGGCAACGGACAATCTTGCGCTTAATTATCCCGACCCGGCCCCGGGCAACTTCAACATCGGCCTGCTGCACACCGCGATGGGCGGGCGGCCGGGCCACGATAGTTACGCTCCTTGCAGTCTAGAGCATTTGCAGTCCAAGGGTTATCAGGTACTGGGCCCTTGGCCATGTTCATAGACCAGAGCAACACGGACCGGACCCGTGGGTTGTTTTCCCAGGCAACCTCCAGGGGCGAAAGATCGGGGAAGCTGGCGCCAGAGGTGCGGTTCTCGTTAACGTCAATGACGGTATCGCGAGGGAGCCCGAACGTCTGACGTTCGATACAGTACGGTGGGACCGCCTGATCGTCGAGTTGCCAAGGGATGCCGAAGAAGACGACGCAATGGAACTTACACGTTCAAGCTTATCGGACGCGCTCTCACGAGCTGATGGCCGCCTGCTTGCAGCGCGTGTCGTCTTTACCGGAGCCTGCCGTGCACACACAACTCTCAGCCGCGATCTTGGTGCTGTTCGAGAAAAGGTGCGGGCGGCCGCGATGAGTTGCGCCGACACCGACGCCATATGGATTGAAGGAGTTGATGTTAATACCCATCCGCACATAGACACTGTGGGCGTCCGAAGTCGGGCGGATGCGGTTGGGTTGCTCGCACAGGCCATCGAGACCATCGGCTTCGATGAAATCAAGTCCGACATTCAGGACTACTGCCGAACGATGCTGGACCGTGGCGGGGACCTTCGGAAAGCCTTTGGTGCAGACCATCCGGCGGTCAAGGTATTGGCAGGCCAGGAGTTGCCTACAGAATTTCTCGAGCGCGCTCGCGACCTGTTGTTGGCACATCTCGTCGCGGGAGAGTGAGACTTGCGCCTTACATCTATATCCCTTGTTCACTACGGCAACTTCGAGTCAGAGCGGATCGAATTCGATCCGCGGCCCGGAACCATAAACCTGCTCATGGCACCAAATGGCGCAGGGAAGTCTGTTCTCCGGAATGCGTTCTGTGATCTGCTGTTCGGGATCGGCGGACAATCCCCCATGGGCTTCCGCTTTGGTTACTCTAGCATGCGGATCGTCGCCGAAGCCCTCGTCGTCGACAACAGTACATTCAAGTTCGGTCGCCGAAAGGGACAAGGCAATACGCTAGTGGATGAGGAGGGTAAACTCCTTGATCCGGTGACGTTGAACCGCATTCGTGGGAATGCTGATCGAACCTTGCTCGAGCGGTTTTTTGCTCTTGACACCGAGCGACTTCGCAAAGGTGAGGAGGAGTTGTACGAGTCCAACGGCGCCCTGAGGGATGCGCTGTTGTCAGGTGCCGGTGGATTCCGCAGAGCGACGCAGGTTCTGGAATCATTGCAGGCGGCTCGTGACGCGCTCGCCCCCCCACGTAAGTCGGGTTCTCGACCATTCTACGTCGAATTCGACAAATACAACGAAGCTCGCAAGCAGCTCACCGCCCACTTGCTGAGACCAGATCGCTGGAAAAAAGAAGAGGAGGCTCTGGAGTACGCTCGAAATCGGCGCGAAGAGCAGAACCGGCACGTTGAGGCTGCCTCTGCGACAATTGGAAGACTTCAACGCGTTCGACGTGTTGCACCGTGGCTCGACGACTACGACGCTGCCGGCAATTGGCTGACTGCGCATCCTGAGGCACCTATCCTCGAATCGGGGCTCGCCAAGCGTCTTGCCGATGCGCGAGCGGCTATTGTGCTGGCAGAGGAACGCGCAAAGCGGGAACTGCTACGTATCCAACAGCTTGCTGAGCAGGCGGAGCCCATTTCGCCCAATCTCCAGCTTCTGGCGGTCAGCGCAGATATTGAAGAGGCGACCCGGTCAGCGGGCGCGGCTCGCAAGGCACTTGCAGACCTGCCGGGCGTGGAGTCTGAACTCTCGGCACGCCGAACCAGTATTGCCGCTCTATTGCGCGATCTCGGCAGCCCACTTCCTTTGGAAGCAGCTACCGAAGCTATTCCGCCACTTGCCGCGCTGGCGCGCGTACGGCGATTGATCGCCGGGTATCGTGAGCTGGTAGCGGCCCGGGGAGAGGTACGTAAACGCGTTGCTGACTTGGAACTTACCTTCGACGAACTAGCAAAGCAGCTCACCGCCTCGCCGCTGCCCACCGATATGCAGAAGCTAGCAGACCTCGTGCAAGAATGCCGCTCTGATGGTGATCCGGCTAGGCGGCGACGCGAATTAGCAGGGAGGTCAACCGAAGCAAAGACAGCGCTAGAGTCGGCCCTCCAGGCTGCCCCGGGATGGACGGGCAGCGTTGAACAGATGGTCAATCTTGCTCCCCTTCTGCCAGCGACCTACGATCGTTTGGCGGCCGACTTGGCCGCGGCGAAAACCGCGGAGATCAACAGACGGAGCCAACTTGACGCCGCGAAGCAAGTGCTTGCCGAGGCCAACCAGCGCTATCGCACAGTTCTCGCCGCTAAGTCGCTGCCCACCGACGCCGACCTCAGTGGTGCGCGGGCACATCGCGACGCTGGATGGCACCTTATCTACCGCCGGGCTTTCACTACTGATCTGCCGCGTGCGGAGGAAGAGCAGGAATTCTCGGCAACACTGCCGCTGCCTATAGCCTATCAACAATCCGTCTCTACCGCTGATACTGTTGCTGATGAGCGAATGCAACACGCAACCGCGATTGCTGAGGTCGACGCCGCGCGTCGCGCGACCGAAGACGCTGAGGCGGGTGTTACTCATAATAACGAACGATACCGACTAGCGCTTGAAAGCTCAGCAGCCGCAGAGCGGTCATGGACACAAGTTTGCAGTATATTTCCATTGGGACCGAAACCGAACCTCGCTGAGGTACATGTCTTTCTTGCCGCCCGAGAACGTGTCATCGAGGCAAGACGTTTGTTCGTAGTGGCCGATGACGCACTACACTCACTCGACGAGCGGCACTGTGCATTGACCGGTCGGCTGGCGACTGCACTTGGAGATACCGCATCTGGGCTGCCGACGCTCAGTCACCTCTTAGCCGCTGCGGAGCAAGCGATTGAGGTCAGTAAGAAGGCCGCTGCCGAACGAACTCGACTAGCGGACAGATACGACGCTGCGTCAGCCACCTTGACCAAGGAGCGGAGCAAGGTCACGGCCATAGAACTCCAAGCTGAATCTTGGCGCGGGCAATGGAAGGATGCTTTGAGGGAGCTCGGCCGGCCAATCGACGAGGAGCCTGAGACAACTAACGAGCTTTTGCAACTCTTTGCTGATCTAAAATCAGATTGCGAGAAAGCGAGTTCTCTGGCCGTACGTGTCGATGGTATGCGAGCGGATCTTGAACACTTCAACGTTTCCGTATCTTCGCTAGCTGCGTCGCTCGATTTGGGCCGGACAGGGCAGAGCTCGTTTGATACGGTCTCCGCGCTAGCTCGGCACTTACAACACCACCAGGGCCTGGAGAAGCAGCGCAAGGTGTTGCACGATCAACTCGAGGATGCACACAAGGATGCTACGGCAGCAGAACGTGCGCTTGCGGAGCGTCAGGCTGAATTGCGGGCAACGCTGATCTTAATCGGGGCAGAGTCCGCTGATGCGGCTGAGCTCAGGCTTCATTTGGCTACCGAACGAGAACACCAAGCCACCCGTTTTGCTCTGGCCCAGAGCAGACTGCGTGATGCTGGAGACGGACTCCCTCTCGATCAACTCAGGTTTGAAGTGGCGGCGACACCATTGGCTGACATCGAAAGCGCGATTGCTTTGTCTACAAGGGAACGCAAAGACGCCAGTGATGCAGCGCAGGAGGCGGCTGCAGAAGCATCAAGGCTCGATCAACAAATGGCACGCGAGAAGGTTGCGGACGACGTCAGTTTGGCGGCTGTGCAACGAGAATCCGCTACAGCGAAGATGGGCCGCGTCCTCGACGAAGCACTCTTGTTGCATGTTGCGGCAGCTCTATTAGATAAGTCACTTGCAAAAGTTGAGACCGTTGGTGATTCTGTCTTGCTGCAAAGAATCAGCGAGATTTTCAAAAAGCTGACACATGACATCTATGCGCGAGTTTATACCGAAGTTGGGGATAATAACGTTCCCAGACTGATCTTACAGGAAAGCGCGTTTCCAGACGAACGAAAGTCTGTCCGTGAGCTGTCAGAGGGCACGCGCGATCAGCTCTACCTAGCGCTGCGCCTAGCAGCTATCGAAGAGTACGCCAACACGTTGCCGCCAATTCCGTTTATCGGCGATGACATCCTGCAGACATTTGACGACGACCGAGCGATTGCGGCCATGCGCGTTCTGGTGGACCTAAGTCACAGCGTACAAGTGATATTACTCACGCATCATAGGCATCTGCTTGATCTTGCCACTCAATTACCAAACGGAGCGGTCAACGTCTGCAGATTACGCGAACCACTGCCAGCTTAGCTTCGGGCTCGTTGTGCCAATACGCCTTGCTCGAAAGCTTAGGTTCAGCCATTCTCGTCATGGCATTTCGAAGCGAAATGGTGCCGTAGGACCCGAACGACGACCTCGACCAGAGCCCTGCTCGAATGCAGTTACGCCCACTGCGCAGCCGAACATAACTGCAGCAGAGCCGCCGCGCTTCCCGTCGCGCATAGAGGGGCGCCGATAGCGAGCGCCCCGAATGTCGGAAAAGGGCCGTCACCGGTTTTGGGCCGTTCAGACCAGAAGGCCAGGTTTCGACCTAAAGCCAATCATCAGTGCGCATCCAAGAACCGCGAACCCCGCGCATATCCCCCGTAGCCACCGCCCCTTTCCCCACCCGCATTATCGCCGCACCATCCACCACACCGCGTCCCACCACCAGGAGGCCAAAGCACCATGCCCACGGCCCGCCGTCAGATGCATCTCGGCGTCTTCGTCCTCGGCACCGGCAACCACATGGCCGGCTGGCGCACCGACGGCGCCTTCACCACCCACATGGAACTGCCGGTGATGCACGAAATCGCCCGCATCGCCGAGGCGGGAAAATTCGACCTGCTGTTCATCTCCGATTCGATGGCGATGGACCCCACCGACCATCCCTCGTTCCTGTGCCGCTTCGAGCCGACCACGCTGATCACCGCGCTCGCCGCCTGCACCACGCATGTCGGGCTGGGCGCCACGGTCTCCACCAGCTTCTCCGAACCCTACAACGTCGCGCGCATCTTCGGCTCGATCGACCATATCAGCGGCGGACGCGCCGGATGGAACGTCGTCACCAGCTCCAACCCCAAGGCGGCGCTCAACTTCAACCTCGACGAGCACATCGAGCACGAACACCGCTACGCCCGCGCCAACGAATTCGTCGATGTCGTGCGCGGACTGTGGGATTGCTGGGACGACGGCGCGATCGTCGCCGACAAGGCCACCGGCCGCTACGTCGATGCCGCGAAGGTGCGCCCGCTCAATCACCGGGGAAAATTCTTCAAGGTGCGCGGCCCGCTCAACATGGCGCGCTGTCCGCAGGGCCACCCGGTGATCATCCAGGCAGGCGGCTCGCCCTCGGGGCTGGAACTGGCGGCGCGCACCGCGGACGTGGTGTTCTCGGTGGTGCAGGAACTGGGCCCCGCCAAGGCCGCCTACGCCGACCTGAAGGGGCGTATGGCCAAATACGGCCGCGACCCGGACGAACTCGCGGTGCTGCCCGGCGTCATGTGCGATCGTCGGCGACAGCGACGCCGAGGCGCGGGAGAAACTCGCAAAACTGCAAAGCTGGATCAGCCCGACCAATGCCACGACATTGGTCGCCAGCCGGATCGGCTACGACGTGTCCGGCCATCCGCTCGACGGGCCGGTGCCGCCGCCGCCGCCGGCGCTCAACAGCCGGACGTTCGCCAGCGTGCTGTACGAGATGGCGCGGCGCGAGAACATGACGTTGCGTGATCTATACAATCTGACCGCGGCGGCGCGCGGCCATTGGGTGCTCTGCGGCACGCCGCGCACGATCGCCGACACGCTGGAGGAATGGTTCGTCGAACGCGCGGCCGATGGGTTCAACATCCTGCCGGCGCATTTCCCCGGCGCGTTCAACGATTTCGTCGATCGCGTCGTGCCGGAATTGCAGCGCCGCGGGCTGTTCCGGCGCGAGTACGAGGGCACGACCCTGCGCGACCATTTCGGCCTCGCGCGCGTGCCTGCACCGGTGACGCGCGAGACGGCGGTCGGCGCCGCCTGACCGGCATTCGGCGCAGACCGCCCGGCAGATGAACTCCGTGCTGCCGGTTCAGACCGGATCCCACGGATAAACGTCGCGGGTCCGTTCCAGCGGCGTGAAGTCCTTTTTCACCGCCGGCAGCCACTGCGCGGCGAGCTTCTCGGGCGTCCAGCCATCCAGGCGCGCCATGATGCGGATCGGCCGCGGCTGGTTGTACAGATAGATCTCGTTGCCGCGCACGCCGAGGATCTGGCCCGACACGCCCTCGGCTGCATCGGTCCCCAGGAACGCGATCAACTGCGCGATGTGATCCGGCCGCGTCCGCTCGGCGCGCGCCTTCAGTTGCTCCTCGGACTGGCCGGGCACGGTCTCGATCATGCGGCTGAACGCGTGCGGGCCGATGCAGTTCGAACGGATCTTGTAGCGCTGCATGTCCATCGCGATGCAGCGGGACAGCCCGGCAATGCCAAGCTTCGCCGCGCCATAGTTGGTCTGCCCGACGCTGCCGATCAGCCCGGATGTCGATGTGATGTGCACGAAGCAGCCGCTCTCCTGCTTGCGGAAATGCGGCACGGCGGCGCGGCTGACATAGAACGCACCGTACAGATGCACCTTGATGACGGCGTCCCATTCCTCGGGCGACATGTAGTGGAACATGCGGTCGCGCAGGATGCCGGCGTTGTTCACCACCATGTCGATGCGGCCGAAATTGTCGATCGCGGTTTGGACGATCTTCTGCGCGTTCTCCCATTCGGCAACGCTGTCGGTGTTGGCGACGGCGCGGCCCTGTCCGTTGGCCTGGGCGATCTCGGCCACCACCTGCTGCGCCGGGCCGACGTCGTGGCCCTCGCCGGTGACCGCCGCGCCGACATCGCACACCACCACCTTGGCGCCGTTCGCGGCGAGGCAGAGCGCGGTCGCGCGACCGATTCCCCGGCCGGCTCCGGTGACCACGGCGACCTTGCCGTCAAGCATTCCAGCCATTCGCGTTTACTCCCCTTCGATCAGAATGCCGCAAGAATGCGCCGGGGCGCGGCGTGTGTCATCCTCCCCCTCAGTAGCCGAGCGCTGCCAGGAACCCGTGGAACGCCTGCGACACGAGGCCCGGCGTCTGGACCGCGGCGAAGTGGCCCGAGTTTATCTCGAGGTACTCCGCGCCACGAATTTGCCGCGCCATTGGCTCGATCGCGGCGGGCGGGCGCAGCCTGTCGTGCGTGCAGGCGATCACCAATGTCGGGCACGCGATGCGCGACAGTTCCTCGGTCACCGTTGAATCGGCGAGCATGCGGTTGATCGCGGCGAAGCTTTCCGGATCGTTGGCCAGCCAGCGCGCCCGGAATTTCCGGAACTCTTCCGCGTTGTGCCGCACCTCCGGCGGATAGGATGCGGCAAGGCTTTGCTCGGCCAGCGCGCGCATGCCCTTGGCCTCGGCCGCGGCGGCGCGATCCAGTGTTGCCTGACGGCGATCGGCTGCGACACCGGTCGCCGGGCTTGTCACGACCAACGCACCGGCGCGCGCCGCGTGACGCACGGCGAAATGGATGGCGATCGCGGCGCCGACCGCGGTGCCGGCCAGTGCGACCTTGCCGGTGATCCCGGTCGCATCCAGCAGCGCCGCAAGATCGTCCGCCATGGTCGTCGAACGTGACCCTGCCGCGGATCTTCTCCGACTGCCCCGCGCCGCGCGTGTCGTAGCGGAGCACCTGGCGCGTGTTGTTGAGTGCCGGCAGCACCTGGTCCCAACTGTCGAGCGTGCCGCCCATTTCGTGCACCAGAACCAGCGTCGTTTTGCCGCTGCCGGAAAGTTCGTAGCGCAGGCTGGTGCCGTTCACCTCGATCCAGTTCATGGCGCGCCTCCTCTGGCCGGACTTCGGCCGAGGGTGCCACACTGCGGCGATGGAGGACATGCCATGGCCGAGACGATGAAGCTGCATTGGTCGCCGCGCTCGCCCTATGTGCGCAAGGTGATGATCGTGGCGCATGAGCTGGGGCTGGCCGACCGGCTGCAGACGGTGCGCACGGTCGTGGGCGGAACGATGCCGCATGTCGAGCTGATGCGCGACAACCCGCTCGGCAAAATCCCCACGCTGGTGCTGGCGGACGGCACGGTGCTGTACAACTCGCCGGTGATCTGCGAGTATCTCGACACGCTGCACGCCGGCGCAAAACTGTTTCCCGACTGGCCCGATCGATTGACCGCACTGCGCCGGCTCGCATTGGGCGACGGCATGCTGGATATCGCACTGGCCTGGCTCGGCGAGCGCTTCCGCCCACAGGAGAAGCAGAGCCAGCCGCACATGACGCTGTGGCAGGCCAAATTGCGGTGCTGCGTCGATGCGCTGGAACAGGAGGCGGATGCGCTCGCAGACGATCGGTTCACCATCGGCCACATCGCCATCGGCATCGCGCTCGCGTATCTGGATTTTCGCTTTGCCGATCTGCACTGGCGCGAGGGACATCCGCGTCTTGCCGCCTGGCATGCCACGTTCGACGCGCGCCCGTCGGTGCAGGCCAACCCTCCAGTCGACGATCGCTGAGCGGAAGCAGCGTGCCGGCCGATGCGGTTGTTCCTCTACGGCACGCTGCTCGATCCCGCGACGCTGGCGCGGCGTGGCGGGGCCGGTGGTGTCCCGACGCGGCTTGTCGCTGCGACGCTACGTGGTTGGAAGCGCGTCAAAATGCGCGATGGGCGCTATCCGACCTTGCGACGCGATCGCACCGACAGCGTTCGCGGTGCCGTCGTGACCGTGCGGGCACAAATGCTTGCGCGGCTGGCGGCCTACGAAGGCCCGGCCTATCGACTGAGGCGGGTTGTCGTCGACACGCCGAACGGCAAGACTGCCGCACACGCCTGGATCGCACCGGGCGGCACCCGCGCCGCGTGGAACACCCGATTGGGAGATAGCTCGCCATGTTGCAGCCACCGCCGGCCCGCCCCGGGATGCGCGAAGACGAAGTCGACACGCCCGCGCTGCTGATCGACCTCGACGCATTCGAGGCAAATTTGAACCAAATGGCCGAACTTCTTGCACCCACCGGGGCGAAACTCCGGGCGCATGCCAAGACGCACAAATCGCCGGTGATCGCCAGGCTGCAGATGGCGCGCGGCGCGATCGGCCAGTGCGTGCAGAAGGTGGCCGAGGCCGAGGCGCTGGCCTGGGGCGGCATTCCCGACATCCTGGTGAGCAACGAGGTGGTGGGCGCCTCGAAGCTCGCACGCCTCGCCGCACTGGCGGGCATCAGCAAGGTCGCGGTGTGCGCCGACGATGCCGCACAGGTGGCGGCGATCGAGACCGCCGCGGCGGATGCCGGCATTCGCCTGTCGGTGCTGGTGGAGATCGATGTCGGCGCAGGCCGCTGTGGCGTCGCTCCTGGCCCGGATGCGGTGGAACTGGCGAAGCGCATCGCGGCGTCGAAGCATCTGATATTCGGCGGGTTGCAGGCCTATCACGGCAGCGCGCAGCACCGGCGCACTGTCGCGGAGCGCCGCACGATGATCGACCACGCGATCGATGGCTCGCGCCGCACCGTCGAACAGCTTCGCCAGCAGGGGCTGGATTGCCCCATCGTCGGCGGTGCGGGCACCGGCACATTCCAATTGGAATCCGCGTCCGGCGTCTATAACGAAATCCAGGCCGGCAGCTACGTTTTCATGGACGCCGACTATGCGCGCAACCTGGACGAGGCAGGAGCGCCGATCGGCATCTTCCGTCATGCACTGTTCGTGCTGGCGACCGTGATGAGCGTGCCGCACAAGGGCATCGCCGTGGTGGACGCGGGACATAAGGCGGTTGCGGTGGACAGCGGTCTGCCGACGATCTGGCAGCGGCCGGACATCCGCTATGTCGGGGCGTCTGACGAGCACGGCAAGCTGGAGGTCGCATCGGAGACCGCGGCGCCGAAGCTCGGGGAAAAGCTGCGGCTGGTGCCTGGTCACTGCGACCCGACGGTGGACCGCTACGACTGGTATGTCGGCGTGCGCAACGGGCGGGTGGAGTGCCTCTGGCCGATCGCGGCGCGCGGCGGCATGCACTGAGCCGCGCGTCTCAGCCCGCGAGGTCAGGCCCCCGCCAGAATCGCGTCGGCGCACTTCTCGGCCGTCATCAGCACGGGGAAATTCGTGTTCGCGCACGGCACCACCGGGAAGATCGACGCATCGACCACGCGCAGCCCGTCCACCGCGCGCACCCGCCCGGCCGGATCGGTCACCGCCATCGGGTCGTCCTCGCTGCCCATGCGGCACGTGCACGAGGCATGCCACACGCCAACCGCCGCCTTGCGCACGAACGCCTCGAGCTGTTCGTCGTCGCGCAGCAGGTCCTCCAGCGTGACGCCCTCCATGATCAGGTTCCTGATCAGATAACTGCGCAGTGCCGCCGGTCCGTCGAGCGCCTTCGCCAGCGCGTCGGTCAGCCATTTGTTCTTCTTGCTCACCAGTCCGACCTGGCGGACCTTGTCGCTGTAGCTGGCCGGGAACGGGTCGGTGGTCACCGCCTGCATCGCCGGCGTCATGTGCATGGCGCCGAAGCGACGCACGCCGTCCATCATCCGCTCCAGGTCGCGCTGGTCGGACAGCAGATTGAAATCCACCATCGGCTCGTCGCGCCAGTCGGGCGAGGACAGTTTCACCTCGCCGGTCTCCGAATAGGTCTTGTACACCGTGATGATGAACGAGCCGATCTGTTCGCCCACCGCGTGCCACGACGTCTTGTTGGTCACCACGGTGAACATGTCGCCCGGCGGTATGCCGTCCAGCTTCGAGGAGTAGCGCAGCGCGGTGTAGATGTGCCGCCGCGTGTAGTCGTTGACGATGCGGGCGTGCGGCTTGAGGAAGGCTGCCACCGCCACCGCCGGATGATCCTGCAGCCGCTGGCCCACGCCAGGCGCGTTGGCCCGCACCTCGATGCCGAGATCGCGCAGATGGCCGGCCGGTCCGATGCCGGCACGCAGCAGATGCGCCGGCGAGTGGATCGCGCCGGAGCACAGGATGACCTCGCGTCCGCGGAACTCGGTCGCGCGCCCGCCCACCAGCGCCTTCACGCCGACGCAGCGCAGCCCGTCGAACAGCAGTGTGCTGACCTGCGTGTCGGTGGAGATGGTGAGGTTCTCGCGCATCCGCGTGCCGGGATCGAGATAGCCGATCGCCGCCGAAACCCGCCGCTCGTAAGCATTGGAAATGGTGATCGGAAAATACCCGTCGCGGAACTCCGCGTTCTGGTCGATCAGGAATTCGTAACCGGCCGCTTTGAAAGTTTCGCCGGCCGCCTTGGCATGTTCCGGCCACAGATCGGGAAAAATGCGGCGCACCGGGATGCGGCCCTCGTTGCCGTGCCACGGACCGTCGAAGTCCATGTCGCGCTCGACCTTCTTGAAGAAGGGCAGCACGCTGTCCCAGTTCCATCCGGTCGCGCCGCGCGCGTGCCATTCGTCGTAGTCGGTCGGTGCGCCGCGGTTGGCAAGCTGGCCGTTGATCGACGATCCGCCGCCCAGCACGCGCGCCTGCTCATACGTGCGGAGCTTCGGCCGCGGTTCGTTGGGCCGGTTGTGCGGAATGACCTCGGTGGTGACCTTCAGCGCCGACCACGTGTAGGCCGGGTTGAGATACGCGGTGCCGGGATAGGAATCGAGAATTGCCGCCGGCACCTTGCCATGCGGCGTATCCTGCCCCGCCTCCAGCAGCAGCACCTTGTTGGTGCTGCGGGCGGACAGCCGGTTCGCGAGGACCGAGCCGGCGGAGCCGCCGCCGACGATGATGTAGTCAAAGTCCATGGTCTGCACTCAATGCGTTTCGGTGTGGAACGTCTTCGACACGATCCGCCAGCCGTCGGCCAGCTTCACGAACGTCAGGTAGTCGGTGAAGTAGCGCGGCGGAATCTGGCATTGCACCTTGGCGAAGGCGGTGGTCGGGCTGGAGCGATCGATCTGCACCACCCAGTCGCGCCGAGGCAGATCGCGGCTCTGCGCCGATGGCCGGTTGCGCACCATCTCGAACCACTGCTCGCGCGACATGTCGGCGAGCTGGCCGTCAGTCACGCTGAACAGGTGCGATACGTTGTGGAACACGCTGCCGAGCTTGGCGGTATCGCCTTCGTAGAGGCCATCGAAATAGGTCTGCAGAGCTTGCTCGAGATCGCTCAAATCGGATGGCATTGTTTCCCCCCTGTTGACGACAGGACGACATGACGGCGTGCACAGATGGCGGGATCAGACGCCGAGTTGCGTCGCCAGATCCTCGATGTCCTTCGCCACCACATCCCAGTCCTGCTCGGCGGCAAAGTCGCGCTTCTGGTGCGGGCCGTATTCGCCGGGACGCGCGAAGAACGCCGTCATCAGTCCCTGCTTCCGCGCGTTTCCCAGATCGCCGTTGTGCGCCGCCGCCATCATCACCTCGCCGGGCTCGATGTTCAGCAGCTTCGCAACGCCCAGATACGTCTCCGGATCCGGCTTGAAATGGCCGAACAGATCGGAGCCGAACACCATGTCCCACGGCAGCCCCGCATGCTTCGCCATCTTGGTCAGCAGCCCGACATTGCCGTTGGACAGTGGCCCGATGATGAAGCGGCGCTTCAGGCGCGTCAGTCCCGGCACGGAATCGGGCCAGCCGTTCAGCCGATGCCAGCCACGGTTGATGTGCGCCAGGTCCGCCTCGGTGAGGCCCGTGATGCCGAAGTCCTTCACCAGCTTGTCGAGCGACGCCCGATGCAGGTTGTCCAGCGTGGTCCACGGCTGCTCGCCCTTGCGCACGCGGTCCATGGACGGGTGGTAGGCCGCGCGCCAGGCATCGATCAGCGCCGTCCAGTCCGCCTTGATGCCGCGCTCCCGGCCGAATGCGGTCAGGTCGGTGATCAGGCTGCCGCGCCAATCCACCACGGTGCCGAACGTGTCGAACACGATCGCGACCGGTTGCCTGCTTGCCATGGCGTCCTCCCGTTGATTGCCGGCGCCAGCCAAGCGTTGCGCGGGGCTGCGGTCAAGCGCAGGCCAGGGGGCTTTGCCCCCTGGACCCCCACCAAAGGCGGAGCCTTTGGAATCCATTACTAAAGTGAAGGGTTCCAAGGGCTCCGCCCTTGGTGGGGTCCGGGGCGAGGCCCCGGCCTTCCCTTCCGTCAGAAAATCCCGAACAGCCCCCGCAAAAACCCGGGCGTCAGCGCGGTCAGCGGATTGACCGACACGTCCGGATTCTCCAGCGGCCCGCGCACCGAGTAGCTCGCCGCGAACACGCCGCCGCCGCGCTCGGGGCTGAACAGTTTCCCCACCAGCGGGATCTTGCCCAGCAGCGAATTGAAGAAATACGCCGGGACGATCGTCCCCTGCATATCGACCTGCTGCGCGGCAAAGTCGATGCGACCCTTCGCCGTCAATCCGAGCGAGGGACTGAACGCCCGCGCATCGGTCAGCTCCAGCGCGTCCTCGGTCAGCCGGAACGGCGCGACCAGCTTGCTGAAGCCAAGGCCGGGGCCCTGCGTCAGTTCGACCAGCCCGTACAGGGTCATGGCCTGCAGCAGCCTGGCCAGCGCCGGCGCGTCGCGGATGCGGAAATCCTCGAGCTCAGCGGCCCCGGACAGCGGGTGGCCCGGCTGCGCATCGTCGAAATTCGCCTGCGCGGACAGCCGTCCGCCCTGCATCACGCGCACCACATCGAGCCCGCGCAGCAGGTCGCCCACGTCGCCGGCGGTGGCGGTCATCCGCCGTCCCCCCTTCTCCGGCATGATCTGCACCAGGAATGACGTCCGCGATCCGGTCTGACCCTCGAAGTGAAGTCGCTGGAACACGCGACCGTCGTTCTCGGCGCTCAGCGCAAGCTTGCCGATCACCTGGTCGTTCGCCATCAGTGCGCGATCGAACCTGGCCTGGACGGTCCACGGTGGTCCCGGCGCTTGCCCGGTCTCCGGCGGTGACGGCTTCCGTGCCGTGGCTCGGCGGCTGAACCGCGGCGCCATATCGATGGTTGGTCCGGCGATGTCCACGACGATCGGACCCGCACCCGGCGGGTCGGGCAGCTTCAGCGTGCCATGGGCGACGGTGCGTCCCAGCACCATCTGGTCGAGGCGCAGCAGCGCAACCTTGCCGTCCCTGGCGTCGGCACGCGCATGCAGCGCCATGTCCGGGCCGTCGAGCAGTATGTCGTCGATACCGGTCAGCCGGTCGTGATCCAGGATCAGCCGCGCCGAGGCCTTTGCGGCCACATTCCGCGCCTTGCGCCACTCGAGCGGCGCGACAGTCAGCTCGGCCGTCGTGAGATCGCCCGTGATGCCCAGATCGCCCTGGCCGTTGCGGCGCTCGGTCAGCGTCGCCTGCAACTGCATCGGCCCGGCCAGCACCGATGTCGCGTCCAGCCCGGCCGCGGCGAGCTGGCGCGCATCCGGCTGGCCGGAAACCTTCACGCTCTGCAGCACCTGCGCGGGCGGTCCGGCCCGGAAATCCATCGCCACGTCGAGCTGCGCCGCGATCGCAGCGAGCAGCGCCCGCCCGTTCACCTTCAGCCCGTCCACCGTCGCATCCAGATCGAGCACCCCCTCGTCGAGGTCGCGCCCCGCCACGATGCCGCCGAGATGCACGCCCTCCAGATGGCTCTGGGCATGGATCGCGACGTCGTCCATCCGCAGCTTCTTCTCGAGCGGCAGGCCGATCGCGAGCTTCACCGTCGCCTGGCCCGCCGGGTTCTTCAGATCGATCGGATGGCGATCGAGCAACGCCAGGCGGGGCTCGCTCAGCAGGGCGATCGTGTCGGGTACCGATCCGGCGATATCCGCATCGATCGCGGCAACCTGGTCGCGCTGCATGACGCCGGTGATGCGCACGCGCCCGCCGCGGATCTGCAGCCCGCCGGCGCCGGTGTCCGGCTTCTGGCTGCGCGGCCGCTCACGGCCCGAGGCGACGACGATCTCCAGAGTGTCCGGATCGACGATGCGCAGCTGGGCCACGCCGTTGTCGATCGGCGGGACGGGCCGCAGCCACCAGACCTGCAGTCCATCGCCGTTCAGCGTTCCGGTCGCGCCGGTCAACGCAATCGACGAAAGATCGTCCGGCGCCGCCAGGGTGATCTCGAAATGACCCTTGCGCGCCATGCCGGACGGGATGTTCTCGACGATCCAGTCGCGCGCGCCGCCGGCGATACCCTTTGGCCACAGCCGCTGCAGATCGGCGAAGTCAACCTGGTCGAGATCGAGCGACAACGCTGAATCCAGGCGCCCCGATGCGCGCTGCGCCGTTCCGCGCACCTGGATCAGCGTCTGCGGGCCACCCTCGTGGCCGCGCAACGTCGCCTGGAATGTCTGGAGCGTCAGGCCGTCCGGCGTGCCCGACATCGCCAGGGCCGCGCCGACGATCGGCACATTCGACTGTCCGATCCTGACTTCTCCGGCGTCGGCCCGCGCGGTGAGCCGCACCCTGAGCAGCGCGAGATTGGCATCCAGATCGAGGTCGGCCTCGCCGCTCACCGGAGCGTCCACGGCGGCCAGCGGCGCCAAGGTCTGCGCCTCCCGCGCCAGCGCGGCCGGTTTGACCGGAGTAAGCCGCACGCGCAGATGCGTCTCGGTGGCGCCCGCCGCCAGCGTCGCGGCGACCGTCAGCCGCGCCTGCTGTTCGCCGAGCGCCAACGACAGGTCGGCCGAGCCGTCCACGCCGCCCTGTGGTTTGCGGTTGAGGTCGATGTCCGCCTCGGGCGCCCGCCAGGTGACGCCAAGCTGGCGATCCACCACAACGACCCGCGCGTCGCGGATCCGCAACAGGCGCAGCTGGCTCATCAGCGTGTTGCGGGTGCCGTCGCGATCGTTCGCCGCCGGTTGCGCCAGTTCGGCCAGCAGTGCGTTGACCGGAGCCTGCGTGTCTGGCGACGGTTCGGCGGGCGCGGAGAGGCCGCTGTCGGACGCCTCGGTCAGACTGCCGAGGTCGAGGCTGAGCGTGCCGTCTGTCGCACGCAGGATGGTCAGACGCGGACCATCCATTTCCACGGCGCGCGGCTCGATCCTGCCGCGCAGCAGCGCCCTCAGCGACAGCGACACCTCGGCACGCGGAATGTCGATCCGCTGCCGGCCGGTCTGGTCGGTGACCGTCACATTGGTGACCCGCAGGTCGAACGGACGATCGACGCCGAGCCGAAAGCCCTCCCAGGTAAGCGCGACCGCGCCGATCGCCAGTCTGGTCGGTCCGCCATTCGCGTTGGCCGCCGCTTCCAGCCGCGTGGCGAGCCAGGGCAGATCGAGCGGCCCCTGCGACAGGCGCCAGGCCAGCGCCGCGACTCCGGCGCCGGACAGCAGCGCCAGGGTGATCGCGAGCGTCACCAGCCGATGCGCCAGCCTGGCGCAGCCGATCGCGACTTGACCTGTGAGACGCCTCACGGCCAGCCTTTGCGCGGATGAGCGCAGCACCGTTCCGCCTGCCGGCACACTGGCCGAGCCCGCACGACTCCGGCGCGGCGGACCGCCTGATCGAGCGCTTCGGCGAACTCGGCCGCGTCGAGACACGGCTTGCGTCGCGGCCACCGGTGGCTGGCCTGCTGCGCTCGCTCGGCGGCAACAGCCCCTATCTGGCCGATCTCGCGGTGCGCGAGGCCGCCAGTCTGCGCAACGTCGTCGCCGGCGGGCCGGATGTGGTGGTCACGGCGGCGCTCCAGGAGCTGGCCGCGCTCCCGCCGCAGACCCGTCGCGACCGCGTCGCCGCCGCGCTGCGGCGTGCCAAACGCGTCGTCGCGCTGGCCACCGCCATCGCCGATATCGGCGGCATCTGGCCGCTGGAGCGCGTCACCGCCGCGCTGAGCGATCTGGCCGAGGCCACGCTGGGTCTGGCCATGGCGCATCTGCTGCGCGCCGCGCACGACGCCGGCGAACTGCGCCTGCCCGATCCCGACGATCCGACACGCGGCGGGGGGTTCACGGTGCTCGGCATGGGCAAGCTCGGCGCCCGCGAGCTGAACTATTCCTCCGATGTGGACCTCGTGCTGCTCTACGATTCGGCGGCGCCAATATACACGGAACGCAGCGAGGGCCACGCGATGGCCGCCTTCGCATCGCGCATCGCCCGCGGCCTGGTGTCGCTGATGGAGGCGCGCGACGCCGACGGCTACGTGTTCCGCACCGACCTGCGGCTGCGTCCCGACCCCGCCGTCACGCCGCCTGCCGTCGCGCTGTCCGCCGCCATCGCCTACTACGAGAGCATGGGGCAGAACTGGGAGCGCGCCGCCATGATCAAGGCGCGCCCGGTGGCCGGCGACCTGGCGCTGGGCGCGGGCTTCCTCGAGGCGATCCGGCCGTTCGTCTGGCGGCGCGGCCTGGACTTCGCCGCGGTCGCCGACATCCACGCGATGAAGCGCCGCATCGACGAGCACAAGGGCGGCGCTCGTGGCCGCGGCCGACCCGGTCGCGCGCATCGCCGGCCACAACGTGAAGCTGGGCGAGGGCGGCATCCGCGAGATCGAATTCCTGGCGCAGACCCTCCAGCTCGTCTGGGGCGGCCGCGATCCGGCACTGCGCGTGCCCACGACGCTCGGCGCGCTCCGGCTCCTGTCCCGCGCCGGCCACGTCCCTCGGCGTGCCGCGAACGAACTGGCCGCCGCCTATCGCTTCCTCCGCAGCGTCGAGCACCGGCTGCAGATGGTGGCCGACCGCCAGGTCCATGAGCTGCCGCAGCGGCCGGCGGACCTCGCCCGGTTCGCCACGTTCATGGGCTATCCGGACGCCGCCGCCTTCGCCACCGAGCTGCTGCGCCATCTCGACCAGGTCCGCGCGCACTATGCCGAGGTGTTCGAGCTGGTGCCGGAATTGCTCGACGCCGCATCCGCCGCTCCGGAACTGGACTTCAGCGGCGTCGACGCAGCGCCTGCCGCCACGGTCGCGGCGCTGCGCACGCTCGGCTTCGGCAATCCGGAGCGCATCGTGACCGCGGTGCGCGGCTGGCAGGCCGGGCATGTCCGCGCCATGCGTTCGGCGCGCGCCCGCGATCTGCTGGCCCAGATGCTGCCGCGCGTCCTGGCAGCCCTCGCGCGCCAGCCGCAGCCTGACACGGTGTTCAACCGGTTCGACGCATTCCTGGCCCGTCAGCCCGCCGGCGTGCAGCTTCTGTCGCTGTTTCAGCGCAATCCCGTACTGCTCGACCGGATCGCCGCAGTGCTCGGCGCGGCGCCCTCGCTGGCCGATCACCTGGCCAATCATCCGGCCTCGCTCGATGGCCTGCTGTCACCGGAGGAGAATCCGGATCCCGCTTACCTGCTGCGCGCACGCCTCAAGGATGCGCGCCTGCTGGAGGACGCCATCGAGATCATCCGCCGCACGGTGCGCGAGGAAGACTTCACCGTCTCGGTCGCCACCATGGAGGGAAGGCTGGACGCCGACGCCGCCGGCCTGCGCCGCACGGCCATTGCGGATGCCGCGCTGAGCGCGCTGCTTGCGCCGGTGCTGGCGGACTTTTCGGCGCGCTTCGGGCGGGTACGCGGCGGTTCGATGGCGGTGGTGGCGATGGGCAAGGCCGGCGGGCGCGAGATGATGGCGGGCTCCGACCTCGACCTGATGCTGATCTACCATCATCCCGAGATGGTCACCGAAAGCCGGGGTGGACGGCAAATGCCGGCGAGCCAGTGGTTCGTGCGCGCCGCCCACGCCTATGTCGCGGCGGTGACCGCGCCGGGCGTGGATGGCCAGCTCTACGAGGTCGACATGCGGCTGCGGCCGTCGGGGAACAAGGGACCGTTCGCGGTGTCGCTGCCGTCCTTCCAGCGCTATCACGCCGAATCGGCATGGACCTGGGAGCGCATGGCGCTGACCCGTGCGCGCGTGATCGCCGGACCGCCGGCACTTCGCGCGCGCATCGAGGAAGCCATCGCCGAGGCGCTGGCGGCTGCCGGCGAGCCGGAGCGCATCCGCGCCGATGCCGCATCGATGCGTGCGCGGATGCTCCGCGACCTGCCGCCGGACGGCCCGTGGGACGTGAAGCTGCGCGCCGGCGGTCAGATCGAGGTGGAGTTCATCGCGCAGGTCCTGCAACTCATCCACGCGCGGGAGGCGCCGGAGCTGTGCTCGCCCACCACGCGCATCGCGCTCGACCGGCTGGCGAAGGGGAAAAAGCTCCCGGCGGAGGACGCGGCCCTGCTGATCCGCGCCGACCATGTCTGGCGCACGGTGCAGGGCATGCTGCGCATCACCGTGGGCCGCGGCGCGCCCGACGATCTGCCCGACGCCTCGGCCCGCGCCCTGCTGCGCGCCGTCGCGCCCGCGCTCGATGGGAAGGGTCCGATTGACTTGGCCGGATTGCGCGCCACGCTGGAGGATCTGGCGCGACAGGTCCGCGCCATGTTTGTTCGTCATGTGGGGGAGATGGTTCATGAGCGTTGAGGAAGGCGCCACCGCGCCGGATTTCGAGCTGCCGGCGAGCGGCGGCCGCACCGTCAGCAGCACGTCGCTGCGCGGCAAGCCGTTCGTGCTGTATTTCTACCCCAAGGCCGACACGCCGGGCTGCACCAAGGAGGCGTGCGCGTTCCAGGAAGCTCTGCCGCAGCTGGGCAAGATCGGCATCGACGTGATCGGCGTCTCGCCCGACAAGATGAAGCCGATCGAGAAGATTCGCCGAGAAGTTCAAGCTGACATTCCCGCTTGCCTCCGACGAGACGCACGCGGTGGCGGAGAAGTACGGCACCTGGGTCGAGAAGTCGATGTATGGACGCAAGTATATGGGCATGGAGCGCAGCACGTTCCTGATCGACAAGGCCGGCAAGGTTGCCAAGGTATGGCGCAAGGTCAGCGTCACCGGCCACGCCGCCGAGGTGCTCGCCGCGGCGCAG
The DNA here is from genome assembly GCA_963739725.1 of uncultured Alphaproteobacteria bacterium. Taxonomy (GTDB): domain Bacteria; phylum Pseudomonadota; class Alphaproteobacteria; order Acetobacterales; family Acetobacteraceae; genus JAMXLO01. Next base: position 64,768 of record CAVUBS010000005.1, on the reverse strand, counting down.
GCGCTGGGGTGACCGCCGATGTTCCCGCTCCGCCCCTGGGGGGCGGAGAGGGAGTTCAAGCGAGCGCAAACACCAAGCAAACACCAAGAAAGGGAGCGTCCATCCGATGAAAACCGTGTTTCTTGCCATTCCGCTGCTGGTCCTGGCCGGGACCGCGCAGGCCCGCGACATCAAGGCGGACATCGACGCCGCGAATGCAAAATTCGCCGCGGCATTCAACAAGGGCGATGCGGCCGCGCTCGGGCAGTTCTACACCGAGCAGGCAACGGCGCTGCCGCCGGGCGCGCCGATGGCGAAGGGCCGGGCTGCGATCCAGGCGATCTGGCAGGGTGCGATCACGGCCGGCGACAAGAACATGTCGCTCCAGGCGCTGCAGGTCGATCAGTTCGGCAACGCCGCGCGCGAGATCGGCCAGTTCAGCCTCGACGCCCCCAACCCGCAGAAACAGATGACCCACGTCGAAGGCAAGTACGTCGTGCTCTGGCGCCGGGCCGGCAGCGGCTGGAAGCTCGACACCGACATCTGGAACACCAACCAGTAGCAGGCCCGCTGCTCAAACCTGATCCGCGCGGGTCGGCTCAGTCGGCAATCGTATGGTGAACACCATCCCGCCTGTCGCGCCGGGTGCGGCGGACAGTTGCCCGCCATGCGCCTCGATGAGGTCGCGGCAGATCGACAGGCCAAGCCCCAACCCGGTCGACTTCGAGGTAACGAACGGTTCGAACAGTCGTCCCACGATCTCCGGCGCAATGCCCGGCCCGCTGTCGGCCACGACAATTTCCACGGCCCCGGCCCTGGCATGCGTCGAAATGATCAGCTCCGGAGGCTCGCTCGCCTCCATCGACTCCATCGCCTCCGCTGCGTTGCGCACCAGGTTGATGACCACCTGGCCGATCTGGATGCGGTCGAGCAGCGCCGTGCCGGCCGCCTCGTCAAACCGCAGCGTCGTCCGCACACCATGATGGCGCGTGCCGATCAGTCCCAGTTCCACGGCCTCACGGACCACGGCATTGACGTCCTCACGGCGTCGCGCGGTGGTCCGTTTGGCGACATGATCGCGCAGCCGCCGGATCACTTCGCCCGCGCGGTTCGTCTGCAGACGGATCCGTTCGACGATGTCGCGCAGGCGACCCGAGTCCAGACGGCCGCTCTCGTCCGCCAGCACACGTCCGAGTGCGCCGGCATAATTGCCGATCGCCGTCAGCGGCTGGTTCAGCTCGTGCGCGATCGCCGAAGCCATCTGTCCCATCGTCGACAACCGGGATATGTGCGCCAGTTCGGTCTGCAGTTCCTGGATGCGTGTCTGGCTCTGCCGCTCCGCCGTGACGTCGCGCACGATCTTCGAGGCGCCGACGATCTGGCCGGAGGCGTCTAGGATGGGTGACACGGACAACGAGACAGCGAACGCGCTGCCGTCCTTGCGCAGCCTGACCGTCTCGAAGTGCCGGAGCCGCTCACCCCGCCGCAGCCGTGCCAGGATCATGGCCTCTTCGTGCAGCCGATCCTCCGGCAGCAGCAGAGTGATCGGGCGGCCCAGCATCTCGGACGCCGTGTAGCCGAACATCGATTCGGCGGCCAGGTTCCAGGTCACGACCATGCCGTCCAGCGTCTTGCCGACGATTGCGTCCTCGGACGATTCGACGATGCTGGCCAGACGCAGCCGCGCATCCCGGTTGCGTCGCTCCTCGGTGACGTCGTTGTTGACCTCGGTGACCAGCGGCGTCTCGCCACCCGGGTCGCGGCGCAGCGACTGATGGCTGACAACGATAATTTCCTCGCCGTCACGCCGGCGGTGGCGCAGTTCGCCGGTCCATTCATCGCGCGCAAGAAGCTCGTGATCCAAGTCGTCGAGCGTGCGTGGAAACTCGGTACGCAGCAGCTGGTGCGATATCCGGCCGAGCGCCTCTGCGGCTGAAAACCCGTAGAGCCGTTCCATGCCGCGCGACCAGTAGCGGATCTCGCCCTTGAAGCTGCGCGTCAGGACCTGGGCCAAGGCGATGCCCGCCGCCTGCGCCTCGAGCGACGCGACCTGCCTGCGCAGGTCCAGGATCTGATCCGCGCGACTCGGCCGGTCGCTCATGCCGCTGGCTTCCCTGTATCTCGTGATCAACTTTACATCACGACTTGATGAACCGCCAGCGCGAGCGGCCCGTTCTCGTCCCCCATCAAAGTGCTCGCGGTTTTGCGCAACCACGCCAGTCTGCCTAGGGTTCGGATGGTTGCATCGGGAGACGCGCGATGGCCGACGAGTTGCCCCCGCGGGAGGCAATGGAGTTCGACGTGGTGATCGTGGGCGGCGGCCCGTCCGGCCTGGCCGCGGCGATCCGCCTGAAGCAGCTTGCCCCCGACGCCGCGGTCTGCCTGGTGGAGAAGGGCGGCGAGATCGGCGCCCATATCCTGTCCGGCGCCGTGCTGGAGCCCCGAACGCTCGACGAGCTGATCCCGGACTGGCGCGAACAGGGCGCGCCGCTCGACACGCCGGCCACCGACGACCGCTTCCTGTATCTGACGGCGACCCGCGCGTTCCGCCTGCCGACGCCGCCGCAGATGCACAACCACGGCAACTACATCGTCTCGCTCGGCAACGTCTGCCGCTGGCTGGCGAGCCAGGCGGAGGCGCTGGGCGTCGAGATCTACCCCGGCTTTCCTGCCGCCGAACTGCTGGAGGACGACGGGCGCATCGTCGGCATCGCCACCGGCGACATGGGCATCGGCAAGGACGGCCAGCCCACGGACAGCTTCCAGCGCGGGATGGAACTGCGCGCGCGCTACACGCTGTTCGCCGAGGGCTGCCGCGGCTCGCTGTCCAAGCAGCTGATCCGGCGCTTCGATCTGCGCGACGGCCACGACCCGCAGACCTACGCGATCGGCATCAAGGAGCTGTGGGAGATCCCGGCCGCCAACCACCGGCCCGGCCTGGTCGAGCACACCATCGGCTGGCCGCTCGACCGCGCGACCTATGGCGGCTCGTTCCTGTATCATTTCGGCGAGAACCTGGTCTCCTACGGCTTCGTCGTCGGGCTGGACTACCGCAACCCCTGGCTCTCGCCGTTCGACGAGATGCAGCGCTTCAAGACCCATCCGGCGGTGCGCGGGCACTTCGAGGGCGGCCGGCGCATCAGCTACGGCGCGCGGGCGCTGAACGAGGGCGGCCTGCAGTCGATCCCGCGCCTGACCTTTCCCGGCGGCGCGCTGATCGGCGACGCGGCCGGGTTCGTCAACGTGCCGAAGATCAAGGGCACGCACACCGCGATGAAGTCCGGCATGCTGGCGGCCGAGACGGTGGCCGATGCGCTCGCCGCGGGCGGCACGGCCGAACTGACCGGCTACGAGGAGCGGCTGCGCGCGAGCTGGGTGTGGCAGGAGCTGTCCGACGGTCCGCAACATCCGGCCGGCGTTCGCCAAGTACGGGCTGTGGGGCGGCCTGGCCTATTCCGCGCTCGACACCTACGTGCTGCGCGGCAAGGCGCCGTGGACGTTCCATCACCCGCATCCCGACAACGAGACGCTGATCGAGGCCGAGGCGGCGCCGCGCATCGAATATCCGCGGCCGGACGGCGTGCTGACGTTCGACCGGCTGTCCTCGGTGTTCATCAGCAACACCAACCACGAGGAAAACCAGCCGCCGCACCTGCATCTTGCCGATCCGGAGCTGGCGATCACGCTCAACTGGCAGCGCTTCCGCAGCCCGGAGGCACGCTATTGTCCGGCCGGCGTCTACGAGATCGTCGGCGCCGAGAGGGCAACCCGCGGCTGCAGATCAACGCGCAGAACTGCGTGCACTGCAAGACGTGCGACATCAAGGATCCGGCGCAGAACATCGACTGGGTGACGCCGGAGGGCGGCGGCGGGCCGAACTACCCCGGCGGCATGTGAACGGATTCAACCGGGGGCGCCCTGCCCTCCAGGTTCGTCGCCTCAAATCCTCATGACTCTCGCGGCGGCGTGACGTAGGTTGTGCGGATGCAGCATATCCACAGCGCCAGCCGCGCCCTGCTTCTCGCCCTCTCGCTGCTGTCGGCCTGCGCCGCCGCGGATCCGACCCCCGGCAAGGTCGACGAGCCGCCCGGCGCGCGATGCGCCCTCGGGGGTGTTCGGCGACTACATGGTCGGCCGGTTCGCCATGAGCCAGTCCGATCCGACCACCGCGGCGAAGCAGCTTCTGCGTGCCCGCGCCGCGCATCCCGATGATGCGGAACTGCTGCAGCAGGCGTTCATCGCCTCCCTGATCGCCGGCCGCACCGAGGCGGTGCCGCTGGCCCGTCAGCTGCCCGACAGCCAGGCCGCGCAGCTGCTGCTGGGCGCGGTGGAGGCCCGCGCCGGCCACTGGCAGGCGGCGGAGGCGAAGTTCCACGCGCTGCCGCGCCAGGGCCTGACGCAGCTGCTGCAGCCGCTGCTGGTCGCCTGGGCGCAGCAGGGCGGCGGCCACACCGACGCCGCGCTGGCGACGCTGCGTCCGTTCCTCGACGGCCAGCGGTTCCGCGGCGTCTACGCCCTGCACGCCGCGCTGATCGCCGATCAGGCCGGCCACGCCGCCGATGCCGCCAGGCTCTATCGCACCGCGCTCACCGAATTCGGCGGCATGAACCTGCGCCTGGCGCAGATCCTGGCGAGCTGGGAGGCGCGCCACGGCCAGATGGGCGAGGCGCAGCGCACGCTGACCGCCATGGCCGAGGACGCCCCGGAGATGACCATCGCGCTGCCGGGACTGATCGCCGCCAGCCATGACGCCCCCGGTGCCGCGCGCCACCGACGGGATCGCCGAGGCCTATCTCGCGCATGGCCGCCGCCTTGCGCCAGCAGGACGCCGGCGACTTCGCCATGATGCTGCTGCGCCTGGCGCTCGACCTGCGGCCGGACTTCACGGCGGCGCGGGTGCTGGCCGCGGACATCCTGGAAAGCGACCACCATCTCGACGACGCCCTGCAGATGCTCGCTGGCGGTCAACAGCGACGATCCGCTGATCCCGGTGATCCGCCTGCAGCGCGCGGCGCTCACCGAGCGGCTGGGCCATGCCGAGGAGGCCGTGCGCGAACTTCAGGGCATCGCCGCCGACTATCCCGCGAGCCCGCTGCCCGCCATGCGCGAGGGCGACATCCTGCGCGGCAAGCAGCGCTTCGCCGATGCGATCGCCGCCTATGACCGCGCCATCGCGCGCATCCCGGCGCCGGGCCCGAACGACTGGCTGGTGTTCTACGATCGCGGCATCGCCTACGAGCGCTCGCACCAGTGGACGAAGGCCGAGGCGGATTTCCAGCACGCGCTGACCTTGGCGCCGGACCAGCCCTTCGTCCTGAACTACCTCGGCTATTCCTGGGCCGACATGGGCCAGAACCTGGCCCAGGCGCGGCAGATGATCGAGAAGGCGGCGCAGCGGCGTCCGAACGACGGCGCGATCGTCGACAGCCTCGGCTGGGTGATGCTGCGCCAGGGCGAGACCGCCGAAGCGGTCAGGACGCTGGAGCGCGCGGTCGAGCTGGACCCGGAGGATGCCTCCATCAACGGCCATCTCGGGGACGCCTATCTGGCCGCCGGGCGCAAGCTGGAGGCGACCTACCAGTGGCGCCGCGCGCTGACGCTTCAATCCCGAGCCCGACGATGCCGCGAAGCTGGAGGCGAAGCTGCAGAGCGGTGCGCGCCAGTCGGCGGTGATCAGCGGCCAGTAGGGTTTGTGCCGGACTGATCTGACCGAGCCGGCGCCCGCCAAGGTCAATCTGTTCCTGCACGTGCTCGGCCGGCGGGCCGACGGCTACCACCTGCTGGACAGCCTGGTGGTGTTCGCCGATGTCGGCGACACGCTTCGTGCGCGAGCCGGCGGCGGCGCTGTCGCTGACGGTCGAGGGGCCGTTCGCCGGGGCGCTTGCCGGCGGAGCCGGACAATCTGGTGCTGCGTGCGGCGCGGGCCTTGGCGGCGGAGGCCGGCGTGACGGCGGGCGCCCGCCTGGTGCTGGCCAAGCACCTGCCGGTCGCGTCCGGCATCGGCGGCGGTTCGGCGGACGCCGCGGCGGCACTGCGGCTGCTCTGCCGGCTGTGGCGGCTCGACCCGGATCCCGGAGTGCTGGCCAGGCTCGCGGGCGGGCTCGGCGCGGATGTGCCGGTCTGTCTCGCCGGCCGTGCCAGCAGGATGGGCGGTATCGGCGAGCGCCTCGACCCGGCACCGGGGCTGCCGGAGTGCGGCATCGCCCTGGTCAACCCCGGCGTCGCACTGGCGACCGCCGATGTGTTCCGGGCACGGAGCGGCGCCTGGTCCGCGCCGGGCGGAGTTGCCGGCGGCGTGGCGGGATGCCGGGGAGATGGCGGGCGATCTGCGGCGGCTGCGCAATGATCTGCAGCCGCCGGCCATCGCACTGCGCCCGGTGATCGGTGAGGTTCTGTCGGTGCTGGAGGCCGCGCCGGGCTGTCTGCTGGCGCGGATGAGCGGCTCCGGCGCGACCTGCTTCGGCCTGTTTGCCGACGCGGTGGCGGCACGGCGGGCTGCGTCGGGGCTGCAACGGCCGGGGTGGTGGTGCTGGGGCGGCGGCCTGCGCCGCGACTGAGCAGGCTTTACGTGGTGCGGCACGCGACCTATTCAGCCCGGGCCGGATGGGGCGTAGCCAAGGGGTAAGGCAGCGGATTTTGATTCCGCCATTCGGAGGTTCGAATCCTCCCGCCCCAGCCAGCGGATGGCGGGCATCCCGTGACCCAAGCCAGCGACCCTCTGGTACCGCTCGGTTCTCACGTCATGGCCCGCCCCGCCCGGACATGACGGTGAGAGCGGAGCGGACTCGGGAACGGGCTTCGTCAGACTGCCACGAACAAGGCATACGCCGCAGCGATCGCGCCCATTGCACCGGCGCCCAGTGCCAGCGCGGTGATGCGGGTCACCACGGCAACCGAGGCCAGCACGATGGCGATCTGCAATGCCCCGACCACGAGTTCCAGCTCGTGGTAGCGATGAAATGCCGCGTCGCGCGCCGCTTCCTTCGCCTTGGCCCGTTCGGCAATTTGCTTCGTCCCGTCGCCATCGGGTTCGTCGCGCATGCGTGCCTCGCTCTCGTGGGCGCGCTTGATCTCCGCCTGCGGTCCGGGCTCCGCGGCATTCGGCAGGTTCGCCAGAACGCCTGCCTCGGCGGCCAGCACCGTCGCGCGCACGGTCTTCGCCTGAAAGAATGCCCACTCGTCGGCCGCGGCGACATGATGCGTCAGGTACTCGTTCTGCGCGCCCTTCTCACCCATTTCCGCAAGCGCAAGTGCGGCTGCCAGTACCGCGATCAAAACGGCGATGCGGCGCGCGGTGGAATCGCCGTGCAGCGGATGATGTGCCTGCTCGATGCCTTCGCGGGCGTGCTCGATCGTCTCACTCATTGCATTGATCCTATCGGAGTGTTGATCCCATCGGGCTGATCATCCGGTCGGCGTGCTCGGTCGCCCCGCCCCGGGCGCGTGCGGCCCAGGTGACGCCACCGCGATCTCGGCTTCCTGCACCGGGGCCTCCAGCACCTCGCGGATCTTCGCGGCAAGGTCGGCGAGGCTGAACGGCTTGGCGATGAAATGCACGCCGCGATCCAGCGTGCCGTTGTGCAGGATCGCGTTGCGCGTATAGCCGGTGGTGAACAACACGCGCAGCCCCGGCCGCGCACTGCGCGCCGCATCCGCCAGCGCGCGCCCGTTCACGCCGCCGGGCAATCCTACGTCGGTGAACAGCAGATCGATCCCGCCGCGATCGACAATGAGGCGGACGCCTTCCATTGCATCGCCGGCTTCCAGCACCTCGTAGCCCATCTCGCGCAGCGCCTCGACCGACGAGCGCCGCACGCCCTCGTCATCCTCCACCACGAGGATCGTCTCGCCCGTCGGCCGGCGGGTGCGCGGCCGTCGCGACATGCACCGTAGGCACCCGCTTCGTTTCCTCGCGGATGAAGCGCGGCAGATAGACCTTCACGATGCAGCCCTGTTCCGGCTCGCTGTAGATCGCCAGGTGGCCGCCCGATTGCTTTACGAAGCCATACACCATCGAGAGGCCGAGACCGGTGCCGCGTCCCAGCGGCTTCGTGGTGAAGAACGGCTCGAACGCCTTGCTCACGACGTCCGGCGTCATTCCGGTGCCCGTATCGGTGACCGCAAGCAGCACGTACTGTCCCGCGGTCACGTCCGCATGCGACGCGGCATACGCATCGTCCAGATGCGCGTTGGCCGTCTCGATGGTCAGCTTGCCGCCGTCCGGCATGGCATCGCGGGCGTTCACCGCGAGGTTGAGCAAGGCGTTCTCCAGCTGATTGGTGTCCACGCGCGTGAGCCACAGACCGCCGGACAGCACGGTTTCGATCGCGATCGACTCACCCAGCGTCCGACGCAGCAGGTCCGAGATGTTGGACACCAGCCGTCCGACATCCAGCGGCTCGGGCTCCAGCGGCTGCTGGCGCGAGAACGCGAGCAGCCGGTGGGTCAGCGTGGCCGCGCGCTGCACCCCGGTCATCGCCGCCTCGGTCAGTCGCGAGAGCGACGCATTGCCTGCCGGCAAGCGGCGCTGCAGCAGCTCGATGTTGCTGCTGATCACCGTCAGATGATTGTTGAAGTCGTGCGCTATGCCACCCGTGAGCCGTCCGACCGCTTCCATCTTCTGCAATTGCCGCAATGTGTCCTCGGCGGTTTCGCGACGGCGTACCTCTGCCTGCAGCGCCGTCAGCGTGTCGCTCTGCCGCCGCGACTGCCGCATTGCGAGAATGCTGAGCGCGAGCAGCCCGAGCGTCGCGGGGATGCCGAAGATCAGGTGCGACGCCATCTCGGTGCGCCACTCCTGCACGATGGAGCCCCAGCGTCGTCCGACCGTGACATACGCCGGATAGGTCGCCAGCCTGCGGTACGCAATCAGCCGATCGGTATCGTCGGTTGCGGTGTGGCCGCGTATCAGCCCGGCCTGGGGCGTTTGCGCGATCGCGTCCGCCAGGACCGTGTCATGGACGCCCGGCTGACCCGATCGTACCATTTCGGGATAGCTCGCCAGCACTGTCCCGTCGTCGCGGACCAGGCCGGCACTGAGATCGGCGTCGCCGCCGAACATCTCATGGTAGAAATTGCGAAAATAGGCCGGCGAGACCCCGAGAAGGATCAAACCGGCAAAGCTGCTCGGATCATTGCCCTTGCGCGTCGCGACCGAGAACACGTCTTCGCCGGTGATGCGGCCGAATACGATGCCGCCGATATAGAACGGCAGATTTGAATCACGCAGCGCCTTGAAATACTCCCGGTCGCTGAAATTGACGTCGCGATCGACCGGATAGCGCGAGGTCGCTACCAGACCCTGCCCGTTGCGGCCGACCACGACGACAGCCGTCATCTGGGGATAGCCCGCAATCATCGCCACGAGCCTGTCATGCAGCTCCCGCTCGCGGGCGATCAGGGCATCGTCGGTCAGACCGCCGACAAGGTCATTGACCCGGCTGCTGAGCACCATGTGGCCGTCGAGCACCTTCGTCGCCTGCTCCTGCAGAACCGCGAGGTCGCTTTGCAGGTCGCCCATCGCCTCGCGCAACGTGCCGCGCCACGCGAGCCAGCCGCCACCGATGAACACGAGCACCGGCAGGACGACGGAGGCCACCACCAGGCCCCGCAGAGCCCATGCGGCGCCGAATTTCCCGCCGGTTTCGTTCATTCGCGAAAGCGTCTCCCCGGCCTTGCTCAGATCGTATTTGCCGCAACGAGTGATGTCATAGTACGGGCGAGACTGCCAGATGCACACAGCGACGGCTCTCACGCTGCCGTGATGCCGATCGGGTGGTGACAGGAGGCGCCGATGTCGAACGCGATGCGGCCGGTCCTGGTGATCGGCAGCCTGAACATGGATCTGGTGGCGCGATGCGAGCGCCTCCCGGCGAAGGGCCAGACGGTGTTCGGCCAGGATTTCTTCACCGCCGCCGGCGGCAAGGGCGCCAATCAGGCCGTTGCCGCGGCGCGGCTCGGTGCGCGGGTCGCGATGGCGGGCTGCGTCGGCGCCGACGCGTTCGGCGATGCACTGACGGCCGGGCTGCGCGATGCGGGCATCGCCACGGACGCCGTCGTGCCGGTGGCACGCCCCACCGGAACCGCGCTGATCACCATCGATGCCGAAGGCGCCAACACCATCGTGGTGATCTCCGGCGCCAACGCGGCATGCGACACGGCGCTGGTCGATCGTGCCCTGACGGGCGCCGGCGGCCCGGGGATCCTGTTGCTGCAGAACGAGATTCCCGACGCTGTGACCGCGCATGCGATCCGGGTCGCGCACGCATCCGGATGGTGCGTCATTCTCAACCCGGCGCCGGCGCGGCCGCTTGCGACGGAACTGCTGCCGCTCATCGACATCATCGCACCGAACGAGACGGAGGCTGCGTCGATCACGGGTCTGTCCGTGTCCGGGCGGGCCGGCGCGCTGGCCGCGGCGCGCCATCTGGTGTCGCGGGGTGCGCGCGGCGTGCTGCTCACGCTGGGTGGCGACGGCGCGCTCTATTGCGACGCGGGCCGCGCTGCCTGCACTGCCCCGCCGTTGCCGTCCAGGCGGTCGACACCACGGCCGCCGGCGATGCCTATATCGGCGCTCTGGGGGCCGCACTTGCCGAAGGACGCGCGCTGCCCGAGAGCCTCGGCTTCGCAGCCGCTGCCGCGGCGCTGTCGGTGACGCGGCTTGGTGCACAGCCATCGCTCGCATCGCGTGCCGAACTGGCGGAATTCATTGCGCGCCACGGCATCCCGACGCCGGAGGCGCTGCCGGCCCACGTAAACTGAGTTGTGCGGGTTGCCGGGCCGCCTCCGGGGCGCTCTGATCGGCTGCATTGATTTCGGAGACAAGCCATGGCGCCGCGCGTCGATCCCGTGCATTCCGACAGTGACGTTCCAACGCGCACCGGCGTCGTCGTGGTCGGCGGCGGCATCATCGGCACGAGCACGGCGTTCTTCCTCGCGCGCAAAGGGATTCCCGTCGTGCTGTGCGAGAAGGGCCACATCGCCGGCGAGCAGTCGAGCCGCAACTGGGGCTGGTGCCGCAAGATGGGTCGCGACCCGCGCGAGATTCCGCTGGCGATCGAGGCGCTGCGCCTGTGGCAGGAGATGAACACTCTCACCGAGGCGGAGACCGGCTTTCGCCAGTGCGGCATCGTCTATCTGTGCAAGACGCCGGCGGAGATGGCAAAGCGCGAGGCTTGGCTGGAGCATGCGCGCCCGTATCAGCTCGACAGCCGGATGCTCTCGCGCGCGGAGGCCGCGCAGGTGCTGCCGGGCCTGACCGGCGACTGGCAGGGCGGCCTCTACACGCCGAGCGACGGCCGCGGCGAACCGCAGAAGGCCGCGCCGGCCATAGCAGAGGCGGCACGGCGTCATGGCGCGACCGTGCTGACGCAGTGCGCGGTGCGCGGCATCGAGACGCAGGCCGGCCGCGTCGCCGCGGTGGTGACCGAAAAGGGCCGCATCGCCTGCGACAGCGTCGTGCTGGCCGGCGGCGTATGGTCGCGGCTGTTCTGCGGCAACCTCGATCTGCGCCTGCCGCAGCTCAAGGTGATGTCGTCGGTGATGCGCACCGAGAAATTCGACGCCGGGCCGGACGTATCGTGCAGCGGCTTCGGCTTCGGCGTGCGCAAGCGGCTCGACGGCGGCTACAACGTGGCAAGCTGGAGCGGCAACGTCGTCGACATCGTGCCCGACACTTTTCGTTTTGCCGCCGATTACCTGCCGACGCTGCGCCTGCAATGGCGCAACATGCGGCTGCGCGTCGGAAAAAAGTTCCTGGAGGAATGGCAGGTGCCGCGCCACTGGTCGCTGGACGCGCCCTCGCCGTTCGAACGCGTGCGCACGCTCGATCCCGAGCCTTATGAGCCCATCCTCGACCAGGCGCGCAAACACCTGGTTGCGGCGTTCCCGGCGTTTCGCGACATGAAGATGGCCGAGAGCTGGGGCGGCGTGATCGACGTAACGCCCGATGCGGTGCCGGTGATCTCCGGCGTCGACACGCTGCCGGGCTTCTTCATCGCGACTGGCTTCACCGGCCATGGCTTCGGCATCGGTCCCGGTGCCGGGCGCCTAATGTCCGACATCGTCACCGGCGAAACCCCGGTGGTCGACCCGACGCCGTTCCGCTACAGCCGTTTCACCGACGGCTCGCGCCCGCAACCTTCGCCCCTGGTATAGGGAGGACATCGCTATGACACGCGAGCAATTGCGCCAGCAGGGCGAAGCGACCCGGACGCGCCTGTTCGGCAGCACGCACAGGAACCGGCCGGCTTCGGAACATTGCTGACCGAGGCGGTGCACGGCGCGCTCTGGAACCGTCCGGGCCTTGCAGTGTCGGACCGCATGCTGTGCACGCTTGCGGCACTCGCCGTGTGGCCGCGGCTGCGCCAGCTGCGTCGCCATATCGGTGCGGCACTGGACCTGGGCCTCGCGACGGAGGCGATCCGCGAGGTTCTTGTGCAGGCCGGCCTGTATGCCGGCTTTTCCGCCGCGGAGGAAACGCTGGCGCTGGCAGCAGAGGTTTTCGGCGAGCGCGGCCTGCCGTTTCCGCCTGAACCGCCGGCGGACGCGACGCTGGAGGATCTCTCGATCCGCGGGCGCGACATGATGCAGCAAGTGCACGGCGAACGCAGCCGGCAAGGCTACGCCGCGCCCGACAATCCGGTGACCTATGCGCTCTACGAACTGGCGATCCAGTACGGCTATGGCGAGATCTGGTTCCGCCCCGGTCTGGAACCCCGCTCGCGCGCATTGGTCGCGGTGGCAGCCTTCACCGCATTGCGGATGCCCGAGCAGGCACGACGCTTCGGCCAGGCCGCGCTGAACCTCGGCGTGGCACCGACCGAGGTCATCGAGGCGGTCGTCCAGACCGCCCCGTACAGCGGCTTCCCACCGGCACTGAACGTGCTGAACGCGCTGTCCGACGTATTGCGCTGACACAAGGCGGCGTGGCAGCGTGGGCTCAGCCATCATGAAAGGGGAGATCGACAATGCCTCAGATCACCGGCGGCTGCCTGTGCGGCAAGGTCCGCTACAGCGCGAATGTCGAACCCACCTTCGTTGGTGTCTGTCATTGCACGGACTGCCAGAAATTCACCGGCAGCGCGTTCAGCGTGGTTGTGGCGATGCCGAAGGATGCTCTGTCGGTCCAGGGCAATGTGAGCACCTTCAGCAAGCCAGGCGATTCGGGACAGTCGACGCAGCGGCGCTTCTGCCCGGAATGCGGTTCGCCCGTCGTCGAGGAGGCGGCAGTGATGCCGGGTGTGGTGATGATCGGTGCCGGCACGCTGGATGATCCGAGCTGGGTGAAGCCCGCCATGCAGATCTATTGCGACAGCGCGCAATCCTGGGTGGAACTCGGCGGTGGACTGCAAAGTTTTGCCAAGATGCCGATGCCGGGCTGATCTGCTACGCGAGGAATTCCCGCATCGAAACGGACACGTCTCGAAGCCTTGCGGCTGCGGCCTGCTTGCGCCGGGCGATCATCGTCCGGCCGGCCATGAACTCCGCGGGCGCGTTGACCGCCTCCACCGCCTGCACCGTGCCGTCGACGGCCAGATGGAAGATGGCGAAGGCGCCGGTCGCCGGGTCTCCGCGCACGACATTGTCCGAGACGTCGAACAGGAGCCCGGCGATCTGCAAGCGAACCTCGTACTGATCGGACCAGAACCAGGGAACTTCTGGCGCCGGCGGCGGACGACCGCATAGCGAGGCTGCCGCCTGCTTCGCCTGTTCCAGTGCATTCGGCACGCTCTCGAGCCGCGCTGCGCGATGATACAGCGGCAGCGGCCGCCGGGTGCAGTCGCCGATCGCCTGGATGGCAGGATCGGACGTGCGCGTCGGCGGTATCGACGATGATGCCGTCGGCGCAATCCAGCCCGGCCGCACGAGCGAGCACATCGTTCGGCGCAGCCCCGATCCCGACCAGCACCGCATCGCATGGAATCTGAATGCCGTCGGTCAGGCGGACGCAGGCGACCTGGCCGTCGACCCCTTCGATGGCGCCCACCGTGGCATCGAGCATGATGCGAACGCCATCGGCTTCGTGGCGGCGCTGAATGAAATCCGACAGCAGGGGCGAGGCGACACGCGCCAGCACACGTGCCTCCCGTTCGATCACGGTGACATCCGCTCCGAGCGAGCGAGCGGAGGCGGCAGCTTCCAGTCCGATGTATCCGGCGCCGATGATCGCGAGTTGCAGGCCCGGCCGCAGCACCGCTTTGAGGCGATCGGCGTCGGCCACCGTGCGGAGTTCGAAAACACCGCCGAGGCCGCGTCCCGGCACCGGCAGCGGCCTCGCCTGCGCGCCGAGCGCAAGGATCAGATGGTCGTAGGCAACGGGCTCGCCGGTCCCGAGCGTCAACGTTCGGTTCGCGCGGTCGATAGCCGCCACCGGCGACGACAGGTGCAGCGCAATGGCGTTCGCGGCATAGAACGCTGCCGGCCGCAGCAGCAGTCCGGCGAGATCGTTGTCTCCCTTGAGCCAGGCCTTGGAGAGTGGTGGGCGCTGATAGGGTGGGACTGGTTCGGCGCCGAAAAGGGTGATCGACCCCTTCCAGCCGGTACTGACGCAGCAAAGCGGCGGCAGAGCCTCCGGCGTGGCCGGCGCCAATGATCGCGACACGCGCTGAAACCTCGTGCATTCCGGCAAACTAGAGCATGTTCGCCACAACTGGCGAGGCACGTCCGCATTTCCGGACGACCTGAAGCCGCTATAGAGGATCGCGCGGCCGCGGTGTGGTTGAGATCGGTCGACACACGCTATTTGAGGTAGTCTGTCCAGGCGGCAAGGTCGGGGAGTCAACGATGAGAATGGCGGTCGCGGGTCTCATGATCACGGGTGCGATGCTGCTTGGGGGTGATCCGGCCCGGACCGCGCCGCCGGAGAATGCCGATCCCGCCCTCGCCCCGTGGTTCAACAGCCTGCGAGCCCCGTTCACCAACGCCCTGTGCTGCTCGATCGCCGATTGTCGTCCAACCGATTCCCGTATCACCGGGGATCACTACGAGGCATTCGTCGGCGGGCAGTGGCGTTCCGTGCCGCCGGACAGGATTCTACAGCGAACGGACAATCCGACAGGTCGTGCGGTCGTATGCTGGACGCCGAGCGCCGGGATCATGTGCTTCATTCGAGGTCCGGAGAGCTGACCCGCGCAGTCGCATGCAGCTATAAAAACGACAGCTATAAAAACGCAAAGACCCCCGAACGCGCAATGCGTTAAACGGGGGTCATATTGCGAAGATCAAGGTCTCCGCGCCTCGGCTCTGATGGCCGGGGCAATGCGTGGACTTTGTGATCAGCTGCCAATGCCACGTCAGTTGGCAACTCGGTACTTGCCCGGTGGAGTCATGCTCTGTATGCACCCTCCTCTTGTTGATCACGCAGACAGAGTGCGCCATGTGTATCGAAATGTCAAGCAGTCGACAGCAGATTTCGTAACATCGCGGCTGGCGCCTTACGGTTGGCCGGCGAGCGCGTTCGGCCAACGGGTCAGTGCCCCGACAACGTCGGCACGGCTGACAATTCCGACCACTTTGCCACCGGACAGGACCGGCACGCGCTTGATGCGGTGTTTGGTCATCAGATCGGCAACCTCCGACAGGCTCGTCTGCTCGGTCACCGTCACGACCTCCCGCGTCATGAGATCCTTTGCACTGCGTCTGTCCATACGAATGTAGTCGAGGAACTCCGGCGCGAGGTCAGTGCCTTCCGCCAGAATGCCAAGCCACCAGGCGCGACGCATCTCGTTGGCAGCCCCGAATGGCCGCATCAGATCGCCCTCGCTCAGAATGCCGAGCAGGGCTCCATCCCCGTCGCAGACGGGCACAGCGCTGATGTCGTGCTTGGCAAGCACGGCCGCGACCTCGGCGACTCTCGCATTCGGACCGACGGTGACCACGTCGCGGGTCATGACGCTGGCGGCATCGATCGGCATTGTTACCTCCCTCGATGGCTGGACAGTAAAGGGACACCGCGGTTGCGGACGAGGCAATGACCCAGATCAATCAACCTCCGGAACGGGCCGCAGCCAGCACCATGCCGCGAAAACTGCCGACAGATTGACCGCAGCGGTCAGCATCAGGATATGCGGCGCCGACACGCCGACGGCGGCCAGTCCGGCCGCGATCACCGCCCCGGCCACCATGAAGGCCGCATTGAGCACGTTGTTGGCCGCCACCGTGCGTGCCCGCCAGTCCGGTCGGGCGCGCCGCTGGATCTCGGCATACAGCGGCACCGAAAAGAACCCGCCACAGGCCGCCAGCAGAACGAGATCGAGCAGAATTCGCCATCCCGCGAGCGAGGCAATGATGGCGGAGACGGATACCAGCCCCTGCGCATTCGAGCAGGTCATGGCGAAATCCCAGGTGAACACCGAAATCCCCAGCAACGCCACGACCGCGAGGCGCGGCGATGCCGCGTTGCGCAGCGGCACGGCACACAGCAGCGAGCCCGTGCCGATGCCGAGCGAGAACATGGTGAGGAACAGGCTGACCACTTCGCCCTCGGCGCCGAGCGTGACCTTCGCAACAACCGGAAACTGGGCAACCAGCGTGGCGCCCAGGGTCCAGAACCAGCTGATGCCAAGGATGGGCGGCCAGACCGCGCGGTCGTCCAGCGATTGGCGGACCACTTCGGTCGTGGCGCGCAGGATGCGCCAGTCGACCGGCTTGCAGTCGCCGCATGGCGGGGCGGCAGGGATCGGCACGGCCGCCAGCAGTCCGAGGATCGCGACGCCAAGCCCGGCCGACGAGATGATCTCCGCACCGTTGCGGTTCAGCACGAGCCAGCCGCCGGCCATCGTGCCGGCGAGAATGGCGAGAAACGTCGTGGCTTCGATCAGGCCGTTGCCGAGGAGCAGCTCATTCGGGCGCAGATGGTCGGGCAGAATGCCGTATTTGAGCGGACCGAAGAAGCTCGCCTGCGCGCCGAGCGCCACCAGCACGATCAGCAGGACCGGCACGCTGTCGAGCAGAAAGCCGAGTGCGGCGACGGCCATCAGTGCCAGTTCGGCCCATTTCAGCAGCCGGATCAGCCATGACTTGTCGCTCCTGTCGGCAAGCTGTCCGGCGGTGGCGGAAAACAGCACGTAGGGAAACATGAACAGTCCCGCGGCCAGCGCCACCAGGATGGGGCCTGCCGCGCCGGCCTTGAACAGCGCGAGCACCACCAGCGCGTTGCGCACCAGGTTGTCGTTCAGCGCTCCGCATGCCTGCGCAATGCAGAGCGGCAGGAAGCGCCGCGTGCCCAGCAGCGCGAGGATGCCCGTCGTGCGGGCGACGGCCGGCTTGCTGCGCCCGGGCGCAGTCAGGTTTGCCAGCCTAGACCTCGCTCGGCATGTGCTGCTCGATCGTTATCACGTCGCCGCCCAGCGTCGTGCGCCGGACGTCGCGCACCTCGTTGCGGTCGAAGCGGCGGGCGCGATGCATCGTCGTGCGATTGTCCCAGATCACCAGGTCGTACGGTCGCCATTCGTGCGAATAGACGAACTCCCGCTGTGTCGCAAACTCCGTGAGATCGCGCAGGAACATGCGCGCCTCGGGGATCGTCCATCCCTCGATCGCGCCGGCATGGGAGGACAGGAACAACGACTTGCGCCCCGTCACGGGATGCGTGCGCACCAGGCGCTGGCGCACCGGCTTGAACGCCGCGCGCTCCTCCTCGGTCAGATCGGTGAAGCCGATCGCCTCGCGCGAATAGATCAGCGAATGTTCGCAGACCAGGTCTTCGACCTCGGCCTTGGTGCGCGCGTCGAGTGCATCGTAGGCGGCGCGCATGTCGGCGAATTCGGTATTGGCGCCCCATGACGGCAGGATGCGCCCGGACAGCAGCGAATACCTGGCCGGGATTGGTCGAAACGAGCTGTCCGAGTGCCACAGCCGGTCGCCCAGCTTGAAGAACCAGACCCGGTCCTCGGCCGACATGATCCGGCCATTCCGGTCGAGATTGGAGAAATCCGCCATGCCGGGGGCCAGCCGGGAATCGCTGTGCTTGCGGATGTGTCCGCCTTGTCCGTAGTTCTCCAGTTTGCCGAAGTGCAGGGTGAATGCCAGCTGCTGTTCGTCGGTGATGTCCTGATCGCGGAACACCAGCACGGCGTAGCGGTCCATGCCGGCCTCGACTGCGGCGACTTCCTCACGGTCGAGCGGGTTGCCACAATCGATACCCGAGACCTCGCCCGCAAAGGCCGGATGCAGTTGGCGAAACGATACGGACATCGCAGTTGCTTCCTTCTGGCAGAACCTTGTCGGCACGGCGGGTCGGTCCGGCGGCGGCAGGCCGGTCGATCCCCGGCAGATCAAGCCGCGATGCATAATGGCACGCAACCTGCCGCCCTGGCATAGCATCGGCGATCGACCGCTAAAAAGGGATGCCGCAGTGCAGCAAAGACATCACGCAAGGATCCAGCGATGAGCAAGATCCGCGCAATCCATTCCCACCCGTGACAAGGGTCGCAGCGTGGTTTGAGTGGTCGAAATCCGTCTATCGGGCAACGCCCCCCTAACAGGGCTTCATGGGCGGCAGCACGTCCGTCGGGTCCAGCCCCAATTCGTAAATGCCCATGCTCCACAAACAGAAATCCGCAGTCGGAGGCTGGATCGGTGCGATCGCTCCATCGCGGAACAGTTGCTCAAGCCGTGAGCCTTTGAAGATGCCGTGCGCACCACCCAGTGTCAGCGCGACGCGCGTTATGCGGCTGACCGCTTCGCCCACCATGTATTTCGCGCGGTAGAGCGCCGCGGTTGTCTCCGGCGTCGGCCCCTGCGTGTCGCTGAGCCAGGCGGACCGATACGTGATCAGCCGCGCCGCTTCCAGATCGACGCTCAGCGCCGCCGCGTGGCGACGCACGTCCGGATGATACGCCAGCGGCTGCGCATAGCCCTGCGGCTGTCGCGCCTGCATCACGGTCCGCATCTCGTTGTACGCCGCGACCGCGACGCCGAGATAGACCGCGGTATAGGAACCCCAGAACCAGTTCAGATAGGCGTGGCGAAACGGTCTGATGTCGTCGGATCGAAAGACCACCGCGCTCGCCGGCACGCGGCAGTCGTCAAGGACCAGCGAGTCACTGCGGGTCGCACGCATGCCGAGCACATCCCAGTTGGCATCGACGCGCCGCCCAACCGCATCAGGCGGCACAAGCAGCAGCATTCCGGCAGATGGGCTTGTTGCCGTGTCGGGGTACGCCATCACCATCACGTAATCGGCGGCTTCCAACATAGAGGCGAACATCTTCCGCCCGGAAATGCTGTAGCCGCCGTCCACCGAACGCGCCCGCACGTTCAGCGGACGATCGCCGATCAACGAGGTGGTGTTGGGTTCGGAGAAATTGCCCCCGATCAGCCTGCGCTGCCGCACGACAAGATCCGCGACGTGCCGTTTGGTCGCGTCGCTGACCTCCGCGCTCTCCAGCACCGGCATGACGACCGAGGCATGCATGTTGAATGCGAGCGCGGTGGACGGACAGCCCTGGCCCAACGCCTCATAGGCGATCGTGTGGTCAAGAAAACGCGCGCCCGCTCCGCCCAATGACCGGGGGATGGTCAGCTCAAGAAATCCCTCTTGGCGGAGGCGATCGTAATTCTCGATTGGATGCGATGCGTCGCGGTCGTGCTCGGGCGAGCGCGTGGCAAAATCGGCGGCCAGGTCCAGGCAGCGCCGCTGCAGGCGCTGCTGGTCCTGGGTGAGCTCAAAATCCACGCGCCGATGTTTCCCGCGCCGCGCTCAGCCGCGTGCGAGTGCGTAGATTTGCGTGCCTCCGGGCGGCGGCTTGTTCGCGGTCCAACTCTCGCCGCCGTCGCGACTGCTGTAGACCTCGCCGCCATTGGTGGCGCAGGAGATCAGCGCGGGCCGGCGTTCGTCGAATGCCAGGGCGAACATCGTGTGCGGCGGCTCCACGCCCATGTCCACCCGGGTCCAGGTATCGCCGCCGTCGCCACTGTACAGCAGCGCGCCGCGGTCGCTCTGGAAATTGCTCCCCGCCGCGACGAACAGCTTGCGCGGATTGCCCGGCACTTCGCGGATGTCGCGGCAATAGATCTGGCCCTTGGCGTTCATCGGTTCCAGCGTCACGTGGCGCCAGTGATCGCCGCCGTCGGCGCTGTGGAACATGCCGGCGCGGCCGATGCCGAACACCGTGCCGGGCCGCCAGCGACTGGCCAGCACGCCGTGCATGTCGACCGCGTCGTCATTGAGATACTGGCCGTGGCTCAGGTTCTCCCAGTGCTCGCCGCCATCGGTGGAACGCAGTGTGCCGCCGACCTCGATGGCGGCGTAGAGGTGGTCGGGTTCGTTGACGCTGGCGTCCATCTGCAGCACGCGCTTTGCCGGGTTGGCGCCAGGTGCGGTGGTGATATCGGGGAAGCGCACGCTGACCGGCAGGCGGGTCCAGCGTTCGCCGGAATCGTCGCTGCGATAGATCTCGCAGTTTTCGTAGCCGATGAACACGGTGTCTGGATCGTATGGGTGGAACAGGAACGACCAGACCGGGAGGCCGTGGTCCTGGATGTCGATCTTTTCCCAGTGCTCGCCGCGATCGGCGCTGCGATACGGTCCGGATTGCGTGCCGGCATAGACGATATCGGGGTTCAGCGGGTGCACCGCCAGGGCGCGCACCGCGGGCGCCTCGGGGAGGCCATGGTGCAGCGTCTCCCATTCGTCGCTGCCGTCGGACATTCGGTAGAGGCCGGATTGCACGACCCGGCCGCGCCCGGTTTCGCCCGCCAGGCCGAGATAGATGTGGGATCGCTGGTCGTTTGCTTCGCTGGTCGGCATCAGATTGTCCTCCCGTTCAGTGGTTGGAATGGTAGCGATCGATCGGTTGCTGCTGATGGTCGACGGCTTTGGGCTAAGCTTGGCAAGCCTTATGGGAGTTCCGCAAGGCTTCAGGTCAGTCGGGCTGGTCAATGACGGTTGCCTTGTCTTGGCGCAACATGCAGTTGCCGTCGCCCGACTGACCCGTCTCAGGAGTTGCTCCTATGTGCCTTGGCATTCCGGCCCAGATCGTGCGCATCGATGACGCCGAGGCAATGCTGGCGACCGTCGAAGTGGCGGGCGTCCGGCGCCAGGTGAACATCATGTGTGTCGTCGACGACGAACACCCGCCGGAGTCCTGCGTCGGCGACTGGGTGCTGCTGCATGTCGGGTTCGCCATGAGCAGGATCGACAAGGCCGAAGCCGCCGAGACACTGCGCATCCTCTCGCAGCTTGGTGAGATGCAGGCAGAACTGGACGCAATGCGGCCGACCGACCCGGACTGAGGCGCCAGCGCCCCGCGCGAGGTCAATCCTGATATGCCGGCAGTGCGCCTCTCCGTCCGCTCGCGGGACGGTATGCAGCATCGATGCGGCTGCCCGGGCCGCAAGGGAAGGACGTTCATCCGTGACCACCGGTTCCGAGTCCGCCTATGCCTGGATGCGTCTGGGCATATCCGTGCTGCTCTCCACGCTCGGGGGCATCAGCCTGTGGTCCGTGGTGGTCGTGCTGCCCGCGGTCCAGGCGGAATTCGCCGTCGACCGTGCCGCTGCGTCGCTGCCCTATACCTTGACCATGGTCGGCTTTGCCGTGGGCGGCGTGCTGATGGGGCGCCTCGCGGACCGGTTCGGCGTCATGCTTCCCGCTCTTGTCGGCGCGGTCGCGCTCAGCATCGGCTATGTCGCGGCGGGCTATGCCACCAGCCTCTGGCAGTTCGCGCTGGCACATGGGCTGCTGATCGCGCTGTTCGGCGGCGCCGCGACGTTTGGCCCGATCGTCGCCGACACGTCGCTCTGGTTCTCCCGCCATCGCGGCATCGCGGTCGCGATCGCCGCATCGGGCAACTATCTGGCAGGCACCGTCTGGCCGCCGTTCGTCCAGCATTTCGTACAGACCGTCGGCTGGCGGCAGACCCATATCGGCATCGGCGTGCTGTGCGCTGTCACGATGATCCCGCTGGCGCTCGCGCTGCACCGCCGGCCGCCGGCGCATCGGTTCGACACAGGCGCGCCGCTGGCGCGACAGTCGCACACCACGCTCGGCCTATCGCCGGCCGCATTGCAGGTGCTGCTGTCGATCGCCGGCTTCGCCTGCTGTGTGGCCATGTCGATGCCGCAGGTGCACATCGTCGCGTATTGCAGCGACCTCGGCTACGGCGTGACGCGCGGCGCCGAGATGCTGTCGCTGATGCTCGGCCTCGGCATCGTCAGCCGCATCGGCTCCGGCTTCTTCGCCGACCGGTTCGGCGGTCTGCCGACCCTGCTGGCGGGCTCCGCGGCGCAGATGCTGGCGCTGCTGCTCTATCTCGGCTTCAGCAGCCTGTTCTCGCTCTACGTGATCTCGGCGCTGTTCGGCCTGTTCCAGGGCGGCATCGTCCCCAGCTACGCCATCATCATCCGGGAGTATCTTCCTGCGCGCGAGGCCGGCATGCGGTTCGGCATGGTGATCATGGCCACCTTGTTCGGGATGGCATTCGGTGGCTGGATATCCGGCATGATCTTCGATGCCACCGGCTCCTACAGTGCCGCCTTCGCCAACGGCGCGCTGTGGAACCTGCTCAATCTCTGCATCGCGGTCGCCTTGCTGACGCGCGGGGTCAGGCGAACGGCGCCGGCCTGAACGAAAGGGAATGTGATGGACGCGAAACCGGAAGACGTCGGCCTTTCGTCCGAGCGGCTGGCGCGCGTGAACGGCTGGGCGCAGCGCCTGGTGGACGACGGCAAACTCCCCGGCATGACCACGATGGTCCTGCGCCGCGGCAAGCTGGTGCATTTCAACATCTGCGGTCTGGCCGACGTCAAACGCGAGAAGCGGATGGCGCCGGATACGATCTTCCGCTTCTATTCGATGACCAAGCCGCTGACCTCGACCGCGATCATGATGCTGTACGAGGAGGGGCACTTCCAGCTCGACGATCCGATCACGCGCTTCCTGCCGTGCTTCAAGGACATGCGCGTGGCCGTCGGCGGCATGCGCGGCAAGCTGGAGACGGTGCCGGCGGAACGCGACATCACGTTCCGCGATCTGCTGACCCACACCTCGGGCCTGACCTACGGCTTCATGGAGGCCACGCCCGTCGATGCGCAGTACCGCGACCGCGGCGTCGATTTTCAAACGTCCGACAAGACGCTGGCCGAGGTGGTCGAGCTTGCCGCCGATGTTCCGCTGATCGCGCAGCCCGGCGCCGAGTGGAACTACAGCATCGCGACCGACGTGCTGGGCCATCTGGTCGCGGTGATCTCCGGCATGCCGTTCGATCAGTTCCTGCGCGAGCGCGTGACCGGACCGCTCGGCATGGCGGACACCGACTTCCATGTGCCGGCGGACAAGATTTCCCGGTTCGCGGCCAACTACACCTGTGCGGCGGATGGCCGGCTGATGCTGATCGACGATCCGCAGAAGAGCATTTTCGGCGCACCGCGAAAGATCTGTTCCGGCGGCGGCGGCCTGCTGTCCACCGCCGGCGATTACATGCGCTTCTGCCGGATGATGCTGAACAAGGGCGAACTCGACGGCGTGCGCCTGCTGGGCCGCAAGACGGTCGAGCTGATGACGTCCAACCATCTGCGCGGCGACATGGCGGATATGGGTCAGCCGCGGTTCTCCGAGTCATCCTATAACGGCATCGGCTTTGGTCTTGGCTTCTCCGTCATGCTCGATCCGGCGAAGGCGCAGATCCTCGGTTCGGCGGGCGAATACGCGTGGGGAGGTGCTGCCAGCACGGCGTTCTGGATCGATCCGGCCGAGGACATGGCGGTGATCATGCTGACGCAGCTCATGCCGTCCTCGACCTATCCGATCCGCCGCGAACTGCGCGTGCTGACGTATCAGGCGATCGTGGATTGACGGGCCTCAAAATGGCACTGTCGATCAATGCCGAGCGGCTGTGGCAGTCGATCATGGACATGGCGCGCATCGGGCCGACGCCGGAAGGCGGCAGTTGCCGCCTCGCACTATCGGCCGAGGACGCGGAGGCGCGTGCGCTGCTGCTGGAATGGTGCAGGCCGCTCGGCCTTCGTTCGAGCACGACGCCATCGGCAACATGTTCCTCCGGCGCGAGGGAACGGACGCGAGCAGCGCACGTCGTCGCCTTCGGCAGTCACCTCGATACCGTGCCGACTGGCGGCCGGTTCGACGGCGTGTTCGGTGTGCTTGCCGGACTTGAAGTGATGCGTGCACTGGACGAGGCGGGACTTCGGACGCGCGCACCGCTCGAGCTGGTGAACTGGACCAACGAGGAAGGCAGCCGGTTTCGTCCCGCGATGATGGGGAGCCGCGTGCATGCCGGCGACGTGGTGCTGGAGGACGCGCTGGCCATCACCGACGATCACGGTATCAGCGTGCGCGACGCACTGGCGGCGAGCGGCCAGGCCGGTCCGCTGACACCTTCGCCGCGCGGCTGGGCGTGCTGGCTGGAGGCGCATATCGAGCAGGGTCCCCTGATGGAGGCGACCGGCGCCGACATCGGGATCGTCACCGGCACGGTGCATGCGCGCTACTTCCAGCTTACCGTGACCGGCGAACCCAGCCATGTCGGCCCGACCACGATGGATCGGCGGCGCGACAGCCTGGCCGCGACAGCGGAAATCATCCTGGCCGTGGAGCGCATCGCGCATGCGGCGGAACCGTCCGGCCGCGCCTCGGCCACGTGGATCGAGAATTTTCCCAACGCGCGCGGCAATGTTGCCAACATCACCCGGCTGCATTGCGACGTGCGGCACGAGCAGGCCGAACGCGCCGTCGCGATGGAGCAGGATCTGCGCACGACGCTGGACGATATCGCGCGGCGCCGGCGCGTCACGATCGACGTCGATCCCTACACGACATTTGGGCCGGTGGCGTTCGATCCGGCACTCGGCGGGCTGCTGCGGCAAAAGGCCGAGGCGCGCCAGCTTGCGACACGCGACATGATTGCGGCCGCCGGCCACGATTCGGTGCTGATCGCGCCACTGTGCCCGAGCGCGATGCTGTTCGTCCCCAGCGTCGATGGCATCACCCACAATCCACGCGAATACTCGACGCCGGAGCAGTTGGCGCGCGGGGCGCAGGTGCTGCTGGATGCGGTCGTGGAACTGGCGGGATGATGGGTTGCGCGGCGCTCAACCCGTCATGGACCGCAACGACTCCTACCCCGCCCGATACGCCGCCACCACCTTCTCGTCGAACTTCAGCCCCAGCCCCGGCTTCGTCGGCAGCACCAACTGGCCCTTCTCGATCGCCGGTGTCTCCTCGTAGAGCTTCAGCATCCACGGCATGTATTCCACCGTCAGCCCGTTCGGCACCGCGGCGACCAGGTGCAGATGCATCTCCGGCATCACATGGCTCACCACCGGCAGGTTGAACGCCTCGGCCATGCCGGCGACCTTCATCCACTGCGTCACGCCGCCCACCCGGCACAGATCGATCATCACGTAATCCACCGAGCGCGCCTCGATCATCTGGCGGAACGGCGTGATCCCCCACAGATATTCGCCCCCGGCGATCGGCGTGGACAGCGCCGCGTTGATCCGCGCCAGCCCGGCGTAGTCGTCGCACGTCGTGACATCCTCCAGCCAGAACAGCCCGACATCCGCGACGCGATGGCCGATATCGATCGCCTGCTCCACCCGCCAGCGCTGGTTGATGTCGCACATCAGCTTGATGTCCGGCCCGATCGCATCGCGCACCACGCGCACGCGCCGCACCTCCTCGGCCGGCGACGGATTGCCCGGCAGCGCCATCTGCGTCTTCATCTCGATGAAGCCCTTGTCCACCAGCCGGCGCGCGGCAGTGGCCGCCTTGTCGTCGGTCAGCCCGCGGCGCAGCGAGCCCGACGCATAGGTCGCCACCCGATCGCGCGCGCCGCCCAGCAACTGCCACAGCGGCTGCTCCAGCGCCTTGCCCTTGATGTCCCACAGCGCGACGTCGATCGCCGACAGCGCGAGCATAAAAATGCCGGCGGGGCCACAGGAATCGCCCGCCGCCAGGCGCAGCTTGTGCACGATCGCCTCGATGCGCAGCGGGTCGTCGCCGACGATCAGCGCGCCGAGTTCATCGACCGCGCTGCGCAGCGTGCCGGTCATCGCGCCGCCGTAGAAGGTGATGCCGATGCCCTCGATCCCCGCGTCGGTCTGGATGCGGAGGATGACGATCGGACGCAGCCGGCCGGCCTCTTCCGGCATGTCGGCCAGCGGATCGTCCTCCGGAATGCGCAGGATGGATGTCTCGGTCCGGGTGATCTTCATGGCGTTTCCTCCGCGACGTTCGCTGCGACAAGCATAGCGGCCGACATCGACGCGTCATAGCCGCGCGGGCTCGGGCCGGAATGCCGTCACCGCCGCCAGCAGCATGGCGAGCAGCGGCAGCGGCCAGAGCGTGTCCTCGCCCGTCCACACCTGCATAAGCAGTCGCCGCTGCGGCGCCGCCAAGCAGGGCGAGCCACAGCAGGCCCTGCAGCTGCCAGGCCGTGTCGTCGTGCCGCCCGCAGATGCGATGCGCAAGCCCCTGTGCGAACTTGACCAGCGTACCGGTCACGTAGGTGAGGCTGACACCCGTCGCGCCGGCCCGCTGCATGGCCGCATTCAGCATGCCCATCGCAAGCGTGAGCGCCGCGATGGTCGCACCGGGCCAGAGCAGCGGCACCGCCAGCATGATCGTCACCGCGAACGCCACGGTGGCGGCATGATAGCGGCCGGACAGCACGGCGATGATCGTGCCGATCGTGGCGCCTGCCACGAACAATGCGATCAGCCCGACAATCATACCCGCACGCGCGAAGTCGCCATGCCCCAGCGCAAAGGCGAGCATGGTCGTATTGCCGCTCATGAACGAAACGAACAGGTCGTGCAGCCTGGCGAGGCCGCAGATATCGGTGGCACCCGCCAGAAACGCCATGCCACAGGCAATGGCGAGCGCCGCCATGTCGGTCCGGTCCGGCACGGGCTGGCTTGCGGGCACACCGGCCATCGCAACGTCAGCGACGCACGTTGGTCCGTGCCAGCTCGATCAGCTCGTCGGTGCGCCCGCTCAGCACAACGCGCAGCATGTACAGGCTGAAGCCTTTCACCATCTCCGCAGTGATCTTCGGCGGCATTGCCAGCTCGTTGCGATTGACCACCGCGTCCACCACGACAGGCCCGCGATGCGCGAGCGCCTCTGCCAGCTTGCCCTCCACCTCGGCCGGGTCCTCGATGCGCACACCCTTGATCCCGACTGCCTCGGCCATCATCGCAAAGTTCGGATTGACGAAGTCGGTGCCGATGTTGATGAAGCCGGTCGATTTCTGCTCCAGCTCGATGAAGCCCAGCGCGCCGTTGTTGAACACGACGATCTTCGCCGGCAGATCGAGCTGCCGCAGGCTCAGCAGGTCACCCATCAGCATGGTAAAGCCGCCGTCGCCGGACAGCGAGATCACCTGCCGCCCCGGACACGCCGCCTGCGCACCGATCGCCTGCGACATCGCGTTCGCCATCGAGCCGTGCCAGAATGAGCCAAGCAATCGCCGCCTGCCGTTCATCGCGAGATAGCGCGCGGCCCACACCGTCGGCAGGCCGACATCGCAGGTGAAGATCGCATCGTCCGACGCCAGTTCGCTCAGCACGCGGGCGATATGCTGCGGATGCAGTGTGCCGCCCTTCCGCCCGGTCGCCAGGTCGTCCAGCCCCTTGCGCGCCTCGCGATAATGCGCGACCGACGCATCGAGATGCGACCGGTCGGTCTTCGGCTTGAGCAGCGGCAGCAGCGCATCCAGTGTCGCGCCGACATCGCCGATCAGACCGAGGTCCACCGGCGCGCGCCGTCCGATGTTCTCGCCGCGCAGATCGATCTGCGCGATGCGCGCCTGTCTCCGGGTAGAATTGCCGATAGGGAAAATCCGTGCCGAGCATCAGCAGCGTGTCGCATGCCTCCATCGCGCGATAGCCGGAGGCGAAGCCGATCAGTCCCGTCATGCCGACGTCGTACGGATTGTTCCCCTCGACATGCTCCTTGCCGCGCATGCGCATGAACGATCGGCGCCTTCAGTGCCTCGGCCAGCGCCAGAAGCTGCGCATGCGACCCCGCGCATCCGGAGCCGCACAGCAGCGTGACCTTGCCGGCGTTGTTGAGCCAGGTCGCCAGTTGGGCAATCGACTGCGCCGGCGGAACCGTCACGGGACGCGCCGGACGCAGGCCCTCGGGCTTCGGCGCGGGCGCCCTCGCGGCCGGCTGCAGCGCCACATCGCCGGGGATCACCACGACGGCGACGGCGCTGTGCGTCACGGCGTGACGGATCGCCATCTCCAGCACGCGCGGCATCTGCGCCGCACCGGTCACCAGTTCGCAGTACGAGCTGCACTCGCGGAACAGGTTTTCCGGGTGCGTCTCCTGAAAATAGCCGGAACCGATCTCCGCTGAGGGAATGTGGGCGGCGATGGCGAGCACCGGCACGCGCGAACGGTGACAGTCGAACAGTCCGTTGATCAAATGCAGATTGCCGGGTCCGCAACTGCCGGCGCACACCGCAAGCTGACCGGTCAAATGCGCGTCCGCCCCGGCCGCGAACGCCGCAACCTCCTCGTGGCGGACGTGCAGCCACGCAATCTTGCCCTGCCGGCGCAATGAATTGGTGAATCCGTTCAGACTGTCGCCGACGATCCCGTAGATGCGGGCGACACCTGCCGCAGCGAGCGTTTCGACCATCTGGTCCGCAACAGTGGTGGCCATCGGCTGCTCTCCCCCTTATAGTCATTCAAAGGTGCGTTCTTCGGACTGTTCCAGTATTGTGACAACACGCCATGGCACAGACTGCAACTCGGTTCGATCAAACAGCGACTATTGCCTCAGGAGACCATGGCATGAGCGAGTTCCGCAAGGAGACCGACAGTCTCGGCGAGGTCGCCGTCCCCGCCGACAGGCTCTGGAGGGCGCAGACCCAGCGTTCGCGCGAGCATTTCAGCATCGGCAAGGATCTGATACCGCGGGCGATGATTACGGCCGCAGCGCTCGAACTCGGCTTCGTCAGCGAGGCTGCGTTCGATTGCATCGTTGATCCGGCCAGGCTGGTAACGCCGTATGTCGCCACCGGCCGCTGGAAGTTCACTGTCAAACGAGGGCTGTAGCGATGTCCGACACCGTCCCCCCAGCGCTGACCGGCGCTGCCCTGCTGCACAACCCGCACCTCAACCGAGGCACCGCGTTCACCCCTGGCGAACGCCAGGCACTCCGCATCGAAGGGCTGCTGCCGCCGGTCCCAGACACACTGGAGACGCAGGTGGCGCGGGTCCATGCGCAGCTCGACCTGCTCGACAACGACCTGCAGAAATATCTTCTCCTCAGCGATCTGCAGTCGCGCAACGAGGTGCTGTTCTACGCGGTCCTGATGTCGGACCCGGCGCGCTTCATGCCGTTGGTCTATACGCCGACGGTCGGCGAAGCCTGCCAGAAGTTCGACCATATCTTCCACGCCGCGCGCGGCATCTACCTGCCGATCACCGCGAAGGGACGACTGCGGCAGATCCTGGCGAACTGGCCCGTGCCGGATGTGCGCTTCATCGTGGTGACCGACGGCGAGCGCATCCTGGGTCTCGGCGATCTCGGCGTCGGCGGCATGGGCATTCCGATCGGCAAGCTTGCCCTGTACACCGCGTGCGCCGGTGTGCCGCCGCAGCTGACGTTGCCGATCACGCTCGATGTCGGCACCAACAATCATGCGCTGCTGGACGATCCGCTGTATCTCGGATTGCGCCAGAACAGGGTGCGCGGACCGGAATACGACGCCTTCATCGAGGAGTTCGTGCAGGCGGTGCAATCGCTGTTCCCAAAATGCTGCCTGCAATGGGAGGATTTTGCCAACATCAACGCCGAGCCCATCCTGGCACGCTACCGCGACAGGATCTGCACCTATAACGACGACATCCAGGGCACGGCGGCCGTCGCACTCGCCGGCATTCTGGCGGCGCTGCGGATCACAAAACAGAAGCTCACCGAACAGCGCTTCCTGTTTCTTGGCGGCGGCTCGGCGGCCACCGGCATTGCCTCGCTGATCAGCGAAGCGATGGCGCTGGAAGGCCTGCCGATCGAACAGGCGCAGGCGCGCAACTGGCTGTTCGATATCAACGGCCTGATGATCGCATCGCGCAGCGACATTGCCGACTTCCAGAAGCCGTTCGCGCACGAACACGCCCCGCTCACGTCGTTCGTCGCAGCGGTGGAAGCGATCAAGCCCACCGGGATCATCGGCGTCAGCACAGTACCAAAACTGTTCAACCAGGCGGTCATCGAGGCCATGGCGCGGATCAACGAGCGGCCGATCATCTTTCCCTACTCGAACCCGACATCCCGTTCGGAATGCACCGCCGAGGAAGCCTACCGATGGTCCGGCGGCCGTGCCGTGTTCGCCAGCGGCAGCCCGTTCCCGCCGGTCGAGATCGATGGCAAACGGCTGGTTCCCGGACAGGGCAACAACGTCTACATCTTTCCCGCCATGGGCATGGCCGTGCTGGCGACGGAGGCCAGGCGCGTCACCGAGCAGATGTTCATCATCGCCGCCCACGGCGTTGCCGAGCAGGTCACCGAGGCCAATTTGTCGGTCGGCCTGATCTATCCGCCGACAAGCAACATCTTTGAAGCGTCGCTGCATGCCGCCGCGCGCATCGCCGAGTACATCTTCGAGCACGATCTCGCCGGCATCCCGCGCCCGTCCGACATCGCGGCGCTTATCCGCTCGAAGGTGTACAAGCCCGCCTATCCGCCTCCGTCGTGACCGGGCTTGTCCCATACGCATCAGGATAAGGGTGGCGCTGGAGCAAAGTCCTCCCCCTCCCCTTGCGGGAGGGGGTTGGGGGAGGGGTAGGCGCCACGAATTCAGCGTTGGTGCGTATATGGCGACCTCGACCTACGCTGGTGCCGCCCCTCCCCCAGCCCCCTCCCACAAGGAGAGGGGGAGTATGCTGCTTCCGCCAGTGCTTCATCCTGATGCGAATAGGGCCTGTCCCGGCCATCAGTCGCGGCACAAGCGGTGGTACGGTGAGAACGCTGTGGCAGACTGACATGGCGGTTGGTATCACTCGCGGCGCCGCGTGGTCACCCACACGGTGATGTCCCACGCGTTGTGCAAACCCACGACAAGCAGCAGCCCCATCGACCCGGCAAGCGCGGCGGCCCCGAGGTCCGATTGCAGTGCCAGCGCTGCACCGGCGGCCGTCTCGAACAGATAGAGGACGACCGGCACCACGGCGTACCAGGTCCGATCGTCCCAATCGAGGGCCTGGTTCAGGCCGTCGCGGATCATGTCGCGCCAGGTCAGTGCATAGTAGGCGAGGCCGAACACCCCGCAGCCGACGATCAGCACGCCGAAGAGCACCTCGCTCTGCAGCGGCGCCAGAACGATCAGACACACCGCAAGGATGCCGCTGAAATGCACGACGCTCGCAGACACGAACACCCGCAACGGCGCACGCCGCTCGGCGCTGAACACGCCGGAGCCGACGGTCGCGGCGACAAACAGCAGACCGACCAGCGTGGCCGAAGCGGTCCCCAGCAGCATGTAGAATTCATGCCATCGACCGAGCGCGTCGGTCATCCGCGCCGCGCCTCGAACCGGTAAGGCGTCACCCCGGCAGAGTTCGGATCCAGCGCCAGCCGGTGCTCGAGCGGCGGGAACGCGCGGCTGCGGCAGTCGGGCCGGTCGCACAGCCGGCACGACAACCCGATCCCCACCTTCGCGTGCTCCAGATCGATGCCGTCCGCGTAGGCGACGTCCTCGGCGTTCGCCAGGCTGCAGCCCATCGCCACGACATGCACCGGCCGCGGATCGCCCCAGCCGCGCGCCGGCCGCGTCACCGTGCGCGCGAAGCACAGATACGCGGCACCGTCCGGCAGTTCGGCGACCTGCACCTGCACCTCGCCGGGCCGGGCGAAGGCGGTGTGCACCACCCAGCGCGGGCACGACCCGCCATAGCGCGCGAACGGAAACCCCGCGGCCGAGAAGCGCTTCGACACGTTGCCCGCCGGATCGACGCGCAGGAAGAAGAACGGCACCCCGCGCGCCGCCCTGCCGCTGCAAGCGTGGACAGCCGATGGCAGGCCTGCTCGAACGACACGCCGAAGCGCGCGGCCAGCGCCTCCATGTCGTGGCGCAGCGCACGCGCCGCATCGGCGAACGCGGCATAGGGCATCAGCAGCGCGCCGGCGACGTAATTCAGCAGTCCGACCCGGATCAGCATCGCCGCCTCCGGCGAGGACGGTGCGGCGTCGGCCACGATCGTCTCGGCAACGTCGCGCGCCTCCAGCAGCGCAAGCTGGAACGCCATGTGGAAGCCGCGGCTCTCGCGCGGCAGCATCTCCGACAGCGCCAGCCTGTGCGTCGCGGGATCGTAGCGGCGCAGCGCGCCCTCCAGCGTCTGCACCGTCACCGTCAACCCGTGCACGCGGCGCAGCCGCTCGGCGATCGCGTGGTTCATCTCGGCCGGAGCGGCGCGCAGTTCGCCGGCGATCGTCTCCGCTGCCGTCTCCAGTGAGGCAAAATGGTTGGCGCGGTCGTCGAAGAAGTCGCGCGCCTCCTCGTTCGGCAGCAGCACGCGCCGGCCGGAGGGCAGGGCGATGCCGCCGGCATCCTCGCGCGCCACGCGCCATGCCCGATACAGCGCCAGCACCGCGCGCGCCGCGTTCGGCGCGGTTGCCGCAAGCTCGGCGATCTCCGCCTCGGGCACCGCGTCGGCGGACAGCAGCGGGTCGGCGAAGGCCTCGCGCAGGCCGACCTCGAGCTGGCGTTCGCCGCTGCCGGACAGCGTCGCCAGATCGACGCGCAGCGTCTCGCCGAGCTTGATCAGCAGCGAGGCGGTGACCGCGCGCTGATCGTGCTCGATCAGGTTCAGGTAGCTGGCCGAGATGCCGAGCCGGACCGCCAGCGCCTGCTGCGACAGCCGCTGTTCGGAGCGCAGTCGCCGCACCGTGCGGCCGATCAGAG
The DNA here is from genome assembly GCA_963739725.1 of uncultured Alphaproteobacteria bacterium. GTDB lineage: Bacteria > Pseudomonadota > Alphaproteobacteria > Acetobacterales > Acetobacteraceae > JAMXLO01. Next base: position 31,913 of record CAVUBS010000005.1, on the reverse strand, counting down.
TGCGGGCCATTCTTTACATCCTTTACAAATTCACGGTCGCTCGTCGGTGAAGGCAGCGACAGGATTGCGCGGCATTCTGCCAGATTTCAGGTGACCTTCGCACCTGCAATGTCAATTATTCACTCAGAGCAAAGCCCTGACAGGAGTAGTCCGATGCGCCCCCTTCCCACCCCGACCCTATGCCCCCGATGGTTCCGGCGGCCCCGGCGGCGATCCCGCAGCGCTTCGAGGGCATCCGCCGCGACTACACCCCGGACGACGTCGCGCGCCTGTCCGGCAGCTTCCGGATCCGCCACACGCTCGCCGAGATGGGTGCGGCGCGGCTGTGGCACCTGCTGAAGACGCAGCCGTTCGTGCCGACGCTCGGCGCGCTGACCGGCAATCAGGCGGTGCAGCAGGTCAAGGCGGGCCTCCAGGCGATCTACCTGTCCGGCTGGCAGGTGGCGGCGGACGCCAACACCGCCGGCCAGATGTATCCCGACCAGTCGCTGTATCCGGTGGATTCCGTGCCGAACGTGGTGCAGCGGATCAACGCCGCACTGCGCCGCGCCGACCAGATCGCCCATGCCGAGGGCGGCGACGGCACCTACTGGATGGCGCCGATCATCGCCGATGCGGAGGCCGGCTTCGGCGGCGCGCTGAACGCGTTCGAGCTGATGAAGGCGATGATCGCCGCCGGCGCCGCGGGCGTGCATTTCGAGGACCAGCTGGCGTCGGAAAAGAAGTGCGGCCATCTCGGCGGCAAGGTGCTGGTGCCGATGCAGCAGCACATCCGCACGCTGAACGCCGCGCGGCTCGCCGCCGACACCGAGGGCGTGCAGACCGTGCTGCTGTGCCGCACCGACGCGCATTCGGCGCAGCTGCTCACCAGCGACGTCGATGAGCGCGACCGCCGGTTCATCTCCGGCGAGCGCACGCCGGAGGGCTTCTGCCGCATCAAGCCCGGCATGGGCGTCGACTACGCGATCGCGCGCGGCCTGGCGTTCGCGCCCTATTCCGACCTGCTGTGGTGGGAGACCAGCGAGCCGGACCTCGAGGAGGCCGAGCGCTTCGCCGATGCGATCCACCGGCAGTTCCCCGGCAAGATGCTGGCCTACAACTGCTCGCCGAGCTTCAACTGGCTCAAGAAGCTGTCGCCGGAGCGGATCGCCAGCTTCCAGCGCGACATCGGCCGCATGGGCTACAAGTTCCAGTTCGTCACGCTGGCCGGCTTCCACAGCCTGAACCTGTCGATGTTCAACCTGGCGCGCGGCTATCGGGAGCGCGGCATGGCGGCCTACTCCGAGCTGCAGCAGGCCGAGTTCGCCGCCGAGGCCGAGGGCTACACGGCGACGCGCCATCAGCGCGAGGTCGGCGTGGGGTACTTCGACGCGGTGGCGACGGCGGTCTCGGGTGGGCAGTCGTCCACGACGGCGCTGTCCGGCAGCACCGAGGCGGCGCAGTTCCACGATGGCGCGGCCGGACCTGCACGTGCATCGCGGCGAGGACGACGGGCTGGTGCACAACCACGAATGGGCGGTCACCGCGAAGTAGTTTTTCCCCGACCCTGGCCGCGGCGGGCGACCGCTGCGGCCGGCTGCCGTTCAGTGCACCTGCAGCCCGAGATGGATGCGCATCGGCTCGAAATCGCGGTCGTCGTGCAACAGGGCGTGATGGTGCTCGTTTTAGAAGGGACGTGACGAGGAATGATCGAATCAGCTTCGGAGGCACCTGATGTCTCATCGTCATGGCGGGGCTTGGCCCCGCCATCCACGTCTTCGCTGCCAGCACAAAGCAAAGACGTGGATGGCCGGCCTTCGCCGGCCATGACGGAGGGGTGCGACCGTACCGCCACTTGAGCACTTGTTCCGTTGCCTGATTGCGGCGCATAGGCTGCGAGCTTGCGAACCGGCTCCGTCTGAGCCCCGCGAAAATTCGCGATCCAGACGGGGCTGTCCACCACCAGCATAGCGCAGCCCGGCTAAGCTAGCGGCCCGGACCAGCCCTCCCGCATTGCGTCGAGGTCACCCTCCCAGCCAATCCCCCGCAGTTCCTCGATAGCCTTCTTCTGACTGGAACAGCCGCACGACGGTTCGCAGTGCTTCATCGACCGTGGCACTCTTGATGCCGCTGGCCGTTGCCCGCATGGCCCCGGCCAAAAGATCGTCATCGATCTCGATGTTCGTGCGCACGAACGACGGTCGCGATTGCCCCACGGCGCCCCGAGCCAAAACCTGGTGAACCAGCTCCAGGTCCCTAAGAGTGGCTACTTCATCGCGCAAGCGGATCAATGTTCGCAGCGCATGTTCCACCGTGGTGCGTTTCGTGCCTGCGCCGGTCGCTTCCATCGCCTCCGTCAGCAATGCATCATCGATCTCGATGTAGATGCCCATCATGCGTCGCGTGTGTATAGACCACAGCCTGAATGCACACCCGGCGTCCTGGCCTCAAGGCTGCGACCGCCTCTCCCCGCCGCTCCATGACCAAGGAGACCACGCAAGATGTCGTTCAAAGTCGAGGTCGGACCGCCGCAGATCGCCATCCACCAGGCGCAGACCGTGCTGGTCACCGAATCCGACGGGCAGATCAACTGGCCCTCGCGACAAGGGGCTGTATTTCTTCGACACGCGGCTGATCAGCGCCTGGTCGGTCTACGCCAACGGCGCGCCCTGGGAGCTGCTGAACGGCGGCGCGGTCAGCTTACGACACCGCCCGCATCTTCCTGACCAACCGTGGCTTCCTCACCGAGGACGGCCCGATCCCGGCGCGCAGCCTGGCGTTCGCGTTGTCGCCGCGTCGTCGGATCAAGGTCATGCACGAGGACCTGGACATCACCAACCACGGCCCGAAACCGGTCCGCTTCAACCTGGAGATCGCGATCCGTTCCGACTTCGCCGACGTGTTCGAGGTGAAATCGGGCCGCATCGTCCGCCGCGGCCGCATCACGCCGACTGGTCGGACGCGCATCAGACGCTGCGCACCACCTACCGCAACCGCGACTTTTCCTGCGCGCGGTGCCATTTCGGCTCGCGCCACGAGCGACTCGCGCGCCGTGCTATCGCCAACGGCCGGCTGAGCTTCGAGGTGGCGATCGTCCCGGCGGCAGACCTGGCACTGCTGCCTGCTCTACGAACTCGCGACGGCGACCGCCAGTTACCACGCGCCCGCACGACTGCGCCGGCGCACGCCGAGGCATCACCCAAGGCCCAGGCCCACCGCGACTGGCGCCAGACGGTGTTGAAGATCCGCACCAGCAACGAGGAATTCTATCGCTTCTATCACCAGGCGATCGAGGACATGGCGGCGCTGCGCCTGCCGATCGCCGGCACCGACCACATGGTGTTTCGTGCCCGCCGCCGGGCTGCCCTGGTTCATGGCGCCGTTCGGCCGCGACAGCCTGATCGTTTCGCTCCAGAATATCCTGGTCTATCCCGGAGTTCGCGCGCGGAGCGCTGGAAGTGCTGGGCCGCTGGCAGGCGAAGGAACGCGACGACTACCGCGACGCCGAACCCGGCAAGATCATGCACGAGCTGCGCTACGGCGAGCTCGCGCATTTCAAGCTGATCCCGCACACGCCGTATTACGGCACCGCCGACGCCACGCCGCTGTATCTGATCACGCTGCACGCCGCCTGGCGCGCGATCGGCGACCGCGACCTGCTGGAGCAGCACCTCGAGTCGCCGAGGCTGCCTGTCTGGATCGACGACTACGGCGACCGCGACGGCGACGGGTTCCAGGAATATCAGACCCGCTCGCCGGTCGGCTACGAGAACATGGCCTGGAAGGATGCCGGCGATTCCATGATCTATGCCGACGGCACGCCGGTGAAGGGACCCAAGGCGCTCTGCGAACTGCAAGGCTATGTCTATGACGCCTGGCTTCGCATGGCCGAGGTGTATCGATGAGCTCGGCAAGCCGATCGCGCAGCCGACGCTGCGCGAGAAGGCCGCCGCACTGTTCGAGCGCTTCAACGAGGCCTTCTGGGACGAGGACGAGCGGCTTCTACGCCTACATGCTGGACGGCGAGAAGCGCAAGGTGCTGACCGTCGCATCGAATCCCGGCCACCTCCTGTGGTCCGGCATCGTCCCGCCGGACCGCGCCGCGCGCGTCGTCGCACGGCTGATGGCGCCGGACATGAATTCAGGGCTGGGGCATCCGCACGCTGTCGGCGCAGCATCCCGCCTTCAATCCGTATTCGTATCAGAATGGCTCGGTCTGGCCGCACGACAACAGCCTGATCGCGCTCGGCTTCAAACGCTACGGCTTCGCGCGCGAGGCCGCACAGATCGCCCGCGACATCAGCGGCGCCGCGAGCCACTTCCTGCTCAACCAGTTGCCGGAACTTTACGCCGGCGTGCAGCGCGGCGAGGCCGAGTTCCCGGTGCAGTATCTCGGCGCCAACGTGCCGCAGGCCTGGGCCGCCGGCTCGGTGCTTCGCGCTGCTGCAGGCGATCCTCGGCATTCGTCCGGACGCGCCGCGCGGACGCATCTTCGTCGATCCCGACGCTGCCGGCCTGGCTGCCGGACATCACCCTGTACGACATCCGCCTCGGCCAGCGCAGCTTCGATGTGCGGTTCTGGCGCGACGACGAAACGACGCACTTCGAAGTCTTGCGCGGCGCGGCGCATGTCGTGGAACATCGGCCGTTCGATCCGCTGCCGACCTGAGCAAGGGCCTCGCCTCATGCCGCACATGCGCACCGCCGAGGCGGTGATCGAGAGCCTGATCCGCCACGGCATCGATACGCTGTATGCGCTGCCCGGCGTGCACAACGACCACCTGTTCGACGCCGCACAGCGCGCGCAGGACCGCATCCGCGTGCTGCATCCGCGGCATGAGCAGACCGCCGCCTACATGGCGCTCGGCGCAGCGCTGGTGACCGGCCGGCCGCAGGCCTTCGCCGTCGTGCCCGGACCGGGACTGCTGAACGCGTCCGCTGCCTTGCTCACCGCCTACGGCATGGGCGCTCCGGTGATCGCGCTGGTCGGCCAGATCCCGTCGTTCGCGATCGACCGGGGACACGGCCACCTGCACGAGATCCACGACCAGCTTGGCCTGCTGCGGCACATCACCAAGCACGCCGCACGGATCCGCGCGCCGCACGAGGCGCCGGGGCTGGTGGCGGAGGCCATCCGCATCGCGTGCAGCGGACGACCGCAGCCGGTCGCGCTGGAATGCGCAATCGACACCTGGGGTGCGACCGGCGCGGTCGAGTTCCCCGAGATCGCTGCGCCAACGGCGCCGCCGGTCGATGCGGAGGCCGTGACCCGTGCGGCCAAGATCCTGGGCCAGGCGGAGCGTCCGCTGATCGTTGTCGGCGGCGGCGCGCTGGGCGCGGGAGCCGAGGTGCAGGCGGTGGCGGAGGCATTGCAGGCGCCGGTGTCCTCGTTCCGCCGCGGCCGGGGCGTCATCCCGACGACGCATGCGCTGGCCGTGTCGTTCACCGAAGGCCACACGCTGTGGCAGAACGCCGATGCGGTGCTGGCGATCGGCACGCGGCTCTATTGGCAGCAGAGCGTCTGGGGGGTGGACGACAATCTGCCGATCGTGCGGCTCGACATCGATCCCGACGAGATCGACCGCTTCCGCCGCCCGGCCTGCGCCCTGGTCGGCGATGCCGCGACGGTGCTGCGCGCCCTGCTGTCGGAACTGCCGGCGCACAACACCGCGCGACGCCGGCGCGACGCCGAGTTGGCGGCGGTGCGCGCCGCGTTCGCCGAACGGCTCGCGCGACAGGAGCCGCCGATGGGGTTCCTGCGCGCCATCCGCGCCGCGTTGCCTGAGGACGGTATCTATGTGGAGGAGGTTACCCAGGTCGGCTTTGCCAGCCGTCTGGCATTTCCGGTGCATGCGCCGCGCACTTTCCTGTCGCCGGGCTACCAGGACACTCTGGGCTGGGGCTACGGCACGGCACTCGGCGCGCAGGCGGCGGCACCGGGACGGAAGGTCGTGCTGGCAACCGGCGACGGCGGCTTCATGTTCCAGGCGGCCGAGCTTGCCACGGCGATGCGGCACAAGCTGCCGGTGGTGGTCGTGGTGTTCGACGATGGCGCATTTGGCAACGTGCGCCGCATCCAGGAGCAGCAGTACGGCAACCGGCTGATCGCCTGCGATCTGACAAATCCGGATTTCGTGAAGTTCGCCGAGAGCTTCGGCATGGCGGCGTTCCGTGCGACGACGCCCGAGACCCTGGAAGCCGCGTTGCGCCAAGCCTTCGCACTGGACGCGCCGGCCCTGGTGCATGTGCCGGTCGGTCCGATGCCGAGCCCGTGGGACATGATCCTGCTGCCGCGCGTGCGGGGCTTCGCCGATGCATGGCGGCCCGCACTGCCGTAGTCGGCCGATCAGAGACTACCGGGTTCCACCGTCACGGGCACCTGGCGCGCAATACTGCTTGACGCGGATTGTCATCCTTACTAACTAACGCCCATCAACGGGCGGATCGCGCCCGTCAGCCAGAGGCGCGGTGAGCGCGCCTTCCCTCCCAATTCGCCGGAGACACGATGAGCATCGACCTGACACCACTGGTGCAGGCGCTGGCGGCGCTTGCGATGACGGCAATCGTTTCGGCCACGCCCTATCTGGTGCCGCTGCTGCGCCGCTACCTGAACATCCAGCTGACCGCGACCCAGGCCGCGGCGATCCAGTCGGCCGCCGACGTCGGCGCCCAGGCCGCCTACGGATATATCGCGACGAACGCCGCCAGCTTTCGCAACCCGACGATCCGGAGCGCAGCCCTGGCCACCGGCGTGCAGCATGTCATCGCATCTGCGCCGGAAGCGCTGACCGCACTCGGCATCACGGAGGACCACGTGCGGAAGATGGTCGAGGCGCGGTTCGGCGGCCTGCTCGCGGCCGATCCGAACGTTTCGATCGCCGACCTACAGCCGGCCAAGGCCCCGACCCAAGCCTGATCCCCAATCGACAATCCGGAGAATTCGACATGCGATCCACCATCCTCGCAGCCTTTGGCGCGTTCGGACTGCCCCTGCTCGCCGTCCTGTCTGCCTGCGGCAACCTTCCACCCGATCAGCAGGCGCAGGTCACGCAGTCGCTCGCCGTGGCCTGCAAGGTCGATGGCGCGGTGGTGCCGGTCGCGCAGCCGGTTGTCGCCACACTCGGCGCCGGCGGCGCCGCCGCGGCCGGCATGGACAGCCTGCTCGTTCACCCCGCGGTCATGGCCGCATGCCAGCAACTCGGCGGCACACCGGCCGGCGTGACGCCTGCCTCCGCCCCCGTTGCGGCGCCCGTTGCCCCGCCACCATCCGGCGGCTGACGCCCGGCGAGAAGCGGCGCGCCGGCCGGCCGGAGGCCCGCGATCCCTGGATCCCCGACCAGACGTGCATCGGCCGGCAAGGGGTGCCATACTGATCGCCATGTCAGACACAACCTATCAAGTCGTCCGTCAGACAGATGGCAGCTTCCAGGTGAAGCTCAGCAAACCCGGGGATCTGCCGCGCGTCGCCGCCGGCTTCGCCACACTGGCCGACGCGAATGCCTGGGTGGCCCGCGACAGGCGGCTGGCCAGGATTCCCGAACCCTGGATCCCCAACGCACATCGGCGTCTGAGCCGACGCTGACGACCATTCAGGCCCGACGCCGGACGCCACCGCCCAGGTGCCAGCCACATCAGCCTCCCTTGCGACCCGCCCTACCCTCTGCTAGACGGCCCAGCTTGTGTTGTTGCCAGAATGTGACCGCCCCACCCGCCCTGCACTGGACCGTGCGGCGTCACCCAGACCGTAGAGGCGCAGTCCATGGCCGTCCCCAAGAGAAAGACTTCGCCTTCCCGCGCCGGCATGCGGCGCAGCCACCAGGCGCTGCCCCGCGAGCCGCACGCCGAATGTCCGAACTGCGGCGAACTCAAGCGTCCGCATCACGTCTGCAGCCATTGCGGCTTCTATGACGGGCGCGAGATCGTGGCCGCCGGCAAGGCGCTGAAGGGCGCTGTCCGGGCCTGACGCCGGGCGCTGGTGTAGCCTCCGAGCGCCCTTGACCGCGACCTACACGCTGGCGGTGGACGCCATGGGCGGCGATCATGCGCCGCTCATGGTCGTTGAAGGTCTGCAGATCGCCGCCGAGCGCCACCCCGGCGCGCGCTTCCTGCTGATCGGCGACGAAGCCCAGCTTGTCCCGTTGCTCGATCGTCATCGCCGCGCCGCCGCCGCATGCACGGTGCGGCACGCCCCCGAGACCGTCCGCAACGACATGAAGCCGACGGCGGCGCTGCGCGTGCGCAACTCGTCGATGCGGGTCGCAATCGATGCGGTCGCCGGCGGCGAGGCGTCCGGTGTCGTCACCGCCGGCAACACCGGCGCGCTGCTGGCGCTGGCCAAGATCGTCATCAAGACGCTGCCAGGCATCGACCGGCCGGCGATGGCCGCGATCGGCCCCTCGGCGCGCGGCGACGTGGTGATGCTGGACCTCGGCGCGAACGTGTCCTGCGACGCGCGCAACCTGGTCGAGTTCGCGGTGATGGGCGACGTGTTCGCGCGCACCGTGCTCGGCCTGACGGCGCCGTCCATCGGCCTGCTCAATGTCGGCTCCGAGGAACTGAAGGGCGACGATACGCTGCGCCTGGCCGCCGAGACGCTGCGGGCGAGCCATATCGCGCCGCAGTTCGCGGGCTTCGTCGAGGGCCACGACATCGCCGCCGGCACGACCGACGTGGTGGTGACCGACGGGTTCACCGGCAACGTCGCGCTGAAGACCGGCGAAGGGGCGCTCAAGCTGATCGGCGATCTGCTGCGCCAGGTGTTCCGCAGCAGCCTCAGCGCGCGCGTGGCTTATCTGCTGATGCGGCCTTCGCTGGAACGGCTGCGCGAATGGCTGGACCCGCGCCGCTACAACGGCGCGGTGATGCTCGGGCTGAACGGTGTCGTGGTGAAGTCGCATGGCGGCACGGACGCCCAGGGATTTGCGCATGCGATCGATGTCGCGATGGACATGGTGGTCCACCGCTTCAACGACCTCATCCGCGAGGACCTTGCGCGAATCGGCGAACTGATGGCGGTAGCTGCGAAGAACGGCACCCACGACAAGGACGGTGGGAGCGGAGCCCGCCTCGCCACCGCACGGTAGGAACACGATGCCAATCCGTTCGATCATTGCCGGCGTCGGCGCGTACCTGCCTGAGCGGATCGTCAGCAATGACGAGCTGTCCCGCACCGTCGAGACATCGGACGAATGGATCCGCGAGCGGACCGGGATCCGTCAGCGCTACATCGCCGCCCCGCACGAGACCGCCGCGTTCATGGGCACCGAGGCGGCGCGTGCGGCCTTGCGGCATGCCGGCGCCGAACCGGCCGAGGTGGACGCGATCATCCTGGCCACCAGCACGCCGGACCAGGCGTTTCCGGCCACCGCGCTGCGCGTGCAGGCGGCGCTCGGCGTCAAGGGTGGCTTCGGCTTCGACCTCGCCGCGGCCTGTGCCGGCTTCATCTATGCGCTGTCGGTGGCCGACGGGATGATCCGCGTCGGCCAGGTGCGCGGGGCGCTGGTGATCGGCAGCGAGGTCTACTCGCGCATCATGAACTGGCGCGACCGCGGCACCTGCGTGCTGTTCGGCGACGGCGCCGGCGCGGTGTTCCTGCGCGCCGGCAAGGGCAGCGGCAGCATCGATCGGGGCATTCTCTCCACCCACCTGCACGCTCAGGGATCCCTGGGCGATATCCTGTATGTGGACGGCGCGGTCGGGCGCCCGACCGGCCGGGCCATCTGGTGATGAACGGGCGCGAGGTGTTTCGTCACGCGGTGACGCGTCTGGCCGAGGCGGTGGACGAGGCGCTCGCCGCCAACGGCCTGGGCAGGCGCGACGTCGACTGGCTGGTGCCGCACCAGGCCAATCTGCGGATCATCGACGCGATGGGCCGCAAGCTCGGCCTGCCGTCCGAGCGGGTGGTGATCACCGTCGACCGCCACGCCAACACCTCGGCCGCCTCGGTGCCGCTGGCGCTCGCCGAGGCGTGCCAGGACGGGCGCATCCGGCAGGGCGATCTCGTGCTGATGGAGGCGCTGGGCGGCGGCCTGACCTGGGGCTCGGCGCTGGTGCGCATGTGAAGCCTGTGACAGGCTGCGGACGCCTCCCTCGCAACAGTCTGATCCTGATCGATTTTGCATCGCTAATTGCTTGACGGGGGGAAACCTTCTGCCTAGCGTTCGCTGATGCAGACCGTCACGCGCGCGCAACTGGCCGAGACGATCTATACCCAGGTCGGCCTGTCCCGGAACGAGTCCGCCGATCTGCTGGAGACGGTCCTGGAGCGTGTGGCAGCCACGCTCGAAGTCCGGAGAATCCGTCAAGATCAGTGGGTTCGGGACCTTTTCTGTGCGTCAGAAGGGCCGCAGGGTGGGGCGCAATCCGAAGACCGGCCGGGAAGTGCCCATCCTGCCGCGCCGTGTTCTGGTGTTCCGCCCGAGCCACGTGCTGAAGGCGCGGGTGAACGGCACCGCCCCTGTCCAGGGTGAGGACGAATGAGCGATCCGGCCGACGATGGCGCCACGCCCGACGGCGCGCGCACGCGGCCGAAGAAGGCGCCGAATGCATTTCGCACGATCAGCGAGGTGGCGGACGAACTGCATATTCCGCAGCACGTCCTGCGCTTCTGGGAGACCAAGTTCCCTCAGGTGAAGCCGCTGAAGCGCGGCGGCGGACGGCGCTACTACCGGCCGGACGATATCGCTCTGCTGCGCCGCATTTCCGATCTGCTTTACATCCAGGGCTATACGATCAAGGGCGTGCAGCGATTGCTGCGCGAGGGCGGCGGCAGGCTGTCGGACGACATCCCGCCTCCCAGCGCGGACGAAGTCGAGGCGGCAGAGGCGGAACGGGCGGCGCGGCGGCGTTCGAGCCGGAGCTGCCGATGCCCGAACTGGCCCGCCCGGCGCTGCAGTCCCCGACAGGGGGGCGGAGCAACGCGCGGCCGACTCCGGATGCGGAGACCGAACGCCTGCGGTCCGTGCTGGCCGATATCCTGCGGGAACTGGAAGCGCTGCGCGCCCTGCTGCCCTGAACGACGTTGCGGCGGTGGTCCGCCGCTGGTAAACCGACGGCCCCACGGTCGGAGCGTAGCGCAGTCTGGTAGCGCATCAGTCTGGGGGACTGGGGGTCGTGGGTTCAAATCCCGCCGCTCCGACCAATGATTTCAATGGGTTATGGGTTTCTCGGTTGCCGCCAAAAGCGCGCTGGATACCGATTAGAAACCTCTGTTGAGCCACATAAAACTGCCTTTGCCATACCCTGCTACGGCTGGCCGCGCGGTTGCGCACGGCCATTCTGGTCGATTGCCTATTTATTCGAAATGAAAATAGATGTAGCCTCTGAAGTATGATCACGATAAAGTGAGATTCACTAAAACGAAGGACCATTTCCATGTCTGACATTAACGCGAGCATGACCATGGTGACGTGGTGGTGCCATGCCCGCCAGCCCAACACCTGATAGTCTGCCAGTCCGCACTCGCCCTTGGCGTCTTCGAAGGTGCGCTCGATCCAGTAACGCTGCCCCTGCATCTGCGCCATCTGCAGCAGCGGCGTATCAGCCGGGGCGTTGCACACCGTGTATTTGATCGTCTTCGGCAATTCCACCTCGCGGCGCACTATCAAATGCCAACACCGCGCCGTGGCTTCCTCACTATTCCACAGCCAGACCCGTCGATGTGCGATATCGACGCGCAGTTCGCCGCGCGTGCTGTCGCGCAGGATGCAGCGTGTCCAGTCCGCCGCTCCTAACGTCTTGGCCAGAGCGTCCACCGTGACGGATTTCGTCGTTGCCTGACGCCTCTTCGCCGGACGCCCACGACCTGGCTTTGGCGGCTGGACGTGCAGCCCGGGCTCTGCGATCCAAACCCGTTGGGTGCGGTGGACATCGGCGACGAACACCTCCTTCGCCGCCTCCAAAGCCCGCAAGAAGGCCGGCTCCTTGCCATAACCGGCATCGACGCCGACCCATGCGAACCGCATACCGCGGGCACGTGCCTGGCGCACGATATCCAGAGCATGTCCGCTCTTCGAGGTCAGCTTGCGCGCCGTCTCTGGGACCCCGGCCGCGTCGCATCGCGCCGGGTCCTCGATCCAGGCGTTCGGCAGATAAAGCCGCATATCGACCGGCGCGTGCCGCCGGCCATCGGTCAGTACGCCGAACACCGCGACCTGGCAGTTGTCCACCTTGCCCAGGCGGCCAGACCATTGCCGGGCCACGCCAACCGAGCAATCGCCCTGCTTGGGGAAGCTGCACTCGTCGATCATCAGGCCGCTCATCGGCGTGCCGCCGAGGAGAATGTCGGCGTCCCGAGCGATCTGTGCGACCACCGGCCCATGGTCCCACGGCGAGTTGCTGATGAAGTGCTGGAACTGCTGCTCGCAGCCGCTCTCAACCACGGCGGCCATCGAGGCAGATGCCAATCGTATCGATACCCAGGTTGCACCCGCGCGTCAGGCGGATACTGCCCAGGATCGGCGCCGACCCGGCCGCATCAACGACGTAAACCCGGCTCTTATCCCCCTCTTGCGCAACCCCGCGGCGGGTTCGGTTGCCGGTGATCTCTTTCCTGTCGATAGGTTTCAAATCGCCGCTGCCTGGCATGCTGATCCGCGCACCATGTCACCAGTTCGGTCAGGAACGGTGCGCTGGTGAACTGCACGACTTGGTCGGTGTTGAAAATCTCCGGCTGGCCATACCGGTGCATCGCGTCCCGCAACGCCTCGACGCAGAATTCCGCGTCCAACGTGATCGACACCCGCCATGCCAGGACTCGCCGACTGAACCAGTCCATCACCGCGATCAGATACACGAACCCTTTGGCCATCGGAATATACGTGATGTCAGCGCACCAGACCTGGTTTGGTCGATCAATGTCAAATCACGTAACAGATAAGTACACCTTGTTATCCGGATGCTTCCGGCTGGTATTGGGCTTCTGGTAGATCGCTTCTAGCGCCATCACCCGCATCAATCGACGACGCGCTTGCATTCACCAGCCCTCGCGACGCAACACCGCCGTCATTCGCCGCGATCCATAGAATGGTGACGCCAGATACAGTTCGTCGATCGCCATACCGCCGTCTGCTGCTTCGGCCTATCCGGCTGCTGTCTGGAACACTCTGAGTGCAAGGGAACAATCCGAAATCATTTACCGCGAACTGCGCGAACTGGACGAGGCTCACGCAGCGCGGAGCGTATCAGAGTAAGCGCGGCAGCCAGTTGAACGCCGCACAGTCGGCGCGGTTTATCTCCGAGCGGCTTGAGAGGATGAATGAAGTGACCAAAGCAGAGGCTGCGATCAAACATGCGATCAGAAACGCGATGAACGAAACAGTCGACTTTACCGGGCTGCGCGCGGGGCCGGGTGTGGACCGTCTCGTCGATGCGATACTTAACAGGCTTCTCGACCCGCACGTGCATTGGGCGGTGCGTGAGCTTGCCATTGCCAACGTGGAAGCCTGATCGCGGCCGGCGCCGCGCACGGTTGCGTAGCACCCAGTCCAACAACAGAAGGAGCGCCACACTGGCGCCCTTTCGCCTCGTCCGTTGGCTGTAACCCAGCCGGCCGGGGGGCGACGCCAGCGGCAGGGCCCCACGCGGCGGGCCGAGCACTTCCAGCCGGCTGACGTGGAATCGCCCCCAGCTCTCAGCGATATCGACCCCGACGCAGTTCGATCAGTTGCAGCGTGGTCCGCTGTTCCACCCGGATCCGCCGTCGTCTCGGCCATCCGGTTCAGCCAGCGGCCGGACAGAGTCAGTTCGCCGCAATCCAGTCGACTGCCCGTTCGCCGATCATGATCACCGTCGCATGCGCGCCGCCCGAGCGGGGAATGCGCGGCATCACCGATGCATCGACCACAAACAGCCCATGGACGCCCTTGACCCGGCAGTACTGGTCGACGACCGCCATCGGGTCGGTGTCCGGTCCCATCTTGCAGGTCCCGGACACGTGCCTGGCCGAGCCCACGGTCTGGCGTATCCACAGGTCCAAAGCGTCGTCGTCGGCCAGAATGTCGTCCGTGGGATGGATGCGGTAATCGGCCACGTCCTTGTACGCGTCCGATTCCAGCAGTCGTATCGCCAAGCGCAGCCCCTCCCGCACCCGTCGAATGTCGTTGGGATGCTGGAGATAACGATAGTTGAAGGACGGCTGCACGCTCGGGTCGGCCGATGCCAGGCTGACATATCCCGAGCCGTCGGGCAGCCCAAGCGTGCACGAGATCCGTGCCACCTGCTCTGGGGGAACGTCACCGCTCAGGTACTTGGTTCGCACACCGGGAACCCGCTCCGTCCGTTCGTCGACCACCGGACTGCTCCGCAGCACCATATCGTTGACCGCGCTCGATCCTTCGGCGGTGTAGTGCAGGCAAAAATGCGCGGCATCGGTATGCGCATCGAGGGAGACGCCGTCCTTCACCTTGAAGGTCATCTGCGCGCTGAGGTGGTTCCAAAGGTTCTGGCCGACGCCGGGCAGATGGCAAACCGGCCGGATCCCGAATTGCCGCAGATGGTCCTCGCGGCCGATGCCCGAGAGCATGAGCAGGTGGGGCGATCGGATCGCGCCGGCGCTCAGCACCACCCGGCCGGCCTCGATCTGGAACGCTTTTCCCCCGCTTTCGGCTTCCACGCCGACGGCCTCGCCATCCCTGATCAGGATCTTCCGGACAAACACCCCGCCCCGCACCGTCAGGTTCAGATGGTGGCGCACCGGATTGAGATGCGTCATGGCCGCGCTCATGCGCACGCCGCCGATGTTGTTCGAGGGCGACACCCCGAGGCCGGCGGGGTTCCGGCCATTCGTATCCTCGGTGGTGCCGAACCCCGCCTGCACACACGCAGCATGGAAAGCCTGCTGGATCGTAGGCCACGGACCTGACTGCCGCCGCCGGACGGGCATCGGTCCGTCCGAGCCGTGGCAATCGTCCTGAATGTCGAGATCACGCTCCGACTTGCGGAAGTACGGCAGGATCTTGTCGTACGACCATTCGTCGTTGCCGAGCGCCGCCCAGGAGTCGAAATCCTCGGGGAAGCCACGCTGCATGGCCTGGCCGTTGATCGACGAGCCGCCGCCGATCACCTTGCCCTGCGCCACGTGGATCGCGCCCTGCTCTTCGGTGATGATGCCGCGCAAGGCCCAGTTGTGCTGCGAGTCCGGCGCCTCGGCAAAGCGCGTATGGCCGAACTTGACTTCGTCCGGCAGATGGGCCGGATCGGGATAATCCGGGCCGGCCTCCAGCAGCAGCACGGACGTATTGGCATTTGCTGCCAATCGGCTGGCCACCACCGATCCGGCAGCGCCACCGCCAACGATCACCACGTCATATTTCACGGCGCTCTTCCCTCAACGAATTTGATTACTGTGGCGGCAGGCGAACACCCCCAGGGCCGATCAGGCCAGGATACGGCGCCTTGAAGCGCCAGAAGGTTCCGGTGTTCGCGCCCTCGAAGTAGATGAACTGGTTATCGGGACCGCCGAACGCGAAGTTGGTCGTCGCGGGGTCGCCATTCGGGATCGGCACGAAGCCGAGAATGATGCCGTGCGGATCGATCTCGACGATGCCGCCGATGCCGGCCAGCCCCGCCCATATGTTGCCGTGCACATCGTAATGCAGGCCGTCGGGTCCGCTGTTGCCGGGCACATAGCTGCCCGCCTTCACCGAGCCGAATGTCAAATGCAGCGGGTCCTTCACGCACTGCGGGCAGCCGATCGTCGGGCCGGTCATGAAGCCGGCGTACCACATGCGGCCCTCCCGGAAATCGCCGATCGCCAGCGTGCCGTTATCGGGCGACACGGCGATGCCGTTCGGGAACGAGCCGCTGTCCATCACCTTGCGCAGGATGCCTTCGCGCGAATACTGATAGACGGCACCCGTGCGATCGGCCGCGTTCGGCCCGGGACCGGTTCCCCAAGGATCCGTGAAGAACAGATTGCCCTCGGCGTCGAAGTCGAGGTCGTTGGGTCCTTTGAACAACTGGTTGCGGTAGGTGTAGACCAGCGTGCTGACCTGCTTGGTCTGCGGGTCGTAGACCAGAATGCCGCGGTGCCGCGTGGTCAGATAGAGCTTGCCGTCGTGCCAGCGCGTGCCCTGCGGTTCGCAGGTCTGGCCAAGATCGGCCGGCGGGTTGCAATTGAATACCGGGACCAGCTTCGCGTCCGGCGTCAGATACGCAACCCATCCGCTGCCGATCGCGACGAACCACAGATTGCCTTCGGTATCGAACGCGCCGCCTTCGAGAAACTGGCCCTGCGGCGTGTTGCTGACATCGGCGAATTTCTCCACCTGGCCGATCCCTGCCGGCAATGGCGGCAAGCCCCAGGGCTGCACCAGGCTGGCAGTCTGTGCCTTGGCGGCACCCGCGGGACCCGCGACGGCAAGCAGGCTGCCGATCAGCATGGTGCCCAGAATCTTGATGACCAGAATCTTGCTGCCCAGAATCTTGCTGATTGTCTGGCGCATAGGCATGTTGTTCATGCTCCTTCCCCCCAACAGGCCCGAGCAGACTGCCGATTGCAGGCACGGAGCGCAACTCCGGATCAGCCCGTCAATGCCTCAGCGAGAAACGGCAGGCTCACATCCATGCGGTAGTCGACGCCGGAATGGTTGTCGGCGAACTCCTCGTAGCGATGCGTAATGCCAAGGTCGTTCAGCCGTCGCACAAATCGGCGCGCGCCGTACAATAGGTTGAACTGATCCCTCGCGCCGCAGTCGATGTACAGCGCCTTCAGGCGGCGGAGGTTGTCCGACTGCGTTTCGAGCGCGACCACCGGATCGTGCCGCAGCCAATTCGCCCAGCGCTCCTCGATGATCTCGCAGGTGTCGAAGGTGACCGGCAGACGCATGCCAAGGAATTGCGTCGGATCCGGATCGTAACTGGCCGCCATGGCCAGGACGTTGAACACCTTGAAGGCGCCGTCAGGATGTTTCTGTGCGGACTCGAGCTGCTGCCACCAGCGCTCGATCGAATTCTCCACGCCGGCAAGCGCCCGCAGAGTTGCGGGCATGTCCGGCAGATAACACAGCTCAAAACCCATATCGCCGGAGTGACAGGCGGCCGCCGACCAGACGTCGGCGTGTCGGAGCGCATGCGTGATGGCGCCATAACCGCCGGAGCTTTTGCCGAACACGCCGCGCCGTCCGTCGCCACCGCACGAAAAGCGCTGCTCGAGCGTTGGCAGCATTTCGTGCAGCAAATAATCTTCCCATGCACCCATGGCAACCGAGTTCACGTACTGGTTTCCGCCAAGCCGGGTAAAGCAATCGGGAAATGCAACAACGACCGGCGGCATGCGCGCTTCGCCGATCAACCGGTCGAGCCGTTCCGGCATGTTCTCGCGGAAGCCGGCCCAATTGGTGTGCGACAGGCCGCTGCTGGTAAAGCCCACCAGATCGACGAGCAGCGGCAAGCCGCGTCCGTCGTGCCCGGCCGGAATGTAAACATCGACGTCCCGCACCGATGGGTCGCCGAGCATATTGGTTTTGAGCACCGTGCTGTCGATCGCAACGCGACTGACGGATCCTGCCGGGCCGGCAAACTTGCGCATATGCACTGACCTTTTTGCTGCGTGCGAGGATGATATCGTCTCCACTTCAGCGGCGCCGCTGTAATTGTCAACGGGCCGCAGGCTTGTCCCATGCCGGTCGAGCAGCCAGACTTGCCCGACGATCCATTGGGCTGCTGCAACGCAAAGGACCACCGATGACCGATACTGCGACGGACGGGCACGACCTGTTCGAGATCATGCGAACCACGCGATCCATGCGCCGGCTGAAGCCGGATCCCGTGCCGAACGCATTGCTGCATCGCGTCCTGGAAGCCGGCACATTCGCGGCGAACGGCGGCAACATGCAGTCGTGGCGGTTCCTGGTCATCCGCGATCCCGCGATCAAGGCCGCCGCCGCAGCCTGGTACCGGAAGGCGTGGCACGAGGTCGTCGGGCCACGCTATCGCTCGGGCGGCCCGGCGCCGGGGACAACGCCGGAGCGCTTCACCCGCATGCTCGCGGCCGCCGAGCACCTCGCCGACCATTTCCACGAAGCGCCGGTCTGGATCGTGCCCTGTCTCGCGGGGCCGCGCGGCTCCGGCTCGTCGATCTTCCCGGCAGTGCAGAACATGCTCCTCGCGGCGCGTGCGCTCGGGTTGGGTGCCACGCTGACAACGCTGTATTTGATGCACGAGAAGGAAACCGAGGCGGCGATGGGCATCCCCGACGGCCAGCACTCCTACGCGATCCTGCCGATCGGTTTTCCAATCGGCAAATTCGGGCCGGTGCGGCGCGCGCCGCTGTCGGAGGTCGTGTTCGACGACCGCTGGGGACAGGCCTGGCGCGGCGAATGATGCGCCCGGCCCGATAGCCGCCCGTTCAGTACCGCTTGTACGGCAGGAACTTCCCCGACATCGCAATCTTCACCCGGTCGCCCTTCTGGTCCGGCTGGCGCTCCAGCGTCATATCGAAGTCGATGGCGCTCATGATGCCGTCGCCGAACTCCTCCTGGATCAGTTCCTTCCAGGTCGTGCCGTAAACCATGACCAGTTCGTAGAACCGGTAGATCAACGGGTCGGTCGGCACCGCACCGGGCAACGAGCCGCGATACGGAATCGCCTGCAGCAGTTCCGTCTCCGCCGCGTCAAGGCCGAACAGCCGCGCGGCCTTTTCGGCGGTCTCCGGCGTCATCGACATCTGCCCGAGGCAGGCGGCGCAGACCCAGGTGGGCGAGTAGCCAAGTTCGGCCGCGATCTGCGCCCAGGTCAGCTTGCGCTGCTGCTTGATCGCCAGAATCCTGCGACCGAGTTCCGTCTTCGCGTCGTTCATGCCTGCCTCCTCCGATGGGATCCGCGCCGCACCAAGCAAGTACCGCGCCACGCGGCCGGAGCAGCCGGCGCTACAGCAGGCGATACACCGCGGTTTCAAAATCCTGGAACAGGCGCACGGCCCTTTCGTCGAAGAACGGCAGAAGCTGCGTCGCGTAGACGCCGGTCACCTGCCGCACCGGATCGATCCAGTAGTAGGAATTCGCCAAGCCAGCCCAGGCAAGCGAGCCCGCCGAACGGCCCGTCGGCATCGGCTGGGGATTGATCAGGAAGCTCAGTCCCCACTTCATGCCGTCGATGAAATCGACATCGTTGGAGAATGGCGGTGCGGCCGTCTTCAGCCCGCGGCACACCAGGTCGCCCATGGCGTTCGCCGACATCGTGGCGACCGTCTCGCGCGCCAGCACGCGTGTGCCGTCGAGTGCTCCGCCGCCCATGATCATGCGTGTGAAGCGCAGATAGTCGCCGGCTGTCGAGTACAGGCCGCCGCCGCCCATTTCGAATTCCGGCTCCTGCGGCAACTCGATATCGGTGGCGACGAAGCCCTCGGCCGTGCGGTTGTGCACCTTCGCCAGGCGCTGCCGTTGCGCTGCTCCGATTTTGAATCCGGTGTCCGCCATGCCGAGCGGCTCCAGCAGATTCTGCTGCATATACGCGCCGAGACGCTGGCCGCTGACGGCCTCGACCGCCTTGCCGGCCCAATCGATGCCGATGCCGTAGTCCCAGCGCTCGCCGGGGTCGAACACCAGCGGGATCGACAGCGCGGCATTGGCGCAGGAGATGATGCCTGGCGTGCCGGTCGCTTCCAGATAGCGGCCCATCGCCGGGTTCCAGATGTCGTAGACGAAGCCGGAGGTGTGGGTGAGCAGGTGGCGCAGCGTGATCGGACGCCGTGGCCGGGCGCAGCCGGGGCGAACCGTCCGCCGCGAAGCCTTCGAGCACCTGCACCTTGCCGAGTTCCGGCAGCACCGTCGCGATCGGTCCATCGAGCGACAGCCTGCCCTGTTCCACAAGCTGCATGGCGCAGGCACCGGTGACGGCCTTGGTCATCGAGGCGATCCAGACGACGGTGTCCGCCGTCATCGGCGTGCCCGACGTCGTGTCGCGCACGCCGGCGGCGCCCGCGAAGATCGGCCCCTCCGCGGTCGCGGCCGCGACGACCACACCAGGCACATCGCCGGCGTCGGTGGCGCGCTTCAGCAGATCGGTGATTGCCTGCGTGTTCGCCATGGCTCGGTCCTCCTGTTGGCACAGATTACGCCGTTCGCTGTGCCGATCCAATCGAGGCTGATGGTCGGCAGCCTGGACCGACCGCGCATGCATCGCCTACGCTTGCGTTGGCAGTGCGGGGGCCGCGCCATGGAACCGAACCTTGTCGCCTATTCACCGATCCTGCACCGCCCGCCGCTGCGCTGGCCGAACGGAGCACGCGTGGCACTCTGGGTGGTGCCCAACATCGAGCATTACGAATACCTGCCGAAATTCATCCGCACGCGCGATCCGTGGCCGCGCTCGCCGCACCCGGACGTGCTTGGCTACACGCAGCGCGACTACGGCAACCGCGTCGGCCTTTGGCGACTGTTCGACGTCACCGACGCGCTCGGCATCCGCTGCACTGTCAGCCTGAACATGGCGGTGCTCCAGCATTTTCCGGAGATCCTCAACGCGATGGAGGCGCGCGGCTGGGAGGTACATGTCGCACGGCATCTACAACACCCGCTACCATTGGAATTTTTCCCGCGACGAGGAGCGCGCGGCGATGGAGGAGAGCAAGGACATCCACCAGCGTCTGACCGGGCGACAGGCTGCGCGGCTGGTTCAGCCCGGCGATCACCAACACGCTCGACACGTTCGATCTGGCGGCCGAATGCGGCTACGACTACACGGCCGACCTGTATCACGACGATCAGCCGTTTCCGCTGAACGTGAAGGTGGGAAAACTGCTCTCCATGCCGTACTCGGTCGATCTGAACGACGTGATCCTGCACCGGCGCGGCGAGGAGGCATCAGCGTTTGCCCAACAGATCCGCGACCACTTCGATACGGTGTACGAGGAAGGCGCCGAGCAGGGCCGCGTGATGTGCATTGCGCTGCATCCCTACTGGGTCGGCCAGCCGCATCGCCTTCGCGCGGTTCGCTCCGCGATGGAATACATCCTGTCGCACCCGGGCGTCTGGCAGACGACCGCGGGCGAGATCACCGACTGGTACAACACCAATCATCTGCCGCAGATCGAGGCACATCTCGCGGCGCGGGAGGCGGCGAATGGCTGAGCCTGCCAACACGCCGCCCGCGGGTGAGCAGCGCGAACCGGGCATGGACCATGCGCACCACGCGTTCCGCACGCTGACCGAGGCGCCGCGCTTTGTCTGGCCGAACGATGCGCGCATCGCATTCACCGTGACGCTGGTGCTGGACTACTGGGAGGTGAACCCGCCGAAGGACGCCAGCCCTGATCCGCGCATCGTTTCGCCGCTGGGAAAATTCTTCCCGGACTGGCTGACCTGGAGCCAGCGCGAGTACGGCCCGCGCGTCGGGATCTTTCGACTCCTCGACGTGCTGGACCGGTTCGCGCTCACGCCGAGCGTGGCACTCGGGTCGGCCGCCGCAAACCGCTATCCCGAGTTGGTCGACGAACTGGTCCGTCGCAACGCGTGCTTTCTCGCACACGGCAGTTACGCAACACGGCGCGTCACCAGCCGCATGCGCGAAGCCGAGGAACGCGCCTTCATCGTCGAAAGCCGGGACGCGGTGGGGGCGGCGGCGGGTGACGCCCCGCTTGGCTGGTGCGGCCAGGATTTTACCGAGTCCGATCGCACGCCGGCGCTGCTGGCCGAAGCCGGCTTCACTTACACCACGGATTGGGCGAACGACGATCGGCCGTATCTGCTCGGGCCATACGACGGGCGTAGCCTGGTCGCGCTGCCGCCGCAGCCGGAGTGGAACGACCTCGAGTGCATGTGGCTGCGCCGTGTGTCGCCGCCGGTCTGGGCCGACAACGTCGCCGAGGCGTTTGCCTTCCTGCACGACGAGGGCGGTGCGTCGTTCAACCTGACGCTGCATCCGTGGATCACCGGCCAGGCGCATCGTATTCGCTGGCTGCGCGAGGCACTGTCCCGCGTGCTCGGCCGTGGCAGCATCTGGCAGACTACAACCGACGAAGTGGCACAGGTCGCGCGCGAACAGCTATGAGGGATCGGATCGGCAGATGCTGCAACTGAGGCCCAACTGCGAGTATTGCGACAAGGACCTTCCGCCGCACGCGACGGACGCCCGGATTTGCAGCTACGAGTGCACATTCTGCGTGCACTGCGCCGAGTCCGTGCTGTGCAACGTCTGCCCGAATTGCGGCGGCGGATTCATGCCGCGACCGATCCGGCCGGCCACCGCGCGCCGTCCCGGCGCGTGCCTCGACAGGCAGCCGGCCTCGACGACACGGGTGCATCTCAAATGGGACCGCACCGCATTGCCGGAATTTATCGCAGCCGTGCGCGACATCAAACCGGAAGACCGCTAAACCGTCATGGTCCCGTTGGCACGATCGCAAGACATTGCGATCGGACGGAGTAGAAGCGCTCGGGGTTTCACCCCGAACCCCACCAGAGGCGCTGCCTCTGGACTCCGCCAAGGGCGGAGCCCTTGGAACCCTTTACTTCAGTATCGGATTCCAAAGGCTTCGCCTTTGGTGGGGGTCCCGGGGGCAACGCCCCTGGGCGGGTTTCAGGGCAGAGCCCTGAACGCTTCAGCTTCATCCGATTGCCCCACTCGTACCGCGCTCCCTTCCCGCAAGCGGAGGGGCATTTTTCTCCGACGCACCGTTATCCTGATGCCTATGGGGACAAGCCGGGCCATGACGGCAAATCACGATATGCAGACACGCAGGGTTCACATCGTGGGCGGGTCGGGCGCAGGCGTCACGACACTTGGCCGCGCGCTCGCCGATCGACTTGCGGTGCCGCACCACGACACGGACGACTATTACTGGCTCCCCACCGCGCCACCCTATCGCGACAAGCGTGACGTCGCCGATCGTCTACGCCTCATGCGCGAGATCTTCCTCGATCGACCGGATTGGGTGTTGAGCGGCTCGCTCGACGACTGGGGCGCCGCCGTCGTTCCGCTGTTCGACGTGGTCGTCTTCATCCGCGTTCCGACCGAGGTCCGCCTGCAGCGGCTGCGGTCGCGCGAGGCACGGCGTTTCGGTCACGCTGCCACCTCGCCCGGCGGTTGGCGCCATCAGGAGACCGAGGAATTCATCGCGTGGGCCTCGCATTATGACGACGGCACGCTCGACGGCCGCAACCTGCCGCGCCATTTGAAGTGGCTCGGCACGCTGTCCTGTCGCGTGCTGCACGTCGACGGCACGCGACCAATTCCCGACCTGGTGGAGCAGGTCATCGCGTCGTTGCCACCGCGGTAGCCGGGTCAGGGGGCGGCCAGAAAATCCAGAACCGCGGTGCAGAAGCCCAACGGATCCTGGCCGAACATGAAATGCGTTGTCCCCGGCAGGATCACCACGCGCGCACCAGGAACATGCGCGGCCAATGCGCGCAGCACCACCGGCAGCGAGCCCGGCGTATTCGCCCCGCCGATGAACAACGTCGGCGAGCGTATCGCCTCGGCATCGGCGCGCGTGTAAGGCGGCCGCTGTTCGTTGATCTGGCCGAGCAGCGTGCGCGCGTTGTCACGCAGCGGCTGTTTTTCGGTCTCGGGCAAGTGTCGCCACACGCCCGTTCCCTCGAGCGCATCGATGAATCCTGTCAGTCCGCCCTCGATATCCCCCGCGGCGATCTTCTCTGCCGCGGCGACGGCATTTCCGCGCATCGGCGGCAGCGGCGAAGCCGGAGCCAGCGATGCATCCAGATCGCCGCCGGGTTCCGCCAGCACCAGCCGACGCACCATGTCGGGCCGCTGTTGCGCGACGCGGAAAGCGATATGCCCGCCGCGCGAATGCCCCATCAGATGCACCGGGCCTGCACCAAGCGCCTCGATGAAGCCGATCGCGTCCGCGACGTGCTGTGCCATGGTAAAACCCGGACCCACGCCGTCCCAGTGCTCCGGAAAGTAGCGCCGCATGCTGACCGCGATGACGCGATGCCGCCGCGACAGCGGCCCGAGCACAGTCGACCAGATGCGGAAATCGCACAGCGAGCCATGCACGCACACCAGAGGCGCACCGGCACCAACCTCGAGATAGGCCATGTCATAGTCATTGACGCGCAAACTCTGCATCGACGTTCCCCGAATTGCCGGCCGCGACCATCAGGCGCTCGGCCGCGCGCCGCCCTTCATCTGCGTGCGATGCATGATCCGCCGCGTCGCTTCATCGAACGGATCGCGCCGATGCATCGTGCAGCGGTTGTCCCACAGCACAAGATCGCCCACACGCCACGTGTTGTACCAGCTCAGCTCCTCGCGCGTCGCGTAGTGCCACAGTTCGTCCAGCAGCGCCTCGGAGTCCGCGCGCGACAGTCCTTCGATATACGCGTTGCGCCGGCGCCCCAGATACAGACACTGCCGCCCGGTCTCCGGATGCGTGCAGATGATCGGGTGATAGGTCCCGGGCGAGACAACCGGATCGTCGGTCGCGACGATGCCCTCGCGCACATAGCCGCCGCTGTTGTAAGTGCCGTCGTGCTTCAGGCGCAGCCCGGCAACGCGCCGCCGCAGTGCGTCCGGCAATTTCTCGCAGGCGCGATACATGTTGGTGAAGCCGGTGTTGCCCCCCGAAGGCGGTACTTCGATCGCATAGAGCATGCTCGCCTTGGGCGGGTCATCGAGATACGACATGTCGGTGTGCCACACCGCCTCGCCGGCGCCGAGGCTGCCGATCGCCACACCGTTCTCGATCACGTTCGAGACGACGTAGATTTCCGGATGGCCGTCGACGAAGCGGCGACCGTTCTCCTGGATCGGCGCCAGATCGAGATCGCCGAACCGGCGGCTGAATGCGATCAGGTCGTCGTCGTCCAGCGCCTGTCCGCGAAACAGCACGACAAGATGATCGAGCCACGCCCGATGAATCGCGGCAAAGACGCTGTCGTCGATGCGGCGAAGATCGACGCCGTGGATCTCGGCGGCGAGCGCTGCGCCGGTGGGGACAACCTGGATACGATCGATGCTCGCTGCGACTGCGCTGCCGGACATGCCGGTCCTCCCAAGGGTGTGAGGCGTGGCATCAGCTTAGCGTGTCTTGTCATCCGCGCCAGTCGCGGGGATGACTCGAACCGACGCAACAGGGGGACATCACCATGCAGCCACCCAGCTTCCTGCCGAAAACGCCGTCCTGGCTCACCGAATTCCGCGCCTTCATCAGACTTTATGAACTAAGACCATGCCGACGATGATCTGGGAGTGAGGTCAGCGGGCGGTCGCGTCCATTGCCGGAATTGAGGTTCTGTCGCTATCACGCAGATATGGCAAAAAACCTATCACCACGACGGCGCAAGACATCCACCGCAGGGCCATTCTTCGATCTACTGAATCAGATGGAAGCCCTGGCGATTTCCGTCGAACTCGACTGGCCGGACGACATCAGGGCGGACGCACAACGGCGTCTGAACCGGCTTGCGCGCGCGTTACGCCACGCCCCAGAAACCCGTGAGAGGTTAGACGTTTGAACGATCAGGCCGCCGCCAGCCCCGCCGTGGTCAGCGTCAGCGCATCGTCCTCGACGATCAGCCAACCCTGAGACGCCGCGTATGAACAGGCCATCCTGAAGTCGGGCATCTTCCAGTCACCGACCTCGAGTCTCTGCCAGATCGTCCAGGGTCAGCGTTCCGCCGATCCGACAACCCTTCCCGTACACGACGATCTCCAGCAGCCGCCGGCCGATCGTCTCCGGTGTCTGTTTGCCTGGGACGTTTCCGAGCGATCCGTCGGCGATCGGTGATCCGCTGTTCAGTGTGTTCTCCCATGTCGGCGTCGATAGGTTTCGGTCTACTGACGGTCGCGAAATGCGCTACTTGAACTGCAGAGGGACGCCTCAGCGCTCCGAAAATGATCTCTTCTGGCCTTGATCAGCCACCGGTCGCGCATCGAATTTGACCAAAGAGACCAGTTCGGTCGCAACACCATGAATTGTGTCGGTGCCGCTGGCAAACCGTATAGTCGCGTTTCGGCCAGTCCCGCTTCTCAGGCTAGAGATCGGGGGAGCTACCCCGTGTGCCCGCAGTCGGTCCAGTAGCACCTGGACGATCTCTCTGATGCCTCTCCCTGTCGCTCGGCCGGAATGCGCTCCGCGATGGTGGCCGCAACGCCCTCTGCAAGTGCGCCGGCCAGGAGATGGGGATCGGCCTCAGTCCAGATAAACAACCTCAGCAGCACCGCGAGGTAGGCCACTAGATCGTCCTCTTTGGCCGCCGCAAATGCCTGCTCTGCGGCGCGGATCAGGGAGGCCACTGTTTTCGAGTGGTCAGCCATCTCGCGAACATAGGTCGCGCGGCTCGTTAAAATCACGTCAACAATACGTTAATCAAAGCCCATCCGGTATCTCAGAACCCTGTCCAGCGATTGCTGCCGACTGGATAGATCATGCCGGGGATGATGCCTGGACCGTACCCATCGGCAGCAAGGAGCGTCAGTGATGTGCTGCCGGTAAGCGTCCTCGGCCGAAGCCGTCCGTCAGGCATAGAGCAGCACTGGCGGACACCCCGGTGGATGCGCGTGGTCAAACACCACCCAGGCGTGATGGTGCTGGCCGGCATTGGTGCGCTCACCCATATCGAACCATCGGATGCGCTGCGTCAGCACGAGAACCGCAGTGAAAGGGGCGGCCGTCATCACCTCGGCGACGCGCTTTCCAGCGATCCACTGAAGTCGCACCAGCAGCGCGAGTTGGCCCTCCACGGTAGCGGTCAGGGCCAGCGCGTGGCGCAGAAATTCAAGTATCGCCTTCGGACGATCTCCGCTGCCCTCCATGGACCACTGCCTCGCCGTAGGGCGGGTTGGTAATGATGCTGCGGCATCCATCTCGGACGCTCCGGCTCGCGAGGAAATCGACACCCGGCGTCCCGAACCCACAGTCGGCGATGTCCGTCGAGATGACCTCGTAACCGTGCGCGGCGAGAACGGAAGACACCGCGCCAGCGCCACAGCAAGGTTCCCAGATCGGTCCACGGAACCGTACGTGGTGTAGCAACGCCTCAATCACCCAGTTGGGTGTGGCGTAGTAGTCACGGTCTCTCCGGGCGTAACCGGACACATGGATAGGGCGATGATCTGCTGGTGCAAGCGGCGGCGAAAGCCTCGGCTTCGTTGCCTTTAGCCCGACAATCGGCAAGGCGTGCTGATGTGGCCTGACCGTTACCATTGATCTGTACCGTCCGTCGTTGGGGAGTGCCGCCGCCCTACACCGCTTCCTTCAGTTCCTTCGCCGGCCGGAAAGCGATCTTCTTGCTGGCCTTGATCTTGATCGCCTCGCCGGTCGCCGGGTTCCGTCCCATCCGTAGCGGCCCGCTTCCGCACCTGGAGGATGCCGAGACCGGTCAGGCGGATTTTGTCGCCCTTCTTGAGATGCTTGGTGGCCAGCGTCACCAAGATCGCCCAGCACGGCCTCAGCCTGCTTCTTCGCGAGGTCATGGCTGTCAGCCAACGCGGCGGCGAGATGCTTGAGCGTGACGGTAGCCTGCGCCGCAGCCTTCGCCGGGGCTGCCTTGGCTGTGGCGGCGGCCTTCTTGGCTGCGGGGGCAGCTTTCTTCGCTGGCGGCATGACGATCTCCCTGGGTTGATTCCGCGACAACCTGCTCGCACCGATCCGATTCGAGCAACGTCACCGTCCGCGCCGGACCCGCACGCTCCGGCGACCGTCCGGCGGATCGTCATGGTGGACGATGCCGAGACCCGTCGATTGACCAATCGCCAGACCGTCCGGCTGCCTGCCGTTGGCACAGCGTCCCAAGGAGCAAGTTCTCCGGCGCTAATCGAGGCAATCGCTGGGGGCTAAATTTTGTGCTTCATCGGATACCGGCGACCACGAACCAATATCACAGACGCGTTACCCCCCCGTGGTTGGGGCGAAAGCCTGCGCACATCGCGTGACGGTGGCGCTGGACCGAAGTCCCGTTTTGAATTCTCGGTGCACGATCGGACATGGCGAAGTTCAGCGAGGTAGGGAACCGAGGGGAGCTACCGGATGCGGGATGCAGGTGACGGCCGCACTCCTGCGTTGCCGCGCTGACCTCAAGCTTGTTCGCGTGGACCGCGTGGGACTTCCCAGCAATTCAAGGGGTTTGCAAGACGGATTACTGC
Organism: uncultured Alphaproteobacteria bacterium; assembly: GCA_963739725.1. GTDB lineage: Bacteria > Pseudomonadota > Alphaproteobacteria > Acetobacterales > Acetobacteraceae > JAMXLO01. Next base: position 3,890 of record CAVUBS010000005.1, on the reverse strand, counting down.
GCCAGGGTGCAAAAATTCACACTTTCTTCGTGAGGCCGTCTAAAACGGCCAAGGCATTATTTGCAGCCATAATTGGCTCCTATGCAAAATTGTTGAATAGCCGGAGCCACCTACTTGCTTGTCCGTTGGTGTATGGGATGTCGCGTTCATTGGTGTGAGTCAATACCAAATACAAAATACCGTGGTGTGCGGACTTGAATTGGTTGGTGCTTTCTCGCTGCACTGGTTGGCGCAGCTTGTTGCCGTTATTTAGTCGCGACGTGGTGAATATGTGCCGTCGGTGTGTGGTGTCGGTCCAAATGTCCGGACGGGTGTCCTAAGGCTATGCGGTGCTACAGGCCGACCACCTCATCACCCGTGCGAACCCTGTCATTTACGCCGACATGCGCCGAGTGGTCTGTGTCTGCCGTGACTGTCATGCGTGGAAGTCTCTTGGCAGTAACCGGAACAAGGCGCAGTATGGTGCACTGGTCAAAACGCTCATGTCTCCCGAGCGGATAGCACTGTGGGAGGCGGGCGGGCGGGACGGCTGGCGGCCCACCAGGAGGAGCGGCGTATGACTGGAAGCTGGCGGAGGCTGCGCTGCGCAGCGAACTCAGATGTAGAAGTGCGGATCGAAGGGAAACTTCAAATGCCTATCGAGGAGACCGGACGCATAACCGTCGTCGAGGGGGCCAAAAGGACTTTAGTAGGAGATAAATTGGCCCATCCAGCTACAGTGTCGCATGAGACCATGGCGGGTGATAAGCGGCGTTTTGAAGTGACTATAGAAAGTGTCTTTTACCGGGAAGAAGGTGGAACAGCGCGATTAGCCTTTAGAGGTAAGGCAAGTTCCGGAACCTGGGCTGGTTATAAGACATTCTTTGCCGATGAATGCCATGACCTCGTCTACGGGACCACTGGTCTGTCCGTGACGGACGTCTCGTCATGGCTTTTCGGTTTGCAGGACGATGTGACTCCGATGACACTTCTTTCGCTTGCAAATGCGATTATCGGGTTTCTGGAGAGGGAGTTTGGCATTGATATAGGGAAGCTCTATTCCAACCTCACAGATGCTGGGACGACACTTGTTTACGGCAAAATAACCTCACCTGATGAGAAACCTCCTTTCGAGAACCTCTTCTGTACTGCTACATGGCGTTCAGGCGGCAGGCTCAGATCATATTTTTGGTGTAGAGCCAATCGTGATTTGTGTCAGTGATACCCCCGAGGAGCAGGTCGTCGAGACCACTCCAGAGGCGATAATAACTTCCACCTATCTGCCGGTCGCTGTGCTGGAATGTATCCCATGTGCCGGAAGTAGGATTGACGTGAGGAACGTCCGTTCTTAACGGCGGACGCGTAGACCCCCCATAGGTGCGTCGCTGACGGCAAAGAAGCCTAGCGGTTCCGAGAACGGTTACGTAGGCACAGATCGGTCAGGCGTTGCATGACAGGTACCACCCCACTGACATCGAAATCCAGATCAATGGGCTTATCATCATACATCCATAGGCGGACCAACAGCCGCCGCGACTTCGTGGATAGTGCGGATAATAGCTTTTCGCCATAGATGAGATCGCCGGTCGATCGCTCATTGTAGCTCGCGCTGTTCCGAACTTGAGGACTGCTATCGATCCTGTATTAAACATCACGAAACTGACCAGAGGTGTTGGCCGGTAGCTCCCAAGGATGTCGATGTACCAAATCGTACCCACAACTGACTTCCCATTCAGCCCAGGGACGGGGCGATTCCCACCCAGATAGCAGTAGATCGTCATGCTGCCGACGGTGGAGAAGTTCTGGTAAGCGCCGTACGTTACGACGTCCGACGTGCTGTCCTGATATTTGACGATTTGCCAGCCATTCAGTGCCTCCTGCGACTGAGCAGACACAGAAAGAGCAGGGCGGACCCAATGGCGCCAATCCACACAGACAGCCCTGTCACTTCTTCCCCTTGGAAGGTTCGTTCAGCTTCCGTCGCGCTATCGTCCGTAGCTTGTCACGGAACCCAGGGGCACCATGATGGTGGACCCACCCCACGTCAACCCGGCCATCCTTGCAAATCACCATACATTGTAGGGACCTGCACTTAGCCAAGTGGTCTCATTGCGGCCAAGCGTTCCGCCTCCTTAGCAATGGCGCGCGCCACCTTGCCAACTACTTCCGATGTCTGTTCGCTCGCTTGGATGATATTCTCATACCGCATATCCGGGGGACTTTTCCAAGGCTTCGTCGATTTCCTGCCCCTGGCTCACTCGTTCATTAGGCAAATCATAGGTCCGCCAGCCGAAAAGCTCTATGCAACCTGCAAGCTCCCCCATCCCTTCCGAGAGGCTTGGAAAATAGATGGCAGCGGCCGCTTTTGGCTGATGCAGTCTGGTGACCAATGCTGCCCATCGGACCGAGTGATCTCTCACGGCGAGACTTGAAAATTGTCTTGTGTAGACTGGGTCTGGGAACATTGCGCTGGCAGCACCGAGGAGTTAGGATTGACATCATTCACACCCCCGTCGCATTCTCAGCTGCCGTCGGAGCGCCGAGCCCTGTCTGTCCGTCCTGCAACCCTGAAGAGACGATCTGGGCGCGTTGCTTCACCGTCCTGTCCACCGTCACTCCGACCGTCCACACACCGTCTCAATGACCGCCGGCCACCGCCCTCTCTGACCGTCCTGCCGCGATGGCGATCCGTGGATCGTTGGTGATCGACTTGGGATCGACGCCCGTGCCATCAGCCAACCCGTGCGATCACCGTCAGATTGACCGGCATCCCAACGCTGCGGTTACCGTTGGGGCATTTTACGGACGTATCCGGCACGGCCGAGGCACTTCACGCTACGTCAGTAGCCTCGACCCTGCTGCTGCTTGAGTTTTTTGATTCGATGGCGTTGATAGGCATTTATCTCGCGCGATAGCGGAACGCGGCGGTCAAATGTTAAATGAGTTATAGAAACCACGTGCGCATTGTCGGTCTCGGGACCACCTATGTCCAATCCGCAGAGAATACCACCCGTATCTCCAGTGTAGAAGATGTGCGTGACATTGCACTTTTTTGGAATGGCAATATGAGGTGACTTCTCCATCAGTGCACCAGCCAAATATTGTGTAATGTTAGCTTCAATGGGAAGCGACTCCTTCAACATCGATATAAGCAAGTTGGTCTTCCAGAGATCATCAATCATGGCGATCTGAATCCCTTAGCTGCCATCGGCACGTTGCGGCTGCTGCTGCCCCTGGGCGGCTGCCAGATCGAGCCCCCCGTCATCAAGCCGGGAACCGTTGGGCTGACGTGCGGGCGAGCGTGCGGTGACCGTCCTGCACCATCGCAATGACTGTCAGGCGGATCATCATGGCAGACTATCGCCAGATCGATCGAGCCACCGTCACAGCCGCCGTCCGGATGCCAGCCCTTGGCGACCCTGTTGGGACGACCGGCGGAGATGCGAGTGATAGTTTGGTTCACGGCTAGCGCCTCCTGGTCGCCATCGGGAGGCTGTCTCAATCGGCGGGCATCCCGGCTCGCATGAGGCCAACTTCCAAAGTTCCTGGTAAGTTCCCTACGCAGAGGGTTAGCCATCCATGGATGGGCTTCGCGGTAGCGTTTCAGCGAGTTAACATCCGGCCTGAGCCTGATGGCCTCGACCAAGGCCGCACGAGCGTTGGGCAGGTCGTCCTTGAGAGCCAAGGCTGCTGCCATCCTATACACGTAATAGAGCCTCGGATTTGCTGCGCAGGCCGTTCTAAACAGTTCGATGGCGCTATCTAAGCGCCCCAGCATTAGCTGGCCGAGACCTAACACACAATGGGAAACCGGCGCGGCGCCGTACGGACCTAACCTAATCCCTCGTTCAATCTCAACAATTGCAACCTCCGGCTCGCCCAAGCAGAGCAGCGTAGACCCCAGTTGGCAA
>CAVUBS010000004.1:0-170893 GCA_963739725.1 uncultured Alphaproteobacteria bacterium | reverse complement strand
ACGCCAGATAACCAAAAATCCCACCGCCACTGCAGATCATGGTTGACCGCGGCCTGATGGAGATCTGATCGCCCTGCCAGACCAACATGTGGCAGCGGCAGTCATGGGTTTCACTTCGGCGAAGTGTCGTGCCCGGGTGGCCCTTCTGACCGCCGGTTTTCTTGCCTAACGGTTCCCGCAAGCTGCTGACGCGCGGCGGCTTCTTCAGCCGTCGCTCAACGGTGGCCTGCCACTGTTGCAGCTGTTCAGCCCGAGCCGGCGCTCCAAATCCGCCAGCCGCTCTCTCAGCGCGCGGCATTCTCCGCACGAAGCAACGCACTCTCGGCCTGCAACGCCCGTATGATCGCTGCCCAGCACTGGCCGCGGCCGTGCCGGCATCTCGCGAGGGGGGTGTCGTCGGGCGGCGCCATCGACACGTTGACTGGTACTCGCCCGCGACCTGTCAATCGTCCCCATCAAAGGGGATGACCTGGGCAGTTACCTTTACCACAAAAATAGGCCACCAAATGAGCGGCCTGAGGTTGGGGAGAATGTGGTCAAATTATTTGGTCGCGTTGCGTGCACTGTCCTTCATATCGTCCGCGATGTTTTGGATGGTGCCCTTCACCTTGTCTGCCTTGCCTTCCGCCTGCATCTTCTTGTTGCCTGTCACCTTGCCGACGGCTTCCTTCACGGCGCCTTTGGCCTTTAAGGCGCCACTCACGTGCGCGCGAGCCATAGCCTGCCTCCACTGTCGCGATTGGCGAGAGGCATAAATAGGGCAAGATTCCTAGAATATAGACTGCTGCACGAACAGTTGAAGAACATCCGGGTCAGAAGGAATTCACCTTTGGCTGCTCAATGCCATCCCCCTACCACGCCAAGCATGAGGTAGACCAGCGCGCCCACCGCATCGCCGGTCTTCTCCGCACCGAGCCAGAATAGCTGGGCGAGTACTGCTGGCAGCCGTGACGCGGGAATTTCACCGTGCCGTTCTTGATGTAGCGCGCCGCGACGCGCAATCGAGCCCGCTTGTCCTTGATGGGGTGCATGGGCCTGGACGCTGGACGCGCCCGGTGCTCCAGCTCCTCGATGGCAGCCTGTTGGTAGGCAGAACGCATGGTGCTGGCGTGCCACACGTCGTCCAGTGCTGTGATGGTGTCCGCGATCGCCACGTGCCGGATGGTTGCGTGCCGCTGGATGTTGATCGCCAACTTTTCGTTCGGCCACGTCACCTCGCCAGAAACCACTGCCGTGTAGCCGGGCTCTCCTTGATGGAGATGGCTAGTGGATAAAATCTGACATTTGAGTCCGATTTAGGATTCCCGCGACCTCGCTACTTGGCATGCGAGTCTGCGGGATGCGCACCGGGATCAAAGTTGCAGTGAGTGCCAAGGATCGTAGACAACTGGACGCGATCCTGGCGGACCGAAACATCCCGCAGAAGCACGTCTGGCGAGCCCAGATCGTGTTGCTGACGGCGGACGGCTGCGGCACTGCCGAGATCATGCGCCACACCGGCGTCAGCAAGACGGCTGTCTGGCGCTGGCAGGAACGCTTCATGACCGATCGGGTCGCGGGCATGCTGCGTGACAAGACACGGCCATCCCGCATTCCACCGCTGGAACCTGAGGTTGCGGCGCGCGTCGTCGCCGCGACCCAGGCCGATCCGCCTGGTGAGACGACGCACTGGACGGCCACAGCTCTGGCCAAGATCCAGGGCATCAGTGTCAGTTCGGTGCAACGCATCTGGCGCAAGCATGGTTTACAGCCGCACCGGACGCGCCTGTTCAAGCTGTCCAACGATCCACAGTTCGCCGCCAAGCTCGTCGATATCGTGGGCCTCTACTCGATCCGCCAGCCCATGCGGTCGTGCTTTCGATCGACGAGAAAAGCCAGATCCAAGCTCTCGACCGCACCCAACCCGGGCTGCCGATCAAGCCTGGTCGCTGTGGAACCATGACCCACGACTACAAGCGGCACGGCACGACCACCCTGTTTGCCGCCCTCAACGTGCTCGACGGCACCGTGATCGGCCGCTGCATGCAGCGCCACCGGCATCCCGAGTTCATTCGCTTCCTCAACGCCGTCGAGCGTCAGGTGCCGGCCGGAAAACTGATCGAAGCTGTGGTCGACAACTACGCCACCCACAAGCATCCCAAGGTCAAGCAGTGGCTGGTGCGCCATCCCCGCTGGAGGTTCCACTTCACGCCGACATCCGGATCGTGGCTCAACGCAGTCGAAACCTTCTTCTCCGCCCTGACGCGAAAACGCATCAGGCGCGGAAGCTTTCACTCCATCGTCGACTTGCAGGCCGCCATCAATCGGTATCTCGACGATACAAATGCCGACCCACATCCCTTCCGTCTGGACCAAGCGCCCCGACAAAATCATCGCTGCCGTAAAAAGTGGGCACCAAGTGTTAAATTCTCCCCACTAGGAACGTGCTAGGGACGGCGTTGGCGTTGTCGGTAGTTGGGTGGCGGGCGTGCGCTTAGGCGCCGTCTGGCGAGGCTGCCGCTACGGCTATGGTGCGTCTTTCGGCGTGTCGATAGGGACGTGCGCTGCGGAAGCATTCTCGGCAGCCTCTAGCCGGGTCGCTATGGCGTCATAGCTGGCCGCAAGACGCTCAAAGCCATCACGCGAGAGGGGCAGTGCCGATCGCTTGGCAAGCTCCCTATACCGCGCCGCAATCTGGCGGCAGATGGCAATATTTGTGTCGCTCATGGCGTTCCTATTTGCCCCGAGCCTTCCGGCATAAGGCTGGGCGCCGCTGTCGCTCGTGTCCAGTGCCGATGGCGTTGTCGTGTTGCTTCCCTGGTGCGTAGTGGGCTGACGCTTGCCGCGCGGCACCAATCGGCATACGGTCCCCGGTGTTCATCCGTTTGTGTGAAAACTCTCAGCCGCCCTGGTTAGTGCCACGGGCGGCTTTTCTTCGTGTCGCAGGACGCGTTTTTTCCAGCGTGGTGGCTTCGCTGATGCGCAGACCACAGGCATACATGACGGCGAGGCAGGTCTTGTGGGTCGGGTTGCGGATACCGCTGAGCAGCCGACGGACCTGATCATCCGATAGCGCGTCAGGCAGCCGCTTCTGCCGCGGCGAGGCGATCCTTTTTTCCCCCGAACAGCTCCCAGCCACGGCCGAGTGTGTGTTGGTCGAAGAAACGCAAGCCGTAATGACCGGTCTGGAAGGTGCCGCGGGCCACGCCTCGCTGGCGCAGGCCGAGCAGGTAGTTCCGCACCTCTTCTTCGCTGAGCAGATCGGGCGAGCGGTGGTAATGCGCAGCCAGCCGGCGCACCGCCTGGACGTAGACCTTCCGCGTCCCTTCCGCCAATCCGGCCAGGATCATGTCATCGATCATCCGCGTACGCTGTGGCGACATGAGGGTCTCCTTTCGTTGATGTTCCGGCGGGCTGCATCACGCCCGCCGGCGCGAAAGGATACTCCTGCCTGTCAGCTACCATCGCAGCGGTAGCTGTACGCCTCTCTCGGCGAAGCCGTTCCGTCCAACCTCCCGAGCAGGGTTTTCACACGGTCTGCAAGACATTCGGAAACTCCGCCTACCCCAGCCTTTTCAAGAGGTTGCGAGTTCCAAAACCTACGCCCGAAAAGCAAGGCAATGGCACTGGAATGTTGGCCGTCGGAGTGCTCCGCTCGCCCATATTGCATCAACGGCCTGCGGTTTCCAGAAGATATGACCGAAACGGACACGCGATTCAGAGCATTCGTTGGCGGTTCGAACACCTGCCAGTGGGCCCTTCAAGTCAAGATCTGCCTTGGGTCGTGCACCTACCCTCAACCCCCAACCGTCGCCCTACTCCACCGTCACCGACTTCGCCAGATTCCGCGGCTGATCCACATCGGTGCCCTTCAGCACCGCCACGTGATACGCCAGCAACTGCACCGGGATCGCATACAGGATCGGCGCCACGAACGGATCGACCGCCGGCAGCACGATCGTCTCCGCGGCAATCCCCCGCAGCTTCGCCGCTCCCGGCCGCGTCGCTGAACACGATCACCTGCCCGCCCCGCGCCGCGGCCTCCTGCAGGTTCGACGCGGTCTTCTCGAACAGCGGCCCGGACGGCGCGATCGCGATCACCGGCACCGCCGGATCGATCAGCGCGATCGGCCCGTGCTTCATCTCGCCGGCGGCATAGCCCTCGGCGTGGATGTAGCTGATCTCCTTCAGCTTCAGCGCACCTTCCAGCGCGATCGGGAAGCAGTTGCCGCGGCCGAGATACAGCACGTCGCGCGCCTGCGCGATGCGATGCGCCAGCGCCTGGATCTCGCTCGTGCCGTCCAGCACCTCGGCCGCCCGGCTCGGCACCTCCAGCAGCGCAGCCGTCATCGCCGCCTCCTGCCGCCGCGGTGATCGCGCCGCGCGCGCGACCCGCCGCCAGCGCGAGGCAGGCCAGCACCGCAAGCTGCGCGGTGAACGCCTTGGTGCTGGCGACGCCGATCTCCGGCCCCGCCACCGTCTCCAGCACCGCGTCGCTCTCGCGCGCCATGCTGCTCTCCGGCACGTTCAGCGATCGACAGCACCTGCTGGCCCTGCTCGCGCATGTAGCGCAGCGCCGCCAGCGTATCGGCGGTCTCGCCCGACTGCGATCACCAGCAGGCCGAGCCCGCCCTGCGGCAACGGCGGCGTGCGGTAGCGGAACTCGCTGGCGACATCGGCGTCGGTCGGGATGCGGGCGATCGCCTCGAACCACCAGCGCGCCACCAGCCCGGCATAGAACGCGCTGCCGCAGGCGCTGATGGTGATGCGCGGCAACGTGGCAAAATCGAACGGCAGCTCCGGCAGCGCGACGGCGCGGGTGGCCGGATTGACCATCCGATGCAGCGTGTCGCCGATCACCGCCGGATGCTCGTGCAGCTCCTTTTCCATGAAGTGGCGGAAATTGCCCTTGCCGATCGCCGCGCCGGTCAGCCGGGTCAGCTTCACCTCGCGCTCCACCTCGTGCCCGTCGGCGTCGAAGAACTTTGCACCCTGGCGGTCCACCACGGTCCAGTCGCCGTCGCGCAGATAGGCGATGCGCCGGGTCAGCGGCGCCAGCGCCAGGCGCATCGGAACCGACGAACATCTCGTCGTCGCCGAAACCCGACCGCCAGCGGCGCGCCGTGCTGGGCGCCGACGATCAGCTCGGGATGGCCGGAGAAGATCATCGCCAGCGCATAGGCGCCCTCCAGCCGGCGGAACGCCGCGCCGGCCGCCTCGATCGGGTCCATGCCGCGCTTCAGGTTCAGATCGACCAGCTGCGCCACCGTCTCGGTGTCGGTCTCGGTGCTGAACTCCTGCCCCTCGGCTTCCAGTTCGGCGCGCAGTTCGGCGTGGTTCTCGATGATGCCGTTGTGCACGATCGACACGCGCGACGGTGCCGTGCGGATGCGCGTTGCTCTCGGTCGGCGCGCCATGCGTCGCCCAGCGCGTGTGGCCGATGCCGGTCGTGCCCGCCAGCGGCGACCGGTCCAGCACCGCGGCGAGATTGCCCAGCTTGCCCTCGGCGCGGCGGCGATCGATGTGGCCGTTCACCAGCGTGGCGATGCCGGCGCTGTCATAGCCGCGATATTCCAGCCGGCGCAGCGCATCCAGGATCAGCGAGCGCCGCCGGCCGCGCGCCGATCACGCCAACGATGCCGCACATCAGGTCTTTCCCTTTCGCGCCGCGCGCATCGCCGCCGCGCGCCCCGGCTTCGTCACCTGCCGCCCGCGCGCGATGGCCAGCGCGTCCGCCGGCACGTCCTCGGTGATCACGCTGCCGGCCGCCGTGATGGCGCCGTCGCCGACCGTCACCGGCGCCACCAGCGCGGTGTCCGAGCCGATGAAGACGCGCGCGCCGATCGTCGTGCGGTGCTTGGCGTAGCCGTCGTAGTTGCAGGTGATGGTGCCGGCGCCGATATTCGTCTCGGCGCCGATCTCCGCGTCGCCGAGATAGCTCAGGTGGTTCGCCTTCGCCCCGGCGCCGAGCTGCGCCGCCTTCACCTCGACGAAGTTGCCGATATGGACGTTCCTGCCGAGTTCGGCGCCGGGTCGCAGCCGGGCATGCGGCCCGACGATGCAGCCCGGTCCGACGGTGCAGCCCTCGAGGTGGCTGAATGCGCGGATCTGCGCACCGGTCGCGACCTTGACCCCCGGCCCGAAGAACACGTTCGGCTCGATCGTCACATCGGGCGCGAATTCGGTGTCGGCGCACAGGAACACCGAACCGGGGTCGATCATCGTCACGCCGGCGTCCATCGCGGCCTCGCGCAGCCGGGACTGCAGCACCGCCTCGGCTGCCGCGAGTTCGGCGCGCGAGTTGATCCCCGCCAGTTCGTCGGCCGGCGCCTCCACCGCGACGACCCGGCCGCCCTCCGCGCGTGCCAGCGCGACGACATCGGTGAGGTAGTATTCGCCCTTGGCATTGTCGGCGCGCACCGCGCCCAGCCAGCGGGCCATGTCGGCGGACGCGGCGCACAGCACGCCCGCGTTGCACAGCGTCTCGGCGCGTTCCGCCTCGCCGGCATCGACCCATTCGACGATGCGCTCGACATAGCCGTCGCGTGCCGGCGATCACGCGGCCGTAGCGCCCGGGATCGGCGGGCGGAAGGCCAGCAGCGCCAGTGCCGCATGCCCGGCGGCGCGGCGGTCCAGCAGGCGGCGCAGCGTCTCCGGCCGGATCAGCGGGTTGTCGGCATACAGCACCGCCACCTCGCCGTCGCCGAACTCGGGCACGGCAACCAGTGCCGCGTGCGCCGTGCCGCGGCGCTCCTGCTGCACCACGGAGACGTGTGGTTCGGCTTCCCGCCGGACCGCATCCATGTCCGGCCCCACCACGACGACGATGCGGTCGAATACCTGCTCGCAGCTTGCCAGCAGATGGCGCAGCATGGGGCGGCCGGCGATCCGGTGGAGCGTCTTCGGCAGCGCCGACTTCATGCGTGTGCCGAAGCCGGCGGCCAGGATCACGGCGGTGCGCGCCATCGGCATCTCTTTGCTTCTCCGCCATTCTTGTGGCGGCGCATGCTACGCCGTGTCAAAGCCTGACGCTATCTTGCGGCTTCAAATCGCGTTTCGGAGTACAACACCGTGATCCGCACGCTGCTGCTCGACCTCGATGGCACGCTGGTGAATTCATTGCCGGACCTCGCCGCGGCGCTGAACCGGCTGCTGCGGCCCCGCGGCCTGGCGGCGCTGTCCCAGTCCGAGGTCGCGGCCATGATCGGCGATGGCGTGGTCCGGCTGGTGGAGCGTGCCTTCGCCGCGCGCGGCGGTGCGCCGGACGCGGGTGCGGTGGCCGCGTTCTCGGCCGACTACGGCGCCCATGCCGCGGTGGAGACCGTGCCCTATCCCGGTGTCGCCGATGCGCTGCGCTCGCTGGCGGACGAGGGCTGGCGGCTCGCGGTGTGCACCAACAAGCCGGAGGCTGCCGCGCGCTCGCTGCTGAGCGCACTGGGGCTGGCCAGGTTCTTTGCCGCGATCGGCGGCGGCGACAGCTTCCCGGTGCGCAAGCCGGACCCAAGGCATCTGCTGGCCACGCTGGACGGCCGCCGGCGGAGAGCCGGGCCGGGCGGTCATGGCGGGCGACCATGCCAACGATGTCGTGGCCGCACGGGGCGCCGGCGTGCCGTGCATCTTCGCTGCGTGGGGCTACGGGCCGGCCGCGATGGCCGAGGGCGCCGTCGCGGTCGCGCGGGATTTTTCCGAGCTTGCGGCGATCGCGCGGCGGCTGCTTGCCTGAGGCGCATGCCAGCGCGGCACAGCTTGACACCCCGAAGCGCCGCCGCCTATCTCGAACGACGGTGGGTGCGTAGCTCAGCGGTAGAGCACCGTCTTCACACGGCGGGGGTCACAGGTTCAATCCCTGTCGCACCCACCACCTTTTCAAAGCGCGTGTCAGCTTCCCTGGTCGGGCAGGCGCTCCTCGTGCGCCAGGATGACATTGACGACTTCCTGCCCCTGGAGATCGATCCCGCCATCCGTGCGCACCAGCCGGTCGCGGCCGGCCAGCGAGAACACCGCATAGGACCTGGACCGTACCAGCATGAGAAACGCGTCCACGCTCATGGCGGACACATTTTGCAGACCGGCGGGATTGATTTCGCACAACATCAGCGGCCGGCTCTCGCGCAGCACACTATCCGCGCCAAGCAAGGCAAGTCCTTCCGCGCCTTCGATGTCCAGCTTGACGCAATCCACTTCCGTGCCCGCGAGCAGGTCGTCGAGCGTTCGGACATCGACCGCCTGTGCCTCCAGCGTCGCGCAGTCGTCGCCGGGCATGCTGCCGCCGGGCTCGCCGAAATGGGCGCTGCCGGGGTTCCGCGAGGCGGGCTGCCAGACGATCGAGGCGCTGCCGGTCGCGCGTCCGACCGCGGTCTGCATGACGGTGATGCGTTCGTCCAGCTGGTTGAGGCGCACGGACCGCCGCAGGTAATCGACCGTTGGCAGGCGCGGCTCGATGGCCGACACGTGACCTTCAGGGCCAACGGCGAGTGCCGCGAGGAAGGTGAACCAGCCGACGTTCGCACCGACATCGACGACATGCGCGCCCGGCCGCAGCAGGCGGCGCAAGGCGGCGGTCTCGAGCGGTTCGTAGTCATCGATCAGACAGCCAAATGAAACATACTTGTCGGCGAGATCGATCCACAATCTGACGGCGCCGCTGAAGATTTCGGTGATGACCCACTTCGCGGTATGCCCGATCAGCTTCTGCTCGGCGGCAAACTCATCGCTGCCAAGCAGCATTGCCCGCAATTGCGACCAATACAGCGCCTGTGGTGCGAGCCGCGCGATCTCGTCGCGCGTGGGTTCACGGCCGAGCACGTAACGATAGGCCCAGTTGACCTCATCACGCGTCATCGACCGCCCGTGGGGACTGCGCCACGCACTCCGATCCCGGCACCGAACAACGGTGGTACGCGGTCGGCGCGAGGCGCCAGCAGGCTGTCACGGAGCCCTTCGGCGACCGCCGCCGCGGTGAGCTTGCTGAGTACGGTCGCGCGACCCGCTTCGCCGACGCGCCTCGCTTCATCACGATTGCCGACCACCCGACGCATGAAGTCGGCCGCAGCGTCGATGTCGGGTTGCGCCCATACGGAACCGCGCTGAAATGGACCATCGGGCACCTCGACCGGACATTCGGTGCACGGCACGAGAAAGCTGTTCTGGTTGTCCATGTACCTGCAGATTGCCGGAGTAGCCCGACGCAATGACCGGTACGGCGTAGTACATGGCCTCCGCCATGGTATAGCCGAAGCCCTCCGAGCGATGCAGCGATACGAAGCAGCCGGCAGAGGCGACCAGGCGCAACAGCTCGGCACGCCGGAGCTGTCGTCCGTCGAACGCGATCTGCATACCGGAAGCGGCAGCCGATCGCATCATCGCCTCGACGCGAGGCACATGCTCGTGCCGGTACAGGTTGCTCACCTTCAAAACCAGCTTGACCGACTGCGCGGCGTGCGTCCCTTTGAAGGCCTTGATGAAGGCATCGATCACGGCTTGCGGATTCTTGCGCTCAATCGAGCTGTTGGCATCGAAAACAAACAGGAACTCGAATGGCTCGCGCGTGAGCCGAGCGGCGCATTCTTCGATGCAGTCCGGGTATTCCTCGACGTTGAGCACGTTCGGCACGACCTTGACGTTGGCGCCGAACAGCTCCCGGAACGGCGCCGCCGCAAAATCGGAGATCGCCCAGATCTCGTCATAGCGTTCATAGATCGACTTCCAATGATGGTTCCAGTCCTGCTGTTCCCAGGCCAGATGGATGATATTGCGCCGATGCTGGAAATAAGCCGACGGCAAGACGCCAAAAACATTCTCGTGGGTGTGCGGATACGAGACAAAGATATTCACATCGGAGAGGTAATCGTAATGGTGGAACAGCTGCTCCAGGACGACCCCCGGCTGCAGGTTGCCGGTGCATTGAGCCAGCCGCGTCACCGGGCGCAGCATGCCGACAGCCTGTGCCAGCCCTCGCGTCGATTCGCCGACGCCGGTATCGGCCAGAAAGTAGCCGAACATATTGACCGCGGTCGCAAACTCCGACTGCGGTGATTCCAGGTACCTGCTTCTCGCGACGCCTGGTCTTGCGAAGTGCCCGTCGATAGGCCGACAGCACCTCATCCTGTCCGTGGCCACGATGGGTCGACCGCAGTACATCGAACACGTGGTTATGTGTTGTACCGGCAGTCTCCTCCTGGCCGCGTATTTCGTCCTCGAACAGGCGTTCAAGGGTGCGAAACATCCCGATATGGATCTCGCACCCGTGCTGTGCCCAGGCAGTCTGGCGCACATCCTCCGGCAACAGGGCCATCTGATTTTCGCGTATCCGCGAGCTGGCCGGCTGTCTGCGTACCAGCGGGAGCTCGAGATAGAGCGGCACGATGAGATGGCGCTCATGTCGATGGAGGAAGCGGAGGACCTCCATGTCGTCCATGTCGTACTCCAGGCCCTCTCCCGAACCACGCATGAGCTCGCGAAACAGCCGCTCAGGACGCTCCGACAGCAGCTCGTCATGCGCCAGCCTGCCGAGATCTTCGCGGCGGCTCAGGAACGAGAAAATGCGCGCCAGCACGATCGCCGCGGTTCTGGTCCGAAACAAGGTGACCGCGCGCGGCGGAACACCGTGCTCGCGCTCCGAATGCACCTCCACCCAGGTGGCAAATGTCTCGTGCGACACACCGAAGATATGCGGATAGACGGTCCGCAGATCACTGCGCCGCGCGTACACCAGCAGGAGCGCCGACAGATCCGTGAAAAATGCCCACTCCGGCTCGGCCTCCAGAAGACCGTCCGACAGATCGGCGCGATCGATCGAACGGAGCCATCCGGCCGCCGCCCTGCGATCCTCGCCAAGAAAACGGTAGCTCAGACCATTTTTCTGCTGCAGGCCGTCGATCTCCTCGGAGAAACCCACGAGCGAGTCCGAGGTCAGGCTGCGGCGAAAGTGGGTCACCAGAAAGTCGATCTGAAACTCAACAACGCCATGGCGACAGATCCAGCGCCAAAAGCCGTCTTGATTTTCGCCGATGTGCGCGCCGGGGAAGGCCTGCGCCAGGTCAGGCCGCTGATCGTAGATCTCGGCAGCGATCAGCGGCAAAGCGGATCCCGTTGCGGGCAGCGGCGCCATCAGGAAAGCGCAGAGCCTGTCCGCATCCTTTGCGTCAAAGCCATCGTATTTTCCGGCATACGATTCGTATTTCTTCAGAATGCCGCGGATGAATGGCGTCAGCGGCAGGCCGTTGGCCAGCGTATCGAAGCGATACAGCCAGTGCGTGGTCTGCGAGAACGGGTCGTTGAGGATCTGCTCGCTGTACCAGCTCAACAGATAGGCGACGGCGGGCAACGTGTAGACCGAGTAACGACTGTCGTGCCGCGACAGCGTCAGCGGATCGGATGGATCGAACCCGCTGAAGTGAAACAGCACCAACGGCCGGCCGTCGACCTCCAGCCGGATCCTGCCATCCTCGCCGACGATCCGCCGGAGATGTCGATCGTGCAGGTTCCAATAGGCGACATTGTAGCAGACGTCGCGCAGGATGCGGATGCTGTCGCACAGCACCAGCGCCCAATTGAAGTACTGCTGATCGGTCTGACCGCCGACCGGAAGATGGAAAGCGCCGGGCGCGATATTCGCGTCGCGCCAGAACTCCAGAAACGCGCGACAACGCGCCGGCCTGATTGCGAAGCAGCCAGCATTGAGCAGACCGGCGTTGAAGACATCCGCATTGTTCGGATGCACCCAAAACTGTTCGGGACGCGGAAACAACGCCAGCATATGCGGCACGACGACGAGATCGTGCTGCTCCAGTGCCTGCAGCATTGCGGTAAGCCGGCTGAAGACGGCGATATCCGAATCGAGATAGATGACCTTTTCGACAAATTCGGCGAGATGCAGCAGAAAGACCGGCTTCAGCGCATTGGCGAATTCGCCGGCGTTGTACTTGACAGAGAGCCAGCCGGCATCAGGCACATCCAGATCGGCCAGCAACAGCACCTGCCCGTAAGGAAACAGGCTGGCATCCTCCCGTTCGCCGTCGACGAGCAGGAGAATGACCGGAAAGTCCGGATGAGCCTGCAGGAAGGTTCGCGCAGCGACGACGGCATAGGACAGGTAGTTCCGTGTGGAGATCAACGCCAGGCAGGATTCGATCGGCTTGACGCCAATTCTCTGGTCGGCGCTTGGCGGTCGGCCAATGTCCACCGTCGGCTCGGGCGTCGGAGCGCGCTCCAGGGCCGGCAGGCCCAGCTCTGTCAGGTAGGCGCGGCGCGAACCTTGTTCTAACACGACGCACGAACACGGAAGCTGCTACGCCATGGCCTCGATAATCCGACGGACACCTGGCTGCCCCGCTTTATCTGTTCGTCACCTTTGAGCAAGATAGGCTGCCACATCGGCAAGTGCAATTTTTACAGCTTTCGTGGACTGCACCCGCGTGCGGAACAGTAAATTTGAGGATTGTTAAACGTTAAACGAACGTCAAACGCCTGATTTTGTCCATCAGTGCGCGGTCGGCCCTCGAACGCATTGAGCTGTTACAATACTTGCGGCGGCTTTGACATGCAGCGTCGCCAGTGCAGGAACACGGTGAAATCCGCCATCATCGAACCGGCCAGCGTTGGGCGGGCCGCGCCGGCGACTGTGGATCTCCAGGGCCTGCCCCCCTCCGAAGGCGAACGCGTGTCGCCGGAGGCCGGAAGCCCTGCCGTCCTTGTATCAGTCGCAGTGTTGCATCGCGGTCATAGCCGCGCGGCGGACTGCCTGTCCCTCCGCCAGGCCACCCGGCCAAGCAAGGCCGTCGCCGCTTCATGGGCGCGCTCGCAAGAGCCAGCCCCGCCGGGAAAGCCGCGGAAATATTCGGACGCGGCCTCACACGGCGGGGATCACAGGGGCGGGGATCACAGGTTCGACCCCTGTCGCACCCGCCATCGATCCGGCCGTCAGACGGCCTCCTTCAGCTCCTTTGCCACGCGGAACGCGACCTTCTTGCTGGCCTTGATCTTGATCGCCTCGCCGGTGGCGGGATTGCGCCCCATGCGGGCGGCCCGCTTCCTGACCTGAAGCATGCCCAGGCCGTTGAGCCTGATCTTGTCACCCTTCTTCAGGTGCTTGGTGACCAGCCCCACCATGTCGGCGAGCACCGCATCGGCTTGCTTCTTCGCCAACTCGTGGTTCTCGGCGAGCTGTGCCGCAAGGTGCTTGAGGGTGACGGTGGCCTGCGGCGCGGCCGCCTTGGCCGGCGCTGCTGCCTTCGGGGACTTTGCCGCGGACTTGGCTGCCGCGGGTGCCTTCTTGAGTGCCATGGCTGACCGACTCGCTGTTGCAGTTGGGTTGCACAGTGACGGAATCATGGTTTTCGCCGCAGGACAAGCATTTCTTGCGATTCTCTGGCCGAAGCAGGGGACTTTCCAACGCCGCCGCCTGTGGCATGGTGCCGGGCTCGACGGTTCGACGGCGGCCCAAGGAAGCCCCGAGGAAGCCCCAAGCAAGCTAAAGAGAGGTGGTCCGATGTACGACGTTCACTATTGGCCGACACCCAACGGGAAGAAGGTGACGATCCTGCTGGAGGAACTGGGAACGCAATACAAGGTCGTGCCCTGTAATATCGGACGCGGCGACCAGTTCAGTGCCGAATTCCTCAAGATGAACCCAAATCATCGCATGCCGGTACTTGTGGATCATGATCCGGCCGGCGGCGGCGAGCCGATCGCCATTTTCGAGTCGGGCGCGATCATGATGTATGTCGCCGAAAAGGAGAAAAAATTCTTCCCGCAGGCGCTTCGACCCAAGTATCAGGTGACGCAGTGGCTGATCTGGCAGATGGCGAACCAGGGCCCCAAGAGCGGCGAGTGCGGGCATTTCCGCCGCCTCGACGACACCAAGGGCGACCAGTCCTATGCCGTGCGCCGCTTCACAGACGAGGTGAACCGGCTGTTCGGGGTGCTGAACAACCGGCTGTATGAGAGCCGCTGGCTGGCCGGCGACGAGTACACCATCGCCGACATGATCAGCTATCCGTGGACGGTGAACTGGAAGGCGCAGGGCCAGGACATCGAGGAGTTCAAGCACTTCAAGCGCTGGTTCGAGGAGATGGGCGCGCGCCCGGCGGTGCAGCGCGGGATGGCGGTGGGCGCCGACCTGTCCGAGGATCAGTCCAAGCTGCCAGCCGAGGAGCGCGAGCGGCGGGCGAAGATCCTGTATAACCAGCGCGCCCGGCCGGTGCCGGCGTAAACCCCACCCCACCCTGCCCTCTCCGTCCCCGGACGGAGAGGGTGCGCCAGGAGTAGCGCATCATGCCGGACGTTGAATGCTTCTTCGACTGCTCGAGCCCGTGGACCTATTTCGCGTTCCACAACCTGCTGCTCATGGAGAAGGAACTGGGCATCGAGGTCGCCTGGCGGCCGATCCTGGTCGGCGGCGTGTTCAACGCGGTCAATCCCAGCGTGCACAACGCGCGTGAGGCGCCGGTTCCGTCGAAGGTCGCCTACGGCAAGAAGGACCAGACCGACTGGGCGCGCCATCTCGGCATCCGCATGCACTACCGCCCGACGGTGTTCCCGGTGAACAGCGTGAAGGCGATGCGCGGCTGCATCCTGCTGGAACCGGAAGGCAGGCTGGTGCCGTTCGCGCTGGCGACGTTCGAGGCGTACTGGGGCGACGACAAGGACATTTCCCAAATCCCGGTGCTGCGCGAGATCTGCGCCAAGGCTGGCGTCGATGCGGAGCAACTCCTGGCGGGCATCGAGCAGCAGGCGATCAAGGACAGCCTCCGCGCCACCACGCAGGAACTGATCGATCGCGGCGGCTTCGGCTCACCGACGATGTTCGTCGGCCGCGACGACATGTATTTCGGCAACGACCGCATGCCGCTGATCCGCGACGCGGTGCTGCGGCGCAAGAGCCGGTAGGCGTGCCGCTGCTCCCTCTCCTACGAAGCGGGAGAGGGCCGGGGTGAGGGCCGCTACTTCTCCCCCAGATCCCACCAGATCCCCGCGAACGCGCGTATCCCCTCGCGCGCCGGGGCGATCAGGAAGTGCTCGTCCGGGCCGTGCTGCTTGCAGCCATTGTAGCTATGCGGCACCCAGATCAGCGCCACGCCGAGGTGATCGACGAACACGTCGCCTGGCAGACCGCCCGATGAATTCGGGATCACCTGCACGCGCCGCCCCAGCGTCCGTTCCATCGACTCGACCGTCCAGCGCACCCACGGATCCGACGGATCGGTCCGGCTGGCCGGCATGCGCACGCCCGCGATTCTCGATCGCCCACGCCGGGAAAACCCTCGGCATCGAGGTGCCGGCGCAGCGCGGGCTCGAACGTGGCGGGATCGGTGTCCACCGTATAGCGGATCTGGCAGTGCGCGCGCGCATTCGGCGCCACCGCGTTCACCGGGTTCTCCGGCCGGCCCGACACCATCGCGAGCACGATGAAGCTGTTCCAGCCGTAGATTTTTTCGGCCGCGGTCAGGCCAGGCTCGCCCCAGTCCGCATCGATCGAGGCCGCCTCGCCGCCGCCGCCGACCTCGCACCCGGCCAGCACGGAACGCACGCTCGCCGGCACGCCGTTCCCCGGCAGCCAGTCGCGCACCAGGATCTTCCCCCGCCGATCGACGATCGTGCCGAGCGCATGGGTCAGCACCACCGCGGGATCGGTGGTCAACCCGCCCCAATGGCCGGAATGCACGCCGCCCGGACGCAGATCGACCACCAGGTCGAAATGGAACGTGCCGCGGGTGCCGGTGGCGATGGTCGGCACATCCGGCATCACGCGCGGACCGTCGCTGCCGATCAGCACATCGGCCGCCAGCAGGTCCGTATGCGCGGCCACGAAGTCGCGCAGACCGACCGAGCCGCGCTCCTCGCAGGTCTCCAGTACCAGTTTCAGATTGAAGCCGAGCCTGCCGCTCCGTTCCGCCAGCACCGCCTCCAGTGCCGCGAGGTTCACCGCGTGCTGGCCCTTGTTGTCGGCGCTGCCCCGGCCGTACCAGCGATCGCCCTCCTCGGTGAGCCGCCAGGGATCGAGGCCCTCGCGCCACTGGTCCTCCAGCCCGCGCACGGTGTCGCCGTGGCCGTAGGTGAGGATGGTGGGCCTCCCCGGCTCCTCCAGCCGTTCGGCCGTGAGGATCGGACCGAAGCCGGGGTGCGGGTTGGGGTGGATCGCGACCGCGAATCCCATGCGCTCCAGCCACGGGCGGATCGCTGCATCGAGGTAGCGCTGCACGTCAGGCTGATGAGCGGCGTCCTGCGAGGTGCTCGGGATTGCCACCAGTCCGGCCAGCCGGTCACGGAAGCCGCCACCGTCGAAGAACCGCATCGCCCCGGCGATCGCACCATCACGCGTGCTCATTCGTCAGCCTCGCCATGTTGAGTGTCCGGAGCGCATTCTGTTCGAGAGCGACCGCATCTGCCAATGCTGGCGGCCGCGCCTTCAAACTCTGGCCGCCAAGCCGTCGGTCAGAAATTCCCGGCGGACGCGCTGACGCGCCGCGCCCTATCGGGCATCGCATCGACCGCTTTCCCGGCATTGGCGAGTATTTTCCTGATGTCGCGCAAGAACCCGGCGCCTGCTGTCGTGCGCTGCACCAGGATGCTCCGCCTGTCCAACGGATCGGTCTTCCGACGCACCAGATCGTACTCGGCGAGGCGATCGAGTGCGCGGGTGATCGGTGGTTTCGATACATTCAGATCGGACGCCAATCCGCGGACGGTTTGAGCTTCGTTCTCCAGATAGCATGTCAAAAACACGCCGAACTGGCGCGCCGTCAGGTCGGGGCCATCACGTCGGACGAGTGCCACAATTGTCTCGCGCAAAACGTCAAGTTTCTGTTCGACCGAGCTACTGCTCATTGGAAAGTCCTTGCATATCACCGGTCCCACTGTGCCATCGCACCTGTCGCGCAACGAGTCACATTACTGAGATGGTATGATATGAAATATAAACCTGTATAGAAGGACTTTGTTGGATGAAGCCTCGTACCACAATTTGAACAGCCCAATGACAGGTTGGGCGAGGCAATCGGGTGAAGCACAAGCGCTCGGGGTTTCACCCCGAACCCCACCAGAGGCTCCGCCTCTGGACTCCGCCAAGGGCGGAGCCCTTGGAACCCGTTACTTTAGTAATGGATCCCAAAGGCTCCGCCTTTGGTGGGGGTCCCGGGGGCAACGCCCCGGGCGGGTTTCAGGGCAGAGCCCTGAGCGCTTCAGCTTCACCCGGCCATGACGGTCACACGCCGCGCGCTGTCGCGTAGCATCGGTCGAGCAAAGCCAGCCAGGCCGGCAGGCAGACCCGTTGCAGGTCGAACCGCTCGACGATCGTGCGCCGGCCCGCATCCCGCAACGGCTGGTATCGGGCCGGATGTGCGAGCGCGTCCACCACAGCATCGGCGATGCCGTCCGGGTCGAAGAAGTCGCACAGGATGCCATTGCGGCCATGCGTGATGACGTCCTCGACCGGCGGCGTGCGCGAGCCGATGACCAGCGCGCCGGCGCTCATCGCCTCCAGCATCGACCATGACAGCACGAACGGATAGGTCAGGTAGACATGCGCGGCCGACACCCGCAGCAGATCCAGCAGCACACGATGCGGCACGCGGCCGACGAAATGCACCCGATCGATATCCAATCGCTCCCGCACCTCGTCCAGGAAGATGTCTCTCCAGCTCTTCCCCCCAGCGGGCGGTGGCCCATAGGACACCTTGCTGCCGCCGACAATGACAGCCCGTGCGTTCGGTCGGCGTTCGAGGATGCGCGGCAGAGCCCGCATGAACACGTGATACCCGCGATACGGCTCGAGATCGCGGCTGACAAACGTGACGACCTCATCGCCAGGCCGCAGCTTCAGGCCGGCGCTCTCCAATCCGACCTCGGCTGTCGGTGCCGGGCGGATCACGTCGGTGTTGATGCCCTCATGCAGCACAACCATCGTCTCGCGCAGCATCGGCGGGAACAGGCTTGCCTGCCATGCGGTCGGCGTGATGCGCTGATCGGCGTCGAGCAGGGCGACCGTCATGCTCGTGTTGCGCATCCGCAGCTCCATGCGGAGCGCGTCATTGTCCGGGGGCGGGAATTCCGGATCGAAGTCCACGTCGGAGTGCTCCGCCAAATAGTAGAATTCCGCGTACGCCAGAAGCTGGCAGCACGGCCAGACGTCGCGCACGAACAACGTCTCGCCCCAGCCGGCATGGCCCAGCACCAGGTCGGGTGTGAAGCCCTCCTGCTGCAGGGCGCGCAGCGCCGTCGCGACGGCCGCACCGCGGGCAACGCGGTGGGTGTAGTTCTGGGCAAGCGTTATGTTGGTGCGCGCATGCCGCGGATCGAAGGCGTAGGTGCGGACCGGTATGATGCGCTGCAGGTCATGGCCGGCCGGCACCAGGGCGAGCAGTTCGTGCCCGAGCTTCTGCAGCGCCGATGCGACGTGCAGGAACTGGCCGGGAAAGTTCTGATGCAGGAACAGCACGCGCACGCGTCGGCCTCCGTCTGGTCCCCGCTCGACCCGGGGCGCACGCGCACTCTTGAGCGGGCGGCGATAGCGGCAGAGTATCGGCCCCAGACCAGAAGGAGACCAGGGATGCCGGAAAGCCCCGCCGACAAGTCTTTGCTGAGCCAGACCCGCCTGCCGCTGAACGGGCTGAAGGTGCTGGACCTGACCCTGGCGCGGGCCGGACCCACCGCGGTGCGTCATCTGGCGGACTGGGGCGCCGATGTGATCAAGATCGAGCCGCCCGCCACCGACGGCGAGGAGATCACCGGCAACCGCCACGGCTTCGACTTCCAGAACCTGCACCGCAACAAGCGCGCGATGACGCTGAACCTGAAGACGCCGGAGGGCCACGCCGCCTTCATGCGCCTGGTGAAGACCGCCGACATCGTCGTCGAGAACATGCGCGCCCAGGTGAAGCACCGGCTGAAGGTGTCGTACGACGACGTGAAGGCGGTCAACCCGCGCATCGTCTATGGCAGCATTTCGGGGTTCGGCCAGACCGGGCCGTATGGGCCGCGCGCCGGCGTCGATCAGATCGCTCAGGGCATGGGCGGGCTGATGTCGATCACCGGCCTGCCCGGCCAGGGACCGGTGCGCGTCGGCATTCCGATCGACGACCTGACCGCCGGGAACCTGCTGGCGCTGGGCATCATGATGGCGATCTTCGACCGCGAGCGCACCGGCGTCGGCCGCTGGGTGACCACCTCGCTGCTCGAGGCGCAGATCTTCATGCTGGACTTCCAGGCCTCGCGCTGGCTGATCGCCAAGGAGGTGGCGCCGCAGGCCGGCAACGACCATCCGACCGGCATTCCCACCGGCGTGTTCCCGACCTCCGACGGACACATCAACATCGCGGCCAGTTCCAGCCGCGTGTTCGGCCGCTTCTGCGAGGCGATCGGCAAGTCGGAATGGAAGGACAAGCCGGAGTGGAAGGACCAGAAGGCACGCAGCTCGCACCGCAAGGAGATCAATGCGGCGATCGGCGAGGTGACGAAGCACAAGCCGTCGGAGTACTGGATCGAACTGCTGGAAGGTGCCGGCGTGCCATGCGGGCCGATCTACTCGATCGACCAGGTGTTCGCCGATCCGCAGGTGCAGCATCTCGAGATGGCGACCAAAATGCACTCGCCGGAAATCGGCGACGCCGATGTGGTCGCTTCGGCGATCAGCATCACCGGCTTTTCGAAGGCGATCCGCCTGGCAACACCGGAGATGGGATCGAGCACGGACGAGGTGCTTGCGTCGGTGGGGTATTCCAAGGACGAGATCGCCGACATGCGCAAGAAGGGAGCGATCTGAGATGGACACGCTACCAGGCGGCGGCGTCACCCGCCACTATGCCGGCGGCAAGATGCTGGCCACGATCGACGATGGGGTCGGGCTGATCACCTTCAACCAGCCCGAGAAGCGCAACGCCATGTCGATGGAGATGTGGGCGGGGCTGGGGGAGATCTTCGACGAGTTCGCCGAGGACGGGTCGGTCCGCGTGGCGATCCTGAGCGGCGCGGGCCACAAGGCGTTCGTCTCGGGCGCGGACATCAGCCAGTTCGAGAAGAACCGCTCGAATGCGGACGCGCAGCAGGAATACGACCGCCAGACCAGCATCGGGCGGGCCAAGTACGCCGCCTTCCCCAAACCGGTGATCGCGCGCATCCGCGGATTCTGCCTGGGTGGCGGCCTGGCGATCGCGATGCAGGCCGATCTGCGGATCGCCGCGGTGGACAGCCAGTTCGGCATTCCGGCCGCGAAGCTGTCGATTGCGTATGCACCGGATTCGGTGAAGCGGCTGATCGACCTGGTCGGCCCGGCACATGCGCGGATGATCCTCTACACGGCGAAGCGGATCGACGCCGAGGAGGCCCAGCGGATCGGGCTGATCAACAAGATGGTGGAGGACGAGGACCTGAGCGACGAGGTGCTCGATATCGCGCGGACGATCGCCGACAACGCGCCGCTGTCGGTGGCGGCGTCCAAGCTGACGATCAACGAGATGCTGAAGGACGAAAGTCAGCGGGATGTGGCGGCGATGCAGCGGATGATGCAGACCTGCTTCGACAGCGCCGACTACAAGGAGGGACGCACCGCGTTCATGGAGAAGCGGGCGCCGCGCTGGATCGGACGTTGACCGCACCGTCCCGCGGAACACCCTCCGCGGGACGGCCTTCGGCAATGAATTCGTAACCAAGATCGCATCAAATGGGGTTCCGTGGGCCGACACCGCACAGGCGGCGCCACCGGGACCGATTGGCATGACCGATCGACGGCAGGATCGCGCCAGGCGGGAAGCTGCCGTCGCGCCAGGACAGCGGACGGGCACGGCCGTCGTGCGCGGCGTGGCCGCATCGCCGTGGCTGTAAGCCGTCCCGCGACGCCGATCGAATCCGCCCGGCATGTGCGCCTCGAGCGGGATCGTTACGTCGCGTTTGCCTTCGCCGCGGCGGAACTGCTCGTCGAGGTGAACACCGATGGCAGGGTCGTTGCCGCCTCGGGCGCCGCGCAGACCATATTGGGCGTGGGTATCCCGAGCCTGATCGGCAAGCGGATACTGGAATTCGTGGCGACCGGCCGAACGGCCCCTTGTCCGGCGGCTGCTCAGGCAGGCCCATGCATTGCTGCGGATCGATCCGATCGTGGTGGCGCTGGTGCGTCGCGATGGCGCCGCGAGCAGCACGCTGGTCGGCGCGTGCCGGCTGCCGGACCGGGACGACAGTGTATTCCTGAGCGTGACCCTGGTGCCTGATGGGCTTGCACCGGTCGAGCAGGAACGTCATGCGGCGACCGGTCTACTGACGCAGGATGGGCTGTGCGCGGCCGCACAGCGCCTTTCGGTCGATCATGGCGGCGCCGTGCGGCAGCTCCGGCTCGTGCGGCTGGCCGGGCTCTCGGGCGTCCGCACAGAAATTGCCCGATGACCGCGCTCAGGCGCTCATGCAGGAGATCGGCGCAGCGTTGCGGGCCGCCTCGGTCGGTGCCGACGCTGCCGGTCGTCTGGCCGAGGATGCATTCGGTATCGTGACAAAGGCAGGCAACGATCCGGGCCGCGATGCGGCACTGATCGGCGATCTCGCCGATACGATCCGCGGCGCCGGAATTCCTGACGGCCAGGTGGACCTGCGCATCGCGACGATCGATCTGTCGTTTGGCGGGCTGAGCGACAAGGAGGCCGCGCTGGCGCTCGCCTATGCGATGAGCAGCTTTGTCAAATCCGTTGGCGGAAGTCTCGACATCGGCTCGCTGCAGGACGGACTGGCGGAGGCGATGCGGGACGCTGTCAGCCGGTTCGTGGTCACCCGCAAGATTTTGGCGGATGAACGCTTCACCCTGGTCTATCAGCCGGTCGTGGACCTCAAGCAACGCGCGGTCCATCACCACGAGGCGTTGACCCGATTTTCCGACGGCGCCGACACCTTCACGACGGTCGCCTTCAGCGAGGATGTCGGCCTGATCATGGACCTCGATCTCAGCGTGTGCCGACGCGCGATCAAGGCAATGGAGCAAAGCGACAACGCCAGCGTGGCGGTCAACCTGTCCGGTCGGTCGGTGCAGAACGACGCCTTCCGTCGTGCCCTGAGCGAACTGATTGGAACGCTCGGCAATCGCCGCCATCACCTGCTGTTCGAACTCACGGAATTCGGCAGAGATCGTCGACATGGCCGAGGCCGAGGCCTTCCTCGCCCATCTTCGCAGCCATGGGGCATGAGGTATGTCTGGATGATTTCGGCGCCGGTGCGACGGCCTACAATTACCTGCGCCGGTTCGACGTCGATTTCGTCAAGATCGACGGGCCTTTCCTCAAGGCGGCCGGCGATCGCGGACGCGAACGGGCACTGATCCGCTCGATCTGCGTGCTCTGCGAGCAGATCGGCTGCGCGGTCATCGGTGAAATGATCGAGGACGAGGCGGCGGCCTCGCTCGCCGCGTCGCTCGGCATCGGCTATGGCCAGGGCTGGCTGTTCGGCAAGCCGGTGCCGGAGTTGCCGTGGCCGGTCAAATCGATACGCCGCAAAGGCCCGGTCGCGACCTGGGAATAGGTGCGGCGGACGACCCGTCGCTATCCCTTGATCCGCGCCATCGCCGCGCTGTAGCCCGCGTGCAGCACCTCGCTGTCGCTCGAATACGCCAGCAGCAGCGCGCCGGCCGCCTTCCACTGCTGCGCCTGCTCGTAGCTCGAACACAGCATCGCGCACGTCTTGCCGTGCTTCTTCGCCGCCGCCAGCACGAGGTCGCGCTTCTCGTCCAGCAGCTTGCGCCTGCTCGGGCGTGCCGAACACGCCGAGGTCCTGCGCCAGATCCGCCGGCCCGATCGTGAGCGCATCGATGCCGTCCATCGCGGCGATCGCATCGAGGTCCTTGAACGCGGCTTCGGTCTCGAACATCACGGTGACGAACACCTGCCGGTTGGCGAAGGCGCGCCGCTCCGCCGCGGTCCCCGCCATGTCGTAGTCGGTCCCCGGACTGTGCCCCGCATTGCCGCGCAGCCCGCGCGGCGCATAGCGCGAGGCGGCGACGATCTCGGCGGCGTGCGCGGCGTTCTCGACCTGCGGACAGTGCAGGTTCCACACGCCGCAATCGAGCAGCCGGGTGATCCACTCGCGATTGGCCTCGGGCGGCCGCACGGCGATGGGAAAATTCAGCGCCCGCGACAGCAGCGCCATGTTCGCGATGCTCTCCATCGAGGCCGCGGTGTGCTCCATGTCCACCCGCGCGAAGTCCAGGCCGGCGGCCTTCAGCAATGTCAGGATCGCCGGATTGCGCACGAGGTTGACCCACGTGCCGATCTGCAGCTTCGCCGCGTTCGAGCGCGGCGCGCAGTGGATTGGCCTGCATCGTCCGGTCCTCCTATCGCTGGGTGCGCCGCGCGATCGCCGCCGCCCGTGCGATGACGTTCTGCGCGCGCTGCACCACCGGCACGTCGATCATCGCGCCTTCGAACTGCACCGCGCCGAGGCCCTGGGCGAACGCTGCGTCGTAGGCGGCGACCATGCGTTCGGCGCGCTCCACCTCGGCCGCGGTGGGCGAGAATTCCTCGTTCAGCACCGGCACCTGCAGCGGATGGATCGCGCTCGCGCCGACAAACCCCAGCCGCTTCGAGCGACGGATGATGGCGCGGAATGCGTCCTGGTCGCGGAAGTCGGCGATCGAGCCGACGAAGCCCATCGGCAGAATGCCCGCCGCCCGCGCGGCGAACAGCGTGTGCTGCTTGGGATAGAGCAGACGCGTCGGGGTCCGGCAGCATGCCGACATCGGCGGTGAAGTCCTCGGTCCCCAGGCTGAGCGCCACGACGCGCGGATGCGACTTCGCGATGGCCTCGATGCGGAAGAAGCCGGCCGCCGTCTCCACCAGCACGACGAACTGGATCTTTCCCGGTGCAAGGCCGCGTTCGGCTTCCAGTTCGGCGACGATGTCGGCCACGGCGTGGACGAGTTCCGGGCTGTCCACCTTGGTCAGCATCAGTGCCGCGATGCCGGGGATCACCGCGGCTTCCAGGTCGCGCACCAGCAGCCGCCACGGGCGGTTCACCCGCACCAGCACATCGGCACCCTTGCGCGACACCTGCGGGATCGCATCGGCGATCAGCGTGCGGGCGCGCGCCTTCTCCGACGGCGCCACCGCATCCTCGAGGTCGAGGATGATGCCGTCGGCGCCACGATCCGCGCCGGTGCGCACGAATTTCTCCGCGGTCACCGGCACGAACAGCAGCGAACGCCAGGCGGGAAGATCGTCACGCATCGGCTGGGTTCCCTCCACCATCATTGCGCCGAGCGTAGCGACGAAGCGATCGCGCGCCAATGACGCAGAGAAATCCACCCGTCAGACCCACGTCAGACCGGGTGCGTGGGTTCCGGCGGCGGCGGTGGATCGTCCGGCAACGGGATGAACTCGCGATTGTCATCCGGCGGCAACGCCATCCGGCCGGATTTCCAGTCGGCCTTTGCCTGCTCGATCCGATCGCGGCGTGACGACACCAGATTCCACCAGATGATCCGAGGGCCGATGTTCGCGCCCCCAAGCAGCATCAAACGCGCCGGCCCGTCCTCGGCCGTAACCACAGGCTCACCGCCGCTTGCGAACACCAGCAGCCGACCGGCCGTGTGTCGCTCGCCGTCATGCACGACAGCGCCGGACACCACGTAGGCTGCGCGTTCGGCGTGATCCGCCGGCATCGCGATGCAGGCGCCGGCACGCAAGCTCGGCGTGCAGATAGAACAGCGGCGAAAATGTTTGCACGGCGTTGCTCAGCCCATAGGCGGAACCTGCGATCAGACGCGCCCAAACGCCGCGGTCGGACATCTCCGGCAGCGCATCGGCGCCATGATGGGCAAATGCCGGATCGACCTCCTCGTCTTCCCGCGGCAGAGCGACCCACGCCTGCATCCCGTGCATCAATCCGCCGCTCGATCGCAGCGAGGGATCGGTGCGCTCGGAATGCACGATGCCGGAACCCGCGGTCATCCAGTTGACTTCGCCCGGCCTGATCTTCTGACTGACGCCCAGACTGTCGCGGTGATGGATCTCGCCGTCGAACAGATAGGTGACCGTCGCGAGACCGATATGCGGATGCGGCCGCACGTCGATCCCCTCGCCCGGGGAAAAATCGGCCGGCCCCATGTGATCGAGGAAGACGAAGGGACCGACCATGCGCCGGCGGGCGAACGGCAGCACCCGACCGACCTCCAGACCGCCGCCGAGATCCTTGCGCGTGCCTTCGATGACCAGATCGAGCATGTCTGCCTCCTCGTACGGAATGCGCGTTTCAAACCGGGCCGGCGGCAATGTAGCGCAGCGCCCGCACACCGGGCAGGAAGAAATACGCCCCGCCGCGCACTGTTACGAACTGCGGTATGCCGTCGATGCGACGACCAATGCCGTTCGGCTGCGGGATCGCAAAACCATCGGTCCGCTGGCCCGGCGGCATGTCGGCGCGGTTGCCGAGCAGCGGATCGGCCTCGCCGCTCATGCCGCCGAATTTCGCGCTCATCAGCCACGCATTCTGGATGAACTCGAACTGACGCGCGATGTTGGCAGCCAGACAGATGAAGTGCAGCCCGCTTCGCACGTCGGGCGCATCGGGCTGCAGCGCCGCCTCGGGCGACAGCGTCTCGCCGTATTCGCGTCCGCGCCGGATGATGCGATGGAAGCGGCTGGCCGCGATCACATCCTCGCTCAGGTCCTGATGACCGAAGCCCAGCATGCGGATCAGTTGCGCGAGCAGGCCCTGGCGTCCTCCGGGCATGTCACCGGTGCGGGGATTTGCCCGCCGCACATGCGCGCCGAACGGACACTGCAATCCCTGTTTGTCATTGTCGTAGGTGAACCGGTTGCGTCGGATATCATCGGCGGCAGGCCCGACGCCCCGGATCGGCGTCGTGCTAGCCGCAACCAGCGTCTCGCCGGAGATCTGCCGGCCAACCATCGCCTGCGCCAGCGCGATGCGTGACGGCGCATCGGTGGCCTGTGCGGCGATGAACCGCCAGAATCCCCTGACGTCCTGTGCAAGTTCGCGAAACACCAGATAGCTGCCGTTGCGGCCGAGATCGCGGCGAGCCGGATCATCCTCGGCCGGCGGCAGCGTCTGTGCGCCAGGCTGGTTCGCCTCGAGCAATGGCCGATCCGTGTAAAGCCCATACTCGTTGCGGTAACCAAGCAGGAATTCGCCGGCGCTCAGCAGGTTCCCGTACTCCAGGTCGGCGCTGGTGTCGGGCTGGCGCTCAGCGGGCCAATCCAGTCGCGGCTGGCTGACGCCGTCGGTGAATCCAAACGGCTCCTTGCCGTTCATGTCGCTGGTCGGCAAAGTCTCGAGGACCGAAAAACCCTGATGGTAGCTTGCGGTTTCGATCTGCGCGCGCCACGCGGCAAGCCCGGTCTCCGCGTACAGCATCAGCAGCACGTGCGGCTCCCGCGCGCCTCCCCAACGCCAGCCCGACGGCGCATTGGCACCCACGTCGCCGAGGCGCCGCGAACGGCCCTCGTCGGCTGCCATGCCGGCGATGAATTCGGCGGAAAAGCCATCTATCACGCTGTCCGCCACACCCAGTGCGCGCATTCCGTCCGCCGTCAGCGCGACATGCAGCGCCGAAGCGATACGGCGGTCGAGATGCTGCACCGTCGTGACCGGAGCGGTGGCAAGCCAGGCGCGCGCTGCATTCGCATCCGTGACGGACAGCAGCATAAAGCACGCTTCCGTCATGCTGCCATAGCCCGATCGCAACAGTCCCTGGATGTCGGCGGAGTCGGCAAGCGGTGCGGTCATGGTGCGGCTCAGATCAGTGCCAGCCAACGTCTGGCTGCATCGTCCGTCATCTCGCGGCGCTCCAGTCCCTCGCGGATTTCGGTGTTGCGGGCAAGGTCCGCCGCGGTGAGGCCGGGATAGGCCTTGTACCAAACCTGCGTCGGCACCTCGTGGCGGCGCAGGAAGTACTTGAACGTCTGCTCATACCTGGCGCCGCCGCCCAGCAGGAAGTTGGTCCGCGGGTAGCCCACGCCGTTGCTGAACACCAGGTTCAGGCCATAGGCAACCTTGTTGATGAAATCATCCATGTAGCTGTCGAGGCTGCCGTCGTAGTTGCTGGCGAACAGCAGCCGGCGTTTGTCGTCCATGAAGACCCAGCGTGCGAAATGGATGGTGCCGACGCGTGCCAGCCGCCCGCGCGTGTAGATCTGCCGCGTGCTGAAGTTCAGCACCCAAAAGATGAATATCAGCGTCCACAGTCGAAAGCGGCCCGGCTTCACGCTGCCGAAGGCGCTGAACTGGTTGCTGACATCGTGATCCTCCAGCACGCTGAGCGCGCTGACATGCTGCGGCGTTGGCCGTGGTGCAATGACCGCATCCGTCGTTTCGCGCCGGCGCAATTGCCAAAGGAAAAACGGCGCGTAGAGCAGCAGGAACGGCAACAGCGCCAGAAGCGCGAGCGGAACGCCGATCAGATTCCCGAGTTTGCTCACTCGCCAGAGGATCGGCGTGGCGGCCGGCGGGGTGAGCGGCGGCCCGTCCTGCCGAACGGACGCGGCGAGCAGCTTTTGGATCGCGGCCGGAGGCTGCCCCACGAATTTATCCCTCTCGCGCACCAAACGCGCGCGCAGCGCAGCATGCAGCGCCGCCTCCTCGCGGATCTGCCGCACCGTCCGACCCACCCAGTTGACGTATTGTGCCGCGGGCGTCGCCGTGTGCTCGCGCATCCAGGCAGCCAGATCGGCATCGCGTCCGAAGTCCCGGCAATGCGCGAAGATCTGCGCGAGCCCGGCGCCGGCATGGGTCGCGAATTCCTGCCAGCATCGTCTCGGCCGGACCATCGCAGTCGCCCAGGAAAACCAGCCACACGGGAGCATCCGGAAACGCCTCGCCGTACAGCGCGAGATCGCCAAGCGTCGCGTCCTCCAGGATGACGAAGCGCGCAACATGCAGCCGGTCAAATCGCGCGAACGGCACCAGCGCGTTGTTCGGATCGACCACCCCTTGTCGCAGATTCATGCTCGCCAACAGGGAGCGCAACGCGTCCTCCCGACCTGGCGCGATCGGCGCGGCGACCATGAAGTTCGACTGCGGCGTCATTCCGCCCGACGCGGCATCAGAACTGCAGTGTGAAGTCGATCAGCCGTGCCTTGTCCCAATAAACCTTGCCAAGATACAGCCCCGGCGCCTGGATCAGTCGGATCTCATCGCGAACCCAATGGGCCACCATCGACGTATCCGAATAGTCGAGGACAATGCATTCCTTGCCGTCCAGCCAGCTTGGCGCCTTGTAGACCTTGGCGATGATGGCATTCAGGCCGAACGGTCCGATGCGGTTGCGAAGCAAGCCCGCCTTGGCGTCGAACACCTTGCCCTGCCAGGCGAACACGGTGACGAACTTGGCGATGTCCGGGCTGAATACGGTTCCGGGTGCAACGATCGCGGTGCCGTCCGCCTGTCCGTCCGGTATCGGGCCGGCCTCGCTTGCGGTGAACAGCGCATCGAGATCCGCCTGCGACATCTTTAGCAATTGCGGTACGTCATATGGCATGATGCACTCCCCTCCGATTGTCTTCTTCGATTGTCTTCCGTGGGCAGCAATGCCAGCCTACGCCCGCAACGATCTGCCGTGCAATCACCGGCGACCGAGTGTTCGCGTGGCGTCGGGGTTCGCCTGGTCTTGACCCGGCCATCCATCGCGGCAATCTGGCGACCTCAAAGGGGAGGAGCGCATGGCCGATCCGATCGTCTTTCCCGGCACGGTGGAATGGTCGGGCGAAAATCCGGGCATCTCGCTGAAGGAATTGCCGGACGGACCCTTCACCACGCTGGCGAGCCTCTTTCGCGTGGTGATGTCGCCACACGGGCGCGGCCACATGCTGATGCTGATGCAATCGCCGCAGGAGGCAAACCCGCCGCCGGATCGTGCCAATCTTTGCCTGACCGACAACGATGCGCTCGCCCACTGGCTGGTCGACCGCTTCGTTACGAATTTCCGCGCCTTCAAGGGGCTGCCCGGGATGCAGGGCCTCAGCTATCGCCGGCTCGACAGTATTGCGGTGTCGGGCGATGCCGTGAACGATTACGTCGAGACGCTGAAGACGGGCGATCTCGAGGTGGAGCTTCGCTGGAACGGACTCGGCAAGCCGTTCTGCTTTGCTCAGCGGCCGGAGGGATCTTCCACCGGAAGCCACTACATGCCGAGCGTTTTCGTTGGATGTCAAAGTGCGACCATCACCGTGAACGGCCGCGTGCTGCCCGGCCAGCCGGTGCCGCGCGAGGTCGCCGGTCACACCATCAGCACGGCGCTGCTGGCATTCTGCGAATCCTGGATACGGGTCTGAACGGCAAGGCGGATTTCGCCGCGGCCGTCGCTTCAGCCGAAATGCCGCATGACCGTCGCCGCGAAGCGGTCCAACGATTCCATCACCCTGCCATGCGGCAGCGCGCCGAAATTCACCTCGAAGCACAGATAGGTCACGCCGAACCGTTCCGACAGCATCGCCACCTTCTCGATGCACTCCTCGGCGCGACCGATCACCGCGCGTGACGCCTTCATCTGTTCCAGCGTGATGGTTTCGCGATTTTCAAAGAAGCCCTTCCAGGCGCTGTATGCGACCGGATCGCGATAGGCCTGTCGGCTCAGATCGGTCGCCTTGGTGAACGCCTGATAGCGTCCCAACGCCGGATCCGCGACGGCGGCAATATCCGCGTCGTGCTCGCCGCAGTACATGTGGTAGACGGCCATCACCTCCTTCTGCGCCGGATCGTGGCCGTGCGCGCGCAGGCTGTCGCGGTATAGGTCGAGCAGCCGCTGCTGGTCGCGATGGTCGGGGAAAAAGAACGGCGCGGTCAGCAGATCGAAGCCATTGGCGCCGGCCCATGCATAGGTTTCCTCGGTCCGCACCGCCGCCACCCAGATCGGCGGGGCGGGGCGCTGCACCGGCTTCGGCCCCAGGGTGTGGCCTTCGACCGTGGTCCAGCGCCCGCGATACGTGACGTCGTCAGCGGTCCACAGCGCCCGGATGATGGCGAGGTTCTCGTCGAATCGCTCGCGGCTTTCGCTCATCGGCACGTTGGATATGTCGTAGTCATATTTGTAGAGGCCGCGGCCGACACCGAAATCCAACCTGCCGTGCGACAATACATCGGCCATCGCATAGTCCTCGGCGGTGCGCACCGGATTGTTCAGCGGCAGCAGGCTGACCGAGCACCCCAGGCGAATGCGGCTGGTCTCGCGCGCGCAGGCGGCGATGAACATCGCCGGCGAACCAAACGCAAAGCCGGGGACACGATGCTCGGCGAACCACGCGCCGTGAAAGCCGAGCCGCTCGGCCAGCTTCACCTCTTCGATCATCCCGTCGTACCAGTCCTGCCAGGAGCCGGACAACTCCTGGTGGTAATCGGGGATGTAGCAGAGTCCGAATTTCATGCCTTCGCGCCCGCCGGTCCGTGCGCGGAGCCTGCGCCATCGTGGCCGGCCTGTGCAATGCCGCGACCGTTGCTAGACTGCCGACCGCAGGATGGGAGCGGACAGCATGGATTTCGGCATCGGTATCGCCACCTCGAGCGACTCGTGGAAGCTGGCGCAGCGCGCCGAGGAATTGGGCTTCACCCACGCCTGGTTCTACGACACGCAGATGATCACCGCCGACTGCTTCGTCGCGATGGGCGCCGCGGCGATGAAGACGTCGCGCATTCGGCTCGGCACCGGTGTGCTCGTGCCGTCGAACCGCATCGCCGCGGTCACGGCGAATGCATTCGCCACGCTGAACGGCCTGGCGCCCGGGCGGATCGATTTCGGTGTCGGCACCGGCTTTTCGGCGCGCCGCGCGATGGGGCTCGGTGCGATGAAGCTCGCCGACATGGAGGAGTACATCCGCGTCGTCTACGGGCTGCTGAACGGCGAGACGCTGGAGACCAACATCGAGGGAAAGCGCAAGAAGATCCGCTTCCTCAATCCCGATTTCGGGTTGATCAACACGCGCGATCCGATCCGCCTGCACGTTTCGGCGTACGGGCCAAAGTCGCAGGCCCTGACCGCAAAGCTGAACGCCGGCTGGAAAAGTTTCGTCTCCGACGTGCCGGGCGCGATGACCGCGCTGGAAGGCATGCAGGATAGCTGGCGGGCGGCCGGGCGAAGTGCCGGTGACCTGTACGCCACGGCGTGGGCGTGCGGCTGCGTGCTCGCCGATGGCGAACCGGCCGACAGTCCGCGCGCGGTGGCGCAGGCCGGCCCGCGCGCCGCGGTGCTGCTGCATCGTGCGGCCGATGAGGACATGGAAGGCTGGCAGAACACCTCGCCCGTGCCGCCGTCGGTGGCGGAGCAGGTGGCGGGCTACGTCGCGATGGCGCGCGGCTACGAACCGCCGGACGCGCGCTACCTGACGAACCATCGCGGCCACTTCGTGTTCGTCAAACCGGAGGAGAAGAAATTCGTCACCGGCGAGCTGATCCGCCGCACCACGTTCACCGCCACCGAGCAGGAGCTGAAGCAGCGCGTGGAGGCGCTCCGCAGTGCGGGATGGAATCAGCTCGTGATCCCGATCACGCCAGGCGAGGAGCGCGCGATCGAGGACTGGGCCCGTATCAAACAGGCGTTCGACTGAAGACCGCCGAGACCACTGTCGGACGGCCTTGGAAAAATTCTGACCAAACCGTTAGAATCCGCTTTACTTGGGAACCGGGAATGTGTAATCGGCACCCATGTCCCGGTTTCTCACCCTTACGTGTCAAATGCACTACCGTGCTGCGGCACCCATTTCGGGTGGCGACAGGTGGAGTCTGCGCGGACGCTGACTGACATTTAGTTCAGTCCTGCACAGGCCCCACGACAAGTCGGACGGGGCCTTTTTCATATCCATCTCCGTCCATCTCCTCTCCGGCCCTCGAGAGATGTGTCATGCGTTCAGAGGCGCGTACAGCGCATGCCGAGAATCCCGACAAAGAACCTTGGGAAGATCCTCGGCGGAACAACCCTGAAGCGGAACGGAATTCGCCAGGCCTGCGGCTCGTACGCGCCGAGGCAGCCGATGCGTCCGCCGTGTCCGGTTCACGTCTGGCCGTCATCGTTGCCGCCGACGCCGTCGAATACACACGGCACATGGCGGCGGACGAGGCCGGCACGTATGCGCGGTTGACCGCCGTCTACCGGACCATCATCGAGCCCGGCATCGCCAGACATTCGGCCAGGATCGTCAAGAATACCGGTGACGGATTCCTGGCCGAGTTCGGCAGCGCCACGCACGCGGTCTGGTTCGCGGTGGAGTTCCAGGATGCCGTCCGCAGCTGGAACGCACGGCGCCCGCGGGACAAACGCCTCGAGTTTCGCGTTGGCATAAATCTCGGAGACGTGATCGTGGCCTCGCACGATGTCTTCGGGCACAGCGTGAACATCGCGGCCCGTCTGGAGGCCAGTGCCGACCCCGGGGATGTCCTTGTCTCGCATGCGGTTTTTGCCTCGGTGCGGGATCCGCGGCTGTTGTTCGAGGATGCCGGAGTTTTGTCGCTGCGGAACATGAACGAAACCGTGCGGGGCTTCCGTGCCCGGTCGGGCGTGCCGCGACGATCGGGCCGCTCGGGCCGCAAGCGGGAGGCATAGGTGCGACGGCGGGGGCGGCAGGCAGGCGTATCCCGT
The DNA here is from genome assembly GCA_963739725.1 of uncultured Alphaproteobacteria bacterium. Lineage (GTDB taxonomy): Bacteria > Pseudomonadota > Alphaproteobacteria > Acetobacterales > Acetobacteraceae > JAMXLO01. The sequence continues at coordinate 138,366 of CAVUBS010000004.1, read as the reverse complement.
CTGCCGCCCCTTCCGCCTCGCGCGGATATCTGCGAGCGTGGGCCATCATGAACGACGCAACACAGACCGACGCGCTGGCCCTGCATCGCGGCCTGCTGACCCTCGACACGCATATCGACATCCCCTGGCCGACCGGTCCCGACCCGTTCCAGGACGGCACGCGACGCGTCGATCTGCCGAAGATGCAGCGTGGCGGGCTGGCCGCCGGCTGCTTTGCTGCCTATGTCCCGCAGGCCGCCCGCACGCCGGAAACCGAACGCGCCGCATTCGAACGCGCCACCGCGATGCTGCAGGCGATCCGCGCCATGGGGCGCAGCGAAAACGGCGTCACTGCCCGCGTCGCGATCACCGCGGCGGAGATCGAGGCAGCGAAGCGCGACGGCGTCCTGGCGATCGTGCCGGCGGTGGAGAACGGATTTGCCACCGGCACCGACCTCTCGCGCCTGGCGCGCTTTCGCGAACTCGGCGCGCGCTACCTCACGCTGACGCACAACGGCCACAACGCGCTGGCCGATTCGTGCAATCCGCGCAAGGATCTCGGCGATGCCGCGACCGAGCATGGCGGGCTGAGCGCGCTCGGTCGTGCAGCGATCGCGGAGCTCAACCGGCTCGGCATGCTGATCGACGTGGCGCACGTCTCGCGCGACGCGATGCTGCAGGCGGCCGAACTGTCGCGCACGCCGGTCGTTTCCACGCATTCCTGCATCCGCGCGCTGTGCGACCATCCGCGCAACATGGACGACGAACAGCTCGATGCGCTGCGCGACGTGGGCGGCGTGGTGCAGGTGACCGCGGTGGCGGCGTTCCTCCGCGCCGATGCCAAGCCGGAGGCCGTCACCGTCGCCGACTTCGCCGACCACATCGACTATGCGGTGCGGCGCATCGGCATCGAGCATGTCGGCATCTCCTCGGATTTCGACGGCGGCGGCGGCTTCACCGGCTGGCACGACGCCGGGGAGAGCGCGAACATCACCGCGGAGCTGATCCGGCGCGGCTACGGCAGGATGGAGATCGCGGCACTCTGGGGCGGCAATTTCCTGCGCGTGCTGCGGATCGCAGAGGAGGTCGCAGGGGAGGTGACGAACTGATGCGCACGGTCGTGCTGCCTGACGGCACCGAGGTTCCCGCGCTCGGCCAGGGCACCTGGCACATGGGCGAGCGGGCCCGCGCGGCGAAGGACGAGGTGGCAGCGCTGAAGCTCGGCATCGAGCTGGGCGTGACGCTGATCGACACCGCCGAGATGTACGGCAACGGCGCGGCCGAGGAGATCGTCGCCGAAGCGACCGCCGGCCAGCGCGATCGCCTGTTCATCGTCAGCAAGGTGCTGCCGCAGAACGCCTCGCGCAGCGGCGTGCCGGCGGCCTGCGAGCGCAGCCTGAAGCGGCTGCGCACCGACCGCATCGACCTCTATCTGCTGCACTGGCGCGGCAGCCATCCGCTGGCCGACACGGTGACGGCGTTCGAGCAGCTCCGGCAGGCGGGAAAGATCCGCTACTGGGGCGTGTCCAACTTCGACACCGGCGACATGCAGGAACTGGCGCGGCTGCCGGACGGCGCGCACTGCGCCACCAACCAGGTGCTGTACCACGTCGGCAGCCGCGGCATCGAATACGACCTGCTGCCGTGGTCGACCGAACACAAGATCCCGCTGATGGCGTATTCGCCGGTCGGACAGGGCGGCCGGCTGCTGCAGTCGAAGGCGCTGGCCGCGGTCGCCAAGCGGCACAATGCAACGCCGGCGCAGATCGCCATCGCCTGGACCATGCGGCACCCCAACGTGATCTCGATCCCGAAGGCAACCGATCAGGCCCATGTGCGCGAAAATGCCGTCGCCGGTGAGATCGTGCTCAGCGACGAGGACCTGGCGGTGATCGACGCCGCGCATCCGCCGCCGGGACGCAAGCAGTCGCTCGACATCTCGTAGGGCTGCTATCCTTCCCCGTGTGAGCGAGTCGCACCCTGCGCCGGTGACGCCGTGGTTCTGACACTGCTCGCGATTCTCGTCGCGGCGCTGGTCGGGTTGGCGGTCGCCTCGGCTGTTGCCCCGCGCGCTGTCGTGACGCTGGGAACTGCCGGGATTGCCGGCCTGGCTGCGCTGCTTGTGCTTGGCTCGCTGGTCGATGCCGGCCAGATGACAGTGCTCGCGCTCCCGATCGGCCCGCCGGGCGGCGCCATGCATCTCGCGCTCGATCCGCTCGGCGCGGCGTTCCTGCTGCTGCTGTTCGTGGCTGTCATCCCCTGCGCCATCCATCGCGCCGTGTTCGCCGACGCGGAACCGGATGCGGTGCCGGCCCATTTGCCGGCCTCCCGGCGTCGCTGGCTGCGATGGCTCTGATCGTGCTGGCGGCGGATGCCCTTGCCCTGGCGGTGGGACTGGGTGGGTTGGGCATTGCCGGCTGGCTGTTGCTGTCGTCCGGACCAGAACCTGATGAAACCGGGAACGTCGCGCCGCACTATCTCGGCCTCGCCATCTTCGCCGTCGTTTGCATCGTCGCGGCCTTTGCCCTGATGGCGCCGCCTTCGATTGCCTGGCTGGAATGCGACTACGCGGCGATCCGTGCGGCGCCGCCGGAAGGATGGCGCGCCTCCGCCGTGCTGGTTCTGACCTTGTTGGGCGCGACAGGTCTGGCGGGACTGTTTCCCGCGCACGGCTGGATCCATCGGCTTGGCAGCGCATCCGCGCTGCTCGTCGGTGTCGGCGGCAGCATCGGCATCTACCTGCTGTTCCGCGTGCTGCTGGACCTGTGCGGGTCCGCGCAGCCGCTCTGGTGGGGCGCCCCGCTGTTGCTGATCGGCGCCGTTTCGACGGTGCTCGGGCCATTGCAGGCGGCATTCGGAACGCGTCTGGAACCCGCACTTGCCATCGGATCGCTGCACCAGATGGGCTCGGCGGTCATGGGTCTTGGCGTGGCCCTGATCGCGCACGCCGCCGACCTGCCACAGGTCGCCTCGCTCGCCCTCGATGCATCCTGGTTGCTGCTGGTGACCCACGCGCTGTGCCGGACCCTGCTGCTGCTCTGCGCCGATGCAGCACAGCGTGGCGCGGGCACACGCCGGCTCGACCGGTTGGGCGGCCTGATCCATCGCATGCCTGTCACCGGGTATTGCACCCTGGCCGGGCTGTTCGGCGCGGCGATGCTGCCGCCGGGGCTGGGCTTTGCCGGCTTCTGGCTGCTGTTCCAATCGCTGCTGGCAGCGTTCCGCATCGGCGGGTTCGGCCTGCAGCTTGTGATCGCGTTCGCCGTCCTGTGTGCGGCGCTGTCCGTTGGCCTGGCCGCCATGGCGGCGGTCCGGCTGGCCGGGGTGGTCTTTCTCGGCCGGCCGCGGACGCCGCGTGCCGCCGTCGCCGAGGAGGTGCCCTGGGTGCTCCGCCTGTGCCTGATCGGGCTGACGGCGCTGACCGGGCTGCTGGCCGTGTTTCCCGGGTCTCGCACTGCTTCCGGCGGCGCGTGGCCTTGCGCGGCTGGCCAACGGATCGGGGCTCGGCAACCGCGCTGGTGCTGAAGCCGGGCGCCGAGGCGCCGGGCTATGCGCCGATCGTGATTGCCGGATTGCTGGCACTGGTCTGCTACGCCCTGCTGTGGCTGTCGCGACGGCGAGGTCCGGGACATCGGCGGGAACCGGCATGGTCCGGCGGTTTCGCGCCTCCGCCGCCCTGGCTGCCGTTCGGCGATCCGACGACGCAAATCGGCGCAGCGTCCTTCGCCGAACCGTTGCGCAGCATGCTTGGTTCCTGGCCGGCACTTCCCGGCGCCGTGGGGCGGCTCGCAAACGTCGCTCGTCCGCCTGCGTGAGGGGCTGCGCGGTGCAGCCGAAGCGGCCGGACAACCCGGCCTTGCCGGATCGGTCGCGGCCACGCTTGCCGTGCTGGTGCTGGCGATCGCGGTCTGGCTGGTCGCGTCGTGAACCTCGCAGCCGCCTTCGTTGAACAGGTGGCGCACGTCGCGCTGATGCTGGCCGCCGCGCCGACGCTGGTCGGCGTGATGCGCTGGATGCAGGCGCGTCTGGTCGGACGCGCCGGACCGCCGCTCCTGCAGCCCTGGCGGGAGCTCTTCCGGCTTCTCCGCAAGCAGCCGGTGATGGCCGAGAGCGCCTCCGAGGTCTTCGCCATCGCGCCGCTGCTGTCCGCCGCCGCCGTCGCGATCGTGGCGATGCTGGTGCCGTCCTTCACGCTGGGCATGACGCTGGCCCCGTTCGCCGATCTGCTGGCGATCGTCGGACTGCTGGCCCTGGCGCGCTGTTCGATCGCGCTGGCAGGCATGGATGCCGGCACGGCGTTCGGCGGGATGGGCGCGAGCCGGACGATGGCGGCTCGCGTGCCTGTCGGAGCCGGCCCTGGTGCTGGTGATCTTCGTGCTCGGTCTGCTCGCCGGCAGCAGCAACCTGGACGTCATCGCGGCGATGCAGCAGGAGAGCGGCGCCGATTGGCGAACCAGCGCCGGCCTCGCCCTGATCGCCACGGCGCTGGTGGCGATCGTCGATGGTGCGGACCGGACCGGTCGTGCGCGCGAGTTCGCCATGCAGCGCGAGGCGATGGCGCTGGAATTCAGCGGCCGCGACCTGGCCGTGATCGACGCGACCGAGGCGTTGCGTCTGCTGGTCTGGCTCAATCTGATCATCGCGATGTTCCTGCCGTTCGGCATCGCTCCCGCGGGCGCCGGGCCGGCGGCCTTGCTGCTGGGCCTGGTGTGCTGGGTGGCGAAGCTGCTGGTCCTGGCCGCGGCGCTCGCGTTGCTGCGGACTGTGACGGGTCGCATGCGGCCGATGCAGCGTGCCGCAGATGCTTGGCGTCGCCATCCTGCTCGGGCTGCTGGCCGTGGTGTTCCTGTTCGCCAGCGTGGGGACGGTATGACCGGCATCGCCGCCCTGGCCGGCGCGTTGGCGCTGTCCCTGTCATTCGCATTGTTGTTCGCGCGACGGATCGGCGCCGCTGCTGCGCATCTGCACGGTGCAGGCTCTGGCCGCCGCCCTGGCTTTGGGAGCGCAGGGCTGGGCGCGGCATGACGCTGCGCTCTGCGTCGCCGCGCTGCTGGCTTTCGCATTGAACGGGCTCGCGCTGCCGCTCGCATTGCGACGGCTCATCGAACGCGCCGCAACGTCGTTCTCCGTCAGATGGCCGGTGCGGATCTCGCCGCATCGGCGACGGCCGGGTTCGTGCTGGTGGCGGCTTCGGTGGCGGGCATGATGCGGGTGGCGGACGGGGAGAATTTCGAGCCGCTGGCGCTCGGCATGTCGGTCCTGCTGCTCGGCCTGCTGCTCCCGGCGGTGCGCTCGCATCGCCTGCTGCCGGCGCTCGGCCTGCTGTCGGCGCAGAACGGCGTGGTCCTGGCCGCCGGCGCCATCCCCGATCTGCCGTTGTCGATGCTGCTGATCGCGGTCGTTCCCCTGGTTCCGTCGCTCGCCATCGCCAGCCTTTGGCTGCGCGAGCGGACCCGGCCTGCCGTGGCGCCGCCATGGGCCTGACGCTGCCCGACATCGTGGTGGCGCTGCCCTTCGTCGCGGCCGCGTTGCTGGCGTGCATAGGGTCGTGGCGCGTCGGCGTCTGGACCAATGCCGCCGCAACCACTCTGGTGTTCATCCTGGCGTGCCTGCTGCCCTGGCAGTTCCGCACCGCGCTGCCGGCGCACCTGGCACTTCTCACCGCATTCGTTGCGATGACCACGAGCTGGTTCGGCTGGCACGACGTGCGTGCCGCCCTGGCGGCGAGGCGGCTGGATCGGCGCAGCACCCGCTACCACCATGTCGCATGCCAGACGTTGCTCGGCGCGATCCTGCTCGCGGTGCTGTCGGACAGCCCGGCGGTGACGTGGCTGGGCACGGCAATCGCGGTCGCCGCCGCGGTGGGTCTGACCGCCACGGTGCACAGTGCGACGGCGCAGCGTGCCGCGGGCCGGATGCTCCTGATGTGCGGTGCCGGTCTCATGCTGGCGCTGTTCGGGACGCTGCTGCTGTATCTCGGCCCGACGCCGCGTCGCCGGCGGGCTCGCGGCGATCTGTCTGGTGCTGGGCTACGGTGGCATTGCCGGCCTGGTGCCGCTGCATGCCTGGCTGCCAGACGCCATCGCCGAGGGCACGACGCAAGGCGCCACACTGATCGGCGCGCTGCTGGTGAATGTGCCGCTGCTCGTGATCCTGCGCCTGCGCTCCGCAATGGTCGACGGCCCGGATGCGCCGGTTGCCCTGCTTGTCGTGCTGGGCCTTGCGACGCTGCTGATCGCCGCCTGCTGCCTGGCGGCGCGACTGGACATGCGACGTAGCGTGGCGTTCGCCGGCACGGCGCAGATCGGCATCGTCGTCCTCGCGTTCGGCTTGGGCAGTCGCACCGCAACCTTCGGCGGCCTGTTGGTCATGACGATGCTCACCCTGACCAAGGCTTCGGCGCTGCGATGCCTCGAGACAGGGCCGACGCGGGCCGCGGTCTGGACGCGCACGGTGTCGGTCCTCAGCCTGGCCGGCCTGCCGATCGTCGCCCTGTTCCTGATCGCCGGCCCCGTCGCGGACTATGCACCGTGGCTGCTGCTGCCTCTGGCGGCGGGCGTGCTGCTGACCACCGGTGCGTTGCTCGGCGGACTGCGTGGGTTGGGCGCCGCCCATGACGGCAGCAGCCGGGCCGGCCTGCTGGAACTGGCGCCCATCTGGCTGCAACTGGCATTGGTCGTGCTGCTCGCCGTGGCGATGCCCGGCCCGGTCGTCGGCTGGTTCCGCACCATGGCGGCGTTCCGATGACGAGCGCCTCGGCGCTGATCCGGGCCGCCGCGACCGAACCCTGCCTGCCCTGGCCGCGCCACGTGCTGGCGCCCGCCGACTGGGCGCAGATGGCGGCCGCGCTCGCCGGATGAACCGACCCTGGCGCTGCTGGCGTTGTGGGCCGACACCGGTCACGTGCACGCCATCCTGCACGACGAGGCGGCCGGCGAGCCGTTGCTGGCATCCACCCGGGTCGAGGCGGGCCGCTACGCGGCGCTGTCGCCCGCCCGTCCCCTGTCGGCCTGGTTCGAGCGCATGGTGCAGGACCTGTGGGGCCACACGGCGGCCGGCGGGATCGACCAGCGCCCCTGGCTCGACCATGGGCACTGGCCGCAGGCCCGCCCGATGGCGCTGCGCCCCGACGACCTGCGCGGGCGGAGCGAGCCGCCGGAGTTCCTGCCGGTCGAGGACGAGGACCTGGACCAGGTCCCGCTCGGCCCGATCCATGGCGGCATCGAGCCGGCCGCGCACCTTCACCTGACGGGGCGCGGCGAAACCATCGCCCGGCTGGAGGCCCGGCTCGGCTACACCCACAAGGGCACGCTCGCCCTGATGCGCGGCAAGTCGCCACGCGCCGCCGCACGCTTTGCCGCGCGCCTGTCAGGCGAGGCGACGGTTGCCCATGCGATCGCCTTCGCCCAGGCCACCGAGGCCGCGCTGCAAGCCGAGCCGCCGCCCCGGGCCGTCGCGTTGCGCGCGGTCATGGCCGAGATGGAGCGGATTGCGGGCCATCTCGGCAGCCTCGGTGCGATCGGCGAAGCGGCAGGATTTTTCCCCCTGCGGCGCGCTGTGGCCGCCATCGCGAGGCGATCCATCGCGCCGCGAACGTCGCGTTCGGCCACCGGCTGATGATGGACTGCGTCATCCCGGGCGGCATCGCGGCCGACGTTGCGCCGGACGGCCCGGAGGCGATCCTGCGCGCACTGGCCGATCTCGCGCACGGCCTGCCGGAACTGGAACGTCTGTACGACCGAGGCCCGCTCGCCCCGCGGCTTTCCGGCATCGGCGTCGTCAGCGCATCGCAGGCGAGCAGCCTGGCGGCCGGTGGCGTGATCGGCCGAGCCTCCGGTCGTGCCTTCGACGTGCGGCGCTTCCCGGGTTACGCCCCCTACGCCTCGCTCGCGCTGTCCGTGCCCGTGCTTGCCGCAGGTGACGCGGACGCCCGGACCCGGCTGCGCCTGACGGAGATCGGCGAAAGTATCCGACTGCTGCGCGCCCTGCTCGAAGCGTTGCCGCCAGGTCCGGTGTCGATCCCGCTGCCGGCCGACAGCGGCGAGGGCGTCGGTTTCGCCGAAAGCCGCCCGCGGCGACGTCTGGCACTGGCTGCGGCTGGACCACGGCCAGATCGCCAGCGTGTTCATGCGCGATCCGGGCTGGGCGCACTGGCCGCTCCTCGAGGCGATCGCGCCGGATGCCCGGATGGCCGATCTGCCGCTCATCCAGGCCTCGTTCGACCTCGCCAGTTCGGGAGTGGATCTATGACGACCTGGGACATCCTCGGCCGGATCGCCCGCACCCTGCGCGACGGGTCCGCCGCCGAACCGCCCGCCCCCGTCGATGCCGAGACCGCAGCGTCGCTGGCGGGCCGGCTCGAGGCCGCGTCGCGGGCACGGCTGGGCCGCAGCCTCGCCATCCGGCACATCGATGCCGGAAGCTGCGGCGGATGCGAGATCGAAGTCCGCGCCCTGACGAACGTCATCCACGACCTGGAGCGCTTCGGCCTGACCTTCGTCACCAGCCCGCGCCACGCCGACGTGCTTCTGGTGACCGGACCGCTGACCCGCAACCTGATCGAGGCGCTGGAGCAGGCCTGGACGGCGACGCCGGAGCCGAAATTCGTCGTGGCGGTGGGCGACTGCGCGGTGGACGGCGGCGTCTTCAAGGGCAGCTACGCCATCGCCGGGGGCGTCGGCACGACACTTCCGGTCGATCTGCTGATCAGCGGCTGCCCGCCCACGCCCGAGCGGATCCTGGCAGGACTGCGCGCGCTGCTCGAGGCGAACGCGCGCAGCTAGGCGGAAATCAGCTGGCGGTCGACTTGTGGGACGGCTGGCGCGACGTGTGATGCGACACATTGTGCACGGACGACGCGTGGTGCGACTTCGACTTGTGCGTGGCAGTCGAGGCGTGATGCGTTGACGACTTGTGATGCACCGAATTCGACGTCGCAGCGGACGCGGGCGCGGCGGTGAAGGCGGCGATCGGCAGAACGAGGCCGAGCAGGGCGAACAGGTGTCTGCGCGAGGGGGTCACGGGATGGCTCCAGGTATGGCAGGGTTGCGGGAAGAGGCTCGCAGGCGAGTCGAACAAGCTAGCTTAATCGACTGACACCATTATCGAACTACCCGCCAGAGTCGCGCAAGCGTTTTTCTTGCGCAACCAGCAATCAGAGCAGGCAGAGCACCCGCAATTCGCGCCGGAGCGCCGGCGGCAGAGTCGTCCTCGCCGCGCGCGCGGGGTCCGAGCGCCAGATCGGGCGGCGCGGCGTCCGGTTGCAGGTAGCGCCAGCCCTGGAACGGCTTGGTCGGCCGTCCGGCGAGCTGCACGAGGGCGGGGTCCAGGACCAGCCCGGTGCAGGCGCTGCCGTCGTCCCGGCGATCGTCGATGATGTCGACGATGCGCTGGCGGACCAGCATGCAGCCGTTGATCACCCAGTACATCGAGCCGCCGTCGATCACCTCCTGGTGGCGGCGCGGGAAGCTGCGCGTGCGGTGGCGCAGCGGCGGATTGCGCTCGGCGCGCTCCGCCTGCCAGTCGCGCAGCTGGTCGATGTCGCGCACGCCGACGGCGAGTTTGGTCAGATGCAGCATGGTTCGACGACTCGGGTCTTCTGATGCCCAATTCGATCATACAGGGCTGCGGGCGAAGGTGAACGGGCGTGCTCAGTGAGGTCGATAGACGACCGGGACCGTAACGAGAATGCCGCGCCGAACTGCGGCCCGAGCGAGACAGAACTGCTCGGCCGCAGCCGGTGCGCAAGTCGAACGATCAAACCACCTTGATAATGTCGGTGTGTGTAGCTGTTACGCTATGACCCAGGAATGTGGTGGTCGATGTGGCGACGATCTTATGCGTGCCTTCGCTGAGATCCTTGAACACGGCGAAGTAACCGACCTGGCCGGTCGTCGCCAGTGACGCGCCTGGCGTGGCGCCGAAGAAATCGACGGCTTCGGTACCCTGTTGCGCGACGCCGGCTGAGAAAATTCCCGTGTTGGTCTCGTGCAGGTTTCCAACCGCCTTGCCATCAACGGTTACCATGACATTCGAGAACGTGACGTCCGCAAGGACCTGTTTGACTTCGTCGGCGAAACTTGGCTGGCCCGGACCGCCAAAGCCGGGGCCAAGCGTCGAACCGATGCCCAGGCCTTCCGCGTCGGTGAAGACCGCAACGGGCAGCAGCACATCCTGGTCGTGGTGGACGACGAAGGTCCGAGCTGCCGTGTCGCTCGGCGGGACCGCGGTGATGAAGAACATGTCGCTGTGCGGATTGTTGATTGCCGCAGCGACGGTTCCTTGCGGGTCATTGAACCCGTTCACCACACCCGACGGCGTATTGATGAGTTTCCTCAGCAATACCTCCGACCATTGGCGAATCGTCAGATCATCCACCTCGGCGTTCGGGTTGGTGATGACCTTGACCGGTTCCCGGTCGTCGTTCGCATCGTTCGATCCTGTCGGCGGCAAGTCGTCATCCGAGTTCGAAAGGTTGGGCAATTTTGACATCGTTGCATGTTCGGCCATCGATCGATCCCCGTTGCAGTGGTTTGAGTGACACGCCTCTGCCGCCGTCGTGCGATTGTGCGGCACGCCTCGGGCCGAAGCTGTTGACTTCGGTTCAACCCGTTCATCCGATCGCAGCTGGCATCCGATGCCCTGGCCGGGCCTCGGGCCGGTGATGGACGTTGACCGGCGACGGCACGATGCGGCCTGCTCGCGGCACCGGCATCAGCCGTTCGGCTGATGCCGCGTGTCACTCGCGAATGTGTGATAAGCTGTGTTTGACCTGTCGCTGGGCCGGGTGATGCACGCCGCCACCATCACGAGTCGCGATACCAGTCGTGCAGCGCGTAAAAGTTCGTGTCCCATCCGCTCAGCGGCGCGTGGAGATTGTTCGCCAGCGCGCTCACGTCGCGACGTGCGACCACCGGGATGACCACGACGTTCCTCACCACCAGATCGTTCATGGCGATGAACAGCGCCGCCCGCCTGACCGGATCGAGTTCGATGTCGCTCGCTTCGTAGAGCCTGTCGAACTCCGCGTTCTGCCAGCGGGTCACGTTGCGTCCCTGGAACTTGTTCGCCTTGCTCGCCACCTCGCTCGACAGGAACTGCCGCATGTAGATGCGCGGATCCGCCTGCACCAAGAACACGCTGTACATCTCCAGGTCGCAGGAGAAATGCGTATATGTATCCGGGTTCGCGACGTCGGAAGAAAAGAACACCGAGGCCACGACCGACTTTGATCTCGACATCGATGCCGGCCTTCTGGCAGGCCTGCTTGACGATTGCCTGGATCTTCTGCCGCGGCGCATTGGTCGTGGTCTGATAAACCAGCTTCAGCCTTACCCCGTTCTTCTCCCGCACGCCGTCGGCGCCAGGCTTCCACCCCGCCTCCTCCAGCAGCCTGATGGCCTTGTCGATGCTGAATTCGTAGTGCGTGTTGGGCGAGACGAACTGCGCCGGCCCATTGATGATGTTCGCGGTGTCGATACCGGTGCGGCCGTAGATGTGCCGATGCACCGCGGCGCGATCCACCAGAAGGTTGAGCGCGTTGCGGACCGCCGGGTCGGTCAGGCACGGATGGCTGGTTTTGATGCTCGAGCGCTCGCCGTCCACCTCCTTCCAGGGGTCGGTGTTGTTGAGCAGAATTGCCTCGGTAAAGCCGCCGGCATTGATCGAGAGACGGCCTTTGCCGCCAGCCTCGAGCCGCTTCAGGATCTCGTCCTCGACCTGGAGGGTCCAGGCGAAGTCGTATTCGCCGGTCTGCAGCACGGCACGGGCGGCCGATACCGCGTCGCCGCCACCCTTCAATTCGATCGCATCGAAATGCGGCCGGTTGGGCATGTGGTAGTCCGGGTTGAGCCTGCCCTTGATCAGATCGCCGGGCTTGAAGTCCACGAACACGTAGGGGCCGGTGCCGACCGGCGCGAGATTGGCCGGCGCCTCGTGTGCGTTGGCACCCTTGAACGGTGCGAACACGTGTCTCGGGATGATGCCGCGCAGGCCGACGAACGCGTCTGCCCAGAACGGCCGCGGCTTCGGGAACTCGATACGAATCGTATAATCGTCGAGTTTGACGACATCGATGTCCTGGTAGCTGCCGACGCTCATCGCGGCGGTCGCCGGATCGGCGGCATACTGCCAGGTGAAGACGCAGTCGTCGGCGGTGAAGGGCATGCCGTCATGCCACCTCACGCCCTGCTTCAGCTTCCAGGTGACCGACATGCCGTCCTCGCCCAGGCCGCCGTTTTCCAGGCTGGGGATCTCTGCAGCGAGCACCGGTACCAGGCTGCCGTCGGATGCGTATGCTGCCAGCGGCTCGTAGAAGATGCGAGAGCCATCCAAATCCTTGAGGCCGACTGCAATGTGCGGGTTCAGCAGCGTCGGGCCCTGCCACCACAGCACCTTCAGCGCCCCGCCACCGCCGCGCCGGGTCGGCCGATAGACCGGCTGTTCCGCCGCCATGGCTGCGCCGGACGACGCCAGCATCTGGACCGCCATCGGCGCCGTGAGGCCCACCGCGATCATGGCGCGGGTGAATGCGCGCCGGGACAGCTTGCCGCGGCGCACGTCCTCGATCAGGCCACGCAGGTCTTTCTCGTTCATGATGGGTTCGCCTCCGCCCGGAGCGGTCGCGCCGGCTCGAACCGGGCGCCCATGCGCGACCTGCCACGCCAGGATGCGGGTCGCTCGCCGCACCGGCATCAGCCGTTCGGCTGACACGGCGCCGACTCGCGATAACTTGATTATTTCCTATTTCGCGCCGAATCCGCCCCGCAGACCGCGCTATCTGCCGCAGAACACGCTCGTCCTATCGGGCCATGGCCGCGCCGCACGCCCCCGGGACCCGCCGTTTCACCGGCGAAGTGTGAAGTATTTCACACCTCGCGAGTCCGGCCGCTTGTAACACAACGTTGCGAAAGGAAATCAGCAGGGGGAGCGCCGTGACAAAAATGACCACGAAGCACGCCTCTCGTAACCCAGCCGAATGTAACGCGACCACCCCAGCCCACAAAACGAGTGCCGGCACCGCGACCTGTTGCGAACGGGCGGGCACCGGGGCGGATCGGTCGCAACAGATCCTCGATCTTGTCGGCCTGATCTTCGATGCCGCGGTCGATCCGGCCACCTGGCCCGACACGCTGAACAAGCTCGCCGATGCGACCGGGGCGCACGTCGCCGCGCTCGGCAGCTACGACGCGAAGACGAACGCCGTGGTCAACATCGGCCCGCGTCAGGATCCGAAGTACATGCGGATATACCAGGAGTACTGGGCAAGCCGGAATCCGTTCCGCCAGGCGTGGCAGCCCAATCCGCCGCTCGGCGTGTTCACGCCTGAATTGTTCATGCCAAGGGACGAATACACGCGGACGGAATTCTTCCAGAATGGGTGGTGCCACAGCATATCGAGGCGGCGATCGCAACGAACACGCTGTTGGACAATGGGGTCTCCACGTTGTTGCGCCTGTATCGCCCGTGGGGTGTCGGCGACTTCGGCCAGGACGAGACCGAACTGTTCGCCGCCCTCATCCCGTTCATCGAGCGCGCGGTGCAGTTCCAGCACCGCCTCGCCACGCTCGAGATGCAGCGTGCAAGCTCGGCCGCGGCGTTCGACCGGCTGCGCGACGGCGTTATCATCGTCGACCAGCGATTCGGCATCATGTTTGCGAACCGCTCCGCCGAGGAACTCCTCGCCGAGGGCGACGGGCTGGTTCTGGATCAGGACGGCCTCGCCGCTGGAACACCGGGTGACACGCCGCGCTGCGCCGCCTCGTCGCCGACGCAATGCCAACGGGTTGCCGGGCGCGGGCAGACGCTGCACGCTCGGCCGGCGCAACGGACGGGCGCCGCTTTCGGTGCTCGCGGTTCCGGTCCGCGGCGAGGTCGCGTGGATCGTGCCGCGCCGCCCGGCTGCGGTGCTCTTCGTCACCGACCCTGATCGCGACGGACGCGCATCCACCGAGGCCCTGCGCCGGCGCTTCGGTCTCACCCGCGCAGAGGCGGCCTTCCTCGGCGAGATCGTCAAGGGCGACGGCATCCAGGCGGCGGCGGATCGCCTTGGCGTGTCGCTCGCCACCGCGCGGACGCATCTGCGGCACGTGTTCGACAAGACCGGAACGCAGCGCCAGGCGGAGCTTGTCGGCCTCATGGTGCTCGGCCAGACGACGCTGCGCGAGGATGTCTGAATCACATCAATCGGAGATGTGGACCCTCGACGGCGGGCTATTTCCCCAATGTGCCGCTCACCGACCCCTCGACGATGAATGAACGAAATTTGGCTCCTTTGTCGCGCAGCGGCATGATCTCTTTGTAGGCCGGTCAATCACGGTAGGCCTACGCTCTGAGCGTTGAGGTCCGTGGATCGCCTCACCGCCAAGTGCAACACTTGCCAACACGGCCAGTGTCAATTGGGTCTTCGTGTTCGTGGATTTCTCTCCCCATTCTGAATCAGTACGGCGTTTGATAGGGCAACAGCCACGGCGGCCATCATCTGACTGTGAGACCGAACGTGGTGGTTCTAGCTGTGGCGGATGGGAATATCACTTCGACGACGCCGGTGTCCGCACCAGCAAAATTCGGCTCTGACTGATAGAGGAGGCGAGTACCCTGGGACCTCCGAAGATTGCAGTCGTAGCGCTGATTATCCCTCGCATAGGTTGGGTAGTCTGTTGCTTCTTCGGTAGTCAGCGACCCATGCGCCGGCGCAGCGAGCACACGCACGACGGGATATCCTCTTGAAGTGCAGTCGGCGTGCAGATCGGTAAAAAAGGACAGCTCATAGCGGGCGCCGGCCACAACGGTCTTGGATAGGGCAGACACTGTGGTCGTGGTTGCGGTAGCTTGTACGGTGGCCGACGGCTGCCCTTGCGGAGTGGTGTTCACAACACAACCCGAAAGCATCAGAGAGGCGACGAAGCACATCATCAAACGGGCCATTGCGCAATCTCGCTGCTAACCGACATCCACCAAACCGACAGGCAGGCTCGCTGCCCTTTCGCATTGCAGTCCATTTTGTGCGCTCAGCTTCGCCGCACGTTCCAGAAGAACGGACCGCCGGTCACAACCCCGCTCAGATCGCCGCGATAGGCGGTCGGATTGTAGTAAAGGCCAAGCGGGTAGTACGGCACATCCTCGAACGCCTGCATCTGGATCTCCGCCGCAAGCTTCTCCTGTGTTGCCGGATCGGCCGCGTCGAACCACTGCTCGCGCAATTCCTCGATCCTTGGGCTGGACGGCCAGCCGGGCCACGCCTGCACGCCATTGCCGCGCAGTGCCGAGTGCGCCGCCGGCGTCGCGCATTCGGAACCCCAGAAACGCGTGCAGAACGCGTTCCAGCCGCCCTGACCCGGCGCATTCTTGCTCATCCGACGCTGCAGGATCGTTCCCCAGTCCAGCGCCTGGTAATCGACGTTCATCCCGACGCGGCGCATCGTGTCCGCGGCGATCTCGCCCAGCGCCTTCTGGACCGGAACGTCCTGCGGCACCATCAGGACAATCTTCTCGCCGCGGTACCCGGCGGCCTGCAGGTCGCGACGCACCTTCCCGAGGTCGCGCCTGCCGGCCAACGCCGCCACCGCGCTGTCGTTCGTGACAGGCGCGAACGACGCATAATAGCCGCACGGGACCTTCCACAGCGACCGGTCGTCACCCATCACCGCGGCCATGAACTCGGTCTGGTCGATGGCACCCAGCAGGGCGCGTCGGATTGCGGGGTTGTCAAACGGCGGGTGGAGATGGTTCGGCCGCAGGATGGCGCAGTTGCCTGTGGGATCGATGATCTCGGTTTTGATCCGGTTGCCACGTCGCAGCACCGGCAACACGTCGCTGGTCGGGAACTCCCACCAGTCCACCTCGCCCGACTGCAACGCCGCGGCCGCGGTCGCCGCATCCGGGATGATATGCCACTCGATGCGATCGAAATGGGCAATTTTCGATCCCGAGGTCCAGTCCGCTTCGCCGTCCTCGCGCGGCCGGTAGCCTGCGAAGCGCTCGTACACAAAGCGCGAGCCCTGAACCCGTTCGTCCGCCTTGAACCGGTACGGTCCGCTGCCGACCATTTCCTGGATCTGCTTGTACGGATCTGTCACGGCCAGACGCTCGGGCATGATCGCGCACATGTTCGGCGTGGGCTTGGCCAGCGCGTCAGGCAGCAGCCAGAACGGCCGCTTCAGGCGGAACACGATCGTCGTGTCGTCCGGTGCCGATACCTCTTCGGTGCGCGCCATCAGCGTCTGTCCCAGCGGGTCGCGCGCGCCCCAGCGTCGGATGCTTGCCACGCAATCGCGCGCCAGCACCTTCTGCCCATCATGGAAGACAAGCCCGTCCCGCAGCGTCACCCGCCAGGTCAGGCCATCGTCCTCCACGCGATGGCCCGCAGCCATCTGAGGCATGGCCTTGAACCCGCTCTCCGGCCCGCCAACACCGTACAGGGTGTCGAAGACCAGATAACCGTGGCTTCGTGTGACGCCAGTGGTGGTCACGATCGGATCGAACACTGCCAGGTCTGCCATCGGGACAAACTTGAGCACCTGTTTGGATGCTCCCCGAGTCACACCTGGCAACGCGAGCATCGTAGCCGCCGCGGCGAGGAAGTTCCGTCGCCTCATGGTGTCTGCCTCCCTGATCCTGCAGGCTTTGGGTCCCGTCCTCACTTCGGATTGTGGCCTGTGGTCATTGCTGGGTTGCACGCGTGCGGTGGTCGCGTCGACAACGGTCCAGCGGCCACGCCGGATCGCTATTCCGCGTCGTGCAATGCCAGCATGCGGCTCGATCCTCGTCGCTGTCGTCAGCCGTTCGGCTGATGCGAACGTCTGCTCGCGCGACCGTGATTGCGGTGAGCGCGCGTGCAGCATCGCGACTGGTTGCGCGGACTATGTCATCATCGTCGAAGGCAGCGTCCCTGCGCATCGAGACCCCGCATCGAGACCCCACCGGGATTCGATTGTCCGCCGGACGCCGCCGCCGTAGGCTCCGTGCGACGTGGCATTGCGCACGGCAGGGTGTATGGACGAGGGAAGTACGCGTCGGCTGGCAGGCATTCTGGCGGCCGATGTCGTCGGATATTCTGCGCTGATCGGCGCGGATGAACCAGGCACGCTCGCCCGCCTGCGCGCCTTGCGCGACGAGGTGATCGACCCGCTGATGGCCGCACATGGCGGACGCGTATTCAAATCGATGGGTGACGGCCTGCTCGCGGAATTCCGCAGCGGCGTGCAGGCGGTGGAGTGCGCCGTTGCCGTGCAGCAGGCGCTGGCAGCACGCGCCGACGGACTGCAACTGCGCATCGGACTGCATTCGGCCGATGTGGTCGCGCAGCAGGACGGCGACCTGCTCGGCGACGGCGTCGATATCGCCGCCCGTCTCCAGGCACTTGCCGACCCTGGCGGCATCTGCATCTCGGCACGCATCCGCGAAGACGCCGCCGGCAAGATCTCGCTCGACCTCGAGGACCTTGGCACGCCGGCGCTGAAGAACATCGCACAGCCGGTGCAGGTCTATCGTGCCGTCGTGAGCCGACTCGCCGCCGACCGCTCCGAGCGTCCCCCGGGCTGGCGCGGGAGCAGACGGCGACCCCGCGTCCGTCGATCGCTGTCCTGCCGTTCGCGAACCTGAGCGGCGATCCCGAGCAGGAGTATTTCGCCGACGGCCTCACCGAGGACATCCTGACCGCGCTGACCCGCTTCGCGCAGCTGACCGTGATCGCCCGCAATTCGACCTTCGTTTACAAGGGCCGCGCGGTCAGCATCGCCGATGTCGCGCGCGACCTGCGCGTCCGCTACGTGCTTGAAGGCAGCGTGCGACGCGCCGGCGAGCGCGTGCGGGTCACCGCGCAGCTGATCGACGCAGCAACGGCGGCACATCTATGGGCAGAGCGCTACGACCGCGCAATCACCGACATCTTCGCGCTGCAGGACGAGATCACCGAGCGGATCGCGACCACGCTGGTGAGCAACATCGAGCGCAGCATCATCGAGCAGGCGCGCCGCAAGCCGCCCGAGTCGTTCGACGCATACGAGCTGTTCCTGCACGGGCGCGAGCAGCGCAACGCCTCGCGGCCGGACGGCATGGTGGCCGCTGAAGCGCAGTTCGAGCGTGCAGTCGCGCTCGATCCCGGCTTTGCATCGGCTTACGCGGAAATCGCCTACATTCAATACGTTTATGTGACATGGCGGTGGGACCCGGAGCGGCGGGACGAGCAACTGAACAAAGGCCTCGCCAGCGCCCGGCGTGCGCTTGCGCTCGAAGCGTCGCTGCCGCTGGCCAACCGCGCGCTCGGTATGTTGCATCTTCGCGCCCGCGAGCACGCAGACGCGGTCACCTGGACACGGCGCGCGGTGGCGCTCAACCCGGGCGAAGCGGAAAACTATGCCTGGCTTGCCAACGTGCTGTCCTTTGTCGGGCAATCCGCCGAAGCGCTGGAGCAGCTGGCACACGCGACGCGGCTCGATCCGCTACATCCGCCGCTGTGGGATTTCTATATCGGCCGAGCACTGCTGCATCTCGGCCGTTACGAGGAGGCACTGATCTCGCTCGATGCATGCTCACGCCGAGCGGTACTCTTCGCCCACGTCAGACGCTACACGGCGGCAGCGCTGGCGCATTTGGGACGAGTGGAGGAGGCGCGTGCAGCGCTGCCGGACCCGGCGTCGCCCGGATATTATGCGACCATCGGCGACATTCGCCGGTGGGATTCCTATTTGGAAAGCATCGAATTCGACCGGCTCCTCGAGGGTTTGCGCAAGGCGGGTCTGCCCGAATAATACCGCCGGTCCGAACCAATGACCTTCTATTGCCACTCGTTCCTCCCGTGGTGGCCGGGCGTGTCACGCTAAGCGCGCGACATTTGAATTCGTGCCCCGTAACTCCCCCTCACCCAGGGCAATCGGGTGACGTTGAAGCGCTCAGGGCTCTGCCCTGAAACCCGCCCGAGGGCTTTGCCCCCGGGACCCCCACCAAAGGCGAAGCCTTTGGAATCCGATACTAAAGTAACGGGTTCCAAGGGCGCTGCCCTTGGCGGAGTCCAGAGGCGGCGCCTCTGGTGGGGTTCGGGGTGAAACCCCGAGCCCCGACCACGACTGTGTCGTTCCGTCACGACTGGCCCCTCATGCAGCCGGACAATGCGCCAGTCCAAGCGCATCGATGGCAGCCAGCAACCGGTCCGGACCGAGACGCAGACGCGCCTGCTCGCGCGCCCTCGCACCCAGCGCCCTGCGCTCGACTTCATCGTCTGCCAGACGTCGCAAATGGGCCACGGCATCCGCAATGTCGGGCTCCGCCCATACTGCGTGCGCAACATCGTACGTGCCACGGCGATCGCGCGCCGCGATCAGCCGATAGCCGACCAGTGCCGCGCTGTCGTCGTCCATGTATTCCATATTGCCGGACCAACCGGTCGCGACAACCGGCTTGCCCAGTTGCATCGCTTCCGCGAGGACCAGCCCGAACGCCTCGCTCCGATGCAGCGACAGCACGATGTCCGCGGCAGCGAACAGAGCGTGGTTGTCCGCCGACGGCAGGTCGCGCGCCTCCAGGCGGATGTTCGGCGCATCTGCGGCTGCCGCCAAATCGGCAAACTCCGACCGGAAGTGCATCGGGTGGCCCACCTTGAGCACCAGCAGCCGGTCGCGCCGATCGCCGAACGCCGCGCGGAAAGCCGCAATCGCCGCATAGGGATTCTTCCGCTCGAGCGACGATGCGAGATTGAACACCGCCAGCACAACCACCGTGTCGTCGGGCAAACCGAATGCCTGGCGATCGAGTGCCGATGGCGACGGCGGCACGACAGCGACGGGATGCGGAATCACGCGGACGCGACCGGGCCGCAGCGGTTCCACCGCGTCTGCGGTGAACTGCGAGGGCACCCAGATCTCATGAACAAACGACGCGCCGATCGCCCATTCCGGCGGCAGCCTGGTGAGCTCCCACGCCCAGTACCCGATGATCCGGCGTCCATGCACCATCGCGCGCGGCAGCCGCATCAGCGAGGCCGGCAACATTGGGGCGTTGACATGCACAACCAGCGGTACCCCGAACGGCAATCCTGGGAGACGTGCCAGCACCGGCTTCGCAGTCGGCCGCCACGCAGGCCCGACATCAAGTTCCCAGTTCGGCACACCAAGGATTGCCAGCGCCTGCACCATGAGCCGGGCGCCCTCGCCGAGGCCGGTGGTGGCCGAAAGCTCGCCGGCGATGGCGAGACCCGCACGCGCCGGTGGTGGGTCGCGTGTAATCGCCGGCGCAACCAAGGCACAGCCACGCGTGAACAGGTTTCTTCTGCGTGCGCGGCGGCAAAAGTCGCCACGCGCCGCGCAACGGCGAGATGCCCTTGTCCTTCGACCATTGCATCAGGAACAAGCCAGCACGATCATGTCCTGGATACCTTACGGTGCTGTTCCGACTCGCACAAACGGCGCACGCGTCGCTGCGTTCGAACGGGCTGCGCCCGAACGGTATGTGTTCCGCCGAGCCGGCTCCGCGCAAGAGGGAAAATACGTCGCGGCTAACCGGCGACAGCGCCGCGACGCTTCCTGACCGGGACCGCCTGAGGCGGCGCGACTTCGTCGGGATTTGTCAAAGCGCTCAAAAGTGCTTCGCGCAGCAGGGCAAGCTTGCGCTCGTTCTCCACCTTCAGGCCGAACACGTCCTTCACGTAGAACACGTCCACCGCGCGCACGCCATAGGTGGTGACATGGGCCGATGCGATCTGCAGCCCCTGCTCGCTGATCGCCGTGGTGACGTCGTGCAGCAGGCCGGGACGGTCGCGGCCGTTCACCTCCAGAACCGTGTGCGTGTTCGACGCATGGTTGTCGATCACCACGCGCGGCGGCACATGGATCGCGCGCATGCGCTGCCCCAGCAGCACCTTCGACATCCTGCGGATCTCGGCGGCGATGCGCAGCCGGCCCGACAGTGCCTGCTCGATCAGCACGGCAAGCCGCGCCAGCCGGTGCGGCGCATCGAACGCGCCGCCGGCGGCGTCCTGCACCCAGAACGTGTCCAGCGCCATGCCGTTGGTCATCGTGTGGATGCGGGCATCGACGATGGACGCGCCGGCGACCGCGAGCGCACCGGAAATCTTGCTGAACAGCCCGGCATGGTCGGCGCAGTAGACCGTGACCTCGGTCACCGCGCGCGCCGGCAGCGGCTGGGTTTCCACCGTCAGCGGCGCCTTGCGCGCCTCTGCGTCGCGCACCAGGCGAGCATGGCGCGCGTGCGTCTCCGGGATCGAACGACAGCCAGTAGCCGGGATAGCCGAGCGAGGTGAACTGCTCGATGTCCTGCTTCGACCAGTCCGACAGCAGCGCCGCGGCGGCGTGCTTGGCACGCTGCACGCGCACGTCGCGCTCGGTGGTGGAAAGCCCGCCGGCCAGCACTTCGGCCACCCGCGCATAAAGCTCGCGCAGCAGCTGCGCCTTCCAGCCGTTCCACACCTTGGCGGACACGGCGCGCATGTCCGCGACCGTCAGCACCAGCAGCAGGCGCAGCCGCTCGGGTGACTGGATCGTGTCGGCGACATCCAGAATGGTCTTCGGATCCTCGATGTCGCGTTTGAATGCGATCGCCGACAGCAGCAGGTGGTGCAGCACCAGCCACGACACGGTCTCGGTTTCCTCCGCCGAGAGACCCAGTGCCGGCCCGACCTTCAGCGCAACCTCCGCGCCGAGCTCCGAATGGTCGCCGCCGCGGCCCTTGGCGATGTCGTGCAGCAGCATCGCCAGATACAGCGCGCGGCGCGACTGCAGATGATCGACCAGGCTGCTGGCGACCGGCGCGATCTCCGCCAGTTCGCCGCGCTCCATCATGTTCAGCACGCGCACCGCCTCGATCGTGTGCTCGTCGACGGTGAACACGTGATAGGTGTCGAACTGCATCTGCCCGACGATGCGCGCCCAGTCGGGAATGAAGCGGCCGAGAAAGCCGGTCTCGTTCATCACCGACAGCCAGCGCGCGCCATCGGGATGCAGGCTGGCCCGGTGATGGTCCGGCTCGCGTCCGCACATCAGGTCCATGAACATCGCGGCCGCTTTTGGATTGCCGCGCAGTTCCACGGCGCGGCGCTCGTTCTGGATCAGCGAACGCACGGCGAGCGGATGCAGTTCCAGATTGCGGTCGCGCGCCACCTGCAGAATGCGCAGCATCTGGGTCGGCTCTTTGTCGAAGTCGCGGCCCGGCAACGGCAGCAGCGCGCCTTCCGCCAGCACGAAGCCGGCCTGCACCAGCGCCTTGTCGGTCTCCGCGGCAATCGCCGGCGGGCCGAGCGCCTCGCGCAGGATGGCGGGCTCCAGGATGCGGGTGAGACGCGAGATTTCGCGCGCCGTCAGGAAATAATGGCGCATGAAACGTTCGACGCCGTCCTGCCGCCCGTGGCGCGTGTAGCCCATGCGCGCACCGACGACCGGCTGCAGATCGAAGGTCAGCCGTTCCTCGGCGCGGCCGGCGACGTAGTGCAGATGGAACCGCACGGTCCACAGGAACTCCCAGGCGCGGCGGCCATGCTTCGCCTCGGTCTCGGTCAGTATGTCGCCGACATCGGCAAGTTCGCCCATGGTCTGCGTGTCGTAGACGTAGCGTGCGATCCAGTAGAGCGTCTGCAGATCGCGCAGCCCGCCGCGGCCTTCCTTGATGTTGGGCTCGACGACGAACGGGCTGTCGCCATAGCGGCGGTGTCGCACATCGCGCTCCGCCTGCTTGGCGGCGATGTAATCGGCGGCGCCGGCCGCCTTGCAGGCAGCACGGAAACGGGTGTGAAAATCGGCGAACAGCGGCGCGTCGCCGGCGATATGCCGTGCGTCGAGCAGTGCCGTGCGGATCGTGGTGTCCTTGGCGCCCTCGACCAGGCAGTCCTCGATCGAGCGCGTGGCGTGGCCGACCTTCACGCCCAAGTCCCACAGGAAGTAGAGCATGTACTCGACGACCTGCAGCGTCTGCTGCGTGGGCTCGCGCGCGGTCAGGAACAGCAGGTCGATGTCGCTGAACGGCGCCAGCACGCCGCGGCCGTAACCGCCGGTCGCGGCAATCGAAAGGTGCTCGGGCCGGCCGAGCCCGGTGTCGGTGACGGCGTGCTCGTACAGCGAGGCGATCAACCCGTCGGTCAGCTTGCCGAGCAGGCGCGCGGCCTGCAGCCCGGCGATCTGGTCCTGCTCGAAGGCGTGCTGCACATGCTGCTGCATGCGCGCCTGGTGGCGTCGGAACACCCCCAGCGCCGCCTCGCGGGAGACCGGGCCGCCGTCTTCGGCGAGTGCGGCAAGCGCGTCGGAGAGAACGGAGGCGGCGGCCTCGGGGGCTTTCGGCAAGGGGACTGGGGTCAGCATCTGCGCCATCGGTACTAGTTCGCCGCCGCGCCGGGAACTGCCAGCATCGCTTTCAGGCGATACAATGCGTCCAGCGCGTCGCGCGGGGTCAGCCGATCCGGTTCCAGGGCGGCGATCGCCCCGCTGATCCGATCGGCAAGCGGATCGGGATCGGGCGAAGATCGGGCTTCGGCCAGCCCCGTGGACGGACCCGCGGAAGGTGCGGCGGCGAACAGCGGCAATGCGGTAAGCGGCGAGCCTGCCGCCCCGAGCGGCCCGCCATGCTTTTCCAGCGACGCGAGCAGTGACGCGGCCCGGCGCACCACCGGCGCCGGCACCCCGGCCAGTTCCGCGACATGCACCCCCCAGGATCGCCCCGCGGCGCCGGCGGCCACCTCGTGCAGGAAAACCACGGTCCCCTTCCATTCCTTCACCCGCATGGTGTGCGGCTTGAGACGCGGCAGCCGATCGGCGAGTTCGGCAAGCTCATGGAAGTGTGTGGCGAAAATGGTGCGGCAGCGAATTGCCGAGTGCAGTGCCTCCAGCACCGCCCAGGCGATCGCCAGGCCGTCCAGGGTCGCGGTGCCGCGGCCGATCTCGTCCACCACGACCAGCGAGCGCGGGCCGGCCTGGTGCAGGATCGCGGCGGTCTCGGTCATCTCCACCATGAAGGTCGAGCGTCCCCGCGCCAGGTCGTCGGCCGCGCCGACGCGGGAGAACAGCCGGTCCACCACGCCGATGGTGGCGCGCTCGGCGGGAACCGGCAGTCCGGCCTGGGCGAGCACCACGACCAGCGCGTTCTGCCGCAGGAAGGTCGATTTGCCCGCCATGTTGGGGCCGGTGAGCAGCAGGACGCGCTGCTCCGGCGACAGGTCGCAGTCGTTCGGCACGAAGGCCGCGTGTCCCGCGAGCGCCGCCTCCACGACCGGATGACGGCCGGCCTGCACCAGGAATTCGTCCCCGTCCGTCACCAGCGGTCGGTGCCATGTGCCGGCTTCGGCCAGCTTCGCCGCGGACTGCACGGCATCGAGGAACGCCAGCGCATCGGCGCAGGCGGCGAGCGCATCGGCATGCGCCAGCGCCTCCTGCACCAGGTGGGCGAATACCGTGCGCTCCCGCGCCGCGGCGCGTTCGCCGGCCTCGGCGATGCGGCGGTCGAGGTCCGAGAGTTCGGGTGTGGTGAAGCGCGCGCCGTTGGCCATGCCCTGGCGCAGCGTGAGCTCGGAAAATTCCCGGAGCCTTTCGACCGCGGCGGCGGGTGCCTCGATGACGTAGCCGAGCTGGGCATGGTGGCGGATCTTCAGGCTGGCCACGCCGTAGCGCTGCGCGTAATCGAGCTGCAAGGTCGCGAGCACCCGGCGGCTGTCGTCGCGCAAGGCGCGTTCGGCGTCCAGTTCGGCGTCGAAGCCGGCGCGGATGGCGTTGCCATCGTCCAGCCGATGCGGCGCCGGATCGGCCAGCGCGTCGGCAAGGCGCTGCTCCAGGGATGGATCGACGTGGAGGGCGGCGACTGCGGTCCGCAAAGCAGGCGCGAGCGCGACGTGCACCGCGCCCGCCGTCAACTCGTCATGGCCGGGCGTATCCCGGCCATCCGTCGCGGCACTGGCGCCATCAGCGATGGCCTGGACGAGCCCCGGGTCAAGCCCGGGACGCCATGACGAGTGTTCGTGCGGTGGCTGTGCAGAGCGCCTCCGTCGCCACCCGCGCGGCGCCCAGCCCGTCGCGCAGCGCGCCGAGATCGCGCGGACCACCGCGATTGACCGAAAGCCGCCCGAGCGCACGGGCGATATCGGGCGCGGACCGCAACGCCGCACGCAGCCGCTCGGCGGCCACGCGTTCGGCCAGCAGCCAGCACCAGGCATCCTGCCGCGCCGCGATCGCCGCAGTGTCGGTGAGCGGCGCGGAAAGCCAGCCCGCCAGCATGCGTGCTCCGGCCGGGCTGAGCGTCCGCTGCACCGTGCCGAGCAGCGTGTGCAAACTCCCGCCGTCGCGCGCCCGATGGATCTCCAGGCTGGCGCGCGTTGCCGCATCCATCGACAACAGCCCGGCACTCCCTTGCGGGGCGGGTCGCGCCAGGCGCGGCATGGTGCCCGCCTGCGTGGCACGGACATAGTCCACCGCCATCATCGCAGCGATCGCCTCGGCGTCGGTGAAGCTGCCGAACGCATCCACGCTGGCAACGCCGAATGCCTCGGCCAGCCGCCGCCGGGCCACCAATGGCGGCGACGGCACGACATCGGGCGCGCGCCTGCCCGCCCAGTCGCCGAGCGGCAAGGCCGCCGCGGCGAGAACCTCCGCCGGCTCAAGTCGGCCGAGCAGGCTGGGAAGATCCTCCTGGGCGAGCGCCATCGTCTCGAACAGGCCGGTGGAGACATCGAGCCATGCCGCGCCCACGCCCGCACGGCCGTCCTGCGCGAGTGCGAGCAACAGGTTGACCCGGCCGGCTTCCAACAGTGCTTCCTCGGTGATCGTGCCCGGGGTGACAAGGCGCACCACCTCGCGGCGGAGCGGCGCCTTGGCGTTACGTCCCGCGGCGCGCGCCTTGGGGTCCTCCATCTGTTCGGTCACCGCCACGCGAAAGCCGCGGCGGATCAACCGCGCGAGATAGGCCTCGGCCGCGTGCTGCGGCACGCCGCACATCGGCACCGGGCTGCCGTTGTGCTCGCCCCTCTGGGTGAGTGCGATGTCGAGCGCGGCCGCGGCAGCCTCGGCATCCGCGAAGAACAGCTCGTAGAAGTCGCCCATGCGGAAGAACACCAGCGCGTCGGGGTGTGCTTCCTTGGCGGCGAACCACTGTGCCATCGCTGGCGTGGCGCCGGCGGATTTCGGGACGGAGGCCATCGGCGCCGGTGTACCCCACGCGGCCGAGGCTGCGAAGCGCCAGCCCGCCGGCTGCGGTCAAGCCAGCGACGGCCGCGAGGATCCGAGCATCGACCAGATCGTGGACAGCCTGACGGCAAGGGCGCGCGCAACGGGCGCCGGCTCCGCCTGTCCTTCGGCTGCATGCCCCATGGCTGCATGCCCCATGGCTGCATGACTGCCAGCCGATGCACCGACCTCGGCTGCGTGCGGCAGCACGGCACTCAGCGCGTGCAGTTGGGGCACCGGCGCGCCTTGCGAATCGCGCAACGCGTCGTGGGCCGCCTTGATCAGCGTGGGCCACTCATCCAGCGCGAACGACAACCGGGTGATGACCTGCTTGAGGAGCGGCTGCTCGGCGTTCCATCGACTGATGGTCGAACCGATATCGAGAACCGAGTAGTCGATGATGTTGAGCCCGGTGGCCGAGAACTGCGCGGTTCTGGCCGCCGAACGCGCAATAGGCGCCAAAGCCGCGCTGACGTCGGGCAGATTCGCCTGCCGGCGCATGGCGCAGTCCGGTCCGAATGCTTCAACCTCGTTATGCAATGCGCGCAGCCAGCCGGCATGGATCGGCCCTTCGGTGGCAATCAGCCCAACCGGCTCGAGCAGCTTCGAGAATTCACTGATGCGCCGGTAGATATCCTTCCGCCTGACGCCGATTGCGGCGGCCGCGGCGGCCACGGCCGCCTTTGCATCGGTTGCTCCCCGGCGCGACGAAGCCACGATCAGCGCCGCGGGGTCTGCACCGCAGGAACTCAGCAGATGCAGGATCAGCACCAGCTCGATATCGGCAAGCTGTGTCCTGGCGCCGCGCGTACGCTCGACCTCGCGCGCCTTGGCCTCGCGGCCCAGTGCGCCCGACAGCGCCAGCTGACTGACCACGGCGCGGATCTCCGCCGGCGTCGTCGGTCGGCTTTCGGCAACCCCCGTGTGCAGCGCCTTGTCGTAGTCGGTCATGGGCACCACCAGCGGCAGGCTGCTCCATGGCACGATGTAGGCGGTCCCGTTGTTGGCAAAGTCGCGCAGGATCGCGATCAGCCCGTCCCGCTCATCCTCGCAGACCCGTGCCATGCGCAGCACCGGGGATTCGAACGGCACGACAACGCCCCGCGAGCGGCGCGCGCCGAGCCAGTTTCGGATGAATCCCCCGGCGAACCGGATGCCCAGCATGCTGCCTCGGATCAGCTGTCTGGGTTGGCATTTTGGACCCGAATGATGAACAAGGCGTACGCATCGCCCTGGACCGACTGAGCCGCCCGCATGGCAGAAACCGCAGCCGCGCCGGCTTCCCTCCGTTGCCGCCAGCCTCCATGATGCCGGCCGCGGCGACGGGAAACGACCAGGGGAACCAAAATGGCCGATGGCAGCATCGACACGCGCACCGCTCACGTCTCCGCCGAAGAGGCGCTGGCGCTGCACGCCTCCGGCCGGCCAGGCAAGCTCGAGACGCGCATCTCCAAGCCGATCACCACGGCGCGCGATCTCTCGCTCGCGTATTCGCCCGGCGTCGCCGAACCCTGCCTGCACATCCAGCGCGATGCCGCGCTCGCCTACGACTACACGGCCAAGGGCAACATGGTCGCGGTGGTGTCCAACGGCACCGCCGTGCTCGGCCTGGGCAATCTCGGCGCGATCGCATCGAAGCCGGTGATGGAGGGCAAGATCGCGCTGTTCAAGCGCTTCGCCGACATCGACGGCATCGACCTGGAGATCGACTCGGAGAACGTCGATGACGTGGTCAACGCGGTGCGCTTCCTGGCCGGCTTCGGCGGCATCAACCTGGAAGACATCAAGGCGCCGGAATGCTTCGTGATCGAGCAGCGGCTGCGCGAGCTGATGGACATCCCGGTGTTCCACGACGACCAGCACGGCACCGCGATCGTCGCCGCCGCCGGGCTGATCAACGCGTGCCACCTGACCGGGCGCGAATTGCGCGACACGAAGCTGGTGGTGAACGGCGCCGGCGCGGCGGGCATCGCCTGCGTCGAGCTGCTGAAGGCGATGGGCATGCGCCCGGAGCATGTCGTGCTGTGCGACACGCGGGGCGTGGTCTACCAGGGCCGCACCGACGGCATGAACCAGTGGAAATCCGCCCACGCCGCCGTCGACCAGGGCGCGCACGCTGACCGACGCGCTGGACGGCGCCGATGTGGTGTTCGGCCTGTCGGTGAAGGGCGCGGTGACCAAGGAGATGGTCGCGCGCATGGCGGACAAGCCGATCATCTTCGCGATGGCCAACCCCGATCCCGAGATCACGCCGGAGGAGGCGCGCGAGGCCCGGCCCAACGCGATCATCGCCACCGGCCGCAGCGACTATCCCAATCAGGTCAACAACGTCCTGGGCTTTCCCTACATCTTCCGCGGCGCGCTGGACGTGCGCGCCAGCACGATCAACGAGGCGATGAAGATCGCCGCGGCCGAGGCGCTGGCCAAGCTCGCGCGCGAGGACGTGCCGGACGAGGTGCACACCGCCTCGACCGGGCGGCGGCTGACGTTCGGGCCGGAGTACATCATCCCGAACGCGTTCGATCCGCGGCTGATCTCGTGGGTGCCGCCGGCGGTGGCGCGCGCGGCGATGGACAGCGGCGTCGCGCGCAAGCCGCTGGTCGATCTGCGCCGCTATGCGCGCGACCTGTCGGGGCGGCTCGATTCCACCGCCGGGGCGCTCGACGCGATCATGGAGAGCGTGCGCGCCGATCCGCGCCGCGTGGTGTTCGCCGAGGGCGAGGAGGAGAAGGTGGTGCGCGCCGCCGTCGCCTACCGCAACGCGGGCTACGGCAGGCCGGTGCTGATCGGGCGCGAGGATCGGGTGAAGGCGACGATGGCGAGCCTCGGTCTCGGCATCGTGGAGGGCATCGAGATCCACAACGCGCGGCTGTCCGAGTGCCAACGCGAAATACGTCGATTTCCTGTATGGCCGCATGCAGCGCCGCGGGTTCCTGCACCGCGACTGCCAGCGCATGGTGAACCAGGACCGCAACGTGTTCGCCGCCTGCATGGTGGCGACCGGCGATGCCGACGCGATGGTGACCGGGCTCACCCGTTCGGCCGCGGTGTGTCTGGACGACATCAGCCATGCGATCAGGCCGGCCGATGGCGGCATCGCGTTCGGGCTCACGCTGGTGCTGGGGATGCGCGGCAAGACCATCTTCATCGCCGACACGCTGATGCATTTCCGCCCCAACGCGGAGGAGGCGGCCGAGATCGCGATCGGTGCGGCGCGGGCGGCGCGGCATCTCGGCCACGAGCCGCGCGTGGCGCTGCTGTCGCATGCGACGTTCGGCGACCCGCTGCATGCGGCGAATGCGCCGATGCGCGACGCGGTGGCGATCCTCGACCAGCGCAAGGTGGATTTCGAATACGACGGCGAGATGAGCCCGGATGTCGCGCTGGAGCCGTCGATCCGCGCGCTGTATCCGTTCTGCCGGCTGACCGCGGATGCGAACGTGCTGGTGATGCCGGGGCTGCATTCGGCGCATATCACGTCGAGCCTGGCGCGGCGGCTGGGCGGCGGCAGCACGATCGGGCCGCTGCTGATGGGCATGGAGCGGCCCGTGCAGATCATGCCGATGGACGCCTCGGTCAGCCAGATCGTCGATCTGGCGTGTCTGGCGGCGTATCAGACCGCGGCGGCGCGCTGATCCGGCGTCAGTTCGCGGGGATGAGCGAATGACATGGACCCGCATGGCGATGCGGGCGCTCGCAATCGCTCTCGTCGCTGGCACTTTTGGTGGCTGTGCGTCTGTGACGTCGCCACAGCCCACAGCGGAGCCTGACTACAAAAGCAGGGCCGTGACGCGCACCGACGGCACGCTGCGGGTGTCGACGGCGGTGCTGTCCGCCGACGAGAGCGTGGCGGTGTACGGCATGGCGCTCGCGAAGCAGGGAATCCAGCCCGTGTGGATCGAGGTCGAGAACCGTGACCAGCAGGGCTATTTCCTGTTGTCGCCGGGTCTGGATCCGAATTTCTTTCCCGCCTCGGAAGCAGCCGAAGCCCTGTCACCGGAGAGCTCGAGCCAGCAGCGGGCTGCGATCGACCGGCGCTTCCGGCAGCTTGCATTCCACAATCCGGTCCCACCGGAATCGACGACGTCGGGGTTCGTGCTGACGAACCTGGACGAGGGCGTGAAGCTCGTGCAGCTCGACTTTGTCGCGAGCGAGCGCGCGCGGACATTCTCGATCCTCACGGTCGTGCCTGGCTTTCGGGGTGATTACAAAGCGAGCGAAGCATTCCAGCGCGAGATCTATCCGCCCGAGAAGATCTCGAACTACACGGATGACGATGCCTTTCGTGCGGCGCTGGAGGCTCTGCCATGCTGTGCGACCAACAAAAATGGCACGAAGAACGCCGATCCGATCAATCTGGTGATCGTTGGCGGTCTCGACGATGCCTTCCCCGCTCTGGTTCGGCGCGGCTGGCATCCAACCGAGGAGAAGTGGACGGGCTCGATCTGGCGGATGATGACCGCTGCGCTGTCGGGCGACCGCTATCCCTATGCGCCGGTGAGTGATCTCTACCTGTTCGGCCGTCCCCAGGACCTCGCGCTGCAGAAGGCCCGCGACAACATCCACCAGCGCAATCACCTGCGGCTCTGGCTGAGCCCGATCCGCTACCATGACAAGCAGGTTTGGGTGGGCCAGGTCAGCCGAGATATCGGCTCTCGTCTCACCATCCACTCGCCGACGTTCACGACGCACAAGATCGATCCCGATCTGGACACGGCGCGCGCGGCGCTGAGCGAGGACATGGTCTATTCGCAGAACCTCGCGAAGTCCGGGCTCGTGAACGGGGTCGGCGCGGCGCCGCCGGACGCTCCGCGCGAGAACCTCACCACCGATCCGTACTATACCGACGGATATCGCGTCGTGCTCGTATTTGATCGCAGACCAACGCCGATCACCGAGATCGAGCTGTTCGATTGGGGGACGATCGAGACGCGCAAGGAGGCGACTTCGGGAACAGTGCGATGAACCTGTTGCCGCCTCGTCTGCTCGACGCGTTCAAGATGTGCTTGCTACTGGCCATAGCCGGTTGCGCGACCTGGCGGGCTCCCGAGGACGTCAGTGACGCCGCGCTGCGCCGCCGCGCCGTGACCGAAGTGCGGGGTGACGTACGCATAAACGCGGCAGTGCTCAGCGCCGAGGACACGCGGCGCATGCTCGGCGGCGAACTCGACAGGACCGCAGTGCAGCCCGTCTGGATAGAGGTCGAGAACCGGACCTCGCGACGGTTGTGGTTGCTGCGCTCTGGCACCGATCCGGACTACTACTCGCCGCTCGAAGTCGCATGGTCGCTGCACACGCTGCTTGGCGGCGGCACGAATACACGGATCGACGACCACTTCGACAAGCTCGGGTTCAAGAATCCGATCGCCGCGGGGGAAACGCGCGCGGGGATCCTCTTTCTCAACCCCGAACGCCGGACAAGGCTTCTGAACGTCGATCTGCTCGGTCGACAGATGCTGATTCCCTTCACGCTGTTCCTGCCTGTGCCTGATGATGCCGCCGGCGACGACCCGGCGCTGTTCAAATATTCCGGTGCGCATTCCGCGAACTACACGGACCTCGCCGCGCTCCGCGCTGCAATCGAGCAGCTGCCATGCTGCGCGACAGAAGCAGGCGGAACGACGCGCGGTGATCCGCTGAATGCCGTGTTCGTCGGTGACGTTGCCGCGATCGGGAGCGCGATGGTGCGCCGTGACTATCGGCGCTCCGCGCGAGCCGAGGACATGGCTCAACAGGTCTTCGACCGTCAGCCTGATTTCGTGCTGCACAAGCAGGCACAGGCGGGCTCGCCGTCCAACTGGATACGCGCGTGGCTCGCGCCGATCAGCTTCCAGGGCCAACCGGTTTATCTTGTGCAGGCCGGCCGGCCGGTCGGCGGGCGCTTCGCGTCCCCTGGCAAGAGCGATATCGTCCTGGACGAAGATGTGGATGAGGCAAGAAACCTGTTGGTCCAGGACATGATGTATTCGGGGGGTTTGACCCGCGTCGGTTTTGTCACCGGCGTCGGCGAGGCCTCCGATACACAGCCTCGGGATACCCTGCACGGCGCGCACTATTATACCGACGGTCTGCGCGCCGTCCTGTTCTTCGCGACGCGGCCCCAGAGCCTCGAAAACGTGGAATT
Source organism: uncultured Alphaproteobacteria bacterium (assembly GCA_963739725.1). GTDB lineage: Bacteria > Pseudomonadota > Alphaproteobacteria > Acetobacterales > Acetobacteraceae > JAMXLO01. Next base: position 106,116 of record CAVUBS010000004.1, on the reverse strand, counting down.
TCTCCGCTGGGAGCCGTACCTCGATCGGCGCGGGCAAGGTGACGGGAATGCGGGCAGCGATGCCGGGCGCTAAATTCCATGTAGCCATCATATCGCTGGTCGCCGGGACGTGCCTCACGCTCGGCGCATGTGCGACGCGGCCACTGGTGCCGTATTCGACCGACACGCCGCCGCTCGCTCTCGCGCCTGCATCCCGGATAGGCGTGCAGGACCACCGTGGCCGCTTCCGCGAGATCTATTGCGCCGTGCTGGAAGCGCACGGACGCGCGCTGCCGGATTACCGCCCCTGCGATGAAGCACTGACCCGCGTCGGCACCGAGCCCGCCGGCACTGACAGACCGGTCGATCTCGGTCCGTCGAAGCGACGCCTCGTCGCGGCTTTGGTGCCAGGCATTGGCTACGAATGCTTCGAACCGTGGCTGGATCCACCCGGTACCGCCGCGCAGCATTTGCGCCAGTTCGGATACGACGCGGCTCTGATGAGGGTCGATGCGCTGTCGAGCTCGGAGACCAACGCGCGCCAGATCCGCGACGCGATCATGGCCATGCCGTTCGACGCAGGTGCGCCGCGTCTCGTGCTCATCGGCTATTCGAAGGGTGCCCCTGATATCCTCGAGGCTGTGGTCGCGTATCCGGAGATCCGGAGCCGCGTCGCTGCGGTGGTCAGCGCCGCCGGCGCGATTGGGGGGTCGCCGCTCGCGAATGACGCCGAGCAGTACCAGGCCGACCTGCTGCGGCACTTTCCAGGCGCAACCTGCGGGGCGGGCGACGGCGGCGGCGTGGCAAGCCTACGGCCCGCGACGCGCCAGGCGTGGCTTGCGCGGAACCCGCTTCCCCCCGAGCTGCATTATTATTCGCTCGTCACATTTCCGCGGCCGGAGGTCATCTCTTCGGTGCTTACCGGGAGCTATGACAAGCTGGCACGCATCGACGCGCGCAACGACAGTCAGATGATCTTCTATGACCAGGTTGTGCCCGGCAGCGTTCTGGTGGGCTATCTCAATGCCGACCACTGGGCCGTCGCGGTCCCGATCAATCGCACGCACAGCGTAATCGCCTCGATGTTCGTAACCCAGAACGCTTACCCGCGCGAAGCTCTTCTCGAGGCACTCATGCGTTTCGTGGAGGAAGATCTGGCGGCGACCGATTAGCTCCAGGCGAGCGCGGCGCAGGTTCGCCCAACGTCGTGGCGTGGCACTGCTGCCACATGCCGACGTTCGGCGACCCGCTGCACGCGGCGAATGCGCCGATGCGCGACGTGGTGGCGATCCTCGACCAGCGCAATGGGCCGCCGATTTGCGCGCCCGCTGGGTAGTCGTCAGTCCATTCCGAGATCATTGCGATAGCCCTATTATAGCCGTCTCGCTCCGGCTAATCGGCATGCGAACCCGGCGCAACCGCCGTCGGCAGGATGAGCGGCGCAGCCTGCATCCGCAGCGCACGCTGCCGCTGCACCCGCCTGTAGACGAACGACGTGAGCAGCGGCGTCAGCACCGCCGTCACGATGACCGACGCCGCCACCTGGATCGTCGCTGCCGCCGCGATCGCGGCATAGGTCGGATCGGCCAGCGCGATCGCCTTCGGCACCGCGGCGGAATTCCCCGCCGTGCTCGACGCCGCCGCACCCGCGATGCCCGACCCGCCCAGCAGGCGATCGGCGAGGATGCAGCACGTCCCCGTCACCACCAGCACGAACACGCCCAGCATCACGCCCGGCAGCCCGGCGGTCACCACGGCGGACAGGTTGATCGTCTGACCCAGCGTGAATGCCATGAACGGCACGATGATCGGCTCATGCGACCCGAAGAACTCGCGCAAATCCTTGTCGAGGTTGCCGAGCACCGCGCCGGCCGCGATCGGCGCGATCACCGACAGCATGGTCAGCCACGGAATATTGGCCAGCCCCGCGCCGACCAGGATGATCATCGTCAGGAACGGCCCGGTCTCGATGCTCTGCGGCACGTAGGTGCCGGCGTCCTCCTTGTCGCCCATCACGGAGGTGAGCGCCATGAACATGCCGCCATTGGTGTCGCTCATCGCGACCAGCAGCGCCAACGTGCTGAGCCCGAGCACGTTGCCGTCGAAGAACCGCGCGACCAGCAGCGCGATCAGCGTGGCGATGCCGACCTTGGCGGCCATGATGCCGAAGCCCCGCTTCAGCATCCGCGGCGCCGTCCGCAAGGTCATCTTGGTGCCGACGGTGAACAGATACATCCCCAGGATCGTGGGGTAGCCCACGCTGGTCAGCGCCTCGGTGAAGCCGCCGATCTTCAGCAGGGTCGGGAAGAAGGTGTTGAGGACCATGCCGATGAACAGCGGCACGACCATCAGGCCGCCCGGGACTTTGTTGATCGCCTTGTAGATGCGCATGGGTCACCCGCTACCGGTTATGCCTCCAGAATAACCGGTCGTTGAGGGCGCGCATTGATCTGAGTCAAACGGGCCTATGCCGCCCGCCCACGCGCGAGGGCCCGGCCCGCCGCATAGAACCCGTCGCTAGAGCAGGGTGTGGCGTCAGGCCGCCGGTTCGGTCGCCGGTCGGGTCGGCTCGGTCTTCGCCTGGGCCTGGTCGGTCAGCATCTCCATGCGGCCGGTGATCTGGCCGCCGTCCTCGACCTGCAGGCGCCGGCAGCGGGCGGTGCCCAGCACCTTGCCGGTGGCGCGCACGATCAGGCTGCCGCGCGCGGTCAGGGTGCCGTCGATGGTGCCGGCGATCTCCACGTCCTCGACCTCGATCTCGCCCTTGAAGACGCCGCCCGGCGAGATGGACAGTTCGGTGGCGTGGATCATGGTGGCCTCGACGGTGCCCTCGACCACCAGGCGCTCGGCGTCCTGCACGGTGCCCTGCACGCTGATGCCGCGGCCGACGACCAGGGTGCGGCGCTCGGACGGATCGCGCGACGCGGGGCGGACCGGCGGCAGCACGGGTCGCGGTCCCGGCTGCGGGGCGGCTTGCGGCGCTGGAGCGGTGGTGAAGGGTGGCCGGGACATGGATTGCACCTCCTGCGGCGGGGCGGGACGGAAGGGAGGCACGCCCAGACCGTTGTCGAGCGGTCTGTTCGGGGCGCCGGACTGATCCGGGCGGTCCCCCTGGTCGGGAAATGACAGGCCGGCGGGCAGCGTGGCGTCCGCTTCGTCGGTCTGTGGCTCGTCGGGCTTGCGGCGTTTGAACACGGGCTCCTCGCTCGGCTGGCGGATGTCGGGAGTCGTGGCGGTGCGAGCGGCCTAACACGGGCGGCGGCGGTGAAACAACCGGGTGCCGGGGGTTATCCACAACGATCTGCATCGGTCACGAGGCGGGCCGATGGTCCGGAGCGGCCGTCAGCGCCAGGTCGAGCACGTGGACCATGGCGGCGGTGCCGATCACGGGAATGAGCAGGTTGAGGATCGGCACGTAGCCGGCCAGCGCCAGCATGCAGCCCTGCGCCAGGACCACCGGGCGGGCGCGGCGATACAGCGCCTCGGCCGCGGCGCGGGGCATGCGGCGCATCGCCACCGCGGCGAACAGGCCGCGCCCGATGGCGTAGCCGCCGATGATCCAGGCCAGGACCAGGCCGATGCCGGGGATGATCAGCGCCAGGACAAGGGCGAGCACGCTCAGCACCAGGATGCGCGCGCCGACGCTGATCGCGTCCCAGATCTGGGCGGCGAGCGACGCGCCGCGCGGGGGCGGCAGGGACGGGTACCAGCGGTGCTCGACCGCGCGGGCGATGCGGTCGATGTAGAGCGTGCCGATCGCCGCGGCGACCGGCAGGAACAGCCACAGCGCGAGCAGCGATGCGCCGATGCCGCCGAGCAGGTCCGCCGCCCAGCCGATCCAGCCGTGCAGGTCGAGCAGGTGATGCACGGCCCAGACGATGCCGACGTGCAGGAGGACGAAGCAGGCCGCCGACCACGCGACGCTGCGCGCCAGCACGCCGAGGAAGGCGCGGTCGTCGAGTTGGGCGAGCGCTCGGGCAAGTGGGGACAGCAGGCGGGGCATGGGTTGGTTCAGCCAGGGTTCCACACCGAATGCCGGGCGGCAATTGCGGATTGCGAAACGGCCCGGGCGGGGGCCGGTTCAGTCCCGCCGGTGCGTCGGGTGAGGCGCAACGGCAATCGCCTCGATGTGAATGGCTTTCTGCGACGCAACTCTGTAGATATTATTCCGACATCACAAAAATGTTTTTATGGGAATATTCCACACGCAGGGGTGAACCGTTTCCACTTGTGTATAAATTGCGGTAATGTAATTTTGTTCGTTGTGGCGCCGATCCGACCACACCACCGCAATGAACAGGGAATCCAAGACCATGCGTACACAATATCCGCGCCTCCGCCTGCGGCGGGCGCTGCTGGCGACGACTGCCGCCTTGTCTCTCGGTGCACAGAACGCCATGGCGATCTGTTCCGATGGAACCACCCTGCCGGCTGACGGCTGGGTCGTCGGCCGCGATGCACAGGTAAAGACCGCAGCCAACTGGTCACACAACATCTTTACCGGCACTGCCGGTTCGGTTTTCATTCCCGACAACTCGGTAAACGAGTTCAACGATCCGGCCGGCCCGCTGACCGGTGGCGGCCACAACTGGGTGTTCGACCAAGGGTCGACGCTCTGCAAGGAAACCGACAGCGGCGTCGATCCAACGACCGGTCGTTCCGCAAGCTGGGCCATCCCGCCGAACACCGCGACCGATTGCGTGCTGCTGCCGATCATCAAGGGCGGCCGGGTCACCAATCTCGGTGATATTCCGCTGCAGGGCCAGGCAGTCACCCCGACCTGTGATCCGACCAAGCTGAGCGCGGTCGGCGCGCCCAACCCCGCCAACACCTACTTCAATCAGCTTGGCTGCTCGATCTCGCACGGCGTTGCCTCCACCGCGAAAAACGCGACCAGCTTCCTGTTCGTGGCCGGCATCAAGGGCGGCCTGTTCTCGATCGCGTTGAACAACGTCTCCAGCCCGAGGCTTGGCGGCGACGCCGGCAAGATCAATGGGCCGCAGAACTACTACTCCGACATCCCGGAAGGCCAGAAGCTGACCAACGCTGCCGTCAGCCCGGACGGCATGTTCGCGATGGTCACCTCGATCCGGCGGGCCCAGTTCATCTACGCCTGTCTCAACCCGCTGGGTGATCCCGGCGACCCGTCGAAGCCGATCAACACGAACTTCTTCGTCCCACCGGCCTCATTGGTGAAGTGCATGCAGGTCGGCAACAACAATCTGGCGGTCGATCTGACCACCGCCTTCGGCCCCGACAACCAGCCGTACTTCGGCGGTCAGCGCATCGTCAACAGCTTTGACAGCCAGCCCGGCAGCAGCGCGGTCAATCCGGTCCCGTCCGCCTGGCCACAGTGTGTCGTCCAGGGCGTCGGTGGCTTGAGCGGTACGCTGATGCAGCAGATGCAGACCGTATTCGGCCAGCACAGCGGTAGCCATTGCGGCAATGCTCAGCCCAACTTCGGCTTCTCGTCGGCGTTGGTGACACAGCCGAACGCCATCGTCAGCCACGTGGCTCCGGATGGAACAGGGTACATGTACACCGGTCCGCTCGGCGGCACGGTCGATCAGTTCAAGCTGACGGTCGATCCGATCTCCGGCCTGACGAACTACGCGTTCCGCACCATCCTGACGGGCATTTCACTCACCACCGGTCTCGGCATCGCCGACGACCTGACGTTCGCGGGTGGCAATGGACAAGGCTCGCTGATGGTCTTCACTGATCCGTCCGCCGTCGGGCTGGCCGGACAGGAAGTGCTGACGCGCCTGCCCCTCTGCGAGGACATGCAGTAAGGGAGCGAGCTCCCCTCCCAACGATTGGGATCGCTGAGAGGGGCTAACCTGTGTCGATTGGGTCTCCACGCAGGTACGGCTACTTGGGGCGGAGGGCAAGTGCGGCTCTCCGCCTCCATTTAGCAATTTGAATATAGACTGATGGCGTTATCGTTGCAATGGCAGACCAACCTTCGGCATCATGCCGGCGGCACGAACGGCTGCACGATCTCCCGAAATGCCGCGAGCCCTTCGCATGTCGCCGCATGGGCGGTCAACGCCGGCCAGCGCTGCTCATCGAACAGCACCGGATGCGCCTCCCGCGTAAAGCCCAGCGCACAGGCAACCGCAATGTCCGCGTGGCCGATCGCGTCGCCGAACCAGAACCGCGAACCGGACCTCTCCGCTTTGCCGGATTCGAGTGCCGTGAGCACATCGGCAATCTGCGCCGTGCATCGCGCGATCCACGCGTCGGATGTTGCCTGGTGCAGCATCCGCTCGTAGGTCAGGCTCACCGCCTTGTCGGCCAGACCGGTTGCCAGCGCACAGACCTTGAGTGCGTGGCGGCGCAGATCGCCGGCGTCCGCGATCATGGCGCGCGATGGCCCGACGCGCTCGTCCAGATGGTCGAGGATTGCAGCGCTTTCGATCAGGGCCTCGCCGCTGTCCAGCACCAAGGTCGGCACCCGGCGCAACGGATTGAACGAGGCGATCCGATCCGCGTCGCCGAATGTCGACCAGGGGCGATGTTCATAGCCGATGCGGTACAGGCGCATCGCGATCGCAACGCGCCGCACGAACGGAGAGTCGTATTGACCGATCAGGATCATCGGACGTTCCTTGTGTTGCGTGTTCGGCTCAAAGACGCGGATGGCGGGCCTGCGGCCATAATTCCACTCGGGGTCGAACCGCGCTAGCCTGACCGCCTCCAGACAGCAGGTGTTCGCATGGAATATACCACGCTCGGCAGGACCGGGCTCCGCGTCAGTGTGGCCGGCCTCGGCTGCGGCGGGTTCAGCCGGCTGGGGCTGAACACCGGCGGCACCGAGGCCAGCGCCATCGCGATCATCCACGCCGCACTCGATCTCGGGGTGAACCTGCTCGACACGGCGGCGCCGTACGCGACCGAGGGCGTGGTCGGCAAGGCGCTGAAGGGCGTCGCGCGCGACAAGGTCGTGATCGCCACCAAAGCCTCGGTGCTGCGCGGCGGCGAGCGCTACACGCCGGCACAGGTGGTGGCCAGCCTGGACAACTCGCTGCGCGAGCTTGGCATCGATTGCATCGATGTGTTCCAGCTTCATGCGGTGCCGCCGTCGGGTTACGACTACGTGCGCGACACGATCGCCCCTGCCCTGCTGCGCGAGAAGGAACGCGGCAAGTTCCGCTTCCTCGGCATCACCGAGACGTCGCCCAACGACCTCGAGCACGAAATGCTGCAACGCGCGGTGCCGGACGGCGTGTGGGACGTGGTGATGGTCGCGTTCCATCTGATGAGCCAGAACACACGGGAGAAAGTGTTCCCGGCAACCTTGCGCCACCGCGTCGGCACGCTGCTGATGTTCGCGGTGCGCAGCATCTTCGCCAGCCCCGACCGCGTCGCGGCGGCGATGCAGGATCTGGCAGCCGCCGGTCAGGTGCCGCAATGGCTCGCCGACACGCCCGACCCGCTCGGCTTCCTGATCCATCCCGATGGCGCAAGCAGTCTGACCGATGCGGCCTATCGCTACGTGCGGCATGAGCCGGGTGTCGATGTCGTGCTGTTCGGCACCGGCGATCAGGCGCATCTTCGCACGAACATCGCATCGATCCTGAAGCCGCCCCTGCCGGAAGCCGATCGCGACAGGCTCAAGGAGCTGTTCAGTCATCTCAGGGGCGTTGGCCTGGTCTTGCCGCCACGTGCCCGCGCCGCCGCCGCAAACTAACGGAGCCGCATCATGAAACTCGCGAAGATCGAGGACCTGCATTGCGATGCAGGCTGGCGCACCTTTTCATTCCTCAAGCTCACCACCGATGACGGGCTGGTCGGCTGGTCGGAATACACCGAGGCCGATGGCAGCCGCGGCCTGACCGGCGTGATCTACGGCCTGGCCGACCCGCTGATCGGGCAGGACCCGCGTCCGGTGCAGCAGATCGCCTCGGCGCTGTGGGTGCGTCAGGTGCAGGCGCCGGGCGGCATCAACTCGCGCGCCATCGCGGCGATCGAGAACGCGCTGCTCGACATCAAGGGCAAGGCGCTCGGCGTGCCGGTCTACGAACTGTTCGGCGGCCCGGTGCGCGAGCGCATCCCGGTCTACTGGTCGCATTGCGGCTCCTACCGCGTGCGCAACCACGAACTTGTCGGCGTGCCGCCGCTGCGCACCTACGACGATATTGCCGCGCTTGGCGCCGAGGTGAAGCGGCGCGGCTTCAAGGCGCTGAAGACCAATATTCTGCCGTTCGACGGCGAGAAACTGACCAATTTCGGCCCCGGCTTCGGCCGCTCGCCGGGCTGGCCGGAGCTGAACGTCGATCGCAAGACACTGCAGTCCGTGCGTGATCTGCTCGGCGCATTCCGCGCCGGCGCCGGACCCGAGATGGGGCTGCACCTCGACGTGAACTACCACTTCAAGACCGAGGGCTACCTGCAGATCGCCAAGGCGGTCGCACCGTTCGACATGACCTGGCTGGAGATCGACACCTGGGATCCGCAGTCGCTCGCGCTGATCCGCCGTGCCGCGCCGTGTCCGATCGCGTCGCTGGAGTCGGTGTGCGGGCGGCGGGCGTTCCGGCCGTTCTTCGATGCCTACGCCACCGACGTGGCGATCATCGACGTGATCTGGAACGGGTTCCTGGAGTCGATCAAGATCGCCTCGATGGCCGAAGCGTACGAGGTGAACTGCGCGCCGCACAACTACTACGGCCATCTGTGCTCGGCGATCAGCGCGCATTTCTGTGCGGTGGTGCCGAATTTCCGCGTGATGGAGATCGACATCGACAGCGTCGCCTGGCGCGACGAACTGTTCCTCAACGCACCGGCGATCGTGGACGGCGAGCTGATCGTCCCCAAAGGACCCGGCTGGGGCGTGGACGTGAACGAGGCCGCCGTGCGCGCGCATCCCGCGAAGGCGCGCTGAGCATGGCCGACGCACGGTTTGACATCCTCGGCATCGGCAACGCCATCGTCGATGTGGTGGCGCGCGCCGACGATGCGTTCCTGTCGCGCCACGACATGCGCAAAGGGCTGATGACGCTGATCGACGCAGAGACGGCGCAGGCGATCTACGCCGCGATGCCGCCCGGCCAGGAGAGCAGCGGCGGTTCGGCCGCCAACACCTGCGCGGTCGCGGCGGCGCTGGGCGCGCGCGTGGCGTATCTCGGCAAGGTGGCGGACGACCAGTTGGGCACCGTGTTCCGCCACGACATCGGCGCGATCGGCGTGCATTTCCCGTCCACGCCGCTGGCGGGCGGCGCGCCGACCGCGCGCTGCCTGATCCTGGTCACGCCCGAGGGCCAGCGCACGATGAACACGTTCCTCGGCGCCGCCGTGACGTTCGGCGAGGCGGACGTGGACGCCGCACTGGTGGCCGATGCGGCGGTGACCTACCTCGAGGGCTACCTGTTCGACCCGCCGGAGGCGCAGCGCGCGTTTCGCCGCGCCGCCGCCGCCGCGCACGCCGCCGGCCGGCAGGTGGCGCTGACGCTGTCCGATCCGTTCTGCGTGGATCGCCATCGCGCGGCGTTCCTCGAACTGGTGAAGCAGGACGTGGACATCCTGTTCGCCAACGAGGCCGAGGTGTCCGCCCTGTATGAGGAGAACGCGTTCGAAGCGGCGGTCGAAGCCTGCCGGCGCGACGTGGCTCTGGCGGCGCTGACCCGCAGCGAGGCGGGCAGCGTGATCCTGCGCGGTGCCGAGACGGTGGAGATCGCCGCCGAACCGACGCATGTGGTGGACTCGACCGGCGCGGGCGACGCCTATGCCGCGGGGTTTCTGGCGGGGCTGACGGCGGGAAAATCGCTGCCGGTGTGCGGCAAGATCGCCAGCATCGCCGCAGCCGAGGTGATCAGCCACTACGGTGCGCGGCCGCAGGCGGATCTGCGGAGGCTGGCGGCGGCGGCCGGTTGAGCGCGATGTGCTGACAGGTGCCGGCCTATCGGCTGTGCGGCGCCAGGATTGCCAATATTTCATACGGCCGGACGGCTCTCGTTGACTAGCCGGACCGGCGTCATTGGCGGATACTGTTGTCGCGTCGATTTGGCGGTCGATTTGGGGCCAGGCCGGACGCGTATCGACAAGTAAGAAAAAACTCCTGGGAGCTGCGCGAATGAAAACAATTCTACGAACGGCGGGACTCGCCGCACTTCTCGCTTTGGTTGGCGCAAACGCCGCGCCGGCGACCGCCGATGAAACGCCGAAGCGCGGCGGCATCCTTACCTACATGATCCCGGCCGATGCGCCGCCGAGCTTCGACGGTCACCGCGAGACCACCTACGCCACGGTCCATTCGACGGCACCGTTCTACAGCGTGCTGATCCGGCTCGATCCGGAACACCCGGAGGACACCACCAAATTCGTCTGCGACCTATGCACCGAGCTGCCGACGCCGACCGACAACGGCACCACCTACACTTTCAAAATCCGCGAGGGCGTGAAGTGGCACGATGGCTCACCGCTCACCGCGGGCGATGTCGCGGCGAGCTGGAACCACATCATCCACCCGCCGAAGGGCTACAACAGCGCGCGCGAGAACTGGTACGCGATGGTCGACACCGTCTCGTCGCCCGATCCGACCACTGTGGTGTTCCATCTGAAGTTTGCCACGCTGACGTTCCTGCCGGCGCTCGCCGATCCGTATGCCTACATCTACAAGCAGGACATCCTCGACAAGGATCCGAACTGGTACCAGAAGAACATCATGGGCAGCGGGCCGTTCAAGTTCGTCGATTACCAGCTCGGCCAGTCGATCAAGGGCGAGCGCAACCCCGACTACTACCACAAGGGCCTGCCGTACCTGGACGGCTTCGTCGCCATCTACGCCGACAAGCAGGTGGTCCGCACCGAGGCGATCCGCGGCGACCGCGCGACGACCGAATTCCGTGGCCTGCCGCCGGCGGCGATCGAACAACTCAAGAAGGAGGTCGGTGACAAGATCACCATCCAGCAGAGCGACTGGAACTGCGGCAACCTGATCACGCCGAATTCCAAACGCAAGCCGTTCGACGATGTGCGGGTGCGCAAGGCGCTGCTGCTGGGGATCGACCAGTGGCACGGCGCACCGGCGCTGTCGAAGATCGCCAACGTGCGCACGGTGGGCGGCATCGTGTTCCCGGGCTCGCCGCTGGCGGCGACCAAGGAGGAACTGCAGCAGATGGCCGGCTTCTGGCCCGACATCGACAAGTCGCGCGCCGAGGCGAAGCGGCTGCTGAAGGAGGCGGGGCAGGAGAACCTCAGCTTCGAGATGCTGAACCGCAACGTTGACCAGCCGTACAAATACGTCGGCACCTGGCTGGTGGACGAATGGAGCAAGATCGGCGTGAAGGTCACGCAGAAGGTGGTGCCGACCGGCCCGTGGTTCGAGGCGATGCGCACCGGCAACTTCGACGTTGTGGTGGAAGCCAACTGCAACGGCGTGGTGAACCCGGTGATGGATACGCAGAAGTACCTGCCGAAGAAGGTGTTCGTCGAAAACTACGGCGGCTACGACGACCAGGACCTGATCGACATCGACGCCAAGATGGTGCACGAGACCGACCCCGCGAAGCAGCGGCTGCTGATGCGGGCGTTTGAGACGCGCGTGGTGGATACGATGGCGTATGAGTTCCCGATGCTGTGGTGGAACCGCATTCTGCCGGAGCGGTCCTACATGCACGGCTGGAAGATCGGGCCGAGCCACTACGTGAACCAGGACCTGGCGACGATCTGGCTGGACAAGTGAAGCACGGCGCCAGCCACCGCGCACCGGGACCGGCGGCCGCCCGTCCCGCTGCAGCTCCGCAGAATGACTGTGAAACCGTGGTTCGGATACAAGGACGCGCGAGGCCCCCGGCGCAGTGCTGACAATTGCTGCTGTTGTCATTCCCGCGAAAGCGGGAATCCAAAGGCAACAGCACCGAACTTGCTCCAGGTTTCCCGCTTTCGCGGGAATGACAAGACGGGCGGCGCAGGTGAATCATCCACTTGTGCCTGAAGACTCGTTCATATCCTGGTGGACCTCGATGACGTTGCCCTCGGGATCGTAGAAGAAGATCTGATGCCAGCCGTTCATCGCCCACTGGCCGTAGTCGGAATAGGGGATGTTCTTTGCCGCGAGCCGCCGCTTGAAGGCGGCAATATCGTCGGTTCGGAAGGCGATGTGGCCGCGCTCGAGTGGATTGACAGTGTGGTTGGTGCGGAAACCGACGCCGAGGTCCTTGGTGGCGAGATGCACCTGGGTCTGGCCGTCGGTCACAAAGGCGACCGGGGCGGCGTAGCCCTGTGACGTGTCGCGTGCGCTGTCGAGGGACGGCTCGGGCGCGAGGTCCAGAACCGAGCGGTAGAATTCCTCCATGCCCGCAACGTCCTTCGAGCACAGGTTCAGGTGGTGGAGCTTGATCTTCATACGGGTCCTCCTGGGGGCGGGTGGCGCATGCGGCGATCGAGTGGAGCATGATGCAATACTTGAGAGGAGGGCGGCGACCTCCAGCGCGGAAATCACGACTTCAGCACCAACGACTGCGGTGCGGCAGCCTCCGCTGCAAGGCGTTGGGCGATGAATTCCTTGCCAAGACTGGTCGCATAGACGAACTCGGAAAGCTGGCTCCCCGCCGGTGGGATGTCCGCAATCGCGATGTCGTTCGTTCGGATGTAGCCGCTATCTCTCAAGTAGCGGAGTTGCTGGCGAAAGCCCTCTGACATTCCAAAAGCGCCAAAGCCGGCAGCAATCTTCCTCAGATTTTCGAATGTTGGCTGGGGCATGCTATTGAATACAAAGCGGGTCAGTGTGGCGAGCGCAGCGTCGGCCTTGCTGTCTGCAACTTCAGCTTTAGCATTTGCTTCATCGACTTTCTTGCTCAACTCCACCCCGGTCGGACCAATTTTCAGACTCTCGACCTTCGCGACAAGTGGCCAAAAGACCGCCAGCAGCGCCGAACCAAAGGCGCAAAAGGCAATAGTCCCCTTATCGCTAGCCGATATGGTCAGCAGAACGGCGAATACGCCCGCAAGGCCGAAAAGGATTGCTGTCATCAGCCGCCGTGGAAGTCCATACTCGATTGCGTCTGATAGCCTGTCGCCCATTGCGAAGCTCCACCCGACATTCACGATCGCACATTTGCCGTCCCAAGAGAGGGTTGTCCGCTGCAGCCGCCTCCCGGGAGCAACCTCGCACATAAACGTTGGGAGCCTGGCTTCAATCGTGACAAAAGTCGATCCATGTCCGCACGACGGCGAGTTGGAGATGGCTTTTCGCTGTGCGAGTCCGCTGCATAATGGCAGTATCAAATACGCTCGGACACCAGTCTCGACGGACGACCAGACCGTAGACGTTCGGGTGTGCCAGATCGCCCGCGCCGGGCTGTCAGAAGACGTTCCGCAAGCTGGCGAGCGGGCTAATTCGCGAGCGACGAACAAATGCGGGCCGCGTGGGCCAGGCGCGTTTTGTGACGGCTTCGCCATGCTGCGCGCGATCCTGCCGGGGATGTGGGCGCTTCCTGAGCCGAAGGAACAAGCATGTCGCCGCTGATGCAATGAACCAAGCCATCGTTACGCCGACCGCGAGCCGCTCTGGGACCATTAGCGAACGCTACTAGTGAAGGAAATTTTTCCTTGACCTACTGACTCCTTCTATGTTCTTGTCTTGTTCATGTCCGCGACTATCCAGCCTCCTGCCCCTACCTCGCACCCCGATTCGCCCCTGATCAACACTGCCATGCCCGCCGCCCTCGGCCGCGTCCTCAGCCTCGTCCGCAAACTGATCGACTACGGCAGGCAAGTCGCCGGCTCGGTCCAGCAACGCGCCGCCGCCCCAGACTTCGCCCTGTTCGCCAGACCCTTCGGCACTGCCGATCTCGGCGGCCATCCTCGCCCGTATCGCCAACGGCCTGCGTCGCGCTGCGGCCCTGGAAGCCGCGCTCTGCCGTCGCGCTGCAAGCGGCCAGAACCTCACGCCAGCGCCCATCCGCCTGCCCGCCGCACGCGGGCCGCGCGCCTCACCGCAGCCAGCACCGCCGAGCGCCCAGCCCGAACTCCAGCCCGCCAACCACCCCGAAGACCCACGCCTTGCTCGCCTGCCCACGGAGGAAGAGATCGCCGCCGAGGTGCGTCGCCGGCCGGTCGGCGCCGTCATCGCCGATATCTGCCGTGACCTCGGCATCACGCCCGGCCAGCTCGACCGGGCATTCTGGGACGAGCTCAGCCACGCCATCATCGCCTATGGCGGCAGCCTCGCCGGCTTCCTCGGGAACCTGAACAGGCTGCTGTTCACATTCGGATCCGGCGACCACCCGGACTGTGCGACCCCTGGATAGCCCGCGGCACCCTCGCGATCGCCCGCGTCGGCCACCGGCCCCCCCTGAAGCCGACCCCGCAGACCAGACGCCCGCCAGGGCGACGCCGGCACATCGATCGCGCCACCGCACATTCGCCCTCGCACTTCGGGCGGCCAGGGACTATGTGTGCATCGCAACATCCCCATACCCCCCAGGCACGTCATGCAGATTCGCAACGTCGCGATCATCGCCCATGTTGACCATGGCAAGACCACCCTGGTCGACAAGCTGCTCGGCCAGTCCGGCTCGTTCCGCGACCACCAGGTGGTGGCCGAGCGGGCAATGGACAGCAACGTCCTCGAGCGCGAGCGCGGCATCACCATCCTCGCCAAGTGCACCTCGGTGGTCTGGCGCGGCACCCGGATCAACATCGTCGACACCCCGGGCCACGCCGATTTCGGCGGCGAGGTGGAGCGCATCCTGAACATGGTGGACGGCGCCCTCGTGCTGGTGGACGCCGCCGAAGGGGTCCTGCCGCAGACCAAGTTCGTGGTCGGCAAGGCGCTGGCCCGCGGCCTGTCGCCGATCGTCATCGTCAACAAGGTGGACCGCGCCGATGCCCGCCCCGACGAGGTGCATACCGAAATCTTCGACCTGTTCGCCGCCCTCGGGGCGTCCGAGGCCCAGCTCGACTTCCCGATGCTCTACGCGTCCGGCCGGCAAGGCTGGGCCGACACCGCGCTGGACGGCCCCCGCAAGGACCTGTCGGCGCTGTTCGACCTGGTCGTGAGCCACGTGCCGGCGCCGACGGTCGCGCCGGACGCACCGTTCGGCATGGTGGCCACCATCATGGAATACGACCCCTACCTCGGCCGCGTGCTGACCGGCCGTGTGGAGCAGGGCCGCGCGCGGCTGAACATGCCGGTGAAGGTGCTGCACGCCGACGGCACCGCGGGCGAGACCGGGCGGATGACCAAGCTGCTGTCGTTCCGTGGCCTGGACCGCGTTCCGGTGGAGGAAGCCGAGGCGGGCGACATCATCGCGATCGCCGGCCTCGACGAGGCAACGGTGCCCGACACGATCGGCGCGCCGGAGCTGACCGCGCCGCTGCCCGCCATCCCGGTCGATCCGCCCACCCTGGCGATGAACTTCCGGATCAACGACGGACCGCTGGCCGGGCGCGAGGGCACCAAGGTCACCTCCCGCCAGATCCGCGAGCGGCTGTTCCGCGAGGCCGAAGGCAACGTCGCCATCAAGGTCACCGACAGCAACGAGACCGAGGCGTTCGAGGTCGCCGGCCGCGGCGAACTCCAGCTCGGCGTGCTGATCGAGCAGATGCGCCGCGAGGGGTTCGAGCTGACCATCGGCCGCCCGCGCGTGCTGACCCGCACCAATCCCGACACCGGCGCCCGCGAGGAGCCGATGGAGGAGGTGCTGGTCGATGTCGACGAGCCCTATGCCGGCGTGGTGGTGGACCAGCTGTCCCGCCGCAAGGGCGAGCTGCGCGACATGCGTCCCACCGGCGGGGCCAAGCTGCGGCTGACCTTCCTGATCCCGAGCCGCGGCCTGATCGGCTACCACAACGACTTCCTGACCGACACGCGCGGCACCGGGGTGATGAACCGGCTGTTCGCCGGCTACGGCGCGTGGAAGGGTCCGATCGAAGGCCGGCGCAACGGCTGCCTGATCTCCACCGAGAACGGCGAGGCGGTGCACTACGCGCTGTTCTACATCCAGGAGCGCGGCACGCTGTTCGTGAACCCAGGCGACAAGGTGTATGTCGGCATGATCCTGGGCGAGAACAGCCGCGGGTCCGACCTGGAGGTCAACCCGATCAAGGAGAAGAAGCTCACCAACGTCCGCGCCGCCGGCAAGGACGACGCGATGCTGCTGATCCCGCCGCGGCGCATGAGCCTCGAGCAGGCGATCGCCTATATCGAGGACGACGAACTGGTGGAGGTCACGCCCGGCGCGGTGCGGCTGCGCAAGCGCTTCCTCGATCCGCATGAGCGCAAGCGGAACGAGCGGCGGGCGGAGGCGGCGGCGTAGGGGCGAAATCCGAGGCACGGGCGATTGCATTGGCAGCTCGCTTCCGGACAGGAGTGCAGCACACGGCGTCCGGAGCAGTCGCCTGTGCTAAGCTGGCAGGCGCGGATCAGGAGCCTGCGTGATGGATGTACCCAACCATTCGCCCGAGCACATCATCGCCGCCCTGCGCGCCCACGACGCCGAATTGCGCGGTGCCGGCATCCGCCACCTCTCGCTGTTCGGTTCGGTGGCCCGTGGCGAAGCGGGTGACGCGAGCGATATCGATCTCGCGGTCGAGTTGGACCCATCGGCGCGGGTTGGCCTGTTCCGGCTCATGGGAATGCAGCGGCGGTTGAGCGAAATCCTCGGACGCTCGGTGGATCTGGTGCCCGAGCCGGCGGAAAACCCGCGTCTGCGGCAGAACATAGAACGGGACCGCCTGCGTGCCTTCTAGGCCTGATACCGCAGACTACCTGCGGGATATCCTCGACAACATCGAACGGATCGAGCGCTACCGCCTCGGCCTGGACCGCCAGATGTTGGAGGCGAACGGCCAGGCACGCGACGCGATCGAACGTTGCCTGGAGAGGACCTGCGAAGCGGCGTTTCGTCTCGGCGACCGCGCCATGACGCTGCTGCCGAAACAGCCCTGGCCGGACATCCGCGGCCTCGGCAATTGGCTGCGCCACGCGTACGACCGGGTCACCTTCGACGTGATCTGGGACACCGTTGAGAACGATCTGCCCGGGCTGAAGGCTGACGTTCAGGTGGCGTTGCGGCGGAATCCAATGACCTGACCCGCCTTGTCGCCGGGGCGATCCGCTTCAGTGCAAGCGGCAGGAGCGGCAGGCGCAGGCGCTACCGCCGCAGGTGCTCCAGCAGCATCACCGCGCCCGGCAGTTCCTCCCGCCGCTCCTCCAGCATCTCGGTCCCGCCCACCGCGTACACCGCGACCGCCGCCAGCAGTTCGCGCAGCCGCGCCGGCGCATTGGCATCGAACGGCAGCACGCAGCCGCCGGTCCGGCGCGCCAGATCCAAAAACACCTCGGCATCGCGTCGCGCGTTCCAGTCCGCGACATCGTGCAGCACGATCAGTTTGATCCCCTTCAGCCCCATCGCATCGGCCAACTTGCGGCCGCGCACCGGCGACTCCTCGAACACGTCGCCGATGTAGACCACCACCCGCACGCCGGGGTTCGACAGCGCCCGCGACAGGATCGGCAGCAGCCGCGTCATCCCCGCCATGCAGGAGATGCCGGCGGCACGGTCGCGCAGCGTGGCGGGGTTCGCGGTGAACTCGGTGAAGGTGTGCAGCATCGACCCGCCATGCACCGCCAGCGCGACATCGAGTTCGCCCGGCAGTGCCTTCACCAGTGCGTCGGTCACCGTGCGCGCAGTGGCCCAGGCCGGCTCGCGCGAGGCGGTCGCATCGAAGCCAAAGATCAGCCGCGGGCGTGTCGGCGTGGTTGCGGGCAGGCCCGGCGCGCCGAACGGCAGCAGCGCGCGGATCTGCTCGAACAGCGTCGGCGCCCGCGGCTGTTCCGGCTCGTTCCGGTTCCGGATCGGGAACCATGACGAAGTTCGGCTTGTCTGCCATTCACACTCCATGGGCCGCACCAGCCAGCCCAACCGGCAGCCGCTCCGGTGGGCGGGTGGTGAGAGCGATCGCCACCGCCCCCAGCCCGATGCCGGCCGAACTGATATAGAGCCAAAAGTAGCCACCGAACGCATCGTAAAGCCAGCCCCCGCCCCACGGGCCGAGCGCCATGCCGATCGTCGAGATCATGGCGATGGCGCCGAACAGGGTGCCCATGATGCGTGCGCCGAAATACTCGCGCACCAGGATCGCATAAAGCGGCATCACGCCGCCGTAGGAGAAACCGAACAGCGCCGCGAGCGCGTAGAAGCTCCAGGCATCCTGCACGACGAGATACAGGCTGATCGCCACCGCCTGCACGGTGAGCCCGGCGAGCAGCGTGGGTTTCACGCCCACGCGGTCGGCCGTCAGCCCGCACACGACGCGCCCGCCGAGCGCTGACAGGCCCGCGGTGCCGAACACCGTGGCGGCGGCCATCGCCGGCACGCCGCAGTCGATCGCATAGGAAACCATGTGGAAGATCGGTCCCGAATGCGCGGCACAACAGGCGAAATGCGTGAGCGCGATGGCAACGAACTGCGGCGAGCGCAGTGCCTGCCCAACCGTGAGCGCGGCGGCGTCCGACCCTGCCGGCCCCCCGGCAAGTGCCACTGCCGGCGGCGGGCGCAGCAGCAGGGCAACGGGGAGGACCACGAACCACGCGATGCAGCCCAGCATGAACATGGCGGTGCGCCAGTCGTACAGCGAGATCAGCGCGCGCGCGAGCGGCGCCACCAGCAGCGACCCCATCGCCAGGCCAGCCGAGACGAGCGCCACGGCCAGGCTGCGGTGCGCGGTGAACCAGCGCGTCGTCGTCGCGATCATCGGCGCATAGAAGGCGCCCGCCGCAAGGCCGACCAGCACGCCGAACAGCAGCTGGAACTGCACGAGGCCGGTGGCCTGGCTCGCCGTCGTCAGCCCAAGGCCGAGCAGCACGCCGCCGCACAGCACGACCGCACGGGTGCCGAACCGGTCGGACAGCGTGCCCCAGGCGAACGAACCGAATCCCATGGCGAGGAAGTTGAGCGTCGCGGCGGTCGAGATGCCGGTGCGCGACCAGCCCTGCGCCTGCGTCATCGGCTGGAGAAAGACCCCCAGCGACATCATGGTGCCCAGCCCGATGCAGGTCACGACGATGCCCACGCCGACGATGACCCAGCCGTAGAACAGTCTCATCCCGATCTCTCCCCCGCGCGCAGCGGCTACATTTGCAGGAACAACTCGAACCCGCCATGGATCAGGCGTTTGCCGTCGAACGGCATGTTCGACATGCTGTCCTTCATCCGCGGATCCGCCATCACCTTCGCATTGACCGCATCGCGATGCGCGCGCGATTCATAGACGATCCACGAGAAGATGACGACCTCGTCGTCCTTCGCCTGCACCGCGCGCGGGAACGACGTGACCTCGCCATACGGCACGTCATCGCCGATGCACTCCACGTAGGCGATCGCGCCGTGCTCCTTCCAGACTTCGCCGGCTGTGCGGGTCATCGTCCGGTAGGCCTCGATGTTGGTTTTGGGTAGCGCGAGCACGAAGCCGTCGACATAGGACATGGTAGATTCCTTTCGCTTGATCAGGTTCGGGTCATGACCATGTCAGTCTGAGTGACAACAGGCGCCCTCGTTTTCGTCCTGATATCGGTCGTGGTGCCGCACCCAGTCGGTCAGATTGCCGTTGATGGTCTCGTCGCGGCCTTTCGGCGTGATGTCCAGCACGGCATAGCTGCCCAGGAACAGCTCGCCGCCGCGGGCATAGGACGAGTAGGTATGGAAAATGTCGCCTGCCTCGTCGCGATAGAACACGCTGCGGCCGGACAATTCGTCGATGCCGACATCGCGCAGTTCGTAATTGTAATACGCCTTGCCGCCGGCGACCTGCTCCGGCGTGAACGAGACATGGAAATCGTAGTTGAAGTCGCTGCCATAGGACGACACCCACCGGAACCGCCAGCCCATGCGCCGTTTGAACGCCTCGAGCCTGGCCAGTGGCGCGCGCGATACCGCGACATACGACACGTCGTGGTGCTCCAGGTGTACCAGCGCGCCTTCGATGTGGTCCATCTCGAACGAGCAGCCGACACAGCCATCGGTCCAGTCCGGTCCGAACATGAAATGCTTGGTCACCAGCTGGCTGCGCCCGTCGAACAGATCGCCGAGCGACTGCCGGCCGTCCGGCGTGTCGAACAGATATTCCTTCTCCACCTTGACCCATGGCAGGGCACGCCGCTCGGCGTTCAACGCGTCGCGCAGGCGGGTGAAGTCTTTCTCCTTCTGCAAAAGCTCCCTGCGCGCGGCGAGCCATGCATCGCGCGAGACGATCTGATGGTGTGTCATGCTGCGATCTCCTTCTTCATGTATTCGGCGAAACGTTCGAAGCAGCTGGTCCAGCCGCCGCGATGATCGTCGCGTCGCTCGACCGTCTCGAACGCCGCCTGGTGCAATGTCAGCCGCGTCTGCGCGCCGAGGTCGGTGAAGGTCACCGTGGTCAGCAGTTCGTGGCCGGGATTGCCGTCGGCATCCTCCCAGGCGAATGTGAAAACGATCCGCTCGGGTTCGACGATCTCGCGGTAGACGCCGCGCTTCCAATGGTCGGTGCCCGCCGGCGAGCGCATGCAGCAGCGGAATGCGCCACCCGGACGGATGTCCATGTCGCAGAAGGTCGTGACGAAGCCCTGCGGTCCCCACCAGCGCGCGACCTGCTCGGGCTCGGTCCAGGCCTTGAACACGAGCGCGCGCGGCGCATCGATGATGCGCGTGACGACAAGCTCCCGTTCCGCGGATTTGGTGGCGGCGCTACTTGCTGCGTCCATGTCGCTTCTCCTTCTTCAGCACGGGCCTCAGCGCGGGCTTCTGCAATTCGCGCAGATGATCTTCCAGACGATCGAAGCTCTGTTCCCAGAATGCGCGGTAATGCTCCAGCCAGTCGGCGGCTTCCTTGAGCGGATCCGCCGTGAGCCGGCACGGCCGCCACTGCGCCTCGCGTCCGCGCGCGATCAGGCCGGCGCGTTCCAGCACCTTGAGATGCTTGGAGATGGCGGGCAGGCTCATCTCGAACGGTTCGGCGAGCGCGGTGACCGTGGCCTCGCCCGACGCGAGGCGGGCAAGGATCGCGCGCCGCGTGGGATCGGCGAGGGCCGCGAAGGTGGTGGTGACACTGTCGCTCAGCATGACGTTGTGGGCCATGGTGGACCATGTGGTTATGTAACCTGATGGTTAACTATGGCCTTTGGGGGTCGCTGTCAAGCGCCACGTTCCGCAAGGCGATGCGGCTTCGGCAAACTGGCGCCATCGCCCGACCTGCGCGATGATGGCGGCAATCGCACGGAGGAGACGCAGATGGCGACGGGCCTGTTGCTCGTGGGGTTCGACTACACCAACGCGCACGCGGACGAGTTCCACGATTGGTACGACCTGGAGCACGTTCCCGAGCGCGCGCGCATCGCAGGCTTCGGCGCCTGCGACCGCTGGATCGGCACGGCAAACCCGAAGCACGCTGTCGCCACCTACGAACTCGACAGCCTCGACGTGCTGCAGAGTGCGCCCTACCGCGCCATCGCCGGCGAGAATCTGTCGGTCTGGTCGAAGCGCGTGACCGCGATGTGCCAGCGGCTGATCCGGTTCGACGGCGAGCAGATCCTGCCGGGCGGGCAGGCCGCGCCATCGGGCGCCGGCGGGTCTGCTGGTCAATGCCATGAACGTCGATCCGGCGCATGAGGCCGAATTCAACGAGTGGTACGACCACGAGCACATTCCGGCGTTGGCCGCGGTGCCGGGAACGCTGTGCGCGCGACGTTTCCGCGACAGCACGGGATCGCACCGCTACCTCGCGCTGTATCATCTCGCATCACCGGACGTGCCGCTGACGGAGGCCTGGAAGAAGGCCGCAGGCACGCCCTGGACGGAACGGCTGCGGCCGCATTTCCGCGACCATCTGCGCATTCTCACGCGACACTACGTCCGCGCAAAATAGGGGGAAAATCCATGGCCAGGCTTCCATACATCACCACCAGGGAACAACTCGCACATCAGGACCACGCAGCCTTCGATGCGATCGTCGCCAGCCGCGGCTCCGTGCACGGGCCGTTCACGATGTTCCTGAATTCGCCGGATCTGGCGCAGCGGGTCGCGCATGTCGGCGCCTATGTGCGGTTCGAGGGATCGCTCGACATGCGGGTTCGTGTGCTCGCCGCGATGACCGTCGCGCGCGAGTTCGAGGCGCTGTACGTATGGGGTGCACAGACCGGCGGCGCCCGACGGCTCGGCGTGCCCGATACGACCATTGCCGCGATCCGCGAGAACCACTCCCGCGGCATCCCGCCGGAGGATGCGCAGATCGTCGACTTCACCCGCCAGTTGCTGCGCAAGCACCGCACCGACGACGCGACCGCAAAGGCGATGCTGGCGCGCTTCGGCAACGACGAGTTCATCCAGCTCACCGGCGCGATCGGCTACTACAGCATGCTGTGCATGACGGTGAACGCCTGCGAGCTCGAGGCCGCGCAGGGGGCGGAAGTCCTGCAGTCGTAGACAGGAGATATCGGCAATGGGCGAAACCTATGAAGGCGGCTGCCACTGCGGCGCGGTGCGGTTCCGGGTGCAAGGCGACCTCGGCGACGTGACCGAATGCAACTGCTCGATCTGCACGATGAAGGGCATCCTGCATCTCATGGTCCCGCGCAAGCAGTTCGAGCTGCTGAGCGGCGAGGACGCGATCACGACCTACCAGTTCGGCACCAACGTCGCAAAGCACACGTTCTGCCGGCACTGCGGCATCCATTCCTTCTATACGCCACGGTCGATGCCGGACGGGGTCAGCGTGAATGTCCGCTGCCTCAAAGGTGTGGACATCGCCACGCTGCGGCCCAGCCTGTTCGACGGGCAGCACTGGGAGGAAACGATGCGAGCACGGGCGGCCGTGGGAGAAACGTAATCCGTCAATCCTTCGCGGTGATGCGGTCGATCTCCTGCAGGTCATCCCCGCTCAGCGCCCAGCCCACAGCACGAACGTTTGATTCCAGCTGCTCCGGTTTCGTAGCGCCCGCGATGATGCTGGACACGCAGGGCCGCGCCGCGAGCCAGCTGAATGCGAGTTCCAGCAGAGTCCTGCCGTGTTGGTCGGCAAACGCCTCCAGCCGTTCGACGACAGGCCAGTTCGCGTCGTTGATGAAGCGGCTGCCGTAGCGCGCACCATGCAGCGTCAGCCGCGCGCCCTCGGGCATCGGCGTGTTGCGTCGATACTTGCCGGTCAGCAGACCGCTGGCCAGCGGATAGTACGGCAGCAGTCCCATGCCGTTGGCCTGCATCATCGGGATCAGCTCGCGATCCGGACCGCGCGACAGCAGGCTGTATTCGTTCTGGCACGACGCGAACGAGGCAAGCCCGAGCAATCGTGAAGTCCAGCGCGCGTCCGCTACCTGCCAGGCGTGAAAATTGGAACAGCCGATGGTGCGGACCTTGCCCTGGCGCACGAGATCGTCGAACGCGCGCAGCGTCTCCTCGATCGGCGTCAGCGGATCCGGCTGGTGTTGCTGGTAAAGATCGATCCAGTCGGTGTTCAGCCGCCGCAGGCTGGCCTCGACACAAGCCACGATGGCACGGCGCGACGCACCGTGCGGCGTCCCCGCAGCGACCGGCATGCCAACCTTTGTCGCCAGCACAACATCCTTGCGCCGCGCGCCGAGCGCCTTTCCGAGAAATTCCTCGGAGCCACCGATCGAGCTGCGATATGAATCCGCGGTATCGAAGAACGTGATGCCGAGATCGAGCGCCGTATGCACCACCGGGCGCGACGCCGCATAGTCTATGCGGCGGCCAAAGTTGTTGCATCCAAGCCCGACCAACGACACACGCAGCCCCGAATTGCCAAGCGAACGGTATTCCAATCGCTGCCCCCGACGTTGCAGGAGTTACTGATAATATTCCGGCGCATGCTTCATCGTCTCGCTCTGCGGCTTGTCGTGATTGATCCAGAGCTGCGCCTTGTTCTGCGCAATCACCTCGGCCATGCGCTGCATCGAAGCGGACGATTTCTCCTTGTCGACATTGATCGCCGGTACGCGCTTGGCGTCCCAATTGTCCTTGAGATGGACCATGTCGCCTGACAGCAGCACGGCGCCCGTCTCCGGCAGTTTCACCAGCAGCGACTGATGTCCCGGCGTGTGGCCCGGCGTCGACAGGATCGTCACGCTGCCGTCGCCGAACACGTCGTGATCGCCTTCAAGTTTGGTAACCGGATGCGATGGCTTGAAGCGTGGCGAGCCGTCCTGCGCGGGCCAGTCGTATTCGGCCTTTTGAACCAGCAGCATCGCCTGCGGAAACAGCTCGACATTGCCGATGTGATCGGGGTGCGTGTGCGAAATGGCGAGATACTTCACGTCGGCGGGCTTGATGCCGATCTTGTCCAGTTCGCCGGCAAGCGTTTTGGTGCGCCGCCAGGCGCCGGGGTCGCTCGAGGGCGCCGCGAAGATTGCGTCCGGCAGACCGGTGTCCCATACCAGCCAATCGTTGCCGTGCTTGATCAGATAGCAGGTATCGACGAAATCGACCGGTTTCCCGACGTTGACACCCGGCGTCCACGGCGACACGTCCGGCGCCGTGCGTGCCCCGCATTCGATCACGTAGAGCCGTTCGATGGTGCCCTGCGCGGCGGCCGACTGCGCCAGCGACGGCAGCACCAGCAGCGCGGCAATGATGGACAGCAGCTTCATGACGTCCCTCCTCGATTTGCCTGTGCCGTGCACGCGAGACTTTCCAGACGTGCCGGCAGCTAAACGACGCCCAGGCCACGCAGCCGATCCAGTTCTTCGCGTTCCAGCCCGCACAGCTGCTTCAGCAGTTCGTCGGTATGTTCGCCGAGCAGCGGCGGCCGGGTCACATCGGCCGGCGAGTCGGACAGCTTGATCGGGCAGCCGACCGTTTGGTACGTCCCGCGCGTGGGGTAGTCGACATCGACGATCATGTCGCGCGCGCGGAGATGCGGATCCGTCAGCACCTCGCCGGTGTCCAGGCACGCGCCGCACGGCACACCCGCATCGCCCATCAGCCGCATCACCTCGTGCTTGCTGTGCCTGCGCGTCCACGTCTCGACGATCGCATCCAGCGCCGCGCGATTCTCCCAGCGTCCGTCAGGCGAGTTAAAGCGCGGATCGTCCGCAAGCTCCGGCTGTCCCATCACGCCGACCAGCGCCTTCCACATCTGCGGCTGCGCGTGGATGAACACGTAATCGTTCGACCCGCCAGGCGCACACGCATAGGTCGTGCCGGGAACGGTGCGGCCAAGTTGGTTGCCGTTGCGCGGCATCGCGTGGCCGAAGCGCTGGTGATCGCGCAGGCTGACACGGATCAGGTTCACCACCGCATCCTGCATCGAGACCTCGACATGCTGGCCTTTCCCTGTTGCATGGCGCTGCTGCAGCGCGGCCAGGATACCGATCGCCATGTGCATGCCGGTGCCGGAATCGCCGATCGCCGGATACACATAGGTCGGCGGGTTCTCGGGAAAGCCGGTGACGCTCATCGCACCGCCCATCGCCTGCGCGATCGGCTCGAAGCTTTTGAAGCCGCTGTACGGCCCGTAGGTGCCAAAACCCTTGATCGTCGCGTAGATCAGCCGCGGGTTGAGCTTCGACAACACCTCATATCCAAGCCCCAGCCGATCCAGCGCACCAGGCCCAAAGTTCTCCACGAGCACATCCGACTCGCCGATCACCTGTTTGAACAGGCGCTTCCCCTCATCGGTTTTCAAATTCAGCGTCAGGCTGCGCTTGTTGGCGTTCAGGATCAGAAAGAACAGACTGTCGCTGTCGGTGCGGTCGCGCATGTTGGTGCGAGCGACATCGCCGCCCTTCGGCTCCTCCAGCTTGATCACATCGGCGCCGAGAAAGCCCAGGATCTGCGCGCACGCGGGCCCCGCCTGGTTGTGCGTCATGTCGATGACGCGGATGCCTGTCAGGGCCTGGGTCATAGTCTTTCTCCTCGGTTTGCGTGGCGTCTACTGGCTGCGGCCGCGGGACATCATGGTCTCGACCTGCGTCAGCAGTTCCGTCAGCCCGACGCTCATGATGACAAGGACCAGGATGGCGGCATAGGTGCCGGTCGCGTCGAATATGCCGGAGTAGTACTCGATCATGAAGCCGATGCCGCTGTTGGCCGCGATCAGTTCGGCGAGCAGCGTGTTGGTGAACGCGTAGCGGACCGAGATCCGCATCCCGGTGAAGATCCACGGCAATGTCGCCGGCACCAGCACCTTGCCGATCACCTCGAATCGCGTCGCACCCATCAAGGTCAACGTGCGCACAAGGTCGCGGTCGACGTTGCGCACGCCGTCCAGCGTGCTGTTGAGGATCAGGAAGAACACGGTAACGGCGACCAGCACGACCTTCGGCGCGAGGCCAATGCCGAAGACAATGACGAAAAGCGGCGCCAGCGCGATCTTCGGCATCGCGTACAGCGCCGTGACATACGGCGAAAGCACGCGGTACACGCGCGGCATGAGGCCGAACAGCAATCCCAGCGAGATGCCGATGCCGGTGCCGATCAGATAGCCGAGGACCATCGCGAGCAGCGTGGCGCCGAGATTCTCCCACAGCGATCCGTCCAGCACCCACTCCCACAGCCGCACCACGATATCCAGCGGTCCGCTCATCCAGAAGCGCAGTGCTTTGCCCGGCAAGTACTGCCACATGGCCAGCAACACGCCAACCAACAAAAGCCGCGCCAGCGACCGGCCGGTCGCCGTCGCGAGGAAGCGGGCGACGCTTCCCGATGCGCTATCGGACATTGCGGGCAGGCGAACGGTTTCGCTCATACGTCGGTTCCCCGCACCACCTCGTCCTTCAACTCATCCCACAACTCTTCGTTCAAATGGGCAAATGCTTCCGTGAAGCGAATGCGGAATACGTCGCGCGGGCTCGGCAGGTCGACGGTGCGGATTGTGCGAATGCGCCCGGGCCGTGCACTGAACACCACCACGCGATCGGCCAGCGTGATCGCCTCGCCGAGATCATGCGTCACGAACACCACCGTCATGCGGCGCTGTCGCGTCAGCTCCTGCAGCTGGTCGAGCATCAACAGCTTGAGCTGCGCATCGAGCGCGCCGAACGGCTCGTCCATCAGCAGGGTCTCGGGCTCGTAGATCAGGGTGCGCGCGAGGGCGACGCGCTTGCGCATGCCGCCCGACAGCTCCGACGGATAATGGCGCTCGAATCCGGTCAGGCCGACCAGTCGGATAATCTGCGCCACCCGCGCATCGGCTTCGCTGCGCGGCATGGCGCGGCATTTGAGTTCGAGCGCGATCCGAACGTTGTCGGCTGCCGTGCGCCACGGCAGCAGCGTGTCCTTCTGCGTCATGTAGCCGACGCGACGATTTGGTCCGGTCACCGCAGTGCCGTCATACGTCACGACGCCGCTGCTGGGCTGCAGCAGTCCGGCAATCAGGTTCAGGATCGTCGACTTGCCGCAGCCGCTGGGCCCGACCAGCGCCACGAACTCGTGCGCATGGATCGTCAGATCGATCGGCTGCAGCGCCTCCACGTCGCGGTCACGCGTGACAAAGCGCTTGCCGACACCGGCGAGCGTGATCATCGTCGTGCGCGGCGCCGGCGCGCGCTCGGCGAGTGTTGTCGGGCGCTGCGACCAGATCAACCCTCGGCATGGCGCCACCGCAGCATGTGCCGTTCACTCCACGCGGCCGTCTCGGACACCGCAAGTCCCAGCAGCATCAGGATGAACAGCGCCGCATAGAGCGAGGTCATGTCGAACTGCGACGCGGCATCGCTGAGCAGAAAGCCAAGCCCGCGCCGCGCCGCCAGCATCTCGCCGGTCGTGGCCGCCACCAGCGCATACGGCAACGCGATCTTGATGCCGCCGATGATCCAGGCCATGCAGGCTGGCGCTACGACCTTCTGGAATCGCTCGCGCGGCGTCGAGCCCATCAGCTCGATCTGCGCGATCAGGTCGCGATCCACCGAGCCGGCGCCGGCGAACGTATTGAAGAACAGCAGGAAGAACACGACGATCGTCACCAGCACGATCTTCGGCAGCATGTCGAGGCCGAAGAACATGATGAACAGCGGCGCCAGCGCGACCAGCGGCACGCTGTAGAACGCGACGACGATCGGCCGCAGGATGCCCGCTGCCAGCGGTGCACGACCAAGCAGCAGGCCAGCCAGGACGCCGAACGCGGCGCCGATTGCCAACCCGGTGACAACCTCGGTCAGCGTCGTCGCCACGTGAATGTAGAGATTGCCCTGCAGCCAGCTCCAAAGTCTGATCGTGATCAGGCTCGGACGGCTGGTCCAATCCGAACCGCTGAGGCGCCCGACCGACTCCCACGCCGCCAGCAACAGAACCCCGACTGCGACCTGCCACAGAATGATGGGATCGAAGCGCCGCTCCACGCTATTTCCCCAGCAGATCGCGCGCGGCCTCGCGTGCCAGATCGGCAGACACCAGCTGATCGTAGGTGGCCGAGATCGGCGTCTTCTCCATCAGGTTCACCATCCGGACGGTGTTGTCCACCTGCGCCTGCGAGACCACCGGCGTGGTCGGCACCGCCTTGATGTAACTGTCGAACGCAATGTTGAATTCGGCCTCCGGCGTGTCCTGGAAGAACTGGCGCACGATGCGCCGCGATCCTTCCACGTCTTCATGGGCGAACTTCATCGCCCGCGTCATCGCGCGCACCACGTGCAACAACAGCGGGCGCTTGTTCTTGAGCGTGTCGCGGCTGGTGGTGATCACCTGATATGGCACGTCGCGATACTCGGGCAGCGCGCCGGTCATCGGATCGGCGATGACCTTGCCGAGCCCGCGGCTCACCGCGATATCGGTGAACGGCGACATGAACGCAAAGCCGTCGGTGCTGCCAGCCTGCATGGCGGCGACCATCGGCGCGCCGATGCCGCCCGGCTGCAGCTTCACGTCGGTGGCGGGGTCCATGCCGCGCACCAGCATGATGGTCCGCATGAACTCGTCGGTGCTGGAGCCAGGCGAGGTGATGCCGATGCGCACGCCTTTGACCCGTTTGATCTTCTCGTCGAGCGACATCGTGTCGGTGATGCCCAGCCGCTTGATCGCGTCGTTCGAGAGCACAAGCGCGATCGGATACGCATCGAACGCGGTGCAGATCCCCACGAGATCACCGCCGCGCCCGACCGCATGCATGGTATGGGCGAAGCCGACCTGCGTGATCTCTGCGCTACCGCCCATCACGGCGGCGGCCTGTCGCGTGCCCGAGGCGACGTCCACCGATTCCGGTTCGAGCCCTTCTTCCTTGTAGAACCCCGCCCCGATTGCGATGTACTGGATCATGAAGGAGAGACCCTTGCCGGCGAAGGCAATGGTGACCTTTTGCAGGCCCTCCGCCGCAGCCGGGCGACCGGCTGCGAAGCCGAGGGCTGCAAGTGTCAGTACCGTTGCGGCAAGCCGTCGGACGCGGGACTGCATGGCCCCCTCCCTGTCGTCGTCGCCGGCAGAGTATTCCGCTTTCGCCCGTGGTGTCACCGCTTCCGCAGCTTGCATGGACCGCCGATGCGCCGCTATTGTCTCGTTTGGTTCAACATTCAACCACGGGGGCTGCATGAGCGCTTACAATCAGCATCATCCGCGCGGCCCTGTCTGTGCCCTGCGACATGTCGTCGCAGGGCTGGCCATCAGTCCGAACTGAGCCCGCCCTGAACGCCGCGCGTTGCCGACGGCTTTGCCGTAGGTGCGCGCCCATCCCGCTTTTGCGATGCGTTGAACCAGGGTGCCCGCAATGTCTTCGATCAACCTGCGCGATGTCGGCGTGCTTGCGCCGCATCCGCTGTTCCAAAACCTCAGTATGGTAATCGCCGAGGCCGATCGCGTCGGCCTGATCGCCGGCAACGGCGGCGGCAAGACCACTTTGCTGAGGTGCCTCGCCGGCCTCATGGAACCGACCGCGGGCGACATCACCCGTTCGCGCGGCATGCGCGTTGGTTATGTGGAACAGGACGTGCCGTCGAATCTTCTCGACCTGTCGCTTGCCGAGGCCATTCGCCGCGCCATCCCGCCTGTCGAGCGCGATGCCCAGGCGTGGCGTGTCGATGTCGTGCTCGACGAATTCGGCGCACCACCCGATTTGCATGAACGTCCGCTGCGCGCGCTGAGCGGCGGTTGGCAGCGACTGGCACTTCTGGCGCGCGTCTGGGTCACCGAGCCGGATGCGCTGCTGCTCGATGAACCGACCAATCACCTGGATCTGGCCAAGATCCAAATGCTCGAGCGGTGGATCAGTGGGGTGCGCGCAATCCCGATGGTGATTGCCAGCCACGACCGCGGCTTCCTCGATGCCTGCACGAACCGGACGCTGTTCCTGCGGCCGGGCATCAGTCGCGTCTATGCACATCCGTACACGCGCGCCAGGCACCTGCTGGCGGACGATGATGCGGCACAGGAGGCGAAGCTCGCGCGGGACATGCATGAGGTGGACCGCCTGCGCCGCAACGCCGGCGCGTTGCGCAATGTCGGGGTCAACAGCGGCAGCGACCTGCTGCAGAAGAAGTCCATGCAGTTGAAGAAGCGCGCCGAGGCGCTGGAGCAGACGCTGCGTCCGGTGCATGCCGACAAATCGGGCGACATCCGTCTCGGCAATCGCGGCACGCACGCGCGGCTGCTGCTGAGCCTTGCCGATGTCACCGTGGCTGCGCCGGATGGCCGGGCGCTGTTCCGCACGGGCAAGCTCGATGTGTTTCAGCAGGATCGCATTGCGGTGCTCGGCCGCAACGGCGTGGGCAAGTCGCAGTTGGTGCGGCTGCTGCGCCAGGCGCTGGCGGAGCCCGACGGTACTCCGGGTGTCCGCGCAAGTCCTTCCATCGTCGTCGGATACGTGGACCAGCTCATGTCGCATCTGCCGAACGCCGAGACGCCGCACGATTTCATCGGCGGCAGCTTTCGCGCCGGCGATCAGCGCACCGTCAGTCTGCTGGCCGGCGCCGGCATCACCGTGGACATGCAACGGCGGCCGATCGGGCAACTGTCGCCTGGTCAGAAGGCGCGGCTCGGCCTTTTGGCACTGCGGCTGACCGAACCAAATTTCTATCTGATGGACGAGCCCACCAACCACGTCGACATTGCCGGGCAGGAAAGACTGGAGTCGGAAATTCTCGCGCACAAAGCGACGTGCATCATCGTCTCGCACGATCGCAGCTTCATGCGGGCGATCGCGACGCGCTACCTGCTGATCGAGCACGGCGCATTGCGCGAGATCGACACGCCGGAGCCGTTCTACCGGTCGCTGACGTCGGAAGCCGGCCAGGGCTCGCGTCGAGCATGATCGCCTTGTACGATGGGCTCAACAACAGGGGAAAAACGCCATGAAACTCAGCACGGATCGCATTCTGACGACCCATGTCGGCAGCCTGCCGCGGCCGCAGCCGCTGGTGGAACTGCTCATCAAGAAGGACCGCGGCGAACCGTATGACGCGGCCGAGTTCGCCCGCCAGGTGCGCCAGGCGGTCGCCGATATCGTCGCGCGACAGGTTGCGATCGGCATCGACGTCGTCAGCGACGGCGAATCGAGCAAGGTCGGGTATGCGACCTACATCAAGGACCGCCTGACCGGCTTCGGCGGCGAGCCCTTACGTGCCGAAGCCCAACCGCGATGTGGCGGACTATCCGGACTTTCGCCGACGCCTGGAGCTGTTCGTCGGGCCGCAACAGATCCGCCGCCTGTGCTGCACCGGACCGATCACGCGACAGGACCATGAATCGGCGCAGCGCGACATTGCCAACTTTCAGGCGGCGATCGCGGCGTCGAAGCCGACCGACGCGTTCATGCCCGCGGCCTCGCCCGGTGTGGTGTCCACATTCCAGCCCAATCGTCACTATCCCAGCCATGCCGCGTACATCGACGCGATCGCCGCCGCGATGCAGGAGGAGTACGAGGCGATCGCCGGCGCCGGCATCGTCGTGCAGCTCGACAGTCCCGATCTCGCGATGGCGCGCCACACCGGGTTCCAGGATTTGACGGAGTCGGAATTTCTCAAACAGGCCGAGCAACAGGTCGAGACACTGAACCATGCGCTGGCGAACGTGCCGGCAAGTTCGGCACGGCTGCATCTGTGCTGGGGCAACTACGAAGGCCCGCACGACTTCGATATTCCGCTGGCAGACGATTCTGCCGATCATCCTGAAGGCCAAGCCGCAGGCGATCTCGTTCGAGGCGGCGAACCCGCGGCACGAACACGAATGGACGGTCTGGCGCGATACAAAACTGCCGGACGACAAGGTGCTGATCCCGGGCGTGATCGACACCTGCACCAACTACATCGAGCACCCGGAACTGGTCGCCCAGCGCATCTGCCGCTTCGCCGACGTCGTCGGACGCGAGCGGGTCATCGCCGGCACCGATTGCGGTTTCTCGACATCGGTGGGCACGGCCGGACGCGTCGATCGCGAGATCGCATTCCGCAAGCTCGATTCACTGGTGGAGGGCGCGAAGATCGCCTCGGCGCGGCTCTGGCACTGAGGCTGCCCACGACGTCATCGTCATGGCCGGCGAAGGCCGGCCATTCACGTCTCCCTATGTGCCGGCAGCGAAGACGTGGATGGCGGGGCCTTGCCCCGCCATGACGATGGGGGAGCAAGCGTCGCGTCGGTCGGGGCGTTTGATGTAGCGCGGTTTGCTATCCCCGCGCGCTGCCACCCGCAAAGTACAGCTTCGGGTCCGCCGCCCGTACCCGCACCTCGGGCAACCCGAGTTCGCGGCGCACGATATTCGTCCCCTCCACCATCGATACGCACTTGTAATGCGCGATCCGCCGGCTCAGCCCCTCGCGGCCGAAGCCGCAATCGGTGGTGATCACCAGCCGCTCGGGCGGGATGAACTCCAGCGCGCGGCGGATCAGTCCGGCCACGTACTCGGGCGGCTCGACCACCGTGTTGCAGTGGTTCACCACCCCGATGCCGATCTTCTTGTCGGTCTTGTACTTGCCGAACAGATGCAGATCCCGCCCGTCGCTGCTGGCGCATTCAAATGTGATCACGTCGCAATTCAGCTGCAGCAGATGCGGCATCGCACGCTCGTAGCTCGGCACTTCCCAGTAGACACGCTGCTGATTTGGGTTGCCCCAGCAGGTATGCACCCAGATCTCGGCATCGACGCCGACCAACTGGCGGTTGAATGCCTCGGTCAGGAATTCCAGGTCCGCGTCGGTGCAGTCGGGCCGTGTCGAACGTCCGTGGTGCGGCGGCTCCTCCACCTGGATCAGCGGACACCCGGCCGCGGCCATCTCGCGGAATTCGGCGTTCATGATGTCGCAGAGGTCCAGCACCATCTGCTTGTCGTCCGGGTAGTATTCGTTCCACAGCATGCTGGCCAATGCGGGCGCACAGATCGCGCCGAATTTGACCGGCTTGTCGGTCAGCCGCTGCGCCACCTGCCACAGCGCGGTGTATTCCAGCGCCCCGCGGGTCAGCTTCTCCTTCACGATGCCGGGCTGATATGCCTCCTGCACCTCCCACAGGATCTTGCCCGGGCGCAGGCCGTGCCGGCCCATCCAGCCCTGCGACGTGTCGCGATGGCCGCGAATGCCGTTGATGCGTTCGATCGGATAGAAGAACCACGATTTTCCCCCGACCGCGAGATCGAACCGGCTGTCGCCATCCGTGACGATGTCCAGGCCGGCCGCCTCCTGCGCGTTGATGATCGCGGCCACGGCGTCGAGGTACTGTTCGCGGAACAGCGACTCGCCGAGCGCGGATTTGAACGACTGCCCGTTCAGGCTCATGTCGAACCACAGCGGGCGCGGATACGATCCGGTGATCGCCGTCGGCAGCATCATGTTCTGCGTTGTTGTCAGCATGGCCCCTGGCCCCTCCCCAACCCTCCCCCGCTTGCGCGGGAGAGGGAGTATTGCAGCGTCAGTCGAACATCAGCACGGTGCGCGCGACCTCGCCGGCCTTCATCGCGCGGAACGCCTCGTTGATGTCGCCCAGATGGCCGCGGCGGCTGATCATCGAGTTCGAGATCCAGCCGCCCCTGGCGATAGAACTCCAGGTAGTTCGGGATGTCGGTGCGGAACTGATTGGACCCCATGCGCGAGGTCTGCACCTTGCATTCCGGCCGGATCGCCATCCAGGGGAACTCGATCGTCGCATCCGGCGGCAGCACGCCGACGATCGTCGCGGTACCGCGCACCGCCAGGCTTTCGATCGCCTGCCGGCACAGGGTCGCGACTCCCACCGCCTCGAATGCGTGATCGACGCCAAGCCCGCGCGTCAGCGCGCGCACGGCCTTCACCGGATCGTCCTCGCGTGCTGTTCACCGTGTGCGTCGCGCCGACGCCTTTCGCCATCTCCAGCTTGGCATCGAACATATCGACCGCGATGATCTGCCGCGCGCCGCCGATGCGCGCGCCCTGCACGATCGACAGCCCGACGCCGCCGCAGCCGAACACCGCGACCGTCTGGCCCGCCTGCAGCCCCGCACTGCGCAGCGCGGCACCGACGCCGGTCAGCACGCCGCAGCCCACCAGGGCCGCGCGATCCAGCGGGATCTCCGGCTCGATCCGCACCAGCGAATTCTCGTGCAGCAGCATCTGTTCGGCGTAGCTGCCGATCGCGGCGAACGTCCGGAACGGATTTCCCCCCTGCGACACGCGCGGGGCCGCGGTCTCGGCGCGCGCGACGATGCCGCCGGTGCAGACGTTCGGATGCCCGCTCAGGCATTGCGGGCAGGTGCCGCAGAAGCCGGACAGGCACGCGACAACATGATCGCCCACAAGCAGCGTGGTGACATCGGCGCCCACCGCCTCGACGACGCCCGCCCCTTCGTGGCCGAGCACGAACGGACGATCCATCGGAAAGCGTCCGTTGCCGTCGACGACGTGCAGGTCGCTGTGGCAGACGCCGGTGGCCACGGTGCGCACCAGCACCTCGCGGCCCCAGGGCTTGTCGATCTCCACCTGCTCGATCGTCAGAGGTTCGTGCACCTTGCGGAACACGGCGGCTGTCATTTCCATGGCGTGCGCCTCATGTGAGGCCGAAACACCCGGCGAACTATACCGTCTGTCCGGCAAGTTGCCACCGGTCTGGCCTCGCCGGTCTGGCCTCCCCTGCGCTTCCCGCGTAAGAACCGCCGCGGAGCCGGCGCCAGGGCACGGCCGAGACGAGGGCCAGTTGAGACGAATACCTGCCGCCGCTGCCGTGCTGCTGCTTGCCGGCTGCACCGTCGGACCGAATTTCGAGACGCCCGAATGGCTGTCGCCCGCATCCTGGTTCGCCAGGAAGGCCGAGCCGATCCAGCGCCCGCCGAGCCTCCCGGTCGCCGAACCGATCGATCCCGACTGGTGGAACCTGTTCCACGATCCCGAGCTGACCGCGCTGGAACGCCGCGTCGCGGCCGAGAACCTCGATGTGCAGGTGGCGACGGTCAGGCTCACCGAGTCCCGCGCACAGCTTGGCGTCGTGGGCGCGGCGCAGTTTCCCAACCTCAACGCCAACGGCTCCTACACGCACCAGAAGGCGAGCGATGTCGGCGTGTTCTCCAAGGCGCCGAACGCGCTCGGCGCCAACGGCGCGTCGGGCAGCACCACGGGCGGCATCGCCAGCAGCACGGTCAATGCATTCGACGTCTACCAGGTGGGGTTCGACGCCTCGTGGGAGATCGACATGTGGGGCCGGGTGCGGCGCTCGGTCGAATTGGCATCCGCGTCGGTCGAGGCATCGGCTGAATTCCGGCGCGCCACGCTGATCTCCAGCCTCGCCGAGCTGGCGCGCGACTACATCCAGCTGCGCGGCAACCAGTTGCTGCTGCAGATCGCACAGGACAACGTCAAGACCGCGCAGCAGAGCCTGCAGCTCACCCAGCAGCGTGCGACCGGCGGCGTCACCACCGACCTCGACGTGGCGAACGCCGCGGCCCAGCTGCGCACCACGGCGGCGGAGATCCCGCGGATCGAGCAGCAGATCTCGGAGTTCATCAACGCCATCAGCCTGCTGCTCGGCCAGCCGCCGAACACGCTGCAGGCGGAGCTGATCAAGGCGAAGCCGGTGCCGCCGATCCCGCCGCGCATTCCGGTCGGCTTGCCATCCGAGCTGGCGCGCCGGCGGCCCGACATCCGCCAGGCCGAGGCGCAGCTGCACGCGGCGACGGCGGACATCGGCGTTGCGGTGGCGAACTTCTATCCGTCGGTGACGCTGACCGGCAGCGTCGGTCTGCAGGCGATCCAGCCGTGGCAGATGTTCAACCTGAACGCGCGCAACTATGCCGTCGGGCCAGGCATCACGATCCCGATCTTCGAGGGCGGCCAGCTCCGGGCGACGCTCGACCTGCGCAAGGCGCAGCAGCAGGAAGCCGCGATCTTTTACCAGAAGACCGTGCTCGGCGCCTGGCACGAGGTGGACAACGCGCTGACCGCCTATCAGACCGAGCAGTCGCGGCGCGATCAGCTCGCGCAGGCGGTGACGCAGAACCAGCGCGCGCTGGCGCTGGCGCAGAGCCGCTACCAGGAGGGCGTGGCCGACTTCCTCCAGGTGCTGACGGCGCAGCAGAACCTGCTGTCCTCGCCAGCAGCAGCTTGCCCTGGCGACGACCAACGTCTCGGCCAACCTGGTGGCCGTCTACAAGGCGCTGGGCGGCGGCTGGGAAACCCAGATGCCGCGGACGAACGACGATCTGACGCCGCTCGGCGCGCCGTCTTTGTAGGTCTTCGTCTTTGTAGGTCTTCGTTAACGCGATGCTAGGTCGCGTTCGTCATGGTCGCGCGCCATGGGGTCGCGCGCCATGGACGGATGGCAGATACGTTCGAAACGCCTGCGTCGCGTTGCTGCCGGCGTCGCTGCCTGTGCAATTGCATATGGCGGTGTGCACGCGGAGCTGCTGTCGTCGTATTTCCCCACCGGCGTGCCCGGCTACGGCACCGCGCCCGGCGTCACGGTCGCCTCGCGCGAGCGGCCGGATTTCGATCCGCTCGGCACCCGCATCGGCAGCTTCATGCTGCGTCCTCAGGTCGAGGAAGGTCTCGGCTACGACGACAACGTGTTCGGCGCCAGCACGGGCCGGCTCGGCAGCTGGGTACTCGGCACGCATCCGTCGCTGCTGGTGAACTCCGACTGGTCGCGCAACAGCATCGGCGGCTATCTCGGCGTCGACGACCTGCGCTACCTCGACCAGCCGCAGCAGAGCCAGACCAACTGGACGGCCTCGCTCGGCGGCACGCTGGCGGTCGGCCGCGACGAACTCACGCTCGCTGTCGCGCATCTCGCGCTGCACCAGGACCGCACCGAGCTGGACGCGCTGCCGACGGACACGCCGGTCGCGTACCAGGTGAACGACGTGCGCGCCGGCTACACGATCGCGCTGGACCGCATCTCGATCACGCCAAGTCTCGAATTATCAACCTATCGTTACGATTCAACGACGATACTCGGCGTGCCGACGCCGCAGGCATATCGCAACCGCGACGTGATCGCAGGGAGCCGTGACCACGCGCTACGAACTCACACCGGAGCGCAACCTGCTGGTCGTGATCCGGGCGTCCGGGTCGAACTACGTCGCCCCGCAGCCGGGACAGCCGACGCGCAACTCCACCGGGTATCAGGCGCTGGTCGGGTTCAGCGACGATTCGGATGCGGTATGGCGGTATCGCGTGCTGCTCGGCTGGGAGATGCGCGACTTCGCTGCCGCGCAGTTCGGCTCGCACCAGGCGCCGCTGGCCGAGGCGGAGGTGATCTGGAACCCGAGCGGCATGACCACGGTCACCGGTTTGCTGTCGCGCAGCATCGAGGACGCCGCACAGGAGGGCATCGCCGGCTACACCTACACGAGCGCCAGGCTGCGGCTCGATCACGAGTATCAGCGCAACGTGCTGCTGCGGTTCTCCGCCGGCGTGCAGCACGCCGATTACCTGCAGGGCGGCGGCCAGTCGAACGGGTTCACGCTCGGCGCGGGCGTGACCTGGCTGCTGAACCGCCATCTGCGGCTGTCGGCCACCTACGACTTCACCGATCAGACCGGCTCCAGCAATCCGACCTGCAGACCACGGGCAGCTACACGCGCAGCATCGGCCTGCTGACGCTGCGGTTCGCGCTGTGATGCGCACGATCAGCCTGCTGGGACTGGAGTTCGCCGACCTCGACGTCGAGGCCGCCGCGGACTGGCTGGCGCGGCGCCCCGCCACGGCGCCGTTCGGCTACGTGACGACACCGAATGCCGACCATCTGGTGCGGCTGCATCGGCGGCCCGGGCTGGCGCCGCTGTATCGCGACGCGCTCCTGTGCCTGCTGGACTCGCGCGTGGTGGCCGGGGTGGCGCGGCTGGCCGGCCTGCCGGTGCCGCACGTTGCGCCGGGCAGCGACCTGACCGCGTCGCTGCTGGCCCGGCATGTCGCCGCGGGCGAGCGGATCACGATCGTCGGCATGCAGCCGGAATGGCTGCCGGCCCTGAGCGCGCGCTGCGGCATCGCGCCGCCGGCGCACTACAATCCACCGATGGGCTTCGAGAACGATGCATCGGCGCTGCACGCAACCGTCGAATTCGTGCTGACGCATCCCGCGCGCTTCGTCTTCCTGGCGGTGGGCTCGCCGCGCCAGGAAATGCTGGCCGCGGCGATTGCCGCAACGCGGCAGGCGACCGGGGTTGGCCTGTGCATCGGTGCCAGCCTCGAGTTCCTCGCCGGCGCTGCGCAGCGTGCGCCGGTATGGGTGCAGCACGCGAGCCTCGAGTGGCTGTATCGGCTCGGCAAGAACCCGCGGCGACTGGCGCGACGCTATCTGCGCGATTGCCCCCTGGTGTTTCCGCTGCTGCTGCACGAGCGCCTGCATCCCGCGGCGCCGGTCGTCGCTGCGGCGCTGCGTGGGGCTGGCCGGGCCGGACGCCCAGGCCCCGCCGGCATCGCCAGTGCCATGCGGCCGTCCAATCTGGCGCACCGCCACTGACGCGGCAGCGTTGCCGCTGGCGCTTCCCATCGCGCTACCAGCGGCCCGAACTGATGACCTTCTATCGCCACTCGTCCCTCCGTCATGGCCGGGCTTGTTCCGGCCATGCCCCATACGCGTCAGGATAACGGTGCGGCTGGAGAAAAGTATTCCCCCTCCCGGGGCGGGAGGGTGGGGCAAGGCAATCGGGGTTAGCAAATGCGCTCGGGGTTTCACCCCGAACCCCACCAGAGGCGCTGCCTCTGGACTCCGCCAAGGGCGGAGCCCTTGGAACCCGTTACTTTAGAATTGGATTCCAAAGGCTCCGCCTTTGGTGGGGGTCCCGGGGGCAACGCCACCGGGCGGGTTTCAGGGCAGAGCCCTGAGCGCTTCAGCTTCATCCGGTTGACCCGGGGATTCGGCGAAGGGGAACGCGGCACAAATGCAAATGGCGTAACCACCTGACCGCAACGTCTTGCGATGGTACGACCCCTCCCCCCAACCCCCTCCCGCAAGGGGAGGGGGAGAATCACACTCCGGGCTGCGCTTATCCTGACGCGTATGGGGCCTGTCGCGGCCACGACGGGGTGACAGCAGCGGGGGAGAATGCACCGGAAACGGCGTTTGGTATAACTGGTTGTTTCTCGGCAGATCGCGCCTGCTCTGCGCGCTGCTGGGCCTCCGCGGTGAATTTGCTCCGCGTTCTCGCCGTCACGCACCATCCGCCCGTCGGAACGTGACGACCAGCACATCGCGGAACCCCGATCGGCTCGGATCGATCGGCTCGACCGGCGTCACCCCGTGCATCATGCGGTGATCGTCGACCCAGGCGGCATCGAACGGCTCGGCCAGCGTGAAGCTGCCGAGATCGCGGCCGCTCGTGTCGTGGATCGTCGTCACGCCGCTCTGGATGTTGCGGCGGCCGATCAGCAGAACCAGCACATAGTCCACGCCATCCCGGTGCATCCCTTCCGGCGTCGGTCGGCCTTCGACACCGCTGCGCGCCTCGATGCGGAACTGATGCACCTCGATGTGCCAGTTCGGGATGATGCCAGTCCCGCGTCGCCGCAAGCCGCTCGAACAGCGCGCGGCACGTCGCCAGGATCGTCGTCAGGCTCGGGCCGGCGGCGATCTCCGGCAGCACCGGATCGAACCAGCGCGCGATGCCGCCGTTCAGCGCATTGTAGTCGCGGCTCTGAAAATGCGGCTGGTGCGGCCCGCGACGGATCGGCTCGCCCGCCCGCGCGCCGAAGGTCGCATGCCGCCGCTTCCGATAGCGCCCGCCATCGGCCATGTAGGTATCGAGACCGAGGTCATCCCAGCTCGCCGCGAATTCCGCCCAGTCCGCCAGCGAGCCATGCTGCGCGAACATCGTCCGCGTCGCAGCGCCGTGCACGAAGGCAAAGCCCTCGGCCGCCATCGTCGCGGTCAGCCGGTCCAGCCCGGTCATGGCCGGATCGCCTCCGGGTTCTCCCGCGCGGACTCGTTTGCCATCTGCGTCGGCGTCACGGCGACCATGCGCTGCACCGGGTTGTAGATTTCGATGCCCAGCTCCTCGAACCGCTTCTTCATCCGCCGGTTGAACTCGCGCTGCACGCTCCAACGGCCGGAATCGGTGCAGACCACTTGGCCGGCAATGGTCACGCCGCCGCCGTCCACCTTGTCGACGCCCCAGAGCTGCAGGTCGCTCAGCATCTTCGCCGAGAAGTCGGGTTCCTTGCGCATCCCGGCCGCGGTCTCCTTCAGCGCCTCGCAGACGCGATCGGTGTCCTCGTGGTAGGCAACGCAGACATTGACCGAGGCATTGCCGATGCCGCGGTTCACGTTGGTCACCGACGTCACCGCGCTGAACGGAATGATGTGCACCGAACCGTCGCCGGCGCGCAGACGGATGGTGCGGACCGACAGGTTCTCCACCGTGCCCGACAGACCGGAGACGGTGACCTGGTCGCCGACCTGCATCGCATTCTCCAGCAGCAGGAAGATGCCGTTGATCAGGTCCTGCACGAGCTTCTGCGAGCCGAAGCCGATCGCCACGCCGACGATGCCGGCGCCGGCCAGCAGCGGGCCGATGTTGACGCCGATCTCCGACAGCACCATCATGCCGGCGACGATCAGGATGGTGAGCGACAGCATCGTGCGCAGCAGCGGCAGCAACGTGCGCAGCCGTGCCGAACGCGCCACCTGTGCCTCGCGGGTCAGCTTGGCCAGATGCCGTTCGATGCCCGCGTTGACCGCTTCCCAGACCGCCAGAGCCAGCAGCACCGTCACCGAGAGCGTGACCAGGCTGGACAGCAGTCGCCGGCCAAGCTCGGTCGCCGTCAGCCAGTCGAGCGCTCCGAGCCCCCATAGCTGCAGCAGCGCGATCGCCGCGGCGAGGAAGATGAGCGCGCGCGCGACACCGAGCAGCACCCGATGGTAGAGCACAAGGCGCGTCTCGATCCCGGGATAGCGCGATACCAATTCGGGCCTGACGGACAGCATGCGATCGAGCGCGCCGTGCGCGACGATCTGCACGAGACGCGCCACCGCCAGCACCGCGACGATGCTGACGGAATAGCGCAGCATCAGCGAGTAGCCGTGCGGAACCTCCACCGCCCAGGCAAGCCAGAGCGTGGCCAGCAACAGCAGTGCGAGCCAGTGCCAAACGCGCGCCAGCCAGTTGCGCAGCGCGGCGATCGGCCCGCTCGCGCCCGCCGGCGCGCGGATCGCCTGCCGCACCGCCGTGCGCTGCTGCAGGACGATGATGCCGAGGAATATGTGGTCGACGAGGCCGAACGCCTTCAGCAGCGCATCGTGCGCGGCATCCGACAGGCCCAGCAGCAGCCCGACCTCGGCGACCGCATAGCCGAAGACGGTCACCACCGCGATCCGCCTGGTCCAGCGCGTGGCGTAGGCGGCCGTGGCATCCGAGATATGCAGCAGGCGCAGACGAGGCTCGCCCGGCGAGAACATCATGCGCGCGACGCACAGGATCGCCACACACAGGGCGTAGGCGTCGATCACCGCCAGCAGCACGAGCCGCGTCAGGATGCTCGCCCCCCAGTGCGCTCGCCGCGATCAGATGGCCGACAAGCAGGAAACCGAGCACCGGCAGCACCTCGAGGACAAGCCGCCCGAGCACCAGCGGCACGCGACGCAGCAGCACCAGTGCCGCGACCCGCCGATGGTGGGGCGGCTCGATCTCGCCGTGCTCCGCCCGCGCCTCGCCGCTT
The DNA here is from genome assembly GCA_963739725.1 of uncultured Alphaproteobacteria bacterium. Lineage (GTDB taxonomy): Bacteria > Pseudomonadota > Alphaproteobacteria > Acetobacterales > Acetobacteraceae > JAMXLO01. Next base: position 64,166 of record CAVUBS010000004.1, on the reverse strand, counting down.
TCATCGGGCGGCGGCCCGCCGTTCGGCGCCTGGCGGATCAGCGCCAGGATCGGACGCCGCACGGCAGTGCGAATCGCCCACTCGATCGCGAGGCCGACGATCAGCACCAGCGCCAGGCGCCATGCCGCGTCCAGCAGGACACCGCGTGCCCATGGGTCGGTCGCCGTGACCTTCAGCCAGCTCCACAGCATCGGCACGCTGCTGACCGCCCCGAGCGTGCGGACCACCCGGCCGGACACGTCGGTCAGAAAACCCGAGGCGCCGACCAGGACCTCGGCCCCGAGGCTGTTCGGCACCAGCGGTCCCGAGGGTTCGGCCGCCGGCTCCGGCGGGGCGGCAGGCGCGGGGACAGTGGGCGGCTTCGGGGGTGCCTGGTGGCGCCGCCTTGGCGATCGTCTCCAGGTCGAGGTGATCTGGGCGCGCTTTTGCGGATCCTTCAGGACCTCCAGCGCCCGGCGCGCCTCGTCCGGACTGACCTGGGGCTGCGCGCGTGGCGGCGGGCGCGCTCCGCCGCCCTGCACCGGGGGCTGAGCCCGGACACGCGAGGCCAGGCGCAAGCGCCACGAGACAGGCGAGAAACAGCAGTCGCAGCATCGGCATTGCTCCGAACACGATCGGCTGAAGCCGGTCAACAAAGCGGCACGGTGAGGCAGGTCATCGCCGGGATGCAAACCTGGCATGGCAGGTGTAGAAGCCCCGTCGGTTTCCTATGCCCCTCGGTTTCCTATGTGAATGGCCGTGAAGACATTCCTCACGATCCTGATCGTGCTGCTGATGTTCGGCACGCTGGGCGTGCTGTTCGCCGGCCTGTTGGGCCTGGTTCGCGGCGGTGGCAACCCCGCCCGCTCCAACCGGCTGATGCGCTGGCGGGTGATCCTCCAGGGTGCGGCGCTGCTGCTGTTCGCCCTGCTGATGACACTGCTGAAGTCCTGAGCGGGAGGTTTGACAGGCTACCGGCCCCTGCATATGGTCCGGCGGTTCTATTGCAGGTGCGAACAGGCGGGTCGCCCGCCCTGATGGCGCACCAAATTCCTGAAAGCGGCACGGTCGTCCCATGAAAATCCTGGTCCCGGTCAAGCGGGTGGTCGACTACAACGTCAAGGTCCGCGTGAAGACGGACGGCTCCGGCATCGAGACCGCCGGCGTGAAGATGTCCATGAATCCGTTCGACGAGATCGCCATCGAGGAGGCGGTCCGCCTGAAGGAGAAGGGCATCGCCACCGAGATCGTCGCCGTCTCGCTCGGCGTGGCGCAATGCGCCGAGACGATCCGCACGGCGCTCGCCATGGGCGCCGATCGCGGCATCCTGGTGGAGACCGACGCCGAGCTGCAGCCGCTGGCCGTCGCCAAGCTGCTGAAGGCGATCGCCGACAAGGAGCAGCCGAAGCTGATCATCCTGGGCAAGCAGGCGATCGACGACGACATGAGCGCCACCGGCCAGATGCTGGCCGCACTGCTCGGCTGGCCGCAGGGCACCTTCGCCTCGAAGGTCGTGATCGAGGGCGAGACCATCACGGTGACGCGCGAGGTGGATGGCGGGCTCGAGACGGTCGCGCTGAACCTGCCCGCCATCGTGACCACCGATCTGCGCCTGAACGAGCCGCGCTACGCCTCGCTGCCCAACATCATGCGGGCGCGCAAGAAGCCGATCGACAACATGAAGCCGGCCGATCTCGGCGTCGATCCGGCGCCGCGGCTGACCACGCTGAAGGTGTCCGAGCCGCCGAAGCGCAAGGCGGGGGTGAAGGTCGGCTCGGTCGCCGAACTGGTGGCAAAGCTCAGGACGGAAGCGAAGGTGATCTGACCGATGACGAGCCTTGTACTGCTCGAATACGACGACGCCGGCATCAAGCAGCCCTCGCGCAGCGCGGTCGCGGCAGCCCAGAAGCTGGGTGAGGTGCATGCGCTGGTGGCCGGCAGCGGTCTGGATGCCGCCGCCGCGGCCGCGGCGAAGCTGCCGGGCGTGGCGAAGGTGCTGACCGCCGATTCGCCGGCGCTGGACCACCTGCTCGCCGAGCCGACGGCGGCGCTGCTGGTCGCGCTGGCGCCGAACTATTCGCACCTGCTGGCCGCCACCACCGCGGTGGGCAAGAACGTCATGCCGCGCGTGGCCGCTTTCCTGGACGTGCAGCCGATCAGCGACATCGCCGATGTGGTGGACGCCGACACGTTCGTCCGGCCGATCTACGCCGGCAACGGCCTGGCCACCGTGAAGTCGTCCGACGCGAAGAAGGTCATCACGGTCCGCGCCGCCAGCTTCGACCCGGTCGCGGCCGAAGGGGGCAGCGCGCCGATCGAGCCGGTCGACGATCCCCGATCTGCCTGCGGTCTCCCGCTTCGTCTCGGCCGAGCTGTCGAAGAGCGAGCGCCCGGAGCTGACCGCCGCCCGCGTGGTGATTTCCGGTGGCCGCGGCATGCAGTCGGGCGAAAACTTCAAGCTTATTGAACCAATTGCTGATAAGTTGGGTGCCGCGGTGGGTGCATCACGCGCCGCGGTCGATGCCGGCTTCGTGCCCAACGACTATCAGGTTGGGCAGACCGGAAAGATTGTCGCCCCGGAACTATACGTTGCTGTCGGTATTTCTGGTGCCATCCAGCATCTGGCCGGCATGAAGGACAGCAAGGTGATCGTGGCGATCAACAAGGATGAGGAAGCGCCCATCTTCCAGGTCGCCGACTATGGCCTGGTGGCTGATCTGTTCACCGCACTGCCCGAGCTGGCAGCCGAACTGGAGCGCTCCTGATATGAATATCGATGTGAAGATCCTGCCCGCCGGCGGCGCGCTGCTGGCGGAGCCGCCGGAGATCGCCCGCGTGGGCGTGATCGGCGCCGGGCAGATGGGCAACGGCATCGCCCACGTGTGCGCACTGGCCGGTCTGCCCGTGACGATGCTGGATGTGAAGTCCGCCGCGCTCGAGCGCGCCGTGGGCACGATCACCCGCAACATGGACCGGCAGGTCAACCGCAAGCTGATCTCCGAGGAGGACAAGGAGGACGCGCTCGCACGCATCCGCGCCACCTCGGACTACGCCGATCTCGGCGACGCCGACCTGGTGATCGAGGCGGCGACCGAGAAGGAGGACGTGAAGCACGCGATCTTCCGGGCGCTGACGCCGCATCTGCAGCCGTCCTGCCTGCTGGCATCGAATACCTCGTCGATCTCGATCACCCGGCTGGGTGCGGCGACCGATCGGCCGGAAAAATTCATCGGCATGCACTTCATGAACCCGGTGCCGGTGATGAAGCTGGTCGAGATCATCCGCGGCATCGCCACCGACGAGACGACCTTCCAGGTGGTGCACAACCTGGCCGAGAAGCTCGGCAAGACCGCCACGGTCGCCGAGGATTTTCCGGCGTTCATCGTCAACCGCATCCTGGTGCCGATGATCAACGAGGCGGTCTACGCCCTGTATGAGGGCGTGGGCTCGGTGTCGGGCATCGACGTCTCGATGCGGCTCGGCGCGAACCATCCGATGGGGCCGCTGGAACTGGCGGATTTCATCGGGCTGGATACGTGCCTGTCGATCATGCAGGTGCTGTACGAGGGGCTGTCGGACAGCAAGTACCGCCCCTGCCCGCTGCTGGTGAAGTATGTCGAGGCGGGCTGGCTGGGGCGGAAGACAAACCGCGGATTCTACGACTACACGGTGACGCCGCCGCGCCCGACGCGGTAGCGAACATCGGCGCCGGGCGGGCGTCCGGCACGGACCGGGCGGCGCTTGCCGCGAACCGCAGATTGGCGACGATAGAGCGAGGCAACCCTCTTTCCGAAACCGCGATCGTGCCTATCATCCGTCCGGACAAATCAAGCATAAGGGGGAAGCGAATGCTCATACGTCTGCTGCCGGCGGCGCTGGCCGGCTGCCTGTTCGGCGTGGCCGCGATCGCCCAGACGACCGCGCCGCCGACCCGGATCCGTGGCACCATCGCCGCGGTCGAGGGCCAGACCCTGACCATTGCCACACGTGAGGGCCCCAAGGTCGACGTCATGCTGAACGACCCGCTGACCGTCGCCACGGTGAAGAAGGTCGACCTCGCCTCGATTGCGCCCGGTTCGTTTGTCGGCATAGCCACCAGGACCGGCGCCAACGGCGAGATGCAGGCGCTCGAGGTGCTGGTATTCCCCGAGGCAATGCGCGGCACCGGCGAGGGTAACTATCCGTGGGATCTCGAGCCAGGCAGCATGATGACCAATGGCACCGTCTCCGGCGCTGTCCAGGCGACGTCGGGGCGCGAGCTTAGCCTGTCGTTCAAGGGCGGCAGCAACAAGATCGTCGTGCCGCCTGGCGCGCCGGTCGTGACCTTCGCCCCGGCCGAGCGCGCCGACCTGAAGCCGGGTGCCCCGGTCATGTTCGGCGCGACCAAGAATGCCGATGGCAAACTGGCCGCCAGCCGCGTGACCGTCGGCAAGGACGGTGTCGCTCCGCCGATGTGACGGCCACGGAGCGCCCGCGGATTCCGGCGCAACGACAACATCTGCGACCCTGGATCCGCGACCTGGATCTGGGAGCTCGGATTTCATCCTATGGTTGCAACCCGACGCGACTTGTCCTGGCCTCGTCGGAGTGCCGGTTTTAATTGCTGAAATTACAGCCGCGACGGTCCTGTGGATATCGTTATCCACAGGACTGTTGATAAATCGCACTAGGAACAAGCTGCAAGTATCGGGAAAGGCGGTGGACACAGGAGCGCTCCACGGGCTGGCGATCAGGCTCGAGGCGGGTTCCGGAACGAGCAGAACGCGATCGGCCGCTGGGCGAAACAGCATTGTCGAACCGCAAAAGCCAGATTTTTCAACATACTGCGCGCAAATCACTTCCCCACGTGCATTCGTGTGTTATGGATACATCCGATAGTTGTATTTTTGTCTTTGATGAAACCGTCCGGGGAAATCGATGCGCCAGTCTCAATCGCTGGACTCACTGGTCAAGCGGCGGCTCAATCAATGGCCACAGCACCCACCGGGCGTGAGGCCTGCACAAATCGGCCGCGACGCGTGGCTTCGAGGCCGACCCTCAGGTGACCTCGGAACATGCAACCCTTTTCTCAAGCTGCCCGGCAGCACGCGCTGGCGAACCCTGCCGGATGGCTTGTGGTTGAACTTCGCCGGGACCCCTGAGGAGCCCTATGTGGATATCTTCGCGATCGAGGCCTGCGGATCCTTGCAGAACCTCCTCGACAAACGCTCCCGCTTCGCGCCGAGCACGCATTCGCTGCTGGCCGTCTGCCCGGTTCCCTGGCTGCTCGCCCCGGTCATGCAGGGCGACCCGACGCCGCGCTGGAAGGCGACCGGCGTGCTGCGGCATGAACCGGTGGTTCCGTTCGTTCTGCCGGTGCGCGATATGCATGTGCTGTACGGCCTGAAGCCGAACCACTATGCCGGCTTCGTGCGGCACCAGTTGCCGCATGCGCACGAATATTTCGTGCCGATGGAAGCACTGACCGCCAAGGATAGCGACAAGAACCCGGACCTGCGGGCGCTCCTGGCCCAGGCGTCGGCCAACGCGAATTTCCTCAGGTCGCCATGACGGCGCGCGCGATGTCGGGCCGGTCGGTGATCAGGCCGTCAACACCCCAGGCGATCAGCCGGGCCATGTCATCCGATCGATTGACCGTCCACGGTATGACCCGAAGACCCAGACCGTGCGCCTCGGCGAGACCCGCCTCAGTCAGGTCGACATGCTCGGGGGCCCAGATCGGACCACCCTCCGCGGCCACGGCACGGGGAACCGAACCGCCATAGTCCGACGGGTCCGGCCCGTCCCACCAGACTCGCGCCTGCGGCAGAATCGCCGCGCGGGTGAGCCAGGCGAGACGGATATCGGGCCGTGTTCGGCGCAGGTGCCGAGGGCCACGCCAATCGAAGGACTGCACGGTGATGCGCGCGCAGGCCCCCGCCGCGTCAGCGACCGGCAGAACAGCCGCCGCCATGGTGGCGCCGTCCGCGGTCAACCCGGGCTGCAGCGGGAAGGACTTCAGCTCGATGTTGAACCTCACGCGGGGATCGATGCGGAGCACCGTCATCGAGTTCAGGAATACGCGCGCCGTCCCGCGGCGCCTGATCGGGAAACGCGGCCGCATACGCGCTGCCCGGTCGGATACGCCCGACATCATAGCGCGCCAGATCGGCCGCGCGGAGCGAACGTATCGGTGGCCCGCCTCGCGCGAGCCAGGCGCCGTCCGATGTGCGTGTAATGTCCGGATTGAGCGCAGCATCATGGGTCACCACGACGACATCGTCCGCGGTCATCGCGACATCGAGTTCGATCGTGTCCACGCCGATCGCCAGCGCGCCGGCAAATCCGGCCAGCGTGTTCTCCGGAAAGAGCCCGCGCGCCCCGCGATGGCCGTGCAGTTCGATGGATCGGTTCATGCCGTCCCCCGCGTAAGGCGGGCCTTGTGCGCGCGTCAAGCTGCGGCCAATGCTTCGCCATGGATGACACGAACCAGACAGTGCTCGGGGTGCTCGGCGGCATGGGACCGCTGGCAAGCGCCCAGTTCATGGTCCGCCTGACCCTGCTGACGCCTGCCACGCGCGACCAGGACCATATCCCCACGGTGCTGTGGTCGGATCCGCGCGTGCCGGACCGCACCGTCGGCTCGCGGGCCGGTGGCGCCGATCCCCTGCCCTGGCTGCTGCGCGGCATCGCAGGACTGAAGCGCGCCGGTTGCGGCGCGATCGCCATCCCATGCAACACGGCGCATGGCTGGTACGATGCGATGCGCGATGCGGCGGACATGCCGATCCTGCACATCGTCGATGCCGCGGCAGCCGAGTTGCGCCGCATCGGCATTGGCCGCGGGACAATCGGCGTGATGGGGACGCAGGCGACACTCGCAATGCGGCTGTACCAGGATCGGCTGGGCGCTCAGGACTGGGACTGCATCGTGCCGAACCGCGAGGAGATGGAACGCCTGGTCAGCCCGGCGATCGCGCTCGTGAAGGCCAACCGAGTGGCGGATGCCTACGCGCCGCTTGCCGATGTCGTGCGGCGGTTGGGCGCGCGCGGCGCATCGTCCGTGGTGCTGGGGTGCACCGAAATCCCGCTGGGCATTCAGGCGGGGCCTGAACCGGAACTTCCGGTGGTGGATACGATCGACGCACTGGCGCGAGCGGCGATTGCCTGGGCGGAAGAAAGCAAAGGATAACACGGAGAACACGGAATCAGCAGGGATCATACGGTGCAGGCAAACCAATGTTCTCTGGTGGGGTTCGGGGTGAAGCTCCGAGCGCTGCTGCTTGGTGGTTTGCGGATTGTAACGCCATTTGGCATGGTGCGGCGTGGACCGGCGAGGCCGGCAGCAGGGCAAGCCCGTCGATCCCGGACGGATGACGCCGGCGCCACTTCCAGCGGAGGCAACAATGCCGATCGTGCGCAACATCGATGTCACCATGCAGTCCGAGATCAGTTTCGACGATGCGTGCCGCGCCGCCATTGCGGAGGCCGCCAAGACCTTGCGGGGGATCATGTCGTTCCGCATCAAGGACGCCGAGTGCGTCGTCGAGCACGACAAGATCATCGCCTACCGGGTAACGGGAAAGATCGTGTTCCTCGTCGAACGCTAGGCGAGGCTCAGCGGGTCAGCGCCACCACCAGCGCCGCCGCGGCCTTGGCGATGCGCCTGACCGCGTCCACGTCCACCGCATGCGGCCAGCGATCCTGCGGCAGGTGGAACCACGGATTGCTGCCGACCAGCGTGACATAGCGGCCGCCGGCGCGATGGATGTCGCGCGTCTCGCCGCTCGGCACCTCGGTCGGCGGCGCAAGCGTCGGCCGACGGCGTCGGCCGCCTTGTCCAGGTCGCGCGCTGCCGATGCGCGCAGGTCATCGCTCGCCGACATCACCGACAGCGTGCCGCCGGTCGCGCCGAGATTGGCGCCCCAATGCAGCCAGAGCGCGTCGCGTTCCCAGCCCGGACGGCGGGCGATGAACGCGTCGAGACCGAGATGGCCCAGTTCGTGGCCGCTGTTGGCGGTCAGCACGACGTCCATGGCCGGCGGATCGGCGCGCAGCGCCCGCAGCGATTCCAGCCAGCACACCAGGCCGCCGCCGCGTTCGGCGGTGGATTGCCACCAGGAACTGCGCGGCGTCATCACGACCACCGGCGAGCGCGCGCGATCGCGCCCGGGAATTGCGACGACGACGTTGCGGGCAGATGCCGGCGTATGCCGATAGTTGCTGATCACCCGTGCGGAGCGCGCCGCGCGCGGCAGCAGCGAGCACCGTCTCCCGCGCCTCGCTCGCGACGTGGATCGCCGGTGCGCCATACGGCGCAGAAAACTGCTCGGCGTTCAGCAGGCCCATGCCCGGATGCGCGCCCTGACACACGATGACCAGGGCGCGGTGCCCGGTGTTGCGGCGCAGCGCCTGATATTCGCCGCTGTACACGGCTCGTGGCGACAGTTCGGCCACGCCGATCGCCGCAGCGCTGCCGGCGGGGCCGAGCGTGCCGGCGATGCCGTCGGGTCCGGTCGGCGGCGCGTCGAACACCGGCACGGCGTCGATGCGGCCGCTCTCCAGTTCGAGCCCGACGTCGACCGGGTCGATGCGATCGAGCGCGAACGCCTCGCTGGTGACATCGGCGCCGAGCGATGCGGCCTCGCGCGCCAGCCACGCGGCGCCGGCCTCGTCGCCGTCGGTGCCGGTGCGGTGGAACCCCTGCGAGTCCCAGGCGCGCAGCCAGTCCGCGACCTTGTCCGGCATTACTCCCGCATCGCCAGGATGCGCTTGCCGGCGGGGCGGTCCCAGCAGCGATGCAGCCACTCGTTCACCCGCGGCCACTTGCCGAGATCGAACCCCAGCGCACGCACCATCGCCGCGGCGACGTTCAGGTCCGCGACGCTGAACGCGTTGCCGGCGAGCCACTGCGCCTTGCCCAGTGCGATCTCCAGCACATCCAGCGCCGGCACGATCTCGTCCCACGCGCCCTTCGCGGCGGCGGGATCGCGCTGTGCCTCCGGCAGGACGAAGGCGTTGTTGGCGTAGGTCGTCAGTTGCCGGTCGAGCCGATCGGTCTCCCAGAAGCTCCACTGCCAGGTGCGGGCCTCGTTCTGCGCATCGGACGGACAGAGCTTGCCGTGCTTCTTCGCGAGATACAGGTTGATCGCCATCGATTCCGACAGCACGAACCCGTCGTCGTCGATCGTCGGCACGCGCCCGTTCGGGTTGAGCGCCAGATACTCCGGCGTCCGGGTGGCCGGCGAGCGCGGCGCATAGTCGAAATGCTCGTATTTCAGGCCGAGTTCCTCGGCCATCCAGAGCGTCCGTGTCGCGCGCGAACGGGCCGAACCATAGATGCGGAGCATGGCATTTTTCCCCTGGACGTTGCTGCGTCCCGGAGTGTGCTATGAAGCGTCGCATTGCGGAAGCCACAGCAGGAGTGCGCCGACATGACCGAGGCAAGACCGGTTCTGGCCGTGACCATGGGCGATCCCGCCGGCATCGGCCCCGAGATCGCGGTGCGCGCGCTGCTGTCGCCGGAGGTGCGGGAAATGTCCCGCAGCTTCCTGATCGGCGACGCGCGGGTGTTCGAGCGCGCGCTGACGGTGTGCGGCCTGACCGCGTCGCTGAACCGCATCGCCGGGCCGGAGGACATCGCCGACCGCCCCGGCGTGATCGACGTGGTGCACCAGCAGACCGTCGATCCCGATGCGCTGCCGATGGGCAAGGTGCAGGCGCTGGGCGGCGAGGCGGCCTATGCGGCGATCCGCGCCTCGATCGAACTGGCGATGGCCGGGCGCGTCGACGGCGTGGCCACGACGCCGATCAACAAGGAGTCGCTGAAGGCGGCAAAGATCCCGTTCATCGGCCATACCGAGATGTTCGCCGACCAGACCGGCGCGCGCGAAGAGATGACGATGTTCACCATCAGCGGGTTGAAGATCTTCTTCCTGACCCGGCACCTGTCGCTGATCGAGGCGTGCCGGCAGATCACCCGCGAGCGCACGCTGAAGGGCATCGAGAACAGCGTGAAGGCGCTGCACCAGCTGGGCATCGACGCGCCGCATCTGGCGGTGGCCGCGCTCAATCCGCATGGCGGCGAGGACGGGCTGTTCGGCCGCGAGGAGATGGACGCGATCACGCCGGCGATCGAGGCGGCACGGGCGCGCGGGATGCGGGTCAGCGGGCCGGTGCCGGCGGACAGCGTGTTCCACATGGCGCGCATCGGCCGCTACGACGCGGTGCTGTCGCTGTATCACGACCAGGGGCACATCGCGGCGAAGATGATGGATTTCGAGAAGACCGTGAGCGTGACGCTGGGCCTGCCGATCCTGCGCACCAGCGTCGATCACGGCACGGCGTTCGACATCGCCGGCACGGGCAAGGCGAGCGCGGTCAGCATGATCGAGGCGATCAAGGTCGCCGCGGAATACGCGGTGCGCGGCGTGCGGCTGGGCGAGAGCGTGGCGGCAGCGGCGGAATAGCGCACCGGCTCGGCCCCCTCCCCAACCCTCCCCCGCAAGCGGGAGAGGGAGTAGAAAGAGCCCCCTCGCCGCAGTCGGGGGACACGCAGAAAGTGCTCCCTCTCCCGCTTGCGGGGGAGGGTTGGGGAGGGGGTTTGCGCCGCGGATCAGCGCGGCGGGCCGGTGCCGGAGGGGGCCGGGGATTGCAGGGACACCGCGGGCCAGGCGGGTGGCCCGGATGCGGCGGGACGCGGAAACGCCCGCTCGAGGATGTCCTTCACCAGATTGGCCAGGTTGCCGCCATAGCGAATGATGAGGTGCTGCAGCTCCGGCCACAGCGGATGGCTCGGCATGATGCCGAGGTCGCGGCAGATGTCGGCGATGACGGCGCCGATCGGGCGACGGCGGACCTCGGCGGCGATCTGCTCGGCCGTGGGCAGGCAGATGCCCGGGTCAAGCCCGGGGACAAGGGCCTCGCTGGCGGCGTCGGTGGCTCGCGCGGGCGGCGATCGGCGGTGGGAGGGCGCACGTGGCGGCGCGGGCTCGGCGTCCAGTCGGGCGGTGTCGCGGATCACCCTGGCTTCGAGCGCCTCGGCGCGCAGCAGGCCGCGGGTGATGCGCGCGAGGATCAGGGCGATGTCACCGGCGCTGAACGGGGGAGGATTGATCCGGAGCGTGGTGGCGAGCTGCCTGCCGTAGTCGATGAGCGCGCGGACGAGGCCGAGGAGGCGGCCGGCTGGGGTGGGTTTGGGATCTGCGGGGGCCTCGGTGGCTGACATGGGCGAGAGAGGAACACAGGTCGGCGCTGCGTGGCAAGGAATTTGTTCCTAATTGGCGGTTCGGACGGAGGCGCGTGGCAGGCTGGCAAGGTGCCGATGGCGTGAACCGCTATGCGCTTACTGCGCCGTCATGCCGCCATCGATCACCAGTTCCGAGCCGGTGACCCAGGATGATTCGTCGGACGCCAGGAACAGCACGCCATTGGCGATATCCTCGGCGGTGCCGAGCCGGCCCATCGGCGTGCGATCGAGCAGCACCTGGCGCACGGCCGGATCGCTGAAGCGCTGCAGGGTCAGCGGCGTATCCGCATAGCCCGGGTGCACCGAATTGATGCGGATATTTTCCGCCGCATATTGCAGCGCCGCCGACTTGGTGAAGATCGTGATGGCGCCCTTGGCGGCCGAATAGGCCGGCGAGGTGGGACTGCCGACAATGCCCATCACCGAGGACGTATTGATGATCGACCCGCCACCGCCTTTGCGCATGGCCGGGATCGCCGTGCGGGTGCCCAGGAAAACCCCCTTGGCGTGGACGTTGAGTTCGCGGTCCCAGATGTCCACGGTGGTGTCCTCGACCTTGGCGGGGAAGGAGACACCGGCATTGTTGAACAGGATGTCCAGGCGTCCGTGCGTCGCCATCACCGCGTCCACCACCTGCGCCCAGTTCTGTTCCGATGTCACGTCGAGGTGGAGGTAGCGGGCGTCGTGGCCCTCGGCGCGGAGGGAGGCCGCGGCGCGCTCGCCCAGGTCGTCGCGGATGTCGGTCAGCACCACCTTGGCGCCCTCGCGCACGAACAGATGCGCCGCCGCGCCGCCGAAGCCCATCAACTCGCCCTTGATCGCAGCCGCCGCGCCGGTCAGCAGCGCTACCTTGTTCTGGAGTCGCATCTTGTTTCCCCCGCTTCGCCGTTGAGTCGGCGGGAGGATGCGCCATTTCGCGTCGTGCCTCCACCACGGCACCGCAGACCGGCTCGGATCAGTGCGCGCGCCTGCCGCTCATCCGAGCCTCCGCACCGATCAATCGTCAATGCTTTGGCAAGCTCTCATCCGCAGTGTGCAAGGTGAAGAAAGGTCGCATGGCGCGAAGGAACTGAAATGGACGCACATGGTGCCGTGCTGAATCCACTGTCGAAGCGGATCATCGGTTGCGGCTTGAGAGTGGCCGGCACCCTCGGCAACGGATTCCTGGAAAAGGTCTATGAGAACGCACTGGCGCATGAACTGCGGAAGGCCGGGCTAGACGTCGAACAGCAGCGCGGGATCACCGTGATGTATGATGGGGTCATGGTCGGCGAGTACTTCGTCGACCTGTTGGTCGAAGCATCGATACTGGTCGAGCTGAAGACCGTGGCAGAGCTGAGCGGCGCGCATCGCGCGCAATGCCTGAACTATTTGCGCGCGACAGGCATGCACTTGTGCCTGCTCATGAACTTCGGCCGACCGCGCCTGGAGGTGCGTCGGGTCGTCTTCGATCTGTGATATTCGTGCCGTGGTCGCCGACAGTGTCTGACTGTTTGCGTTGTTTGCGGCCCTTTGCGTTATTTGCGTTATGAACTTTCTTTCTTGTTGGATCGAAGCAAGGATTTGACGCGAATAACGCAAAGGGCCGCAAATAACGCAAAGGGGTTCTATGCCCCTTGTGGCAGCACCCTGCTTGACCGCTCCGATTCGAGAGGGCGGATTTCATGCATGATTCCGTAGCCGTTCAGCCAGATTGACCTCGCGCGGACGATCGGCACCGACGGCCGCTTCCGGCTGCACCCGCAGCACGATCTTGCCTTTTGGTTTTGGTTGCCGACCCTCCAGCATCATGTGGGCATCACGTGCATCGGCAAGCGGGAGGACCGGACCTAGGTGTGTTCTCAGTTCACCACGATCAATCAGGGCAGCAATTCTGCTCAGTCGCTCCGTCGTCACCTCAACCAGGAAGAACGCCGCGGCGACGCCATAGCTTTTTGCCAAGGCCTGATCAGGCTGCGACACGGCCGAGATCAGTTTGCCGCCGCGGCGGAGCACTTGAAATGAGCGTGTTTGTATTTCGCCGCCGACCAGATCGAGCACTGCATCGGCCTCTGCAATCGCGTCCTCAAAGCGCTCTGTCCGATAGTCCACCACCCGGTCCGCACCGAGGGACTGAACATACAAGATGTCCTCGCTCCCTGCAGTCGCGAAGGAGCGGACATTGGCCTGACGAGCGAGCTGAACCGCGTAGGCCCCGACGTTCCCCGCGGCGCCATGAATAACCACCGTCTGGCCGGCTTCGAGCGCGGCTTCCTGAAACAAGGCTTGCCAGGCTGTGACGGCCACAACTGGAACAGAAGCTGCTTCGATATAAGTAAGCGAGTCTGGCATTTTCGCGAGCATACCAAAGGACGCCACCGCGTATTCGGCGTAAGCCCCCAGGAATTGGGCGTTGGTCACTCCGAAAACTTTATCTCCAATGGCCAGGCCGGAGACACCCGGACCGATACCCACGATATCGCCGGCCAGATCGGAACCCAAGGTAAGAGGAAGAGGTTGCGGCAGTGCACTCCTGCCTTCCCTGATCCACCCATCCCAGGGACCAACACCGGCAGCGTGAACTCTGACGAGAACTTCACTCGGACCAGGAACCGGTGTCGGAACAGTCTCGAAGATCATCGCCTCTGGTGGACCAAACTCGTGTACCCGCCAAGCTCGCATGGTGGACGGGACTGAACCGTGTATCGCGCTGCGGGCAACGGTGCCTGCACCCATCTCAGCCTCTCCATTTATCGCGACCGGCCGCCAGAGGCCTGGTGATGGGCGAATGACCGTTTTCGGGATCGCTCGCCCGGTCGTCAGGCGCCCTCCGACCGGCGCGCTCCTTAAGGCGTCGGAACGCCGATGGATTTCAGCCGCGCATGTGCCCGCCCGGCCCGCGCCTTCAGGCCATCAAGCCACGTGCTGACGTCGTTGCCGGGCAGGTTCAGCACCTTGCACCCAAGCCGCCAGTACTCCTCGATCTGCGCCTCGGTTTCCGCCGACCCTCGGGCAAGTTTGCCGTGCGCGTTGCAGGCCTCCGCGATCCGGCGCACCGCTGCCTTGAACGTCGGGTGCTCAAGCTGGAGATGCACGCCCAGGCGCGCACTCAGGTCCGAGTGGCCATAGGCGATCATGTCGATGCCGTCGACCGCCGCGATCGCCTCGACATTTTCCAAACCCTCGAGCGACTCGATCGACACGCAGACGATGATGTTGGCATTGGCCCATGGCGCATACTCGGTCGCGTGACGCGCGCCGAAACTCCGGTATCCGGTGTGCATCCCCTGCCCCGAGATGCCGCGATGGCCGATCGGCGGAAATTTCGCCTCCCGCACGATCGCGCGTGCCTCCTCGGCGTTGTCGACCTCGGAGACCTGCACGCCCATGATCCCCTGATCGAGGATCGCGGGGATCAGATACGTGAAGGATTTGTGGATGCGCACGATCGCCGAGACGTTGGTGGCCTGAAACCACCCGGCGAGATCCGCGATCGTCTCGAGGTCGAAGGCGCCATGTTCGTGGTCGATCATGCAGTAGTCGAAGCCCGACGCCTCGATGATCCACGGGACGCCGCGCGAGGCGAACTCCTTGAGCCCGGTCCCCAGCGCGGCCCGCCCCTCGCGCACCGCCCGATATATGCTGTTGTCTTTCATGGATCGCCTGAGCCTCCCATCGCGAGACGGAGAATTTCACACCCTCCCGCCCGGCTGTCACGCGCCGGGTGGCGGCCGTCTCAGGGCCGGGACCTGACCACCGGCGCCGGGATGCTTTCGATCATCACGTTGATGCAGGCGGGCTTGCCGCTCGCCAGCGAGCGTTCGATCGCGCCGGGCAGTTCGTCGGCGCTCTGCACCAGTTCGCCGTGGCCGCCCAGCGCCGCGACCACCAGGTCGTAGCGCGTCGGCAGAAGCTCGCAGCCGAAGGTGCGGTTCGGACCATAGTCGCGGACCTGGAGGTTGTACTCGGCATTCCAGCGCGCGTCGGTGCCGACCACCGCGATGTAGGGCAGGTCGCAGCGCACCGCGGTCTCGAATTCCGCCATGTGAAAGCCGAAGGTTCCGTCGCCCAGCACGACGAACACCGGCGCGTCGCGTTCGATCACGCACGCCGCGCCGGCCATCGGCAGCGAGGACCCGATCGAGCCGCCGACGCCGTTGATCAGGCGCCGCGGCACCACCGGCAGCACGCTCTGGCCCCATTGCGCGAATTCGCCGCCGTCGCAGATCAGCACCGTGTCGGGGTGACGCTCCACGTGGGGCCGCAGCGCGCGGAACACTTCGATCGGATGCAGCTTGCCCGGCGTTCGCGAGGCGAGCGTCGCCCATTCCGCCGGCCGGTCGGTGAGGCGCGCGCGCACCTCCGCCAGCCATGCCTCGCTCGCGACGCGCTTGCCCGCGGCGCGGCGGATCAGCGCCTCGCCGGCGGGGCGCGTGTCGGCGACGCAGCCGAATGCGACGTGCTCGCCCCGCTCGCGGATCGCCCGATCGAGCAGGGCGGCCTCGGGGTCGATGACGATCCAGCGGCAGGCGGCATCGATCGCCGGCGGCTCGCCGAACTTCAGCGTGAAATCGAGCGCCTTGCCGAGCAGGATGATCAGGTCGGCGCGGCGGATCGCCTCGGCGAACGCACCGAGCGTCGCATCGTTGAAGCCGCGCGGGCTTTCCATGATGGCGGTCGGGATCTGCGTCGCGGCCTCGATGCGCGCGAGCAGATCGCGGCCGGTCCGGTTGGCCAGCGCCGGGCCGGCGAGCAGGAACGGCCGCTGCGCCGTGGCGATGATGCCCAGGATGGCATCGGCTGCCGGCATCGCCGAGGTCGACCGGCGCGGCGGTGAACGCGCCTGGCTCGCGGCCACGCGACCGCATCGGCCGGCACCGTCGCATCGAGCAGATCGGACGGCAGGCTGAGATGCACCGGCCCGGGCCGCCCGGACCGCGCGATCCTGATCGCCTTGGCCACATCGGCGCCGAGCGTTGCGGTCGCCGTCGCGGTCCACGACGCCTTCGCCATCGGGCGCGGCCATCTCGGCCTGGCGCAGTTCCTGAAAGCCGCCGCGGCCAAGCTGCGTGGTCTCGGTGTGGCCCGACAGCAGCACCAGCGGCGATTCCTGGCCGAGCGCGGTCATCAGCGCGGCGGCGGCGTTGGCGTGGCCCGGGCCGCCGGTCACCATGGCGATCCCCGGCTCGCCCGTCAGCCGGCCCCAGGCGTCGGCCATGTGCACCGCGGCCGCCTCGTGGCGTGTGTGGACAAGCGTGTGCCGCGTGTCGATCGCCGCGTCGAACAGCGACATGATGTGGTTGCCGGACAGCGTGAAGATCGTGCTGTGCCCGGCGCGTTCCAGCGTGCGCATCACGATGTCGGCGCCGCGGATGTCTGTGCTGCTCATGGTGATCGGTTCCCGTGGCGGTGATGGTCAGGCCGCGCCCGCCAGCCGTGCCGCCGTGCGCAGAAGCATGGCGAGACCGGCGAGCACCACGGCCGAACCCAGAAGACGACGCAGAAGAGGCTGCGGCAATGCATGCGCGATCGGGGTGCCGATCGCAATCCCGAGCGTCAGCGTGACAGCCAGGCCGGCAGCCAGGCCGAGATCCATGATGCCGGCCGCGATGTTGGCGACGCTCGCCAGCCCCGCGATCGGCAGCGCGATCACCTGCCCCAGGCCGATGGCGGCCAGCACGGGGATGTCGAGCAGCAGCAGCATGGGCAGCAGCACGAACGCGCCGCCCGCGCCGGTCAGCGCCGAGACGAAGCCGGTCCCGCCGCCGAGCCCGAGCAGCGTCGCCGATGCCAGCCTGCGCTGTCCGGTCGCGCCTCCGCGCGGCGGGAACAGGGCATAGATGCCGCCCGCCAGCAGCAGCACGCCGATCGCCGCCTCCAGCAGCGCCGGCGACACGTACTGCGTCGTGCGGGCACCGAGCCAGGCGGTCGGCAGGGCGGCAAGGCACAGCCATCCCGCCTCGCGCCATCGGATCGAACCATGCCGGGCGTAGAGCACGACAGCGACGATGCAGCCGGGCACGTAGCTCAGCAGCGCGGCCGCGATCGCGCGCTTCACGTCGATGCCCAGGGTCAGCGTGAGGAACGGCACCAGCAGCACGCCGCCGATGCCGACCGCGCCGACGGCGATGCCGATGGCAATGCCGACGGCCGCGATGCCGACGATCACGCCGAGGGTCACGGTTGTGAACGCTCCCCCTCCCCTTGCGGGAGGGGGTTGGGGGGAGGGGAGCGCGACGAGGTTCGGGTTTTCCCGGTGTCACCCCTCCCCCTACCCCCTCCCGCAAGGGGAGGGGGAGATTTTTCGAATTGGCACCAGTCTAGCCGATCCGCTGCAACGCCGCATCGAGGCGGCCGATATCGGCCTGCGCGGCGGCCAGGCGATCGCGGTTCTCCTCGACCACATCTTCCGGTGCACGCTTCACGAAATCGGC
Organism: uncultured Alphaproteobacteria bacterium; assembly: GCA_963739725.1. Classification (GTDB taxonomy): domain Bacteria; phylum Pseudomonadota; class Alphaproteobacteria; order Acetobacterales; family Acetobacteraceae; genus JAMXLO01. The sequence goes on along the minus strand of CAVUBS010000004.1, from coordinate 46,547 downwards.
GTTGTCCAGCTTCTGCGCGATCTTGCGTGCCTCGCCGAGCATCCTGTCGCGCTCCTTCGCGAGCCGCGCGCGCTCCGCACCGATGTCGATGACATCGGCGAGCGGCAGCACCACCGTCGCCTCGTCGAGCACCAGCTGCGCCGAGCCCTTCGGCATCTCGCCCGCCAGCGGCTTCAGCTCCGAGGCGCGCGCCAGCCGGCGGATCGCCTCCATCCAGCGCTGGCCGCGTGCCAGCGATTCCGGCGCCGCATCGCGCAGCAGGATCGGCGTCAGCGTGCCGGGCGGCACGTTCATCTCGGTGCGCACCGAACGCACCGCGGAGATCAGCCGCACCACCCAGTCGAGTTCGTCGCGCGCCGCGGGCGCGTCCGGCACGGCGACCGGCTCCGGCCACGCCTCGCGGACCAGGCTGTAGGGCCTCGCCGTAGCCGAAGCGGTCCCACAATTCCTCGGTGACGAACGGCATGGCAGGGTGCAGCAGGCGCAGGATCGTCCCCAGGACATGCGCCGCGGTCTGCCGCACTTCATGCGCCGCCGGCGAATCGCGTTTCGGCCAGCACCGGCTTGGCAAATTCGACGAACCAGTCGCAGAACGTGTCCCAGGTGAAGCGGTAGCAGGCGGCCGCGTATTCGTCGAAGCGGTATTCCTCGAGCGCCGCGCCGGCCTCCTCGATCGCGCGGTTCAGCGCATCCAGAATCCAGCGCGTCAGCGGCAGGCTCGCACGCGCCGGATCGAACGACGCATCCGGACGGATCGCATTCATCTCGCAGAACCGCGCGGCATTCCACAGCTTGGTGACGAACCGGCGATAACTCTCGACGCGCGCGGCGCCAAGCTTCACGTCGCGGCCCGGACCGGTCAGCGCACAGATGGTAAACCGCAGCGCATCGGCGCCGTAGCGGTCGATCAGCTCCAGCGGATCGATGATGTTGCCCTTCGACTTCGACATCTTCTGGCCGCGCTCGTCGCGCACCAGGCCGTGGATGTAGACCGTGCGGAACGGCACCTCGCCCATGAAGTGGATGCCCTGCATCATCATCCGCGCGACCCAGAAGAAGATGATGTCGAAGCCGGTGACCAGCACGTCGCCCGGATAATACCGCGCCAGTTCCTTGCGTCTTCTCCGGCCAGCCCAAGGTCGAGAACGGCCACAGCCCCGAACTGAACCACGTATCCAGCACGTCCTCGTCCTGCGTCAGTTTTTCGTCCGCGTGCCCGTAATGCGCATCTGCCGCGGCCTGCGCCTCGGCTTCATCGTATCGGCGACGAAGATCGCGCCGTCCGGCCCGTACCATGCGGGTATGCGATGCCCCCACCAGAGCTGCCGCGAGATGCACCACGGCTGGATGTCGCGCATCCAGGCGAAGAACGTGTTCTCCCACTGCTTCGGCACGAACACGGTCCTGCCGCTCTCCACCGCCTCGATCGCCGGCTTCGCCAGCACCTCGGCGTTGCAGTACCACTGCGTCGTCAGCAGCGGCTCGATCGGCACGCCGCCGCGATCGCCGTGCGGCACCTGATGCGTGTAGTTTTCCGCCTTCTCCAGCAGCCCGAGCCGGTCCAGTTCCGCCACGATCGCCTTGCGCGCCACGGCCCGATCCATCCCCTCCAGCGAGCGGACGAAGCCGGGATCCGCCACGCCATCCACCGGCGCCAGCAGCATCGGCGATCTCGGCCAGTGTGACGTGCGCGCCGGCGGTCGAGGATCGACGGCATCGGCAGTCCGTGCCGCTGCCCCACGCCGAAGTCGTTGAAGTCGTGCGCCGGGGTGATCTTCACCGCGCCGGTGCCCTTCTCCGGATCCGAGTAGTCGTCGGCGACGATCGGCAGGCGCCGTCCGACCAGCGGCAGAATTGCGAACCGGCCGACAAGATCGGCAAAACGCGCGTCCTCGGGGTGCACCGCGACGGCCGTATCGCCCAGCATCGTCTCCGGCCGGGTCGTCGCCACCGTGATGAACCGGCCGGCCTCGCCCTCGATCGGATAGCGGATGTGCCAGAGGTGCCCCTTCACCTCGAGGTTCTCGACCTCGAGGTCGGAAATCGCCGTCTGCAGCTTCGGGTCCCAGTTCACCAGGCGCCGGTCGCGATAGATCAGCCCCTCGCGGTACAGCGTGACGAACACCTTGCGCACCGCCGCCGACAGCCCGTCGTCCATGGTGAAGCGCTCGCGCGGCCAGTCGAGCGACGCCCCGAGCCGGCGCAGCTGGCGCGTGATCGTGCCGCCGGACTCCGCCTTCCACTGCCAGACCCGCTCGACGAACCCCTCGCGGCCCAGCGTGCGGCGATCGATCGCCCTGCTCCGCCAGCAGCCGTTCCACCACCATCTGCGTGGCGATGCCGGCATGGTCGGTGCCGGGCTGCCACAGCACGTCGCGCCCCTGCATGCGGCGCCAGCGGATCAGCGTGTCCTGCACCGTGAAGGTCAGCGCGTGGCCCATGTGCAGGCTGCCGGTGACGTTCGGCGGCGGGATCATGATCGTGTAGGGCGTCGCGTTGGAGTCCGGATCGGCGGCGAACGCCCCTGCCCGCTCCCAGCCGTCATACAGGCGGGGCTCGATCTCCGACGGATTGTAGGTCTTGTCCAGCATCTCACGGCCTCGGTTTGCGGCCTCAGGCGGATGCCGCAGGAGGCCGGCTATGGCAATACGGTCAGGGAGCCACGCGCCCTACCACGCGCTCGATCTCGACGCGAACCAGGCGCTCGACCATCGGCGGCAGGTTCGCGTCGAGCCACGCCTTCAGCAGCGGCCGCAGTTCCTCGCGCACGATGTCCTCGATGGTCGGACCGCCGCTGTGCACCTGCATGGACCGCTCCGCCGCAAGCGTGCGGACCAGGCCGTCGACCGAGGACAGCCGCCGCCGCCGCTGCCTCCGGCGCGATCAGCGCCTGCGGTGTGGTCTCGGCCGCAGGCAGGCGCCGGCGTGCAGCGGAGTCGGGACCGGCTCCGGCACCGGTTCCGGCGCGACGGCAGCGCTCTCCGGCGGCTTCGACACCATCATGGCAGGATCCAGCACCAGCACGCCATCACCCGCGGCATGATCACCGGCGGCGTGGTCCCCGGATGGCGCGCCCGTCGCCGAGGCACCGTCTGGGACGCTGGCGTGGCGCCGGACGCCGGCACCTCGTCCTCGCTCAGGATGCGGCGGATCGAGGCGAGGATGTCCTCCATCGAGGGATCGCCCGGTGCCGCGGCGCCGGCCCCGGGTTCCGCACCCGCGCCCGCACCTGGTCCGGGCGGAGGTGTCTGTGATGTGCTCATGCTCCGAGCCGCCTTGCCCTGTGGTCGCCTCGCATGCTCAGCGGCCAGGCTGGTCCTTGGCATAGTCGCCAAGGCCCACCCATTTGTCCTTGACCGCATTGTAATACGCCGTGTCGTCGTACAGCGGAACCGGCAGATGCAGATCGCGCGCGGTCAGGCGGCCGATCGCCGATGCGACCTGGTAGGACGCGGTGATGAGCTGCGCCAGGTTCTGCACCAGCGTGACCTGCGAGGTCAGCAGCGCCTGCTGCGCGTTCAGCACGTCCAGCGTGGTGCGGCTGCCGACGATCGCCTCGCGCTCCACGCCCTCCAGCGCGATCTCGTTGGCGCGGATCTGCTGGCGTGTGCTTTCGGCGGCCGCCCGCGCCGCGACCAGCGTCTCCCAGGCCTGCACCGCGTTCTGCACCGCGGTGCGGCGCGCATCGTCTACCAGCTGGCTGGTCTGCTGCACCGTCTGCTTCGCCGCGCGGACCGCCGAATACTCCGAGCCGCCCTGATAGACCGGCACCGAAAGCTGGATCACGGCCTGGTAGCCGTTGACCGAGGTCGATCGGGTTGCCGGAATTCTGCTGCTGGAAGATCTGCCCCTGAAAGCTGACCTGCGGCAACAGCTGGGAGAACGCGACGTCCACCGCGTCCTTCGCCGCGGAATCGTTGAACAGGGCGGTGATCACCGCCGGGTTGTTGTGTGCCGCCAGCGACGTCGCGTCCTGCTCGTTCTTCACCGGCAGCGCGAGCGGCTGCGGCTCGACAAGGTCGCCGGGCGGATAATAGCCGACCTGCTGCTGGTAGGTGCCGCGCGCGGTCAGCAGGTTGCCTTCCGAGGTCTGGCGCTGCGCGGTGGCGCCGGCCAGCGCCGCCTCGGCCTGTGCCACGTCGGTGCGGGTGATCTCGCCGACCCGGAACCGGTCGTTGGTCGCCTGCAGCTGCTTGGCCAGCACCTGCTCGTTGTTGATGTTGAGCGCCAGGAGCTGCTGCGCCTGGATGACGCCGACATAGGCGTTGACCACGTTGCCGAAGCTGGTCTGTTCCTGCGTTGAGCAGGGTGGCACGCTCGGCCATCACCTGGTTCTTGGCGCGGTTGACGTTGGCCGATGTCTTGCCGCCGGTGTAGAGCGGCTGGGTGAGCTGCGCCTGTGCGATGCCGATGAGCCGATCGGTCTGCGCGTTGAGGAAGCCGCCGCCGCCGGTCTTGGTGAAGACGCGGCTGAAGCCGTCGCCGTAGCCGGTGGTGCCGGCCATCACGACGGTCGGCCGCCAGCCGGCCAGCGCCTGCGGCACGTTCTCGTCGGTCGCGCGCAGCTTGGCCCGTTCGGCGAGCAGCTGGGGCTGGCTGGAGTAGGTCGCCGCCAGCGCCTCGGACAGCGTGTGCGGCACGCCGGGATCCGAGGTGATCGGGGCCGGCGCGTTCCTGGCCTGCTTCGGCTGGCGCGGGCGCTGCCTGCGCCTGCGCGGTCGCGGCGCGCTTGGCCGGCGCGTGCCTTGGCCGGCGGCGCCTTGGCCGGCGACTCCGACAATGGCGTGGGCGTGGCCGTGGGCGCACTCGACGGCGGCGCCTGCGCGATGGCAGGAGCCGCCGCCAGGGCAACGCCGAGACCAATGAGCAAACCGTGCCGCGAATTCATGCGCGCCCCCGTTCGATCAGCCGCCGATGTGCCACAGCAGTCCGTCCAAACGCCAATCAGAACACGAAGCCCGGCGATGCAACCAGGCTGGGGATCGGCGGCGCGGTGCAGTCGAACATCGGCTGCATCCGCAGGCCGGTCCCCGCGGCCTCGGCCAGAACCGCCTGGCCTCCGGTGGCGCTGACCATGCAGACGGTCGCCAGCCGGCCGGTCTCCGCGCGAAGCTGCGCGCCGATATCCGGGGGAATGGCCGCGACCGCGCCCTCGATCAGGATCGCGTCGTATGGCGCACCGGACGGCCAGCCTGACGCCAGGGGCCCGGACACCAGGCTCACGCTGGGCGCGAACTTCGGCAAGCGCCGAACGGGCCAGCACCAGCAGCGCCGCGTCGTCCTCCAATGCCGTCACCCTGGCGCCGCACGACGCCAGCAGCGCCGAGCCGTAGCCGGGGCCGGCGGCGACCACGAGCACCCGCTCGCCCGCGAGGACCGCCAGGAGCTGCACCAGGCGGGCCATGACCATCGGTTCCAGCAGGACCCTGCCGCGGCCGAGCGGCACGTCCTCATCGGCGTAGGCCAGCGATGCCAGTCCGGGCGGCAGGAAGCGCTCGCGCGGCAACCGGCGCATGGCGGCGACGATCCGCGGGTCGTTGACCTTGTTGGGGCGGACCTGGCTGTCCACCATGTTGTTGCGGGCTTCGGTGAATGCCGGGTCGGCACTGTCCATTGCGGGCTCGTCGTGTTGGGAACTGCGGGCTCGTCGTGTTGGAAACCGCGGGCTCGTCGTGTTGGGAACGATCCCGCTTATAGAGGCCAGCCGGCCGCTCCGCCAAGCCATCGCGGTCCGGAGGCCGGCGGCAGGCTGCAATGCGGGCTTGACCCGGATTGGGGGCGCACCCGATATACCGTCACCTTTCACCAATTCGGTCCGGTGGCAGAGTGGTGATGCAGCGGACTGCAAATCCGCGTATGCCGGTTCGATTCCGGCCCGGACCTCCAATTTCTTCGATAACCTTGACGGCGCCACCACACCACAGACCAGCGTCCGATCGATGCGAACCCGCTGCGGACCCACCGGAAGCAACCCTCGCGCGGCCCCACGCGGCCAGCGAACCGCGAGGGCATTCGTGGCGCTCGCGGCAGGGCTGGCCCTCGGCATTTCGCTGGCAGCCTCCGCCGCACCGCCGCCGGGCGCCGATCCGAATGGCCCGCTGGCGACCTGGTTCCGCGACCTCATGCGGCCCGATACCAACACATCATGCTGCGACGCGTCGGATTGCCGCCGCGTGGTCGCCCGCATGACACCGACCGGCTGGGACGCGCGCATCGGCAATGCATGGCTGCCGGTGCCGCCGGATCGCGTGCTGCACCAGAACAATCCGACCGGCGAGGCAGTGGCCTGCTATCTGCCATACCTGGGCATCATCTGTTTCGTCCCGCCGCCGCAGACGTAGCTTCCACCGGGCACCGCGGCGCGGTCAGCGCGGAAACGCCTTGAGCAGTTCGACATGGTTCTGCGCAGCCTGGAGCGACGCCTGCATCGCGTGCAGCAGGGTCCGGCCGATCTCGACGATCGCGGCCTGGCCGCGCCGCTCCATCTGCAGAACCAGGGTCGCCTGCCGTGCGATGCGCCGCTCGGCTGCCAGCACACGCCGTCGCGCCACTTCCAGGGGTTCGTCAACGGATACCAGCCGCCAGCTATAGCCGCGCGGCGCCGCCGGCAGCGGTTCGCCCGCACAGGCGCTCAGCGCCTCGCCGGTCGGCGTGCCGAAGATGTTCAGCAGTTCGTAGCGGCCCGATTCGGATGCATCGTCGGCCGGATCATGTTCGGATGGTCGGGACACGACGGGTCTTCCCCTGTGGAATGCACGAGACTGCCATTCCACAGGAACTCCGCATTGATCTGGATCAATGAGACGCCCCGCGCGGCGAGCCGGGCGGCATTTCTCGCAGCCTGGGCGAGCGGGCTATCGGGCGCGAGACCCGGCGACGGCCCCGCCATGGTTGCCGTTCGCGCCCCCCACTGGCGGAACCGGCGGGACCGGAAACGTCAGGGTCCACTCGGTGCCATGCGCTGAATGGACCGTCGCCGAGCCGCCGACCTGCTCCATCAGCCGATGCACCAGGTGCAGGCCGTGCCGCGTGCTGTTGCCTGCCTCGATGAAGCCCACGCCGTCGTCGGCGAAGACGATCGTGGCCGCGTCGCCCGATGGGTTCAGCGACAACGCGACGCTGATCGACCCCGTGGCGCGGGGAAATGCGTGGGCATAGCTGTTCGCGATCAATTCCGAGGTGACGAGACCCAGGGCGGTCACGGTATCCAGATCGAGCACGACCGTCGCACAATGACACACCAGTCCGACGTCGGGGTGTTCACCGTGCTGCATGGCCTCGAAGCTGGCACAGAGCGACGACGAGGTACTTGCCGAAATCGATCGTCCGGCTCAGTCCGGTGCCAAGGAGATGGTCGTAGACCTGCGCCAGGGCCATGACCCGGCGCGAAATCGCGTTGATGCCGGCAGCGCAGGCCTCGTCCGCGGTGCTCTGGACCTGCTTGTCGAGCATCCCGTAGACCAGTTGGAGGTTATTGCGAACACGATGCTGCAGCTCCCGCGCGAGGACTGATTTCTCGTCCAGCAGCCGGTTCTTTTCCTCGAGAATGGCGGTCTTCGCCGCAAGCAGCCGATCCCGGTCGGCGACCATGTCCTGCATCCGATCGAACGCGGTCTGCAGCGTCGCGTTGCGCGCCGATGTGTCCACCGCCTCGGCCAGGACATTGGCGAACCCGGTCAGAAAATCGATGTCGTGATTGTCGTAGTCATGCTGCACGGGGCTGTCGATCTCCAGCACGCCGTACGGCTTGCCCTCCTTTCTGATGATGACGTCCACCGTCGAGATGATGCCGTGCTCGGCGTAGAACGAGGGCAGCACGTAGGTCGCATCGCTGTTCAGATCGGCACAGATCACCGGCTCGCCGGTGATGAATGCACGGCCTTGCGGCGAACTTTCGTCGGCCTGCGAGACGACGCGCCCGATAACACCCTGCTTCCAGCCGACCCCGGCCTCGACGAGGAGATCGTTATGATCGGGGCGGTAGCGGCAGACCTTGCAGAACGGGACCTCGAGACTCTCGGCGCAGACGCGCGCCGCCTCCGTGAGTACTTTGCCGAGATCGCGTTCGCTGAGAGCGAACCTGCCGAAATTCGCCAGCTCGGTCTGCTGCCGCAGCAGCCGCTGGATCTGCCTGGCGAGTTCAATCTCCGAGGCGGTTCCGCAATGCAGCAGTGCCGGATGATCCGCTCAGCAACTCGAAGCCTTTGGGGAACGGTTGCGATGCCTCGCCGGTTTTGATGAGCTGCTCGACGATCTTCAAGGCGCGAACAACATCTGCAGGTCGGTAGGGCTTGCGCAGGAACGCTTCGCCATTGGCCCTTGTCAGGCCCAGCTGGCTGACATTTCCCGTTGCGTAGAGGACGCCAAGCTGGCCCCGGCGATTGAGCCGGGTTGCGACTTCCGTGCCGAGACCACCCTCGGCCAGCCGCAAATCCAGGACGGCAAGATCGGGCTGGCAACGCTGACCGAGCGCGACCGCCGTGTCGACGGTGCGCGCGATGCCGCACACCTCGTAGCCGCCATCGACGAGAACCTCTTCGAGCATGTCGGCCATCATGAGATCGTCTTCGGCAATCATGACCTTGGCCATCCGGCGGCGTCCTTCTTGGGATCAAAATATGGCAGATAAAATTTCGGCCGGAGTCTCATCGCACCGTTTTCGATTTCAGGCGGACGACCAACCCCAATCGAGACGACCTTGCGGATGCGACCCGACAGTCAGACCGGGCAGCCAACCGATGATTCAGTTTGACACTGGAATCGGCCGGTAAACGCAGGCGACGGCAGTAAACCACATATTAACCTGCGATAGGAATTATTCCGCCGCGGTTGCATCACGAACACGTGACAAATTACCCGTTGTGTCAGGGCCTGTCGCGGTCAGGCCTCAGTTGGCGCACAGATCGCATCCCGCATTTGCGGTCATCCTGAATAAATTAGTACTTGTCGCGCTCTTTGGACAAGCCGCACAGCTTAAAGTTTCGAAGCGGACCTTTTCCTGCTTGCGAACTGGGATCACGCCGGCCCACATCCTGTGTCATCGCCGGCAAAGGGCTGTCCCCGGGCGCCGGTGGCAGAGAGATCCGTGTGCTCCCGCCTGAACGGCGCCAAGGATCGTACTATGCCAAACTTCCGCTGTCATATGCTGGATGAGCGCGGCGACACTCTGTTTCCGGCGGACCTCACGGTCGACAGCCTCGAGCACGCGATCCTGCACGCCTTCGATATTCTGCGCACCAGCAACGAGCACGCGTCGTCGCGGCACGTGTACGCGTTCGAGGTCTGGTCCGGCACGAGCCGCCTGTTCCCGCCGCATGTGGATGCAAAATTTGCCGCCAGGCGGGGCGTCGATTCCGGCCGCGGCGCTGCCGCACCGTAACCGATAATTCAATTTAAATATATTTGCAGGAGCCGATGATGCGCGCATTCGCAGTGGCTGCTGTGACGGTGACCGGTCTTACGGCAATCCGGTGAACCCGCCGGGCTCCTATCAGTACGTGCCAGGGACCTATCAGAGCGGTCCCGGCTATCAGCCGCAGGCGTATCCTCGCTATTAGGGCGCCCCGTCATTCCCCGCATGCGACGGCCTGGCGGCGGATCATTGGGCAGATCATAAATAGGACACGCGGCCGCCGGCCGGTCGCCTGACGCAAATTTGTCCGGCGGGCGACGAAGTGCGGCCGCATTCCTGTGCCGATACGCGCGCCGTGCCAGGACGATGGGAGGCGTACCGGATGCCAGACCGGCGGTTCAGCCGGCGCAGGTTCATCGAACTCGCCGGCGGAGCATCGCTCGCGGGATGCGCCGCGGTGCCCGATGCGGATCATTATGTGCAACCGGCAGGCGGCGTCGGCACACCACAGGACGCAGCCGGCGACGACATGCTGCAGCGCCAGTTCGCGTTGCAGCAGGCGCTGTCGGAAAGTCCGCTCACGGCAGGCAACCAGGTGCGCCTGTTGCACGATGGTCATGAGGCGTTCGCCGCGATGTTCGATGCCATGCGGCAGGCACGCGACCACATCAACCTGGAATACTTCATCTTCGAGGACGTGCAGGTCGGCCGGACGCAGCTGTCCGACCTGCTGATCGGCCGCCTCGCCGTCGGTGTCGCGGTCAATGTCATCTACGACGCCTACGGCTCCCAGGCCACGCCGGCAGCGTTGTTCGACAGGTTGCGCAGTGCGGGCGCGCACGTCGTCACGTTCAATCCGATCAACCCGCTGGGCGCGCTGGACGGGCATTCGCCGAACGACCGGGATCACCGCAAGATCATGGTGGTCGACGGGCGCATCGGTTTCGTCGGCGGCGTCAATCTTGCCCGGGTGTATGAAAACCCGCCCGCCGCCGGTGCCCCTGTCGATGGCGACGACGCGCATGCGTATTGGCGCGACACCGCGATGGAAATGCGCGGGCCCGTCGTTGCGGAGCTGCAGCGGCTGTTCTTCGACACATGGAGCAAGCAGAACGGCGATCCGGTGTGGCCGGCCCGCTATTTTCCGCCGCTCCCGCGGCAGGGCGTCCAGACGGTTCGCATCATCGGCAGCGTGCCCGGCGAGCAGCGTCCACTGTTCTACCTTTCGCTCGAAGCCGCGATCCGCGGGGCCGTGCACCAGGCCTCGCTGTCGAGCGGGTATTTCGTGCCGCCGCACCAGGAGCGTGAGGACCTTGCCAAGGCCGCGCGCCGCGGGGTCGACCTGCGGCTGGTGGTGCCCAGCCATACGGATGTGAAGGATGCGGTCTACGCCGGGCGCGCAGCCTATGGCGACCTGCTCGAGGCCGGTGCGCGCATCTATGAAATGCACAACGCGGTGCTGCATTCGAAGCTCGCGGTCGTCGACGGCGTATGGACGGCGATCGGTTCATCCAATCTCGATCGCCGCAGCGTGGTCTTCAACAACGAGGTCGATGCGATCGTGCTGGGAACCGAGACAGCGTCCCAGGTCCAGGCGCTGCTGGAACGCGACATGGCCAACTCGGTGCCGATCACCCTTCAGGCCTGGCAGCGGCGCCCGTTCGATGAACGCGTGCACGAGCTTGGCGCGCGGCTGTGGCAATACTGGATGTAGCCAGGAGTCACGTGCGCGAGGGGGTTGGGGCAAGGCAATCTGGCGACTGGAGATCGCTCGGGGTTTCACCCCGAACCCCGACCAGAGGCGCTGCCTCTGGACTCCGCCAAGGGCGGAGCCCTTGGAACCCTTACTTTAGTAATCGGATCCCAAAGGCTACGCCTTTGGTGGGGGTCCCGGGGGCAAAGCCACCGGGCGGGTTTCAGGGCAGAGCCCTGAGCGCTTCAGCCCTCCTCCGATTGCCCTGCGGGCTAGGGGGGATCGGGGAACGACCCCTCCCCCCAACCCCCTCCCGCAAGGGGAGGGGGAGAATCACACTCCGGCGTGCGCTTATCCTGGCGCTGGCGCGGACAGACGGATGATGTCGAGCTTGCCCAGCCACACCAGCCCGCGTGCCATGCCGCCGCGTCGCTCCGGCGGCAGCGTGGCGAGCAGTTCGTCGACGCGTCGCGGTCCCTGTGCGAGCCGGTCGAGCAGCGCCTGGATATCCTGCTCCGGCGGGGCGAGCGCGTTGGCAAAAGCCACCATCGCCAGCGCGCGTCGCTCGACCAGGGTGGCGGCGTCGGCCCCGGGTGCCAGTTGCACCACATGGTCGTTGCGGAGCGCGACCGTGGGATAGGAGGCGAAAGCGGCGAACGGATCGGGGCGCGCCGGGTTCGCCGCTGGTGTCGGACGGTCCGCCAGGTTGGCGTCGCTGCGCCGGCGTTCGGCCAGTTCGGCCCACAACGCCTGGTAGCTGGCAATCACGACGCGCCAGTCATACAGCGCCTCCGCCCGCCGGCGGCCCGCATCACCCATCTGCCGGCGCAGCGCGGCGTCGGCGAACAGCCGCCGGAATGCCACCTCCGCCGCGGCGACATCCACCGCGACAAGCTGGCTGGCGTAGCCGCAGTACGCGTCGTAAGTGTCCATGCCCAGTTCGTGGCGGGCCGCCAGGTCGGCACCGAGCGGCGCCGGCGGCATCAGGGTGGGCACCAGGAAGCCGTCGATGCCGTCGCGCACGGTGTCGCGGTAGCCGTTCCAGTCGGCGGCCACCACCGGCAGGCCGGCCGCCATCGCCTCGATCGGCGTCAGCCCGAACGTCTCCTGCACGTTGTCGGCCAGCGAGCAGAACACGTCGGCCGCCGCCCAGGCGGTTGCCCGCTGCGCTGCGTCGCGCCCGTCCGGGAAGATCAGGTTGAGCGACGGCGCGAGCAGCCGCCCGGCGTCGCGGAACGCCGTGGCGATGGCCTCGGCGGCGAACCATCCGGCCTGCACGAGATGCACGCGCCTGCCCTCGGCGGCGCGCTCCAGCGCCAGGTACATCGGCAGCGGATGCGCCTTGGCGTGAAAACTCAGACGGCCGACGAACAGCACCACAAGATCATCGGCTGCGACGCCCAGCCGCGCCCTGGCCTCGGCACGGCGCGCCGGGTCGGATCGGTACTCGCTGCAATCGACGCCGAGCGGGATCAGCGGAAGCTGCGGCAGTTCGAACCGCGTGGCGCCGAGCCGCCAGCGCAGATACTCCGCCTGCGCCTCGACCACGTGCCGCACGGTATCGCGCACCGCCCGCGAGGTGCACACGAGCGCATCCCATGACCGCAGCGGAGCGGTGAGCAGGGCGGCGATGTTATCCATGCTCGAATGCGAGGCGGTGGTATGGGTGACGCCGCACAGCGACCAGGTCCGCTCGCCGGCGCGCAGCCGCTCGAATGCGAACGGGCCGAGGCCGGGGGCCGGGAGATAGAGGCAGCCGGGAGTGGCCAGCGCGGTGGGGTTGCCGGGTGCGATCCAGCGCACCGGCGCGGATACACCTTCGGCGGTGGCCAGCGTGGCGAAGCTGCGCAGATCCGCCTCGCTGCGCGCACAGCAGTAGAATGCCTCGACGCCGGCATGGCGGAAGAAGCCGCGCAGGAAGCCGTTGCCGGCGGCCTGCCGTCCCATCAGCTTCGGACCGGTGGTGAGATAGCCGTCGGGCCGGAAATGGATGGCCGCGTTGGCGGCACCGCCGCTCATGCCGCGCCGCGCGCCAGCATCACTGCCCAGGGTGTCGGTCCGGCGCGCCACTCCCAGACCGCCAGCAGCTGGTCGAGATGGCCCAGCGTGTCGAACAGCGGCGGCAGTTCCACCGCCTGTCCGCCGTGCCGGACCATGGTCACGGCATGCGTGGCAGCGAAGCGCTCCGGGATGAGCACGCTCGGTTTGCTTTCCGGACTGTCGTGCAGTTCGACGATGAGGTCCATCGCCGTCAGCGCGGGATACCGCTGCGGGATCGAGCAGGGCGGTCTCGCCGCCCTCGATGTCGCACACCACCAGTGTCCTCCGGCCGGCGAAGTTTTCGAAATTCTCACCGCTGAACGTGCTGCCGATGGTGACGCGGTCGGCCACGCCGTTGCGCTCGGCCAGGGAGCGGCACACCGGATGCGCCGCGGCGTTGGTGTCGTAGGCATACACACTTGCGTCGGGCATCAGGCGGGCCAGCCCCACGGCGTAGTAGCCCTCGGCCGCACCGATGTTGATCACCGCCGCATAGCCGCGCCCGACCGCGGCGAGGATATGTGCATGCAGTTCCGCCTCGTAGCAGCCCAGCAGCTTGGGCACATGGCAGCCCTCGGCCGATTGGGCGACGAAGTGCATGCCCCGGAAGGGACCGCCCTGCACCGTCGCGCCGCATTGCTGGACGACGGTGTTCTGGATCAGGGTCGCACGGTATTTGGCGAGCACGCGCAGGGCGAGGTTGAGCTTCTCCGGCAGCGCGCCGGGTGCGTCGAGCTGCCGGCGCAGGAGTTGCTCGACGTGCTCGTGCAGAGTGGTCAACGCCGGTTCCTTTGCATGGCGGCCAGCGCGAGGCGTTGCGGTGGCGGCTCGTTTCGCACGGCGGGTGGTATGCGGGCAGGCGGCACAGCAAATCAAGCGGACACGCGGCGCCTTGAAAACTGACTGAACAGTCAGTAAGTAACATCCATGACCCGCTCCCGCCGCAAGGAGGCCCGACCCGGCGAGATCGTCGCCGCCGCCCTCGCCTCGTTCGCCGACCGTGGCTACGCCGCCACCAAGCTGGAGGACGTCGCCGCCGCCGCCGGCATCAGCAAGGGCACGATCTATCTGTATTTCCCCACCAAGGAGGACCTGTTCCGCGCCGTGGTGCGCCAGGCCGTGCTGCCCAACGTCGAGGCGGCCGAGGCGGACATCGCGAGCCACACCGGGCCGTCGGCCGACCTCCTGCGCATGCTGGCGCAGCGGTTCCTGCGCCTGCTCGACAGCGACCTGACCGCGATTCCCAAGCTTGTCGTGGCCGAGTTCGGCAACTTCCCCGCCATCGCCCAGTTCTACGCCGATGCGGTGCTGCGCCGGGCGTTCCACTTGATCGAGGGCATCCTCACCCGCGGCATCGAGCGCGGCGAGTTCCGCCCGATCGACGTGCACGCCACGCTGCCGCTGTTCGCCGGGCCGTTCCTGCTGCTGGCGCTGTGGAAGCACTCGCTCGGCCGCCACACCGACCTGCACTTCGATCCGCGCGCCGTCGCCGAGGCGCATATCGAGACGCTGCTGCGCGGGCTCGCACCGGACAAGCCATGATGAAACGCGCCCTGATCGCGGTCGTGCTGCTCGCCGCCGGCGCCGGCGCGGCCGGATGGTGGTGGCTGAACCGCGCGCCGGGCACCGCATCCTGGCAGGGCTACGCCGACGCCGAGTATGTCCGCGTGTCGCCGACGCTCACCGGACGCATCGTCAGCCTGGCCGTTGCGCGCGGCGACCAGGTGGCGGCGGGCGCGCCGCTGTTCACCCAGGACGATGCGGATGACAAGGCGGCCCGCGACGCCGCCGCCGGCAAGCTGGCGGAAGCAGAGGCGCGGCTTGCCAACCTGCAGACCGCGAGCCGCGACACCGAGATCGCCATGGCCCAGGCCGATCTCACCGATCTGATCGCGACCCGGGATCGCATCGCCAAGGACCTGATCCGCAACGAGGACCTGATGCGCACCGGCGCCGCCAGCCGGCAGACCGTGGATCAGCAGCGCGCCGACCTGTCCTCGGCGGTCGCGCGGGCGGAAGCCGCCAATGCGAAACTCGAGCAGATGCGCTCGCCGACCGGTCGGCAGTACGAGATCGCCGCGCAGAGCGCGATGGTCGAGCAGGCGCGCGCCGCGCTCGCGCAGGCCGAGTGGCAGCTGACCCAGCGCCATGTGCTTTGCGCCGGTTGGCGCGCTGGTGGCCGACACCTATGCGCGCCCCGGCGAGACCATCAATGCCGGCGTTCCGGTGGTTTCGCTGCTGCCGCCGCAGAACATCCTGGTGCGCTTCTTCGTGCCGGAGACCGAGCTCGCCACGCTGCATGTCGGTGACCGCATGGCGATCGGTTGCGACAGTTGCGCGCCGGGGCTCACGGCCACCGTTTCGTTCATCGCACCGCAGCCGGAATACACGCCGCCGGTGATCTACAGCGAGTCGAACCGCGACAAGCTGGTCTATCTGATCGAGGCGCATCCGTCGGCGGACCAGGCCGTGCAGCTCAAGCCGGGCCAGCCGGTGGACGTGCGACGTCTCGCGGCAGGGGCCGCCGGATGACCGCGCTGTCCATCGACGTGCACGACCTGCGCAAGAGCTTCGGCGCACGCCGGGTGATCGACGGGCTGACCCTGCAGGTGCCCGAGGGCGAGATCTGCGGCTTTCTCGGCGGCAACGGCAGCGGCAAGACCACCACCATCCGCATGCTGTGCGGCCTGATGCGGCCGGACAGCGGCAGCGGCACGTGCCTCGGTCTCGACCTGCTGCGCGACGCCGCGCGCATCCGGCTGCAGATCGGCTACATGACGCAGCGGTTCAGCTTCTACGGCGACCTGACGGTTGCCGAGAACCTCGAGTTCGTCGCGCGGCTGTACGAAATTCGCGACCGCCGCCGGACCATCGCCGAGGTGCTGGAGCGCATCGGCCTGAGCCGATCGCGCCGACCAGCTTGCGCAGGAACTGTCGGGCGGCTGGAAGCAGCGCCTGGCGCTGGCGGCGTGCGTGCTGCATCGGCCGCGTCTGCTGCTGCTCGATGAACCGACCGCCGGCGTGGATGCCAAGGCGCGGCGCGAATTCTGGGACATGATCCACGAGATGGCCGCGGACGGCATGACCGTGCTGGTGTCCACGCACTACATGGACGAGGCGGAACGCTGCCAGCGCGTCGTGTATCTCGCCGGCGGTCGGCTGGTCGTGCAGGGCACGGCGGACGAAGTGGTGCGGGCCGCGCACCTGGTGACGTTCGAGGCCACCGGGTCCGACATCGAACAGGCGGCGCGGCGCTTGCGGCATGTCGCGGGTGTGGAGAACGCCGCCGTGTTCGGTCGCGCGCTGCGCGTCGCCGGCATGGATCGCGCCGCATTGCGCCACGCCATCGATAGCACTCGGCGACGATGGCCTGAACTGGCAGGAGGTCGAACCGCGGCTCGACGATGTGTTCATCCACATGCTGAACGAGCAGGACATCGAGGCATGAGCGGTTTCTCGTTCGCGCGCCTGTTCGCCATACTGCGTCAAGGAATCGCTGCAGATGCGGCGCGACCGCGGCACCGTCGGGCTCACGGTGATGCTGCCGCTGATCCAGCTTTTTCTGTTCGGCTATGCGATCAACGCCAACCCGCGCCATCTGCCGACCGGACTGATCACGGCCGAGCATTCCACCTACGAGCGCACGCTGGTCGCCGCGCTGCAGAACACCGGCTATTTCGACATCCGGCCGTTTGCGACCGAGGCCGCGGCCGAGCAGGCACTGGCGCGCGGCGACGTGCTGTTCGTGCTGAACATTCCGCCCGACTTCTCGCGCCGGATCGACCGCGGCGAACGGCCGCAGGTGCTGATGGATGCGGACGCCACCGATCCCGACCGCGATCGGCAACGCGACGGCGGCCCTGGTGGCGCTGAACGCCACCGTGCTGAACCGCGATCTTCCCGCCGACATGCAGGTCCAGCCCGCGCAGCCGCCGTTCCAGGTCGTGCTGCACGCGCGCTACAATCCGGAACAGATCACGGCGCTGAACATCGTTCCGGGATTGCTCGGTCTGATCCTGACCGTATCCACACTTGTCATGACGTCGCTCGCGATCACGCGCGAACGCGAGTCGGGCACGATGGAGAACCTGCTGGCGATGCCGGTGCGGCCGGTGGAGGTGATGCTGGGCAAGATCATCCCCTATGTCGGTCTGGCGTATGTGCAGACGGCGCTGATCCTGCTGGTGTCGGTCACGGTGTTCGCGGTGCCGATCCGCGGTTCGATCCCGCTGCTGCTGTTCGCGCTCGGCGTGTTCATCGCGTGCAATCTGGCGATGGGGTTCGCCTTCTCGACCATGGCGACGACGCAGATGCAGGCTCAGCAATTGGCGCAGTTCGGCTTGCTGCCGTCGATCATGCTGTCCGGCTTCATGTTCCCGTTCCAGGGCATGCCGGCGCTGGGCGCGCGTCGTCGGCGAGGCGGTGCCGCTGACCCACGCGCTGCGGATCTGCCGCGGCGTTCTGCTGAAGGGCAACGGCCTGTCGCAGATCTGGCCCGACCTCTGGCCGATGGCGTTGTTCGCGACGGTGGTCGGCGTTATCGCAGTCAGCATGTACCGGGAGACGCTGGACTGATACGCTTGATCCGTCATTGCCGGGCTTGTCCTCCCGTCCCGTTGCGGGGGTTGGGGCAACAATCGAGCCAGCGGAGCGCTCGGGGTTTCACCCCGAACCCCACCAGAGGCTCCGCCTCTGGACTCCGCCAAGGGCGGAGCCCTTGGAACCCGTTCACTTCAGTATCGGATCCCAAAGGCTTCGCCTTTGGTGGGGGTCCCGGGGGCAACGCCCCCGGGCGGGTTTCAGGGCAGAGCCCTGAGCGCTTCAGCTTCACCATGATTGCCCCCGGGTTTCCCCAGCAAGCCCAGCCATGACGGTGGGCACGGCGTTGGACACAACTATTGCAGCAGGTTGCGCATCGGGTACGCATTGCCGTCGGCATCGTTCAGCGGCTCCAGCCCGAAACGCACTTCGATCGTGCGCAGGATCGAGCCGAAATCGTACGGCGTATGATCGATATAGCCGCGCTTCACCATGGGGCCTGCCGCCACCAGCGGGATGCGCGTGCCCGGCCCCCATTTGTCGCGCCGAGGCGGCGGCACGTGATCCCACTGCCCGCCGTTCTCGTCCCAGGTGACGATGATCAGCATGTCGCGATACGCCGGGCTGCGCTGCAGCTTCCCCATCAGATCGGCAAGATGCCTGTCGCCGTCGGTGACATTCGCGTAGCCGGGATGCTGGTTGTACTGGCCGATCGGTTTGTAGAACACGACCTGCGGCAGCGTGTTCTGCTCGATGTCGCGCACGAAGTCCTTGTAGTCCTGAAGATGCGCCTTCTGCGCCGGCGTCCCGGGCGCCAGGTCCTGGAAGTACTGCAGCGGCTGATGATGGAACTGGAAGCGCGCGTCCGGATGCCCGGCCATCGCATCGTCGTAGCCGCCGGAATACCATTTCCACGCAATGCTCTTCGCATCCAGCCGATCGCCGATGTGCGGCATGGTCTGCGGCGGCACCTGCCGCGCCGGGTCCGTGTCGCCTGGCGCGTGCAGATACACCGAACGGCTGGTGTTGATCGCATAGCCGTCCGGGGAAACCTGGCCGTCCTTCACCATCCTGCCATCGCCGTCCAGCCTGGCGACGATCGCCTCGGGCGCGTCCGGCCATTTGAAGGCGCAGGCGCACACCAGGAATGCGTGATTGAGGAACGAACCGCCGAACGCCGAGTGGAACATCGCATCGCCCAGCGTGAACTGCTTCGCAAGCTGCCACAGAAAGGTTGCGGAAATATCGAAGTAGCCCATCGCGAGGCCCTTCGCGTTCGACACCTCGGCGTAGCGGTTCATCGCCCCGCCATTGATCTGCATCTGCTCCTGGTAGAACGCGTGGATCAGATCGCCGGTGTCGTCATCGAGCGACACGTAGCGGTTGATCTGGAACGGCCGGTTGGGCAGTTGCGCGGGGAAACGCTTGTCGATGTCCGGCGGCTTCAGGTTGGAGTTGATCGGCGCGGGCAGAAGCTTCAACGGCCTGCCGTCGGAACCGATCTGAATCGCCTTGTCGCCGGCGTTGGCGAGGCCGTTGGCGCCGGGGAACCTGCCGAAGAAATTGTCGAAGCTGCGGTTCTCCTCGAAGATCACGACGATATGGCCGACCTTTGCGAGCGGATCCGCGGCGGCCTGCTGCGCTGCGGCCGATGCAGTCGAGGCGAGCAGGCCGGCGAGCACGGCCATGGTCCGCCAGGCGTTGGTCGCCATCGATCGATCTACCCCCTGCTTGCCGCACGCCGCGGACACTATGGCACGCCACCGCTCCGTCAATCATGACGCGGATGAAGAAATCATGACATGGGCCAAACCGCAGATCGCTCACCCTGCCAGCATACCCGCGACCGCGCCGCTCATGCAGGTGGCCAGCGTGCCGGACAGGATCGAACGCAAACCAAGTGCCACGACTTCGTGCCGCCGCTCGGGAATCATGGCGCCCAAGCCGCCGATCATGATGCCGAGGCTGCCGAAATTCGCAAAGCCGCACAGCGCATAGGTCAGGATCAGGCGCGACTTCGGCGCAAAGGTCTCCGCCGGCAGCGCGGAGAGATTCAAATAGGCGACAAACTCGTTCAGCACCGTCTTGGTGCCCATCAAAGTGGCGGCGATGCCCGCCTCGTCCCAGGGCAGGCCGATCAGCCACATCACCGGACGGAACGGCAAGGCAAACACGCGCTGCAGCGTGATGGCCGCATCGCCCCAATGCGGCAGTTCGCCGAGCGCGGCGTTGATCAGCGCGACGAACGCGACCGCCACCAGCAGCGTCGCAACGATGCCGACCAGCACGGGAACGCCGTCGATCGTGCCCTTCACCAGAGCGTCCATCGTGCTGACCGGCGGGTCCTGCACGATCAGGCGTTCCTCCGCGACTTCGGCCGGGCCGAACGGCACCATCAGCGCCGCGACGGCCAGTCCCGCCGGCGTGCTGATCACCGAGGCGATCAGGATATTGCCGAGCGCATTCGGGATCAGCGGCGCCAGGAACGACGCATAGATCACCATGACAGTGCCGGCGACGCCCGCCATGCCGCATGTCATCAGCGCGAACAGTTCGCCGCGCTGCATGCGCGCGAGGTAGGGGCGCACCAGCAGCGGCGCCTCGATCATGCCGACGAACACGTGCACCGCCGCGCCAAGCGCGAGCGCGCCGCCGATGCCCATCGCGCGGCGCAGCAGCCACGCGAACGCGGCGGTGATCCGCTGCAGCACGCCCCAGTAGAACAGCAGCGACGCCAGCGCGCTGATCGTCAGCACCAGCGGCAACGCCTGGAACGCAAGGATGAAGCTGGCGCCAGGATGCGTTTCGGCAAACGGCAGCGGCGGTCCGCCGAGATAGCCGAACACGAAGCTGGTGCCGGTCTGCGTGGCGGCCTGCAACGCGTTTGCACCGTCGTTCAGCAGGAAGATCGCCGCGCTGGCCGGCGGGAAGAACAACAGCAACAGCGCAAGCGCCCATTGCAGCGCCAAGCCGGCGGCGACCGTGCGCCAGGGAATGCGGCGCCGGTCCTCGCTCAGCATCCACGCGATGGCCAGCAGCGCGGCCAGACCGAGCAGGCCGCGCATGGCCGATCAGGTGCGCTGGTTGAACGGATAATAGGGTGGAAATTCACCGACCGCGGTCATGTCGACTTCCACCAGGCTCGGCCCCGTGTGCGCGATCGATTTTGCCACCGTCGCGCCGAACGCATCGGCGCTCTCGACCTTCCAAAACGGAATGCCGGCCAGCGCGGCAAGCTGCCCGAGATCGGGGCCTTGCAGATCGGCGAAAAACCGGCGGCCCTGCGCGGTCGCATCCTGAATGCGCTTGATCACGCCGTAGCCGCGGTCGTTCATCACGATGACGGTCATGTCGAGCTTCTCCTGCACCGCCGTCCACAACTCGCCGACATTGAGGAAGAAGCCGCCGTCGCCGGTCATCACCACGGTCTTGCGGCCGTTCGACGCCCCGGCGGCACCGAGGCCGAGCGACAGCCCCTGGCCAATGCCGGCGCCCACCGGAAAGACACTCTGATGCGGCGTGTCGACCGCGAAGATGCGATTGCCCCAGGTCGTGTTGCTCTGCGTCACGTCGCGCACCCAGATCGCGTCCTTCGGCATGACGCGAGCGCAACTGCTCGGGGAAGCTGCCGTAGACGCCGAGCGTGGCGAGGAAATCGGCCCGCGCGGTCTGCTTCAGCGCGGCGAATTCCTTATGATATGCGGGCTCGACCTTCAGCCGCCCCTCGATCCGCGGCAGCAGTGCCTCGAGTGTCGCCTGCGCATCGCCGCAGACGAACCAGGTGTTGGCATAGGTGCGGCCATTGGCCAGCGGGTCGGTGTCGATCTGGATCAGGTTCTGCGGAAGTTTGACAGCAAAATCCCCGGTCTCCTGACCGCGCAGACGCGTGCCGACGGCGAGCATCACATCCACGGTCTGATAGAACTGCTGGATCTTCGGCATGCCGTTGCCGTGCAGACCGCCGAGGCTCATCGGATGGTCCTCGGAGACGGTGCCCTTGCCGTTGATGCTGTTGACCATGGTGAAGCCGAGATCGAGCAGCCTGTGCACGGCGGCACTCGCGCGGCGCGCACCGGAACCCAGCCACAGCATCGGCCGCTTCGCCGCAACGATGCGGGCGGCGAGTTCGTCCAGTTCGGCGGCGGACGGCGTGCGCGGCGGCGGCAGCGGCAGCACGAAATTGTCGAAGATGGCGGGACGCTCGACCGGCGTGCGCTGCAGGTCGATCGGCACCTCGACACTCACCGGACCGGTCGGCGGCGTCAGCGCATCGACGGCCGCGCGGGTCAGCACGCCGATCGCGTGCTGCGCGGAACGGATGCGATAGGCGCTTTTGGAAACCGAGCGCAGCATGCCAAGCTGATCGGGCGCGTCGTGCACCGTGCCCATCTCGCGGTCGACAAATTTCGTCGCTGTCTGGCCGGTGATGTGCAGCACCGATGAACCGGAGAAGCGCGCCTCGATCAGGCCGCCGATCGCGTTCGCCGCGCCGGGACCGGTGGACGAGAAAATCACGCCGAGGCCGCCGGAGACGCGGGCATAGCCGTCTGCCATGTGCGCGCCGCCCAGTTCGCCGCGCGCCATCATGAAGCGGATGGCGTTGCGCCGGCCGATCGCATCCAGCATCGGGATGTTGTGCACCGAGGCAATGCCGAACGCGGTCGTCACGCCGCAGTGCGACAGGAATTCCGCCACCAGATCGCCGACGGTGTAATCGCTCGCCATCGTGGTCTCCCGATTGTTGCGGGAAGGCTGGAACAGGCCCCTTCGCCCGTCAACCAAGTGTCGTGCTATGCAGCGTGGATCGAAGACCGAGGGGAAGAGAACATGAACCAGACGGACAAGGCCAATCGGTTCCGCGCACTGCACGCGGCGCCGGGCGCGTTCGTGATCGCCAACGCGTGGGATGCGGGATCGGCGCGCATCCTGTCCGGGCTCGGGTTCGTCGCACTCGCCACATCGAGCGGCGCGGCAGCGGGCATGCTGGGCCGGCGCGACGGCATGATCACGCGCGACGAATCCCTGGCGCACGCGCGTGCGGTGCTCGAGGCGACCGACCTGCCGGTGTCCGCCGACCTGGAGAAGGGGTTTGGCGACGCGCCGGAAGCAGCCGCGGACACCATCCGTCGCGCCTGCGAGATCGGCCTGGTCGGCGGCTCGATCGAGGACGCAACCGGCAATCCGCAGAAGCCGCTGTTCGATGCGGGGCATGCGAAGGAGCGCATCGCGGCCGCAGTCGAGGCGGCACGCAGGCTGCCCATCGCATTCACGCTGACGGCGCGCGCGGAGAACTTCATCCGCGGCAATCCCGACCTGGACGACACGATCCGGCGCCTGCAGGCGTTCGAGGCGGCGGGCGCCGATGTGCTGATGGCACCCGGACTGCCCGATCTCGCCGCGGTGCGCACGGTGTGTGCCGCGCTGTCAAAGCCGTTCAATTTCATGGCTGGGATCAAGGGGAAGTCGTTCTCGGTGCCGGAGCTTGCGGAAGCCGGCGTGAAGCGGATCAGCCTCGCCACCTCGCTGTACCGCGCGGCGATGACCGGGCTGGTGAATGCCGCACGCGAGGTGAAGGAGCACGGCACGCTTGGCTACATCGATACCGGAATGCCGACGCCGGAACTGAATGCCTTCATGGCTGGATAATGTCTGTTTGTCATGGCCGAACCAGTTCCGGCCATCCGTCCACTACCGGCGATGCGCCGGCCATGACGTTCACGCTGAGCAAGACACCAGCCGCGTAAAGGACAACCGCATGACCGAAGAATTGCTGAGCCGGCGCGACGGGCGCGTTGCCGTGGTGACGCTCAATCGCCCGGAACGGCTGAACGCGCTGACGCGGACCATGATGCGCGCGCTGCTGGCAGAGCTTGCCGCCTGCGCCGCCGACGAAGCCGTCGGCTGCGTCGTGCTCACCGGCGCGGGCAATGCGTTCTGCGCCGGCGGCGACGTTCGGGTGCAGGCGGACACCGCCGCCCGCGGCGCCGATCAGACGCCGGAGCGGCGGGCCGACGATCTGCGTGCGTCGATGGAAGCGTCGCGCCTGCTGCACGAGATGCCGAAGCCGACCATCGCCATGCTGAACGGCGTCGCCGCCGGCGCCGGGTTCTCGCTCGCACTTGCCTGCGACATGCGCATCGCCGGCGAAAGCGCGCGGCTCACGACGGCGTTCGCGAAGGTGGGATTGTCGGGCGATTACGGCGGGACCTGGTTCCTCACGCGCCTGGTGGGACCGGCGCTTGCGCGCGAGCTGTACTTCACATCGGACGTGCTCGATGCACGCCGGATCGAGGCGCTCGGCCTGGCCAGCCGTGTCGTGCCCGACGCAGTCCTGGAAGCCGAGACGATGGCGCTGGCAACGCGGCTCGCCAACGGGCCGGCGGTCGCGCTGCGCTACATCAAGCGCAACCTGAACGTCGCGGATACCGGCAGCCTCGCGCAATCGTTCGACAGCGAGGCGTTCGGCATGCTGCGCTGCCGCGAGAGCGAGGACCACAAGGAGGCCTCGCGCGCCTTCGTGGAAAAGCGAGCGCCGGTGTTCAAGGGGCGCTGAGCCGGGGCTCGCCTACACGAAGTGCGGCCGCACCTTCTCGCACAGCAGCCGCAGCGAGCGCATCATCATCTGCGGCGGAATACGGCTGCCGAAATTCAGCTCGGCGAGAATGCCGTCGATCCCCAGTTCCTCGTGCAACTGCAGCCAGCCGATCCGTCACCCGCTCCGGGCTGCCCACCACGACCTTGTCGCGCAGCACCTGCTCGTAGGTGATCGTGCGCACCGTCTCCAGCTCCGCCCGCCGGCGGCTGTTCGGCGAGCCTTCGAGCCGCGTGGTCAGCGACCGGTAGCCCTCCATCATGCTCGGCTCGGCCTCCTCCAGCGCCTGCGCATCGGTCTCGGCCAGATGCAGCGACAGGCGTAGATACACCTCGCCCTTGCCCGGATGGCCGGCCGCCGCATACGCCTCGCGATACGCCTTCAGGTCCGGCGCCAGCGCCGACAGCGAGCCGCTGCGCACCGCGACGAACAGCGGATAGCCGAGCGCGCCCAGCACCGGGAACGTGTCCTCGCTGGCGCCGGCGATGCGGATCGGCGGGTGCGGCTGCTGATACGGCCGCGGCACCGCGCGCGCCTCGTTGAAGCTGTGGAACTTGCCCGCGTAGGAAAAGCTCGGCTGCGTCCACGCCAGCTTGAGGATCTCCAGTGTCTCGTAGAACCGCTCGCGGCTCTCGCCGTAGGGCACGCCGTAGGCCGCATAGCCGCGCGGATTGCCGCTGCGCCCGGCGCCCAGCAGCAGCCGCCCGCGGCTGATCTGGTCGATCGTCGCGGTCTCCTCGGCCAGCCGCAGCGGATGGCACAGCGGCAGCACCTGCACGGCGGTGCCGATCTTGATGCGGCTGGTGCGAGCGGCGATCGCGGCGGCGACGGTCAGCGGCGCGCTCAGCACCGAGCGCGCCGCCTGCTGGTGGATCTCGGCGAGCCAGATCGCGTCGAGCCCCCACCGTTCGGCGTCGGAGACCTGCTCGAGCGCCTGCGCGAACGCATCGGCGTCCGATTGCCGATCCACCTGGCGGTGGAACTCGTGGTACCAGCCGAACTCCATGAGTGACAGCGTGGCATCTGGAGCTTGCGCAGCGCAACGCGTAACCTCGCACCAGGAGACGGAGACCTGATCATGCGGTTCGGATTGTTCGGCAGCGCCGCGGCGCGCCGCGGCAGCGGCGAGTTCGACAGCGCCGAGGGGTTTCGCGACTTCATCGAATACAACGTCGAAGCCGAGGCGCTGGGCTTTCACGGCACCTTCGTCGTGGAGCATCATTTCACCGGCTTCGGCCAGGTCTCGGCGACGCTGAACCTGCTGACCTGGCTCGGCGCACGCACCCGCCGGCTGCGGCTCGGCACCGCGGTGATCGTGCTGCCCTGGCACAACCCCGTTCTGCTGGCGGAACAGGCGGCGACGCTGGACCTGCTGTCCGGCGGGCGGCTCGATTTCGGCATCGGCAAAGGCTACCGCTACAACGAATTCGCCGGCTTCGATGTGCCGATGGAGGAAGCCGATGCGCGCTTCGAGGAATTGCTGGCAGGTCCTGCTGAAGGCGTGGACCTCGGAGGAGCGCTTCTCGCACCACGGCAAGTACTGGCGCTTCAACGACATCGTCGTCGAGCCGCCGTCGGCGCAGAAGCCGCACCCGCAGATCTGGATGGGCGCCGGCAGCGAGCGCTCGATCCGCAACGTCGCCGAGCGGGGCTTCAATCTTCTGCTCGGGCAGTATGCCTCGCCCGACGACGTGGCGCAGAGCATCGCCTGGTTCCGCTCGGCAGTCGAGGCGAGCGGCCGCCGCTACGATCCGATGCAGGTCGGCGTCACCCGCGCCTTCTTCGTCACCGACAGCGGCGGCGGAACGCGACGCAGCGCTGGACCGCCGGCTGCAGAACCGGATGCGGCAGCTGAAGCTCGCCACGCGCCCGGACGGCACGGTGCATGGCGGCCCTGACCGCGCCACCGGCGATCCGCACGCGGTCAACGTCAACAGCGCGATCTACGGCAATCCGGACGAGATCGCCCGCAGCGCTGGAGGCGTTGCAGCAGGTCGGGGTCGGCTACGTGCTGATCAACGGCGGCGGCTCGGGCGGCGGCGAACGCGGACGCCAGAGCATGCGCCGCTTCGCCCGCGAGGTGATGCCGCTGTTCGCCGATCAGGCGTCGGCGCAGGCGGCGGAATGAACGAGGAGGAACCAACGCGATGCTCATCGTCGATTCCCAGATCCATATCTGGGAGAACGACAAGATGCCCGGCCAGCACCGGCAGATCCCCACCTACTCGAAGGACGATGCGCTCGCCGAGATGCGCGAGGGCGGCGTCGATGCGGCGCTGATCCATCCGCCGAGCACCATGCCGCAGACGGTTCCCACCGCGATCGAGGCGGCACGGCTGCATCCGGACAAGTTCGCGATCCTCGGGCATTTCGCCGTCGAGCGGCCGGAGAACCGCGCGCTGATCGATACCTGGAAGCAGCAGCCGGGCATGCTGGGGCTGCGCTTCACCTTCAACCAGCCGCACCAGCAGAGCTGGTGGACCGACGGCACGGTCGACTGGCTGTGGCCGGCCGCCGAACGCGCCGGTGTGCCGATCGGGCTGCTGGCGGCGGGACATTTCGACGCCGTCGCCAAGGTGGCCGAGCGGCATCCCGGCCTCCGGCTGCTGATCGACCACATGGGCCGCAGCGGCGGCGCGACCGATGACGCGGCGTTTGCCAACCTGGCGCGACCTGCTTGCGCTGGCGCGGCTGCCGAATGTCGCGGTGAAGCTGTCGGGCGCGCCGAGCTATTCCAGCGAGGCGTATCCGTGGCGCAATATCCATGGCCACATCGAGCGGATCTTCGACGCGTTCGGCCCGCATCGTTCGTTCTGGGGCACCGACATCACCCGCATGCCGTGTTCGTACCGGCAATGCGTGACGATGTTCACCGAGGAACTGCCGTTCCTGTCCGGCGCCGACAAGGACCTGGTGATGGGCCGCGCGCTGTGCGACTGGATCGGCTGGAAACTGCCCGGCTAGTCCGGCGTGGGCGGCACGTATCGCGCCTGCCGGTTCACTGGCTGCTGAAGCTCTGCACCAGGCTGCCGGACACCAGGCGCCAGCCGTCGACCATGACGAAGAAGATCAGTTTGAACGGCAGGGAGACCACGCTCGGCGGCAGCATCATCATGCCGAGGCTCATCAGCACGCTCGCCACCACCATGTCGATCACCATGAACGGCAGGAACAGCAGGAATCCCATCTCGAAGGCGCGGCGCAGTTCGCCGACCAGGAACGCCGGCACCAGCGCGCGCCAGGGCGCTTCGTCCGTCGCGGCCTGGGCCGGCAGATGCCCGATGTCGACGAAAAGCTGCAGGTCCGCCGGCCGCATGTTGGCCGTCATGAAGTGACGGAACGGCTCGGTGGCCAGCCGCAGGCCCTCGAGTTCGCCGACGCGCCCTTCGGTGAGCGGCAGCAGGCCCGTGATCCAGGATTGTTCCAGCACCGGCTGCATGACGAAGAACGTCAGGAAAAGCGCGAGCCCGATCAGCACGATGTTGGGCGGGGTGCCCTGCGTGGCGAGTGCGCTGCGCAACAGCGACAGCACGATGACGATGCGGGTGAACGCGGTGACCATCACCAGCAGGCTGGGCGCCAGCGAGAGCACGGTGACCAGCGCCGTGATCTGCACGAGCCGGCCGGTCGCGCCCGCCTGCCCGGCGCCGCCCAGGTCGATGGCCAGCGATTGCGCGTGTGCGATTGCCGGCATCAGCAGCAGCGGCAACGCAACCAGCCAGCGGGCGTATTTCATGGACCGCGCTCCGTTGGCGGCGGGTGCTCGCCGGGCCAGCCGACGACGACATCCTGGCCACCGCCGGTGAGCAGCAGCACGCGTCTGTCCTGGCACTCGATCAGGTACAGGCGCCGGCGCGAATCGAGCGCGATCACATCCTGCACCGCCAGCAGCCGGCCGCTGGCGGGACGTCGTGCCAGGCCGCTGAAGCGTGCGGCACGGCCGACGAGCCAGATCAACCCCAGCACGGCGACGAGCGTGGCGGCGACAGTCAAAATCGAAGCGGTCGGAATGCCCATGGCGCGGCCTTTTGCCGAGCGAGACTGGCGTGGTCAGCGGTAAGGCGGACCGTGCGTGGCGAAAGCGCGCGACAATCCCTCCACCGAGCCGAACAGCGCGAGCAGCCGGGGGCGTATCCGACGCCCCTCATCGGGCGGCAGGTCGAGGCTTTTGGCGCACAGCAGGCCGATCTCGGAGTCGAGCCCGGTGAGATCGACCCTGCGATTTGAATCGACCAGCGCATGGGCGATTTCGACCAGCTTGGTCAGCTGCTCGGCAAACGCGCCCACATCGTCGGCCGGAGTTTCCATGGTTTGTGCCATCATGAGCGGCGCCGGTTCGGTCATTGCGGCTGACTGTAGCGGAAGGGAATTACCGAAGCCTTAGGATCGGCCGAGAAACAACCGGTTCAATTCCGGGCACGCCCGACGAGCAGAGTGCACGCGGATTAACCCGCCCTTCAATCCTGAGGCGCACTCTGGGAGCATGGATCAGAAGCAAATCGGCTTGTTCGATCTGGCGGAACGGCGGCTGGCCTGGGCGGACAGACGGCAGGGGCTGCTTGCGCAGAACATCGCCAACGCCAACACGCCCGGCTATCGCCCGCACGATTTGAAGTCGTTCGCAACGACGCTTGCGGGCACCGGTGGCGTCGCGCCGGTCCGCACCCAGCCGAACCATATGTCCGGCCTCTCAGGTGCCGGCCAGCCGGCCGAGGCGGAGTTGCGTCCTGCTGCCCGCGCGCCGGACGGCAATGCGGTCAGCCTCGATGAGCAGCTGATGAAGATCGCAGATACCGAAACGACCCATACGCTCGTGACGACGATCTACAAGAAGTATCTTGGCCTGTTCAGCTTGGCCCTCGGTCACTCTTCAGGTTAGGCAACGCGGGGGATCATCATGGATCTCGACAAGGCACTCAGCATCTCCGCTCGCGGCATGGACGTGCAGACGACGCGGCTCCGCGTCATCGCCGAAAATCTCGCCAACCAGGACTTCGACCGGATCGACGCCCGGCGCCGATCCCTATCGCCGCAAGACCGTGACATTTCAGAATGCTTTCGATCGGCAGCTCGGCGCATCGACGGTCCGTGTCAAGCAGGTCGGCCGCGACACGGGCGATCTGCAACTGCACTACGACCCGTCGAACCCGGCAGCCAACGCCGATGGCTACGTGAAGCTGCCGAACGTCAACAGCCTGGTCGAGGTCATGGATATGCGCGAGGCCGAGCGTTCGTACAGCGCCAACCTCTCCGTCATGCAGGCCACGCGCACCATGCTGACGCGCACGATCGATCTGCTCAAATGAGCACGATACCGACCATCGTCGTGACCCCTTCGGCCGCAGCCGATGCCTATGCCCGCATCGATCGCGGCGGCGCCGGCGCTGGCACCGCGGGCGGCACCGGCGATTTCAGCGCGGCACTGGAGCATGCGCTGCAGGGTGCGATCGACAATGGCCATGCGGCCGAAGGCAAGGCCATGGATGCGATCGCCGGCGGCGGCAATCTGACCGACGTCGTCACCGCGCTGGCGCGGGCGGAGCTCACGCTGCAGTCCGCGACCGTCATCCGCGATCGCGTGGTGCAGGCCTACCAGGACATCATCAAGATGCCGATCTGAACCCGGCCGCCGCGGATCGACCAGCAGGACAGCCGACGCCAT
This sequence comes from uncultured Alphaproteobacteria bacterium, assembly GCA_963739725.1. Lineage (GTDB taxonomy): Bacteria > Pseudomonadota > Alphaproteobacteria > Acetobacterales > Acetobacteraceae > JAMXLO01. Next base: position 16,669 of record CAVUBS010000004.1, on the reverse strand, counting down.
GAACGACGCCGATATCGCCGTGTCGCTGCGCGACGGCATGCTGGTGATGCTGAAGCTGGGAGGGCCGCCGCTCATGGTGGCGCTGGGCGTCGGCCTGGTCATTTCGCTGCTGCAGGCGATCACCCAGATCAACGAAGCGACGCTCGCGTTCGTGCCGAAGGTGCTCGCGATCGGCGTCGCACTGGTGTTGCTCGGGCCGTTCATGCTGTCCACGCTGTCGGACTACACGCACATCCTGTTTGATCGGCTGATCGCGATCGGCGGGTCGTGACCGACGATGCCGCCGCACTGCTCGCGACGCTGCCCGCCTGGGCATTCGCCTTCGTCCTGGTGATGGCGCGCGTCGGGGCCGCGATCATGCTGCTGCCGGGACTGGGGGAGGCGGAGCCGCCGGCGATGGTCCGCGTCGGCCTCGCGCTCGGCGTCACCGCATTGCTGCTGCCGGGCATCGAGCCATCGATCCCGCCGGTTCCCGAGGCGAGCCTGCAGGCGGCCTTCATGATCGCGGCCGAAATCATGACGGGGCTCTGGCTGGGCTGGCTCGCACGTCTGCTGGTGCTGGCACTGCCGGTGGCCGGCCAGTTCATCGCCTACATGCTGGGGGTCGCCAACGTATTGCAGCCCGATCCCACGCTTGGCGGCCAGGCCACGCCCATCGCGCGCCTGTTCGCGCTCGCCGCACCGCTCGCCATCCTGGTGACCGGGCTCTACGCGGTGCCGCTGGCCGCACTCGCGGGGAGCTATCGGCTGATACCGGCCGGAACGCTGCTGCCCGCGGCGGATGCCACGGAAACCGCCGTCCGCGCGGTGGCCGACAGCTTCGCGCTGGCGATCCGTCTGGCCTCGCCGTTCCTGCTGGCGAGCATCATCTGGCACGTGGCGACCGGTCTGCTCGCCCGGCTCGTGCCGCGGCTGCAGGTCTACTTCGTCGCCATGCCCGGACAGATCCTTGGCGGCATCGTCCTGCTCGCCGCCGTGGCGACCGCCCTGCTCGCCGCCTGGCAGGAGGCCCTCCAAACCGGCTTCGCCAGCCTGCCGGGGCTGTGAGGCGCCGTGGCCGATCAGACATCGCAGGGCGAACGGACGGAAGCCGCAACACCGCGGCGCCAGCAGCGCGCGCGCGAGGAAGGCCAGGTGCCGATCTCCCGCGAGTTCGTCACCCTGGCCGGCATGGCGGCGGTCACCGTGGCGCTGATATGGACGGCGCCGGGAACCGTGCACGACGTGGCGCTCGGCCTCAGCACATTCCTGGCCCGGGCGCACGATCTCGAACGTGACCGATGGCAGCGCATTCCGCCTCGCGGGCCTGATCTGGCTGCGCGGTTCGGCGCCATTCGTGCTGGCGGCGATGGTTGCCGGCGTGGCGGCCGTCGTGGTGCAGACCCGCTTTCTGCTGAACACGCGGGCATTGCGGCTGGACTTCGCGCGGGTCAGCCCCGGAGCGGGATTCAAACGACTGTTCAGTGCCGACAACCTGGTCGAGGCGATCAAGTCGGTGGCCAAGGTCACGGTCCTGGGCTTCGTCGCGTGGCAGGTGCTGCGGGGCGACCTGCCGGGACTGATCATGACGCTGTTCGGCGAGCCGGCCCGGCTGCTGGCGCACGCCGCGAGCCCGGCGCTGCATGTGATGTACGTGGTGCTGGCGGCGCAGACCGGGATCGCCGCCCTGGACATGTTCTGGGTGATCCTTCGCCATTCGCGCCAGCTGCGCATGAGCCGCCACGACATCCAGGAGGAGCAGAAGGAGACCGAGGGCGACCCGCGCGTGAAGGGGCGGATCCGGCAGATCCGCATGTTCCGCGCGCGCAAGCGCATGCTGGCGGCGGTGCCGAAGGCGACCGTGGTGATCACGAACCCGACGCACTACGCCGTGGCATTGTCCTACGACCGGGCGAAGCACGCCGCGCCGCGGGTGGTGGCGAAGGGGGTCAATTCGCTGGCCGCCCGCATCCGCGAGGTCGCGGCGGCGAATCGCGTGCCGCTGGTGGCCAATCCGCCGCTGGCCCGGGCGCTGTACCGCGTGGAGCTCGATGCCGATATTCCCGCGGAGCACTACCAGGCGGTGGCCGAGATCATCGCCTATGTCTGGCGACTCGGCAGGCCGCCGGTTAAGACGGTGGCGCCGGAACTTGCTGAAACCCCATAAACAAGATGCAAGATGTTCGTAAATGGTTCTTGTTTTTCCCGAACTAGCAGAACATAAAGTAAACATCGATTCGGCCCAGCGGGTTCGGCCCAGCGGGTTTGGGGCGCAGGCGTTCGGGAGATTGCGACCTTGCCACGCTTGCGCGGGACGACGCATGGATACAATCTATGCGGGAAGTTTTCCGAATTTAGCGCACGTACGGTTGTAGAGACTCGTCAGGACAGGGATTTCTCCAATGGAAAAGAACAAGGCGCTCGATGCCGCGATGGCGCAGATCGAACGGGCTTTCGGCAAGGGCTCGATCATGCGCATGGGCGCGCGGCCCGGGGACGAGCATATCGAGGTCATTCCGTCGGGCTCGCTGGGGCTGGATCTGGCGCTCGGCATCGGCGGGCTGCCGCGCGGGCGGATCATCGAGATCTACGGACCGGAAAGCTCCGGCAAGACCACGCTGGCGCTGCACGCGATCGCCGAGGCGCAGAAGCTTGGCGGCACGTGCGCCTTCGTGGACGCCGAGCATGCGCTGGATCCGATCTACGCCCGCAAGCTGGGCGTGGACGTCGACAACCTGCTGATCAGCCAGCCGGATGCGGGCGAGCAGGCGCTGGAGATCGCCGACACGCTGGTGCGATCGGGCGCGGTCGACGTGCTGGTGGTCGACAGCGTCGCGGCGCTGGTGCCACGGGCCGAACTGGAAGGCGAGATGGGCGACAGCCACATGGGCCTGCACGCGCGGCTGATGAGCCAGGCGCTGCGCAAGCTGACCGGCAGCGTCTCGCGCAGCAAGTGCCTGCTGGTCTTCCTCAACCAGATCCGCATGAAGATCGGCGTGATGTTCGGCAATCCGGAGACCACGACCGGCGGCAATGCGCTGAAATTCTATGCCTCGCTCCGACTGGAAATCCGGCGCATCGGCCAGATCAAGGAGCGCGACGAGGTGGTGGGCAATCAGACCCGCGTGAAAGTGGTGAAGAACAAGCTGGCCCCGCCGTTTCGCCAGGTCGAGTTCGACATCATATACGGCGAAGGCATCAGCAAGGTTGGTGAATTGGTCGATCTCGGGGTAAAGGCGGGCGTGGTGGAAAAGTCCGGTGCCTGGTTCAGCTGCGACAGCCAGCGGATCGGCCAGGGCCGGGAGAATGCCAAGCAGTTCCTGCGCGATCACCACGACGTGGCGGACGGGATCGAGCGGCGCGTGCGTGAACAGTCGGGCGTGGTGGCCAATGCCATGCTGTCGATGCAGGACGAGGCTGAGGAGGCCGAAGCGGCTGAATGACGCGACACTGCCGGCGGGAATTCTCTCCGAGGCCGACCATGCACTGATCGCCGCCGCGCACGACGTGCTGGCGCGGCATTACCGACCATTCTGGCACACCGTTGCGGCGGCCATGCGTGGGCGTGACGGGCGCATCTGGACCGGGCTGCATCTCGGCGCGACGGTGGGACGGCTTTCGATCTGCGCCGAGGCGGTGGCGCTCGGCCGGGCGCTGCTCGAGGGAGACGGCACGATCGACACCGTCGTGGCGGTGCGGCACCCGAAGCCCGACGAAGCCAATCGGGAACTGGCGGTCGTGCCGCCATGCGGCGCCTGCCGGGAGATGTTCCTCGACCATTGCGCCGATGCGCTGGTGATCATGCATGGACCGGCAGGACTGACGAAGCTGCCGGTGCGCACGCTGTTGCCGGCGCCGTATCGGCGCTAGCGCGGTTCCGCCGTCATGGCCTTCAGGGCTCTGCCCTGAAACCCGCCCAGGGGCTTTGCCCCCGGGACCCCCACCAAAGGCGTAGCCTTTGGAATCCGATACTGAAGTGAAGGGTTCCAAGGGCTCGGCCCTTGGCGGAGTCCAGAGGCGGCGCCTCTGGTCGGGTTCGGGGTGAAACCCCGAGCGCTTCTGCTTCGCCCAATCGCCTTGAGATGGGCCACGAGAGATGGCCGGGACACGCCCGGCCATGACGTTGCGCGCGGCTACGCGGCGTGCATCAGTTCCAGCGCGTCCTCGTAGACCGCCATGTTCTTGCCGAAGGAAATCGCCGCGGCCTGGGCGCCGCAGACCAGATGCATCCAGCGCCACGGCTCGCGGGTGGCGTGGAATTCCTCGACAATCGCCTGGTGATGCTTGAACGAGTGCATCTCGGTGAAGTTGTCGTGGCAGACGATCTCACCGAGACGCTTCATCAACGCCTCCGGATCGTAGCGGCACTGCACGTATTGCTGCGCCAGGTTCACCGTGTGCCCTGACCTCCGGCACCGCCCGCATCTGTCCGAGATTGCTGACCGCGGACCAGTCGGTCGGCGGCTGGTTGTAGATGCTGTGCGTGATGGCATCCAGCAACTCGTCCTGCGTCCGCGGCGGCAGGGCCGCGACCGCCGCCATATCCGGCTGCGGCGCCGGCTGCATCCGGTACTGGGTCGACTTCACCTCGGGACCGGTATGCCAGAGCAGCAGGATCAGCAGCTTGTTCTTCGGGCTCAGGCCGTCGAGCCGGAGCAGGTAGCGGCGCAGGTTCGCACTGGTGTGCAGATGGACATCCATCGGATTGCCGGTGAGCGAGCGCAGGAAGAGACCGGCGGCGCCGATGGACAGCGCTTCGCCCGCGCCTTCCAGCGACAGCCCCTCGGACAGGGCCTTGGCCAGCAGTTCGGGGATTTCGGAATAGGCGTCGCAATGTCCGATGGCTTCGCCCACCTGGCCGATCACCGCGGTTTCGTCATCGCCGCTGCGCTGGCGCATGACGCGGCCGAGCAGGTCGTACTTCTCGATGATCGCGTCGACCTCGGGAACCACGCGCTGGCTGGGGAAGCGCGCCGCGTAGCGCACGGCCGGCCGCATCAGCACCGGCAGGTGCTCGTGCCCGATCAGCTCCAGGCCGCGCCAGAGGTAGCCCGGGAACAGGAAGTAGTGATCGTCCAGGGAGTTCTTGGGGATCGCCACGCTCATCAGAAGATCGAACGCCTCGATCGCGGGAACATTCTGCCACAGCCACTGGAAGTAATGATCCGCCTTGTGGCTCTCGCCGCGATTGACGGACTTGAGGAAGGCTTCCTTGGTCGCCTCGACGCCGCGGGCGCGCGACACGTCGCCGGAGCCGTCCTGGGCGAGGTCTTCCTCCGCGGTCATCGCACCGCCTTCGGCGTCCAGGGGCGCGAATTCCAGCAGCTGGTACGGCCCGGTCGCCGGGTCATTGATGTGCTTGTTCGACAGGGCGACGTGCTGCAGGACCGGCAGGAAGCGGTCCTCGCCCTCCATGCGGTCGACCAGCTTCGAGATCGCATACAGCCCCGCGAGCGGGTGCAGCGGGCCGCCGTGATGGCCGGGCGGCAGGTCGGCGGAGCGGGTCACCGCCAGCGCAGAGGCGGTGAGCATGGTCTTCGTCGGCACGCCGGCACGCAGCTTGTCCAGGGTGCGATCGACGATCTCGCTCGGGGGCGTCTGCTCGATGAACTGAACCAATGGTTCGATGGCGTCGGAATACTGGACACGTTGCGGCATCATATGGACTCTCCTTAGGTGGTGCACTCTCCGTTAAGTCTGGTCATGTCATCGCTGGGTGTGTGGGCTGGGTGTGTTGCCGGCGCACCGCAAAAGTCGGATAGTCTCGACTTGCTGGGGATCGCTCGATGGCTGACGGGCGGGGGGCAACACGGGGGTGTTCATCACTTTCCCGGCTATCGTCGTGCCCGATTGGCCGGGTGTCAACGTCCGATCTGAGATGCAGCCGACGTCCGCAATAAGATTGCAGCGGCAATGAATGCGGGTGCCTGTCCCGACCCCTCCCCCAACCCCCTCCCGCGAGGGGAGGGGGAGTGTCAGGCGCGGATCAGGCGTGCGGCGAAGAAGCCGTCCATGCCGCCGCGCTCCGGCCACAGGCCGGGGTGTGTGCGCAGGAACCCGTCTTCGGTCAGGCCCTCCGGCAGGGCCGCGAGTTCGGCCGGTGCGAACGGGTCGTGCCGCAGGCCGCCGCGCGCCAGCGCCGCCGCGACGCGAGGGGCACCCTCCTCGGGCTGCAGGGAACACACCGCGTAGATCAGGCGCCCGCCCGGGCGGAGCATCGCCGCGGCCGCTGCCAGCAGCCGGTCCTGGATCTCCGCCAGCGCCAGGACGTCGCGCGGGCGCTTCAGATGCGGCACATCCGGATGGCGGCGGATCGTTCCCGTGGCGCTGCACGGCGCGTCCAGCAGCACCGCGTCGAAGGGTCCGCGTCGAAGGGTCGGCGGCGCCCAGGCGGCGGCATCGGCCTGCACCGTTTCTGCCTCCAGACGCAGGCGCAGCAGGTTCTCGCGGAGCAACGCCAGTCGCATCGGGTCACGCTCGACCGCGACGACCGACGCTCCGGCAGCGGCAAGCTGCGCGGTCTTGCCGCCGGGCGCCGCGCACAGATCGGCCACGCGTTCGCCGGGCTGCACGGCGAGAAGCTGCGGCCGGCAGGGCGGCGGCGGCGTCCTGCACCCAGAATTCGCCGCGGTCGAAGCCGGACAGTTCCGTCACCCGGGTTCCCGCCGGGAACCGCACCGAGCCGGTCGGCAGCATCTCGCCGTCCGGCGGTGCAACCGCTCCGGGCCGCAGGGTCAGGTCCAGCGGCGCCTCGTGCTGGTGTGCGACGGCGATCGCCCGAGCCCGCTCGCCCCAGGACGTCCACAGCCATGCCGGCGTATCCAGCCGCGGCCCATCCAGATCGGCCAGCGCCGCCGGACCCGCCTCGGCAACCCGGCGCAGCACGGCATTGACCAGGCCGGCGAACGGCGCCAGCCCGCGGGCGCGCGCCAGGGCAACCGCTGTGGCCACGGCCGCGTGGCTCGGCGTCTCGAGCAGCAGCAGCCCGGCCGCGCCGAGGCGCAACACGTGGCGCACGGGTTCGGGCGGGGCCTTGCGCAGCAACGGCTCCAGCACCGCGTCCAGCGTTCCCAGACGGCGCAGCACCGCGGCGGCGAGGCGATGTGCGGCGGCGCGATCCCTCGCGCGCCAGTTCGGGCAGAGCGTCCAGTGCGTCCTCGAGCGGCCGGCGGCGATCGAGCACCGCCGCCAGCAGGTCGAACGCCGCCTCCCGCGTCGGATCCGCCATCAGCGTGCGGCCGGATGGCAGGCCACCTCGCGCCCGTGCAGCCGGCATCGCGCCAGCACCTGGTCGGTCACCGAGTAGACGGTGCCGGCCCACCCCTGGCTCACCCGATGCAGCACGACATAGCCATAGTCCGGGGTCGCAAAGGCGCGCCGGACCTTCATCCCGTCGATCGTGATGCCGGGGCCGATCGGCTGCACGATCGCGTCATTGGCGTCGCCGCCCTCGCCGACCACGAGTTGCGCCGGACGTGCCGGGCCGAACTCGTAGCTGGTGAAATCGTGGACGTGGCCCGACAGCACCATGTCCAGCGCCGGCGGCACCAGGTCGCGGATCGCCGCCTGCTCCGTGGCATTCAGCATCGCACCCTGCGGCGCGCCCTCACCTTCCGCCAAGGCCCACACCGGCCGGTGGGTCAGCAGCCATGCGTGCGCCGGCGCGTCCGCCAGCAGCGACTGCAACTGGCCGCGATACAGCGCGACCTTTGCCGGGTCGGCGGTGCCATCGTCCGCATCGGCGCCGTCGAATACCAGAAGGTTCAGCTGCTGGAGCGCCAGCGCGTAGGGCGGCGTTGTCGCCGTGCACTCCACCGCGTCGGGATGCGGATCGAGCAATCGGAACCAGCCATGGCCGCCGCGGCTGCACAGCTCGTGATTGCCGCGCACCAGCACCCAGGGCGCTGCCGCCAGCAAGGGCGCGGCGGGCGCGAAGAAATCCCTTTGCCAGACCGCCCAGTTGTCGCCGTAGGGACTGCCGGCGCAACCCGCCCGACCCGCCGGACAGGGCGATTCGCGGTAATGGTAATCGCCCACATGGATCACGAGGTCCGGGTGGCGCGCGGCGGCCAGGCGCGCCACCGTGGCGAACGGCCACTTCACCGGATCGTTGCAATCCTGCACGGTGTCGCCCTTCAGCCGGCAGCCGGTATCGCCGATCACCACGATGCGTCGGATCGCGCGCTTCAGTGCCGGAACGGGCATGCCGTCCACTGTCAGCTCGTGCACCGAGGCGGCGGCGTGGGCGACGCAGACCTGCACCGGATACGCGCCGTCGGGCGGATCCGGCCGGCCGCGCGGCGCCGCCGGCAGCGCTGCCCCGTCCGCCGTCACGTTCGGGCACGCCGCGCCCGGCATCGTGATGGCGCGGATGTCCAGCCCGCCATCGCTCGCGAGTTCCACCCACGGCGCCGGCAGATCCGCCGCGTGTGCCAATGGCACCGCCGGCAGCGACAGCCCCGCCAGCAGCGACAGCAACCTGATCCGGCGGATCAGTCGCGGCATTGCGGCGTGCTGTCCTGACCGCCCGTCAGTCGGCGTCGGAACGGGTGAACACCGGCAGGTTTTCCGCGCGATCCTGCAGCGCCTCTGCGCCCTCGGTCGGCAGCGCGACGTAATGGTTCAGCGCGGCGTGGATATCGCCTTCCCAGACCTCGCGCGGCAGCTCGTAGAGCAGCTCGATGCTGTAGCCGTTCGGGTCGCGGATGTAGAGGCTGTGGGTCATCCCATGCTCGACGCGGCGCTCGAATTTTATCGCGCGGCTCTGCAGGTATGCGAGCTGCCGCAGCCATGCCTCCCGCCCGGGCAGCGCGATGGCGATGTGGCTGATTGCGGTCGTCGGTGCGGACCCGTCAGCCGGAGGAGCGGGCAGTTCCGGCGTCTCGACCAGGGCGATGTCGTGATGGTTCATCCGCCCGCCGCCGTGATCGGCGCTGTAGAACCGCATGGTGCCGCGCCGTGGCGCGCCGCTCGGCCGGCCCATCAGTTCGCCGACCTGCTGCATGCCGATGATCTCGGTCCAGAACCGGTGCGATTCCTCCATGTCGCGGACGTTGATCACCAGGTGATTGACGCCGGACGGGGCAACCGGGCCGTCGGGGGCTGCTTCAGGATGCGCGGTGCTGGCCATGATGATGCTCCCTGGCTTTGCTGCAACCCGGCGTAGATCCCGGTTTCTTAATGCGACGTCAACCAGGCGGGGTTTTAATCGTGCTCTCCTGCGATCATGACCAAGGCGACGCCGATGCGCGACAATGGGCCGATCACCAGCCGGGAAGTGCCGCTACCCGGTGATTCTCTGCTGGTGTCGCAAACCGACACGGGCGGTCGGATCACCTTCGCCAACGACGCGTTCGTGGCGATCAGCGGGTTCACCCGCGAGGAGCTGCTCGGTTCTCCGCACAGCGTGGTCCGCCACCCGCATATGCCGATGGAGGCATTCCGCGACCTGTGGACAACGGTGAAGTCCGGCCGTCCGTGGGAGGGTCTGGTCAAGAACCGCACCAAGAACGGCGATTTCTACTGGGTGCGTGCGAACGTGACGCCGGTTGTCGAGGGCGGCGAGCTGAAAGGGTTCATCTCCATCCGGACCAGGCCCGAGCGTGCCCACGTTGCGGAGGCGGAGGCGACCTACGCCGCGATCCGCGAGAAGCGCGCCCGCGGATTGCAGATGCAGGGCGGCGCCATCGTCAGAACCGGCCTGGCCGTCCGGCTGCGGCGCATCACCAGCGGCATCGGCAGCTGCATGGCCCTCAACCTTGGGGTGTTCTTCGCAGCGACCGCCGCCAGCATCGTCGCCGGCGCGTTTGGTATCGGGCCGGAAATCCGCGGTCCCGCACTGCTGATCCTGGCGCTCGCCGTGGCTGCAAGCGCGGCGCTGTCGATGCGGCGCATGCATCAGGCGTTCGCGCGGATCGAGGACCAGTTCGGTGCGCTGGCGCGCGGCGACCTGCAGCACGCGATCGAACCCGTGGCGACCCCCGAGCTGCAGGCGATCAGCGGCTTTCTCCGCAGCCTGCGCGCCAAGCTGGCGTACGCGAACGAGGTGCGGGAACAGACCGGCAGGGACGCCACGCTCAAGCGGGACGCTGCCCTGCGAATGATGGCGGAAAAGGTCGAGCGCGCCGCCAACCAGTCCGCCGAGGGGGTCGCGTCGACAACGGCCGGGATGACCGGCACCGCGACCGGCATGGCTGAAGCGGCCACCGAGGTGAGCGCACGCGCCGATAGCGCAGGGCAGGCCGCATCCGAAGCGATGGCCAGCGCCCAGACGGTCGCCGCGGCGACCGAAGAACTGGCCACGTCGATTCGCGAGATCACCGGTCGGACCACCCACGCCAACCAGATCACCCGGGAAGCGGTGGAGGAGACCGGTGCGGCCAAGCAGACGATCACCCAGCTGCGCGCCGAGGTCGAGCGGATCGGGCACATCGCCACGCTGATCGCCGATATCGCCGGCCAGACCAATCTCCTTGCGCTGAATGCCACCATCGAGGCGGCGCGCGCCGGCGAGGCGGGCAAAGGCTTCGCCGTGGTGGCGAACGAGGTCAAGGCGCTGGCGGGACAGACGGCCAAGGCGACCAAGGACATCAGCGACCAGATCTCCCAGATCCAGCACGCGACCACGCAGACGGTGGATGCCGTTTCGCGCATCGGCGACAAGGTCGGCGAGATCGATGAAGTCTCGGTAGCGATCGCCGAGGCCATGGAAGAGCAGAGCGCCGCCACCCAGGAGATCAGCCGCTCGGTCGGGCAGGCCGCAGTCGCCGCGCAGTCCGTCACCGAGATGATGACCACCGTCGTGGAACTTGCCGCGCAGACAAACCAAAAGGCCGATCTGCTGAGCACGGAGGCAGCCAGCCTGGCGCGAAGCGTGGATGCGTCGCGCCAGACGGTGGTCGGTGCGGTCAGGACCTCGGTTAACGAAGCCGCCTGATCACGGCGACCCGGCCAGGGTTCTGCTCAGGCGCGGCTGGACGGGGGATCGACCAGACCGGCTGCGACCGACGATGCTCAGATCGCGCCATCGCGGCGCAGTCCCTCCACGTCCGATTCACTGATGCCCAGCCAGGCATCGAGCACCTGCGCGGTGTGCTGGCCGAGCACCGGTGACGGCGCCACCTTCGACGGCTTGCCGTCCACCCGCACCGGCCAGGCCGGCATCTTGAAGTCGCCGTGCACCGGGTGGTGCATCACCTGCATGATGCCGCGCTGCTCGAAGCTCGGATCGTTCTGCAGCTCCATCGTGTCGAGTACTGCGCCGGCCGGGATGCCGGCGGCACCGATCAGCTGCATCGCCTCCTGCTTGGTGTGATGGCGCGTCCATTCGGCGATGACCGCGTCCACCTCGGGTTCGCGGTCCAACCGGAGTTGCGGCGTCGCATAGCGCGCATCGCCGATCAGGTCCTCGCGCCCGATCAGCTTCAGCAGCCGGTCCCAGTGATCGGGATTGGCGCGGCTGGTCATCAGGTAGACGTAGTCGTTCGGGCCGCCCGGCTTGCACGGATAGAGACCCATCGGCGCGTTGTTCACCCCGGGCACCTTGTCGCCGCCGCGCTGCGCCGGCTTGCCGGTCAAACCCTGGGTCGCGAAGTTGATCCGCATGTAGTGCAGGATGGCGTCCTGCATCGCCACCTGCAGCCGGCTGCCCTGGCCCGTTGCGTCGCGCTTGCGCAGCGCGCCCAGGATGGTGATCGCCATCAGCATGCCGGTGCCGGTGTCGCCCAGCGAGATGCCCGGACGCGTCGGCGGGCCGTCGGGCGCGCCGGTCACGCTGAACGTGCCGCCGCAGGCCTGCGCGATCATGTCGAAGGCGAGGTTGTGCTCGAACGGGCTGCCTTCGCCGAACCCCTTCACCTGCGCGTAGATGATCCGCGGGTTCAGTTCGCGCACGACGTCGTAGCCGAGCCCCAGCCGTTCGATCGTGCCGGGGGCGAAATTCTCCACGCAGACGTCCGCCTTGCGCAGCATGTCCTTCACCAGCGCAAGCCCGCGCGGCGACTTCAGGTTGAGCGTGATCGACTTCTTGTTCGCGTTGAACACGTGGAAGTAATACGGATCGTCGTCGGGCTGCCCCGGCCGCAGCCGGCGCCCCGGATCGCCCATCTTCGGGTTTTCGATCTTCACCACCTCGGCGCCGAGCCAGGCGAGCGCCTCGGTGCTGGAAGGACCCGCCTCGAACTGGGTGAAGTCCACGATGCGGACTCCCGCGAGAAGATCGAACTCGGCGCTGTTGTCCGGCATGGTTCGCGGTTCCTCCTGGTCGATTCACGTTGCGATCGCGTTCTCCGGCAGAAGGCTGCCACAAGCGCACGCCGTCGCCAAACCGGCTGACGAATGAAGCGCGCGACCGCAACAGCGCTGCCATCGCGATACCGCGTATTCAGACCGGTCGACGCACGCGGTCAGTCCCAGAACGGCGCAAGGCGGTGGAATTTCTGCCAGGCGCGGGCAATCTGCTCGCGCGTCCGCCCGCCATGCGCACCCACGAAGCCCATCACCACGCCGCTGGCGAAGGCCAGCCGGCCGCTGCCCAAATCTCCCAGCAGCGTCTCGGCCACCGCGGCGTCGTTCAACGCACCAAGCCGATCCTGCAGGGTAGCGAGCCGGCGGATGAACCGTTTCGTCGATTTTCCCGGAAACAGCGGGGCAAAGATCTCCGCCGCGTAGCGCACCCGCTTGGCGCGGATCCGCGTGGCGTGAAGTTCGGCAGGCTCGAGCGTCTCGATGTCGTGGTCCAGCTGCGCCAGCCGCTCCAGCCTGCGGTTCAGCACGATCCGGGCGAAGTCGTTCAACGGACTGCCGAGCTGGTCTCTTTCCGCCTCGCCGAGCGTTGCCTGCCATGCGTCGCCGCCGGCGAGACACGCCAGTTCGATCCCAAGCCGGCGGAAGTCCGCACCTTCCAGATAGGTGCGCAGCGCGGCGTGGCAGGCGAGGCGCCGCCGACCTGCCGCCGCCAGCAGGCTTTGCACCTTCCGCTCGGTCGGGAAGGCCGCGCCGACCTTCGCACCGGTCTCGGTCACGAACACGTCCCAGTCCCGCGTCGGACCCAGCCGCGAGGCCAGCGCCTTCAGGTCGGCATCGGCGGCATCGACCGCAGGGCAGCGTACCGCCTGGCGGAACACCTTGATCGCCGAACGCAGACGTCGCACCGCGACGCGCATCTGATGCACCGGTTCGGGGCCGTCGCGCCCATCGGCGGCGGACGGGGCAAAATGGAGGATGACGTCGGTCAGGTGGCCGACGACATGGGCGAAGGCGGCGGCGACGGACAGTCCGGCGGGCAGTTCGGGCGGGCCCTCGTGGCGCGGCGGCGGCGCTACGCCACGGGTGATCGCAAGCGCCTCCGCTGCCAGGCTCGCCCGCGGCACCGACGCGCGCAGTTCGCCGGCCAGTGCGAGCGCAACGGCGAGCACCGACGGCGCCGCGCCCGCCAGCACGATGCGGCTGACGCGGTGTTCCGCGGTGACCGCCCGCAACGAACCGTTGAGCAGGGTGAGCGCGACCGGTTCATCGTCGGCCACCAGCGCCAGGCTCAGCGTGCGCCCCTCGAATGCCGCCATCGGAACCATCGGGTCCGGAAGCGCGTGGCCGAGTGCGGCCGGATCGCGACCCTCCGCCAGCACCGGAACCGGGGCACCGGGCGGCCAGTGGTCGGCGCTCGGATGCAGGCGCTCCAGTCGCCACGCCGGCCGCTGCTCGGTGATCACGAGGCCCCGCCTGTTCAGCGCACCGTCCACGCCATCGTGCCAGACGATCCGGGTGGCCCGCGAGCGGGCCCGGCCGGTCTTCAGTGGGGCGAGGATGGCGAGCCGAGGCAGGCGGGCGGCATCGTCCGGATCCAGGCCAAGCTCGAGTTCCATGCGTTCAGGCCGTCGCCTCCGGCATGTCGCCGTCGCGCAGGTCGCGTGGCGCGAGGAAGCGCATCAGGCGGCCACCGCCGGCATCGAGCTGATGCCAGGGGCCGGCGATGGCGAATTCCGCCAGGGCACCGGTCGGGAAGCCCGCCGCGACGCGCCTGGCCATCTCGCCGGGATCGGTGTCGCGCCTGGTATCGGCCAGCATGGCGGCGAGCTCGTGCAGGCCCGGATTGTGGCCGATCAGCAGCACGCTGCGGACGGTCTCGTTCACATCGCGCAGTATTGCCAGCAGCTCCTGGGCGTTCGCCAGGTAGAGCGCCTCGATCGGCTCGATCAGCGGGGTCTCATCCCAGGGCTCCAGCTTGGCGAGCGTCTCCTGCGTCCGCCTTGCGGGCGACACGAGCACGACATCGGGCACAAGGCCGAGGTCGTGCATCGCCTGCCGCATCGTGACGGCCGAGCGGCGTCCGCGCTTGTTGAGGGGACGGTCGCGATCCGGCAGCGCTGCGTCGTCCCAGGAGGACTTGGCGTGCCGCAGAAGCAGGAGCTGGTGCATGCTGCAAGGTGGTCCGGCGCTGGCAAAGTCGGACTCTGCCACGCCCGGCGCGACTTGTCGCGCCCCGAACCGAACCGTCGACTATGCGACCGCGCCTGACCTAGCGGCGGCTCGAGCCGGCCTGGGCGGTTCGTACCGGGACCGGGCAGGCCACGATCTCGATCGGTTGCGGCGGGCTCTTGCTGGCGGCGTAGCCGGCGAGGTCGGAGCCCTTTTGCAGCGCCAGCACCTCGCTGAAGATGCCGACGTTCTGCTGGCAGTACCAGGTGCCCTGCCTGATCCCGCTCTGCGAGACGGTGTTCGCCAGGCTGGTGATGTAATCGTCGTGTTCCCGCTGCGCGCGACCGCCGCCGAACGCACGCGCAAAATACGCATGCAGGGCGCGCTCCTGCGACACCAGGTCGGTGCGGAAGCGCTGCACGAATTCGTTGTAGCGGTCCTGCTGGCTGCAGGTCAGCGCCGTCACCATCAGCTTGCTTTTCAGTCCGGCGACGGCGAACGCCGACACATCGGCGGGTTTTGCGCATTGCTCCGCGCTGGCAATTCCCGCACACAGCAGGCCGGCGGCGAGGAGACCGGGAAACATGGTGCGCATGCGGAAGCTCCAGTCCAGGGGTGATCGCCGGCAGACTTCATCCGGGACATGAGCTAAGCTTGGCAATTTCCTGTTATGCAACAGGAAAATGTGCGCATTCCCCCGATTTGCCGACTTTGTGGCAGGCTTGCCACAAAGTGTGCCCGCCGCCCTGAAACATGACAAGTGCCAAAAAAGGATCCCAGTCAAAAATCGGGTCCCAAAAAATCAGGTCATCGCAACGCACGGATGGCGAGCCGGCTGGCCCGCGCCCACTATAGCGGCATGAAAGACACGCAAATGATCGATCGTCTCTCGCACGATCAGCTCTGGGACCAGGTCATCCGCCGGGAGCCCGGAGACTTCCTGTATGCCGTCAGCACCATGGGCGTCTATTGCCGGCCCGGCTGCCCGTCGCCTCGGCCGCTGCGCAAGAACGTGTGCTTCTTCCGCAACTGCGGCGAGGCGGAGGCGGCCGGCTTCCGCGCCTGCCGCCGCTGCGATCCGAAGGGTGAGCGGGCGCGCCTGGCCCAGGACGTGGTCCGCGATGCCTGCGCGTTCATCGAGGCGGCGGACGAGATCCCCTCGCTCGATGCGCTGGCGCAGCGATCCGGCTACTCGCGGTTCCACTTCCTGCGCATGTTCCGCGACCATACCGGACTGACGCCGCGCAGCTATGCCGAGGGGGTGCGCGCGAAGCGGCTGCACGCGGCGCTCGCGGGCGGGGCGCGCGTGGTCGATGCCGTCGCCGATGCGGGCTTTGGCTCGGAGAGCCGGGTCTACGAGAAGACCGGCGCATTGTTGGGCATGACCCCGGGTGCCGCACGCCGCGGTGGCGAGGGTGAGGTGATCCGCACCGCCTTCGCCGACTGCCCGTTCGGCCGGCTGCTGGTCGGCGCCACCGACAAGGGGGTCTGCTTCATCGGGTTCGCCGAGCCGGACGAAGCACTGCTCGGCGATCTGCACCAGCGCTTTCCGCGCGCAAGCATCATCGCCGACGATGCGGCGCTGGCCGATGCGGTCCGCGCGGTACTGGACTTCCTGGAGGAGCCGAAGCAGTCGCTCGACCTGCCGCTCGACCTGCGGGGCACCGCGTTCCAGCAGCGCGTCTGGCGCACGCTGTGCCGCATTCCGTCAGGCGAGACGCGGACCTATGGCGAACTCGCCGCCATGATCGGAAACCCGCGTGCGGTGCGCGCCGTTGCCCGCTCGTGCGCACGCAATCCCGTCTCGCTGGCGGTGCCGTGCCATCGCGTCATCGGCAGCGACGGCAGCCTGACCGGCTACCGCTGGGGCGTTCCCCGCAAGCGCGCGCTCCTGGAGAAGGAGCGCGCGGCGGCGGAAAGCTGATCGTCAGCAATGACGTGGATGTGATTCGTCAGCGGCCGATGACGTAGCCGCCCTGCTCATCCTGGGCGCGGTGTTCCTGACGCCTGGCGTCGCGCCAGTCGCGGTGTGCCTCGCGGTCCGCCTCGGCGGCACCGTGATAGTCGCCGACCGCGGCGCGACGCTGGGCCTCCTGCTTGGCCTGGTGCGCGTCGGCGCGATCCTGCTGCGCGCGGTATTCGCTGCGGGCCGCGTCGTTGTTCGGTGTCTGATAAACGACCTGACCCATCGCCGGCGCGGCGATCAGGAACGCGCCGAACGCGATCGCATAAGTGCTTCGCATGTCTGCCTCCGTTATTTTCGTTGAGATCTATT
>CAVUBS010000003.1:0-52232 GCA_963739725.1 uncultured Alphaproteobacteria bacterium | reverse complement strand
AGGCTGTTGTCGCTGGCGCGCTTCAAATGGTGCAGGATTCAGTTTCCGGGCGGCGCCGCCTCGTCCGGCCAGGTGTCGGCGATCGCCGCCTTGGTATACAGGATCAGGTCGGCGCGAAGCGGGTCGACCCTCGGCCCATACTCGCGCAGCCGCTCGTCCAGTTCGGTGATGTCGGCGCTGAGGCCGACGCAGACTGGCCTGGCAAACGGGCGCTGAACCGGCTCTGCGCGGACGGGATCAGCAGGCCAAGGACCAGTGCCGCAACCTCACCAGCAGGGTGATCACCACGCCGGACGAATTCAATCGAACCCGAAGCTGCGTGCGCGTCGCGCAGAAATCGCTGCATCGTCAGGCCGCCCCAGAACGATCCGACCATCAACAGCAGCGACAGGACCGCGACGCTCAGTTCGTACAAGCGTGGGGCTCCTGCGCGGGTCGCTGCATACCAACGTTTCTCACGTCATGGCCGGGCTTGTCCTCATCCGCGTCAGGATAAGCGCAGCCCGGAGTGTAATTCTCCCCCTCCCCTTGCGGGAGGGGGCTGGGGGGAGGATCGTACCGTCGCAAGGCAATGTGGTCGGGTAAATACGACATCTGCATTCGTGCCGTGTTCCCCGCCGGCGAATCCCCAGGGCAATCGGGTGAAGCTGAAGCGCTCAGGGCTCTGCCCTGAAACCCGCCCGAGGGCTTTGCCCCCGGGACCCCCACCAAAGGCGAAGCCTTTGGAATCCATTACTAAAGTAACGGGTTCCAAGGGCTCCGCCCCATACGCGCGAACTTACGGTGGTCTGAGCTGGCACGCCTGCAGCACCCTGCGTCTGGGCGCCTCGGCGAGGCGGCGGCGAAAGCGCAACAGCGCGGCGCGCGTGTTGAGTTTCGGCCTGGGGAGAATGGCGTTGAGCAGGATCCCACGCGCCGCAGCCCAGGCACGCCAGAGCGATTGCGGCGCGGCGGGCGGCTCACCCGGCCGAGGGGGGAAAACCGACGATCTCGTTGGCGAGATCGTCGGTCAGAACCGCGGCGATCAGATGCGCCAGCAGCCAGGTTCGCGCCAGCACCGGATCGGCCGAGGGCAGCGCATCCAAGCCGCCCAGGGTCTTCAGCCGCTTGATGCCGATCTCCACCTGCCAGCGGCTACGATAGAGCGCGACGATCCGCTCGGCGGGCTGTGCCGGCGTCGCCAGCGAGGTCAGCAGCAGCAGAAAACCGGCCGCCTGAACGGTGCGTGGATTGATCGTGTGGCCGTTCCTGTTGGCCTTGCGCATCCGCCGCGTCCGCTGGCGTTCCGCCGCCTCGGCCGGCAACGGCTGGATCACCAGACGGAAGGCGCGGGAAATTCCCTTGACCCAGACTGCAACCTCGCGCGTCTGGCTGGTCTCGGCGAGCAGCGCCGTGACATCGATCCGCGCGCCCGCGGCATCGTAGAGTTTCACCGACCCCCAACTCAGCCGCGTGATGAAGTCGCCGCCTGCCGCCAGAACCGCCTGGAAATTGCGCACCCGCGCATAGCCGCGATCCATGAGCAGAACGCGGCCCGGGCAGATCCGCGTCCGCGCCGTCGCCTCGGCCTCGCGGGTCGTGGTCATCACCAGATCGGCGAACCGGCCCCGGCCCGGGTCATAGCGCGCGTGCAACCGCCAGTCCTGCCCTTTGCCGGGGGCGCAGATCACCGAGCCATCCACCAGCGACAGGGCGAGATCCTCACTGCCGGCCTGGCCACCGGGGCCGAGGCGCGCCGCCAGCAGCACTGCGAGGATATGCCCCAGCCAGTTGCCCATCGTGCGCAGCCGGCCTTCCACCGCCTTGTCGGAAAGCTCGGCGATGCCGGCTTCCCCCGCCAGGGCGGCCGCCTCGCGCAACGACTGCCCGCCCGGAGCCCACATCAGCGCCAGCCGCAGCAGGGCCTCGGCGGTCCTGATCTTCCGCCGGCGCTGCAGGGCCTGGAACTCTCGCGCCGTGGCCTCGAGATCCACGGAACGCGCAATGGTCGCAATGATCGCTGACCAGGTGCCCGAGAGCAGGGATGCCGAATGTCGCATCCCGTCCCAGAATCACACCCCGCCGTGACCGCACAAACCGTTAAATTCGCGCGTATGGGGCTCCGCCCTTGGCGGAGTCCAGAGGCAGAGCCTCTGGTGGGGTTCGGGGTGAAACCCCGAGCGCTTCTGCTTCACCCGATTGCCTTGCCCCACCCCACCCGCCACGGGAGGGGGATTACCTTTCTCCAGCCGCACCGTTACCCTGACGCGTACGGGGCCATGACGCCAACGACCGCGGCCGGCGCCAGTCGTGACGCTGCCAATCGAGTGGCTAATCGGGTTGGCCGAGCGCCCGGTACATCTCCGCCAGATGCGGGCTCATGGGAAGCTTGAGCGTTTCCCCGTTGGGCAGCCGATCGAGAAACCATCGCGCGTACAGCCGGTTCAGCATGCCCTCGCTCGCCATGCGTGCGAAGCTGTCGCGGACCAGATCGGCAAACGCGGGATCGTCGCGGCGCAGCGTGATCGCGTACGGTTCATAGGACAGGTAGTCGCCCACGATCGCGAAGCGCCGCCCGTCCGGGCCGCGTGGCAATGAAGCCGGACAGCAGGATGTCGTCGGAGGCGAAGGCGTCCACCTTGCCGGCGGCGAGCATGTCGTAGGCGGCATCCAGACCCTGGGCCTCCATCACCGTGATCGGCGGCGACACGCTGCCGGACAGACGCCGCATCACCTCGGCATTGGTGGTGCCGGCGCCGACCACGACCGTGCGGCCGGCCAGGTCGCGCCACGACGACACCTTGGCGCCCCCGGTCGCCGCCGACGGGACCATCAGCTTGGTCCCTGCCAGGAAGAACACCGGCGAGAACGCGACGGTCCGCGCGCGCTCGGCATTGGCCGTCGTCGAGCCGCACTCCAGATCGAGCGCGCCCGAGATGATCTTCGGCAGCCGCGCGTCCGCCGCGACCGGCACATAGACGATGCGAACGCCGGTCTGCCAGGCCGGCGCGTCCGGTTCCAGCAGATCGCGATTGAGCGTGCGCGCCACGTCCTCGGCGATGCCGTGGCACAGGTCCAGCGAGAACCCGACGGGCTGCCCCGCCTTGTTGAGGAAGGAAAACGGCAGTGCGGCTGTCCCGATAGCCGATCAGGATCGTGCCGCGATCGCTGATCGTCTTCAGCGTGCCGGTCAGCAGTTCGCCCTCCTCCGCCCGGGCACCGCCGCAGGCCAACGCCGCGGCAAGCACCAGAACGGCGGCCGCGCGCATCATGCGGGCTCCACCTCCATCTCCTCGATCATCTCCTGCGTGTCGAGGTCGCTGATCAGCTGGCCCTCCCACTTGGCGACCACTGCGGTCGCCAGCGAATTGCCGATGACGTTGGTGGCCGAGCGGCCCATGTCGAGGAACGTGTCGATGCCGAGGATCAGCAGCAGGCCTTCCTCGGGCAGGCTGAACTGGCTGAGCGTTGCGGCGATCACCACCAGCGAGGCGCGCGGCACGCCGGCCACGCCCTTGCTGGTCAGCATCAGCGTCAGCAGCATGGCGATCTGCGTCCCGGTGCTCAGCGGAATGTCGTAGGCCTGCGCGATGAACACGCTGGCGAACGTGCAGTACATCATCGTGCCGTCGAGATTGAACGAATAGCCGAGCGGCAGGACGAAGCTCGAGATGTTCCGCGAGATCGGGAATTTCGCAAGCTGCTCCAGCATCTTCGGATAGGCGGCTTCCGAGCTGGCGGTGGAGAAGGCGAGCAGGAACGGCTCCCGCACCAGCAGGATCAGGCGTTTGACGCTGGGGCCCAGGAAGATGAAGCCCACGACGATCAGCACGATCCACAGGCAGAGGAGGCCGAAGTAGAACTGGCCCATGAACTTGGCGTAGTTGACGAGAATCCCCAGGCCGTTCGTCGCGATTGTCGCCGCCATGGCGCAGAACACCGCGAGCGGCGCCAGCTTCATCACGTAGCCGGTCACGCGCAGGATGATGTGGGACAGGCCCTCGATGCCCTCGAGCACCAGGCGCGCACGCTCGCCCATGGCGGCGCAGGCGACGCCGAAGAAGATCGAGAAGACGACGATCTGCAGGATCTCGTTCTCCACCATCGGGCGGATCGCCGAATCCGGGAAGACGTGCTTGACGAAGCCGTCCAGCGTCATGGCGTGCGCGTCGATGCCTGAACTCACGCCGCTGGCAATCTTGTGGACACCGACGCCGGGCTCGAACAGGTTGACCAGGACAAGGCCGAGCGTCAGCGACACCAGCGAGGCGCTGACGAACCACAGCATCGCCTTGCCGCCGACGCGTCCGACCGCGCCGGCGTCCGACATGTGACCGATCCCCACGACCAGCGTCGAGAACACCAGCGGCGCGATGATCATCTTGATCAGGCGCAGGAAGATCATGCTGCCGATCGAGATGTAGCCGGCGAAGAGCTTCTGCGTGGCCGGGTCGGCGAACTCGTCGTGGATCACGCCGCCGACGGCGATCCCCAGCACCATCGCGACCAGGATGTAGGTCGTCATGCGGCTTGACTTCATCGGCGCTGGCTTCCCCGTTGGGTCGGTGTCGCCGTCATGGTGCAATGTTCGCGCGCGATGTTGCAATGGTGACGTTTCACCCCCGCAAATTGTCATCCCCGCGAAAGCGGGACCCATGGGCCGGCCTGGGTCCCCGCTTTCGCGGGGATGACGATTGGTGGGGATGGCTCCGGCTAAGTCAGGCGCGCCCGCCACTGAAGGCGTTGAAGGTGATCAGGGTGTTGGTGTCCTTCACGCCCGCCAGCGTCTGGACCTTCTCGGTGACGAACAGGCCGATGTCCTGGTCCGGCTCGAGGTAGAACTTGCCCAACAGGTCATAGTGCCCCGATGTGGAGTACAGCTCCGACATCTGATCGATCGTGTCGGCCGCCTCGCGGGCGACCTTGTAGGCCTGACCCATCTCGCACTTGATTTGCACGAATATCGCCCGCATGCGGCCTCCTGCCTCAAGCGGCCGCGATCGACGCGGCCGGACGCATGGAGCTTAGCAAATCTTTCGGCGAATGGGTGCCTAGGCCGCGATGCCGATGCGGTCCGCCATCACAGCTAGGCGATGACTGGCGCTGCCAAGGCGTTGCAGGATCACCGGGAGTTGCGGTTGAGCCGGCAAGGGGCCGTCCTGCAGGAAGTCCGTCCAATTCGACCACTCCTGCTCCGAGAGCAGCAGAACACGACGCTGATCGTCCTCGCTCAACTGCATCTGGTCACCAAGCTGGCTGAACATCTGGAACTGGCTCCTGGCGAGATTGTCGGTCGCGATCCAGGTCATGCTCTGTAGCATCGGGGGAACCTCTCTGACGTGACGTCGGCGAACACGCAAAGGCTGGGTTTGAGCAAGGGCGGAAATTGGCGCAGGTCTTGTTGGATTTGTGGCAACCAAACACCGTTCGGTGACCGCTGGCCAGTTCGGGATAATCCGGATCGGGTTTTTACGTACAGGCAAAGCGACGCCGGCCGTCGATAGCGGACGTGACGGAATCCGCCGGACCTGCCTATCCTGTGCGCAAAGCCCCCACCGGCACAGGACTGCGGGGCACAACTGGAGGCATGGATGGAACTGGCTCAGGCGCGCAAGGCCCGCATTGTCCCTCGTACGGGGGGCGCGCGCTGGCCGACGCGCTCGTTGCACAGGGCATCGATCATGTCTTCGCCGTGCCGGGCGAAAGCTTTCTCGATGTGCTCGACGGGCTTTATGAGGTGCGGCAGAAGCTGAAGCTCGTCACCTGCCGGTTCGAGGCCGGCGCGGTGAACATGGCCGAGGCGTACGGCAAGCTGAAGGGCCGTCCCGCCGCGGCGATGGTGACGCGTGGACCCGGTGCCTGCCATGGCGCGATCGGCGTGCATATCGCGATGCAGGACAGCACGCCGCTGCTGCTGTTCGTCGGCCAGATCCCGCTCGCCGATTCGGGCCGCGACGCATTCCAGGAGGTCGACTATCGGCAGATGTTCGGCCCGCTCGCCAAGTGGGTGACGCAGATCGACCAGGCGAAGCGCATCCCGGAGGTCGTCGCGCATGCGGTGGACGTGGCGGTTTCGGGACGCCCGGGTCCGGTCGTCATCGCGCTGTCGGAAGAGATGCAGAAGGACATGATCGAGATGCCCGACCTGCCGCGCGCAACGGTCCTGCCGGCGCATCCCGATCCCGCCGCGCTCACGCAGTTGCGCGCGATGCTGTCCCGTTCGCGAAAGCCGCTGGCGGTGCTCGGCGGCTCGTGCTGGACAGAGGCGGGCCGCACCGCGATCCGCGACTTCCTGCTGGGCAACGACCTGCCCGTGACGGTCGGTTTCCGGCGACAGGCGCTGTACGACGGCACGGCCGACAATTTCGCCGGCGATCTCGGCGTCGGCTCCGACCCGGCGCTGCTCGGCAAGGTCAAGGAGGCGGACCTGATCCTGGCGATCGGCTCGCGACTCGGCGACGCGGTGACGCAGGGCTATACGCTGCTCGACATGGCCGGCAGCGTGCCGATCATCCAGGTGCATCCGGAGGCCGGCGAGATCGGCCGCGTGTTCCGCCCCGCACTCGGCATCGTGTCCGATCTCAACGCGTTCGCCCATGCCGTCGCGGCACTCGAGCCGGTGCAGACCAACTGGATCGGCTGGATGGAGGAATTCCGCGCGCTGCGCGAGGCGCAGCGCGAGGTGCCGGATTACGACGGCAGCCTCAATCTCGGCACGGCGATGCAGGAGCTGGAGACGCTGCTGACGCCGGATGCGGTGGTCACCACGGATGCCGGCAACTTCGCCGGCTGGGCAACGCGCTTCATCAACTTCCGCGACGGCCAGCGCTATATCGGCCCGACCAACGGCGCGATGGGCTACAGCGTTCCGGCCGCGGTCGGGGCGAAGATCATGTATCCCGATCGCATGGTGGTGAGCATGGTCGGCGACGGCGGCTTCCTGATGACCGGGCAGGAGATCGCCACGGCGTTCCACCACGGCGTTGCGCCGATCGTGCTGGTGTTCAACAACCAGATGTACGGCACGATCCGCATGCATCAGGAGCGCGCCTATCCCGGTCGTGTCTCCGGCACCGCGTTGACCAATCCCGACTTCGCCAAGTTCATCGAGGCATTCGGCGGCCATGGCGAGGTCGTCAGCGACACCGAGGCGTTCGCGCCCGCATTCCGTCGTGCGGTGCAAAGCGGCCGCCCGGCGGTGATCGAGCTGCGCATGAACCCCGAGCAGATCACCACGCGTGCGACGATCGCGGAGCTGCGCTCCGGCAAGCGGGCGAAACCCGTGCCGCAGCCGAAGCGTGCGGCCGCGTCGCGGCATCCGAAGCCGGCGCGCAGTGCGCAGCCCGGCAAGAAGCGGATGTAGGCGAGGCTCGCCGATGGCCGATCGGCCGAAGCACGGGCCTCGCGCTTCCGCGGCGGCGCACGGCATGGCGGCGGCCGCGAACTACTATCGCGCGGGCAACTATGCCGAGGCCGAACGCTGCTGCCTGGAACTGATCGCGGCCGATGCGCGGCATTTCGATGCGCTGCATCTGCTGGGCGTCGTGTATCTCGACGGCGCGCAGTTGTCGGATGCGGTCCGCTACCTGACCCGGGCGGAACGCGAGCGTCCGGACGATGCCCGGGTACACTATCATCTGGGGACCGCGCTGCTGGGGCAGAAGCTGCACCAGCAGGCGGAACCGGAGCTGCGGCGGGCGCTTGCACTGCGGCCGAACGATCCCGCCGCACTCAACAACCTCGGCAATGCGCTTGCGGCCATGGGGCGGCACGAAGACGCCATCCAGTGCCTGCGACAGGTGCTGGCAGATCCAGCCCGGGTTTGCACCGGCACTTTACAATCTGGGCCAGTCGCTGGCGGCGCTGGATCGCCTGGAGGAGGCGGTCGTCAGCTACCAGGCGGCGCTGGTCCATGCTGCCGGCGCGGATCCCGACCGGCTGGCCGATGTGTATGCGGGCCTGGGCGAAGCGCTGGTGGGTCTGCGGCGCTACGATGAGGCGCTCGCCGCCTGCCGCGCGACTTCCGCATTCAAGCCGGACCTGGCGCGATGGAACGCCAGCCTGGCTCTGCTGCTGCTCGGCCGATATGCCGAAGGATGGCCGAACTACGAAGGCCGCTGGCATGTTGCGGACCATGACCCGCCGCGTCCGGATGCGCGCGTTCCCGCCCTGGCGGAGGTCCCCGGCAAGCGCATGCTGCTGACCTGCGAGCAAGGCCATGGCGACATATTCCAGTTCGCCCGCTACGCGCCGCTGCTGGCTCGCCGCGGCGCACGCGTCACCTTGCAGGGATATATCGAGCAGAAGGAACTCCTGCAGACGCTGGACGGCGTCGAGGCGGTCGTCGCCATGGGCGAGAAGGAGCCGCCATACGACATCGTCACGCCGCTGCTGAGCCTGCCTTTGGTGTTCGGCACCGAGGTCGACAGCATTCCGGCCGATGTGCCGTACCTGCGGGCGCCTCCCGCCAGGCTGGAGGCATGGCGGCAGCGACTGGGACCGCGGACGCAGCCGCGCATCGGCCTCGCATGGTGGGGATCGCAGCACATTCCCAAGCGGTCGCTGCCGATCGAGGCGCTGCTGCCGGTGATCATGCTGCCCGGCATCGAGATCCACGCGATGCAGAAGGACCTGCCGCCCGACCAGCGCGCGTGGATGGCGCAGCACCCGCAGCTGATCGATCGCAGCGATGAACTGCGCGACTACGCCGATACCGCCGCGCTGATCTCGCTGCTGGATCTTGTGGTCACCATCGACACATCGGTGGCGCATCTCGCCGGAGCGCTGGGCAAGCCGGTGTGGATCATGCTGCAGTACAGCGCCGACTGGCGCTGGCTGCTGGATCGCGACGACAGCCCCTGGTATCCGACGGCGCGTCTGTTCCGTCAGCATCGACGCGGCGACTGGGACGGCGTCGTGGCCGATGTGGCAAGGGAACTCGCCGCGTGGTCGGGCAGCGCTTAGGCTGTCGCAGCAAAGGCCCGCGGCGGATCGGGGCGTAGCGATGCACAGATCACGGGAGATTCGTGAGCACGAAAGGGCATCGGCTTTGTCGCTGTCGGCCGCGGAGTTCTGCCACTGGGCGACATCGGATCCGGTCAACGCCGAGCTGCTGTCCCGGCTTCCCTCGCTTGCATTGAACCAATGCCATTTGACCGCCGGCTGTCTGTTCCAGGCGGTTTGGAATCACCTGTCCGCAAGGCCGTCGGGCTGGGGCGTGAAGGACTATGACGTGTTCTACTTCGACGAAGACGACCTGTCGTGGGAGGCTGAGGATGCCGTCATTCAGCGTGTCCGGCTTCTGTCGGACGATCTCGGCGTGACCGTGGAGGTCAAGAACCAGGCCCGAGTCCATCTTTGGTATGAGCAACGCTTTGGATCGCCCTATCCGCGGCTCGGATCCGCACGGGACGGGATCGACCGCTATCTGGTCTCCTGCACGTGTGTCGGCATCGATGTTGCCAGCGGCGAACTCTATGCGCCGAACGGCCTGCAGGATCTGCATGACGGCATCCTGCGGATCAATCCGTGCAATGAGCGTCCCGACCTGTTCCGACGGAAGGCCGGGGACTATCGCGCTCGATGGCCGTGGCTCACCATCGTCGATGCGGAGATCGGATAAATCAAGGATCGTGCAAGCGCGGAGGTTGATCATGCCCTCGGAAGCCTTGCCCAACGCGGTCAGCGCCGTTCATCTCACCGACGTCTTGCGCCGCGGCGGCGTGCTCGGTGATGGGCATGTTCGCGAAGTCGTCGTGGAACGCGCGCGCGTCACGTTGTTCTCGAAAATCACCCGGTTGCGCCTGTCCTGTCAGGCGGCGCCTGACGCCCCGACATACCTCATCCTCAAAACGGCACACCCGGACCGGAAAACTGGCGAGGCGGAGCAGGCGGCGGCAAAGCGGGAGGTCGAATTTTACACCGAGGTCGCCGCCGCGATGACGACGCGGCTCGTGCCGCACTGCTTCGAGGCCCACTGGGATGCGGACCCGAAGGCCTGGCACATCCTGCTCGAGGACCTGAGCGACTCGCACGTCATCGCATCGGAATGGCCGCTGCCGCCGACGATGGCGCAATGCGAGGTGATCATGCGAGCGCGAGCGCGGTTCCACGCCGCGTGGTGGAACGACCCCCGGCTTGGTGTTTCCGTGG
Organism: uncultured Alphaproteobacteria bacterium; assembly: GCA_963739725.1. GTDB lineage: Bacteria > Pseudomonadota > Alphaproteobacteria > Acetobacterales > Acetobacteraceae > JAMXLO01. The sequence goes on along the minus strand of CAVUBS010000003.1, from coordinate 42,101 downwards.
GCATCCGGCCGGACGCCGATGCCGTGGATCGGTATCTGGCGGCGTATGTGCAGGCGTTCGCCCGTTTCTCCGATCGGTTTGGCGACTGTCTGCCGCGTGAGCGGCGCGATCTGTTCGAGCGGTTCTTCGACGGCGCACTGCGGCGGCTCGTCCAGCATCGCGCGCCTCGCGACGTCACCATCATTCAGAGCGACTCGCATGTCTGGAACTGCTTCCTGCCGCGAGAAGCCGGCAGCGACGATGTCCGGCTGTTCGATTGGGACGGGTGGCGCATCGCACCGGCATCGGACGATCTCGCCTACATGATGGCCATGCACTGGTATCCCGACCTCCGGCGCGAGCGGGAAGGGCCGCTGCTGGACTGCTACCACGCGGCGCTCCTGGCGCATGGCGTCAGCGGCTACGACCGTCGCGCGCTGGATGAGGACTACCGCCTGTCGGTGCTCTGGCGGGCCATGACGCCGATCTGGCAGGCGGGATTTCATGTCCCGTTGGTGATCTGGTGGAATAACCTCGAGCGCATTCTGCTGGCCGTGGACGATCTCGATTGCCGCGCGCTGCTTGCGTGAGGGAGTTTCGGCGATGCCGCGGACGTGCGGCGTTGGCTTTCCCACGAGCGACCGTTGATCGGCATCGGCGCCACCCTGCGTCGGCGAGTTGACGACGGCCGGCCGAACAGCCTAAAGCCGCCGCCCGGATGGCGGGCATAGCTCAGTTGGCAGAGCGCCAGGTTGTGGTCCTGGATGTCACGGGTTCAAGTCCCGTTGCTCGCCCCAATCCTGGCTGCATGCCGTGAGCCGGACTGCCGCGCCTGTCCTGGCTGGCGGCGCTGCCGACCGTGCCGGGCGATACCCCGTTCTCCGGTCCGGTCTCGCCGCCGCGCTGGCTCCGGCACTCGCCTGTGCGGCCAGCGACGGCCGGCCGCACCACCTGGTCGCACTCTGGCCGGTGCGACGTCGGGGAATTCGCCAGCCGGATCGGCATGCGGCGGGTTGATTTTCCCGCTGCGAAATGGGACCCGTTCCTCGACGTCAACACGCCGGAGGATCTGGCGGCGGCGTGGGCCATCGCGGAGCAAAGGACATGACCAAGACGGTCGCGATCGGCGGCCTCGGCGCCATCGGGCTCAAGCTGGCGCGCGCACTGGATGCCGGCGTTGACGGGTTGCGGCTTGTCGCCGTGGCGGCACGCGATCGCGCCAAGGCGCAGGCCAGCCTACAGGGCTTTCGCACGCCGCCGTGTCTGGTGTCCCTTGCGGACCTCGCCCGAGCCGACATCGTGGTGGAGGCGGCGCCGGCCGCGGTGTTCGAGAAGATTGCCGGCCCCGCCATCGAGGCGGCCCGCATCTTCGTTCCAGCCTCGGTCGGCGCGCTGCTGCCGCGCATGCACCTGGTGCGCCGTGCACAGGAGACCGGCGCGCGCATCGTGGTGCCGACCGGCGCGCTGCTCGGCCTCGATGCCGTGCGCGCCGCCGCCGAGGGCCGCGTGGACAGCGTCACCATCGAAAGCCGCAAACCGCCGCGCGGGCTGGAGGGCGCACCCTACCTGGTGCAGCACGGGATCGACGTCAGGCGCATCACCGCGCCGCAGCGCGTGTTCGAGGGCAGCGCGTTCGATGCCGCCGCCGGCTTCCCGGCGAATGTGAATGTGGCGGCCGCGCTCGCGCTGGCCGGCATCGGTCCGGTCCGCACGCGTGTCGAGATCTGGGCCGATCCGACCATCACCCGCAACATCCATACTATCCGCGTGGAGGCGGAGGCGGCACGCTTCACGATGACCATCGAGAACGTGCCGAGTGCGGAGAACCCGCGCACCGGGCAGATCACCGCGCTCTCGATGCTGGCCTGCCTGCGCGGGCTGGTGTCGACCTTGAAGGTCGGCACGTAGCGGAATGCCGCCGGAGCTTCTGTACTTCGTCTCGATCGCGCTGTTCGCCTTCGTATTCCTCGCGGCCACCCAGATCCCCGAGAGCACCTGGCTCGTCGTCGCCATCTTCCCGGTGTTCGTCGCGAGCATCTTGGGTTTTGTCATGTGGGTCTACGCCTGGTCCGAATACGACCTGACGGTGAGCGCCGGCGCGCCGATCGCGGCGGTGATCGCTGTGCTGCTGATCCGAAAATCGCTGTCGGCGCGCAATCTGTTCATGACGATCTGTGCCGTCCTGGTGGTTGGCCTGATCTGCGCCCGGTTCGCGTTCATCGCAGCCGATCTCGGCTGATTGCTTGCCCGTCTTCTCGCTTGACAGCCTCCGACTGCCAGCTTTCAGTCGCGGCAATCAAGGGAGCTTCACATGCAACGTCTGGCATACGCGATCGCGGCACTCGTGCTGGCGATCGGCATCGGTTCGGCGCGCGCGCGCGGATGAGGTGGTGATCGGCGCGCTGTACCCGATGACCGGACCCAACGCGCAGGTTGGCGCCGACGCCAAGGCGGCGATGGAGACTGCCGCCGAGATCATCAACGGCCGCCACGACATTCCGATGCTGCTCGGCAAGGGCGGCGGGCTGGACCGGCTGGGCGGGGCGAAGCTGCGGCTGATCTTCGCCGATCATCAGGGCGATCCGCAGAAGGCGCGCGCCGAGGCCGAACGGCTGATCACCCAGGAGCATGTCACGGCGCTGATCGGCTCGTATCAGAGCGCGACCGCGGCGACCATCTCGCAGGTGGCCGACCGCTACGAGGTGCCGTATCTGTCGGCCGACAATTCGTCGCCGAGTTTGAACCAGCGCGGGCTGAAGTGGTTCTTCCGCACCTCGCCGCACGACATCATGTTCACCCAGGCGATGTTCGACTTCTTCCGCGACATCGGCGCCAAGACCGGGCGCAAGGTGCAGAGCGTCGTGCTGTTCCACGAGGACACGATCTTCGGCACCGACAGTTCGAACGCGCAGAAGCAGATGGCCGAGGCGGCGGGCATCAAGGTGGTTGCCGATATCCGATATCGCGGCAACTCGCCGTCGCTGTCGGCCGAGGTACAGCAGATCAAGGCGGCGAATGGCGATGTGATCATGCCGTCGTCTTACACGTCCGACGCGATCCTGCTGATGCGCGGCCTGCACGATGTGGGCTACACGCCGAAGGCGATCATGGCGCAGTCGGCCGGCTTCGCGGAGCAGGCGTTCATCGACGCGGTCGGTCCTCTGGCGGAGGGCGTGATGAGCCGGTCCGCGTTCGCGCTGGATGCGGCGAAGACGCGGCCGGCGATCCCGGCGGTGAATGCGCTGTATCGTGCGCGCAACGGCAAGGACCTGAACGACAACACCGGGCGCGAGATCACCGCGGTGATCGTGCTGGCCGATGCGATCAACCGCGCGGGGGCGACCGATCCGGAGAAGCTGCGCCAGGCGCTGGTGGCGACCGACATTCCCGGCGATCAGACGATCATGCCGTGGAAGGGCATCAAGTTCGACGCGACAGGGCAGAACGTTGCGGCGACGCCGGTGATCCAGCAGGTCAGGGAGGGAAAGTACCACACGATCTATCCGTTCGACGTCGCGGCCGAGGAAGCGGTGTGGAACGTGGGGAAGTGATGCCGGCAAACACCTCCCCCTCCCCTTGCGGGAGGGGGTCGGGGGGAGGGGTGCCGCCGGCACTGGCATCGACCCCTCCCCCCAACCCCCTCCCGCAAGGGGAGGGGGAGTAAGTCGCCTGTCCGTGACTCTCACCATCCTCCTGCAGGTCGTCGTTGGCGGCCTGCTGATGGGGCTGATCTACGCACTTGTCGCCGCCGGGCTCAGCCTGATCTTCGGCCTGATGGACGTGGTGAACTTCGCGCACGGCGAACTGCTGATGCTCGCGATGTACGCCACCTTCGTCGTCTGGCTGGCGACCGGCCTCGATCCGCTGCTGCTGCTGATCCCCGTCGCACTCGCGCTGTTCGCGCTCGGCGTGGCGATCTACCACCTGCTGATGGCGCGCGCGCTGTCCGTGCGGTTCAACCGCGGCATGGTGCAGATCTTCGTCACCTTCGGGCTTGCGATCCTGCTGCGCGGCGCGGCGCAGTTCACCTTCGGCAGCGACTTCAAGAGCGTCAGCACGTCGCTGCTGGCCGGTCGCACCATCGACCTCGCCGGCGTGTTCATCCCGCTGCCGCAGCTTGCCGCCGGCATCGTCAGCCTGCTCGCCTTCGGCCTGCTGCTGCTGATCAGCCGCACCGAATTCGGCCGCGCCCTGGAAGCGACGCGCGAGGACCGCGACGCCGTGGCGCTGATCGGCATCGACCGCGACCGCATCTTCGCCCTCGGCTGGGGGCTCGGCGCCGCGACGGTGGGCATCGCCGGCGTGATGCTCGCCACCTTCTATTACGTGTCGCCCAATGTCGGCGCGAACTTCGCGCTGATCGCCTATGTCACCGTGGCACTCGGCGGCTTCGGCAGCCTGTTCGGCGCGCTGGTGGCCGGGCTGCTGATCGGCCAGGTCGAGGCGCTCACCGCATTCCTGATCGAGCCGTCGCTGAAGCAGGTGGGCATGTTCGCGATCTACCTGGCCGTGCTGATGTTCCGCCCGCGCGGGCTGTTCGGCACGCTGTGACGGAAACCTCCATCACCCGCCGCCGTCGCCACGAACTGATGATCGGCGGCGCATTGCTGCTGGCGCTTGCGCTGCTGCCGCTGCCGATCCACGACGTCTATACGCGCAACCTGATCATCATCACCGTGCTGTTCGCCGGTCTGGCCCAGGCGTGGAACATCCTCGGCGGCTATTGCGGGCAGATTTCGCTGAGCCACGCGCTGTATTTCGGTGTGGGTGCCTATGTATCCACGCTGCTGCTGACGCGTGCGGGCATTCCGCCGACGCTGGGGATGTTCGCCGGCGGCGCGCTGGGCGGACTGATGGCGCTGCTGGTCGGCTGGCCGTGCTTCCGCCTGTCGGGCCACTACTACGCGATCGCCACGGTGGTGGTGGGCGAGATCGGCTATCTGCTGGCGCTGAACTGGGACTGGATCGGCGGCGCCACCGGCATCAATATTCCCTACGTGCGCTCGGTCGGCGATTCCTGGCTGTGGCTGCAGTTCCGCATCGACAAGCTGCCCTACCACTACGCGGCGCTGGCCTTCGCATCGGTCGCCTGGCTGGTGGCCTGGCTGATCGAGGGCTCGCGCTGGGGCTTCGTCTGGCGCGCGGTGAAGGACGATCCGATCGCCGCGCGCAGCCTGGCCGTGCGCATCTTCCCGTCCAAGATGGCGGCGGCGGCGATCAGCGGCACGCTGACCGGGATCGGCGGCGCGATCTACGCGCAGTATGTCGGCTACATCGATCCGGACAGCGTGCTGTATGGCCAGTTGTCCATACTGATCCCGCTGCCGGCGGTGCTCGGCGGCGTCGGCACGCTGTGGGGACCGCTGGTCGGCGCGGCGATCCTGATCCCGCTGTCCGAACTGACCCGTTCGTATCTCGGCGGTTCCGGCAGCGGCGTCGATCTGATGATCTACGGCGCTCTGATCGTTGTCGTGGCGCTGGCGCGGCCGCAGGGTCTTGCCAGCCTGATCGGCGTGCGTGTGCGCGCACCCGCCGGAGCGGACGATGCCGCCGCTGCTTGAGGTCGACAACGTCAGCAAGTCGTTCGGCGGCGTCGCGGCCAATGTCGATATCAGCTTCGACGTGCGCGAGGGCGAAATCCTTGGCCTGATCGGGCCGAACGGCGCGGGCAAGACCTCGCTGTTCAACGCGATCTCCGGCGAGGTCGTGCCCGACGCCGGCGAGGTGCGGCTGGCCGGACGCCGCATTTCCGGGTCTGCCGCCGGAGCAGTGTTCGTTGCTCGGCATCGCCCGCACCTTCCAGGTCGTGCGCAGCTTCGATTCCATGACGGTGCTGGAGAACGTCATGGTCGGCGCCTATGCCCGGCTCTCGCGCACGCGTCCCGCGATGGCGCGCGCACTGGAGACGCTGGCGTTCACCGGCCTTGCCGCGCGTGCCGACACCCTGGCGCATTCGCTGACGCCGGCGGAGAAGCGTCGGCTGGAAGTGGCGCGCGCGCTGGCCACCGAGCCGCGCCTGCTGCTGCTCGACGAGATGCTCACCGGCCTCACACCGGTCGAGGCGCAGTCCGGCGTGCAGCTGATCCGCGACGTGCGCGCGCGCGGCGTCACGGTGATGATGGTGGAGCACGTCATGGAGGTGCTGCTGCCGCTGGTGGATCGTGCCGTGGTGCTGGACCTCGGCCGCGTGCTGACCATCGGCGCGCCGCAGGAGGTGGTGCGCAATCCCGACGTGATCCGCGCCTATCTCGGCGATCGCTATGCTGCGGCTTGACGACGTCTCCGCGTCGTATCGCGGGCTGCGCGCGCTGCAGGGCGTGTCGCTGGAGGTCGCGCGCGGCGAGATCGTCGCCGTGGTCGGCGCCAACGGCGCGGGCAAGAGCACGCTGCTGAAATCGATCGCCGGCCAGGTCGCGACCGAAGGCGCGATCGAGTTCGAAGGCCAGTCGCTGCGGCGGCTGCCGGCGCATCGCATCACGCGGCTCGGCGTTTCCATGGTGCCGGAAGGGCGGCGGCTGTTCCCTCGGCTGTCCGTCGAGGACAATCTGCGGCTGGGCGCCTATGCCAAACGCGGAGCCGATCGATTCAAACCGCTGGAACTGGTGTTCGCGCTGTTTCCGCGCCTGCAGGAGCGCCTGCCGCAGCGCGCCGAAACGCTGTCCGGCGGCGAGCAGCAGATGCTGGCGATCGGCCGCGCGCTGATGACGCAGCCGCGTTTCCTGATGCTCGACGAGCCGAGCCAGGGCATCATGCCGCGCCTGGTGGACGACATCCTGGCGGCGGTGACGCGCATTCGCGAACTTGGCGTGACGGTGCTGCTGGTCGAGCAGCGTCTGGTCGAGGCGCTGGCGATCGCCGACCGTGCCTATGTATTGCAGACCGGCCGGATCGTAATGTCAGGTCCGGCCGCGGCAGATCGCCGCTGACGATGCGGTGCGCAAGGCCTATCTGGGGATTTAGCGGATGCATGTGCTGATCGTGGGTGGCGGGATCGGCGGTCTGGCGACGGCGCTGTCGCTCCATGCCGTCGGCATTCGGTGCACCGTGTTCGAGCAGGTGCGCGAGTTGCGCGAACTCGGCGTCGGCATCAACACGCTGCCGCACGCGATCAAGGAGCTGGCCGCGCTTGGCCTGCTGGCGGAACTGGACCGCGCCGGCATCCGCACGCGCGAGCTGATCTATGCCAACCGCTTCGGCCAGATCGTATGGCGCGAGCTGCGCGGCACCGACGCCGGCTTCGACGCGCCGCAGTTTTCCATCCATCGCGGCAGGCTGCATGGCGTGCTGCTGGCGGCGGTGCGCGCACGGCTGGGCGACGATGCGGTGCAGACCGGATGTCGTTTGATATCGTTTGTCGAGCGAGGCGACCGCATTGTGGCGCGGTTCGAGCGGCGCGATGCGGCCGATACGTTCGACGCGGACGGCGACGTGCTGGTCGGCGCCGACGGCATCCATTCGACCGTGCGCGCCGCGTTCCATCCGAACGAAGGGCCGCCGGTGTGGAACGGCATGATGCTGTGGCGCGGCGCGGCCGACTGGCCGGTGCATGTCGATGGCCGCACCATGGTGATCGCCGGCGGCATGGGCCAGAAGTTCGTGTTCTATCCGATCCATGCCGATCCGGCCGCGCCGGAGCGGCGGCTGACCAACTGGGCGGTGATGGCGCGCATCGGCGACGGCTCGGGCGCTCCGCCGCGGCGCGAGGACTGGAACCGCGAAGGGCGCTGGGACGAGGTGGAGCCGTTCGTGCGCGACCGGTTTCGGCTCGATTTCGTCGATCCGCTGGCGCTGATCCGTGCCACCGGGACGTTCTACGAATACCCGATGTGCGACCGCGATCCGTTGCCGCGCTGGTCGTTCGGCCGCGCCACGCTGCTCGGCGACGCGGCGCATCCGATGTATCCGGTGGGGTCCAACGGTGCGAGTCAGGCGGTGCTGGATGCGCGCGCCCTGGCACGGCATCTGGCGCGCGGTGGCGACGTGGTGGAGGCGCTCGCCGCCTACGATGCCGAGCGCCGACCGATGACGGCCGAGATCGTGCTCAACAACCGCAAGGGCGGCCCGGAGCGGGTGATCGACGTGCTGGAGGAGCGTGCGCCGGACGGCTTCACCGATGTCGATGCGGTGGCCTCGCACGCCGAACGCGAGGCGATCGTGCGCGGCTATGCGTCAATGTCCGGCTTCGCCCGCGAGCAGGTGAACGCGCCGCGGTGATCACCCGGGCGGCGGCAGAAAGTTCACCTCGTGCAGGCCGGCGAGGCGGACCACTTCGGCGGGATCGGGCACGTTGTGGATCGCCTGGAACAGGTCCCACAGGCGGCGCGTCGGCGACACCCAGAACAGGCAGGTGATGTTCGCCTGGCTGTGGTTGAACAGCCCGTGCGGAATGCCGCGCGGCAGACGGATCAGATCGCCGGCCGACGCGTTGGCCTGCTGGCCATCGAGCACGAGATCAAAGCGGCCCTCGAAGACGTAGATGAACTCGTCCTGCGTCGGATGGATGTGCGGCGGCACGAAGGTGCCGGGCGGCAGCAGCGCATGCCAGGAGAAGCTGCTCTCGGTGACATGCAGCGGCCTGTAGGTCTGGCCGAGGATGCTCCAGGCGATTCCGTCTATGCTGCTGTCTTGCTGCGTGACGCCGGCGGTCATCGGTGGGGGAGTGGACATGCTGGGGCTCCTTCGGGCTTTGCCGGCTCATCATAGTGTTGGCGGGCGGCGGTTGCACGCCGTGGCCTGTCGCAACGCGATTTGCATGGTGCGGCAGTGTGCATCACATTGCGATCGCAATTGCGGAGGAAATCATGCGGCGCATCGGGGCGGCTTGGCTTGCGCTGCTTCTGCTGTTCGGCGCCGCACACGCGGCCACGCTGCGCATCGGCCTCAACGAGGATCCCGATGCGCTGGACCCCGCGCGCGGCGGCAGCTTTGTCGGCCGCGTCGTGTTCGCCTCGGTGTGCGACAAGCTGATCGACATCGACGCGCACAACGACTTCGTGCCGCAGCTTGCCACGGCGTGGACCTGGACGGCGGACAATCTTGCGCTGACCGTGACACTGCGCGACGGCGTGAAGTTCCACGATGGGCAGGTGCTGAATGCCGATGCGGTGAAGGCCAATCTGGAGCGTTACCGCAGCGCACCCGAAAGCCTGCGCAAGGGTGAGTTGAAGCCAATTACCTCTATCGGGGTCATCGATGCTCACACGGTGCGGCTGCATCTCGCGCAGCCTTATGCACCGCTGGTCGCCGTGCTGGCGGACCGTGCCGGGATGATGATCTCGCCCAAGGCGCTCGGGCGTGACGTGACGCCTGACCTGTCGTGCGCCGGACCGTTCAAGCTGACCGAGCGTGTCGCGCAGGACCGCATCGTGGTCGATCGCTTCCCGGATTACTGGAACGCCGATGCGGTCAAGCTGGATCGCATCGTGTATCAGCCGATCCCCGACACCACCGTGCGGCTGGTGAACCTGCAGGCCGGGCAACTCGACATGGTGGAGCGCCTGGGGCCGACCGATGTCGCGGCGGTGAAGCAGAACCCGAAGCTGAAGCTGATCAGCCAGACCGCGCTTGCCTACTACACGCTGGGCATCAACCTTGCGGCGGACACGCCGCTGAAGGATCCGCGTGTGCGCGAGGCACTGGAGGCGGCGATCGACCGCAACGTGATCAATCAGGTGGTGATGGACGGACAGTTCATACCGTCGAACCAGTTCGAGGCGCCCGGCAGTCGCTACTGGGACCCCGATCATCCGGTGCCGCCGCGCGATCTGGCGAAGGCCAAGGCGCTGCTGAAGCAGGCAGGCGTGGAGCATCCGAGCTTCGGCCTGTCGATCGGCAACAGTCCCGTGGAACAGCAGGTCGGCCAGGTGATCCAGTCGCTGGCAGGCGAGGCCGGTTTTGACATCAAGCTGCACGCGATGGAGGCGAATGCTCTGGTCGCGGCGGGCAAAGCCGGCGATTACAATGCGATGGTGGTGATCTGGAGCGGCAGACCGGACCCGGACGGCAATGTTGCGATCTGGCTTGCCTGCGACGGCTTCCTGAACTGGGGAAAATACTGCAATTCGAAATTCGACGATCTGCTGGCACGCGCGCGCGGCGTCACCGACGTTGCACAGCGACAGGCGCTGTACCGACAGGTTGTCGATGTCTATCTCGCCGACCGTCCACATATCGTGCTGTATCATGCGAAGTGGCTATGGGCGCTGTCGGACAAGGTGTCGGGCTTTTCGCCGACGCCGGACGGGATGATCCGCCCTCAGGGCATGGTGATCGTGCCATGACAAACTGCAATCGACGGCGACCGGCTGCTCGGCGACCTGCGCACGCTGGCGAAGATTGGGGCATACAAGACCGGCGTGCATCGGCCGACCTACTCGCCGGAGGATGTGGAATCGCGGCACTGGCTTGCGGCGCGCATGACCGAGGCCGGGCTCGATCCGGAGATCGACGGCATCGGCAACGTCATCGGACGCGCGCGCGGCGACGGGCCGCATCTGCTGCTCGGCAGCCATGTCGAGACTCAGCCGCATGCCGGCTGGCTCGATGGCGCACTGGGCGTGATCTATGGCCTGGAGGTCGCCCGCACGCTTGGCCACGGCATCGACGTCGCGGCATGGGCGGACGAGGAAGGCCATTTCGGCTCGTTCATCGGCAGCCGATCGTTCTGTGGCCTGCTGCCCGAGGCGGAGATCGACACGTGCCGCAACCGCGAGGGCACGACGCTGCGCGAGGCGCTGCAGCAGGCCGGGTTCGCCGGACAACCGCGAGCCGCAGTGCGATCCCGCGCGCTATCGCGGATATATGGAGGCGCACATCGAACAGGGCGCCGCGTTGGAAGATTCCGGCCGGCGCATCGGCATCGTCACCGCCATCGTCGGCAGTCATCGCTTCCGCATCGAGTTCGAGGGTGTGCAGAACCATGCCGGCACCACGCGCATGGCGATCCGCAAGGATGCCGGCGTCGCGCTGGTGCATTTGGCATCCGCGATCTATCGGCGGTTTCCCGAAGTTGCCGGACCGCGCACCGTGTGGACGACGGGGCGGATCACTTTGGATCCCGGCGCGCCGAGCATCGTTCCCGGTCGCGCCGAAATGCTGTTCCAGTTCCGCGACACCGATCCCACACTTTTGGCAACGCTCGAGCGCGAACTGGAAGCGCTGGTGGCCGATGCGGCGCGCGGACCATGCATGGTAACGATCGCCGAACGTGGCCGGTCCGTGCCGCAGGCGATGGACGTCGGCTTCCAGGATGCATTGGAGCGCGCCGCCGAGCGTCACGCGCCGGGCCTGCATGTGCGCATGCCAAGCGGCGCCGGGCACGATGCGCAGATACTGGCCGAGCGGATGAAGGCGGCGATGCTGTTCGTGCCCTCGATCGGCGGCATCAGCCACCACTACGCGGAGAATACCAAGGACGCGGACATCGTGCTCGGCTGCCAGGTGTTCGCGGACGCGGCTGCGGAGATTTTGGGCGGGCAGTTGGGTGACGCTGAAGTGGTCAGGGCTCCGCCCTGAAACCCGCCCGGGGCTTTGCCCCCGGGACCCCCACCAAAGGCGTAGCCTTTGGAATCCGATTCTAAAGAAATGGGTTCCAAGGGCTCCGCCCTTGGCGGAGTCCAGAGGCGGAGCCTCTGGTGGGGTTCGGGGTGAAACCCCGATTGACGCGACGTCGACGGCACTGCAACGCTGCATCGGCAGCCGTGTAAAGCGGCGCCGCCGGGGAGGAAGACACCGCATGGCCCAGACCATCGAGGGGTTTGTCGGCACGTCCATGGACGATGCCCGCATGAGCCCGATTCACTATCGCGTCTTTTCGCTGATCGCAGCCGGCTATTTCTTCGATGTCGCCGACTACGTGATCCTGGGCGCGCTGATCCCGGACATGGTGCGCAGCGGCTTCGCCACACCGGCGCAGATCGCCACCGTCGCAAGCGCCACACTGTTCGGCCTGTTCCTCGGCACGGTGGCGCAGGGCGAGTTCACCGATCGGTTCGGTCGCAAGACCGTCTACCAGTTCAACCTGCTGCTTTACGGCACCGCGACGATCGTCGCAGCATTCTCGCCGAACTGGATATGGCTCGCGGTGTTCCGCTTCATCGCCGGGATCGGTCTTGGCGCAGAGCAGCCGTTGTGCTTCGCCTACGCCGGCGAATACGCACCCAAGAACATCCGCGGCCGATTCATCGCCGGCGTGCAACTCATCGGCGGCGCATTCTCCTGGCCGCTGTCGACGTTGTTCGCGCTGGCCTTCCGTGACTCGATCGGCTGGCGCGGCTGCTGGATCGTAATCGGCGTATGCGCGCTGATCGTGTTCCTGTTCCGCTTCTCGCTGCCGGAATCGCCGCGCTGGCTCGCAACGCACGGCCAGGGAGAGCGCGCGCTCGACCTGCTGGAGCGAATGGGCATCAGCCGGCCGCCGCCCGGCACGATGCTGATCACCGATGCCGCGAGCAATACGCACAGCGACCCGATCGTCGTGGTGTTTCGCCACTACCGCGGTCGGCTGATCGCGGCGATGGTCTGCTTCGTCGCGTTCTTCGGCGTGGCACTGGGGCTTGGCACATGGCTGCCGAACATGATGGCCGACCGCGGCATGACGATCACCAAATCGCTCACCTACACCTTCGGCATGACCTTGGCATTTCCCTGCGCCAGCCTGTTCATGATGTTCGCGCTGGACCGCTTCGGGCGGAAGAAGACATCGATCGCGGCGTTCGCGCTGGCCGGCCTGTTCGCGGTGGCCTTCGTCAACGCGGGAACCGATGCGACACTGCTGGCGGTCGGCTTCTGCATGATCTTCTTCATTCAGCTGGCCGGCAACTCGATGCAGATCTTTGCCTCCGAGGTGTTTCCCACCAATGCACGCGCCTCCGGGTTTGGCATGGCGCAGGGAGCCGGCCGGTTGGGCACCGCCTTCATCATCCCCGCCATCCTGTGGATCCAAACCGGCTATGGCACGGACACGGTGTTCATCTGCGTCGCCATCGTGCTGGTGATTGCCGCTGCGACCGTCAACCTGATCGGCCCGGAGTCACGTGGCGTCGCGCTGGACGTGCTCGCACCGCCCGAGGGGTGATACGATGTGGACGGCTACGGAGCGTGTTCCGGCCGTCCGTCGTGGGCGTGCTCTTCGCCATCACGTCCGAACACCGCCATAACGACCGGTGCAGGTGCGACTGTCGAGCGGCGCAACGCCTGCGGTACGATCACCTCCTTCAGCACGTGCGTCGGCCGTTCGGCGAGAAGCACGACACGGTCGGCCAGCAACGCCGCCTCGGCGCGGTCGTGCGTTACCAGCAGCGCCGCGGTGGGACGCGCGCGCCAGGCATCCAACAACAACTCCCGGCTGCGTGCGGCCATCGCCGGATCGAGCGAAACGAACGGTTCATCCAGCAGTACAAGCGCCGGCTCGATCGCAAAAGCGCGCGCGATCGATGCCCGCCGCGCCATGCCGAGCGACAGCGTCGGTGGAAACGCGTCGCGAAACGGTGTGAGGTCCAGCGTGCGCAACAGGTCGTCGGCAAGGTCCGGGTTCTCGGTCTGCTGCGCCAACAGGATGTTCTGGCGCACGGTGCGCCACGGCAGCAGGCGCGGCTCCTGGAACACGGTGCCGATGCGCGGCATCCCGGCGCCATGCCACTCGAGCGTTCCACGATAGTCGGTCTCCAGGCCGCCGATGATCCGCAGCAGCGTCGTCTTGCCGCAGCCGGACGGCCCGACCAGTGCCACGATCTCGCGCGCGCCGAGGGCGAGATCGATGCTGCCCAGCACCGGCAGGTCGCCGCGGTCGGTGCGGAAGGATTTGCCTTCGACGCGAAGCCGCAGGATCACCTCCGCCATCGTGTCGCCCAGCGCTCCAGCGGTTGCAGGCGCAGCCCATTCGATCACTTGCACCACCACGATGAAGGCCAGCGTGTAGGCCAGGATCAACGTCACGTCGAACAGCTGGAAATAGATCTGGATCTGGAAGCCGACGCCGTTGCTGCGGCCGAGCAGTTCGACCACCAGGACGATCTTCCAGATCAGTGCAAGGCCGGAGCGCGCCGCAGCGAAGAAGTACGGCGTGAGCTGCGGCAAGGTCACGTGTCGCAGCGTCCGCCAGCGCGTCATATGAAAACTCTGCGCCATCTCGGCGAGACCGGGATCGAGCGCGCGTGCGCCCTCGCGCAGCGTGACCACGGTGGTCGGCAGCTTGTTCAGCGCGACCGCGGCGATGGCGGATATCTCGTTCAGGCCGAACCAGACATAGATCAGCACGATCACCACGAGCGCGGGCAGGTTCAGCAGCACCGTCACCGCGTTGTCGAGCAACAGATCGAGCCGCCGCCAGCGCCCCATGGCGATCCCGAGCGCGCTGCCCAGCAGCAGCGACAGCGTGAATGCCGCGGCGACGCGGCCCATGGTGATTGCAAGGTTCCATGGCAGCGTGCCGGAGACGGTCTGCTGCAGCATCGCGCTCAGCACGGCCGTGACCGTCGGCAGCAGCCGGCTCTGTGCGAGCATTGCCGCGATCTGCCAGGCCAGCAGGAACACCAGCGCCGAAGCAAGCCGCGTTGGCAGTTCCCAGTCGATGCGCGGTGCTAGGCGTCCGCTTGCCAAGTGACCGGCCAGAATGTTCCCGCCGGCACGGCAGCGATCGGCCCGACGAGATCCGCGCCGCCGGTCTTCGCCAGCAGATCGAAAAGCTGCGCCGCGGCGTGGCGTTCCGGCTCGCCCCAGCGGCGCGGGATGCCGCGTCTGTACCAGTCGCGCAGCCGTTCCAGCTCGGCATCGTCGGCGGCGCCGGTCAGCGGCTTGACGCGCTGCCACTCGGCGTCGGAGGTCGCCAGGAGCGTGCGTGCCTGACGCGAGGCGGCAATGAAACCGTCGATCAGCGCGGGGTTCTGCTCGGCCCAACGTTGCGCGAACGTGTAGCCGATATAGGGTACGCCGGCGCCGATCCCCAGCGCGCCGACTGCATCCTCCACCGCCAAGACGCGACGCGCGCCGGCGGCCTCGGCCTTGGCGGCGAACGGCCAGTAGGTCAGCAGCGCATCCAGCCGCCCCGCCTTCATCTGCTCCGCGAGCAACGGCGGCGGGCCGAAGCTCTTGTTCGCGGCTGCATCGATGTCGATGCCGAAGCGCTGCGTCGCGTAGGCGCGCAGAATAAGCCAGCTCTTGTCGAGCGGACTGCCGGCGATGCCGAGCGCATGTCCCGCCAGATCGGGCACGTCGTGCACCGGCGAATTCGCGGGCGTGATCAGCGCGCCCACGGCGTTGGAGAACGGCACCAAGGTCCAGTCCGCGCCGGCGCCGCGCTGGCGGGCGACCCACAGCCAATCGACCACGATCATGTCGACCTGGCCGGCTTGCAGCGCGACCTGGGCGGCCTGCGCCGCAGCCAGTTCCACCGGCACGATCGCGATCTGTGCCGCGGCGTCCAGCGCGTGGTGGCGGATCACGTCGATCTCCCACGACACCGTGCCGAAGCGCAGCACGCCGATACGGATCGGCGGCGCCGACGCGGCGCGGGCCGACACGGCGGCGGCGGACAGCGTCGCGCCGAGCAACGTGCGCCGCGCAATGCGCATAGGGTTTTCCTCCCGACGATTCGCGCGATTATCCCCGCGCCTCACGGTGCACTGTCAATGGGCGCTGGTGGGCGTGGCCCCATGGTGAAGCTGAAGCACTCAGGGCTCTGCCCTGAAACCCGCCCGGTGGCGTTGCCCCCGGGACCCCCACCAAAGGCGGAGCCTTTGGAATCCGATACTGAAGTGATGGGTTCCAAGGGCTCGGCCCTTGGCGGAGTCCAGAGGCGGAGCCTCTGGTGGGGTTCGGGGTGAAACCCCGAGCGCCTCTGTGTCACCCGAATGTCCTCGCGAGTGGACGCAGCTCAGAATGTCACGCGCACGCCGGCGAAGCCGCCGACCGGTGCCGCGGGGCTCAGGCTGCGCGGATTGGTGGCCCCCGGCGCCTGCGCGAGGAACACCGAACTGGTCGGCGAGAACGTGCCGAACGTGGAGTACTTCTCGTTCGTGACGTTCTGCACCAACGCGAACAGTTGGACATTCTTCGTCAACTGGTACGACGTGCTGAGGTTCAGCGTGAAGTAGGGCGTCAGTTTCGGCGTCAGATTGGCCTCGTCGCCGAACAGGAACGCGCCACTGGCGACGATCGCCGTGCCGCCCACGGTCCACTTGTCCGTTATCTTGTAGAAGGCGCCAAGCTTGGCCTGGTTCGTCGGAATGCCGGGCAGGCGATTGCCGGGCCGCACCGTGATGTTGCCGTCCGCATCGGCCGCCGGATTGCTGCCGCCCGACTCGACGAAGGTGCTCTGGAATGTCGCATCGGTGTAGGAGTACTCGACATAGGCGATCCAGCGATCGTTCTTGAACTGCAATCCGGCGTCAATGCCCTGCCGTCGCGTCTGGCCGACATTGGCGAAGAACGCGCGCCCGGTGGTGACGCTGTTGACGAAGGCGATGTCGTTGTTGAGGTTGCTGCGGAAGAACGCGACGTTGTAGCTGAGGTTGGCGCCCTCGAATGGCGTGAAGCTGCCGCGCACGCCGGCCTCCATGGTGTAGGAGATCACCTGCTGGAGGTCGGGGTCGCCGACGAAGAAGTTGGCCAGGCTGCACGAGTTGGCCGGGCCGGCGCAGGACAGTTCGGCCGGCGTGGGCGCGCGGTTGGCGACCGCGTAGCCGGCATAGGCGGTCAGCCACGGCGTGACCTGATAGGTGACGCCGCCCGCCGGGTTGAAGTGGTTGAAGCTGTGGTTGCCGGTCAGGTCGCCGCCGTTCTGGTCGTTCAGATCGACCAGCGCCATGTTGAACCGGCCGGAAACGGTCAGCGCGAGACGCTGCGTGAGGTTGAACGTGTCGGCGAAGTAGATGCCGTAGTTGGCGTTGGAGATCGCGACGCGAACCGGCGAGTTGCTGCCGGGCTCGTCGATCACGATGCCCGGTCCGATGAACACGCGGTCGAGCGGCGTCAGTCCGCCGATGAACGAGGTGGCGCTGAACAGGGTCTGCGCGCCATCGAAGCTCAATCCCGCGACGAAGTGGTTCGGGAAGCCGAACAGGTCGTTGGTGTTGGTGACCTGTAGCGACGCGCCGTAGGCGTTCGTGTTGGTGGTCTGATTGTCGAGCTCCGAATAGGGGCCGCCGTTCAGGAAGTCCGGGATGAAGCCGCCGCCCAGCGTGGTGCTGGGACGCCGAGTCGGTACACAGCAGTCCGGTGCCGTCGTTGCAGGGCGTGTCGTTCGGCGCGTTGCCGTTGGTGACCCGCTGGAGGAAGTAGCGGTAGTACGCGAGCGCCTGGATCGAGGTTGTGTCGGTCACGTCCACGCTGCCGGACAGGCTGACCGCCGCGTACTGGTTGGCGATCTGATTGGGCGCGGTGAACTGGGCCGCCTGATCGACGGCCAGCAGTTCGACCGGCGACGTGCCGGGACCGTTGAGGATCGAGTGCGCCGCCGTGACATTCAGATGCAGTTCCGCGCGATCGCTGCGCCAGCCGACATCGCCATAGATGTTCTGGAGTCTCGGTCGATTGCAGATCGCGCCAGCCGCCCTGGTGCAGCACCGTGCCGGCGACATAGGTCGACACGTTGTCGACCTGCTTGCCGTACTGGAACTCGCCCTGGACCTGGCCGAACGAGCCGCCCGAGATGTCGCCCTCGAACCCTTGATAGGTGAAGCCGTTCTTGAGCTGCACGTTCACCGCGCCGCCGAGCGCGTTGAGCCCGAACACCGGGTTGGAGCCCACGAGGTTGATCCGGTCGATCGCGATGTTGGGGATCAGGTCCCAGTCCACCGTGTCGCCGAACGGCTGGTTGAAGCGCATGCCGTTGACGTAGACCGCCAGTCCCTGCGGCGTTCCCTGCAGCCCCGATGCCGCGAAGCCGTGATAGAAGAGCGTCGGCTGGAAGGGATTGCCGGAGGCGGAGTCCAGGCTGATGCCGCCGATCTGCTGGTTGAGCGAGCCCAACAGGTCGGACGTTCCCTCGCGCTTCAGGTCCTGGCTGTTCAGCACGTGGGTTTCCGCCGGGACCAGGTTCCGATCGATGCCCGAGCCGATCAGCGGCGACGCCCCGATCACATCGACCGGCGGCAGCTTGGTGACCGGCTGTTCCGCCTGCTGCGCGGTGTCCGCGGTCTGGGCCGCCGCCGTGCCGGTCAGCAGGATCGCCATTGCCGCAATGCTCAGCCCTGCTCGCACGTCGATTCCCCCCGCGGCCGTGTCGCGAGTCGGATCAGGCCGCATGACGCGCGGGGTGGCTATGGCGCAACTTCCCGAAATTGGCGAGAATGTTTCCCGAACTCGCCGCCCGGCAAGGAATGGGCGTGAGGTGTGGGGATGGGGACACGGATCATGCCGCTGCGGCTGCGGCTCATCGCATCGATCGGTCTGGTGCTGCTGGCCAGTCTGGCCTGCGGCAGTGTGCTGGTGGGCTGGCACGCCGCAAGCTCGGTGCGCACCGAACTGCGCGCCGCGCTCGATGTCGGCGCGAACACGATCCGCAACGGGCTGGCCGAATTTGTCCGCTCGGGCGATCACGCGGATGAATTGCGGCACCTGGTCGGCACGTTCAACGGCAACCGTCACGTGCGCGCGACGCTGCTCGATGCGCGGGATCAGCCGCTCGCCGCATCCGTGCTGTTCGTTCCGACGCAGCCGGTGCCGGGCTGGTTCCGTCGCCTGATCGGCGGCGAACCGGGCGCTGTTCGGCTTGCGGTTGCACCGGCGGACGGCGGCGGCAGCGCGATCGTGCTGCAGGCCGATCCGATCAACGAGATCGGCGAGGTCTGGGCGGAATCGCGCGACGCGGTGCTGGTGCTCGCGGGGTTTGCGCTGCTGAGCGCGTTGCTGATCTGCGCGGTCATCGGCCGGGCTCTGCGTCCGCTCGAGACGCTGTCGAGCGCCTTCGAGCAGATCGGCAAGGGCGACTATCACGGCAGCTTGCCGGAGCACGGTCCGCCCGAGCTGACGCGGCTGGCGAGCGGCTTCAATCTCATGACCCAACGGCTCGCCACGGCGGCGGCGCAGAACCGCCGGCTGAACGAGCGGCTGCTGACGCTGCAGGCGGAGGAGCGCGCCGATCTCGCGCGCGACCTGCATGACGAGATCGGGCCGCTGCTGTTCGCGGTCGACATGACCGCGGCCACGATCGAACGTCTCGCCGGGCGTGATGGCGCGAGCGAAATTCCCGACGCATGTGCACGCAATTCACGACGCGGTCGGGCGGGCGCAGCGTCACGTGCGCGCCATCCTCGGACGGCTGCGGCCGATCCGCGCCGTCGGCCTGGAGGTCGCGATCGGTCGGCTGGCGTCATTCTGGCAAAGCCGCCGTCCCGACATCGCATTCGCGGTCGACGTCGCGGTCGATGAGGATCGGATCGACGACGATCTCAAGGACACGATCTATCGCGTCGTCCAGGAGGCTATGAGCAACGCGATCCGGCACGGCAACCCGTCATGCGTGGACATTGCCATCGCGCACGGCGATGCCGATGGCATTCGCGTCGCGGTGACCGATGACGGCATCGGCATGGCGACGGATGAAATGGCCGTGCGGGGTCCCGCGCGGCTCGGTCTGATCGGCATGCGCGAGCGCGTGATGGCGATGGCCGGTTCGCTCTCGATCCGGCATGGCCGCAACGGCAAAGGGCCTCGCGCTCGTCGCCACCTTGCCATGCCTGACCGTGCGGCAATCGCAGCACGCGGATGCGGCCGAATGAGAATCCTGTTGGTCGACGATCATGTGATTGTCCGCGCCGGCCTGCGCAATCTGCTCATGTCCGTGCCGGGCACGCATATTTCCGAGGCCGCGACCGGACGTGATGCGTTGCTGCGGCTGCGGCAGGACCGCCCGGACCTCGTGCTGCTCGATCTCAATCTGCCCGGCATCGGCGGCCTCGAGTTGCTGCGCAGAATGCTGCTGGAGGACAAGGCGGCGCGGATATCTGGTGCTGAGCATGCACGCCGAGCCGCTGTACGCCGCCCGTGCGATGGAACTCGGTGCGCGTGGCTACCTCAGCAAGAATGCATCGGCGGAGGAACTGTTGACCGCGGTCCGGCGCGTGACCGAGGGCGGCCGGTACATCGAGAACGAATCGCGCAGGAACTCGCGCTGCAGACGGTCTCGCCTGGTCATGGCCTGCAGGACCTGACGGAACGCGACCTGGAGATCATGCGGCTGATGGCCGAAGGCATGAGCCTTGCCGAGATCGCGGATGCGCTTGGCATCGGCTACAAGACCGTCGCCAACGCATGCAGTCAGATCAAGACCAGGCTCGGCGTGACACGGACGAACGAGCTGGTGCGGCTGGCGATGACGCTCGGCATCGCCTGACGTCCGCCGCGGGGCCGGCGGCTCAGTGGCTTTCCTGCCAGCTTGCCCGCACCTGGATCTCGCATTGGAACTGCAGCGGCCCCTGGCAATAGCCCCACAGACAAATCCGCGAATTGTCGTTGTCCACTCTGGTACGCCCCTCGGCTTTTTCGACCTTCCAGTCCGGATCGCCGCCAGGGTCCATCATGCGCGCAGTCACCACCTCGGTTTTCACCGACTCCGGCACGATCTTCCATCCAGCCTGCGCGTTCGCACAGCTCTCGTTCGTCAGCATGTGGGTCGGTGCTTCCGCGCGCAGGATCAGTGCCGTCTCGTGCACTTCCAGCCCATTGGCAACGGTTCTGGTCTCGGCCGATGCCTGCGCGAATGCGCCATGCGCGATGACGGCGGCCAAACCCAGGGTCCATTCGATTTGGCTGCGTCGCACGTTGTCCTCCTCGCATTGCACCGGTGACGCCAGTGTATCCCGACGCGTGCCAAAATACGATCGGAGGCCGGCGTGACAACGCGGACAGCGGCTGGTAGCGTACTGATAACGAACGCCGGGCGGGAGATGCTGGTCCTTGACGAATGATTCCTACGAGCGCGCGCCATGTCCCTGCGCGCCGTCTTCGCACGCGACGGGGACAGCGGGGCGGCGGGCGCTGCTTGGCGCCGGCGTGGGCCTTGGTGTCGCGCTGGTTGCAGGATCCGCCGGCGCACAGACCGATCCGACGCACGAGCGGCCGCAGGAGGGCGATCTGCTGATCAAGGCCGGCGATACCGCGCCGGAGCCGCTGACACCGGACAGCATTCCGCTCGGCGCGGGACAGATCCTGGCGTGGCCCATGGACCCCGCAGGCAACGTCGTGCGCGATGGCTCGCGTCTCAACAAGGTGCTGCTGGTGCGGCTGGATCCGGCGGTATTCGATGCGCAGACCGCGGAGCGCTCGGCGGGTGGCGTGGTCGCCTACTCGGCGATCTGCCCTCACACCGGCTGCGAAGTGGTGAACTGGCTGACCGACAAGCAGATTCTGGACTGCCCGTGTCACAACTCCGAATACGATCCGAAAGCCGGCGCGCGGGTTGTCAGCGGACCGTCCCCGCGCGGACTTGCGGCGCTGCCGCTGCGCATTGTCGGACGGCAAGCTGATGGTGGCGCGGCCGTTCATCGGTCGGTTGGGAATTCAGCAGATCTGAGATCGGCCGCGCCGATTGAAACATGCAGGCGTGACCTGGCTAAACTGGCGTGTCCGATAACAACGATGGAGGGAACCGGTGCTCGATAAACAAAGCAAGTGGCGTGTTGCGGCAGGCGCTGCGCTGACGCTTGGGCTGCTCGCATCGTCTGCGCTTGCCCAGCAGCCGGCGCCGAACCCGCCCCCGGCACCGCCCGCCGCGCCGGACCCCATGCCGCCGAACGGCGATGCGGTCGCGACGCCGATGGCCGCTCGCGCCGGTGCTCGGCTCGTACAAGCCGGTCACCGCCGATCGGCTGAAGCAGCCGGATGACGGCGACTGGCTGATGTTCCGCCGCACCTACAACGGTTGGGGCTACAGTCCGCTGGCGCAGATCACCACGGCGAACGCATCGCACCTGCACCCGGTGTGGAGCATGGCGACCGGCCAGATCGAAGGCCATCAGGCACCGCCCAGCGTCAACAACGGCGTCATGTTCGTCCCCACGCCCGGCAACCAGGTGCTGGCGATCAACGCCAAGACCGGCGATCTGCTGTGGCGATTCAAACGGCCGATCCCCGAGGACATGCTGCAATTGCACCCGACCAGCCGCGGCGTCGGGCTGTGGGGCGACAAGGTGTTCTTCGCCGCGACGGACGCGGTGCTCGTGGCACTCGATGCGAAGACCGGCAAGGAGGTGTGGAGCACCAAGGTCGAGGACTACACGAAGGGCTACTACATGTCGCTGGCGCCGCTGGTGATCGACGGCAAGGTGCTGGTCGGTTCGTTCGGGCGGCGAACTCGGCGTGCGCAGCTTCGTTGCGGCATTCGATGCCGACAACGGCAAGGAACTGTGGCGCACCTACACCATTCCCGCGCCCGGCGAGCCCGGCAGCGAAACCTGGCCGCAGGGTGATCAGTGGAAGACCGGCGGCGGTTCCGTGTGGGTCTCCGGCGTGTATGACCCGGATACCAACCTGACCTTCTGGGGTACCGGCAATCCCGGTCCTTGGATGGGCGACCAGCGGCCCGGCGACAATCTCTACACGACCTCGGTCATCGCGCTCGACGCGGCGACGGGCAAGATCGAAGGGCCATCACCAGTACCAACAGAACGATTCGTGGGACTGGGACGAAGTATCGCCGCCAATCATCGTCGACTACATGCACGACGGCAAAACCGTGAAGGGTCTCGTCGATGTCTCGCGCAGCGGGTATCTTTGGATGCTCGAGCGCACCGCGGACAAGATCAATTTCGTCGCCGGACAGCCGTTCGTCTATCACAACGTATTCACCGGTCTCGATCCGAAAACCGGCCAT
Organism: uncultured Alphaproteobacteria bacterium; assembly: GCA_963739725.1. Taxonomy (GTDB): domain Bacteria; phylum Pseudomonadota; class Alphaproteobacteria; order Acetobacterales; family Acetobacteraceae; genus JAMXLO01. Next base: position 19,312 of record CAVUBS010000003.1, on the reverse strand, counting down.
CCGATCGTCGCGACCGAGCACAAGCCGGGCACCGGCAAGCTGGCCGATTTCTGCCCCAGCCTGTGGGGCGGCAAGGACTGGCCGCCGGTGGCGTACAGCCCGAAGACCAAACTGCTGTACATCCCCGCCAACGAGAATCTCTGTGGCGCGATCCTCGGTCGTCCCGTCACCTATGTCGCGGGTCAGCCCTATACCGGCGTGACCAGCTGGCTCTATCTCCGCAAGGGCGCCGATCACATCGGCGAAGTGCAGGCCTGGAACCTCGACACCGGCAAGAAGGAGTGGACGCACAGTTACGGCATGAGCCAGAACTGGGGACCGCTGCTGGCGACCGCCGGCGATCTGCTGTTCGAGGGCGGCACCAACGATCGCAAGTTCCGCGCGCTGGATGCGACCAACGGCAAGGTGCTGTACGAGATCGGTCTGCCGTCGGGCGTCAACGGCGTTCCGATGTCCTTCCAGGTCGACGGCAAGCAGTATGTTGCCGTGCAGAGCGGATGGGGCGTCGATGCGGCGCGCATGCAGTTGCGGCTGAACCTGGTGCGGCCCGGTGCGTATCCCGAGGTGCCGCAGGGCGGCTCGATCTGGGTGTTCGCGGTCGATTAGCCGGTTGCGCAAGCTGCCCGGGTCGCTTCGGCCCGGGTTGCTTCGCTGCGGCGCGGCGTGCTTGCTTGCGTGATGTGCTCCAGATTGCTGGCCTGGATAACGTTGATTGCGGCTGCCGCGCTCGCTTGCGGAACGGCTGCGGCGCAGGATTTCCGCTCGGGCCTGTCGGCCTACAACAGCGGTGACTACGCGCGCGCCTTCCATGACTGGCTCGGCTTGGCGGAACAGGGCGATCCTGCCGCAGAGGCCGGGATCGGCTTCCTGTTTCACAAAGGGCTCGGTGTGACCCAGGACGATGCCGAGGCCGCGACGTGGTTTGTGAAGGCGGCGGAGCAGGGCCAGGCGGAGGCACAGCTGCTGCTGGGGACGCTGTTCTTCTTTGGCCAGGGCGTGCCCCAGAGCTATGTCTCGGCTTACGCTTGGTGCGACATTGCCGAGACAAACGGCCAGTCGGATGCATCGGAATGCCGCGACGCCTCGCTGGAGCACATGACGCCGGCGGAGATGGCGCAGTCGTACAAGATCGTCAGCGACTGGCTCGGCACGCATCTGCACGCCGCCCCGTGACGGTTCGTGGGGTTCAATTGGTGAGCTGGAACCGGACAGGGACTTCGGCGGAAGCGGCCACTGACCGTCCGGCCTGCGTCGCCGGGATGAACCGCCACTGACGCACGGCCGACATTGCGGCCGTGTCGAGGCTTGGATGGCCGCTGGTCGCCATCACTTCCACGTCGAGCGGCATGCCATCGGCGGACACGTTGACGCGCAGCATGACGCGTCCTTGCTCGCCGCGTCGCCGCGCAGTTTCCGGGTAGGTCGGCGCCCGGTTCGTCTCCATGCCGGCGACCGGTCGCGGAGGAACAATTGCGGCGGCTACGGAGGGGGCGGCGGAACCGATCGCGGCTGACTGCTGCTCGGGCGGCACGCTCGCGTGGGGCGTCGCCGCCGGGGCACTGCGGGCCTGCGCGACGCGCGGTCTGGGCGACGGCTTTTGTAATGGCGGAGGCGGAGGTTCCTTGGGTGCCGGCACGGCGTCCTCGACGGGTGAAGGCGGTTCCTTGGGTGCCGGTTGGGAGTCCTCCGCCTGCGGAGGCGGTGGCGGAACGGGCGTTTCCGTCGCTTGCGGAACGGGTGGCGGCGGTGGTTCAGGTGCCGGTGTCTCGTCGCTATGGTCAGTTGCGGCGGGTGCCGCGCTGTCGGTGCCCGGCGGGGCCGCATCGGCGACCGACGGCACATCGGCCGGCGCAGGCTCGAACACCAGCGCGATGGTCGATTCCGGCGGCATGGCGGGAGGTTCCGTGCGGCCCGGCAGGAACAGGATCGCCGTCAGCAGAACGCGCGGCATGCGCGAGCAGCGACAGACCGACGGTCGAAAGCGTCAGGCTTTGCGCGCGGCCTTCGCGAGGCCGCATGGCGTGCCGCTCCTCGCAAGGCCCTGCCGCAAGCTGGTCCGGATGCCGGTGGAGTGCGTCCCCACAAGTCGCACGATCCGCGCCGGCATGCGACAGCCGCCCGCTCATTTTTGGCTGCAGTGGCTCAACAATTCCTTGCCGATGGAAAACACCGCGCCCGCTTTGACGTCCACGTCTTTCACAATGCAGCTGCGGCCGGTCTTGTCGGTGAACCTGACATCGTAGCGTCCGGTCGAAACGTCCGTGATCCGCAGCCGCTCATCGAAATCCACGGTGCCATCCGGATCGTTGCGGCACTGGTCGGCGCCCCAATGCGTGGTGCCTGCCGGCGCCAGGTTGAGATGCGTGATGGTCTCGCCCGTCAGGTTCCAGAACCGGGTGCGGCCACTGTCCGCCGCCTGCGTCGCGCCCGCGGCGAAGATCATGCAAGCCGTTATGATCGGCCGGGATACGATGTTCATGGTCTGCCGGTCACCGAATCAGTTGAGACCGATGGCTGCGTGATCGGGTGACCGCGGCAGCGCATCGCGCGGGTCGATCCTATGCGGCCTGCCCGCAATGAGGCAAGTTGTCGACGCGACATGCCGCATGCGAGGTTGGAATGGCGAGGGTCCTCTGCCGGATTGTTCTGTTGCTCATGCTGTGCGGTCCGGTCTTCGCGCAGCCGGGGCCAGCCGAGGACGCCACCGGGTATACCACGGCAACGCGCGCGGAATACGTGTTTGCCTGCATGGCCACGAACGGCGGCACGCCGGATGCGCTGCGGCGCTGCTCCTGTGCCATCGACGTGATCGCCTCCGTGCTGCCCTACGACAAATACGAGAAGGCCGAGACCGTGCTGCGCATGCGCCGCTCGGCGGGCGGATACCTCAATCAGGAGTTCCGCAGCGCGTCCACCAACGACATCGTGCGCGATCTCGAGGAGGCGCAGGCCGAGGCCGAGGTGCGCTGCTTTTGATGCGGTCCGTGGGCCGGCGTCAGACGCGCGCGGCAGGCCACGCCTGTCTGAAGGTCTGGCCCTCGCTGTCCTCCATTTCGGCGCGGAAGCCGGTCGCGCCGTTGGGGTGGTAGTCGAAGCGGAATTCCGGGTTCTCCGAGATTGAAATTCCGCTCTCGACGGCGAACAGCAGGTCGTCGCCCTGCCAGACACGCACAGTCCTGACGAAGTGTGCGGGCACGTAGAGGCGCGTCACCTGATCCATCTGCATGCCCGAGAAGTTCGGATGCCGGATCAGCAGTTGCGCCTCGCGGACCGCGGGGTCTGCGCCGGGTGTCGGGGCGAACTGGCGGAAGCGCATCGTGCCGAGCGGAATGGCGTCGGCCTCCTGCTTGGCGGCGGGCGCCGAGCATCCGCCGGCGGCCTTGACGAAGCGCTGCGCCGCGTAGAGTTCGCCGTCGGTCAACTCGGCCACGGCGTGCACATTGGTATAGGAATCGACGCGGACCCGCGTGGACAGCGACTGCAGTAAGCTGCCGGTGCCCGATGAGAAGACAGCGGCGAGCGGCGAGGGATTTTCGTCGATCACCAGCGTGATGCCGCGAATGCTGCGGGCGTCGTCGGGGGCCAGCAGGCTGCGGATGCCGAGCGGGACAAGTGCGGCGTCCTCGGCCCGGTACGGGGCGTCGATCGCCAGGATGGCGCTGCCGTCCCGGACGGCCCGGGCGCCGAAGATCTGCCCGGCCAGCGACGGCCAGGAGCCTTCCTGCGCGGGTGCCTGCGCCTGTGTTTGCGCGGTCGCGTGTCGACCGATCGCACCGAATGCCGCTGCCGCCAGCAGCGTTCGACGACGCAGGGGATATGCCTGTTGCCTGTTCATGGCCGCTCCTTTGCAGTGACCGTAGCACAGTTTTCCGAGGTTTTCACGGGCCTGACGATCGGATACGGTGCCGCGCTCGAGGGTGTACCTGCAAGAGCCGCGACGGTCTGGACGCCGTCCGCCCGATCTGCTAGCGTCTCATTGCTGACGGGATGAAACGATCAGCATTGCTGCGCGTTTACAGAAACCACAATAAACGAGGAGTTACCCCATGGCTTGGTCACGCCCGAAGCTCCGGGAAATCTGCATCGGCATGGAGATCAACGGCTACTTCGCCGGCAAGATCTAGCCGTAGGCAGCTTCGCCTTCACGAATGCCTGACCGAGCAGCCAGACTCACGGGACTGGTGCTCGGTGCGGCGGCTGGTGGTGGGTTCCCGCAGTGGAACTGCGGGTGCCGCCAGTGCGCCCTCGCACGTTCTGGCGATCCAAGGGCGCGGCCTGCAACCCAGGCGAGTGTCGCCGTTACCGGCAACGGATCGGAATGGATCGTTGTCGGCGCGTCGCCGGACCTGCGCCAACAGATCCAGCAGACACCGTCGCTTTGGCCCAGGATGGCAGGTCGGGATTCACCGATCGCCGGCGTGGTGCTGATCGGCGGCGACGTCGACGCGATCGCCGGCCTCCTGGTGTTGCGCGAACGCCAGAACCTGACGGTTTACGCGCCCCGCCCGTTGCTGGACCTGCTCGACACGAACCGCATCTTCGATGTGCTGGATCCCTCGGTGGTGCGGCGGGTCGCACTCACGCCGCAGGAACCGGTGCCGTGCGGCGGCGGGCTGACGCTGACGCTGCTGACCATGCCGGGGAAGGTTCCGCTGTATATGGAGCAGCACGGCGCCACCGAGCCGGAACCCGGACCCACCTATGCCGCGCTGCTGCAGGCAAACGGCCGCAGCATGATCGTGGCGCCTGCCTGCGCCGACATCACGGACGCCGTGCGCCGGCAACTTCGCCAGGCTGACCTGTTGTTTTTCGATGGCACGCTGTTCACCGACGACGAGATGATCGCGGCCGGGCTTGGCCAGAAGACCGGCCGGCGGATGGGACATGTGCCGGTGAGCGGACCGGGCGGGACGCTGGAAGGGCTCTCCGATCTGCCGGGCCGCCGCATCCTGCTGCACATCAACAACACCAACCCGATACTGCTCGCGGACTCGCCGGAACGGCGACAGGTCGAGGCGGCCGGTTTCGAAATCGCCTACGACGGAATGGAGGTACAGGTTTGAACGACGCGCCAACCCCGGCTGACCTGGAAACCCGCCTGCGCGAACTGGGCGCGAAACGCTATCACAACCTGCATCCGTTCCATCGCATGCTGCACAATGGTCAGTGCACGAAGGCGCAGGTGCAGGCCTGGGCGCTCAATCGCTACTACTACCAGGCGATGATTCCGCTGAAGGACGCCTCGCTGATCGGCCGCTGCGAGGATCGCGGCGCTGCGGCGCGAGTGGCGCAAGCGGCTGGAGGACCATGACGGCGACGAGAACCGTCCGGGCGGCATCGAGCGCTGGCTCAAACTGACCGACGGCCTTGGCCTCGACCGCGAGGCCGTGACCTCGACCCGCCTGCTGCTGCCGGCGACGCGCTTCGCCGTGCAGGCCTATGTGCATCTGGTGCGCGAGCGCAGCCTGCTCGAGGCGGTTGCATCCTGCCTGACCGAGCTGTTCTCCTCGCAGATCATCACCGAGCGGATGGCGGGAATGCTCGCCCACTACGACTTCATCACGCCGGAGATCATGCTGTATTTCGACAAGCGCCCGCCGCAGGCCGAGCGCGATGCGACTTTCGCCCTGGACTGGGTGAAGCAGCATGCGCGCACGGCCGAGCAGCAGCAGGCGGTGGTCGACACGCTGGCGATCAAGTGCGACGTGCTGTGGTGCATGCTGGATGCGCTGCATTATTCCTACGTCTCGCCCGGGCTGATCCCGCCCGGCGCCTTCGTGCCGGCGGCCTCCGATGCCTGAGACCGAGGCGCCGAAGCTGCCGGAGCGCCCGCGCCTGGCGCCCGGCGTGCGCCTGCATTTCGACAAGACGCGCGACGCGTGGGTGCTGCTCGGCCCGGAGCGGGTGATCGAGGCCGAAGGCCCCGCCAGCGAGATCCTCCGCCGCTGCGATGGCAGCCGGACGGTCGGCCAGATCGTCGATGAACTCGCCGTGCTGTACACCGCCGATCGTGCGGAGATCGAAGGCGACGTGATCGACATGCTGGCCGACCTCGCGACGAAGCGGATGCTGGCCGCATGAGCGGGCCGCAACTGTCGGCGCCGCTCGGGCTGCTCGCGGAACTGACGCATCGATGTCCGCTCGCGTGTCCGTATTGTTCGAACCCGCTGACCTTGGACAACCGAGCCGACGAACTGGACGCCGCGACCTGGGCGCGCGTGTTCCGCGAGGCCGCCGCGATGGGCGTGCTGCAGGTCCATCTGTCCGGTGGCGAACCCGCATCGCGCCGCGACCTTGTGGAGATCGTCGCCGCCGCGCGCGACGCCGGGCTCTACACCAACCTCATCACCTCGGCGATCGGTCTCGACGCCGTCCGCCTCGAACGGCTGAAGGACGTGGGGCTGGATCATGTCCAGCTTTCGATCCAGGACGTGGATGCCGAACTCCGCGGACCGGATCGCCGGCTATGCCGGAGCGCACGCGCGCAAACTGGCCTTCGCGCAATCGGTCGTGCGGCTCGGCCTGGCGCTCACGGTCAACGCGGTGATCCACCGCGCCAACATCGATCGCGTCGCCGCGCTGGTGGAAACGGCGGCATCGCTCGGCGCCGGACGCGTGGAGATCGCCCACGCACAGTATTACGGCTGGGCCTTCCGCAACCGACAGGCCCTGATGCCGACGCGCGAGCAGGTCTTCCGTGCGATGCAGGAGATGGAGACCATCCGCCCGCAATACCTGGGCCGCCTGGTGATCGATCTGGTCGTGCCGGACTATTACGCGCGGCGGCCGAAGGCGTGCATGGGCGGTTGGGCGCGTCGCTCGCTGAACGTGACGCCGTCGGGCCGCGTGCTGCCGTGCCACGCCGCCGAGACGATTCCCGGACTGGAATTCTGGTCGGTTCGCGACCGGTCGCTGGACGCGATCTGGCGGGAGTCGCCGGCGTTTCAGGCATTCCGCGGCACCGACTGGATGCCCGAACCGTGCCGGTCCTGCGACCAGCGCGAGATCGATTTTGGCGGCTGTCGCTGCCAGGCGCTGGCGATCACCGGCGACGCGGCGGCGACCGACCCGGCATGCGAACTGTCGCCGCATCATGCGCGCCTGCTGGCGCTCGCCGAAGCGGACTCCGTGGGGACCGAGCAGCGCTACGCGTATCGCGGCCGGGCGGCTACTCCCATTCCAGCTCACTGAACGCCGTGGTCGCGTTGCGCGCATTGTAGTCGTCGAACAACTGCCATCGGTCGCGCTCCGAGCGGCCGATCTCGGGCACCGCGCGCGCGAGCGGGGTGCCCGCAGCGATCAGGCGGCGCGCATCCTGCGCCAGCACATTGAGGTAGCGCCGTTCATCGTCCAGCGCCTGCGGCCAGGGCGCCGTCAGCCTGCCATGCCCCGGCACCACGATCGTGGCGGGCACCTGCGCCAGGCGCGTCAGCACCGAAAGCCAGCCGGTGAGGCTGCCGTCCACGACCGGCACGTGCTGCAGAAACACGAGGTCGCCGGCGAACAGCACGCCGGTCGCCTCGTCCAGCACCGTCAGGTCGCAGTCCGTGTGGGCGGCCGGCGTCCACGCCGTGAGCCGCAGGCGCCTGCCGCCCAGATCCAGTGTGGTCTCGGCGTCCACCAGCAGCGTCGGCGGCACGATCCGCACTGCCTCGATAGCGTCCTCGCCTAGCTGTTCGCGATAGGAGCGCAGATAGTAAATGCCTCGCCTGGCCAGCGCGGACGGCAGGTTGTGGTGGCCGACAAACGTCGCGCCGGGAGCGAATGCCGCGTTGCCGAATATGTGATCCGGGTGATCGTGCGTGTTGATCACGTAGCGGACCGGCTTGTCGGTGATGCCCTGGACGGCCAGAAGCAGTCGCTGTCCGACGGCGACGCTGCCGCCGGTGTCCACGATCGCGACGGCGTCGCCGCCGACGATGATGCCGAGATTGGCAATGTCGCCGGCATTGTCCGGGCGTGGTCAGGGCGATCTGGCCGAAATGCACGTAGTCGCCCGCTGCAACTTCCTGCACGGCGAGCGGCGTGGTCGGCGGCGGTGCTGCCGCGGCCGCGCCGGCGCACAGCAGCAGAATCGCACTGGCCAGAACACGGATGGCCGGCATGGCGCGCACCCCGTTTCTCCGAATGCTGGCAGGCCGCATGGCGGTGGCCCGATGTCAAGCCGAGGCCGGCGGCCCTCCGCGCGGCCCGGCATGTTGACGACCGCGTGGCCGGCATTGCATAAAGTTATCGACTTCCGGCTTCCACGGATGCCCGCAGTTGGGAGGGCGGGCATTCGCCTGGTCGAGACCGTGAGCCTCGATCGCATAACAACGAACACGGACCGGCTTGCCCAGGCACGCTGTCGGATAGACACCTACCTCCCAATCGAAGTGGCTGCGACTGGTGGGCCGATCCTCGGGTCGTCCACCGCAAGCGAGAGCAAAACGGGAGGAACACCTATGCGACGCGCCTCGGCGAGAACCTGGCTTACGGCAACCACCCTCATAGCGTCCGGCCTGCTGCTCGCTTCGGCGACGGTGCCGGCTGCGGCCGCTGACGACCTGGTCAAGATGCAGGCGAATGCGAAGGACGTGGTGATGCCGACCATCACCTACGACAACCAGCGCTATTCCACGCTCAGCCAGATCACCGCGGCGAATGTCGACAAGCTGCAGGTGGCGTGGACATTCTCCACCGGCGTGCTGCGCGGCCACGAGGGTGCGCCGCTGGTCATCGGCGACGTGATGTACGTGCACGCGCCGTTCCCCAACACGGTCTTCGCGCTCGATCTGAACCACGACGGAACGATCCTGTGGAAATACGAGCCGAAGCAGGATCCGAACGTCATTCCGGTGATGTGCTGCGACACCGTGAACCGTGGCGTCGCCTATGCCGACGGCAAGATATTCCTGCACCAGGCCGACACGTCGCTGGTGGCGCTCGACGCGAAGACCGGCAAGGTGGTCTGGTCGGTGAAGACCGGCGATCCCGGCAAGGGCGAGACCGGCACCGGCGCGCCGATGGTGGTCAAGGACAAGGTGTATGTCGGCGTCTCCGGCGGCGAATTCGGCGTGCGCGGCTGGGTCACGGCCTATGCGACGGCCGACGGCAAGCAGGTCTGGCGCGCCTATTCCGAAGGTCCGGACAGCGACGTTCTGGTCGATCCGCAGAAGACCACGGTGCTCGGCAAGCCGGTCGGCGCCGACTCCAGCCTGAAGAGCTGGGAAGGCGACCAGTGGAAGATCGGCGGCGGCGACACCTGGGGCTGGTATTCGTACGATCCGGCGCTGAACCTGATATATTACGGGTCCGGCAACCCCTCGACCTGGAACCCGAAGCAGCGGCCCGGCGACAACAAGTGGTCGATGACGATCTTCGCCCGCGATGCCGACACCGGCATGGCGAAATGGGTCTATCAGATGACGCCACACGACCAGTGGGACTATGACGGCGTCAACGAAATGATCCTGGCCGACCAGCAGATCGACGGCCAGACGGTCCCGACCCTGGTTCACTTCGATCGCAACGGGCTTGGCTACACGTTGAACCGTGCGACCGGTGAACTGCTGGTCGCCGCCAAGTTCGACCCGGCGGTGAACTGGACCACGGGCGTGGACATGAACAAGAGCAGTCCGACCTATGGCCGGCCGGCGGTGGTGGACAAGTTTGCCCCGGGCGTGGCCGGCGAGGATGTCAACTCGAAGGGCATCTGCCCGGCGGCGCTTGGGCACCAAGGACGAGCAGCCGGCGGCCTATTCGCCTGACACCGCGCTGTTCTACGTGCCGACCAACCACGTCTGCATGGACTACGAGCCGTTCCGCGTGTCGTACACGGCGGGGCAGCCTTATGTCGGCGCGACCTTGGCGATGTATCCGCCGCCCGGCGAAACCAACATGGGCAACTTCATCGCGTGGGACGCCAAGACGGGCAAGATCGTGTGGTCCGACAAGGAGCAGTTCTCGGTCTGGTCGGGCGCGCTGGCGACCAAGGGCGGCGTGGTGTTCTACGGCACGCTCGAGGGCTATCTGAAGGCGGTCGATGCCAAGACCGGCAAGGAGCTTTACAAGTTCAAGACGCCATCCGGCATCATCGGCAACGTGATGACGTATGAGCATGGCGGCAGGCAGTACGTGGCCGTGCTGTCCGGCATCGGCGGCTGGGCCGGGATCGGGCTTGCGGCAGGTCTGACGGATCCGCATGCGGGTCTCGGCGCGGTTGGCGGCTATGCCGCGTTGAACAACTACACGGCGCTCGGTGGCGCGTTGACGGTGTTCGCGCTGCCGCCGAGCTGATCGTAAAGGCTGGCTTCGACGTTGATTTTACGGCCGGCTCCGTGGAAGCGCACCACGGGCCGGCCGGCTTATCATCGCAGACAAGGAAGCGCATTGTGCAACGCATGTTACGAGCAGCCGCAGGCATCGCTGCGGTCCTGATGCTGTCGGTCGGCGCTTACGCCGTCACCGACGGCTCCGGCGACCCGACAGCCGTAAAATCCGACGACGGCAAATGGGTCGACAAGGACGGCAATCCGACGTTCAAGGTCGAACCGGACGGTGCGGTGGACTGGTACAGCTATGTCGGCTTCACGCGTTACTCGTCCGAATGCCTGCGCTGCCATGGTCCTGACGGAATGGGTTCCAGCTATGCCCCGGCGCTCATGGAGTCGATGAAGCGCCTGAGCTATTCGGATTTCTATGCGATCGTTGCAGGCGGCAAGAAAAGTGTCTCCGCTTCCCAGGACCTCGTGATGCCGGCCAATGGCGACAACAAGAACGTCATGTGCTTCGTCGATGCGATCTACGTCTATCTGCGGGCGCGTGCCGACGAAGCCGTCGGGCGGGGCCGTCCGGACAAGCATGCCCCGAAGCCGGCGGCGTTCAGCAAGGCCGAGGACGAATGCATGGGTTGATGGGAAGCGGCGGAGTCATGACGAAGTTGCAGGCAGGGATGGGCATCCGGAGCGTGCGGTTCGCCGTCGCCGCGTTTGGGATCCTTCTGTTGATCGCCGGCCAGGCGTCTGCCCAGGGCACTGGTCTCGGGACGGCCGGCGAATTGGTCGATCCCAAGGTATTTCGAGTCTGCGCGGACCCGCGCAACCTGCCGTTCTCCGACGAAGCGGGCGAAGGGTTCGAGAACAAGCTGGCCGAATTGTTCGCCGGAAAGCTCGGTGAACCGGTCAGCTACACGTATTATCCGCAGGTGGTCGGCTTCGTGCGCAACACGCTGAATGCGCTGCGCTGCGACGTGATCATGGGTGTGGTCGTCGGCGACACCCTGGTGCAGACCACCAATCCGTATTACCGCACGACCTATGCGCTGGTGTTCAAGCCGGGCAGCGGACTGGACGGCATCGAATTCGCTGGCGGATCAGCGGCTCAAGCCGAAGCACATCGGCATTGTTGCCGGCACGCCGCCGGCCACGGTGCTCGTCGAGCAGGGGCTGATGGCGTTGGCCAGGTCCTATGCGCTCACGATCGATACGCGCGTCGATGCACCGACCCATACGATGGTCAATGACATCGCCGCGGGGCAGATCGACGCCGGTGTGCTGTGGGGACCGATCGCCGGCTATTATGCGCAGCGTGCGACGCCGCCTCTTGCGGTCGTGCCGCTGTTGAAAGAGTCGGAGCGGATGGATTTTCGCATCGCGATGGGCGTGCGCACCAGCGACCAGGAATGGAAGCGCCGGCTCAATCGGCTCATCGCCGAAAGCCAGCCGGAGATCGACCGCATCCTCGAGGAATACGGCGTGCCGCTGCTGGACGAGCAAGGCAAGCTGATCGCGCGGTGAGCACGTCCGGCCATCGCCTTGTGGCCGCGCTTGGCATTGTGCTTCTGGTCGGCGCCGCCGCAGGACCGGACGCGCCTCCGCCAGAGCCGTCGGATTATCGCATGGACGACTATCGCTCGCCCGTGCCGGCAACATTGCGCGGTGCAACGGTTTTGTCGACGGACGAAGCACAGGCCTACTGGGAAAAGCACGACGCGGTGTTCATCGACGTGCTGCCGCAGCCGCCTCGTCCGGTCGGTCTGCCGGCCTCGACGATCTGGCGACCGAAGCCGCGTGACGATGTGCCCGGCAGCATCTGGTTGCCGGATACGGGATACGGCGCGCTGGCGCCGGTCATGCAACAATACTTCGAGCGTGGCCTGCAGCAGGCGACCGGCGGCGACCGGGACCGCACGCTGGTGTTCTATTGCCTGGCGAATTGCTGGATGTCGTGGAACGCCGCGAAGCGTGCGGTGGCGCTGGGCTATACGCATGTCGCCTGGTATCCCGACGGCACCGACGGCTGGGCGGAGCATCACCTGCCGCTGGAAGCGCGCACGCCGGTGCCGCGACCGCAGGCGGCTGAATGACGTTGCTTCGCCACGGTCATTGCAGCTCCTGCTGGATGATCCGTGCCAAGGCGAACAGCCGCTGTTCGATCTTGCCCGGCACGTCGCAGGCATAGCTCAAAGCCTGACGCCGGTCGCGGAAGATCTCCGCATCCCACGTGACCTGCTGCACCATCCGGTTGACCTCGCTCGCATCCGTGGACGGATCCGCCTGCATGGTCCGCAGCTTTTCGTTATCCTCGCGAATTGCACTCGCGAGTTCCTTCTGGCGAACGCCGAACCGGTCCAGCCCGACAATGACGGCGCCGCGTTCATCGTCGAGCACGCTGAACAGGCCGGCCAGCAGTTCCAGCAGCTTCGGCTGCCGCTGCTCCATGGCCTGTTGCGCGAATTGGTGAATCCTGTCCCCCGCCTGCTCGATCGGCACGCGGCGCTGCGCCACCTCGTGCACGAGATCGACCACCTGCTGGTCCTGCCGCCAATCGGTCTGCTGCCGATCCAGCGGCGGCCCCGACCAGATCGCCGCAAGCGACAGCCTCGGCACCTTGATCTGCTGGCACGGCCAGTCGGGATCGCGCGGCCCGGGCGGTGCGGCATTGGCCGTCGCCGCTGCAAACAGCGCGGCCAATGCCAATCCCGTGCAGCACAATCGGCGGGCGCTCATCCGCCGCCTCCACGACGCGCGATAAAACCACGCGCCGGGTCGTAGGCGATGATCGCACCGGTCATGAAAACAATCGTCATGACCACGACCACGGCAAGCGACATCCAGTCGATCTCGACGTACAGCGCAAAACGGATCAGCTCGACGGCGTAGGTGAACGGGTTGAACCGGCAGATCGTGTAAACGACCGGGCTCGACTGCTGCACCAGCCACAGCGGGTACAGCGCGGACGAAGCAAAGAACATCGGGAAGATGACAAAATTCATCACACCGGCAAAATTCTCGAGCTGGCGGATGGCCGATGACAGCAGCATGCCGAGCGCGCCCAGCATCATGCCGGACAGCGCCAGCGCGGGCAGCACGGCGAGATAGCCCCAGACCGGCGGCTCGATTCCCCAGAACCATGCGACGACCAGATAGGCATAGACCTGCAGGATCGACACCACCGTGCTGGCCAGCAGCTTGCCGGTCAGCAGGAACCAGCGCGGGAACGGGCTGACCAGCAGCATGCGCATGTTGCCCATCTCGCGGTCGTAGACCATCGAGAGCGAGGATTGCATGCCATTGAACAGCTGGATCATCGCCATCAGTCCCGGCGTGACATAGACCTCGTACAGGACGTAGGTCTCGTACGGCGGGATGATCGACACGCCGAGGATCTGGCGGAAGCCGGCGGCGAAGATGAACAGCCAGACCAGCGGCCGCACCAGCGCCGAGACGAAGCGTTCGCGCTGGTGCACGAACCGCAGCGCCTCGCGCCAGGCGATGCCGTGCAGGCAGATCAGATACTGGCCGATCGTGAAGCCCGGGCGCCGGTCGCCGATGTCGCCAGCGCTCACTCCGAGACGCCCGGTGCGCGCGCCGGTCAACGCGACGAATGCGCTGCGCATATCGTCGGCGCCGGTTGCTGCCACGACATCCGAGACGTCGCCCGCCGCAAGCACCCGGCCGCGATGCAGCACGACAACCGCATCATCGGATTCGACCTCATCGAGCAGATGGGTCGCCCACAGCACGGCGACGCCGCGCTCGCGCACGAGCGAGCGGACATGGCGCAGGATGGCGGACCTGGACGCCACGTCCAGTCCGACCGTCGGTTCGTCCAGCACCAGGACGCACGGCCGGTGCAGCAGCGCGCGTGCGATCTCGACCCGCCGCATCTGGCCGCCCGACAGTTTGCGCACGACGTCGCGGGCGCGGTCGGCCAGTTCGATCTCCTGCAGCGCGGCAAGCGCGCGTCGCCGTGCCTCGCGGCTGCCGATGCCGTGCAGGGCGGCGTGATACAGCAGATTTTCCATGACGGAGAGGTCGAGATCGAGCGTGCGCGCCTGAAACACCACGCCCAGCAGGCGCAATGCCTCGCCCGGCTCGCGCGACACGCGATGGCCAAGCACGTCGATCGAGCCCTGTCGCGTGTCGTAGAGCCGCGTGATCAGCGAGAACAGCGTGGTCTTGCCCGCGCCGTTCAGGCCGAGCAGCGCGGTGAAGCGCGATTGCGGCACCGTCAGGCTGACATCCTGCAGCGCCTGCCGCGTTCCATAGGCATGGCTCACGCCGTGCACGGCGAGCGCCGCCACGGTCGGTGCGGGATCGAGCGTGCCGCGAAGCGCCGCATCGGCGATTGTGCCGGCGTTCATTTCGGCGACACGACCACGCCCCAGGGCAGCCGACCGACCGGGATCGACTTCACGACATCCAGCGAGGCGACGTCGATCACCGAGATGTCGTTGGAAAGTCCGTTGGTGGTCAGCAGGTATTTCTGGTCCGGCGTGAACGCCATCTGCCAGACGCGCTGTCCGACCAGCAGGTATTTTTTCACCTTGTAGGTCTTCGTGTCGATCACCGCGACGCGGTTGGCCGGTCCCAGGGCGACGAACGCGGTCGCGTCATCGCGGGTGAACTGGATGCCCACCGGCTGGATCGACTCGGCGCGCAGGCCCTGCACGTCGAACGTGATCCTGTGCGTCACGACGTGCTTCACCGGATCGATCACGCTGACCGTGCCGCCGAGTTCCGACGATACCCAGACCTCCGATCCGTCGTGCTTGAACATGGCGACCCGCGGCCGCGCATCGACCAGCACGCCGGCCACCATCTTGCGCGTCTGGTAATCCAGGAAATGCGCCATGTTGGTGGTCTCGGACGTGTTCACGATGGTCTGGCCGTCCGGGCTGACCGCCATGCCCTCGGGCTCGACCCCGGTCGGTATCTCCGCGATCATCTTGCGCGTCGGCACGTCGATCACGGTCACCATGTTGTCGTCTTCGTTCGACACATAGAGCGGATTGCCCGACACGTGCAGGGCGAAGGTCTCGGGATCCGGGCCGGACGGCAGATTGCCGACGATGCGCAGCGTCTTGGGATCGATGATCTGGATCGTGTCGTCGTCGCTCGCGCAGACCAGGATCTGGCTGCCGTCCGTGGTCATCGTGATGCCGCGCGGGCGCTGTCCGACCGGCACCGTCTGCACGGTCTTCATCTGATCGAGATCGACCACGCTCATCGTGTTGTCGCGCTCGTTCGTCACATAGGCCGTGTAGGCGCAAGCGGCACCCGGCGTCGCCGCCAGCAGCAATCCGGCGAAGCACCAAGCCGGAAACGGGCTGCGGCGTGTCATTGCAATTTGCATTTGGTCTCCGGCCGGTCGATGCCGAGCGTGTCGAGTTCCGTCACCTGGTGCAGGAAGCCCGGCTGCGGCGACACCGACACGACGGTGCGGCCGTCGGACAGCAGGATCGGCTGGCGAAGCTGCCAGTCCCAGTTGCGCAGGGTCAGCTTCTGGCCCTTGTAGGCGGCAACGCCGAAATCGGCACCTTTCATTTCCTGCATGATCTTCGCCGGATCGGCCGATGCGCTGCGGCTGGCGGCCTCGCCGATCATGCGGCATGCGGTCCAAGCCTGCATGTCGAGTTCGGTCATGCGGCGATGCGCCACGCGGATGAAGCGGTCCTGAAGCTGCGTGCCGCCCCACGACTCGCTGCCCGGATCCCAGGTCACCGGCCGCAGTCCCGCCGAACCCGCGACCGGCCGCGCGTCCCAGGTGCGATACGGCAGATAATCGCGCGAACACGTCGTTCTCATCCGCTGCCACCAGCACGTCGTAGTCGGGCAAGCCCTGCGTGAAGACCGGCATCTGCTGCTGGGTCTGCACCACGCCGGAATCGGTCTGCCGCGCACCGCCGGTGTCGGTGTATTCGCGCTCCTTCACGATGCGGGCGCCGAAGCGCTTCGCCGCGCGGCGATAGGCATCCGCCAGCAAGGCGTCCTCGGGATGCGAGCCGTAAACCAATACCCAGCGCGACCATTTCTTCCAGACCAGATACTGCGCCAGCGCATCGGCCAGCATGCTGCGCGACGGCGCGACATGGATCACGTTGTCGCGACAATCCTGCTGCCGCAGCGCATCGTCGGGCGCGCGGATGTTGAACAGCACGACCCCGTTCGCCCGCCCGGCCGCGGCAAGCTTCAGCAGCCGGTCCGCCGGAACGTCGGTCAGGATCAGCCGGATGCCGCGATCCGTCATGCGCCGCGAGAACGGCCGCGGGATCGTCATCGGCGCGGACCGGCGCATCGGAAAGCTCGAACCGCTGGTTCATGAAGCGGCCGGTCGTGTCGTTGTCGCTGATGGCGAGCTTCGCGCCGGCCAGCCCGTCATCCGGCGGCGTCTTGTCGAGCAGCGAAATCGTCGGTTGCGGCTCGGTCCAGCGGAGATAGCCGACCTGCACGGTGGCCGTGTCGGCACGCGCGACGCGCCACGTCGCCGCGAGCGCGACGCCGGCCCCGGTTGCCATCAAGGCGCGCCGGCCGAACCGGTCGTGCCGCATCAGCGTTGGACGTTTCATTCAGACCAAGGATGGAGAACTCTGCGTGGCCATACAAGCAGTGTCCCGGCGCCGGGATTACCGGGCCGGGACTACCGGCATGAAAATCTGGCAATCCGCGGCGCGGCGATGTATTTGCGCGGCAGCCCAGCCTCCGAGAATGCCCAGCCTCCGAGAATGCAATGCAACTGGTCGACCTCATACTCCTGGCATGTACCCTGGCCAATCCGGACGCATGTCGCGAGTATCACCTGCTGTTCCAGACCGCGGGCTCGCTGCAGGCCTGCACGATGGAGGCCCAGCCCTACCTGGCCCAATGGGTCGGCGAGCATCCGAACTTCCGCGTGGCGCGCTGGCATTGCGCGTGGCCCGACCAGGAGGACGAAAAAGGCTGAGCCGCGCGTTGACAGCCGGCAGCCGGTATCTGCAACCTCGATCATGAAACGCAATAGGGAAGGAGGTCGGGTGCTTCGTACAGCATTCGTTGCAACGACGCTGCTCATCGTGGCCACGGGCCAGGTGCGCGCACAGGATGCCGCGGCCGGCGAGAAGGACTTCCTCGTGTGCCGCGCCTGCCATCAGATCGGTCCCAATGCGAAGATCGCGGTCGGACCGGTGCTCAACGGTGTCATCGGACGCAAGGCGGGCACCTATCCGGGCTTCAACTATTCGCCGGCCAACAAGGATTCCGGCATCGTCTGGACGCCGGAAACGCTCGACAAGTACCTGGAATCCCCACAGACCGTCGTGCCGCACACGAAGATGATGTTTCCCGGCCTGAAGGACGAGCAGAAGCGGAAGGACGTGATCGCGTATCTCGAACAGTTCGGGCCGGACGGGCAAAAGAAGCAGTAGCCTTCGCCGCTAGCGATCATCTTGGCCACAGGGAGGGAACGCAATGAAGGTCCGCGCTGCCGTGGCCCGCGAGGCGGGCAAGCCGCTCAGCCTGGAAACGGTGGACGTCGATGGCCCGCGCGCCGGCGAGGTGCTGGTCGAGATCAAGGCCACCGGCATCTGCCACACCGATGAGTTCACCCTCTCCGGCGCCGACCCCGAAGGCATCTTCCCCGCCATCCTCGGTCATGAGGGCGCGGGCATCGTGGCCGAGGTCGGTGCGGGCGTGACGAGCCTGAAGCAGGGCGACCACGTCATTCCGCTCTACACGCCGGAATGCCGGCAGTGCGAATACTGCCTCAGCCGCAAGACCAACCTGTGCGTGGCGATCCGCGCGACGCAGGGGCGCGGCGTGATGCCCGACGGCACCAGCCGGTTCTCGAGCAACGGGACGCCGGTGATGCACTACATGGGCACCTCGACGTTCGCCAACTTCACCGTGCTGCCGGAGATCGCGCTGGCGAAGATCCGCGAGGACGCGCCGTTCGAGAAGGTCTGCTACATCGGCTGCGGCGTCACCACCGGCATCGGCGCCGTGATCAACACCGCCAAGGTCGAGTCCGGTGCGCGCTGCGTGGTGTTCGGACTCGGCGGGATCGGGCTGAACGTGATCCAGGGCCTGCGCATGGTCGGCGCCGAGATGATCGTCGGCGTCGACCTCAATCCGAACCGTCGCGCCACGGCGGAGAAATTCGGCATGACGCATTTCGTCAACCCGTCCGACGTGCAGGGCGACCTGGTTCCCCATCTGGTCGAAGTGACGAAGGGCGGCGCCGACTACAGCTTCGAGTGCATCGGCAACGTGAAGGTGATGCGCCAGGCGCTGGAATGCGCGCATCGCGGCTGGGGCCAGTCGATCATCATCGGCGTCGCCGGCATCGGGCCAGGAGATCGCCACGCGGCCATTCCAACTGGTGACCGGTCGCATCTGGAAGGGCACCGCGTTCGGCGGCGCGCGCGGCCGCACCGATGTGCCGCGGATCGTCGACTGGTACATGGAAGGCCGCATCAACATCGACGACCTGATCACGCACGTGCTGCCGTTCGAGCAGATCAACGAAGGCTTCGATCTGATGCGGCGCGGCGAGAGCATCCGCACGGTCGTGACGTTCTGATTGTTATGGCCGGGACAAGCCCCATACGCCTCTGGGAGGGGGTTGGGGCAAGGCAATCGGGTGAAGCTGAAGCGCTCGGGGTTTCACCCCGAACCCCACCAGAGGCGCTGCCTCTGGACTCCGCCAAGGGCGGAGCCCCATACGCGCGAACTTACGGTGGTCTGAGCTGGCACGCCTGCAGCACCCTGCGTCTGGGCGCCTCGGCGAGGCGGCGGCGAAAGCGCAAAAGCGCGGCGCGCGTGTTGAGTTTCGGCCTGGGGAGAATGGCGCTGAGCAGGATCCCGCGTGCCGTGGCCCAGGCACGCCAGAGCGATTGCGGCGCCGCCGGCGGCTCACCCGGCCGAGGGGGGAAAACCGACGATCTCGTTGGCGAGATCGTCGGTCAGAACCGCGGCGATCAGATGCGCCAGCAGCCATGTTCGCGCCAGCACCGGATCGGCCGAGGGCAGCGCATCCAAGCCGCCCAGGGTCTTCAGCCGCTTGATGCCGATCT
>CAVUBS010000002.1:0-50103 GCA_963739725.1 uncultured Alphaproteobacteria bacterium | reverse complement strand
AACCGTTCGTCAAAAAGGGCAAGAAGAACGATGCCGCCGATGCGGCGGCACTGTGCACGGCAGCATCCCGACCTGACATGAAGTTCGTTCCGGTGAAGAGTTTGGAGCAGCAGGGCATCCTGGCGTTGCATGCAGCTCGATCCCTGCTCGTAAAGCAGCAAACGATGCTGGCGAATGCCATGCGTGGTTTGGCGACCGAGTTTGGTCTGACGGTTCCGAAGGGTATCGGCAAACTCGAGGAATTAACGGTTCTCGTGGATACGGATGAGACGTTCCCGGTGAAAGCACGGCAGGCGTTCACGGGACTGTTCGACCAGTGCAAAGCGCTGACTGAAAGCATTGTGACATTCGAAGCTGAGATCGTCGCTCACGCGCGCCACGATGAGACCGCGCGCCGTCTGGCCACGATCCCCGGCGTCGGCCCGATCACCGCGTCCTTGATCGCGGCGACGGTCGGCGACATCAGCAAGTTCAAAAGCGCACGACATTTCGCCGCCTGGCTCGGTCCGGTGCCACGGTAACATTCCACCGGAGGGAAGATCCGGCTCGGCCGAATCACCAAGACAGGCAACCGGGAAATACGGAAGTTGCTGGTTCTCGGTGCCACCTCGATGGTCTACCGCGCTCCACAATGGAACAGCGCGGCCGGCCTGTGGATCAGAGGGGTCCTCGACCGCCGGCCGGTCCGGCTGGCGACCGTGGCACTGGCGAACAAGATGGCGCGCATCGCGTGGGCGTTGATGACGCACAAAGAGGTCTACCAAGCGAAAGGACGTGCCGCGGCACAGCGTGACGTTCTGGCGCAATATGGTGGGCGGCGGGCGTAAGCCCGACTGATCCGGAAGGAAGCGCTGAATCGCGTGATGGGAAAGGCTGTGGTCAAGTACAGTTCAGGCAATACCGGTAGCAGCGTTGTGCCTCGAGCACGCCCGACAGATTGGTGCCTGACACGCATGCGTACACCCATGATGGCCAGCGGCGAGTGCCGCGCAACAGGCCGGACATAAGGGCGCAACTGACCGGATCTTTCACACGTCGATCAGCGGTTCACGAAATCGACCCATTGCACTCGTGACGCGTCACGGGATATCAAGCCGGATGCCAGGACCACCACCCCGCGGCGATCGGGCCGCGACCCCCGCCGAGCGATCCGCGGCCTACAGGGCGCGGCGCAAGGCAGCTGCCGCGGATACGCCGGCGAAGCCGCCGGTGGTTGTCCGATACCGCCGGCCTGCCGATCGGCGCAGTCGACCGGAACAGTGGGCTGACGCGGTGCAGACGCTGGCGGACCTGCTGGACCAGTTTCAGGAGTGGCGGGACAAACTGCCCTCCAGCCTCGCGAACAGCGCGACGGCGGAAGCGCTCGATGCCGTGCTGGAACTGCGCGGTCATGTCGAAGATCTTCAGGCGGTCGAATTGCCAAAAGGCTTCGGACGGGACTGACGGCGCTCATCGGTGGCGCTACAGGACGCGCTTCGGCAGAGCAAATAGCGCTTGCCACTTCCGGGGCCGTCCACATAAGGCTGCTAGGGCCTGTCATCAATTAGCCGATCTCGGTCGGTGGACGCCACCCGCGGACCGTATTGGGTGGGTAAGTCCCGATTGCCACACTGAGCGGTCAATCGTCACGGAGTGATGCGTAGCCAATTCCGGCGCGGCGCTTTCTCGGATTCATCGGCGGTCAGCTTGTTGGAGGCTGACCGATGATGCGGCGGTTCGGGCTGCGCGACGACCAATGGGAACGGATCAAGGGCCTGTTGCCGGGAAGGGAAGGCTCGGTCGGGGTGACCGCAGCGGACAATCGGTTGTTCGTCGAGGCCGTGCTCTATCGTTATCGGACGGGGATGCCGTGGCGCGATCTGCCGGAGCGGTTCGGTGACGGGACAAAGGTCCACCTGCGGTTCAGCCGTTGGACCAAAAGCGGTGTGTGGGAGCGGGTATTTCAACATCTCGCAGCCGACGCCGACAACGAATATGCGATGATCGACAGCACCATTGTGCGTGCCCACCAGCATAGCGCCGGCGCCCAAAAAAGCCGGTGAGGACCAGGCGATCGGGCGCTCGCGCGGTGGACTGAGCACCAAGATCCATACACTGGTCGATGCGCTCGGCAATCCGCTCAGCGTCTTCCTGACCGGCGGCGAGGCACACGACCTTGTCGGAGCAGACCACCTCCTGCCGACCATGGACGCCGATACGCTGATCGCCGACAAAGCGTTCGACGCCGACGAACGCGTCCTCGCGCCGTTGGCTGCAGCTAGCAAAACGGCGGTGATCCCACCGCGAACCAACCGGTCCTTGCCGCGCGACTATGACCGAGAGCTATATGCGGCGCGCCATCTGATCGAGAACTTATTCGCCAAGATCGAGCAGTTTCGTGCGATCGCCACCCGCTACGAGAAGACCGCGCGCAACTTCCTGGCCGTCGTCCAGCTCGTCGCCAGCGTCGTTTGGCTCAATTGATGACAGGCCCTAGTGCTGCCAGGTGAGGCATTTCGTCTGGCGCCTTGGGCGGAGACTGGCTCGGAGCTGAACCGATGGCGTGGCATGTTTGTCGGCCTGGCTGTCGGCGACGCCCTAGTGCGCCCCGTCCTTGATCTTGCGGTAAATCTTCAAATCGATGGCTCCGCAACGACGGAGATGCATCGTGATCGCGAAACAAAGTGCCGTGAAGAGGTACGTAGTGCGGCTGAGCGATGAGGAGCGTGAGCGGCTCGATGCGCTGACACACATGGGCAAACATCCTGCCCGGCTGCTGACCAAAGCACGCATCCTGTTGAAGGCCGATGCCTCGGAAGCCGGCGAAGGGTGGAGTGACAGCCGGATTGCCGAGGCCCTCGATACCAGTACCGATACGGTTGCCCGGACCCGCCAGCAACTGGTGGAAGAAGGCTTCGAGGCCGTCCTGGTTCGCAAGCATTCGCCAGCCTCGGCCAGACCGCGCATCTTTGACGGGGCCTCGGAAGCGAAATTGATCGCCCTGGCCTGTTCTCCACCGCCCAAGGGTCGCAAGCGGTGGACGTTGCAGTTGCTGGAGGAGGCCGTCGTGGAACTGAACATCGTCGAGCGCGCCAGCGACAATACGATCGGGCGGACGCTAAAAAAAACACGCTCAAGCCGCATCTGCAAAAGCAATGGGTCATCCCGCCGGATGCCAATGCAGCGTTCGTAGCCCACATGGAGGATGTGCTGGAGGTTTATCATCGGCCGCACGATCCGGAGTATCCCGTGGTCTGCGTGGACGAGACATCGAAGCAGCTGATCAGCGAAACGCGCATTCCGATCAAGGCGAAGCCAGGACAGCCTGCGCGGCATGACTATGAGTATGAGCGGAATGGCACGGTCAATCTGTTCATGTTGTTCGCGCCGTTGGAGGGTTGGCGCCACGTCGAAGTAACCGATCGCCACACCGCTGTGGATTTCGCCCACATGCTCAGGGACTTGTCCGACACACATTTTCCCGGAGCCAAGAAGATCGTGCTCATGGAGGACAACCTCAACACCCACAAGCCGGCGTCACTCTACGAAGCTTTCCCCGCCGCCGAGGCGCGCCGCCTCGTCGAGCGGTTCGAATGGCACTACACGCCGAAACACGGCAGTTGGCTGAACATGGCCGAGTCCGAACTCAGCGTGTTGTCGGGCCAGTGTCTCGATCGCCGTATCCCCGACAAGCAGACCCTGATCGAGGAAGTCGCCGCCTGGGAGCATGCCCGCAACAAGAAACATGCCAAAGCCGATTGGCAGTTCACCACCGCCGACGCCCGCGTGAAACTGAAGCGGTTGTATCCGGCAATGTGAATGACTCGGGGGTACCAGGCAATACCTCGGAATCGCTGTTGCCGGAGCACCGGCGTATCCGCTTTGGCGAAATCGTGAATTACCTTCCGAACCAGTTTGCGGGCGGCCAGCAGGTTGGCCTGCCGTCGGATGACACCCAGCTCTGCGCATGGGCCGTCGAGCAGATCCTGGCGGACGGTGTCTTTTCGCCCGTTGCCTGGCTCGACCTTGCTAGGTCACGGAAGATCTTCGGCATTGGGCGCACAGTGCGCTCCGCGTTCCGGCGCTTGTCCCAAGGTCTGTCATGGCCAGAGGCCGCACAGGGACCTTCCGGGGGCGCAGGCAACGGTGCGCTTATGCGATGTCCAGGCATCTTCGCTGCCCATCTCGATACCGATGGCCATAGGCTGGCGGCGGACGCGGCGCTATTCGCAGCGGCGACCCACAACGACTTCGCGGCCATATCCAGCTCGGTGGCATTCAGCATCATGCTCGCCGAACTCCTCGTGATGCGAGAGCCGCCTCACCCTGCCTGGTGGGTCCAACGCTACAGTGAGCTCGCAGCGTCGCTAGAGGGCGACAGCTGTTACCGCGGACGTGGCGCTCCGGCGGCGGTCGGCTACGAAGGGTCGCTGTGGAAGTTTGTGGATGACCAGGTGCCGAAGCTTCTGGCGTCTGGTGCTTCGGTCCTGGAAGCCGGTGACGCCTTTTACTCCGGTGCCTACCTAATGGAGACCGTGCCGATGGTGCTCTTTATCCTGGCCACGCACGGGCACGATCCCAGGGCTGCCATCGTGCGGTCCGTTAACGACACCAAGGACAACGACACGATCGCTGCCATAGTCGGCGCTGCCGTCGGGGCGCTCCATGGAGAGAGCGCCATCCCACAGGTGTGGCGTGACGGCCTGCTCGGGCGGACGATGGCCGATGATGATGGCGCCCTGTTTACGCTGCTGGACCGCCTGGAGGCGCGTGTCTGACATCCAAACTTGCTGTTTTGAGGCCTATGCGACAGTGGTCGCATTGCTCGGTCGCATCCTGGCCACTACACCTGACTAATGAACTGACGAGAGCACGTCCGAACTCATGAACCTGTCGCGTTGGTCAGCCGTAAGCCAAAGCCCGTTCGCGTGGGAGCGCGAAGCGCTGAACTTCGCGCGCAGCCATCTTCCCGACTACGAACCCTGGCGCGCATGGGCGAATTTTGAGTTCATCGACGACGAGGGGCGGGTCAATGAGGTCGATCTGCCCGTTCTCACACCTGCCGGCTTGGTTTTGATAGAGATTAACTCCCGACCTGGGACCGTTACAGGTGATGCTCATAGCTGGACCTGGATCACTGAGGGCCGAGAGTTCACCAGAGATACTCCACTTCCGCTCGCGAACCGGAAAGCAACGCGATTGGGGTCCGTGCTTCGCAGGCAAGATGCATTGTCATGGTCGAGGAGCGTCGCGCGCTGCGGCGCCATGGGTGGAGTCGCTGATATTCCTGTCCGACGTCAAGCAGATCCCCGGGATTGACCCCGGCACGCTCAAGAAAGTGGTGTTGCGTGGGCGCCCAGGTGCGGACAATGATAAAGGACTCATTGGAACCCTCATGCGTGCCGACGAACTGGGTTTCGGCCGCCCAGGCCCAATCGACGCCGCTGCGGCTCGGCTTATCGTCCGGGCAATCGAACAGGCAGGCTCCGTCCACCCGGTCGCGGCCGCCGAGTCGGCGACTATGAATTAGTAAGGCTGATCACCGAAGGCGAAGGTCGCACGTTCGAATCGTGTCGGGTTCGCCAATTATCCCAACGGCCACTCCCTGTGAACTTCGGTTACCGCGCGGTCCTCACGTCGTGGCCGGGCCTGTCCCGGCCGTCAGTCGCGCCACCGGCGGTGATCAGCCCGTTGTCGTCCTGGCAAGCAGATAGCAAGCGTGGGGGCTGGTCAGTCTGTCCAGCCGCGCCGACACGACGGAGCCTGCTATGGTCTGCTCGGCCGAATTGACCAGCCAATGAAGGCCAGAGGCCGTGCCCGGGCACAAGGCAAGCTGTTCGGTGTGGGGATACCGGGTGCCTGCCTGCTCAGATGAAAATGCCATATGTCAAATTATCCGCAGGACTTTGCTCATTATCAAACATTCCTCTCCCGTAGAAAGATTAAGAGCTTTTTTATTGACTCTGTT
Organism: uncultured Alphaproteobacteria bacterium; assembly: GCA_963739725.1. GTDB lineage: Bacteria > Pseudomonadota > Alphaproteobacteria > Acetobacterales > Acetobacteraceae > JAMXLO01. The sequence goes on along the minus strand of CAVUBS010000002.1, from coordinate 44,156 downwards.
TTAATAATTGTGTAACACGTTGCTTGCCGGTTTTCTCCGAAGCCGGCTTGTGGTGTTGGTTGGTGATGGGCCGGGGGATTGAACAACCTCCGGTCCTTCGCTTTCGCCGCTCCAGATATCGCCTCGATACCCCGGCCGTCGCGAAGGCGAAACCCATCTTCGATCATCTATCCTGCAAATTCTTCCGGATTTCGTAAAGTTGGCGACTTCGGCGTTTGTCGAGAACAAACGCCGCCCATTCGCTATGGGCTGGCCTGCGACAGGACACTGCTGATTCCCGTCGCGACTTGTTGGCGATGCCACGCTGATGGCATGGTGCCCGACAGTCGGAAAATGCGAGAGGCGGCGATGGCGGACGACATCCTCGTACAGGTCGACCCGGCGGGGATTGCCGTGGTGACGCTCAACCGGCCGGAAAAGCGCAACGCGGTGTCCCTGGCGATGTGGCGCGGCCTGGCGGAGATCTACGCAGGCCTGGCCAGGCGTTCCGACGTTCGGGTGGTGATCCTGACCGGCGCCGGCGGCAATTTCTGCGGCGGCGCCGACATCTCCGAATTCTCCAAGGTCCGCAACAGCGTCGAGGATGCGCGCGTCTATGGCCAGGCCGGCCACGAGGCAACGCAGGCGATCATCGATCTGCCGCAGCCGACGATCGCGGCGGTGCATGGCTATGGGGTCGGCGGCGGCTGCGGCCTCGCACTGGCATGCGACCTGCGGGTGGGCGATGCGACGACCCGGATGGGCATTCCCGCCGCGCGCCTCTCCATCGTCTACAGCACGCTGGATTGCAGTCTGCTGCTGCGCGCCGTGGGGCTGGCAAGTGCCAAGCTGGTGCTCTACTCCGGCCGATATTTTCCGCTGGCCGATTGCCGCGCCATGGGTCTGATCGACGTGGTCGCGGAACAGGATGCGCTGGCCGGCGCGCAGGCCCTGGCGAGCGAACTGGCAACCCGCGCACCGCTCTCGCAGCGCGGCGCCAAGATCGTGCTGGAGGCTCTGGCGCGCGGCGAGGCGGAGCAGCGGCAGGCGGAGATCGCCGCAGTCCAGGAGGCGGCGGTGAACAGCGAGGACTATCGCGCGGCGCGCCAGGCGTTTCTGGACAAGCGCACGCCGGTGTTCACGGGACGATAGCCGCGTGGACCAGCTCTTCCAGCCGCTCGATGCGGGCAAGTTCCGCGATCCGCTGGTCACCGCAAAGGGCGAGACCCGTGCGCAGGTGCCGCTGCGCGCGCTGCAGACGCTGTGGTTCAACACCGGCACGCTGTGCAACCTGACCTGCCGCAACTGCTACATCGAATCCTCTCCGCGCAATGACCGGCTGGCCTACCTGACGCGCCAGGAGGTGTCGGGCTATCTCGACGAAATCGCGCGCGAGCGGCTGCCGACCACGCTGATCGGCTTCACCGGCGGTGAGCCGTTCATGAACCCCGAGATCATCGCCATGCTCGACGATGTGCTGTCGCGCGGGCTGAGCGCCATCGTGCTGACCAACGCGATGAAGCCGATGCGCAAGCTGCGGCCGCAATTGCTGGCGTTGCGCGAGGCGCACGGCGAGCGGCTGACGATCCGCGTCTCGCTCGACCACTACACGCCGGCGGTGCACGAGGCGGAGCGCGGCAAGCGAAGCTGGGCGCCGGCAATCGACGGCCTGGTCTGGCTGGCGCGCAACGGGTTCGCGATCGATGTGGCCGGGCGGCGCTTCTCGGGCGAGCCGGACGCCGATCTCCGCGCCGGTTTCGCGCGGCTGTTCGCCGGGCTTGGCGTCGCGGTGGATGCGTTCGATCCGGTGCGGCTGATGCTGTTCCCGGAGATGGACGCCGATCGCGACGTGCCCGAGATCACCACCGCCTGCTGGGGCATCCTGCACAAGTCGCCCGCCGATGTGATGTGCGCATCGGCGCGCATGGTGGTCAAACGCAAGGACGCCACATCGCCCGTCGTGCTGGCCTGCACGCTGCTCGCGTATGATCCGCAGTTCGAACTGGGACGCACGCTGGCGGAGGCGGCACGCCCGGTTGCGCTCAACCATCCTTACTGTGCGTCGTTCTGCGTGCTCGGCGGCGCCGCGTGCAGCAGGTGACGTCGGCGCTACGCGTGTCCGGCGGCGTCGGAGAGCAGCAGCGGATCGATCTTCAGCTTGGCGAAGGCGCGGCGCCACTTGGTGTCGTGGTCGCCGTCGAACACGATCGTCTCGTCGGCGGACACCGACAGCCAGGCGTTCTGCTGGATCTCGGCGTCGAGCTGACCAGGTCCCCAGCCGGCATAGCCCAGCGCCAGGATGCTCTCGCGCGGGCCGCCGCCTTCGGCAATCGCCTTCAGGACGTCGAGGCTCGCCGTAAGCGCCAGTCCATCGTCGACGCGCAGGCTGCCGTCGCCGGTCCAGTCGGTCGTGTGCAGCACGAAGCCGCGGGCATTGTCGACCGGCCCGCCGGCGTACAGCCGTATGCGGCGCGCCGGCGGCACCGGGGCGACATCGAGCTGGCGCAGCAGGTCCTCGAAGCTGGGGCGTTTCAAGGGTCGGTTGAGGACGAGGCCCATCGCTCCCTCGGGCGTGTGGGCGCAGAGATAGATGACGCTCTGTGCGAAGCGCGGATCAGCCATCGCGGGCATCGCGATGAGCAATTGCCCGGTCAGGAATTCGCCGGACGCGGGCGCTTCGACGGATGGGGGAGGCGGGTCCATGGCGTTGAATCATGGGGTTGTCGGAGCGAGGACGCAAGCGGCACGATGGGGTGGCGTGACACCGGCCATGGGGAAGGCTAGGAATCGCGGCTCACAAGTCAGAGGGGAGCTCGGAAATCGATGACGATCAAGGTCGGCGACCAGATACCGTCCATGAAGCTCATGATGGGGACCCAAGAGGGACCCAAGGAGACATCGACCGACGAGATCTTCAAAGGCAAGAAGGTGGTGCTGTTCGCGGTTCCAGGGGCTTTCACGCCGACCTGCAGCGTCAAGCACATGCCGGGCTTCGTGCAGAACGTTGATGCGATCAAGGCGAAGGGCGTCGATACTGTTGCGTGCATCGCGGTGAACGACGCGTTCGTGATGGCGGCGTGGGCCAAGGAGCAGGGCACGAACGGCAAGCTGGTGATGCTGGCCGATGGTTCTGCGGCGTTCACCAAGGCAATTGGCCTGGAACTGGATCTGATGGGCCGCGGCATGGGTGTGCGCAGCCAGCGCTATGCCCTGATCGCACAGGACGGCAAGGTGACCCACCTCGCCGTGGAGCCGCCGGGCGGTTTCGACGTCAGCAAGGCCGAATCGATTTTGGCTGCTCTGTAGTCAGGGCTCTGCCCTGAAACCCGCCCGGTGGCTTCGCCCCCGGGACCCCCACCAAAGGCGGAGCCTTTGGGATCCATCACTAAAGTAACGGGTTCCAAGGGCTCCGCCCTTGGCGGAGTCCAGAGGCGGAGCCTCTGGTGGGGTTCGGGGTGAAACCCCGACGCCAACCGGCTGACGCATTATAGCCGCGGCACGTCACGCCTTCGGCACATTCCGCTCCAGCTCAGCCAGCCAGGCATTGGCGTTGCCGTCGGATGGGGCGCGCCAGTCGCCGCGCGGCGACAGCGAGCCGCCCGCACTCACCTTCGGTCCGTTCGGCATGGCCGAGCGCTTGAACTGGCTGAACGCGAAGAAGCGCCGGAGGAACACCTCCAGCCAGCGGCGGATCGTCGCCAGGTCGTAGGCGCCGCGCCGATCGGGCGGGAAACCGGGCGGCCAGTCGCCGCGCGCCGCGTCGCCCCAGGCGTGCAGCGCCAGGAACGCGATCTTCGACGGCGGAAAGCCGTGGCGCAAAGTGTAGTAGAGATTGAAATCCTGCAGCGCGTAGGGGCCGATATGCGCCTCGGTGCTTTGCGGGGTTTCTCCCGCTTTGGTCGGCACCAGCTCGGGCGTGATCTCGGTGGCCAGGATCGCATCCAGCGTCGCCGCCACGTCCGCCGCGAACTGCCCGGAGCTGATCACCCAGCGGATCAGGTGCTGGATCAGCGTCTTCGGCACGCCGGCGTTGACGTTGTAGTGCGCCATCTGGTCGCCGACGCCGTAGGTGCACCAGCCCAGCGCGAGCTCTGACAGGTCGCCGGTGCCGATGACGATGCCGTTGTGGTGGTTCGCCAGGCGGAACAGGTAGTCGGTGCGCAGCCCGGCCTGCACGTTCTCGAACGTCAGGTCGTAGACCGCCTCGCCGTGCGCGAACGGGTGGCCGATATCGGCCAGCATGCGCTGTGCCGCCGGGCGGATGTCGAGCTCGTGCCAGGTGACGCCGAGCGCCTCCATCAGCCGGATCGCGTTGTCCTTGGTGTGCGCCGAGGTGGCGAAGCCCGGCATGGTGTAGGCGAGGATGTTGGTGCGCGGCAGCCCGAGCAGGTCCAGTGCCTGCGCGCAGACGATCAGCGCCTGCGTGGAATTCGAGGCCGCCGGACACGCCGATCACCGCGCGCTCGATGCCGGTCGCGCGCAGCCGCTGGGCAAGCCCCGACACCTGGATGTTGTAGCGCCTCGTAGCAGTCCTGCTCGAGCCGGGCGGGATCCGCGGGCACGAACGGATAGCGCTCGATCCTGCGCTCGCAGCCGATATCGCCTGGCGGCGGGTCGAGCCGGAATCCGATGCGTCGGAACGGCACCGTGTGGCGCCGGCGGTTGGTATCGAAGCTGCCCATCTGCATGCGCTCGTGGCGCAGCAGGTCGAGGTCGATATCGGCGATCGCGAATTGGCTGGCAGCGGGAAAGCGCTCGGTCTCGGCCAGGGTCGCGCCGTTCTCGAAGATCGAGGCCTGGCCGTCCCAGGCCAGGTCGGTGGTCGATTCGCCGGCGCCGGCCGCCGCGTAGAGATAGGCGGCGACGCAGCGGGCGGATTGCGAGCGGCACAGCAGCCGGCGCGTGTCGGCCTTGCCGATGGTGATGTTGCTCGCCGACAGATTGGCGAGGACGGTGGCGCCGGCGAGCGCGGCCTCGGAACTCGGCGGCACGGGGATCCAGACGTCCTCGCAGATCTCGGCATGCACGACGAAGCCCGGCACGTCCTCGGCGGCGAACAGCAGGTCGGTGCCGAACGGCGCGGTATGGGCGCCGATGGTGATCTCGCCGCCGACCATCGCCGTCGCCCGCGACGAAATGCCGCGGCTCGTAGAATTCGCGGTAGTTGGGCAGATGCACCTTCGGCACCACGCCGAGCAGCCGGCCGCGATGGATGGCAACCGCCGTGTTGTAGAGCGCGCCGGCATGGCGCAGCGGGGCGCCGACCAGCAGCAGCGGCAGCAGATCGGCCGAGGCGGCAACGATCGCGCCGATGGCCGCCTCGACCGCGTCCAGCAGGGTGGACTGGTGCAGCAGATCGCTGATCGCGTAGCCGGATATGCCGAGTTCCGGAAACACCGCGAGCGCCGCACCACGCCGGTGGCACTCGCCTGCGACGGCAAGGATCGCCTCGGCGTTGGCTGCCGGGTCGGCGAGCGTGCACCGCGTCGTGCACGCGGCGACGCGGGCGAAGCCGTGGCGATAGATCGAGCGGAACTCAAGGCCCATGCGGCGCGGCATCCGCCTCTGTCACGCCGGCAATATGGTGCATCGCGGTGGCGGCGTCACCCGCGGACGGGTTCCGGACGAAATCCTCAATCTTTCCCCAAGACCCCACATTGCCGCCCTGTTGCTGACACACGAGTACGCGATCAGTCCTCCCAGACGAAAATTCCTACGGGATGGATCGATGCGCTTCCTCCGAGTCTACGGACGTGTGGTCGGCATGTTGGGGCGCGACCTGCGGATCGCGGCGGTGCTGACCGGCGGCAACGTGCTGGTCGCGGCACTGCAGTTCATCGATCCGATGCTGTTCGGCCGGGTGGTCAGCCTGCTGTCCCGCTCCGACCAGCTCGCGCCGGATCTGCTCTGGGCGCAGGCGGCCGGGTTGCTCGCGCTCTGGGGCGCGGTCGGCGTGGGCGGCATCGCGAGCAATGTCGCGGTCGTGGTGCAGGCCGAGCGCCTTGCCCACCGCCATCGCCTGAAGGCGATGGGACGCTACTTCAGCCACGTGCTCACGCTGCCGTTGGCGTTCCACGGCGACACGCATTCGGGGCGGCTGATCAAGACGATGATCTCCGGCACCGAGTGTCTGTTCGGGACCTGGCTGGTGTTCTTCCGCGACCAGCTCGCCACGCTGATCGCGGTGCTCGTGCTGATGCCGCTCACGCTCCTGGTGAACTGGCGGCTCGCCCTCGTGCTGATCGTGCTGGTCGCCGTGTTCGCCACCGTCACCGCGTACGTGATCCGCAAGACCGAGGCCGGGCAGCGCCAGGTCGAGACCTGCAACTCCTCGCTGGCGGGCGTGGCACAGGATGCCCTGGCCAATGTGACGGTGGTGCAGTCGTTCACCCGGCTCGCGGCGGAGTCGCGGCTGTTCGGCGACATCGCCCAGCAGTTGCTGCGCCGGCAGTTCCCGGTGCTGAACTGGTGGGCGGTGGTCAATGTGCTGACCCGCGGCGCGAGCACGCTCGCCGTGATCACGATCGTCGCGATCGGCACCTGGCTGCACGTCCATGGCCAGGCGAGCGTCGGCGAGATCGTCAGCTTCATGGGCCTGGCGACGCTGCTGATCGGGCGGCTGGAGAGCGCCGTCTCGTTCGTCGCCAGCCTGTTCTTCAAGCTGCCGGCGATCGAGGATTTCTTCGCCGTGCTGGACGCCAGGAGCACCGTGCCGGATCGGCCGGAAGCCCGCACCCTGTGGGCGCCGCGCGGCGAGGTCGTGTTCGACGATGTGTCGTTCGCCTATCCGAACGGCGGGACGGTGCTGAGCGACGTATCGTTCGTCGCCAAGCCGGGCACGTCGGTCGCGCTGGTCGGACACACCGGCGCCGGCAAGTCCACCGCGATGATGCTGCTGCAGCGGCTGTGGGATCCGACCAACGGCCGCATCACGATCGACGGCCAGGACCTGCGCGAGGTCAGCCTGGAGAGCCTGCGTGCCTCGATCGGCGTGGTGTTCCAGGAGAGCATGCTGTTCAACCGCTCGATCCGCGACAACCTGCGCGTCGGGCGGCCGGACGCCACGGACGAAGAGCTCGAGCAGGCCTGCCGCATGGCGGACGCGCACGAGTTCATCATCCGCCAGCCGCACGGCTACGACACGCAGATCGGCGAGCGCGGCGTCTCCCTGTCGGGCGGGCAGCGGCAGCGGCTGGCGATCGCGCGCGCACTGTTGAAGGACCCGCCGATCCTGGTCCTGGACGAGGCGACGAGCGCGCTGGATGCGGCGACCGAGGCGCGCGTCGGCGGGGCGCTGAAGACGCTGATGGCGGGCCGCACGACCTTCATCATCGCGCACCGGCTGTCCACCGTGCGCGACGCGGACGAGATCCTGGTGTTCAACAACGGCAGCATCGTCGAGCGCGGCAGCTTCGCCGAACTGCTGGCCCGGCGCGGCTGTTTCGCCGACCTGGTGGCGACGCAGCTTGCGCCGGCCGAGCAGGCGATGGCGGCGGACTGATCAGGCATTCGCTAGTCGAGCAACTGTGACCGGATGCGGCACGACCGGCAGCTTACGTTGCCGTTGTATCATCCGTTGCGCAGGAGTTGACATCGATCATGTTGAGATTGGCACTGTTCTTCCTTGTTGTTTCCCTGGTTGCCGCGCTGTTCGGCTTCGGCGGCATCTCGGCCGCCTCGGCTGATATCGCGCGCATACTTTTCTTTATTGCGATCGTTGTTTTTGTCGTATTGCTCGTGGCCGGGCTGATGGCCGGCAGTACGCTGTTCTAGGCTTGAGCCTGGGTTCCAGGTTTGAATCTGGCCGAATGACGGGTATCGCTCGGCAGCGATACCCGTCACGGCTGCTTGATTGTGCGGTGCACAGTCAAAATTTGCACCGGCTGCCTGCGAAGCGCGCATCATCGGAAACGATGAAGCTTCGCGCGGGTGAATCATCCGGCCCGGTCAATCGATGCCCCAACTCCGGATCGTGACCCGTCTGGCTTCAGCCAAGGAGCAAAGCCATGACGACGGTTGCCGCGATCCTCAAGCACAAGGGCTATCAGGTCACCACGATCGAGCCGACCGTGACGATTGCGAGCGTCGTTGACGTGCTGGCCGAGCACCGCATCGGCGCCGCGCTGGTGATCGACGACGCCGATCAGCTTCTGGGGATTGTCAGCGAGCGGGACATCGTGCGCTGCCTCGCCGCGAACGGCGCAAGCACGTTGGAGATGACGGCGGGGCAGTTGATGACGCGCGCCCTGCAGGTGGCGCGCCCCGAAACGACAGTGGCCGAGGCGATGGGGATGATGACGTTGGGCCGGTTCCGTCACCTGCCGGTGATGGATCACGGCGTGCTGGTCGGCCTCATCAGCATCGGCGACGTCGTGAAGGCGCGCATCATGGAGCAGGAGAGCGAGGTCGACAGCCTGAAGGCGTACGTGGCCGGGACCGGTTGACGGCGGCGCTCTACGGCCTGGCGCTCCACGGCGGCGGGCCGAGATCGACATCGTGCGGACTGGTGACCGCGCCGGTCGTGGCGCCCGCGGCCCCGCCGATCAGGCCGCCCGCGACGACACCGACTGGACCGCCGATGACGCCGATGCCGGCCCCCGTGGCCGCGCCCGCCGCTGCGCCGCCTTGCGCGCGCTCAGGCTCGTTATGGCCGCAGGCCGCCAGCAGGCCGAGGCCGGCGAGGGCAATCATTGGCAGGGTTCGCATCGTGTGCGGTTTCCTTTTGACGACCGGCGCCAAAGACGGCGCGGATGCAGGCTGAACGCACGACAACCGGTTCGGTGGCGTTGGCAATTTCGTGACCGGCGGGGGTCGTGACCGGGTGGGATGGGCTTTACCGGGTGTTCATGCGGGGCTGCGATGCTGGCCGCCCGACCGTTCGGAAAGGACCTGGCGGTGGCAATCGTTGACCGGCGCGAGATCGAACTGGACGCCGCTGCGGTGCGGTGCGCGCTGGAATGGTCGCCGCGGGCGGCGCTGGCTTTCGGGCTGCCGCCTCTGCTGCCGACCGGGGTTCGGTGCAATCCGGCAAGCGGGTGCATCGAGGTCGTCTACGGCACGTTGACCTCGACCCGGGTGTTCGCGCTGCGTGCCGAGGCGCTCGGTGCGCTGCTGATCTCCTATTGCAACCGCGCGGGCATGACGATGCCGCGTCAGTCGGACAAGGGCATCAGGGTCGAACGCGAGCATGTCGTTCTGGTGTTCACGCTCCGGCTCGACGAACCGCCGCATCCCGAAGTGCCGGAGGGTCAGATCTCCCGCGCGCCCGAGGCGGTACAGGCCTGGTCCTGGATCGAATCCCCCAATTGACTGCCTGAGCGTTCCAGCCTTCCCTCGATTGCCGTCGGGCCGATCATCGAGGGGGGATCATGACCAACGAAATCGAACTGCGAATCTCCGAGCGCGTCGCCTTCGCCGGAGACCACGCATTCGGTGACACCGGTGCCTATGAGCGAATTTCCGGGCGCGCGCATTTCGCCGTCGATCCACGCGCCTCGGCGCAGGCGACTGTCGTGGATCTCGACAAGGCGCCGGTCGATGACCGCGGCCTGGTGCGCTTCGCCGCCGACTTCATGATCCTGAAGCCGCGCGAGATCGAGCGCGGCAATCGGCGCGTGTTCTATGACTACGGCAACCGCGGCCACAAGCGCGCGCTGCAGTTCTTCAACGACGCGCCGCACAGCAATGCGCCGATCACCCTGGCGCATGCCGGCAACGGGTTCTTCATGCGTCGCGGCTACGCGGTGGCCTGGCTCGCGTGGGAGGGCGACATGCTGCCGGGCGACGGGCGGATGGTGCTCGACGTGCCGGTTGCCAGCGACAACGGCCGGCCGATCACCGGACGCATCCGCGTGGAGTATCTCGCCGATACGCCGGGGATCACCTGCTTCCCGCTGAGCGGCAGGATCGCGGCGCACAGCTATTCCACGGCGTCGCTCGACACGCGCGACGCGGTGCTGACGCGGCGGCGCTATCCGTATGATCGCCCGCAGGTCATTCCGGGCGATCAGTGGCAGTTCGCGTGCGCCGAATCGGGTGTCGGCGGCGAAACGCAATCGGTCGAGCGCGCGGTGGTGCCGTCGCCGCGGCACATCCATCTTCCGGCGGGCTTCCAGCCCGGCTGGATCTATGAACTCGTCTATACGGCGCAGGATCCGCTGGTGCACGGGCTGGGTCACGTCGCGGTGCGCGACTTCATCAGCTTCCTGAAATATGCGGAAGCCGATGCGGCGGGCCAGCCGAACCCGCTGCGCGGGACGGAGAAGGCGTATGCCTGGGGCCGCTCGCAGACCGGGCGCTGCCTGCGCGACTTCGTCTATCGCGGCTTCAACGCCGATGCGCGGGGGCGGCGCGTGTTCGACGGCGTGCTGCCGCATGTCGCCGGCGCCGGGCGCAAATGGCTGAACCATCGCTTCGCCAGTCCGATCGTCTCCGGCGGGCAGCAGTACGAGGACCACTTCAACATCGCCGACAGTTTTCCGTTCTCCTACGCGTGGTCGACCGACCATCTGACCGGGAAGCAGGACGCCATCCTCAAACGTCCGGATACCGATCCGCTGGTGATCCATACGCAGACCGCGACGGAATACTGGGTGCGCCGCGGCTCGCTGGCGCACACCGACACGCAGGGCAACGACCTGCAGCAGCCGGACACCGTGCGCGTCCAGTTCTGGGCCAGCTCGCAGCATTTCGCCGATCCGCTGCTGCGCGCGCCCTCGCGCGGCATCGGGCAGAATTTCTCGAATGTCGTGTCCACGTCGATGTTCTTCCGCGCCAACCTCGATGCGATGGATCGCTGGGCGACGGATGGCATCGCCACCGCCGCCGAGCCGCATTCCGACGCGCGCCGATGGCACGCTGGTGAGCATCGATGAGTGGCGCCGTCAGTTTCCCGCCATTCCCGGCATCGCCACGCCGCGCGCGCCGAATGCGCTGCCGCTGCTCGATTTCGGTCCGGACGTGGAGCGCGGCATCCTGAAGGAGCCGCCGGACATCGTGCCTGGCAAGCAATACACGGTGCTGGTTCCGGCGGTGGATCGCGACGGCAACGACGTACCGGGCGTGCGCGCGCCGATGGTGGCAGCGCCGCTCGGCACCTACACCGGCTGGAACCCGCGTGCGCGCGGCCACGGCCATGGCGCGCAGTTGCGCTTCGAGGGCAGCTACATCCCGTTCCCGGACTCGCCGCAGGAGCGCGAGGCGACCGGCGATCCGCGCGCTCTCCATCCTGGAGCGCTATGCCGACAAGGCGGCCTATGTCGCGGCGATCACCGCGGCGGCGCGCGAACTCGTGGCGCAGGGGCTGATGCTGGAGGAGGATGTGGAGCGCTGCGCCGCCGCCGCGGCGAACTGGGGACGGCCGCGGCATGACGTGTCACTTGATTGAGGCGAAACGCTGATGCGCGATCCCGCATACCTGTCCGGACCCGGTCGTTCACGCCGTCCCAACATCATGGCGCAGCTTCATGTCGTGGTGTCCGGGCATTACTACGCCTCGCTTGCCGGCTTGCAGATCCTCGAGGCAGGCGGCAATGCGATCGACGCCGGCGTTGCCACGGGGCTCGCGATCGACGTGCTGGAGAGCCAGTTCGTCGGCTTCGGTGGCGTCGCGCCGATCATGGTCCACCTCGGCGAACGCAACGCGACGCACGTGATCAATGGTGTTGGCGTCTGGCCGAAAGCGGCGAACATCGAGCACTTCCACCGCAAGTACGGCGGCCGCATTCCCGATGGGCTGCTGCAGACCGTGGTCCCCGCCGCGCCGGCCAACTGGATCGCGGCACTCGAACGCTTCGGCACCATGTCGTTCGGCGACGTCGCAGCATCGGCAATCCGCTTCGCGCGCGACGGTTTTCCGACCTATCCGTTCTTCGCCGAAATCCTGGCGGCCAGGCAGGCGGAAATTCGCCAATGGCCGACGACGGCTGCGATCTTTCTGCCGAACGGGCGCGCCGCCGGCGGTGGGCGAGACCTTCGTGCAGGCCGATCTCGGCCGCACGCTGCAGTACATGGCCGATCAGGAGAAAGCCTGCGCCCATGGCGATCGGCTTGCCGGCCTCCGCGCGGCGCACGATGCGTTCTATCGCGGCGACATCGCCGGCGCGATCGTCCGGCATCAACGCGAACATGGCGGCTGGCTCGACGCCGACGACCTGGCCGATTTCCGCAGCCGGGTCGAAGCACCGTGCCGCATCCGGTTCGGCGACTTCGATGTCTATGGCTGCGGCCCCTGGTCGCAGGGGCCGATGGTGCTGGAGGCGCTGAACATCCTGGAAGGCCTCGACCTGAAGTCCATGCGGCACAATTCGCCGGCCTACGTGCACGCGGTGACCGAGGCGCTGAAACTCGCCGCGGCCGATCGCGAGGTGTATTTCGGCGATCCGGATTTTGTCGATGTGCCGATCGATGTGCTGCTGTCAAAGGATTACGCGACGCGTCGGCGTGCCGCATTCGATCCCGGCAAAGGCGTGGCCCGGCATGCCGCCGGCAGGCGATGTCGGCGGCGTGGCAATCCCGCCGTGGCGCCCCGATCCGTCCGCCGGCGCGCCGCTGGCGATCGCCGACACCAAACCGGAGACGTCGTTCCTGTGCGTCGCCGACCGGCACGGCAACGTATTCGCCGCCACGCCGAGCGATCCCACGATCGGCGGCGCCGTCGTGCCGGGCACCGGCATCGTGCCCTCGATGTGGGGCTCGCGCGGCTATACCGGAGCGGATCATCCCGCACGCGTCGGCCCGGGTCGGCGGCCGCGCATGTCGGCCAATCCGGCGATCGCGATCAGGCCCGGCGCGATGGTGATGCCGTTCGGTTCGCCCGGCAGCGAGGTGCTCGGTCAGGCGATGGTTCAGGTGTTCCTCAACCAGGTCGTGTTCGGCATGGACCCGCAGTCGGCGTGCGAGGCGCCGCGCTTCGCCAGCTATTCCTGGCCGGAATCGGCGCTGCCGCATTCCTATCGCCCGGGGCATCTCTGCATCGAGGACGACATCGGCGCGGCGACGGGCGAGACGCTGGCCGCGATGGGTCACCGCATCGAATGGTGGCCGGAACGCAAGTACCTCGCGGGCTCCGTGTGCACGATCCAGTCGGATCTGCGGACCGGTGTGAAATGGGCCGGCGCCGATCCGCGCCGAACGGCCTATGCGGTGGGGTGGTAGGGAGTGCGAGAAGAACAATCGAATGCGGCTGAAGCGCTCAGGGCTCCGCCCTGAAACCCGCCCGGTGGCGTTGCCCCCGGGACCCCCACCAAAGGCGTAGCCTTTGGGATCCATTACTAAAGTAACGGGTTCCAAGGGCTCGGCCCTTGGCGGAGTCCAGAGGCGGAGCCTCTGGTGGGGTGCGGGGCAAAGCCCCGAGCAATTCTGCTTCATCGCGGCGGCATCCGCAGTGCCCCATCCAACCGGATCGTCTCGCCGTTCAGGAACCGGTTGGTCGCGATGTGCTCGACCAGTGCCGCATACTCTTCCGGCAGGCCGAGCCGCGGCGGATAGGGAATGCCTTCGGCCAGGCCTTGCTGCAATTCCGCCGGCAGCCCCTCGAGCATCGGCGTGCGGAACAGGCCTGGTGCGATGCTCACCACGCGCACCCCGACGCGCGCGAGTTCCCGCGCCGCCGGCAAGGTCATGCCGATGACACCGGCCTTCGACGCGGCATAGGCCGCCTGCCCGACCTGGCCCTCGTACGCCGCGATCGAGGCGGTGTTGATGATGACGCCGCGCTCGCCGTCCTCCAGCGGATCGAGCGCGCTCATGTCGGCCGCGGCGAGCCGCAGCAGGTTGAAGCTGCCGATCAGGTTGATGCGGATCACGCGTTCGAACGCCGCAAGCGGCAAGGGGCCGTCGCGCCCGACGATGCGTCCCGCGGTGCCGACACCGGCGCAGTTCACCAGCAATCGTGCCGGCCCGTGCGCGTCGCGTGCCTTCGCCACCGCTGCTTCGGCGGATGTCGCATCGGCGACGTCGCACGCAATGCCGATGCCGCCGATCCGCTGCGCGCTCGCCTCTGCTTGCGCCTGGTTGATGTCGAGTACCGCGACGCGGCAACCGGCGCGTGCAAGTCGCTCCGCAGTCGCAGCCCCCAACCCGGAGGCGCCGCCGGTGACGATTGCAGCCTGACCATCGAGACGCATTGCAGTTTTCCTCGCGAAATGGCACCTCGTAGCCTGTCCTGGTCCGAGGGGGAGAGCAACGTCGTGTTCAGCCGCATCGTCATTGCGATATTTCTTCTGTTGTCGGCAGGCGCGCATGCCCAGGACAAGACGGTACAGTTGAAACTGTCCAGTTGGGTGCCGCCGGCGCACCCACTGAACCCGGCGCTGCAGGCCTGGGGCGAGGACATCGACAAGGCATCCGGCGGCACGATCAAGTCCACGCTGTTCCCGTCGGAACAACTGGGCAAGGCGATGGACCACTACGACATGGCGCGCGACGGCATCGCCGACTTCGCCTATGTCAACCCGGGCTACCAGCCTGGCCGCTTTCCGATCATCGCCGCCGGCGAACTGCCGTTCCTGATGGCCAATGCCAAGGGCGGTTCCGCGGCGCTGGATGCCTGGTATCGCAAGTACGCCGCGGCCGAGATGAAGGACGTGCATTTCTGCATCGCCTTCGTGCTCGATCCGCTCACGTTCCACTCGCGGACCAAGAAGATCGTGCTGCCCGAGGACATTCGCGGCATGAAGGTCCGTCCGGCGGACGCGACGATCGGATCGTTCGTCACGCTGCTCGGCGGCACGAACGTGCAGGCCTCGGCGCCCGAGGCGCGCGAGACGCTGGAGCGCGGCGTGGCCGATGCGATCACGTTCCCCTGGCAATCGACCATCCTGTTCGGCATCGACAAGGTGGTGAAGTACGACATGGACATGCCGTTCGCCACGACCACCTTCGTCTGGGTGATGAACAAGGCGAAGTATGACGCCATGTCGCCGGCGCAGAAGGCGGTGATCGACGCGCACTGCACCACCGAATGGGCCGAGAAGATCGCCAGCCCCTGGGCCGACTGGGAAAATGCCGGCCGGCCCAGGATCGCCGCCGAAGCCGGGCACGATGTCTACAAGCTGACGCCAGAGCAGGTCGCCGCCTGGCGCAAGGCGGCCGAACCGCTGAAGGCGAAATGGGCCGCGCAGGTGAAGGACCCCGATGCGGTGTTCGGCGAACTGCAGGCGGAACTGAACAAGCGCGGCGCGCTGGCCGAATGAACGCGCCGCCCGTCCGCGTCATGGCCGGCCATGACGGTTGGAGATTGTGAGCGAGGCCGACGCAGATCGCGTTCGACGCAACCCGATGGACCGCTTCATCGACGGCATCGAGTTGCTGGCCGCGGCATTCGTCGGGATCGTCGCGGCCGACATCTTCATCTCGGTGCTGCTGCGCTACTTCTTCGCGGTCTCGATCCCCGACAGCTACGACTTCGGCAAACTGCTGCTGGGCATTCTGATCTTTTGGGGCATCGCCGCCACCAGCTATCGCGGCACCCATATCACGGTCGATCTGGTCTGGGCGGCGGCGGGACCGCGCGGCAAGCGGCTGATCGACATCTTCGCCACGCTGGTCCTGCTGTTCGTCGTCAGCGTCCAGACTGCGATGCTGTTCGACAAGGTGCGCCTCACGCGTGCCGACAATGTGCTGACATTTGATTTGAACCTGCCGACCTGGCCGTTTGCCATGGTGGCCTGGCTCGGCGATGTGTCCGCGGTGCTGCTGATCGCGGTGCGGACATACCGGCTGATCTTCCACCCGGAAAACGTAGCCGATGCGGGCGTGGTCCGGCCGGTCGAGTGATGGACCTGAGCAGCGACGCCGTCGCCGTCATCGGCTTTGTCGTGCTGTTCGTGCTGATGCTGCTGCGCGTGCCGGTCGGCATGGCGATGGGCCTGGTCGGGGTCAGCGGCTTCGGTTATCTGGTCGGCGGCACGCCGGCGCTGAAGATGGTCGGGCAGACGTCCATGCGCACGGTCACCGACTACACCTTCGGCGTGATCCCGATGTTCCTGCTGATGGGCGCCTTCGTCTCGCGCTCCGGCATGAGCCGCGAACTCTTCCACGCCGCCAACAAATTCGTCGGCCATCTGCGCGGCGGACTTGGCATCGCCACCATCGCGGCCTGCGCCGGATTTGCCGCCATCAGCGGCTCGTCGGTCGCCACCGCGGCGACGTTCTCCACCGTCGCCTATCCCGAAATGCGCAGCCACCACTATCCGCAATCCTTCGCCACCGGCGTGATCGCCGCCGGCGGCACGCTGGGCGCGATGTTTCCACCCTCGATCGTGCTCGCGGTCTATGGCCTGATCACCCAGCAGGACATCGGCAAGCTGTTCATGGCCGGCATCGTTCCGGGGCTGCTCGCCGTCTCGATGTACATGGCAACGATCGCGGTCATCGGCGCCGTTCGCCCGAACCACCTTCCGGCCGCGGAGCGAAGCTCGTGGAGCGAGCGCCTGCATGCCATGCGCGAGGTCTGGGCGCCGATGCTGCTGTTCGTGTTCGTCATCGGTGGGCTCTACGGCGGACTGTTCACGCCGACCGAGGCGGGCGGCATGGGCGCGGGCGGCGCGTTCCTGATCGGCGTGGCGCGCGGCCGCCTTTCGCGCGAGGACATCCTGGCCTCGCTGCTGCAGGCGACGCGCACCGCCGCCGCCGTGTTCACCATCCTGATCGGCGCAATCCTGTTCGGCTATTTCCTGACGGTGACGCAGACGCCGCAGAAGGTGACCGCATTCGTCACCGGCCTGGGCTTCGGCCGCTACGGCGTGCTGGTGCTGATCATGCTGATGTATCTCGTCCTCGGCTGCCTGATGGACGCGATGGCGATGATCATCCTGACCGTGCCGATCATCTTCCCGGTCATCACCACGCTCGGCTTCGACCCGGTGTGGTTCGGCGTGATCATCGTGATGACGGTGGAGTTGGGACTGATCCATCCGCCGGTCGGAATGAACGTCTTCGTCATCAAGACGGTGGTGAAGGACGTCAGTTTTTCCACCATTTTCCTCGGCGTGATCCCGTTCGTCATCACCGATATCATCCGACTGGCGATCCTTATCGCGTTTCCAGTCCTGGCGGTGTGGCTGCCGAGCCATATGTAAAAGGCCGAACCGCCGCAGCACTTGGCCGCATGCGCAGAAGGAAGCCGATCGTGGCGGCAATTGTCAGTGCCAGCGCCATCAACGTGGCCAGGAAAGCCCACCGATCGCCATGGGTGGCCTGCACGGCAAAATACACCGCGCCCGCCAGCACCACCCCGGCACCGTTTGCCACCTGCTGCGTGGTGGTGAGCATGCCCGAGCCGGAACCGGCATGCGCATGGCGGACATTGGTCAGCACCGCGCTGAACAGCGGGGCCAGCACCATCCCCTGGCCGTAGCCGAACAGTGCCAAAGGCAGCATCAGCATCGCCATCGTCGGATGTGCGACAGCGTCGACCAGCAGCGCGGTGCCGGCGAGTCCGACGGCCTGTACGACGCAACCCTGCACCAGAGCCGCCACACCGCGCTGCTGCAAACGCCCCGCGGCCAAACGCGAACCGGCGACGAAGGCGAACGCCAGCGGCATCACTGTCAGCGCGGCGTCGAATGGCGAGAACCCCAGGCCGTTCTGGATGAACAGCGTCAGCACGAAATAGAACGACAGATTGCCGAGGAAGAAGCAGAACGTCGCGCACGTGCCGGCCATGAACATGTGGTCATCGAGCAGCGCGAGGTCGATCAGTGGCATGCCGCCGCGCTTCTCGGTTGCGCGTTGCAGCCGCAGGAAGCCGACCAGTACCGCGGCCCCGGCCATCATCGTCAGCCAGAGCCACCACGGCCAGCCAAGTTCGCGCCCGAACATCGGCGGCGCGATCAGGCCAAGCAGCCCAAGGAACAGCACCGCGGCGCCTGTGAGGTCGAGCCGTGTTTCGCTCCTGCGCGGCATTGCCGGCATCAGCCATGCGGCGGCGAGCACGATCGCCAGGCCAACCGGCACGTTGACGCAGAAGATGCTGCGCCAGCCGAGGCCTGCGAGGTTCAGCGTCACCAGCCAGCCGCCGAGCATGAAGCCGACCGCGGCGCCCAGGCCGATGGTGACGCCGAACACGGCGAACGCGCGGGACCGTGCGGCATCGGGGAACAGCGTGTGGATGGTGGCGAGCACCTGCGGCACCATCATTGCCGCGGCACCGCCTTGCGCGGCGCGGGCGACGATCAGCATCGGCGCGGACCCCGACAGTCCGCACCACAGCGACGCCACGGTGAAGCCGATGACGCCGGCGAGGAAGACGCGCCTGCGTCCGACAATGTCGCCCAGTCGGCCGCCGGTTATCACCAGTGCTGCGTAGGCGATCTGATAGACGGCGACGACCGCCTGGATCTCGGCCGCATCTGCGTGCAGGTCGGCGCGGATCGACGGCAGCGCGACATTGACGACGAAGGCGTCGACCACGGCGAGGAATTGCGCCGCGGCCACGCTCGCCAGTGCCCACCAGCGACGGGCGGGCACGGCGACGGATTGCGAGAGCGTTTGCATCTGGGAACCTCATTTGACTGCGGTTCCCATCCTGGCGCCCCGTCGAACGCCGATCGATTACGCGCGGGTGAATGTCGCGTCGACGACGCGCGGGGGCAATGGCGTGCTATTTCGCCAGCATGTCGCGCAGGCCGCGCAGCGCCAGGTAATATCCGGCGATGCCGAAACCGGTGACCATGCCCTGGCTTACCGTGGCGGTATCGGAGACCGGGCCGCGCCGCACCGGGTTGGAGATGTGCAGTTCGATGGTCGGAAATTTCACCTGCGAGATCGCCGCGACCAGCGCCGGATAGCCGCGCGAGAATCCTGCCGGGTTGAACAGCGCCGCATCGAAACCGCGATCGTTGGCGTCGTAGAGCTTGTTCACGACCTCGCCTTCGATGTTCGAGTGAAAGATCTCGACATCGACACCGAGTTCGGCGGCGTAGCCACGGATGCGCTCGTCGTACTGCGGCAGCGTCATCGGGCCGAATATCTCGGTCTGCACCTTGCCGCGCATGTTCATGCCGGCGCCGTGGATGATCAGTATCTTCGCCATGATGATGTCCTTCCGTCTCAGGCGACGCGGAATTTGGCCAGCGACTCGTAGTTCGGGTCGGCGCCGATGCCCGGCACGTCGGGCGGGCTCACCGTGCCGTCGTCGTTCAGCCGCAAGGTGTGCCGATACACGCGGCCCCACATCGGATCGACCGTGTCGCGATAGAATTCCAGGATCAGGCCGTTTGAAATCGCCGCGACCAGATGCACGTGGATGTCCTGCGAGCCGTGCGGCGCGATGTCCAGATCGTTGGCCTGCGCCAGCGCGGCCACCTTCATGAATTCAGTGACGCCGCCGAGCACCTTCGCATCCGCATTCAAAATCGCCGCGCAGTCGTGCTTGATCAGGTCACGAAAACCGTAGCGGGTGTATTCGTTCTCGCCGGTCGCGATCGGGATGCTGGTTGCCTGCGCCAGCTTGCGATGGCCGTCGTAGTCATCGGGTGCCACCGGTTCCTCGAACCAGAAGATGTCGTATTGCTCGATGCGCCTGGCGATCTGGATCGCCTCGTAATAACGATACGCGCAGTTGGCATCGACCATCAGCTTGACATCCGGCCCGACCGCCTCGCGTGCCACGCGCACCCGTGCCACGTCCTCGGCAATCGGCACCGCGCCGATCTTCATCTTCACCGCCTTGGCGCCCATGCGCACATTGTCTTCCATCTCGCGCGCGAGTTCGGAAAAACCCTTGCCCTCCTCGTAGTAGCCGCCGGCGATATAGGTCGGCACCCGATCGCGGTAGCCGCCGAGCATCTTGTAAAGCGGCAGGTTGGCGAACTTGGCGCGGATGTCCCACAGCCCGATATCGATCGCCGAGATCGCGCGCGTGGTCAGACCGCGCCGGCCGATCAGCTTCGGCTCCCACATCTTCTGCCACAGCCGCTCGACATCGATCGGATCCTCGCCAATCAGCATCGGCGTCAAACGCGCGATGGTGGCGCGCTCGATCTCGCCGCCGCCGCCAAGACCGATGCCGGTGATGCCTTCGGTGGTCTCGATCTCCACCACGGCGAAGGTCACATGTGTGTAGGTGTGCTTGCCGTTGGCGATCGGCTTGTGGCGGGGCCAGCGGAATTCCTTGGTGGTGATGCCGGTGATCTTCATGCCGCAGCCTCCTTCCGTCGGTCGCGTCATTCAACGCGCTCAGTCCGGGACGTGCAAGCGGACGGACACGGGGCAATGATCCGACAGGCGTTCCTTCCACGCTTCGCCCGTCTCGCGGTAGGTGAGCACGCGCAGCGTATCGGGCAGCAGCCACGCGCGCGCCGCACCACCGAGCAGAATGTGATCGATGAAGGCTTCACCGCCCCAGCACGGGCTCGAGCTGCCCTCGGTTGCACGGGTCAGCGGTGCTATCTTGCGCAGCGCAGCCCAGAACTGGTCGTGCCCGTCCATATGCCGATTGAAGTCGCCGAGTATCGCGAACGGCACGCCCTCGGTGCTGCGCGCGGCGATCCAGTCCTGCAGCGGGGGAATTTGCTCATCCAACTCGGCGCACGTACGGCGCGTCGAGCGCGTGAGCCGCTCGTCGAAGCAGCCGGTCTTTAGATGCACCGCCAGGACGCGCAACGAGCCCTGTCCCAGATCCAGCGTGATATCGGCGCCGCTGCGCAACTGATGTTTGGGATCGACGTCCAACCCGGTGACGTCGGGATTGACGCTGTAATGGAGGCCGCGCCTGACCGCCAGGCCGACGCGCTGGACCACATGATCGCGGGTCAGGTGGATCGAGTAGCTCTCGGGTGGAAACACGCGCGCGGCCACCGCGGGACCGTCCACCTCCTGGATCGCGATGACGTCGGCATCGAGTTGGGCTGCGTAGCGGCGCAGGAGATCGAAGTCCTCCGGCTGCTTCGGATGCGCATCGGCTGGCAGGCGCGCATCTCCGGCGCCGCGATCGGTCAGCCATTCGAGATTCCAGGTGGCAAGCTTCAGGTCTGCGGCGAAAACTGGCGCCGATCCAAGAAATGCTAGCAGCAACACAAGGGCAGAGCGTTTCATGCGTGCACGATCACAGCAGCATCGGCGCGTCGACCGCCGCGGCCTCGGGCTCCGGGGCGTTATCAAGTATCTGAGCGCCGCAGTCGCGCAGAAATCGCGCGATCGCATCGAATGTCGCCGGATCACGGGTTGCGTCTGCCGCATCGCCGCGCGGGATCCAGATCACCGTTTCGTAGCGTGCGCGGGTCAACAGCACGCGATACGTGTTGATCTGAAAGGCGATCGCCGCCTCGCCCCGCGGTTCCTGCCAACGCGTGCCGGCGAGGCTGCGTGCAACCCACGCCGTCTGCCCATCGCGGCGGATCAGATCATTGCCCCAGCACAGCCCGACATGGTCAAGTTCCAGTCCCTGACAGGCAAATTGCGTCGCCGGCAATTCCAATGCGTCGGAGGCGCGCACGTCCGGCCAGCGGCGCAGGAACCAGTTGGCGATCGCCGTCGCATCGAGGTGCGGAAAATTCGGCCAGATCCCGTCCGCCACCAAACGTCGCGCTCCCGCACTGCAGACCAGACCGGCGCGACGTGTCCCACGCGCGAACCGGCGCAACGCAGTACGCGCATCCGGCAGCGAGCGCGTCAACACGAAGGGAATGCCGCCGGCAGCATCGGCAATGCCGGCCGCCAGCCCCGCATCACCTGACAGCACCGCATCCACCCACGGTGCGGCAGCCGTGGACCGGATCGAACGAACCGGTACGTTCAGATGCAGGGCCGGGTCGATCTGCATCCCATCCGGGCGCGCATCGAACAGACGCTGACGCGGATCGCTCGCGCCGAGCACACCGGCCGGCGCACGCACGCACCAATCCGGGCGAGCGGCGAGCGCCTCGCCCCACGCGGTGAGCCCGGCTTCCCCGGTGTTGATTTCCTGGCCGGTGCCGACCAGGGCGACGATCACCGCCCAGTCGCGATGCCGCCGCATGATGTCGAGAAACAGTGCCGCCTCGCTTTGCGCGTGGCCGAACTTGCGTCGGCCGAACGCGGCATCCCAGGCACGCTGTGCTTCGTCGAACACGACGACATGCTCGTGCGGCGGTTCGGTCCGCTCCAGGTTGTCGCGGAGGAAACCGATCAACGGCTGGATCGCGCTTTCCGTTTCCTGGCGCGCAACGCGGAGGCTGCGACCCTGTTCGTGTGCATCGCGTGCCAGGGCTTCGCGCATCACATGCACCAGCGGCAGATTGCCGGTCAGGAACGCAGCACCGCTGACTGCGCCAAACACCGCATTCAGGCCGCACAGCGTCTTTCCGGCGCCGGGTATGCCGGTGACAAACAGAACTTCATGCCGCGCGCCGCAGCGGGCCGCATCGATGCTCTGTCGAATGGCGGCCGTGGTCCGGCCCAGATTGCCGACATCGGCGCGTGCCGCTGCAATGTCGCCGACACCATGACGATTGTACAACATGGTTGCCGCCTCGATGATCGTCGGCACCGGCCGGTACGGCGCGTCTTCCCAGGCACGCGCATCGAGCGGTCGCGCTGGCATGGGAATGCGAGCAGCAATGTCCAGAAGCAGTGATTCCAATGTGGCTGCGGATGCGACGAACACCGGCGTGACCCCGTGCCAGAGCAACGGCCACTGAACCGCAGGGGCCTTGGCAAGCGTCGCAACGAGGATCGGCACGACGGGATGCGCACGGCTCGCCGCGTGGAAGTCGAACAGATCAAGCGCGTAGTCCTCGGTCTGCTGGCGATCGAGCATGCTCATCGTCGTTGCGCCGACCTTGAATTCCAATACCAGAATCGCGCCCTCGGTCAGCAGAACAGTGTCGATCCGCCGTCCCAGGCGGAGCAGCGGATATTCGAACAGCACGCGCACTGTGTCCGGCATATCGCGCAGAACCGTCCGCAGGAGGACAATCTGCTGTCGCCAGGCGTGAAGCTGCGTGTCGCGGTTCAGATGATGCGTCTCGACCAGCCGCACGGCGAGGCGCTGCACAATCGCCTCGGGTTCGCTCGCCAGCAGTTCCGCCGCACCGCCAGACCACCACGCCCGCACAAGCCGACCCTCGCGACCAGTCCGACGCCGATTGTAGCACGGCAGCCTTGCCTCTGCCGGAAAACTCGGTGACGATGGCCACGTTGCTCATAGCGCGAGGCGGCGATGGACGGAATGCAGGACGCCCACCTGGTCACCGATGCTGCGGCGTTGCGGACGCTCTACGGGGAGCCCTCGGACGGCGCGATCGCCAAAGAGGTCGATCATGTGCATCCGCATTATCGCGCGATGATCGAGGCATCGCCGTTCATGGTGATGGCGACCAGCGGTCCGGACGGGCTGGATGTATCGCCGCGCGGCGATCCGCCCGGATTTGTGGTGGTGGAAGACGAGACGACGCTGCTGATCCCGGACCGGCGCGGCAACAATCGCACCGACAGCCTGGGCAATCTGATCGCCGATCCGCGCATCGCGCTGCTGTTCCTGATCCCGGGCGTCGGCGAGACGCTGCGGGTGAACGGGCGCGCCGAAATCTCCGTCGATCCCGACCTGCTCGCGCGCTTCCCCGCACAGGGCAAACTGCCGCGGTCGGTCATCGTGGTGCATGTCGAGCGGGTGTATTTCCAGTGCCCGAAGGCGCTGGTGCGGTCGGATCTGTGGAACCCGGCGAAGCACGTCGAACGGCGCAGCCTGCCGAGCAGCGGCACCATTCTGGCGGACATCACGCGCGGCCGGGTTGGCGGGCCGGAGTACGACGCGGCGTATCCGGAGCGGCTGAAGGCGACGATCTACTGAACGGCGGCCGAACTACCGCAGCGCCGTTTGATAGGCTTCCATCACGTCCTGGCCGAAGCAGGCGAAGATCACCTGCTGGATTGGGTCGTTTGCGGCCAGAAAGTCCGCAACCGCCCTGACCGCGATGCTTGCCGCGTCGGGTATCGGGTAGCCGTAGATGCCGCAACTGATCGCAGGGAACGCAATCGAACGCACACCATTGCAACATCGCAAGTTTCAGGCTTTCGGAATAGCAACTCGCCAGCAGTGCAGGCTCGCCATGCGCGCCATCGCGATAGCGCGGTCCCACAGCGTGGATCACGAACCTGGCCGGCAGCCGATAACCGCGGGTGATCTTTGCCTGCCCGGTCGGACAGCCGCCGAGCGTGCGGCATTCCTCCAACAACTGCGGACCCGCGGCGCGATGGATCGCCCCGTCCACGCCGCCGCCGCCCAGCAGCGATTCGTTGGCCGCATTGACGATTGCATCGACGGCGAGCTTCGTGATGTCGGCCTGCGAGACCACCATCCGGTCCATTGCAACCTCCGTCACAGCCAGTCGCGCAGCTTGAACCAGATCAACGGGATCAGCGCCGAGACCGCGATCAGCGCAAGCCCGTACGGATAGCCCCACGCCCAGTCCAACTCCGGCATTCCCTTGAAGTTCATCCCGTAGATGCCGGCGATCAGCACCGGCGGGATGCCGACGACAGAGGCCACCGTCAGCACCTTCATCACGTTGTTCTGCGCGATGTTGATGAAGCCAAGCGTCGCGTCCAGCAGAAACTGGATCTTCTCGAACAGGTGCGTGTCGAAATCGTTCAGCGACGCGATGTCCTGACGCAGCGTGTCCAGCCTCGGCTTCAGATCGCTCGGCAGCCAGTCAGCCGCGGTGCTCATCACGTAGGGAACGATCCGCGCGGCACCCACCTGGCTGTCGCGGATGAACGAGATGATGTCGCCGGTGCGGCCGATCGCTGCCAGGGTTTCGCGCAGCATGCGATCCTCGTGCCTGCTGCCGCCGATGCGCACGGCGCCGCGGAAGATGCGGTGCGAGATCGCATCGAGATCATCGCGAATCCGTTCAAGTGCATCGGCGTGGCGATCGACGATCGCCTCCAGCAGACCGACGAAGAGATGCGCGCCGGTACGGTCGGGCGTGCCGGCCGCCATCTCACGTTCGGCGAAGCTGTCGAACACGGTGCTGGCGGCGAAGCGGATGGTGATCAGCCGCTCTTGCGACAAGCACGAAGCCACCGGGCACCGGCTGCGGATCGCCATCCAGACGGCTGACCAGCGGCAGGCTGAGCGTGAGCACACCGTTCGCCACCGAGAGCCGGCTGGAACTTTCGATCTCGCGCAGGTTGGCTTCGGTGGGCACGCGCAGGCTGGTCGCGGCTGCGACGCGTCGTGTTTCGTCCTCGGTTGTGCTGAGCAGGTCGATCCAGACTGCCTCGCGCAGTGCCGCGTCCGGCGGATCGGAGACACGCTGCAGTACGGCGCCATTGCAGGTGAAGGCAGTCAGCATGACAGAAGGAAACTCGCCGCACCGACGGAGAGTTTCCGCACGCTCAATTCCGCGACCTGTCCACCAGGGCGTTCTTGCCGATCCACGGCATCATCGCGCGCAGCTTCTCGCCGACCTGCTCGATCGGATGCTCGGCGAGCCGCTGGCGCATCGCCTTGAAGCTCGTCTGGTTCACCTTGTTCTCCAGCATCCAGTCGCGCGCGAATTTACCGGACTGGATGTCGGCCAGCACGCGCTTCATCTCGGCCTTGGTCGCGTCGTTGACGATGCGCGGGCCGGACACGTACTCGCCGTACTCCGCGGTGTTGCTGACCGAGTAGTTCATGTTGGCGATGCCGCCCTCGTAGACCAGATCCACGATCAGCTTCACCTCGTGCACGCACTCGAAATACGCCATCTCGGGCGCGTAGCCGGCCTCCACCAGCGTTTCGTAGCCGGCCTTCATCAGTTCCACGAGGCCGCCGCACAGCACCGTCTGTTCGCCGAACAGGTCGGTCTCGCATTCCTCCTTGAATGTCGTCTCGATGATGCCGGCACGCCCGCCGCCGATCGCGCTGGCGTAGGACAGCGCGACCTCCATGGCGTTGCCCGACGGGTTCTGCGCCACCGCGACAAGACACGGCACGCCGGCGCCGCGCTGGTATTCGCTGCGCACCGTGTGGCCGGGGCCCTTCGGCGCGATCATGAACACGTCGATGTCGGGGCGCGGATCGAGCAGGTTGAAATGCACGTTCAGCCCATGGGCAAACGCCAGCGCCGCGCCGCTCTTCATGTTCGGCCCGAGCTTGTCCCGGTACAGATCGCCCTGGCCTTCGTCCGGCGTCAGCACCATCACCACATCGGCCGATTTTGCGCACTCGGCCGGATCCATCACCTTCAATCCCGCGGCCTCGGCCTTTGCGACGCCGCCGGACTTCGCACGCAGGCCGACGACGACGTCCTTGACGCCGCTCTCCTTCAGGTTGTTGGCGTGGGCATGACCCTGGCTGCCGTAGCCGATGATGGCGACACGCTTGCCCTTGATCAGGTTCACATCGGCGTCGCGGTCATAGTAAACGCGCATCTCACTCGCTCCTGCTATCGAGATTACACTAGATCGTTCGCACGCCGCGCGCCATCGCCGCCACGCCGGTGCGCGACACCTCGGCCAGACCAAGCGGCCGCATCAGCTCGATGAACGCATCGAGCTTGTCCGTGGCGCCGGTCAGTTCGAACACGAAGCTTTCATGCGTGGCGTCGATCACGCGTGCGCGGAATGCGTCCGCGATGCGCAGCGCCTCGACCCGCCGCTCGCCGGTGCTCACCAGCTTGATCAGCGCCATCTCGCGGGCGATGTGCGGGCCTTCGCGCGTCAGGTCGGCGACGCGGTGCACCGGTACCAGGCGGTCGAGCTGCGCCTTGATCTGCTCGATCACCATCTCGGTGCCGGAGGTCACGATGTTGATGCGCGAGCGGCCGCCTTCGCTTTCCACCGGCGCGACCGTGAGGCTGTCGATGTTGTAGCCGCGGCCGGAGAACAGGCCGATGACGCGCGCCAGTACGCCGGCCTCGTTGTCGACCAGGACCGAGATCGTCGCACTGCGCATGGTGTTGTCGGGCATCGGCGGTGGTTCCCGCGGGACAGGTAAGACGTGGGTGGCCGGCCTGCGCCGGCCATGACGGTTGGGGGTACGCGACGGGTTTAGACCAGCACCAACCCTTCGTCGGTGATGCCGGCGGCCTCGCCCTCGTGCTCGGGGCCGAGGATCATCTCGTTGTGCGCGGCGCCGCTCGGGATCATCGGGAAGCAGTTCTCCTTCGGGTCCACCACCATATCGACGATCACCGTTCGATCGGTCGCCAGCATTTCCCGAATGACATCGTCCACCTGCTCGACGCGCTCGGCGCGCAGCCCGACGGCATGGAACGCATCCGCCAGTTTGACAAAATCCGGCAGCGCCGCCGAGTAGCTTTCGGAATAGCGTCCGCCGTGCAGCAGTTCCTGCCACTGGCGCACCATTCCCATGTACTGGTTGTTCAGGATGAACACCTTCACCGGCAGCCGATACTGCGCCAGCGTTCCCATCTCCTGGATGTTCATCAGCACGCTCGCCTCGCCGGCGATGTCGATCACCAGCGCGTCCGGGTGCGCGATCTGCACGCCCATCGCCGCCGGCAGTCCGTAGCCCATCGTGCCGAGGCCGCCGCTGGTCATCCAGTGGTTCGGCTGCTCGAAGTGGAAGTGCTGCGCCGCCCACATCTGGTGCTGGCCGACCTCGGTGGTGATGAAGATGTCCTTCGTCACCGCGCGCGTCAGTTCATACAGCCGCTGGATGGCGTATTGCGGCTTGATGATCGCGCCGCGCGTCATGTCCTGGGTGAATTTCAGGCTCTCCTTCCCGCGCCACACATCGATCTGGCGCCACCACGATCGCCAGCGCCTGGGTATCGGGCGTGCGTGGCGTCCGCCTCCCACGCGGCGATCAGCGCATCGCAGCGCACGCCCGGCATCGCCCACGATCGGCACATCGACCGGCACGTTCTTGTTGATCGACGAACTGTCGATGTCGACGTGGATCTTCTTGGACCCCTGGCTGAACGCGTTCAGCCGTCCGGTCACCCGGTCGTCGAACCGCGCGCCGATGTTCAGCAGCACGTCGCAGCCGTGCATCGCCAGGTTGGCCTCGTAGGTGCCGTGCATTCCCAGCATGCCGAGGAACTGCGGATCGCTGGCCGGATAGGCGCCGAGGCCCATCAGCGTGTTGGTGACCGGGAAGCCGGTCATGCGGACGAATTGCGTCAGCGCCGCCGCCGCTGCCGGTCCGGCGTTGATCACGCCGCCGCCGGCATAGACCATCGGCCGCTTCGCCGCCTTCAGCAGCGCGATCGCCTTGGCGATCTGGCCCTGGTCGGGCTCGGTCCGCGGGCGATAGCTCGGGTGGCTCGCCGCGGGCGGCGCGTAGGGCGCCTTGCCGATCACGATGTCCTTCGGCAGATCGACCACCACCGGACCGGGGCGGCCGGAGCGCGCCACATAGAACGCCTCGTGCACCACGCGCGCCAGGTCCTCGGCGCGCTTCACCAGGTAGTTGTGCTTGGTCGCCGGGCGGGTGATCCCGGTGGTGTCCGCCTCCTGGAAGGCGTCGTTGCCGATCAGGTGCGTCGGCACCTGGCCGGTCAGGCAGACGATCGGGATGGAATCCATCAGCGCATCGACCAGCCCGGTCACCGCGTTGGTGGCGCCCGGACCGCTGGTCACCAGCACCACGCCCACCTTGCCGGTGCTGCGGGCGTAGCCCTCGGCGGCGTGCACCGCGCCGCCCTCCTGGCGGACCAGGATGTGGCGGATGGCGTTCTGCTGGAAGATAGCGTCGTAGATGGGCAATACGGCGCCGCCCGGATAGCCGAAGATCACCTCCACGCCCTGGTCCTTCAGGGCGCGGAGGAGGACTTCTGCTCCAGACTGGCTGGGTTCGGCCGACATGGTCGTGGCTCCGGGGAAGATCGCGGGGCGCACCGATAGGCTGCATGGTGCGGCGCGTCAAGCCATGCTTTCCAAAAATGCCATAAACTGGGGGTTAATTCTTTCCGAAAGTTGCTCTGAACTGGCAAATCGCGCATTGATCGTATGCGAGTGCGCGGCGTCGGCCAGCGCATGGTGGCGGAACCAGGTCGCCTGCCGCTTGGTGTACTGGCCGGTCACCAGTTCGGTCCGGCGGCCGGCCTCCGCCAGCGTGATCTCGCCGCGCAGATGGGATGCGAGTTCCGGCACGCCGTGCGCCCGCATCGCCGGCAGCGCGGGGTCCAGTTGCAGCGCCAGCAGCGCCCGCACCTCCTCCAGCGCGCCGTCCCGCAGCATGGCATCGAACCGCGCCGCGATCGCCGCGCGCAATTCGGTGCGCGGCGGATCGAGCAGGATGGCGGCAAACCGCCACGGCGCGGGCGGGGTCTTCCTCGCCTGCCAGGCGGCGAGCCCGGTTCCGGTGCCCCGCCACACCTCCCAGGCGCGCGCGACCCGCTGGCTGTCGGTGGGCCGCAGCCGCGCGGCGGTCACCGGATCCACCGCGGCGAGGCGCGCATGCAGCGCCGCCGGCCCGATCTCCTTCAGGAGCGCGCGCGCCTCGGTCCGCGCGGTGGGGCCGGGATCGGGGATGTCCGCAAGCCCCTCGGTCAGCGAGGCGAAATAGAGCCCGCTGCCGCCGGTCAGGATCGGCAGCCGTCCCGCGTCCCGCGCCGCCGCCATGGCCGCGAGTGCCGCCTCGCGCCACCACGCGACGTTGCCGGGGTCCGCCGCCGGCCGCACGCCGTACAGCGCGTGCGGCACGCGCGCCTCGTCGTCCGGCGTTGGGCGCGCGGTGAGCACGCGCAACTCGCGATACACCTGCATGGCGTCGGTGTTGATGATCGTGCCGCCGAGGCGTTCGGCCAGCGCGAGTGCCAGGGCAGATTTGCCGCTTGCCGTCGGGCCGGCAACGATCAGGGCATTCATTCGCGTCATGCAGATCGGCCAAGCCGCGTGGATGGGCGGCAGTGTGCCGCGATGGGGGATTCAGCAAGCGATTTAACACGGAGAAGAAGGTGAGGACCACGGAGTACACGGAGAAAGCAAGGGCGCTTCGCGCGAAAGCGCATCGTGTTGCTGCGCGGAGCGCCAAAGGAGCGCTTCTACGCCGTGTCCTCCGTGGTCCTCACCTTCTTCTCCGTGTTAAATGCTTCCTTGGTGGCGGAGTCGCTGCTGTTCACGGGGGGTGATTTTGCGAAGACCGACATCCAATCGGCGGTTTGAATCTGCATAGCGATGCACCACGTCCTCACGCTCGTTGCCAACATCGCCGCCACGCCGCTGACCCCCGCGATCATCGCCCGCGTGCGCGACGCGGTCGGCGGCAGCGAACCGGTCATCCTGTCGCCCGGAGAGGCCGCCGACATTCCCCTCGCCGCCGTCCCCGATATGGACGCGGTGCGCGAGGCGCTGGACGGCGCACCGATCGACGCCATCGCCACGACGACGGAAGGACGCCGCAAGTCCCTGCTGATCGCCGACATGGACAGCACCATCGTCACCGGCGAGACGCTCGACGAACTGGCCGACTTCGCCGGTCTGAAGCAGCGCATCTCCGCCATCACGGCGCGCGCGATGAACGGCGAACTGGACTTCAAGGCGGCGTTGCGCGAGCGGGTGGCGATGCTGCGCGGGCTGCCGTTGGACGCTCTGGACAAGACCTGGCAGCGCATTCGTCTGACCCCGGTGCGCGCGAACTCGTCGCCACCATGCGCGCGCACGGGGCGTACACCGCGCTGGTGTCGGGCGGGTTCACCTTCTTCACCGGGCGCGTCGCCGCACTGGTGGGCTTCGACATGCACCGCTCCAACGTGCTGCTGGATGACGGCGCGGCGCTGACCGGACGCGTCGCCGAGCCGATCCTCGACCGCGACTCCAAGCTGGAGACACTGACGCGCCTTGCGGCCGAGCGCGGCTTGCCGATGTCGGCGACGCTGGCGGTCGGCGATGGCGCCAACGACCTCGACATGATCCGCGCCGCCGGTCTGGGCGTCGCGTTTCACGCCAAGCCGATCGTTGCGGCGGAAGCGCGTGCGCGCGTCGACCATGGCGATCTGCGTGCCCTGCTGTTCGCGCAGGGCTATCGCGCGGACGAGATTGTAAGCCGGTGACGCGCCCCAGGCTGCTGTCGCGGGCGGCAATCCCCTGATGTCCACACGCTTCGGCCGCTACGGTCCGACGCATCCTCTGCTCGGCGCACTGACCGAACGCATCAGCCGACCGCTGCTGACCGCCTACGCGGCGCGCCATGGGTTCCATGCGCCGGACAGCGCCTTCGCCCGCGAGCGCGGCGCGACCTTCGCGGAAAAGCTGAACCGCGGCGAACGTGTCTACATCGTCGGCATCGGGCCGGCGGGCCACAACAGCGGCGTCGCACTGGTCGAGGCGTCGCGCGACGATGGCGTGCGGCTGATCTGCAACAACGAGGAGGAACGCTACACCGGCATCAGGCACTGCACCGCCTTTCCCGAACAAAGCCTGGATGCCCTGCTGACGATGATGGCCAGGCTCGGCATCGACGCCGGACAGATCCACGCCTTCGTTGCGGGTTGGGACTACATCACCCTCGCGACGACATTGCTGCGCAGCATCGCCGAGGAGCTGCCGGCCAGCCGCGTCCTTTTGGATCCGGCGAACTTCGCTCCGATGAACGCGCGGCACATCGCGCGTGCGCTCAGGTCACCGGTTCGCCTCGGGCAGCAGCTTGGCCTGGACCATGCCGTGCCGATCATCGGCATGCGGCATCATTGCAACCATGCGTACTTCTCCTACGCGGTCTCGCCGTTCGCCGGCGGCGACGAGCCGGTCATGATCAGCGTGCTCGACGGCATCGGCGACGACGGGGCGATCTCGCTCTACCTCGCGCAAGGCGACACGATCCGGCTGGTCTACCGCAACCGCGACATCTTCGATTCGCTGGGCGTCTTCTACAGCATGATCAGCTCGACCCAGGGCGGCTGGACGATCCTCAGCAGCGAGGGTCGCTACATGGGCTCCGCCGCCTGGGGCGACGGCAACCGGCTCACCAACCCGTACTATCGCCAGCTTCGCGAACTGTTCCATTTCGCCGGCGACGGCACCGTGCGGCTCAACCGCGCGCTGGCCAACTGGCCGCGCAGCCTGCAGGTCCGCCCCTACACGCCCGCGCTGCAGAACATTCTGGGGCCACCGATCCCGCCCGATGCGATGTGGAATCCTGACGCGGTCATGCGCGTGGACACCGACGGTGAGACGGTCGATGCGCAGGAGCGGTTCGACAAGGCCGCGGCGACGCAACTCGTGTTCGAGGACGCGCTGTTCCACATCATCGGCCACCTGATCCGCACCACCGGCAGCAGGCGGCTGGTGCTGACCGGCGGCACCGCGCTGAACGCGATCGCCAACATGCGGCTGATGGACCACTTCGAGGGCCTGCATGTCTGGGTGCCGCCGGTCTCGGGCGATCCCGGCGTGGCGGTCGGCGCGGCGTACCATTTCGCGCTGGCCAACGGTGCGCCGCTGGGACCGCCATTGCGCCACGCGTTCTATTGCGGCATCGCGCCGTCCGGCGACGAGATCGAGGCGGCCTTGCGGGTAACCGATGAGATCGACTGGGTGCCGCTGGGGAGTACATCGGATCGCGCCGGCCGCGAGCGCATCGCCGATCTGCTGGCCCTGTGCATCGCGCGCGACGGGGTGCTGGGCCTGTTCCAGGGTGCCGCCGAGACCGGCCCGCGCGCGCTCGGGCATCGCTCGATCCTGGCCAATCCGACCAATCCGAGAACGCTTGGAAACCATCAACCGGCTGGTGAAGTTCCGCGAGCCGTTCCGGCCGCTGGCGCCGATGCTGACGCTTGAAGCCGCGCATCGCTGGTTCGAGCTGCAGGACGGTGCGTCGGACGACGACTACAACGCCTACAGCTACATGGCGCTGACCGTGCGCGC
This sequence comes from uncultured Alphaproteobacteria bacterium, assembly GCA_963739725.1. Lineage (GTDB taxonomy): Bacteria > Pseudomonadota > Alphaproteobacteria > Acetobacterales > Acetobacteraceae > JAMXLO01. The sequence goes on along the minus strand of CAVUBS010000002.1, from coordinate 11,432 downwards.
TCGCCCCGACAGCGCGCACCGCATCCCGGCGGTGATCCACCGGGACGGCACCAGTCGCATCCAGATCGTGCGCGAGGACACCGATCCGTTCACCCACGCCTACCTGCGGGCGATGGGGCGGCGCTGCGGCGTCGAGGTGTCGGTCAACACGTCGCTCAATGTCGCGGGGCCGATCGTGCAGACGCCGTCACAGGCCCTGGAGGCGCTGCGCCGGTCAAAGGCGATGGATGGCGTGCTGCTGATCGGCGCGGAGGGTGACGCCTGGCTGGCGTGGCACGCGGTCGCGTCCCGCCCAAGGATGGCGGGCGACGGCTTGGCGCGTGGCTGCGGGAATGGCGCACATGCGCTCGCGACCCTCCCACGCCGTTGCGGAGGAGGATCGCGGGACGGCAATCTAGCCCGGCTGCTTGTCCTTGTCGCCGGACAGCGACAGCGGCACCCATTGCAGCCCGTCCTGGCGCTGGATCAGCATCAGCACCGACTTGCGGCTCTCCTTGCGCACGCTCTCGACCTTCTGCTGCACCTCGGCTGGGGACGCGACCTCGCCCTGCTGCACCTCGACGATCACGTCGCCCGCCTTCAGCCCGCGTTCGGCCGCGGAGCTGTTCGGCGCGACATCGGTGATCACCACGCCCTTCTGGTCGGTGCCGAGCGAGAACTTGTCCTTCATCTCCTGCGTGATCGGCGCCAGCTTGAGACCGAGCCCGGAGATCTCCGTCGGCTTCTGCGCCGGCGTCTTGTCGCCCCCGGTCGCCGCGGCGAGTTGCGCATCGTCCGGCTTCTCGGCGAGCGTCGGCCTGCACCGTCACCTGCTTGCCGTCGCGCCACAGCACCACCGGCACCGACTTGCCGACCTCGGAATCCGCCACGATGCGCGGCAGCGAGCGCATCTCCTTCACGTCCTGGTTGTTGAACTTCAGGATGATGTCGCCGTTGCGGATCTTCGCCTTGTCGGCCGGGCCGTCGTCGTTCACTCCGGCGACCATCGCGCCCGACGCGTCGTGCAGGCCGAGGCTCTCGGCGATGTCGGGCGTCACCTGCTGGATGCGAACGCCGAGCCAGCCGCGGCGCGGATGGCCGAAGTCCTTCAGCTGCGCCACGACCGCCTTGACCATGTTGGCCGGGATCGAGAAGCCGATGCCGATCGACCCGCCCGACGGCGAGTAGATCGCGGTGTTCATGCCGATCACCTCGCCGTCCATGTTGAACAGCGGGCCGCCGGAATTGCCGCGGTTGATCGCCGCATCGGTCTGGATGAAGTCGTCGTACGGTCCCTGGCGGATGTCGCGGCCGCGCGCCGAGACGATGCCCGCGGTCACCGTGCCGCCGAGACCGAACGGGTTGCCGATCGCCAGCACCCAGTCGCCGACCCGCTCGGCATCCGAATCGCCGAACTGCACCGCCGTCAGCGGCTTGTCCGGCTTCACCTGCAGCAGGGCGATGTCGCCGGTCTCGTCGCGTCCCAGCACCTTGGCCTTCAGCGAGGTATTGTCCTGCAAGGTCACGGTGATCTCGTCGGCGCCGTCGATCACGTGGTTGTTGGTGACCACGATGCCCGAGGCGTCGATGATGAAGCCCGACCCCAGGCTCTGCATCCGGCGGTCGGACGGCGGCGGCTGGTTGTCCCCGCCACGTCCGCCCGGGCCCGGAGGACGGTTGCGGTTGAGAAAGTCCTTGAAGAACTGCTCGAACGGCGAGCCGGGCGGGAACAGCGGCACCTCCGGCCCCGGGTTGGGCACGCCGGCGCGCGCCTGCACGGCCTGGGTGGACGAGATGTTCACGACGGCCGGCAGAAGTTTCGCCGCCAGGTCCGCGAAGCTGTCCGGCGCCGCCCTGGCATAGGCCGGCATGCTCGGAGCACCACCGGCAAGCGGTACGGCGAGGGCCACGGCGAATGCAACCGTGGCGGCGCGAGCGGATTGGCAAGCGAACAAACGCATGGTCGAGATTTCCCCTGGAGGCTTTGCGCGCATATGGTCCGGCCCGTGGCGGCTGGCAACGGCCTACTGGCCGCCCGGCGCCGGCAGCGATTGAAGATAGCGCAGGAATTCGTTGTCGGGGGTGAGAATCAGACGCGAGTTGCCGGTCCCGAACGCCTCCCGATAGGCCTGCAGGGTGCGCCAGATGGCGAAGAACCCGGCATCCTGGTCGTACGCCTTGGCGTAGGTGCGGCTGGCATCGGCCTCACCCTCGCCGCGCAGCTTGTCCGCCGTCGCGCGCGCCTCCGCGACCAGCACCGTCCGCTCGCGTTCGGCATCGGCGCGGATGCGCTGCGACGCCTCCGCCCCTTCGGCGCGCGCCTGCGCCGCCACGCGCTGGCGTTCCGACTGCATGCGCGAGAGGATCGCCTTGGTGTTCTCGTCCGGCAGGTCGGCGCGGCGGATCCGGACATCGTCGATCGACACGCCGAAGCCCTTCATCTCGACATTCACCTGGTCGCGGATCGTCGCCATGATCTGCTCGCGCTTGGCCGACAGCACGTCGAGCAGCTTGTTGCCGGCGAGCACCCGGCGCAGCGACGCCGAGACGATCGAGTTCAGCCGGCCGCGGATGCCGTCCTCGACCGTGCCAACCGACTGATAGTACAGCAAAGGATCGCTGATGCGGAACAGCGTGAAGCTGTCGACCACCAGCCGTCGCTGATCCCCCAGGATCACCTGCTCGCCCGGCAGTTCCAGGCTGAGCAGCCGCTTGTCGAAGCTGATCACCGTCTGGACGAACGGCGTCTTGGCATGCAGCCCCGGTTGCCTGATCACGCGGATCGGGTCGCCGAACTGGGTGATCAGCACCTGCTCGGTCTGATCGACCTGGAACAGCGAGGCCTCCACCAGCACGAAGGCCACCACCAGGACGGCGATGACCGCGATCACGGCGCGGCTCATCGGGGTGTTCCCTGCGGGGCCGCCGGGCCTGGCGCCGACGCGGCAGCCTGTCCGGGCGGCGCCGGATTGGGCGGGGTGAGCGGCAGGAACGGCACCAGGCCCTTGAGCTTGTCATCCACCACCAGCGACGGCGAATGGGTCAGGATGTCCTGCATCGTCTCGAGATACATGCGCTGGAGGGTCACGTCCCGCGCGGTCTGGTAGGCCGCCAGCACCGAGAGGAAGCGCTGCGTCTGGCCGGTGGCCTGGGCGATCGAGGCCTGTCGCGCGCCCTGTCCCTCCGCCACGATGCGCGCGGCATCGCCTCGGGCGCGCGGCACGATGTCGTTGTGATAGGCCTCGGCCTCGTTGCGCAGCCGTTCGGCGTCGGTGTTGGCGCGCTGCACGTCGAGGAAGCTCTCGACCACCTCCGCCGGCGGATCGACCTTCTGCAGCTGCACCTGGGTGATCTCGACGCCGGTCTTGTAGTTGTTGAGGATCTGCTGCGTCTGGCGCAGCACGTCGGTCTCGATCTGCGCGCGCAGTTCGGTCAGCGCCGGCTGGATCGGCGTGCGCCCGATCACCTCGCGCATCACGCTCTCCGCCACCGCCTTGATGATCAGCGGCGGATTGCGGGTGTTGAACAGATAGCCGACCGCGTCGTTGATCCGCCAGAACACCGCGAAGTTGATGTCGATGATGTTCTCGTCGCCGGTGAGCATCAGGCTCTCTTCCAGCACGTTGCGGCCGCCCTGGTTGCCGGTGTCGATCCGGGCGTTGCCGGCCGAGCGGTAGCCGACCTCGATGCGGTTGATGCGGGTGACGGCCGGCGTTTCGATCCGTTCGATCGGCCAGGGCAGATGATAGTTGAGCCCCGGCAGCGTCATCCGGTTGAAGCCGCCGAAGCGCAGCACCACGCCCTGCTCGTCCGGCTGCACGCGATAGACGCCGCTGGCCAGCCACAAGGCCGCGACGCCGATCGCGATCAGGGCAAGTCCGCGCCCGCCGGTGAAGCGCCCGCGAGGTCCGCCCCCGAGCAGGGAGCGGATATAGGCCTGCAGCCTGGCGATGAGCTGGTCGAGGTCGGGCAGCGGCCCCATCCCGCCCGGGCCGCCCGGGCGCCCGCCGAATGGCCCCCCGGGTCCGCCGCCGCCCCATGGCCCGCCGCCGCCCGGTGGTGGCCGCTGTCCTCTGCCGCCGTCGTTCCCGCCTGAGCCGCCGCCCGGCGACCCCCACGGACTCGGGCCACCATTGTTAGAGGACATGAGGATGCTTTCCTGTGTGGTCTCGCCGGACGCGATGCGGCCGCACCGAGGCATTGGATGATTGGGCGCGATAGGCCATATCCACGCAACGGGCGGCATCACGGCGGCCTGCTTATCGACCGGCGGCAGAAGGTTTGCAAGCATATGGCGAAGGAGCCCTCCGGCGCACCGACGGCCGCAGCCCTGCGTGAGGCGCTGCGGTCGATCACCGATCCCGCGTCCGGCCAGGACATCGTCAGCGCCGGCGTGGTCGAGGGCATCGAGTTGCGCGGCAGCCTGGTGCAGGTGGCGCTGCTGACCGACCGGGCGCACGCCGAGGCGATGGAGCCGGTGCGCCGGGCGGCCGAGGCGTTGCTGTCGCGCCAGCCCGGCATCACCAATGCCACCGCGGTGCTGACCGGTCGCAAGGCGCCGGCGCAGGCCGCCGCCGGCACCTGCCGCGCACGGTCCCGGTCATGGGCATGGCCGCAGAAGCCGCCGCTGCTGCTGCCCGATGTGAAGGCCATTGTTGCCGTCGCGTCCGGCAAGGGCGGGGTGGGAAAATCGACCGTCGCGGTCAACCTGGCCGTCTCGCTGGCCCGGCAGGGTCACCGGACCGGCCTGCTCGACGCCGACATCTACGGCCCCAGCCTGCCGCGCATGCTGGGGCTGTCGCGCAAGCCCGAGGTGCGGGGGGACAAGATGATCCCGCTTTCGGCCTGGGGTCTGAGCTGCATGTCGATCGGATTCCTGGTCGACGAGGAGACGGCGATGATCTGGCGCGGCCCGATGGTGATGGGCGCGCTGGAACAGATGATGGGGCAGGTGGAGTGGGGCGCGCTGGACATCCTGGTGGTGGACATGCCGCCCGGCACCGGCGACGCGCAGCTGACCATGGCGCAGCGCGTGGCGCTGACCGGCGCGGTGATCGTCTCCACGCCGCAGGACATCGCCCTGATCGACGCCCGCCGCGGCGTGCGGATGTTCGAGAAGACCCGCGTGCCGGTGCTCGGGCTGGTCGAGAACATGAGCTTCTTCTGTTGTCCCGCCTGCGGCCACCGCGCCGAGATCTTCGGCCATGGCGGCGCGCGGGCGGAAGCGCAGCACCTGGGGACGGAGTTCCTGGGCGAGGTGCCGCTGCTGCTCGACATCCGGACGGCGTCGGATGCCGGCACCCCGATCGCCGCCTCCGCGCCGGAGAGCGAGGCGGCGAAGGCCTTCGGCGCGATCGCCGCGCGGGTGTGGGAGAAGGTGTCCGGTGCGACGGCGACCCGCAGCAGCGGGCCGCGGATCGTCATGAACTGACGGCCGGCGGAATGTCGGTTGCGGCCAAGTCGTCGCCGACGAACAGCAATGGGCACGCGTTTTCCGTGGCCAGCGCGTAGGCGAAGCAATCCGCGAAATTCAACGCGGCTCGATGGCTGCCGCGGCCCCACTTCGCGTATGCGGCGGAGACGCGCGTGCAGCGGCTGCCGTCACCGCGACCGTTTCGACCGCAAGATCCGCGATCAGTTGCTCCATTGACGGGCCCACGTCCCTTCGCCTGACTGACCGATGTTCGCATGGCGCAGGCGGGTCGTAACCCGCGCGAAAGGAAATCGTTGCTATAGTGGCGGCATGTCCGACGCGATGCGACTGGCACCGGCCGCTTTTCCTGCCGTGGGCAGCCACCTCGGCGGCCACGTGGGACGTGCAGGTCACCGGCGTTCCGGCCCGGCGTTTGATCAGATCCTGGCAGCCGCCATGGGACAAACGCATTCCCCCGCTTTCGCTTCGGCGACCGCGGGCGGGACCCCCATACACGCCGTCGCGTTTCATGTGCCTCTGGCAACGCCTCGGACAATGGCGGCCGAGCATTCGGCCTCGATTATCCCAGCTCATTCGGGGGCCGCGCTACAGCAGGCGATGCGTCTCGAGGGCGTGCCGGATTCGTGGCAGCCAGGGCTCCGCTTCATCATGGCGCAGGAGTCGTCCGGTAAGGTGGATGCCCGCAACCCGGTCCACTCCGCGCGCGGTCTGTTCCAGCTCACCGCCGCGAACTACCACTTGAACCCGCACGGCGCAGGCTCCTTCGGCAACGCCGTCGAGGAAGCCCAGGGCGGCATCCGCTACATTCAGCAGCGCTACGGCACAGCCGACAATGCGGTCGCGTTCTGGCACCAGCACCGCTGGTATTGAGCACCCCGCTATACCCCCTGCTGGGGCACTGTCATAGGGTAACGGTGCGGCTGGAGAAAAGTGCAGCCCATCACCGTGCGGGAGGGGGTTGGGGCAACGCAATCGGGCGAAGCTGAAGCGCTCGGGGTTTCACCCCGAACCCCACCAGAGGCTCCGCCTCTGGACTCCGCCAAGGGCGGAGCCCTTGGAACCCGTTACTTTAGTAATGGATCCCAAAGGCTACGCCTTTGGTGGGGGTCCCGGGGGCAACGCCACCGGGCGGGTTTCAGGGCAGAGCCCTGAGCACTTCAGCTTCGCCCGAATAACTACCCGACCGCAACGTCTTGCGATGGTACGACCCCTCCCCCAACCCCCTCCCGCAAGGGGAGGGGGAGAATGATACTCCGGCGTGCGGTTATCCTGACGCGTATGGGGCTTGTCCCGGCCATGACGGTGACCGAGCGGTGATAAGAGCCCGCAGCAGCGGCGGCGCTGTCACACCCCGCCCCAGACCTCCGCGCCACTTCGACGCACAGGCGCAGCTTCGACCATTGCTCGTCCTCGGTCAGCACATTGCCTTCCTCGGTGCTGGCGAAGCCGCATTGCGGCGACAGCGCGAGTTGCTCGAGCGGCAGGTACTTCGCGGCCTGGTCGATCCGCCGCTTCAGCTCGTCCTTGGTCTCCAGCGTGCCCGACTTGCTGGTGACCAGTCCCAGCACCACCACCTTGTGCCCGCGCGGCACGAACCGCAGCGGCTCGAAACCGCCCGCGCGGTCGCTGTCGTACTCCATGAAGTAAGCATCGGCGTTGATCTGGTTGAACAGCACCTCGGCCACCGGCTCGTAGCCGCCCGACGCGACCCAGTGCGACCGGAAGTTGCCGCGACACAGGTGCATGCTGACCACCATGTCATCCGGCCGCGCCTCGATCGCGCGGTTCAGCATCGCCGCGTAGACGTGCAGCAGGTTCTCCACGTGCTCGCCGCGTGCCTTCAGCCCCGCGATCTGCTCCGGGTCGCACAGATACGCGATGTTGACCTCGTCCAGCTGCAGATAGCGGCAGCCGGCCGCGCCGAACGCCGCCACCGCCTTGTTGTATGCCGCGCCGAGGTCGGCGAAGAACCCGTCCATGTCGGGATAGGTCCTGGGATCGATCGCCTGCCGTCCGCCGCGGAAATGCACCACCGAGGGCGACGGGATGGTCATCTTCGGCACCGCGCTCCGGACATGGCGCGCGACGAAGCGGTAATCCTCGACCATGACCGGCTTGCCGAAGTCGATCCTGTCCGGTGACCCGCAGCGCCAGCGGCAATGGCAGGCCGCCCTTGAACTGGACCTTCTGCTCCGGCTCGTAGAGCTCGACCCCATCCAGCCCGGACACGAAATCGAAGTGCCAGTAGGCGCGGCGGTACTCGCCGTCGGTCGCCGCGCGCAGGCCGATCTCCTCCTGCCGCCGGATGGCGGCATCGATGCAGCGGTCCTCGACGGCACGCAGCGCCTCGGCCGACAGCGTTCCGGCCTTGTGCGCGGCGCGCGCCTCGGCCAGCTCGCGCGGTCGCAGCAGGCTTCCGACATGGTCGGCGCGGAACGGCGGGCGGTTGCGCGGCCCGACCCGGTCTTTCGTCGTGGTTGTGGACACGGACATCGGATCAACCTCCTGGCCGGCTTGCGGTCCTCCGGCGCATTGTCCTACCGCCTGCACGTCGCCGTGCAAACACCGGCGACCGGCATGGACCGCCGGGAGCCAAGCGACTATCACACGCCGCCCGTCCCCGCGGGGCTGACACCACCGGGCTGCCAACACGTTGAAACGATCCGAATGTCGCTGAAGCGCCTGCTCGTCAGTCTGGTCGAAGGAAGCCGCCGCTACGCCCTCGCGGTGGTGCTGGGCGGGCTCGTCATCGCGGTGTTCTCGGCCTTCTATGCGGTGCACCATCTGGGCGTGACCACCGACACGGACCAGATGTTCGCCCCCAGCCTGCCCTGGCGGAAGAGTGCGGCGGAGTTCAAGAAGGATTTTCCGCAGTTCAGCGGCCTGCTGGTGGCGGTGATCGACGCGCAGGAGCCGGAGGAAGCCGAGGCCACGGCCGCGGCGCTGGCCGATGCGCTGGCCGGCGATCACGTCCATTTCAACTCGGTGCGACGGCCCGATGCGTCGCCCTTCCTGCGCAAGGAGGGGCTGCTGTTCCTGGACGAGAAGGCCCTCACGGACCTGATGGACCGCACGATCGACGCGCAGCCGTTCCTGGGCCAGCTGGTCGCCGATCCGACCGCGCGCGGCCTGTTCTCCGCGCTGTCGCTGCTGGGGATGGGGGCCACCAAGGGCGACGTCGATCTCAGCCCCTATTTCGACTCGCTGGTGGCGTTCCATCGGTCCATGGCGGAGGTGCTGTCGGGGCATCCGCGCCCGCTGTCATGGCAGGTGCTGCTCGGCGGCGGGCTGAACGATCTCGCCGGCAAGTACAAGTTCGTGCTGGTGCAGCCGAAGCTGGACTTCGGCGCCCTGCAGCCCGGCGGCGCGGCGACCGACGCGATGCGCGAGGTCATCGCCGGGCTGGAATTCGTCCGCTCCGGCGGCGCGCGCGTGCGCATCACCGGCCAGGTGGCGCTGGCGGACGAGGAGTTCGCCACCGTCGTGCAGGGCGCGGTGGTCGGCCTGGCCGGCAGCGTGGTGCTGATCACGCTGTGGCTGTTCCTCGCGGTGAAGACCTGGCGGCTGATCGTGCCGATCCTCGGGACGCTGGGGCTCGGCCTGATGCTGACCCTGCTGTTCGCCACCGTCGCGGTGGGCACGCTCAATCTCGTGTCGGTCGGCTTCGGCATCCTGTTCGTCGGCATCGCGGTGGACTTCGCCATCCAGTTCTCGGTCCGCTACCGCGAGCGGCGCTTCGAGTATCCCGACCCGGCGACGGCGATGCTGCAGAACGCCGCGCGCACCGGGTGACCAGATCCTCGTCGCGTCGATCGCGACATCGGCGGGCTTTCTCGGCTTCGTGCCGACCGACTTTTCCGGCGTGGCGGAACTTGGCCTGATCGCCGGCGTCGGCATGCTGATCGCGTTCGCCTGCACGATCGGCTTCCTGCCGGCGGCGATCACGCTGTGCCGGCCGCCGGGCGAGAAGGCGGTCGTCGGCTTCACCTGGCTGGCGCCGTTCGACCCGCTGTTCGCGCGCCATCGGCGGCCGATCCTCGTCGTATTCGCGGCCCTGGCGGCGCTCGCGATCGCCGTCGCGCCGCGGCTCGAATTCGATTCCGATCCGCTGCACACCAAGAACCCGAACACCGAGGCGATGCGGACCCTGTTCGACCTGATGGACGATCCGCTCACCAATCCGTACAGCATCGACATCCTGGCGCCGAGCGTGGCGGACGCGGATGCGCTGAAGCCGAGGCTCACGAAGCTGTCCACCGTCTCCAAGGTGATCGACATCGAGAGCTTCGTGCCGGATGACCAGCCGACGAAGCTGGCGATCATCGCCGACGCCAACTCGATCCTGGCGCCGACGCTGGCGCCCCACGAACCGCCGGCGCCGATCACGCCGGATGAGGTGCGCCTCGCCGCGCAAGGCGGCCGTGGCGCAGATCGACCCGGCGCTGGGTAAATTGCCGAAGGATCACCCGCTGAACGCGATCGCCGGCGATCTCCAGCAGCTCATGGACCGCACCCGATCCGGTCCTGATCACGACGAATGCGATGCTCACCCGGTTCCTGCCGGATCAGCTCGACCACCTGCGCACGGCGCTGAGCGCCGAACCGGTGACGCTGGCATCGGTCCCGCCCGACGTGTCGCGCGACTGGCTGCTGCCGGACGGTCGCGCGCGGCTGCAGGTGATGCCAGGTCCGCAGGTGCGCGGCAGCAAGGGCCTGCGCGAGTTCGTGGAACAGGTCACCGCGGTGGCGCCCGACGCGGGCGGTTCGGCGGTCACCATCGAGGCGACCAGCGAGACCATCGTCGGCGCGTTCCGTTCGGCGGCGATCACCGCCCTGGTGTCGATCACGATCATCCTGTTCGCTGGCATTGCGGCGGATCGTGGACGTCTGCCTCGTGCTGGCGCCGCTCACGCTGTCGGCGCTGCTCACGCTGCTCGTGGCGGTGCTGCTGCCGGCTGCCGCTCAACTTCGCCAACATCATCGCGTTGCCGCTGCTGCTGGGCGTCGGCGTGTCGTTCAACATCTATTTCGTGATGAACTGGCGGGCGGGGCGACATGCGGTCCTCGGCTCGGCGACCGCGCGGGCGATCGTGTTCTCGGCGCTGACCACCGGGACGGCGTTCGGCTCGCTGGCGCTGTCGGAGCATCCCGGCACCGCCAGCATGGGCAGGCTGCTGCTGATCAGCCTGGCGTGCACGCTGACGGCGAGCCTGATTTTCATTCCGGCGCTGCTGTCGAGCGTTCACGCGCGAACCAGGCGTTAACCAGCGGGGTGCATGCTGAGCCCATGCGATCGCTGCTCGCCGGACTGCTGCTCGTTGGTGCTCGCGCCGCACCGGATTGCCGCGCAGCCGGCGGACTGCCCGAGCGCGCCATCGACGCGACCGATGCTGCCGCTGTCGCTCGACCTCGCCGGCCGGCCCGGCGTGCCCCACGGTGTGACAGGCCAGGCTTACGTCGGCGTGCCGATGGGTGCGCCCGGCGTGGCGTGCCAGGACGAGGCCCGGCCGCCGCCGCGCGACATTCTGCGCGGCGAGCCGGGTAACCTGCTGGGGCCACCGTCGCCCGATCTGCTGCGCGGGCCAGGCACACCGCGGGTGTGGGTGGAGACCCGCTGAGGCCCTCCGACGTCGACACACAATGTTGTGACGCGGCGCCGCTTGGCCGGCAACGGTGCGCATGGCAAACGAGCGCCCGCGATCCCAGGCTGCACGACCCCGTAAGGATGATTGCCATGCGCCGTTGCCTGTTGGCCCTGCTCCTGCCCCTCCTGCTTGGCGGGTGCCTCAGCTTCAGCAGCAGCAATCCGCCGGCGCCGCGCAACAATACCACGATCGTTGTGCCGCCCGGCTCGACGGTCGTCTGCCCCAACGGCAGTGCACCGCCCTGCTGATCACCTGCCCTGTCGGGACTTGCATCGCCGCGATCGCCGTCACCTGCCGCATAACCTGACCGACAAACAGCACGCCGCCCGGATCGACCGGCAGGCCGCTGTCGCGCAGCAGCAGCGCAGTCCAGG
>CAVUBS010000001.1:0-316897 GCA_963739725.1 uncultured Alphaproteobacteria bacterium | reverse complement strand
ACAGCAGCCGGAACGGGTGGAGGCCGGTCTTGTCCTCGGTGATGATGAAGCGGATGACCGTCGCCGGCATCAACGCCAGGACGGGCGGATGGATGTCGATCACCCAGATGACGATGATCCCCGACAGCAGCACCAGAACGGCAAGCAGGTCGATCGATCGGTGCTGTCGGGGCATCGGTGGCGGCGCATAGGCCAGGATGGCGCCGATCATGAACAGCAGCTGCCAGGCGAGCGGATTGAAGTACCACCCTTCGCCGGTCCAGGCCGGCAGATTGATCCCGGTGACCCGCACCACGACGTAGCCGGCGAACGATACCGCGAACAGCAGCGCCGGCCGGCGCAGCAGCGGCAGGACCGCGGCGAACATCAGCAGCAGCACGACATACAGCGGCAGGATGTTCAGCAGGCTGGGCTGAAAGCGCAGCAGCAGCGCCTCGAGCAGCGCCCGATACGGCGCTTCGGCCAGGACATCGAGGCGCGTCTCTTCCAGATAGAAGGCACGGTCGAGCGCGGTCGCCGAGTACGCGACCTGGGCCGTGTAGACGACGAACAGGAAGATGTGAGCGATGTAGAGCGTCCACGCCCGGCGCAGCGCATCGGCTGCGGCATACAGATAGCCCTGCCGGTCCATCTCCGAACCGTACGCCAGTCCGGCACCGAAGCCGGCGAGCAGCACGAAGATCTCGGTCGCGTCGCACATGGCGAAGTTGCGCAGGCTGTAGTCGCCCAGCACGTCGCCGGGGATGTGGTCGGTGTAGATCCACCACAGGGCCAGGCCGCGGAAGAAGTCCACGCGCAGGTCGCGACTGCGGTTGCTGCGGATCAGCGGCATGCACCCCTCCGCGCCGATATGTGGGGCGGCAGGAGGCGCAGGCAAAGCGTCGGCTGGCCGGTATGGCGCGCCGGCCGAGCGACAAAGTGTTACGCCGGGACCAGCAATGCTGCGGTGGCCTCGACATCCGCGGCTGCGGGCGAGGTCGGATGACGCGTGAGCAGCAGCGTCTGGCGCCGGATCGCGTCGCGCACGCGGTCATCGCGGCGGATCACGCCGGCGAGCTGGGGTGACCGGCCGAGGAACGTCGTGCAGGCACGCTGCAATGTGGCGAAGGTGCGTTCGCCGGCGGCGCGCGTGGCCGCCAGGTTGACCACCACACGGGCGTCGCCGTCCTGTCGATCGGCGGTATGCAGCTTCAGCACGGCGTAGGCGTCGGTCAGGCTCGTGGGCTCGTCGGTGGCGACGACCAGCAGCGTGTCGGCCCAGGCCGACATCCGTCGCACGGACCGGTCGAGCCCGGCGCCGAGATCCAGCAGGACCGCGTCGTAGCGCGACGCCTGCTGTCCCAACGCGATCAGCACGCGTTCCAATGCGACCGGTTCGATCGCCGACAGCGCACCGGAGCCGGACCGCCCGACGACAATGTCGAAGCCGCCGTCCGCATAGTGCAGCGTTGCGTCCGCCAACGTGGCGCCGGCCGGCGACCACGCCGCCAAGATCCTGCTTCGGCGTCAGGCCGAGCTGGATGTCGACATTGGCGAGCCCGAGATCGGCGTCGAACAGCAGAACGCGCCGTCCCCGGCGGGCGAGGGCATGCGCCAGCGTGATGGCGAACCAGGTCTTGCCCACGCCGCCTTTGCCGGAGGCGACGGCAATGATGCGTCCGACGGTCATTGGCGGGGTTCCATGCGCGGGAGTGCGAGCAGTCGCTTCGCCAGCCAGCCCGGTGTGATCGGCAGCAGGCCATCGGCTGCATCCGGTCCGATGCCGGCCTCGGTCAATGCCAGCCGTGCACTGGCGGAGGCGGCCAGGATGCCGCCGAGCCGGCGTGTCAGATCGAGCCGGGTCGCCACCAGGAGGCTGGCGCCGGCAGCCGCGTAGGCGACCGCCAGGTCCGCCGCCTCTGCCGGGTCGAGGCCGCCCGGCAGCACCAGCACCACGACCGCGTGGATGGTCGCGGCCAGTGCCGTGAGCTCTTCGAGCTGCGCCGGATCGAACGGATCGCAGCCCGACGTATCGATGAGCACCGGTGCCGCATTCTGCCGCTGCGTCAGCGCGCGGCCCAGCGTGACGGGATGGCAGGCGACGATCAGGCTGATGCCCAGCAGTCTGGTGAACGCGGCAAGCTGTTCCGTCGCTCCGGCGCGCTTGCCGTCGGCGGTGATCACCATGGGCGCCACGCCGGCCATCACCAGGCGTGTCGCCAGACGGGTCACCGTCAGGGTCTTGCCGGCGCCCGGCGGGCCGACCAGCAGCAGCGGCGGTTCATCGGCACCCAGCGGCAATGCCGCGAAAGGCAGCGCAACGGCCAGGGACGCGTCGAGCTCGCCGTGCCGCAACGCCTCGCGCAGTGCAGCGGGCACGGCGTGGAACTCGAGCGCGGCCAGCAGCGCCGGGTTTGGCGGCACCTGTGATGGCGGCGTCAGCGGTGGCGGCGCTTCATCCGGGTCCAGTGCGGCGGTGATCTCCACGCCGTCGCCGACGCGGCGCGTGGCCAGGATCAGCGCATCGTCGCCCAGTTCGGCGCGCACCTTCGCCATCGCTTCGGCCATGCCCCTGGCACGGTAGAGCTTCAGGCGCATGGCGCACGGTCGGCGATAGGCTGGGTGCCATCGACTGGTCATCAGACTGGGGGTCATCAGATCGTCCCCACCGTGCGGATGCGCGCCCGCGGATAGATCTCCGCCTGCGCCAGCACCGGCGTCGTCGGACGGATGCGCTCGACGATGGCGCGCACATGGCTGCGGATGCCGCCGGAGGTCAGCAGCACGGCCGACTCGCCGGCCGCAGCGGCCGTGTCGAATGTGTTGCGCAGCCGTTCCATGAACTCCTGCAGACGGCTGGGCGCCATTGCGAGCTGGCGGTCGTCCGCCGGGCCGGTCAGCGCCTCGGCGAATTCCGCCTCCCACTGGGGCGACAGCGTGACCAGCGGGATGTAGCCGCCGGGGCCGGTGTGGCTGTCGCTGATCTGGCGGGCCAGCCGGGCGCGCACATGCGCGACGATGATCGGAATGGCGCGGCCCGCGCCGCCGCACGCCTCCTGGATCGCCTCCAGGATCGTCGCCAGGTCGCGGATGGAAATGCGTTCGGCCAGCAGCGCCTGCAGCACACGCTGCACGCCGCCGGTGGTGATCTGCGAGGGGATCAGGTCCGCGACCAGCTTCTGCTGCTCGCGCGGCAGTTCGTCGAGCAGCTTCTGCGTCTCGGTATAGGACAGCAGTTCCGCCATGTTCTCGCGCACCACCTCGGTCACGTGGGTGGTCAGCACGCTCGGGGGATCGACCACCGTGCAGCCGCGGAACATCGCCTCCTCCTTGGCGGCCGCGTCGATCCACATCGCAGGCAGGCCAAAGGCGGGTTCGCGCGTCTGTTCGCCGGGCACGTCCGGCATGCTCCCCTTGGGGTCCATCGCCAGCAGCATGGTGGGGCGCAGCACGCCGGTGCCGGCCTCGATCTCCTTGATGCGGATCGAGTAGGTGTCCGCGCCGAGCTGCATGTTGTCCTGGATGCGCACCGGCGGCAGGACGAAGCCCATCTCGGTTGCGATCGAGCGGCGCAGGCCCTTGATCTGCTCGGTCAGCCGCGGCGCGTCGCCGCCGGCCAGCGCCAGCAGACCGTAGCCCAGCTCCAGGCGGATCATGTCGATCCGCAGCGCGTCGCTGATCGGCGGCTCGGTCGCGATCAGCGGCGCCGGCGTGTCGGGCGCGTCGATCGCCGGCGGGTTTTTGTAGCGCACCCAGGCGCCGCCGCCGGCCAGGCCGGCGAGTGCGAGGAACGGCAGCATCGGCAGGCCCGGCAACAGCGCCAGCACGGTCGCCGCGCCCGCCGCCATCGCGAGCGGCTTCGGACTGCGGCCAAGCTGGCGGATCAGCGCCGCATCGGCGGTGCCCTCCATGCCGCCCTTGGTCACCACGATGCCGGCGGCGGTGGACACCAGCAGCGCGGGGATCTGCGACACCAGGCCGTCGCCGGCGGTCAGCGTGGTGAACGTGGCGGCGGCGTCGGCGAACGACATGCCGTGGCGCACCACGCCGATCGCCAGGCCGCCCAGGATGTTGATCACCGTGATGATCAGCGCCGCGATCGCATCGCCGCGGACGAATTTCGCGGCGCCGTCCATCGCGCCGTAGAAGCTGCTTTCCTCCTCGAGTTCGCGTCGCCGCCGCCGCGCCTCCTTCTCGTC
This sequence comes from uncultured Alphaproteobacteria bacterium, assembly GCA_963739725.1. Taxonomy (GTDB): domain Bacteria; phylum Pseudomonadota; class Alphaproteobacteria; order Acetobacterales; family Acetobacteraceae; genus JAMXLO01. The sequence goes on along the minus strand of CAVUBS010000001.1, from coordinate 312,719 downwards.
GACCAGGCCGGCGGAAAGGTCGGCGTCGATCGCCATCTGCTTGCCCGGCATCGCGTCCAGGCTGAACCGGGCGGCGACCTCGGCGATGCGCCCCGATCCCTTGGTGATGACCATGAAGTTCACCACCAGCAGGATCGAGAAGATGATCAGGCCGATCACCACGTCGCCGCCCATCAGGAAGCCGCCGAATGCCGCGACCACGTGGCCGGCCGCGAGCGGGCCCTCGTTGCCGTGCGACAGGATCAGTCGTGTGACCGCGACGTTCAGCGACAGGCGCAGCAGCGTGGTGAGCAGCAGCAGCGTCGGGAAGGAGGAAAAGTCGAGCGGCCGGTTGAGGAACAGCGCCACCATGAGGACCAGCACGGCGGAGGTGATGGACAGCGCCAGGCCGAGATCGAGCAGCAGCGTCGGCAGCGGCAGGATCAGCACCGACAGCAGCACGATCACGCCGAGTGCGAGGCCCACGTCGCTGCCCGGCGCGTACTGGCGCAGCCGGGCGGTCAGCGCCGGGAGAAAGCCTTCGGTGGCGACCGTGTCAGGCATCGGGGCCGGGGCGCGGGGCCATCGATGTTCGCATGACGATCAGGCGGCGACGCCGGCGGCAGGTGGCGGCACCATGACGCCCTGCGCCGAATAGTCCCGCAGCTTGTTGCGCAGCGCGCGGATCGAGATGCCGAGGATGGTCGCGGCGTGGGTGCGGTTGCCCAGCGTGTGCCCGAGCGTGCCGATGATCAGGTCGCGCTCGACCTCGACCATCTTGCGCCCGACCAGCGTGGCGATGCCGCCGGGAGCCGCCACGGTGCCCGGCACGCGGGATACGCCTGGAGCCGGGCTCAGCTCGATCGCCTCGGCGCCGATCTGCGAACCGTCGGCAAGCAGTACCGCGCGGTGAACCACGTTCTCCAGCTCGCGCACATTGCCCCGCCAGCCATGCGAGGTCAGCCGGAGCAGCGCCTCGCGCGACAGCGGGCGGAACGGCAGCCCGTTCACATCGGCGTAGCGGCGGGCGAAATGCTCGGCGAGCGCGGCCACGTCGCCGGGCCGCTCGCGCAGCGGCGGGACCCGCAGCGAAACCACGTTGAGGCGGAAATACAGATCCTCGCGGAACGTGCCGCGCTGCACCTCGGCCAGCAGCTCACGGTTGGCGGTGGCCAGGATGCGCACGTCCACGCGTACGGGCGCCGCGCCGCCCAGCCGATCGATCTCGCGTTCCTGCAAGGTGCGCAACAGCTTGGCCTGCAGGCGGATATCCATCTCGCTGATCTCGTCGAGCAGCAGCGTCCCGCCGTCCGCGGCCTCGAACTTTCCAACCCGGCGTGCCACGGCGCCGGAGAACGCGCCCTTCTCGTGGCCGAACAGCTCCGATTCCAGCAGGTTGTCCGGGATCGCCGCACAGTTCAGTGCGACGAACGGCCCGGCGGACCGGCGCGAGCGGCGATGGATGTGGCGCGCCAGCACCTCCTTCCCGGTGCCCGATTCACCCATGATCAAAACCGAGGCATTGGAGGCCGCGACCTGTTCGGCGCGGTGCACGGTGTCCTGCATGGCCGGGTCGCGCACGATCATCGCGTGGGTCTCGCCGGCGGCGGCTTCGAGAATGGCTGCGATCAGGTCCGGATCGGGCGGCAGCGGCAGGAACTCGCGGGCGCCCTCGCGGATGGCGCGGGCCACCGCCGCCGCATCCTCGCCGGTGCCGCAGGCGACCACCGGCACCGTGATGCGTTCGGCTGCCAGCGCGCGCACCACCGCGCCCACGTCATGCGCCAGATCGCACAGCACGAGGTCGATGCGGCCGTCCGCACGCAGCCGCGCCAGGCCGGCATCGGCGTCATCCGCCTGGTCGAGCTTGGCACCGCGCGCGATCGCGATCCGCGCTGCCTGCCCGAGTTCGCCGGCCAACGAGCCGATGATCAGAACGCGCATCGGCGCTGCCTCACGCCGTCCGGTCGGTCTTGACGATTTCCGTCATGGTCACGCCGAGACGGCTGTCGTCCACCATCACCACCTCGCCGCGCGCGACCAGGCGGTTGTTGACGTAGATGTCGATCGCCTCGCCGAGCTTGCGGTCCAGTTCGACCACGGCGCCGCGGCCGAGCTTGAGCAGCTGGCTCACCTGCATCGTCGCCTTGCCGAGCACCGCACTCACGGTGACCGGTATGTCGTAGACCGCCTCCAGCTCGCGGGCGCTGCGCGGTGCGCCGCTTTCGATGCCGGTCGCACCAGGCTCGGCGAGTTCGGCCAGTTCCATGTCAGTCGCCATTGACGGTCTCCTCCCGGTTGAACACGACATCGGTTCGCAGCAGTCCGGCGGGCGCCAGGACCGCCGCCACCTGTTCCCAAAGCGCGGTCGCATCGCGGATCGCGCGGCCGTTGTGCCAGTCGATCTTCACATCGCCTGGCGTCATCAGGTCGCACTCGACGATCTGCACGCGCGCCGCGAACGCCGGATCGAGCCGGCCGATCTCGCGCACCAGGGACGGCGCGGTAAGCCGGTTCGTGCGCACCGTTATCACCTGTTCCTGGGTCAGCGCCGGCAGCACGGAGCGCACGATCGCCTGCACCTCCGCCTCGCCGTAGCAGGCGCAGAGCGTCGGGAAGGCAGCGGCCAGGCTGTCGAGCAGCAGCCGGGCGATCGCATCGGCGGTCTGTTCGGCACGTGCGGCGGCTGCGTCGCTTGCGTCCGCCCATTGCGCGGCCATCGCTTCGATGGCGCGCCGCGTCGCGGCCGCGTCGCTTGCCGCAGCCTCCTGCTGTCCGCCGGCATTGCCCTCGCGCCACGCGGCTTCGCGCGCCTTGGCCAATTCGGCCGCGGTGTAAACCGGCTCGATCGCGTCGGGCTCGGCGACGCGCTCGGGCTGATCGAAATCCTCCCCGAACAGCGCGCCGAGCGACTGCGATGAAGATTTGGAATTCACCGATCCGTCCATCTAGTAGACCAGCTCCTCATCCTTGCTCTCGGCGATCTCGAGCTGACCCTGCGCCGCCAGCTCCTTGGCAAGCGACACGATGCCGGACTGTGCTTCGTCGACGTCGCGCAGCCGCACCGGGCCAAGCGCCTCGATATCGTCCTTCAGGATCTTGCCGGCGCGGTCCGACATGTTCTTGAAGAACATCTCCCGGATTTTCTCCGACGCACCCTTCAGCGCGACCGGCAGCTTGTCCTTCTCGATCGCGCGCAGCAGGATCTGCACCGCCTGCGGCGTGAGCCGGATCAGATCGTCGAAGGTGAACATCAGCGCCTTGATGCGCTCGGCCGACTCGCGGTTGCGTTCCTCGAGCGAGGCGAGGAAGCGCGTCTCCGCCTGGCGGTCGAGACTGTTGAAGATGTCCGCCATCATCTCGTGCGAATCGCGCCGCGTGCTGCGGGCGAGGTTCGACATGAACTCCGCGCGCAGCGTGCGCTCGACGCCGTCGAGCACGTCCTTCTGCACGCTCTCCATGCGCAGCATGCGCATGACCACTTCCATGGCGAACGAGTTCGGGCAGCAGCGTGAGCACGCGCGCGGCATGCTCCGGACTGCACCTTGGACAGCACCACCGCGACCGTCTGCGGATATTCGTTCTTCAGGTAATTCGCCAGCACCGCCTCGTGCACGTTGCCGAGCTTGTCCCACATGGTGCGCCCGGCCGGGCCGCGGATTTCCTCCATGATCTGCGAGGCGCGCTCGCGCGGCAGCGACTTCTGCAGCAGCCGCTCGGTGCTCTCGTAGCTGCCGACCAGATTGCCCGCCGCACCCATGCCGTCGACGAAGTCGAGGCACAGCCGCTCGACCACCTCGGACCGCACCGCGCCAAGCTGCGACATGGCGGCCGAGATGTCCTTGATCTCGTCCTCGTGCATCATGGCGAACAGCCGTGTGCACTGCTCTTCGCCGAGCGCCATCATGAAGATGGCCGCCTTCTGCGGTCCCGCCAGCGTGCGGAAGTCTTCGGACTTGAGCACCTCAGTTGTTCTCCTGCACCATCCAGCCGCGAACGATCGACAGCGTCTCGTCCGGGTGCTTCTCCACGAGTTCGCCGATCCGGCGCAGCGAGGACGCGCGCATCTGGCCCTCGATCTGGGCGATATTCACCATGCTCTCGTCCTCGAGCAGACGCTGCGGCGACCGCAGCGACCGACAGCGGCGCGCCGTGTCCGGGCCGGCCAATGCGGGGACCATCGGACCGCCCAGCGCCGCCAGCGGGCGCGTCGCCGCCAGCCAATGCGCCGGGACCAAGCGTGGTCAGCCGCAGCACCATCGGCCGCAGCACCAGCAGCAGCGCCATCACGCCGATCACGCCGAACAGCGCGGTCTGCGCCAGATGCAGCAGATCCGCCTTCTCCAGATGCAGGCCGAACAGCCCGCCGGTATCGGCCACCGGCGCGGCATCATCGCCGGTGAAGCGCAGGCTCACGACCTCGACGTGGTCGCCGCGCTTCTCGTCGTAGCCGATCGCGGTCTTCACCAGGCCGGTGATGCGATCGAGTTCCTCGCCGGCGCGCGGCTGCCAGGCATGCTTGCCGTCGGTGCCCACGCTGTCCGTGCCATCGATCATGACCGCCAGGCTGATGCGGTCGATCTGCGGCTGCTCGCGGATCAGCGTGCGGACGGTCCGGCCGATCTCGTAATTGGTGGTCTCCTCCTGCCGTGCTTCCTGCGAACCGGCGCCTTCCTTGCCGGCATCGGCGTTCGGCAGGTTGTTCTGGACCGTCACCGTGGCGGGGGCCTCGGTGTTCTTGGTGTTGTTGGTGACGGTCTGGGTGCTGCGCGTCACCTGACCCTCGGGGTCGTAGCGCTCCTCGGTCTGGTTCACCTTGTCGAAGCTCATGCGCACCGCGGCTTCGGCGCGCACGTGGCCGGCGCCCAGGGTGCGCTCCAGCATCTCCTCCACCGCGCGCGCCAGCCGGAGTTCGGTGGCGCGGCGCACCTCCTCGGTGGACAGCGCGGCCGCGGCCTGGCCCACCGGCTCGCCGGCACGCGCCAGCAGATCGCCGCGCGAGTCCACGATGGCGATGTTCTGCGGGCGCAGTCCCGGCACCGCGGCGGAGACCAGGTTGAGGATGGCCTGCACGCCCTCGCGATCCAGCCGGCCGACGCCGGTCATGGTCAGCATCACGCTGGCCTGCGCGTCCTGACGCTCACGCGCGAACGGCTCGCGCCGCGGCAGCACGAGGTGCACGCGCGCGCCGCGCACGCCGTTGATGACGCGGATGGTGCGCACAAGCTCGCCTTCCAGCGCGCGGGTCTCGTTGATCTTCTGCTGGAATTCGGTGGCGGCAAGTCCGTCGCCGCGGTCGAAGATCTCGTATCCGATCGAGCCGCCGGCGGGCAGCCCGTCCTTCGCGAGTGCCAGGCGGGCCTCCGGGATCTGGTCGGCCGGCACCATGATCTGGCTGCCGTTGCCGGCGATGCGATAGGGGATGTGGCGACGGGCGAGTTGCTCGACGACCTGGGAGGAGTCGCGCAGGTCGAGATCGCCGTAGAGCAATGCCATCGGCTCGGTGCCGCCGCGCAGCATCATCAACGCGAGCATCCCGAGCATGCCCAGCGCAACGGCGCCCATCGCGGCGAGCCGAGCAGGGCCCAGGGCTCGCAACCCGTCCACGATGGCCTTCATGGTCATCCACCTCTGCGCCTTCGGTAAGGCGCGTGCTCCGTAGCCGGGCTCGTTTCGCGGCAGCCCGGCCGTATGCCGTGGAGCGGAGATTGCGCTTGCGGTACTTACCTTGCCGTTAACGGCCGGGCAGATTGTGCCGGGTTGGCATCGTTATGGGTCGCAGCCCCATGCGCCGCAGCAGATACGCCGAGCCGGCCAGACGCGGGCTTGCCGGCGGGGGCGATCCTTCCCACACTGCGACGCAGAAGAACACATAAGGGAGGGATACGATGTCGTCGCCGCTGCTGAAGCACTGCGCTGCCGCGGGCCTTGCACTGCTCGCTGCCACCGCATTCCCGGCCCATGCCGCGCCCTACATGATCGTCGGGAACGATGAAAAGCCCGGCACCGACGCGCACGGCAAGCCGATCGTCAATCCGACCGGCAAGGACACCATCCTCATCGTTGACCTGGCGAAGCCCGAGGAGCCGAAGATCGTCGCCACGCTGCCGCTGGAGAATTCCATCGTCGGGCCGCCGGTCAACCTGGCGATCTGCGCCCAACGGCAGCATTGCACTGGTCGCCGACTCGATGACCGTCGCCGAGGAGAACGGCGCGCGCAAGATGGTGCCGACCGACAAGCTGTTCGTCATCGACCTGAAAGCCAACCCGCCCAAGCTTGTCCAGACGCTGAACCTCGGCAAGCAGCCGTCCGGCCTGTCGTTCAGCCCCAAGGGCGACATGGCGCTGGTGGCCAATCGCGCGGACGGTACCATCAGCGTGCTGAAGATCGACGGCACGCAGGTGACGCAGACCGGAACCGTCCCGATCAGCCCCGGTGTCTCGCATGTCGAGTTCACGCCCGACGGCAAGCATGCGCTGGCGTTGAAGTCGCCGGACAACAAGATTGCCGTGCTTGACGTCGACGGCGACAAGGTCACCTACAACAAGCTCGACCTGCCGACCTACGCGTTCCCGTACAACGTGGTCGTGTCACCGGATTCCAAACTCGCGATCACCGCGGACAACGGCAACAGCGGCTCGTCGGATGGCAACGCCGACGCGGTCAGCGTGATCGACCTGGAGGGCGCGCATCCGCACGTGATCGGGCACGTGACGGTGGAGGACGCGCCGGAGGGGCTGGCGATGAGCCCGCGCGGCGACCTTGCGGTGGTGGTCAACGTCAACGGCTCGAACATGAAGCAGGCGTGGTTCCATCACCCGAACGGCAGCATCACGGTGCTGCGCATCCAGGGCAAGACGGTGACGCCGATCAAGACGGTCGAGGTGGGCGCCTTCCCCGAGGCGGCGGCATTCTCGCCCGACGGCGGCTACATCTACGTGGGCAACTACGCCGATCAGGATTTCTCGATCCTGAAGGTGGACGGCACCGAGGTCACCAACACCGGCAAGCGCTTCAAGGCGGAGGGCCATCCCGCGTCGGCGCGCATGAGCCCGCACTGAAACCGTCAGGGCAAGCGCGGTTTCACCCCGAACCCCACCAGAGGCTCCGCCTCTGGACTCCGCCAAGGGCCGAGCCCTTGGAACCCGTCACTTTCGTAATGGATCCCAAAGGCTCCGCCTTTGGTGGGGGTCCCGGGGGCAACGCCACCGGGCGGGTTTCAGGGCAGAGCCCTGAGCGCTTCTGCTTCACCCGATAGCCCTGCTGAAACCGGGTTTGACCGGATCGCGGAATTCTTCCAGCGTGTCGGATGCCGCAGGAAACGCTGCGCAACATCTGCGAGGAGGAGAACGACCATGACCTTCGCCGTCCAGCATGTGCACCTCAAGACCCGTGATCCCAAACAGACCGCGCAATTCTATGTCGACAACTTCGGCGCGACGATGAAGGACGAGATCCCCGGGCGTGGGTTCCGTGTTGATCTGCACGGGCTGCAGCTCAACATCACCGGTCTGATCGCCGTGCAGAATCACGAGCAGCATTACGGCATCGAACACATGGCCGTGCAGACCGACGACTATCCGGGCACGCTGGCGCGGCTGCAGAAAAACGGCGTGCGCATCCTGGAGGAATTGCCGCCCAACAACGGACGGCACGTCTGCTTCGTCGAGTGCCCCGACGGCGCGCAGATGGAGATCATCGAAAAGGTGTAGGTGCGCACTACAACCCGTCATGGTCGTCCCCGGGCTCGACCCGCGGATCGTCGCGGCCATGACGACAGACGCGGACACCGCCATTTGCCGCGGCGCCATATATGCGTAATGTGACCGTCGTTCGGACTTTTTCGTACCGGGCCCGATCGTGGTCGCCCGATGACAGGAGGAAACATGGCTGAGATCAAAGGCGCCGACTTGCTGGCGAAAAGCCTCAAGGAACAAGGCGTGCAATTCATGTTCGGGGTGGTCGGGTTCCCGGTCGGCCCGCTCGCCGAGGCGGCGCAGAAGGTCGGCCTCCCCTATATCGGCATGCGCAACGAACAGACCGCGTCGTACGCCGCCGGCGCCGTTGGCTACCTCACCGGCCGCCCCGGCTCGTGCATCGTCGTGACCGGTCCGGGCGTGATCCACGGCCTCGCGGGCCTTGCCAACGCGCAGCAGAACTGCTGGCCGATGCTGCTGATCGGCGGTGCGTCGGAAACCTATCGCAACGGCATGGGCGCCTTCCAGGAGGAGCGCCAGGTGCTGGCCGCGACGCCGCTGTGCAAATGGGCGCACGGCATCGAGCACGTGCATCGCATTCCGTTCTATGTGGAGATGGCGGTCAGGCAGTCGATCTACGGCCGGCCTGGCGCCGCCTATCTCGACATCGCCGACGACATCATCACCGGCTCATGCGACGCGGACAAGGCGCATGAGGCTGCGAAATGCCCGGATCCGCCGCGCATGCAGACGATGCCGGAGTACATCGAGCAGGCGCTGAACACGCTGCAATCGGCTGAACGGCCGCTGGTGATCATCGGCAAGGGCATGGCCTCCTCGCGCGCCGAAGCCGAGGTGCGTGCGTTCATCGAGAAGACGCAGCTGCCGTTCCTCGCCTCGCCGATGGGCAAGGGCGTGATGCCCGACGACCATCCGCTGTCGGTCGGTGCGGCGCGCAGCCTTGCGCTGCAGAATGCCGATGTCGTGTTCCTGATGGGCGCGCGCTTCAACTGGATCATGCATTTCGGCCTGCCGCCGCGCTACAACAAGGACGTGCGGGTCATCCAGCTCGACATCGAGCCGGAGGCGATGCACCAGAACAAGCCGGCCGAGGTCGCGCTGGTCGGCGACGGCAAGGCGATCGTCGGGCAGCTCAACCAGGCGCTTGGTTCGCGTCAGTGGTTCTACCCGAAGGAGACGCCGTGGCGCGCGGCGATCACCAAGAAGTCGGCCGAGAACGCAGCGCTGATTGCGCCGCAGATCGCCGATGATTCGGCGCCGGGCGGTTATTATCGGCTGCTGCGTGACGTCGCAGCCTGGGCGCCGAAGAACGCGGTGATCTGCAGCGAGGGCGCCAGCACGATGGATATCGGCCGCACCCAGCTGCCGAATTTTCTGCCGCGCTCGCGGCTCGACGCCGGCAGCTATGGCACGATGGGTGTCGGACTGGGCATCGTCATCGCCGCCTGCGTCGTGCACCCCGACCGGCCGATCATCCACGTGTCGGGCGACTTCGGCGATCGGCTTCTCCGGCATGGAGATGGAGACGCTGTGCCGCTACGGCATGCCGGCCAAGATCGTCGTGTTCAACAACGGCGGCATCGGGCCGGGCATGGAAGAGATCCCGAACAACCCGATGCTCAACATGCGGCCGAACACGCTGATCTGGGGCGCGCGCTACGACCTGATGATGCAGGCGTTCGGCGGCCACGGCTCGTACGTCGAGGACCCGAAGGACCTGCGCGGCGCGCTCGACGAGGCGATGAACTTCCGCGGGCCGGCGCTGGTCAACGTGAAGCTCAGCCAGGGCTCGCAGCGGAAGGCGCAGGAGTTCCGCTGGCACAGCTGACCGCCTGCGGCGACGCAAACTGACTGAGGGCGCGGTGGGTAACGACCGCGCCCTCATTTCATATCGCGGGCTGCTTGGTACGCCGGACGTGCGCGCGCTGCTGCTCGCCACGTGCCTGTCGCGGATGGCCGGGCGCATGTTCGCTTTGGCAATCGTGCTCTATGCGCTGACGCTGGCACGCTCGCCGGTGCTTGCGGGATGGCTGGCGTTCGCCTCCGTCGCACCTGGTCTCGTGATCAGCCCGTTGGCGGGTGCGCTGATCGACCACGCCGGATCGAAGTGGGCAATCACCGTGGACATGATCGCGAGCGCAGTGCTGGTCGCCGCGCTCGCGGTGGCGGATAAGCTCGGTGGCGCCGGCGCGCCGATCCTGCTTGTTTTGACCGGGCTGTTTTCGCTGACCAGTCCGCTGAGCACCGCCGGCATTCGCGCGCTGCTGCCGCGCCTCGTGCCGGTCGCCGCGCTGGATCGTGCGAACGCTTTGGACACCACGACGCATGGCGTTTCGGACGTGTTCGGCCCAGCGCTTGCCGGCGTGCTCGTCGGTTTCGGCGGACCGGAGTTGGCATTGTGCACGATCGCGGTCACCTACGCCGCGGCGGCCGTTTGCATCGGCCGGATCAATCGTCCCGCGGGCCGGCTGCCTCGGCTGCCGGCGTTGCTGCGGCAGGCGCAGGATGGGCTTGTGCGCGTTGTCCGCCAGCCCACCCTGCGCGGACTGGCCGTGTCCTATGCGTTGTATGAGGTCGCCTGGGGTATCCTGGTTGTCGTCGTTCCGGTCTTCGCGACGCGACGGTTCGGGGCTGGCACGGCCGACGTCATCGCCGGTCTGCTGTGGGCTGGTCTCGGCGTCGCCGGCGGCGTCGGCGCGTTGATTGCGGGTCATCTGCGCACCGCGGGACGCGAGCGGCAGGTCATCGCGCTTGGCATGCTGGTGAGCGCTTCGGCAGTGTGGCCGCTCGCGGCGGAATTCGGGCTGACGGGGCTGGTGCTCGGCATGATGCTGGTCGGTGCCATGGCGGGACCGATCGATGTCGGCGTGCTGACGCTGCGCCAGCGCCGGACCGATCCGGCGGAGCTTGGGCGGGTGCTGTCCGTCTCCATAAGCCTCAACACGGCCGGCATGCCGCTGGGCTCCGCGGTTGCCGGCGTGCTGGTCACCTGGTCGGCTTCCGCGGCGTTTGCCGTCGGCGCGTTCGCTTCGGTGCTGGGCGCCGTCGCGGTCGCGTTGATCCCGTCGCGCGACGAGCGCGGGCCGGTGCGTGCGTCAGAAGATGCCTGAGACCAGGCCCATTGCCAGCGCTGCGCCGACTTCCTGACAGCGGTTGAGATCGTCGCCGCCGATGGTCTTCGGCGCCAGGATCGCCTTCGGCGTCTGGGCATGTGTGCACACGATCAGCGGCTCGGCGATCGGGCGGAGCCGCCATCCCGTGGCGATGCGCGCGATCTGGCGTGCGGCGTTCTCGCCGTCGCTGCCGGCGCAGACGAGCGTTGCATAAGGCCGTCCGTTGATGCGTTCCAGCGCGTCGTAATAGGTGCGGTCGAAGAACGCCTTCATTGTGCCAGCCATCGCGGCGAGGTTTTCGGGCGTGGCGAAGATGTAGCCATCGGCTGCGAGCACATCCGATCCCTGTGCCTCCGACGCGGTGAGCAGACGCACCTGCGCGCCCGGCTCGAGGCCCGCACCACGGCAGGCCGCCTCGGCCATCTGCCTTGTGCCGCCGGTGCGGGAATGGAAGACGATCAGCAGCGTCTTCATTCTGCCCCTGTCACCGGATTGGCGGCTGTGACGCTGATATCATTGACTTGGCTGGGGGACCTGGATTCGAACCAAGGCTGCCCGGTCCAGAGCCGGGAGTTCTACCGCTAAACTATCCCCCATCCGGGATACGGGGTCGCGCAGATAGCACGCCCCGCTCCCTCCGGCAACTTCAGCCGACCGAACCCAACGCTCGCCGCAGCGCCGTCGCATGCGGCGCCAGGCCGCCATGCCCGAACAGAATGTCGCGCGAGGTCACCTTGCGTCCATAATACGCATGGTCGTCGTCCTGCTGCGCGCGGATCACCGAGCCGTCCAGCGAGATCCCGGCATAGACGCCGCTCGAGGAACTCCACACCACGATGTCGGGCGGGCTCGCGCCACCGATCGCACCCTCCACGCCGGAGCCCAGGGTGGCGACAGCGATCCCGGCCTGGGCGCCGAACTTGAACTGGTCGCGCAGCAATGCATCGAGCCCCTTCTGCGTCATCACGAACAGCACCGTCTCGGACTGCTCGAGGCCCGCCTGCAGCCCAAAGGACGCCGCGCCGAGCGCAAAGAACGCCGGGTCGCTCCAGGTATTGCCCGACCCGTGGGCCAGCATCACACCGGTGCCGCCCTCGCCGCCGACGATGAAGCCGCCCTTGTACAGCCGCGGCACGATCAGCACGGCGCGCGCTTGGTGCATCAGTTGGCGCGCGTTGCCGAACGCCTTGTCGCGCCGCAGGTCCTCGATCGTCGTGCGTGCGCGATCGACCGTCACCTGCTGGTCGGTCTCGGCCCGCGCGGCCATGGGACCGAGCAACACGAACCCCAGCGAACGCCAGACACCCGAACCATGCTCCTCTGCTCATTGCAGACCCCGTTTGATTGCCTGCCGCAAAGGGGCTGCGCCAATCGGGCGGCTTTGTGGCCGCGCTCGGTTCCGGGAATCACACTCGTTTGAAGGTCGGGCGTTTGAAGGCCGTGCGTTTGAATGCCGCCGGCGATCGAGCACTACGAGGCGGCCGATGCAGCCTCGGTTGCGAACACCGCATCGATCGTGCGTGCCAGACCGTCCCGCCAGGGCGGCAGACGCAGGCCGAACATCGCCTCCAGCCTGCCGCAGTCCAGCCGGGAATTCGGCGGACGTTTCGCCGGCGTGGGCCAGTCGGCGGTGGCGATCGGATCGACCGTCGGGACCGGCTCGCCATGGCGAGCGCTTCCTCGAACGTTGCGACGGCCAGGCCGTGCCAGGTCGTCGCGCCGGTGCCCGCGGCGTGGAAAATCCCGGCATAGCGATCCTGCCACCCGTTGGTCGCATTCGGGCGATGATCGTCAGGATCGCCTCGGCGAGATCGGCCGCGGTGGTCGGGCAGCCGTGCTGGTCGGCGACCACGGTCAGCCGGTCGCGTTCGCTGGCCGACGCTCAGCATGGTGCGGACGAAATTCTTGCCGGTCGGCGAATAGACCCAGGAGGTCCGCAGGATGATCGCGCGCGAACAGCCGGCCAGCACCGCCTCCTCGCCGGCCAGCTTGCTCGCGCCGTAGACGCCCTGCGGCGACGTCGGGTCGGTTTCGACGTAAGGCGCGGCCTTCAGCCCGTCGAAGACATAGTCGGTGGAGACGTGGATCAGCGGAATCTCCGCCTCCTCGCAAAGGCGGGCCAAGATCCGCCGGACCGTCGCGTTGGCGCGATAGGCGGCGTCGGCGTCGTTCTCCGCTGCGTCGACCGCGGTGTACGCGGCTGCGTTGACCACCAGCGCGGGCGCCGTTTCGGCGAACATCGCGGCGATGCTGTCCGGCCGGTCGAAATCGAGCGCCGGGCGATCGAACTGCCGGACCGTCAGCCCGTGCGACGGCGCGCCCGCGCCGAGCGCGAAGGCAAGCTGGCCGGTGCGCCGGTAACCAGGATCGGCGGCGCCATGTCAGGCCGCATGCCATTCGGAACAATCGGCCAGGCGCGGCAACGCGCTGTCCTTGTCCGACAGGATCGCCTTCGCCGGATCGATCGGCCAGGGAACGGCGAGTGCCGGATCGTTCCAGATCACCCCGCGCTCCGCCGCCCGGTCCTAGGGCGCCGGTGACCTTATAGATCACCTCCGTGTCGGGCTCGAGCGTGCAGTAGCCGTGCAGGAACCCGACCGGGACCCAAAGCTGCTGCCAGTTCTCCGCGCTGACAGCACGACGCCGACATGCTGGCCGAAGGTCGGAGAGCCGTGCCGGACATCGACCGCCACGTCCCAGATCGCGCCCCGCACCACCCGCACCAGCTTGCCCTGCGCGTTCGGCGCGATCTGCAGTGCAGCCCGCGCAACACGCCGCGGTCGTCCGACATCGCGTGGTTGTCCTGCACGAACGGCCCCGGAATGCCGGCCTCGGCAAACCGGTCCTGGTTCCAGGTCTCGGAGAAGAACCCGCGCCCGTCGGGAAGTGCCGCGGCGTCGATCAGCTTCACGTCGGGGATGGCGAGTCGCTTCGACCTTCATGCCAGTTCCCCTTCCGCCAGTTCCATCAGCACCCGCCCCAGATCGGTCTTGCCGAGCTGCGCGCGCCTGATCCGCAGCATGTCGGCGTCGATGAAGCCCATGCGGAACGCCACCTCCTCCGGGCAGCCCACCAGCATGCCGGTGCGCGACTGGATGGTCTGCACGAACGTCGCAGCCTGCAGCAGGCTGTCGGGCGTGCCGGCATCGAGCCAGGCGCAGCCGCGCGACAGTCGCTCGACGTGCAGCGTGCCCGCCTCGAGATAGACCCGGTTGAGGTCGGTGATCTCCAGCTCGCCGCGCGCCGATGGCCGGATCGTGCGCGCCATGTCGCTGACCGTCTGGTCGTAGAAATACAGCCCGGTGACCGCCCAGTTGCGATTGCGCCGCGGCCGGCTTCTCCACGATGTCCACCGCGCGGCCCACGGCATCGAACGACGACCACGCCGTAGCGTTCGGGATCGCGCACCTGGTAGGCGAAGACGGTCGCGCCGCTGCGGCCGTCGCCGCGCCGCGCGCAGCAGGGCGGAGAGATGATCGGCGTGGATCAGATTGTCGCCGAGCGCCAGCGCACAGGCCTCGCCCGCGATCCAGTCGCGTCCGATCAGGAAGGCCTGGGCGATGCCCTCCGGGCGCGGCTGCTCGGCATAGTCGAAGCGGACGCCGAACCGGGAGCCGTCGCCGAGCAGGCGGCGGAACTGCGGCAGGTCCTCCGGGGTGGAGATCACCAGGATGTCGCGGATGCCCGCCAGCATGAGCGTGGACAGCGGGTAATAGACCATCGGCTTGTCGTAGACCGGCAGCAGCTGCTTCGACGACGCCAGGGTCATCGGATGCAGCCGCGTGCCGGAACCGCCGGCGAGCAGGATGCCCTTCATGCGGCCACCTTCACTCCATCGCCTCGGTCGCTGTCGTCCCCAGTCGCTGGCCGGCATAGTGCGCGGCGCGCAACGCCTGCCACCAGTCGCGATGCGCCAGATACCAGTCGATGGTGCGCGCAAGTCCGGTCTCGAAGTCGTGCGGCGCGGTCCAGCCAGGGCCGCCTCGGCTGCGCGAGGGGTCGATCTCGTAGCGGAAATCGTGGCCCGGGCGATCGGTGACGAAGTGGATCAGCCGCTCGCGCGGGCCGGCGGATCGGGCACGCGGCGGTCGAGGTGGGCGCAGATCGCCCGCACCACCTCCAGATTGCTGCGCGGCTGGCGGGCGCCGATCGCGTAGGTGGCGCCGGGCTGGCCGTGTTCCAGCACGCGCACCAGGGCGTCGGCGTGGTCCTCGACGAACATCCAGTCGCGCAGGTTGGAGCCGTCGCCGTAGACCGGCAGCTGCTTGCCCTCCAGCGCGTTGAGCGTGACCAGCGGGATCAGCTTCTCCGGGAACTGCCAGGGGCCGTAGTTGTTCGCGGTGTTGGTGACGATCGTCGGCAGCCCGTAGGTGTGGAACCAGGCGCGCACCAGATGGTCGGAGGCCGCCTTGCTGGCCGAATAGGGGCTGCGCGGATCGTACGGCGTGGTCTCGGTGAACGGCGCGTCGTCCGGTCCGAGCGCGCCGAACACCTCGTCGGTGGAGACGTGATGGAAGCGGAACGCGGCGCGCCGCGCCGGCGCCCAGCGTCGCCAGGTAGCGCCGCGCGGCCTCCAGCAGGGTGAAGGTGCCGACGACGTTGGTCTGGACGAAGTCGGCCGGCCCGTCGATCGAGCGGTCGACGTGGCTCTCGGCGGCCAGATGCATCACCGCGTCGGGGTCGTGCGTCGCGAACACCTGCCGCATGGCCGCGCCGTCGGCGATGTCGGCGCGGACCAGCACGTGGCGGTTGTGGGCGACGCGCCTCCTCCAGCGCATCCTCGGAGGCGGCGTAGGTCATCTTGTCGACGTTGACGACCACGTGGTCGGTGTGGCGCAGCAGGTGACGCACAACGGCGGAACCGATGAAGCCGCACCCGCCGGTCAGCAGCACTTTCATCAGGCGGTGCTCCAGCGCTCAACGATCACCCGATTACCTCGTCTTGACCCGAGCCGTGGCCTCAGGCTCATGGATCGTGCGTCTCATAAAATGCATCGCGAACGCGTGAGCCGAGACTGCGCCCGGGTTATGCCGTGTGCAACCGCAGATTGGAAGCAGTTTTATGCCTTGCCGAGCAGCCAGCCGCACCAGACCGCAGCCAGGCAGCACGCGACCGAGCCCGCCACATAGCCCGCGGCCGGCCACAAGTCGCCGGTCTGCAGCAATTCGAGCGTCTGCAGGCTGAACGCCGAGAACGTCGTAAAGCCGCCGCAGACGCCGACCATGAGGAAGATCCGCAGGTCGGGATGCATGCCGATGCGCTCCGGCGTCAAGCGTGAGCGCGGCGATCAGCCCGATGACGAACGACCCGAGGACGTTGATCAGCAGCGTGCCCCAGGGAAAGCGCGGGCCGGTCAGCGCGGTCATGGCCGCGGCCAGCCAGAACCGGGCGAGGCTGCCCAGCGCCCCGCCGGCCGCCACCGCCAGCCAGGTCGATGCTCCACCCATGTCGCCACTTTCTCCGACGCCACTCTCTCCAACGCCATGCTCGGTAACGCAAGCGCATCCGACCTGCGTTCGACGCATGCGATGACGGCTGGAGCCTTATCATAACGTCGCTTATTATCAGCAGTCCCCCAATGGACCCATTGCCCAAAGGACTGCAATCCGGTGCACGATTTCCAGCGCGACCTGATGTTTCTGCTGCACGACGTGGCCCGACTGATGCGTCTCGATGCGGACAAGCGCGCGCGTGCCCACGGAATGACCCGGGCGCAGTGGGGCATCCTGATCTGGCTCGAGCGGCAGGCCGGCCTGTCGCAGAAGGAACTGGCGGAGATCCTGGAGGTCGAGCCGATCACCGTCGCCCGCCTGATCGACCGGCTGGAGGCGCGCGGCATGGTGGAGCGTCGGCCGGATCCGAAGGACCGGCGGATCTGGCGGCTGCATCTCTGTGCCCCGCCTATCCCGGTGCTGCGCGAGATCGACGGCCAGCGCGCGCAGATGCGGGCGCTGGCGATCGACGGACTGGACGAGGCGACGCTCGAAACGATGACCGAAGCACTGCTGCGGATGAAGACGACTCTGAGCCAGGAGGCGCACCCGGCGCGCCGCTTCTCGCCGATCTTGGCCGAAGCGCGGGAGGTCGCCTGATGTCGCAAGCCGCCACCGCCGGCCAGGCGCCCCGCGTCACCGAGGCGCCGCCGCGCACCCGCCGGATCAACCGCCGCCTGCTCCGCCCGATCCTGATGCTGGGCGGCATCCTCGTCGTGGCGGTCGCCTCCGGCGCCTACTGGCTGACCGGCGGCCGCTACGTCTCGATCGACGATGCCTATGTGCGGGCCGCCAAGGAGACGATCGCCACCGACGTCTCCGGCATCGTGGCCTCGGTCCCGGTGCACGAGGGGCAGCGCGTCAAGAAGGGCGACGTGCTGCTGCGGCTCGATCCGCGCCAGTTCCAGATCGCGCTCGATGGCGCCAAGGCCAATCTCGGCGGCATCGGCTCCGATCTGAACGCCAAGAAGGTCGACTATCAGCGGATGCTGCGCGAGGTCGACGTCAAGCAGTCGCAGGTGCAGTCCGACCAGGCGAATTTCGACCGCTATGCCAACCTGGTGAAGTCGGGCGGCGTGACCCGCGCCGACTACGACAACATCGCGCTTCCAGCTCGCCGCCAACCAGCAGGCGGTGATCGCGCTGAAGACGATGGCCGAGGTGCAGCTCGCCAAGCTGGGCGGCGATCCGAACGTCGATATCCACACGATGTCGGACTACCTGCAGGCGAAGGCGCGGGTGGACGAGGCGCAGCGCCAGCTCGACCATACGGTGATCTATGCGCCGTTCGACGGCGTCGTCACCCAGGTCGATACGGTGCAGCCGGGCATGTACCTCGCGGCATCCACCGCCGCGTTCGGCATCGTCTCCACCGAGGATGTGTGGATCGAGGCCAACCCGAAGGAGACCGAGCTCACCTGGGTCAAGCCGGGCGATCCGGTGCACGTGACCGTGGACACCTATCCCGGCCGGCTCTGGAAGGGTGTCGTGGCGAGCATCGCACCGAACTCCGGCTCGGAGTTCTCCGTGCTGCCGGCGCAGAACACGTCGGGCAACTGGGTGAAGGTGGTGCAGCGCATTCCCGTGCGCATCCACGTCGAGCCGCAGCCGGGCGATCCCGAACTGCGCGCCGGCATGAGCGTCGAGGCCAACATCGACACCGGCCACAGCCGCACGCTCGCCGACCTTTACTAGATCGATCCATCATGGCCGAGGGCCCAAGCGATCAGGTGCCGCACCGCCTGATCATCACCTGCTGCACGGTCGGCGCCACCCTGATGCAGGCGCTCGATCAGACGATCGCCAACGTCGCGCTGCCCTACATGCAGGGCAGCCTGTCGGCGAGCTTCGACGAGATCACCTGGGTGCTCACGTCCTACATCACCGCCGCTGCGATCATGACCGCGCCGGTGGGCTGGATGGCGTCGCGGTTCGGGCGGAAATACCTGTTCGTCGGCTGCCTGACCGGCTTCACCATCACCTCGATGATGTGCGGCGCGGCGCAGTCGCTGGACCAGATGGTGATGTTCCGCCTGCTGCAGGGGATGTTCGGCGCGGCGCTGGTGCCGCTGTCGCAGGCGACCATGCTCGACATCTACCCGGTGGAGCAGCGCGGCTCGGCCATGGCGATCTGGGGCGTCGGCGTCATGATCGGCCCGATCCTGGGTCCGACGCTCGGCGGCTACCTGACCGAGATGTACAACTGGCGCTTCGTGTTCTACATCAACCTGCCGTTCGGCATCCTGGCGACATTGGGCCTGATCTTCTTCATGCCGCGCACCGAGCCGCGCGTCGGGCATGCGGTTCGACTGGGTCGGCTTCACCGTGCTCAGCCTCGGCATCGGCGGCATCCAGCTGATGCTCGACCGCGGCCAGACCGAGGACTGGTTCAGCTCCGGCGAGATCATCGCCGAGGCGGTGCTGGGCGGGCTCGGGTTCTATCTGTTCGTCGTTCACATGCTGACCGGGCGACGCCCGTTCATCCCGCCGGCGCTGTTCAAGGACCGCAACTTCGCGATCGGCGTGGTGATGATGTTCGCCGCCGGCACGATCCTGGTGTCGAGTTCGTCGCTGATGGCGCCCTGGCTGCAGAACCTCGCCAACTATCCGGTCGATGCGGCGGGGCTGATCATGGCGCCGCGCGGCATCGGCACCATGGCCGCGATGGTGCTCGCCGGCCGCATTGCCGCGCGCACCGATCCGCGCCTGGCGATGGGCGGCGGCATCCTGTGCGTCATCTGGTCGGTCTGGGAAATGACCGCCTGGACGCCCGACATTTCCGAGGCGCGGCTGATCTTCACCATCTGCGTGCAGGGGTTCGGGCTGGGGTTCCTGTTCATTCCGCTGCAGATGGTGGCGTTCGCGACCCTGCCGGTGATGCTGCGCACGGACGGCGCGTCGCTGTTCAGCCTGGCGCGCAACATCGGCGCGGCGATCGGCGTGTCGGTGACCTCGGGCATGCTGGCGCACAACACCCAGGCGCTGCATGCCGAGATCGGCGCCTCGGTGAACCCGTTCAATCGCGCGCTGCAGGATGGCGGGGTGGTGCATCAGTACCTGAATCCGGCAACGCATCACGGCGCCGCCATGCTGGACCGCATGATCAACCAGCAGGCGCAGATCATCGCCTATATCGACGACTACAAGCTGATGGTGTTCACCACGCTGCCGGCGCTTTTGCTGTTGCTGCTGATGCGCCGGCCGCGCCAGGCGCCGCAGAAGGTCGAGCAGCACGCCGCGATGGACTGATCCTCCGGCGCGCAGCAGCAAAGTCTTCCCCTCCCCTTGCGGGAGTGGGAGGGGATAGCGGCACAAGTTCAAATTTGGTACCGATGCCACCACTTTCCCCTGTGCGTGCTGGTGTCAGCCCTCCGCCCAACCCCCTCCCGCAAGAGGAGGGGGAGAATTGCGCTCTTCGACTGAGCAGATCCTACGCGTCCTCGCGGATCATGTCCGCGGCTTTTTCGCCGACCATATAGACCGCGCTCGCGATGAAGAACCCGGGAATGCGCGGGAACACCGACGCATCCACCACGCGCAGCCGTTCGGTGCCGTGCACACGCAAACGCCCGTCGAGCACGCCGTCCGCATCGCGCGGACCGATCGCGCACGTGCACGAGGCATGGTGGCCCCACGCGTTGTCGCGCACGAAATCGGCGAGTTGTTCGTCGGATTGCACAGCCTCGCCCGGCAGTTCTTCCTCCGCGATCATGCCGGACTGCTTCAACTCGGCAGTCATCGTGCGGATGAAGCGCAGCCCCGTCACCACGGCCGCCAAATCGTCGCCCGTCGTGTCGCTGCCTTCGTCGAAATAGCGAAAATTCACCAGCGGCGGATCGCGCGGATCGGCCGAGCGCAGCGTGACCTCGCCGGCGCGATTGTCGGTGTGCGCCTTGAGGACCACCCAGCTGAGATAGTCGTGATGTGCCGCGATGTCGCGCGAGTAGCCCGGGAAATATCCCTCGAACCGCGCCAGCAGCGCCATGCAGAAAAGATCGGGCGACGGGGCGCTGCGGCTGGGACCGCAATGACACGGCAAGTGCCGCGCCGTTCGAGACGTACATGCCGCTCCGGTGCCGCGACCATTCGCTGAACAGCCTGTCGCCCTTGGCGAAACGCGCGCCGCTCAGCACGTGCCATGGCCGTGACATGCGGTTGACGACGCCGATTTCGTAGCGGTCCTGCAGATTGCGGCCGACGCCGGCCAGGTCCACGCGCACCGCTATGCCGTGCTGCTGCAGCGCAGCGCGCGGCCCGATGCCCGACAGCATCAGCAGTTGCGGCGTGTTGAATGCGCCGCCGGCCAGGATGACCTCGCGTCCGGCGTGGATCGTCCGCAGATCGCCCGGGCCACCGCGCGGATTTGGATCGGCGCGGTACAGGCGTTCGCCCTTCAGGTATTCCACGCCGACGGCACGGTTGTCCGCATCGAACAGCACACGCGTCGCCAAGGCGTGCAATTCGATGCGCAGTCGGTCGGGATGGCGCTTCGCCACATCCAGCAGCCGTTCGCGCGTTCCGATCCGCCGGTGCCCATCGGTCGTCAGCGGCGTGAAGCAAAGTCCGTCCGCATTCCGGCGCAGCAGGCGTTGATCGTTCGGGTCGGCCAGACCTTCCACCAGGCGCCGGATTGCCCGCAGCGGACGCGAACCACCGAGCAGCACGTCGCGTGCCGACTCCCTGATCGTATCGAGCAGGCGCCGGTCCTCGAACACCTGCCACGGCATGGCGCATTCGGTGGGCAGCCAGCCGCGCCAGCCATGGCCCGTCCGGTCGAGGCCAAGCCGCGACAGCGCGCGCCAGAACGGCCGATAGCGGCAGGTCTCCAATCGCCGGAAGTAGCGCCGCATGCGGTTGGCCTGCCAGGACGCATCCCCGGTCAGCGCCGCGATCGCGTCCCAATCCGAATCGCCAGGTGCCATCAGGATCATGCGTTGTGCGCGGTGCAGCCGCCGAGCGTGCCGGCGCGCGGATACAGGATGCCGTCGGGCTGCAGCTTCGGATCGCGGCGCTGCCGGTTCTCGTCTGCATAATGCCGCACGAAGAAGTCCCAGCGCATCGCCGGGTTCTCCGAGGCCAGCGGATGGAAGGCCGGAACGTCGTAATCCTCGGGCAGTTGCGGGCCTGCGCGCGGATCACCGCCTGCCTCGAGCACCACCACCCGCATGCCCGCTTCCGCGAGCCGCGCAGCCAGCGTGCCGCCGCCGGCGCCGGAACCGACGATGATGTAGTCGCACGCCTGCGCCGGAGGCTGCATCCGCGGCGCCGCGGTCAGAACGTTTTGACGAACTCGATCAGCGCGCGCTTGTCGTCATCGCTCAGCGCCGGTTCACCGGCGATCAGGCCGGTGCCGAAATAATGGCCGCGGTTGACCTCGAAGTCCGGGCATTTGTTCAGCGCAAGCAACGCCGCACCCATCCTGCTGGCGATCCCGCTGACCATCTGCTCGTCCGTCGCGTTGGGCGGCAAGGTGGCAAGATAGATCTTCAGATCGACCAGCAGTTGGATGAACCGCTCGACGTGCCGCACATGGTCGATCGGACTGCTGCTCTCCGGCAGCGGCTGCAGGTTGGACAGAATATTCACCGGCAGGCCCTTGGGGAACGGTCCGATCGTGAGGCCGCCATCGGCGTCGAACAGTTTCGGCAGCAACCGGTTCAGCCGCGACGACACGGGACGCAGTGCCTCCGGAATATAGGCCGCCGGGATGCTGATATTGCTGCGCGTGGTGGTGCGGTCGATGACATAGATCGGATCGCCCGGCCTTTTGTCACCGAACAGCGCGTCGTGCTTGCGCTTCTCCGGCCACAGCATCTGCTCGATCGATGCCTGGAAGACGCGCATGCGCGCATCGACCGAGGGGTCCTGCTCGAACGCATCGGCGCCCACGGTGTTGTTGAGCAGGAACGGTGCGGTGGACCAAACGCTGATCAGCGACGGCGGCCGTGTATAGCCGCGCCCACCTGCCGGCATCCTGTACTGCGAGGGCTTGCCGGTGAACGGATCATGCACCGTCACCGTGCCGACCGAGGGCAGCGTCTTGTACGACTGCGACGAAAAATTGTCCCAGATGTTGCCGGCGAGCGCATTCGTCGCAAGCGGACTGCAGGCATTGGTCTGCAGCAGCGTCACCGGCACGCGCGCTTCCGTCGACATGTAGTTGCTGTCGAGGAAATCCGGCGCACTTACGATCGCGCGCATCTGGCGCTTGTAGTCCTCCGTTTGCGTCCAGGCCCAGTACTTGTTCCAGCACTGCATGTAGTTCGGGCCCGCGCAGCCCGAAGGATCCAGCCCCACGGCGGGCTTCGGCGCCTTGCTGGAATGGCAGCGCGCGCAGGTCTCGGCGAACACCGTCTTGCCGCGGTCCAGCACCGCCTGGTCCGTCGTCAGGTACTTTGCGCCGCCCGGCGCGTCCTTCAGCCGATCCGGTTTCGCCGCCTGAAGGAAGAACCACGCCGTGTGCGGCGTCCACGCCTCGGTCGCCTGCCAGTAGCTCGAGTTCTTCTCGGCCGTCGCGATCGGTATCGGGCTGATCGGCTTGCCGCCCACCACGGGATTGAAATGCAGCAGCCATTCCTCGCTGAACAGGCCGATGTTCAGATAGACGCGGTTCAGCGCACCCAGCGCGCCGACCGAATCCGAACCGTCCTTCAGCACGCGCGGCGCCCACGATGTGTTCGGCTTCTGGAAGAACCGCGTCAGCGGACCGCTGCTCAGGTAGTCGTTGAACTGCTTGTTGTTGAGCTGCCCGTCGGCGAGCGACTCGCGTCCCCAGCGCAGCGCCTGATCGAGCCGCGGCGCCAGGCTGTACACCGCATTCATCGTGCGCGGATTGTTGATGTTGTCGGTGGAGACCAGCGACGTGTCCATCGCGCCCGGCCGATAGGTGTGCACGAGCTGGAAAAAGTAGTTGTCGGGATTGGCGCGATAGACGAACAGACGATCCACCCACATGTACTGCGCGCCGACGGTGGAACTGAGATCGGCCCATTGCGGATTGGCCGGATCGGCCGGCGGATGCACGGGACTTGGGCCGACATGGCAGAAGCCGCACGCCATGCCGATGCGGTACGGGCGGACCAGGCTCTGATCGCCTTTGAAATACGCGCCGGCATCCCACTTCGCCTTAGCCGCATCGTCGAAGTCGGGATTCGGGAACAGCCGCAATCCGACGATGCCGCTGGCGTCGCCGTACAGCGAACCGACCGGCACGGTCTTGCCGCGCGCACCGATGCGGACGCCCGGATACTTCGTCGCATCCTCGAACGGATCGGCCGGGCAGCCCGCGCGCCGCACGTCGAACATCAATCCGAAGCGCTGCGGGTCGGGCGCGGTCGGCGCGTCCATGCAGGGTTCGTTGATCAGGCCGAGCTCTTTCCAGCGTTTGGCACGGTCGATCGGCTGGTTCGGATCGTAGGCGACGATTTTCAGCAGATCGAACGCGCCGAAGGTGTAGCGCGTCATCTTGTCCCAGAACCGGTCGTTGCCGCCGCTCCAGACCAGCCACGTGTTGCGCCCCACCACCGGATCGAGGCCCGTGGCGCTGTCCTTCGGCAGCGCGACGCCGCCATCCATGTCGTGGAAGTAATCTTCCGTGGCGGCCGGCAGCGACGCGGCGCCGCGCCCGGCCTGACGCGCTTCGTCGAGAACGCTGCCGGGCCGCGCCAGTGGACCATTGGGTGGATCGCCGGCGCCGGTCAGCAGCAGCACACAGCACAGCAGCAACGCGCTCCGGGCAGTCCGCCAACGAATTCGCGTCATCATGGTTCCCCCCGATCGTCGCGGCACCGGACGAGGGGAACTATAGCGTCAGAGTACAGTCGCGCCGCAAGGCGGACACTGCCCAGGCGGACCCTGTGCCGAGCGTGCGCGCATCGGTGGCGGCAGCGCGGCCTATCCCGGAGCGCCGGTCTGCTCGTTGATCTCGTCTGCCACGCGGTCAAGTGCCTCGTCGGACGTCACGGCCACGACCGCGTAGCCAATTCCCTTGTGGATCCAGGAACAGAGGTTGACGGCGCCCTGGGCCAAGTCGGCGCGTGCGGCAGTCATGCTCCGCGCCATCGGCCGCATCAGCACACTGAGCCGATTGCCCTGCCCGTCGTCGTACATGAAGAGTGCGGCGGCCGCGCCGCGTTCGGTGGCCAGCAGGCGGCCGCCCAGCAGCTTGTAGCCGGCGCCGCTGAGATCGGGAGGCGCCACGGCGCGGCGGACCCGGTGCGACAGCCACTGCGCCAGGTGGCCCTGCTCGGTACCGCTCACCTCGACTGAATGGAGACGGTCGGCGGCATAGACGGTATGGCTGCTCATCGCCTCCTGCTGCAGCGAGGACACCGCAAGCTGCGTTTGATCCGGCGTCGTCGGCTGGCTCACATACCAGCCGGCAGCACCGCCGACGCAGAGCGACAGGACGACAGCCGAGGCCATCCGCCGCCAGGCGTGGCGCTGGCGCAGCCGGGCCGCGAGCAGCCGCGCCAGATCGAGCGCCGGCGGGATCGGTTCGTCGAGCTTCGCGGCAAAGCACGAGCGCAGGGCGGCCCGCTGTGCGCGATAGGCTGCCGCGCGACGCGCCAGCGCCGGCTGCGTCTGGAGACAGTGCTGCGACCTCCAGGTGACGTGCCGGCCACAGGCGCTCATCGACATAGGCGTGCATCTCGTGTTCCGAGATCCGTCGTTCCGATGTCATCATTCCATTCTCCGCCCGGCAATCGCAACATCGACAGCGGATTGCCGCAGGCGCTCCCAGCTTCCAGAGACAATGACAACGGAACGGCTCGCGATATTCCCGGAATCCGTCCGGCCCCGGAAGAAATCGCTATTTCGTGCTTATGCGCAACAAAACTGCGGAGGCCTGCACGTGCCGGTGCCCCTGCACGTGACGGCTCCGTCACGCGTCACCGGGCCCGACCGGACGCCGCGCCACGGCATTTATTCCCGGCGGCTATGGTTTTGGCCGGACTGCGCCGGTACCGGCGCGCGTGGTTCAGGCGCCTGCGGGTCGCATAGGGCCGAGGGCAAACGGATAGGGTCCCGGGAAGTCCTCGACATAAACCGTGTGCGTCACGATGCCGTCCGTCGCGGTCCAGCGGTGGAGATGGAAGGCGGGAGGCTCGAAGATGAAGGCACCCGGATCATGCGGATCCAGCGTCAACTCGACCTGATGCGCGACCGAGGGCGCGATCGACGCGATGGCATGCGCCACGCGGGCCACGATCGGCCGGTGATGGTGCCCGCAGATGATCCGTTCGACCTGCCTGTGCCTGGCAATGACGGCGGTGAACTCGGCCGTGGTGTGCAGATTGATGCGGTCCATGTGGGCGATGCCGCAGACGAATGGCGGGTGGTGCATCGCGACGATGGTCGGCTTGTCGGGCGCGGCGGCCAGCGTGCGGTCGAGGAATTCCAGTTGCTCGGCGCGAAGCTCGCCGTGGTCGGCGTCCGGCACCAGCGTATCCAGCATGACAAGGCGGACCGCGTGATCCTCCACGGTATACTGGACGTATTCCGGGTCCGTGGTGACGCCCGGCAGATGGCCGAGCGCCGCGCGGAATGCTGCGCGCCGGTCGTGGTTGCCGGGGATGACGAACACCGGCATCGGCAGCCACTTGCGCAGCAGCCGCGCCACGTTGGCGTATTCGGCGTCCTGGCCCGATTCGGTGAGGTCGCCGGTGATGATCACCACGTCCGGTTGCGGTCGCAGCCGCGACGCTGACCGAAATGCCCGCTCGGTGAACACGTTGGTCTCGACCAGTCGGTTCGCAGGCATACCCACCGGCCGGACGTGCAGGTCGGTGAGTTGGCAGATCAGCATCGAACGCTCCTTCCTCTGGTGGCGCCCATTATGGCACCTTTTAAGTATTTATTCCACATTCGATTTGACCGGTGCCGCCGCCGATCGCACCAACATGGACGCACCTTGATGTTTGGCAACTACAATTGCTGGTGTGTACGCCATCGGTCGGCCACAGACTGTCATCGCTCCGGGCCGTTGCAAGAATGTGGCGGATTGATCTGCATCAATGCCGCCGGCCGGCAGGCGTTTATTCTGTTGTCGGCTGGTTCGGCGACCGTTGACCTGTCGCCCAGTGCAGCCACGCACGCATTGGAGAGAGACGGACATGAACAGCGTATCCATGGACCGCAAATTCCTGCTCGCATTCAGGCTGCTGATGGGTTGGACCTTCCTCTATGCCGGAGCCTGGCAGGTGCTGTCACCCACCTTCTCCGCAGCCGACTTCCTGGCGAACACCAAGACGTTCCACGATCTCTATGCGCCGCTGACCGCGCCCGAGATTGCTCCGGTGCTGACCTTTTTCGTCAAGTGGGGTCACCTGCTGATCGGTCTGTCGCTGGTGTCCGGCCTGCTGGTGCGCGTCAGCGGCATCTTCGGCGTTGCGCTGCTGCTGACCTATTGGACCGCGCACATGAACTTTCCCTATATCGAGACCCACGTGAACCTGATCATCGATTTCCACATCGTCTACTCCACAGTAACGATATGGCTGGTGGCGGCGAACGCCGGGCACGTCTGGGGGCTTGATGGCTGGCTGGCCGAACGCCGTGTCATCGGCGGTCGTGCCCCCGCCATGGGCTGACACTCGCGCCAGGTCAGAAGCCGTACAGCGCGGCAGCGTCATCCACCAGGATGCGCTGTCGCGTTGCAGCATCCGGCACCCACTCGATGGCAATCGCAGGTCTGGCCGGGCGCCTGCCGCTTCGGCGGACCCGTGGTGTTCAGCGGTTTTCCCCCCGGTAGGTGACGCGCCAGATTGTGCCGTTGCCGTCCTCGCTGACCAGCAGCGCGCCGTCCTGCGCCACCGCGAGGCCGACGGGGCGTCCCCACACCGCCTGATCCGAGGCGACGAAGCCGGTGAGGAAATCCTCGTATTCGCCGGTGGGCCGGCCGTTTGCGAAGCGCAGCCGGATCACCTTGTAGCCGGTGCGGCGCGCACGGTTCCATGAACCATGCAAGGTCACGAACGCGTCGCCGCGATACGCCGGCGGGAACTGCTCGCCGCCGTAGAAGACGATCCCGAGCGGCGCCGAATGCGGCTGGATCAGCACGTCGGGCACCGTGACATGTCCAGCCAGGTCGGACCGCTGGCCTTTGAGCCGAGGGTCTTCGTGGTCGCCGATGTAATACCAGGGCCAGCCATAGAATGCGCCCTGATGCACCGACGTGGCGTAGTCCGGCGGCAGGTCGTCGCCCAGCCCGTCGCGCTCGTTCACCACGCACCATAGGGCGTCCGCCCGGAGGCTGGATCGCCTCGGCGGTGCAGTTGCGCAGGCCGGTGGCAAGGCTGCGCCGGTTGCCGCCGTCGGGATCGAACGCCAGCACGTCGGCGCGGTCCTGCTCGCTGCCCCAGGCGGCGCCGAGGCCATGGGCTGCGTCCCAAGCGCGTGCGGCAGCGGCGTCGCGCGGCGGCAGATCGAGTCGCGATGTTGGCTTCGGAACCGACCGAGACGAACATGCTGCGTCCATCCGGCGAAAACACCAGATCGCGCGTCGCATGGCCGCCGACCGGCAGATGCGGCACCACGATCTGAGGCTTGCCGCGCGCCCGCAGATCGCCCGGCCGATAGGCGAACCGCACGACCTGGTCCGTCGCCGCGACATAGACGAAGCGCGGATCCGGTCCCGGCGGCCAGAAGGCGATGCCGAACGGATAGGACAGCCCCTCGGCGAACATGTTGGACTGCGGCTTGCCCGTCGCTCCCGCCGTTGCGCGCAGCACGCGCACGCGGCCGGCATCGCTCTCGGCAACAAACACATCGCCGTTCGGCGCGACCCGCAGCAGGCGCGGCCGTTCCAGGCCGGCGGCAAACGGTTCGACCTCGAACCCGGGCGGCACGTGCAGCAACGCGCCGGCCGGCCGCGTCACCACCGACGGGGCGCGGTGCGCAGACAGCGTGGCGTTGGGAGGCGGCATGGCATCGGCGGTGATATGCCGCACCACACCGGGCGCATCGGCATGCCAGTCGCCATACGCGGCGGCCCCGGTGAGCGGCGCATCGGCAAGCGCGCCCGGCGCGAGCAGCCACGGCAGCAGGAATGGAACGATACGTGCCGTCATGCCACCGCTGCGTACCGCGTTCCCTGCGCCCAGGGCAATCGGGTGAAGGAGAAGCGCTCAGGGCGCTGCCCTGAAACCCGCCCGAGGGCTTTGCCCCCGGGACCCCCACCAAAGGCGGAGCCTTTGGGATCCGATACTAAAGTAATGGGTTCCAAGGGCTCGGCCCTTGGCGGAGTCCAGAGGCAGCGCCTCTGGTGGGGTTCGGGGTGAAACCCCGAGCGCTTTACCCCACGAGACCGGTGCCGCAGCGGATGGCCGGGGCGTGAACAGCGAACGCGCCATTCATCAGCGTGTGACGCCCTCCATCGCCAGGCGGTGCGCGGCCAGCAGTGCGGGCACGCGCGCGGGATCGGTGCGGCCCCAGCCGCATTCGGTCGCTACGCCGAAGCGCGGCATCACCCTGCCCGCGGCGGCGATGCGTGCACGGTCGCCGCGCGGATCGGCGTGGTGGATCAGGCCGAGATACACCGCGGTTTCCGCCGGCAGCGACAGTCCTGCGAGCGGCGCGAAGTAGCCATCGTCCGTGCGGTCCTTCGGCACCGGCAGGTGCAGAAAATCCATCCGCCGCCGCAGATGCGCGAGTGTGCCACGTGTCAGCTCGACCAGGATCGCCGTATCCTTCGGCATCACCACGTGCTCGTCGCGCGGCGAGCCGTAGCAGAGATGGTATCCACACTCGACGTCCGGCGGCACCGCGTCGCCCAACCGAGCCAGTTCGGCGAAAATCTCGTCTTTGTAGCCGGGCGGGCTGTGCGGGAAATAGTGCTCGAATACCAGCACCTCCTGGCAGACATCCCACTGGATCGACAGGTCGCGATGCGGGATTGCGCCGGCGATCTCGCGCAGTGCCGTGAGCAAGCCGCGCTCGTAGGCCGGCAGATACGCCGCAAGCGAGGTGGGGCTGACATACATGTAGCCCGAGGCCATCGGCGTCGGCAGGCAGACCTGGAAACGGACCCCGGCGGGGATTGCGCCGTCATCGCGCAGGCGACGGAACACAGCGTATGAGGCGCGCGCGGCCGCCGCGTAGCCGGTGTCGAAGATGACCGTGCCAGGGTCGACGCCGGCCTTGAACCGCAGCCAGTCCGTCGTGCGGATCAGCGCGCCATCCCATTGGCGGAGCTCGAACGGCGGCGTGTCGGGATCCGGTTCCATTGCGGGATGGTTCAACAGCATTTCCCGCTGCCACCAGATCCAGCGATGCCGATTGCCGGTCTCGCCATCCGGAATGCGGGCGAGGAACGGCCCAAGCTCGCCCGCCACGGCACGAAACACCGTCTCCGCGTCGGGCAGCGGCACGCTGCCGATGAGGTGTGCGCCAGTGAGTTCGGTCATGCTCGGTCCTCCCGCGTCGCCCGGCCGCCGTTCGCTCAGAACGCCGGCCACCGCGCCCGGCAGCATGCCACAGGAGTCCGCGGCGGTGGGACGGATCAGCCCGGCGAGAGCGATACCGTCCCGACGCCCTGGTGCACCATGCCGAGAAGCCGCGCCGCCGCCATGGACAGATCGATCACCCGGCGCGCCGAATACAGCCGGTCGGTGATGGTGACGACGACCGAGCGGCCGGTGTCCCGCAGCGTGACGGACACCCGGGTGCCGAACGGCAGCCAGGGATGCGCCGCCGTCAGTTCATTGGGATCGAAGCGACTGCCGTCCGCGGTGCGCCTGCCCTGGTGGGCATGCCCGTAGTACGACGCGACCCCCGTCTCGCTGACCCAGACATCGGTTCCTGTCGCCTCGGCCCGCTGCGCATGCGCCCCGCCGTGGACCAGGGCCACCAGGGCAGCAGCGATCAGACCCAGCTGTCCGCGTTGCAGCAGGCTCCTCCAGGCGTCCTGCGCCCAGTATTGCATGGTGCGCACATGGGATAGGCCGCGACCGCCACCAATCATGCCGGGGTCGGCGCAGGGACTTCGGCCAAATACGCAATATTGCTCGGACAGTGCCATCGAAACGATTGGCCTGATCCGATGGACATTCACCAAACTGGTGAAATTGCGGCTTTTTTTCTGGCCGCTGGCTTTGTTTTCCCGGTCCATGACCAGCATGATGCTGATCGAGGGGTGGCTTGGCAACCCCTGATTGCTCGACTGTGCCGTTCTGGACACGCGACACGGCCTCGGGAGACGCTGTGGCGACGATGGCCGAAACTCTCTTCATCGCCGTGTTCGGGGTGTTCGCAGCGTCCCTGTTGCGCGGCTTCACCGGCTTCGGCTTCGGCATCGCCGCCGTGCCGCTGCTCAGTCTCGCGCTGCCGCCGGCCAAGGTTGTGCCTTTCGTCGTCGTGCTGCAGGTCATCGTGGGCGTGACCGGGCTGCGGCAGGCCTGGCCGCTCTGCGACTGGCGGGCGGTGGGCGGCCTGAGCCCGGGCCTCGTGCTGGGCATCCCCATTGGCCTGGCGGTGCTGACCGCATTCCGAGCCGATCCGGTCCGGCTGGCCATCGGCTGTGTCATCCTGGGATCGGTGCTGCTGCTCTGGCGCGGCCTTCGCCTGCCGCCCGGCCCCTCGCGTGCGCTTGCATTTGCGGTCGGTCTGGTTGCGGGCGTGATGAGCGGCCTTGCGTCGATGGGCGGGCCGCCGATCGTGGTCTATCTGCTGGCGCTGTCGCACGAGGCCGCGGTCGTGCGCGCATCCTCCATCGTGTATTTCATGCTCGCGGCGATGCTGTCGCTGCTGCTGATGTCGCTGCACGGCCTGATCGACCGCGAGATCCTGTTATGGTCGGTTGCCTCGGTGCCGCTGCTGATGGCGGGAAACTATGCGGGCAACTGGGGCTTCCGCCGTTCGCGCCCGCATCACCACAGGCTTACCGCAATGGTCCTGCTGTCGGTTCTGGCGGTCCTGCTGATCGCCCGTGGCCTCGGTGGCTGGTGGACCGGAGCTTCCTGATGCTCACGTGTCATCCCGCGGCGTGGTTCTGGTCTGCTTGACGCGCGCACGATGTGTCTTGGTCTGCAATCGGCGACGCCTGGACGCGGCAGTCGGCCGTGTGGCGATCCGTGGCGTCGGCGGCACGACGGCGCGCTCGATCAATTCGATCAAAGTATCCAGCGCGGCCTGCCGGTTGCGGTCCTGCGTGCGGTGGCGCTGCGCCGTGATCAGCAGCGTACCGTCCTGCGTGAACCGCCTGCCGGCCAGCCGTCGCAGCCGTGCCTGCACGTCATTCGGTAGCCCCGGAGTGAGCCAGATCGAACCGCAACTGCACCGCCGTCGAAACCTTGTTGACGTTCTGTCCACCCGGTCCCGACGAACGCACGAAGCTTTCCGAGATCGCCCGCTCGTCGATCCCAATGGAAGGCGTGATCCGGATCATGCCGTCGTCCGGTCACGCGGCAGTCTCAGTCCGCGCCGCGCTTCCTGCGGCCTGCCGCGCGCTTGGCCGGCTTGGCGGACTTCCGCCCGAGCCCGATCTTCTTCGCCAGTGCCGAGCGCGTCTTCGCATAGTTCGGCGCCACCATCGGATAGTCGCGCGGCAGTCCCCATCGCTCCCGATACTGTTGTGGCGTCATCTTATGGTCGGTCATCAAATGCCGCTTCAGCATCGAGAAGCTCTTGCCGTCTTCGAGACAAAAGATGCGGTCTTGCCTGATCGCCTGCTTCAGCGGCACCGCCGGGGTCGGCTTTTCGACCTCTGTCGGCTGCTTTCCGACATTCGTCAGAGCCTTGTAGACTTCCTGTATAAGACCAGGCAGCGCATCCGGTGCGACGGCATTGTGCCGGACATGTGCAGACACGATCTGCGCGGTCAGTCCGAGGACCTGGTCAGTCAATTCGCTCATTTTTTTGCCCCTTCAACCCGAAGGCACCATAACGTTATTGAGCCGAATTCCCTAGAGCAAGTTCACGCGAATGAAAACACCGCATCGCGAGTACATCTGGCCAACAGGACCGACCCAAGGCGACAGGCTCGCGGCGTGGGGATGGCCGCAATCGCGTTTCAATGGCAGACTGATCGGCACGATGCTGTGCAGGAGACGATGATGCCCGACGCGATCACCGGCTTGTGGGCTGCCGCGACCACGCCGGTCGACACCGCGGGCGCGATCGACCACGCCGCACTGGCCCGCCATGCGCAGCGCCTGCTGCGTTGGGGCTGCGATGGCCTGGTGCTGTTCGGCAGTTGCGGCGAAGGCCCGTCGTTCTCCATCGCCGAGCGTCTCGCCGCCGCCGAGGCAGTGTTGCGCGCCGGCGTCGCACCGGCACGGCTGGCGCTCGGCACCGGCTGCCCGGCGATCGCGGACACGGTGGCGTTGACCAAGGCAATGCTCGGCCTCGGCATCACGCGGACACTCTTGCTGCCGCCCTATTATTTCGCCGGCGTGTCGCCCGAGGGCATCGAGGATGCCTTCGCCGCCGTGCTCGATGGCGTGGCCGATGCCGCGGCTGAGCGCGTGTCTGTACCACATCCCGCAGGTCTGCGGCGTTCCGGTGCCGCGCGCCGGTGCTGGGCCGGCTGCGCGCGCGCTATGGCGCGACGGTGTCCGGCGTGAAGGACAGCAGCGGCGACTTCGAGGCGTTCCTGGCGTTCCGCGCCGCCGCGCCCGACGTCGCCGCGCTGGTCGGCGCCGAAGTGCTGATCGTGCGAGCGATGGCGGCGGGCGGAAAGGGAACGATCTGCGGCATGGCGAACCTGGTGCCGGCGCTGATCCGCCGGCTGCTCGATGGTCAGGACGCGCAGGCGGAAATCGAGAAGGCGTGTGCGCCGATCGACAGCATCCCGATGCTGAAGGCGCGTATTGGCGGCGATCACCGGCGAGGCGATCTGGCGCAATGTGCGTCCGCCGCTGCGGGCGGCGGATGCGGCGGCCGGTGCGCGCATTGCGGCGATGCTGGACACGCTGGAGCAACGGCCGGCGGCGTGACGGGATTCGCCGAACCGCATATCCTGCGACAACGCAACGCGCCCGCCGGAGACCCGCCCATGAGCGACATCGACATGATCCAACGCGCCCGCGACCTGGCGCCGCTGCTGGAGGCGGCCGGCGACGAGATCGACCAACGGCGCGAGTTGCCGGAGCGGATCGTCGCGGCGCTGATCGAGGGCGGCTTCTTCCGCATGCTGCAGCCGCATTTCCTGGGCGGCGCGGAACTGCGGCCGGTGCAGTTCACGCAGGTGACCGAGGCGCTGGCGACGACGAACGCATCGGTCGCGTGGTGTGTCGGGCAGAACAACGGCTGCTCGATGACCGCGGCGTATCTCGATCGCGACGTCGCCTGCGAGATGTTCGGCCCGCCCACCGGCATCCTGGCCTGGGGACCGCCGGGCGCGCCATACGAAGCGCAACCGGTGGACGGCGGCTATCGCATCAGCGGCAAGTGGCGCTTCGCCAGCGGCTGCCATCATGCGAAGTGGCTCGGCGCGCACATGCCCGTCGCGGGCACCGGCAAGGTGCGCACCATGCTGTTCCCGAAATCCAGCGTGCAGATGCACGACATCTGGCACACGATCGGCCTGCGCGGCACCGCCAGCAACGAATACGTCGTGAAGGACCTGTTCGTGCCGCAGCGCTTTTCCACCTCGCGCGACAACCCCGCCGAGCGGCGCGAGGACGGGCTGCTCTATCGTTTCACCAGCAACCAGTTGTATTCCTGCGGCTTTGCCGGGGTCGGACTGGGGATTGCGCGCGGCTGCATCAACGATTTCCTCGACCTGCCCGCCAACAAGGTGTCGCGCGGGGCGTCGCGTCCGATGCGCGAGAACAACGTGGTGCAATCGCAGCTTGCGCAATGCGAGGCGCGCTGGCGCTCGGCGCGCGCCTTCCTGCACACCACGTGGGAGCAGGCCTGGAGCCACGTCGAGGCCACCGGCGCGCAGACCGGCGAGGACCGGGCGATGATCCGCCTGGCCTCGACCTGGGCGATCCAGCAGTCGCGTGAGGTCGTCAACACGCTGTATCATGCCGCCGGATCGATGGCGGTGTTCGAGGAGCAGCCGTTCGAGCAGCGTCTGCGCGATATCCACACTGTCGCGCAGCAGTCGCAGGGGCGGCAGTTGCACTATGAGTTGGTCGGCCAGATCCTGTTCGGCATGGAGCCGGAAAACCATTTCTGAGGAGGAACACGATGCCTGCGATGTCGCTCAATCACTACACGATCCTGGCGCGCGATCTGGAGGCGACGAAGGACTTCTACACCGATGTCGTCGGCCTGTCGGTCGGCGACCGTCCGCCGCTCGCGTTCCCCGGCTACTGGCTGTACTGCGGCGGCGTGCCGACGGTGCACCTGATCGGCCGCCGCGCCGAGGACCCGGTGATTGCCGATGCGCCCGGCGATCCGGCGAAGACCGGGCGGCTGGACCACATCGCGTTCTGCCTGCGAGGGGCTGCCGGGCATGAAGGCGAACCTTGAAGGCCACGGCATCAAGTTCGACGAACGCGTGCTGCCGCGGCTGAACATGACGCAGCTGTTCTACTACGATCCGGACGGTATCGCGGTGGAGTGCAACTTCGCGGCGCACGAAACGCCGGCGCAGTAGGACCAGCCATGAGCACTCCCTCTCCCGCGCAGCGGGGGAGGGTTGGGGGAGGGGGCCTCCGCGCTACTCCGCCGCCATTCGTCCTTCCGCCGCGCGCTCCTTGATCGACGTGCGCCAGTGGATGCGGTCCTCGTGCGGCGGATAGTCCCCCGCGGCGCGGTGGTATGAGCACCGGTTGTCCCAGATAACGATATCCCCGACCCGCCACTTGTGCCGGTACTCGCCGTCCGGCTGGATCATGTAGCCGGTCAGTTCGTCGATGACAGCGTCGCTCTCCGGCGCTTCCAGTCCCTCGATGCGCAGGATCTTGCCGGGATCGAAGTAGAGCGACTTCCGCCCGGTCTCCGGATGCGTGCGGATGATCGGATGGAACACCGGCTTCCAGTCGCGATCCTCCTCGTTCAGCAACTCCTGTTTCTTCCTCCGCCCGCCATAGGTGAACGCGCCGATCCGTCCGTCCAGGCGTTGCTTCAGCCGCTCCGGCAGCGCCGCATACGCCGCATAGCCATTGGCGAACAGCGTGTCCCCGCCGCTGCTGGGGATCGCCAGCGCATAAAGCTGCGTCGCCTTGAACGGCTCGGCGTCATACGCGCCATCGGTGTGCCAGCCCTCGGCGCCGCGCCGGTAGATCGCCTGGTTCAGCGTGCCGTCGGCATCGAACTTGTTGACGCCGAGCAGCGTGATCTCGGGAACCTCGGGATGCCGCGTGCTCTTGGACGGATGCGGCACCACCGGACCGAAGCGGCGGCTGTAGTGAAGAAACTCCTCGAGCGTCAGTTCCTGGTCGCGCACCACCATGACGTTGTGGTCGAGCCACGCCTGATAGATCGGCGCGAACCCCGCATCGTCCAGCGTCCTCACGTCAACGCCGGTCACCTCGACGCCGATCTGCGGTCCCATGCGACGAATTTGCAGCATCGATCTTTCCTCCTGTCGCGAACACGGTAGTGACCGGGCCAAACCGGGTCAAATTGGCAGCGTCGCGCGCGTGGCCCTATACTGCGGGCAGGCCAGCATCGGAGCAGTTCATGCATCTCTTCAAGCAGCATGCGGTCAAGGATTTCGCCGAAGCCGCGGCGAAGATCCCGGTGATCGACTATGGCCCGTATTTCGCCGGCGAGCCGGGTGCGCTCGATCGCCTGGCCGAGGACGTGCGGTATGCGTGCGAGAACATCGGCTTCCTCTATGCACTGAACCATGGCGTGCCGCAGACGATCATCGACCGGGGCTTTGCCGCGTCTCGGCGGTTTCATGCGCTGCCGCTGGAGACGAAACTGACGCTGCGGCTGAACGAGAACAACATCGGCTACATGCCGATGAACGCCTCGGTGCAGGGCGCATCGCAGGTGCACAAGGCGACCAAGCCCAACCAGAACGAGAGCTTCTTCATCAGTCACGACCGTGGCCCGGATCATCCGGAGGTGCGCGCCGGGATCGCGCTGCGTGGCCGCAACCAATGGCCGGACGGGCTGCCGGGCCTGCGTGAGGACATGATGGCGTATTTCCAGGCGCTGCGCGCGATGTGCGATCGCATGCTGCCGGCGTTTGCCGTGGCACTCGACATGCCGGCGGATTTCTTTGCGCCGTATTTCGCCAATGAAGGCCACGCCAATCTGCGCTTCCTGCATTATCCGCCGCAGGAGGACATGAGCGAGAACACGTTCGGCACCGCGCCGCATACCGACAACAGCTTCATGACCGCACTCGCGCGCACCGATGTACCGGGGTTGGCGATCCGCCTGCCGACCGGGGAGTGGTTCCCGCCGCCGGTGATACCAGGGACGTTCCTGGTCAATCTCGGCAACATCATGCGGCGCTGGTCGAACGACCGGTTCCTCTCCACGCCACATGGCGTGATCAATGAGTCGGGCACCGATCGCTATTCGATCGCGTATTTCCACAGCCCGAATCCGGCATCGACGATCGAGTGCCTGCCAAGCTGTGTGTCCGCCGACAATCCGGCGCATTATCCGCCGGCGCTGTATCGCGACCTCGTGCTGGAGTTCTATCGCGCGAACTACTTCCACCAGAAGGGCCACAAGTCGCAGGCTGCCGCTCTGGCTGGCGCTGCCGACTGACCAAAGGGAAAACGACACGATGAAAGCCTACGAAGCGATTGCGCAGTCCCTCATCGCAGAGGGTGTCACGGACTTTTTTGGCCTGATGGGCGACGGCAACATGTGGCTGTGGGGCGCGCTGTGCCGCAATCCCTCGGTCAAGCCCTACAATGCGCGGCATGAGTCGATGGCCGTATCGATGGCCGACGGATACACCCGCACCACCGGCAAGATCGGCGTTGCGATGGTCACCTGCGGGCCTGGCCTGACGCAATGCGGCACCTCGCTCATTGCGGCCTATCGCGGCAAGACGCCGCTCGTGCTGATCGCCGGCGAAATCGAGGCCGGAGCCAAGAACAGCACGCAGACGATGGATCAGCGCCGCTTCACCGAAGCGAGCAGCGCGCGCTTTTTCACCATCACCACCCTCGACAACATGGCCGAGGAAATTGCCGAGGCGTTCTACGCGGCGCGCACCGGTCGGGGGCCGGTCGTGCTGAATCTGCCGATGGGCCTGCAGGAAGAATCCTTCGACTGGGACTACGAATATCGCCCATCGACGCAGTTCCTGCCGCCCCGCGTCGAAACACCAAGCCCCGACCTGCTGGCGCCCGGTCATCGAAAAGCTGATCGCCGCCGAGCGCCCGGTCATCATTGCCGGCCGCGGCGCGCGGGCGGCGGGTGCGAAGGACGAAATCATCAAGCTGGCCGACCGCGTCGGCGCTTTGTTGGCAACGTCGCTGCAGGGCAAAGGCTATTTCGCCGGCCATAAGTGGGACATCGGCATCGCCGGCGCGTTCGCATCGGCGCCGTCGGAGCAATTGCTCGCCGATGCCGACTTCGTGCTGGGTGTCGGCGCGGAGCTTGGCTACTACACCACGGAAGGCGGACTGCTGTTCCCATCGGCTGAGGTTGCGCGCATCGACATCAAGCCGATGCCCGAGGCGATCGGCGTCATTCCCGGACTGTATGTGCAAGGCGATGGACGCAAGGCGGTGGCCGCCATCAACGAGGCGCTGGAAGCGCGTCAGGTTCGCAAGGAAGGTTTCCGCAACGCTGCGACAAGGGCGGTGCTCGATGCACCGCCGCACCGGTTCGATGCGCCGAAGGATGGTCTCGATCCGCGCGCGCTTGCATGGAACCTCGGGGCGGCATTGCCCAAGGGGGCGCTGTTGACCTGCGGCGCCGGCCATTTCTTCTCCTGGGTCGGGATGTATACGCCGCTGCCGGAGGGGGTGGAGATCCAGTACTGGTACGGCTTCGGCGCGGTGGGCCAGGGGATCGGCGTGGCGATCGGCACCGGCGCGGGCAATCCCGGTCGCCAGCACATCGCAGTCGAGGGCGACGGCAGCCTGATGTTCAACATCCAGGAGCTGGAAACCATCGTCCGCCACAAGATGCAAATGGTGCTGGTGGTGTGGAACGACGCCGGCTATGGCGCCGAGGTGCACAAGCTGGTGGCCAAAGGCTTCGATGAGAAGCTGGCGCAGTGGGAGTCGCCCGATTTCGTCGCTCTGGCCAAGGCGTTCGGCGGCGACGGCGTGCTGTTGAACGACGCTTCGGAACTCGGCGGTGCGATCGCCGAGGGACTGCGCAAGGGCGGGCTTTATCTGATCGATGCGCGCGTCTCGCCGACCACCCCGACCGAACCGTACGCGAAGGTGCATTTCGGCCGCGAGAGCCACGCCCCGCTGCTGCGCCCCGTCGCCTAACCGATGGGCGCATAACCGATGCACTTCGAGGGCGAATTCCGCGTTCCCGGCAAGGCGGAGGATGTGATCCATCGTTTCGCCGACGTGCCGCGCATGGCGCGCTGCATGCCGGGCGCGGTGCTCGAGCCGCAGACCGAGGACGGTGCCTGGCCCGGCGCGATGGTCGTCGCATTCGGTCCGAAGCGGATCAACTTCAAAGGCCGGGTGACCTGCGCGTTCGACTTCGAAGGCAAGACCGGCACGCTGCAGGGCCGCGGCACCGCGGACATGCGGGCGGCGCGGATCGGGGTGAAGGTCAAATTCGCACTGCGCGACGATCCGGCAGCCGCGACGCCGACGAGTATCGTTGCAATCACGTCGGACGCGGAACTGGGCGGCGTGCTGGCGGACTTTGCCCGAACCGGCGGGGTCGCCGTGGCCAACGTCATCATGCAGGATTTCGCCCGTCGCGCGTCGGAGGAATTTGCCAGCGACACCCCGGCTCCGCAGCAGGCAACTGCGACGGAACTGTCGGCGCATCGCGTGCTGTGGCAGGTCATCAAGGCGAAGCTGGCGCAGTTCGCGCGCTGGCTCGGCATCGCAACGGCGTGACATGGTGATACAGGCACAGGACACCGAGGCCGATTATATCGTTGTCGGCGCCGGCTCGGCCGGTT
This sequence comes from uncultured Alphaproteobacteria bacterium, assembly GCA_963739725.1. Lineage (GTDB taxonomy): Bacteria > Pseudomonadota > Alphaproteobacteria > Acetobacterales > Acetobacteraceae > JAMXLO01. The sequence goes on along the minus strand of CAVUBS010000001.1, from coordinate 273,443 downwards.
GCGTCATCGCCAGCCGCCTGAGCGAAACCGGCGCGCGCGTCACGCTGCTGGAAGCAGGGCCACGCGACTGGCATCCGATGATCCACATCCCGGCCGGCGTACTGAAGCTGCTGCATCATCCGGTCGTCAACTGGAACTACAGCGCGGATGCCGGTCCCGGAACCGCGAACCGTCCGATCCACTGGCCGCGCGGCAAGGTGCTCGGCGGATCGAGTTCGATCAACGGCATGCTCTATGTCCGCGGCAATCCCGCCGATTTCGACGGCTGGGCGCAGATGGGCTGTCGCGGCTGGTCGTTCGACGACGTGCTGCCGTTTTTCCGCAAGTCCGAGGACTACGCGCCTGGCGATGCACACTACCGCGGCAAGGCCGGCCCGCTGCGCGTCGAGGACTACCGCACCATCCTGCCGCTCACGCATCGCTTCGTCGAAGCCGCACAGCAGGCGGGTTTCAAATTCAGCCCCGATCTGAACGGCAGAACGCAGGAGGGCGTCGGGTATTCGCAGATGACGCGCAACGGCCGCTTCCGCGGTTCGACGGCGCAGACATTTCTGGCGGAGGCAAAGCGTCGGCCCAATCTGCGGATCGAAACCGGCGCGATGGCGACGCGTCTGTTGCTGGAAGGGAAGCGCTGCGTCGGCGTGGCCTTCCGCCAACGTGGGCATGATCGCGAACGCCGCGCGTCGCGCGAGGTGATCCTGTGCGGCGGGGCGGTGAACTCGCCGCATCTGCTGCAGATTTCCGGCATCGGGCCGGCCGAGCATCTGCAATCGATCGGCGTTCCGGTGATGCACGACCTTCCAGGCGTCGGCGCCAATCTGCAGGACCACTACGTCGCGCGCGTTTCGCATCGCGCGAAGAACGCCGTCTCGATCAACCAGCTTGCGCACGGCATCCGTCTGGCGGCGGAGGCGGTTCGCTTCGTGGCAACCGGCCGAGGCGCACTGACGTTCGGGGTCACCAGCGCGCAGGTGTTCTGCCGCTCGCGCGAAGGATTGGCGAGCCCCGACCTGCAGCTTCTGTTCACGCCTGCCAGCTACGACGCCGCCCGCTTTGGCGAACTGGAGCGTGCACCGGGGATGACCGTCGCGGTGTGTCCCGTGCGGCCGGACAGCCGCGGCACGATCATGGCGCGTTCGGCCGATCCGTTTGCCGCGCCGGTCATCACGCCGAACTATCTGTCGGACCCGAACGATCAACGCGTGCTGAATGCGGGGCTGCGGTTCACGCGCCGGATCTTTGCCGCGCCGGCCATCGCGCAGCACAGCGTCGAGGAAACCCTGCCCGGCCCGACCGTCGTCACCGACGATGATTTTTCCGATTATGCGCGCCGTTACGGCACGACGATCTTCCATCCGGTCGGCACCTGCCGCATGGGCGAAGGTCCCGGTGCGGTCGTCGATTCGCGCCTGCGCGTGCACGGGATGGACGGCCTGCGCGTGATCGATGCATCCGTGATGCCGACCCTGACGACCGGCAACACGAATGCGCCGACGATCATGATCGCCGAGAAGGGTGCGGCGATGATCCGCGTGGACGCCCTGGCGTGATTCCGTCTTTTACGGCAGGCGCAGCGCCATCTCGCCCTTGAATGCATGGATCAGCCGCCGCCGCTGAAAGCGCCAGCCGTCCGGCTGTTTGACCAGCACGTCGTCGTAGGTGCCGCAGACCGAAGGAAACGGGCCGTTCGCGCCGTCGACCATCACCAGGTAGTTCGAGCGGGCCGTGGCGCGCGTGCCGTCGCAGTCGATGATGCTGTTCATCACGTAGTGCATGCGTCGCGGCTGCGACGGCACCGATTGCTGAAGCCACGCCGTGATATCGGCCGGACCCTTCGCCGTGCGATACGGCGCGATCCATTCGCCGTCCTCGGCGAACAGCGCGGCCAGTTCGTCGAAGCGCCCTTCGTCCATGCAGAAGCAATAGCGGTGCAGCACGTCGCGGATCGCGTCCTTGTCCTCGAGCAGCGCCGTCATGGCCCGGTGTGTCCGGCGCGCGCCTGCTGCATCAGTTGCTTCATGCGTGACACCACTGCGGGAAGGCCGTCGATGATCGCCTGGCCGATCAGAAAGTGGCCGATGTTGAGTTCCACCACTTCGGGCAGCGCGGCAACGGGGCCGACATTGTCGAAGGTCAGGCCGTGGCCGGCGTGGCATTCCAGGCCAAGCGACACCGTCAAAGCAGCCGCCGCGCGCAGGCGATCGAGTTCGCCCGATTTGCCCTCGGCGTAGCTGCCGGTGTGCAGTTCCACCACCGCGGCGCCGACATCGGCCGCAGCATGCAGTTGCGCCGGGTCCGGATCGATGAACAGTGAAACCCTGATGCCGGCAGCGGTCAGCATCGCGACGACGGGACGCAGCGCATCGATGTTGCCGGCAACGTCCAGGCCGCCTTCGGTGGTGACCTCCTCGCGCTTTTCCGGCACCAGGCAGCTTGCGTGCGGACGCACCTGGCGGGCGATTGCGGTCATCTCGGCGGTGGCCGCCATTTCCAAATTCAGCGGCTTGCCGATCGCGGCGCGGATCCGGCGCACGTCATCGTCGCGGATGTGCCGACGATCCTCGCGCAGATGGATAGTGATGCCATCGGCGCCGGCGGCGATCGCAGCCAGCGCTGCATCCAGCGGATCGGGATGCGCACCGCCGCGGGCGTTGCGCACGGTGGCGACGTGGTCGACGTTCACGCCGAGGCGAAGCGGTGTCATGCAGTGTTCCCTTTGACCGTGCTCGTCATGGAAGTCGCGCGACGTTCGGCGAGCGTTGCGGCGAGTTCGATGGCGGCGATCAGGCTGGACGGATCGGCGACGCCCTTGCCGGCGATGTCGTACGCCGTGCCGTGGTCGGGCGAGGTGCGCACGATCGGCAGGCCAAGCGTGACGTTCACGCCGTGGTCCATGTCGAGCGTCTTCAGCGGGATCAGCGCCTGGTCGTGGTACATGCAGATCGCCGACATCGTAGCGGGCGCGCGCGTTCGCGGTGAACATCGTGTCGGGCGGCCACGGGCCGGACACGTCGATCCCGGCGGCACGCAACGCGGCGATCGCGGGGCGCGATGATCGTGGTCTCCTCGTCGCCGAGCGCGCCCTGTTCGCCGGCATGCGGGTTCAGGCCGGCGATGGCGAGACGTGGCCGCGCGATGCCGAAATCGCGCTGCAGTGCGGCGGCGGTCGTGCGTGCGGCAGCGACGATCGCATCGGTGGTCAGCATGGCGATCGAATTGCGCAGCGAGGCGTGCACGGTGACCGGAACGACGCGCAGCGTCGGGGCTGGCCAGCATCATGATCTGCTTGCCGTGCGCGCCGGTCAGCGCGGCGAGGAATTCGGTGTGGCCGGGATAGGCGAAACCGGCATCGTACAGCGCGGCCTTGTTGATCGGGTTGGTCACCATGCCGCTCGCAGCGCCACGCAACGCAAGCGCAGCGGCGCGCTCGATCGAGGCGATCACCGCGCGTGGCGTTCGCGTTGTCGGGATGTCCGGGCCGCGGCGGGTTCGCCAGCCTGACCGGCAGCACGGGGAGCGCGGTCGCGAAAGCCGCGCCAGCCTCATCGGGTGACGCAACGGTCGCGATCGGCACGTCGAGCGACAGTGCATGCGCCAGTGCAGCGAGCCGGTCCGGATCGTCGAGCGCGACGAAGCGTTGGCTGCCGTTCCGCAGCGCCAGCCAGGCACGCAGCGTCAGTTCGCCGCCGATGCCGGCGGGGTCGCCCATGGTGAGGGCGAGGGCAGTCACCCCTCACCCCAACCCTCTCCCCCAAGGGGAGAGGGAGTAGTGTCACATCGGACGAGCTCCCCCTCCCGCGAGCGGGAGGGGGTCGGGGGAGGGGTCACGCGCGCAAGATCATGCCGTCAGATATGCAACGCCCGGCCGGCCACCGCCAGAGCCGCTTCCTTCACCGCCTCGTTCAAACTTGGATGCGCGTGGCAGGTGCGCGCGACATCCTCGGCCGACGCGCCGAACTCCATCGCAGTGGTGAGTTCCGCGATCAGCGTGCCGGCATCGGGGCCGATGATGTGCGCGCCCAGCACGCGGTCGGTCGTCTTGTCGGCGAGGATCTTCACGAACCCATCGGTATCGCCCATGGCGCGCGCGCGGCCGTTCGCGGTGAACGGGAATTTGCCGACGTTGTAGGCGACGCCTGCGGCTTTCAGTTCCTCCTCGGTCTGGCCGACCGAGGCGACCTCGGGCCACGTGTAGACCACGCCGGGAATGGCGCCGTAGTTCACGTGCCCCGCCTGGCCGGCCAGGACGTTCGGCCACGGCGACGCCTTCCTCCTCGCGCCTTGTGCGCCAGCATCGGACCGGCGATGGCGTCGCCGATCGCGTAGATGCCGGGGACGTTGGTGGCGTAGTGTGCGTCGGTCTTCACCCGGCCGCGTTCGTCCAGCGCGACGCCGGCCTCGGCCAGCCCGACGCCGTCGGTGAAGGCCGGCGCCCGATCGACAGCAGCACGATGTCGGCCTTCAGTTCCTCCGCGGCGCCGCCCTTCGCCGGTTCGATGGTCAGCGTGACGCCGTCGTTGCCCTTGCGCGCGCCGGTCACCTTCATGCCGAGCCGGAACTTGATGCCCTGCTTCGTGTCAGGATGCGCTCGAACGCCTTGGCGATCTCGCCGTCCATCGTCGGGGACGATGCGGTCGAGGAACTCCACCACCGTCACCTCGCGCGCCGAGCCGCCGCCACACGCTGCCGAGTTCCAGGCCGATATAGCCGCCGCCGATCACCACGAGATGCCCGGGCACCTTGTCCAGTTCCAGCCCGCCGGTGGAGGTGACGATCTGCTTCTCGTCCACGTCCACGCCGGCGAGCGGAACGCTTTCGCTGCCGGTGGCGATGACGATGTGCTTCGTGTCGTAGCTGGTGCCGTCGACATCGACCTTGCCGGGACCGGCGATGCGGCCGGTGCCCTTCAGCCAGGTCACCTTGTTCTTGCGGAACAGGAATTCGACGCCTTTGACGTTGGCGGTGACGACCTCGCCCTTGCGTGCCTGCATGCGCGCGAGGTCGAGCTTGACGCCGTCCACCAGCACGCCGTGATCCTTCAGTGCGTGCGCTGCGTGGTGTCGAATTCCTCCGACGATTGCAGCAGCGCCTTGGACGGAATGCAGCCGATGTTGAGGCAGGTGCCGCCCAGCGTCGCGCGCTTCTCCACGCAGGCGACCTTCAGGCCGAGCTGCGCCGCGCGGATGGCGCAGACATAGCCGCCGGGACCGGAGCCGATGATGATGACGTCGTAGGAGTCGGGCATGCGTGCACCTCACCTCACCCTGACCCTCTGCGCCCCAGGGCGGAGAGGGGATTCGGGCGTCTACAGTCCCAGCAGCAGCCGGCGCGGATCCTCCACGCCTTCCTTCACGCGCACCAGGAACGACACCGCCTCGCTGCCGTCGACGATGCGGTGATCGTAGCTCAGCGCCAGATACATCATCGGCCGGATCTCGACCTTGCCGCCGATCGCCATCGGCCGCTCCTGGATCTTGTGCATGCCCAGAATGCCCGACTGCGGCGGATTCAGAATCGGCGTCGACATCAGCGAGCCGTAGACGCCGCCATTGGTGATGCTGAACGTGCCGCCGGTCAGCTCGTCCAGCTTCAGCGCGCCGTCGCGCGCGCGGCGGCCGAAATCGGCGATGGCGCGCTCGATCTCCGCAAAGCTCATCGCATCGACGTCGCGGATCACCGGCACCACCAGTCCGGCCGATCCGCCGACCGCGATGCCCATATGGACGAAATTCTTGTAAACGATGTCGTCGCCGTCGATCTCGGCGTTCACCGCGGGGAATTCCTTCAGCGCGGCGACGCAGGCCTTCACGAAGAACGACATGAACCCGAGCCGCACGCCGTCGTGCTTCTTCTCGAACGCGTCGCGGTATTCGCGGCGCAGCGCCATCACCGCGGACATGTCCACCTCGTTGAAGGTGGTCAGCATCGCCGCGGTGTTCTGCGCCTCCTTCAGCCGCGCCGCGATCGTGCGGCGCAGCCGCGTCATGCGCACCCGCTCCTCGCGCGGTTCGTCCGACGCGCGGCGGCCTGGCCACAGGCGACCGGCGCGGTCGGGGCAGGGCGGTCGAGGAACGCCAGCACGTCGCCCTTGGTGATGCGACCGTCCTTGCCGCTGCCGGGCCCGATCTGTGCGGGCGACAGCCGCTGCTCCTCGATCAGCTTGGCCGCGGCCGGCATCACCTGAAGTTGGACCTGCGGCCGCGCCGGCGGTGTCGCCGGGCGCGTGACGGGACCCAGCGGTCGCGGCGGCGGATGCACGCCGGCCGGCGGATTGGCGGCGGCGCGCGGCTGCGGTGCAGGCGCAGATGCAGGCGCGGTGCAGGCGCAGATGCAGATTGGGCCGGCCGGGCGGCCTGACCTGCGCCGGCCTCCAGCGTGGCGAGCAGCGCGCCGACCGGCACCTCGCTGCCCTCCGGCGCCACGATCGCGCTCAGCACGCCGGCGGCCGGCGCGGTGACCTCCACCGTGACCTTGTCGGTCTCCAGTTCGACCAGCGGCTCGTCGGCCGCCACCGCCTCACCCTCGTGCTTCATCCAGCGCCCGACGGTGGCGGACGTGACGCTTTCGCCCAGCGTGGGCACGTTGATCTCGGTCGCCATGGCGCGTGCTTCTCCTCAGCCGATGCCGAGCGCGGCGGCGACCAGCGTCGCCTGCTCGCGCGTATGCACGCGCGCCTGCCCGGTCGCCGGGCTCGCCGCTGCCTCGCGTCCGACATAGGCGGGCCGCGTCACCTTGATGTCCAGCCGGCTCAGCACCTTTTCCAGCCGCCGGTCGACGAAGCTCCAGGCGCCCATGTTCTCCGGCTCCTCCTGGCACCACACCACATCGGCGTTGTGGTACGGGGTCAGCACCCGGCCCAGCGTGTTCTCCGGGAACGGATACAATTGCTCCAGGCGGATGATCGCCACATCGGTCTCCTCGTGCGCGCGCCGTTCCGCCAGCAGGTCGTAGTAGACCTTGCCGCTGCAGATCACCACGCGGCGCACGTTCTCCGGCGGCGCGATGGCGTCGATCTCCGGGATGACGAACTGGAAGCGCCCGTCGCTGAGGTCGGCCAGCGACGACACCGCCAGCTTGTGCCGCAGCAGCGACTTCGGCGTGAAGATCACCGCCGGCTTGCGGAAGTTGCGGTGCAACTGCCGGCGCAGGATATGAAAATAGCTGGCCGGCGTGGTCGGGTTGCACACGCTCATGTTGCGTTCGGCGCAAAGCTGCAGATAGCGCTCGATGCGCGCCGAGGAGTGCTCCGGTCCCTGGCCCTCGTAGCCGTGCGGCAGCAGCAGCGTGACGCCCGACATGCGCAGCCACTTGGTCTCGCCCGATGCGATGAACTGGTCGATGATCACCTGCGCGCCGTTGGCGAAATCGCCGAACTGCGCTTCCCACAGCACCAGCGTGCGCGGATCGGCCAGCGAGTAGCCGTACTCGAAGCCCAGCACGCCGGCTTCCGACAGCAGCGAGTTGTAGATCTCGATCTTCGCCTGGTCGGGGGCGATATTGTTCAGCGGGACGTATTCGTTCTGGTTGGTCTGGTCGATCAGCACCGCATGGCGCTGGCTGAACGTGCCGCGCTGGGTGTCCTCGCCGGACAGGCGAATGCGGCTGCCCTCCAGCAGCAGCGAGCCGAACGCCAGCGCCTCGCCGGTGGCCCAGTCGATGCCGCTCGCCGCTTTCGATCATTGCCTGCTTGGCTTCGAGCTGGCGGCGATTGCGCGGATGCACGTCGAACCCGGCCGGCACGCGCGACAGCGCCGCGCCGATCTGCTTCAGCGTGACTTCGGAGACGGCGGTGGTTTCCTCCTGCCGTTCGAACTCGATGTCCGCCGGATGGAAGCCGGACCAGTGGCCCTCCAGCCAGTCCGCCTTGTTCGGCTTGTAGGCCTTCGCCGCCTCGTTGGCCGCCTCCATCGCAGCCTGGAACTCGTCCCACATCGCCTGCGCTTCCGCCGCCGGCACGACGCCCTCCGCCGCCAGTCGTTCGGCGTACAGCGTGCGCGTGGTCTTCTTGCCGGCGATCGCGCGATACATCACCGGCTGGGTGAACGCCGGCTCGTCGGTCTCGTTGTGGCCGTGGCGTCGGTAGCAGACGATGTCCAGCACGATGTCGGTGGCGAACCGCATGCGGAATTCGGCCGCCATGCGCGCGCAGAACATCACCGCCTCGGGGTCGTCGCCGTTGACGTGCAGGATCGGCGCCTGGATCGACTTCGCCACGTCGGTGCAATACAGCCCGGAATAGGCGTGCGCCGGCACGGTGGTGAAGCCGATCTGGTTGTTGACGATCACATGCACGGTGCCGCCGGTGCGGTAGCCGATCAGCTGGCTCATCGCCAGTGTCTCATACACCAGGCCCTGGCCGGCGAACGCCGCGTCGCCGTGCATCAGGATCGCCATCACCGAACTGCGCCGCTGCGTGTCGCCCGCGGTGTCCTGCCGCGCGCGCACCTTGCCCACCACGACAGGGTTCACCGCCTCCAGATGCGACGGATTGGGCTGCAGCGAGATGTGCACGCTGCGTCCGGCGATGTCCACGTCGGTCGAGGTGCCGAGGTGGTATTTGACGTCGCCCGAGCCCTGCACATCGTCGGGCTTGAAGCTCTCGCCGCCGAACTCGGAGAACACCGCGGTGAACGGCTTCTTCACGATGTTGACCAGCGTGTTGAGCCGGCCGCGATGCGGCATGCCGATGGCGACCTCGTTGACGCCCTGCGCGGCCACCGTCTCGATCACCGTGTGCAGCGCCGGAATGGTGACCTCGCCGCCTTCCAGCCCGAACCGCTTGGTGGTGACGTAGCGCTTCTGGCAGAACACCTCGAAGCCCTCGGCCTCGGTGAGCTGCTGGAGTATGCGGCGCTTCTCCGGCGGGCCGAAGGCAGAGTGCCACGGCGCGCCTTCCACCCGGCGCTGGATCCAGGATTTCTGGTCGGGATCCTGGATGTGCATGAACTCGACGCCGATCGGGCCGCAATAGGTGTCGCGCAGGATCCGCATGATCTCGCGCAGCGTGGCGGTCTCGCGGCCGAGCACGTTGTCGATGAAGATCGGCTTGTCCAGGTCGGCGTCGGTGAAGCCGTAGGAAAGCGGGTCCAGCTCGGAGTGCGGCGCCGGAATGGTCAGCCCGAGCGGGTCGAGCCGCGCCTCGAGATGGCCGCGCACGCGGTAGGAGCGGATCAGCATCAGGGCGCGCAGCGAGGCGATGGTGGCGGCGCGGACCTGCTCGCCGGACAGCGGCGCAGGACGGCCGCTTGGGGCGGCAGCGGGCCGCGGGGCATCGTCTGCTTCCGGCGCGGGATAGCGCGGCGTCCAGGAGGCGCCGGTGGCGTCCTCCAGCACCGCGCGGGCGTCGTCGTTCAGCGCACTGAACAGCTCGGCGAAGGTCGGATCGACGGACGCCGGGTTGGCCGCCCAGCGCGCGTACTGCTCGCCCAGGAACGCGGCGTTGGCGCCGCTGAAGGCCGATGCGAGGATGTCAACGCCAGCCATCGGTCAGAACCCCTGTTGTATCATCGGTGACGCCGCGAATATGGACATGCTCACGGGATCGCGAAGTCCCGAGGCGGCGCTCGCTGCAATGCTTCTACCGCATGCCCGGCCGCGGGCAAACGCTGCAGCGGCAAGTCAGCGCCGTGGCCGGGCGGGTCCCGTGCGCATGCGGTGCACCTGCGTTTCGCCAACTCTTTGAAACGATGGTGCCCAGGGGCGGAATTGAACCACCGACACTGCGATTTTCAGTCGCATGCTCTACCAACTGAGCTACCTGGGCATCCGGGCTGGGCAGCCTGCCTCCGCACGGGCGGGCGAAGGTCGCAGCCCATACAATATGCCACCGGACCGATCAAGCAGCGTCGGGCGGCGATGCGGGCGGGTCCTCGTCCAACTCGGCGGGCGGACCCGGGACGCGATACTGGCCGGTGAGCCAGCGCCCGAGATCGACGTCGGCGCAACGCCTGCTGCAGAACGGTCGGGTCGCCTCGGTCGCGGGCTTGCCGCACACCGGACATTTCAACGCGCGCCTGGTCTCACCCATGTGTCTCCTCGATGACCCATTCGTCCGCATGCAAGGCAGGATCGGCACGTAGGATCAAGGGACGCCCTGCCCGTCGCGCAAGGTCCGGCAATGCATCGGCGTCGGCCTGCAGCGCAGTGACGACCGCAGGGGAGGCGCGCAGGGCCGGCAGCCGATGCGGCGCCACGGCATGCTCGGCCGCGATCAGCCGCAGCGCCGCCAGACCGGCAGCAAGCGGACCCGCCAGCAGTTCGTGCAGGGGCGGGTGGATGCGTGGCCGCACGATCTCGGCGAGCCCAAGCGCGGTGAAGCCGAGCAGGCGCGGTCGCAACGGGTCATCGGCCAGCGCGGCCGCCAACGCCGGCGCGAGCGCGGCACGGCGGCGGGCCGGAAGGCCGGCAAAGTCGACCAGGATCGCACCCGACAGGTTGCGCAACCTGATCTGCTGCGCGAGCGCCGGGATCGCCGACCGGTTGATCGCCAGATGCCCCGCTGTGCTGGCGCGGCCTGCGGCTATGGCTCCCCCGGCGTCCACGTCGATCGCCACCAACGCCGGGGTCGGATGGATGTGCAGGCGCGCCCCGCCCGGCAGTTCAACGACGGGTTGCGCCAACGCCTCAATCTGATCCGCAACTGAGTCGTCTAACAGATTGCTTTGCAACGATAGACGGTCCGTCAATCGAGGCCGCACCCTGGCCAGTATCGCGGCGTCATCCACCAGTATCGGGGCCTCCGGATGGCGCTCCGCGAGCTCGAACAGGGGGCCGTCGCCGCGCGCAAGCAGCCCGACTGATCCGCGGTTCGCCGGTGATGCCTCATCCGGCGTCAGCCGGGCGGTCAGCCGCGGGCCCTTGCCGCCCTGGGCGGAGCGGGTCACCCGGACCACCAGCAGATCGCCCTCGGTGCGCCCCGCCGCGCCTTCGCTGTCCGGCAGGAAACCGTCGGTCCCATCGAGCGCCACGAACGCGCCGGCCATGGCTGCGACCCGCGCCGTCACCCTGCCGCGGTACAGGTCGCCGACGCCATCCGGAGCCCCCGGGCGCCAGATGGCGTAGTCGAGCAGCGTCCCGTCCCGGACCGCGGCAATCCGCACCTCGCCGGGGCTGGCGCAGGCCAGAATCCGGGTCGTCACGGCATCGGCCAGCCAAGGCCGCGCAGCAACTGTGCCGTCTCGAACAACGGCAGCCCGACCACGTTGGAGTAGCTGCCCGACAGGAAACGTATGAACGCGGCGGCACGGCCCTGGACGGCATAGCCGCCGGCCTTCCCCTGCCACTCGCCGCTCGCGAGGTAGGCCGCGATCTGCCGCTCGGTCAGGCGGGCGAACCCCACCACGCTCTGCACGAGGCGTTCGCCGCGCCGTCCGTCCGGGGCCAGCAGGACCACGGCGGTCAACACGCGGTGACGCCGTCCGGACAGCAGCGCCAGGCAGCGTCGCGCCTGTTCCTCGGTCTCGGCCTTCGGCAGGATGCGCCGGCCGGCAGCGACGACGGTGTCGGCGGCCAGGGTGTAGTGCGCCGGCTCGGCCACAGCCGCCGCCTTCGCGCGCGCCAGACGCTGGGCGTGGGAGCGCGGCGGTTCATCGCGAAGCGGGGTTTCATCGATGTCCGGGGCGACGACGCGATCCGGCACGATGCCGATCTGCGCCAGGAGCGCCAGGCGTCGCGGGCTGGCCGAGGCCAGGACCAGCCGGAGAGCGGTCACTTGAAGCGGAAGGTGATCCGGCCCTTGCTCAAATCGTAGGGGGTCATCTCGACGTTCACCCGGTCGCCGGCGAGCACGCGGATGCGGTTCTTGCGCATCTTGCCAGACGTGTGCGCGAGGATGCTGTGCTCGTTGTCGAGCTTGACGCGGAACATGGCGTTGGGCAGCAGCTCCATCACCGTGCCGCTGAATTCGATCATGTCTTCTTTTGACATCAGGCCTCGTTCAAGGGTTTGATATTACGCCGGAACATGAGCGCGGGCCGGCGCAACGTCAAGCCGGCGCGCCTATTCTCGCGCGTTCTGCCGCAGCCGCAGCGCGATGCTGCGGGCGTGCGCCTGGAGCCCTTCGGCTTCGGCGAGCGCGATCGCGGCCGGACCGACATTGGCCAGTCCGGCGGCATCGGCGGCGACCCACGTGGTGCGCTTGAGGAAGTCGTGGACCGACAGCCCCGAGGCGAATCGCGCCGTCCGCCCGGTGGGCAGCACGTGGTTCGGGCCGGCGATGTAGTCCCCCACCGCCTCGGGGCACCAGGCGCCGAGGAAGACCGCGCCGGCATGGCGGATGCGAGCGAACACGGCCTCCGGGTCGGGCAGCATGAGCTGCAGATGCTCGGGGGCCAGCCGGTTCACCAGCGCGGTCGCCTCGTCCCAGTCGCGGACCAGGATGATGGCGCCATGTGCCTGCCAGCTCGCCCCCGCGATGGCGGCGCGCGGCAACGTGGGCAGTTCGGCCGTCACCGAAGCTGCCACCGCATCGGCGAACGCAGGGTTGTCCGTGATCAGGATGGCCTGCGCGACCGCGTCGTGCTCGGCCTGGGCCAGCAGGTCCACGGCCACCCGGCGCGGGTCGTTGGACGCGTCCGCGAGGATGACGACCTCGGATGGCCCCGCGATGGAGTCGATCCCGACGCGTCCGAACACCTGGCGCTTGGCCTCGGCGACATAGGCGTTGCCGGGGCCGACGATCCGGTCCACCGGCGCGATCGTGGCGGTGCCGTAGGCGAGTGCGGCAATCGCCTGGGCGCCGCCGATCCGGTAGATCTCGGACACGCCGGCACGGCGCGCCGCGGCCAGGACCAGCGGGTTCAGCGTGCCGTCGGGGGTCGGGACGCACATGGCGACACGGGGGACACGGGCAACGCGCGCTGGAATGGCGTTCATCAGCACCGAGGACGGATACGCCGCCGTGCCGCCCGGCACGTAGAGGCCCACGGCGTCGAGCGGGCTCCAGCGCATGCCAAGGGTCAGGCCCGCTGCGTCGTCGATGCGAAGATCACCCGGTAACTGCTTGCGATGGAACGATTCGATGCGGGTCGCGGCGATGTCGAGGGCGCCCATCAGATCGGACGGAATGCCCGCCACGGCCGCGTCGATCTCCGCCTCCGTGACGCGGAGCCGGTCCTGCGTCAGGGTCAGCCGGTCGAAGCGGGCGGTGTAGTCGAGCAGCGCCGCATCGCCGCGGGCGCGCACATCGGCGATGATGGCGGACACCGCCTGATCGACGCGCTCGGTGGTTTCGCGCGCCTCGCCGAGCAGGGCGGTGAAGTCGGCCTCGAAGCCGGTGGCGGCGGTGCTGAGCCGCCTCATGCCTGGCCGAGCGCGGCGCGGAAGCGGGCGATCCAGGCGCCGATCGCCTCGGGCTGGGTTTTCAGTGCGGTGCGGTTGACGATAAGCCGCGAGGTGATCGGGGCGATGATTTCGGTCTCAACCAGGCCGTTCGCGCGCAGCGTGGAGCCGGTCTGCACCAGGTCGACGATCAGCCGGCACAGCCCCAGCCCCGGCGCCAGTTCCATGGCGCCGTTCAGGTGCACCACATCGGCGTGCACGCCGCGCGAGGCGAAGTGGCGCCGGGCGATGTTGGGATACTTGGTGGCCACGCGCACGCGCGACCAGCGGGACGGATCGTCGGTCCCCGCGGTTTCCGCCGGCTCGGCCACCGAGACGCGGCAGACGCCGATGCCGAGGTCGAGCGGGGCGTAGATTTCCGGGTAGTCGAACTCCATCAGCACGTCGGCGCCGCAGAGGCCAAGCTGGGCGGCGCCGAACGCGACGAAGGTGGCGACGTCGAAGGGGCGGACGCGCACCACGTCCAGGGCCGGATCGTCGGTCGGGAAGCGCAGCCGGCGGCTTTCCTCATCGGTGTAGTCGGGCGCCGGCGTGACGCCCGCGCGGGCGAGCAGCGCGCCGCATTCCGCGAGGATGCGCCCCTTGGGCAGCGCCAGGATCAGCGGCGAGGCGGCCTCCGGTTCGAGCGCGGTCGCGGCATAGGGGGCGGTCATGGTCGACGCAGCCTCCCGGGATGGCGCGGCTGGGCGGGGCGGCGGTCGATCAGGAGGCGGGTTGCCATGGCGGGCTAGAAGTGGACGGCGGCAGCGGGGGCGTCAAGCGCGGTTCGCAGAGGCAATGCAGGCTTGCCGCTGACGCTTGACGTATAGCGTCCATGTTTCTACGCTGGCGTTCCGATGATTCTGAGCTACAGGGACAAACGGACCGAACGATTCGGCCAAGGAGAATATGTCAGGGCGTTCCAGGGATTCGAGCAGCAAGCCGAGCGGCGGCTGGCAATCCTGAACGCTGCACCCTCCCTTGATACCTTGCGGGTTTTGCCTGGCAATCGGCTTGAAGGCCTCAAGGGAAACCGGGCCGGCCAATATTCCATCCGGATCAATCAGCAGTGGCGCATATGCTTCCAGTGGCCGGACGGGCAGCCGGGACCGAGCAACGTCGAAATCGTGGACTACCATCGATGAAGGGAGACCGCACCATGTTCAAACGTGTTGTGCATCCTGGCGGCGTTCTGAAGGACGAGCTGGGTGAGCTTGGCGTTACGCCCACTGAATTCGCACGACAGATCGACGTGCCGCCGAACCGCGTCAGCCAGATCATCGCCGGCAAGCGCTCGATCACCGGTGACACGGCCTTGCGGTTTGGCCATTGGTTTGGCACCGATCCCCAGTTCTGGCTCAACCTTCAGATGCAGTTCGATCTTGCCGTGGCGCATCGGCAGTCCGGAAAGGCCATCCGACATCTGCCCACCAGGGCCAATCTGCCATCCCAGGCGGCGTAACTCGGGTCCGCGTGGAAATGGGCCCGGAACCGGCATTGCCGCAGCTACCTCGGAGCAGCTTTGCCGATCCGATGCGAAGGCTCCGGCGCATCGCTCCACGCGCTTGCCGACATCATGGCGCGGAATAGCCTGCATCGAGGTCTTACCGAAACACATCAAGGCATCGCCACGTCAAGTGATCTGAACGTCTCGGTTGTCGCCGACCACCACTCATTGATATTGTTAGTTCAATCAATCCAGATCACACGCGACGAATTCAGTGCTCGGCCGGTTGCCAACCAGGACCGTAGCAGGTTTCGCACTCGAGGCGATCAAAATCCTCGTTGTTGAATAGTGCATCCATCAACTCCTTCCTGCGGAGAATTGGATCACCACCAGGACCAGCGAGCCGAGGTGGTTTCGCATCCAGGAGATCAATTGGTGTGGGGCTACCGCAGTTGGCGCACCGCGTCTCATCATCTGCCATCACTACCTCGTCAGGCCGTCAAGCCATTCCAACTCACGTGTAATTTGTAGCAGTGCTCACTCCACTTGACCAGCCAATTTGTAGGTTCCCCTGCCAAGGAACTCAAGATAGCCGTTGTCACGCAATACCTGCAATTTCTGACGAATTTTGGCTCTGACGTGCCGATTACCGGGGTATGCTTCACTCAACTCGTTTTCAAATCCATAGACTTCGTCCAGCGAGAACCGGCTCTTCCCGAGCCGTTCGACGCACCGCATTATGTGCACCAGCCACCCCTTCGCCTCCAAATCTCGTTGTTCACGGAGAAACAGAGTGCGCCGCCACCTGTCGATCACGGCAGCTTTTGGCACGATCAAACCATTTCGTACGATGGCGATCCGCCCCGACTCCGGGATGGCTTGGATCAAAATCCTGCAGCCGATCCAACCCTTACGACGGGCTGTTGGAGGTAGCGGCTTTCTCTCCTCTATCATCGCTGTGGTGAAGAAGTGTTTCGGTATAATGATCAGGTTGGTTACCGCCAAACTGCCAGCATCATAGTTCAGCAGAAAGAGATTGGGGTTGGCATTCCCACTGACGCGCCGTAGCATCGCCCGATATCCGCCGTCATCGACTTTGGCTCCGAACCGAGACCGCTTGCTCTTGAGTTCATAATTGTCCTCGCAGACCGAGCAATAGAAGTCGCCGACTTCGCTATTGTTGGGGTACTCGACCAGCGGGAAGTGCCCGCAGTTAGGGCAGTATACTTGACTCGTGACCCAGGGCTCGGTCAGGACTCTCTCGCGCGTTGCAGTCCACTGATGTACGCGTCGGCGCGACCTGACTCGAAATGTAAATCCATGTTGCCGGTACTGCGCCTGCACTATTCCGGCAGGTGACCTATCACCATTCACGTTCGCCAGCCATCGCCAATCAAATATGCAGGGCCCGCCCATACGCCGCCAGCACCGCCTCATGCATCGTCTCACTGATCGTCGGGTGCGGGAACACCGTCGCCATCAGTTCCGCCTCGGTGCTCTCCAGCGTGCGCGCAATGGTGTAGCCCTGGATCAGTTCGGTCACCTCGGCGCCGACCATATGCGCGCCCAGCAGCTCGCCGGTGTTCGCGTCGAACACGGTCTTCACCATGCCTTCCGGCTCGCCCATCGCGATAGCCTTGCCGTTGCCGATGAACGGGAATTTGCCCACCTTCACCTCGTGCCCCGCCTCCTTGGCGCGCGCCTCGGTCAACCCCACCGAGGCGACCTGCGGCCGGCAATACGTGCAGCCTGGAATGTTCGTCACATCCGTCGGATGCACGTCGTTCAGCCCGGCGATCTTCTCGACGCACACCACGCCCTCGTGCATCGCCTTGTGCGCGAGCCACGGCGGCCCCGCCAGATCGCCGATCGCATACACGCCAGGCTCGCCGGTGCGGCAGTATTCGTCGATCGCCACATGCGTGCGATCCACCTTCACGCCGGTGCCATCCAGCCCGAGCCCCTCGACATTGCCGACGATGCCGACCGCCGAGATCACCCGATCGACGGTGATCTCCTGGCTCTTGCCGCCCGCCTCAACCGTCACGACAACGTTGTCGCGACCCTTCTTCGCGCCCTTCACCTGCGCGCCCACTAAAATCTTCATCCCCTGTGCGACGAACGCCTTGTGCGCGAACGCCGAAATCTCCTCGTCCTCGACTGGAAGAATCCGCGGCAGCACTTCCACCACCGTCACCTCGGCGCCCATGTCGCGATAGAAGCTGGCGAACTCGATGCCGATCGCGCCCGAGCCGATCACCAGCAGCGACTTCGGCATCGACGGCGGAACCATCGCCTCCCGGTAGGTCCAGATCAGTTTGCCGTCCGCCTCGATCCCCGGCAGTTGCCGTGCCCGCGCACCGGTCGCCAGCACGATGTGCGGCGATTTCAGCGTCGCCACCGATGCGCCGGCCTTCTCCACCGCCAGGGTCTGCTTGCCGGCCAGCTTGCCCGCGCCGTCGAACACGGTGATCTTGTTCTTGCGCATCAGATGCCCCACGCCCGAGGACAACTGCTTCGCCACCGCGCGCGAACGTTTTACGACCTTGTCGATCTCGAAGCGCGCCTCGACGGGGGCAAATCCGAAGTCGGGCAGGCGATGCAGCATGTGGTTGATTTCCGAGGCCCGCAGCAGCGCCTTGGTCGGGATACAGCCCCAGTTCAGGCAAATGCCGCCAAGCTGATCGCGCTCGACCACGGCGGTCTTCATGCCGAGCTGTGCCGCACGGATCGCCGCGACGTAGCCGCCGGGACCGCCGCCGACAATGACAAGATCAAAGCTCTGGTCAGCCATCTTTTGCTCCTTTGGCCAGAGCGGCCAATGCGTCGCCTCGCAGTTGCTGTGGAATCCAGCCGCGCACCGGCCTGGCGCCGATCCGACGATAGAACTCGATCGCCGGGGTGTTCCAGTCCAGCACGTTCCACGTCATGTCGATGCAGTGCCGGTCCAGCGCGATGCGCGCCATGTGGCGGAACAGCGCCAGGCCGATGCCGCGGCCGCGATGCGCCGGGTCGATGTAGATGTCCTCGACGAACAGGCTGTAGCGTCCCGAGAAGGTGCCGAAGGTGAAGTACCAGAGGGCAAAACCGACGGTGGCGCCATCGACTTCAGCCAGCATGGATTCGAGCACGGGTTTCGCGCCGAACAGCGCTTCATGCAGTTCGGGTTCGGTGATCTTGAATCGGTGATCAAGTTTTTCGAATGTCGCGAAGTCATGCATCAGTCGATGTAGAACGGGGACGTCGGCCGGCGTCGTGTCGCGAAGGGCGAAGGTCATGCCCGCGCGGCCCCCTCCCCCCAACCCCCTCCCGCAAGGGGAGGGGGAGTATCACGCAGTCTGCTCCCCCTCCCCTTGCGGGAGGGGGCTGGGGGGAGGGGGCTCCGCCAATTCACCCAGATCACAGCAGCAGACTCAGCGGGTCCGCGACGATCCGCTTGAACTCGCGCAGCCATTGCGCGCCGAGCGCACCGTCGACCACGCGATGATCCACGCTCAGCGTGCACGTCATCACCGTCGCGATCGCCAGCGCGTCGTCCTTCACCACCGGCCGCTTCTGTCCGGCGGCCACCGCCAGGATCGCGGCCTGCGGCGGGTTGATGATCGCGGCGAATTCCGACACCCCGAACATGCCCATGTTGGAAATCGAGAACCCGCCGCCCTGGAACTCCTCCGGCTTGAGTTTCCCCGCACGCGCGCGCCCGGCCAGGTCCTTCATCTCGCGGCTGATCGTCGCCAGGCCCTTCTGGTCCGCCCGGCGGATGATCGGCGTGATCAGCCCATCGGGGATCGCCACCGCGACGCTGATATCGACATCGTCGAACAGCACCATCGCATCGTCGGTCCATGCGGCATTCACCGCCGGCACGCGGCGTAATGTCGCGGCCGTGGCCTTGATCACCAGGTCGTTGATCGTGATCAGATAGGCGCCGGGCCCCTCCTTCGGCGCCTTGGCATTCAACTCGTTCATCAGCCTGATCAGCGCGTCGATCTCCACGTCCATCGAGACGTAGAAATGCGGGATGGTGGACTTCGCCTCGGTCAGCCGGCGCGCGATCACCTTGCGGATCGAGCTGTGGGGCACCAGCGAGTGCGGCGCCGCGATCGGTGCGGCGGGTCTGGCCGCCGGCGCCGCGGCGGGCGCAGCGATCGGTTGCGCGGCGGGCGCGCCCTTCTGCAGCGACGCCTCGATATCCACCTTCACGATGCGTCCGTTCGGACCGCTGCCCTTCAGCGTCGCGAGATCGATGCCGGCCTGCTTCGCCATGCGCCGCGCGAGCGGTGAGACAAAGATGCGCTCGCCATCTGCATCGTGCCCATTGCCGCTCTGCGGCGCCGGCTTGGGAGCAGATGGGGCCGGAGCCTGTGCCTGCGCACTTGGCGCCGGCGCCTCGGCCTTCGGTTCGGTAGCGGGCTTTGCAGCAGGCTTCGCAGCCGGCGCCCCGGCCGGCACCGCTTCACCCTGCTCCACCAAAATCGCGATCGGCTCGTTGACCTTCACGCCCTCGGTGCCGTCCTGGACCAGAATCTTGCCGAGCACGCCTTCGTCGACCGCCTCGACCTCCATCGTCGCCTTGTCGGTCTCGATCTCGGCGATCACGTCGCCGGCGCGCACGTCCTCGCCTTCCTTCTTGAGCCAGCGCGACAGCGTGCCCTCGGTCATCGTCGGCGACAGCGCCGGCATCAGGATGTTGGTTGCCATGTGCCGCTCCCCTCAGACGATCTTCTTCACGGCGTCGACCACCCAGTCGGGCTGCGGCAGCGCAAGCTTTTCCAGATTGGCGGCATAGGGCAGCGGCACATCCAGTCCGTGCACGCGCACCGGCGGCGCATCCAGCCAGTCGAACGCATGCTCGATCACCTGCATCGCCACCTCCGCGCCGATGCCGGCAAACGGCCAGCCCTCCTCGACGGAAACAATGCGGTTGGTCTTCTTCACGCTTTCGATGATCGTGGCGGTATCCAA
The DNA here is from genome assembly GCA_963739725.1 of uncultured Alphaproteobacteria bacterium. Classification (GTDB taxonomy): domain Bacteria; phylum Pseudomonadota; class Alphaproteobacteria; order Acetobacterales; family Acetobacteraceae; genus JAMXLO01. Next base: position 253,714 of record CAVUBS010000001.1, on the reverse strand, counting down.
CGGCCGCAGCGAGCGCAGGTTGATCACCTCCGCCTCGATGCCCTGCTCGGCCAGCGCATCGGCGGCCTTCAGCGCCACGCCGACCATGATCGAGAACGCGACGATGGTCACATGCTGGCCGACACGCTCCACCTTGGCGCGGCCGATCGGCAGGATGAAGTCATCGTCGACCGGGCAGTCGAACGTCTGGCCGTAGAGGATCTCGTTCTCCAGCATGATCACCGGATTTGGATCGCGGATCGCCGCGCGCAGCAGCCCCTTGGCATCGGCCGATGACCACGGCGCAATCACCTTCAGCCCCGGCACATGCGCATACCAGCTCGCGTAGCACTGCGAATGCTGCGCCGCCACGCGCGAGGCCGCACCGTTCGGGCCGCGGAACACGATCGGACAGCCCATCTGCCCGCCCGACATGTACAGCGTCTTCGTCGCCGAGTTGATGATCTGGTCCATCGCCTGCATGGCGAAGTTGAACGTCATGAACTCGACGATCGGCTTCAGTCCGTTGAGCGCCGCGCCGACCGCCATGCCGGTGAAGCCGTGTTCGGTGATCGGCGTGTCGATGATGCGCTTGGGGCCGAATTCATCCAGCAGGCCCTGGCTGATCTTGTAGGCGCCCTGGTACTGCGCGACCTCCTCGCCGATGAGAAACACCTTGTCGTCGCGGCGCAGTTCCAGCGCCATCGCGTCGCGCAACGCCTCGCGCACGGTGGTCGGCTTGGTCGGGCCCCAGTCCCGGTCGGGTTCGGGTCGCGATGCCGGCTCCGCTGCGGCCTGCGGTCTTGGCGCCGGCGCCTGTGGCTGCGGTGCGGGTCGCGCGGCCGGCTCGGGCGACTTCGCCGCCGGTGCGGCGGCACCTGTATCCTCACCGTTGGCGGCCAGCACGGCGATCGGTGTGTTCACCGCCACGCCCTCGGTGCCTTCATCCACCAGGATCTGCGCCAGCTTGCCTTCGTCGGCCGCCTCCACCTCCATGGTGGCCTTGTCGGTCTCGATCTCGGCGATCACGTCGCCGGCGTGCACGTCGTCGCCGACATTCTTGAGCCAGCGCGATAGCTTGCCCTCGGTCATGGTCGGCGACAGCGCCGGCATCAGGATCTGCGTCGACATCGCTCAGCCCTCCAGCAGCACGTCGGTCCACAGCTCGGACGCGTCCGGCTCGGGACTGCTCTGGGCGAAGTCGGTCGCCTCCTGGATGACCGCCTTCACCTCGTCGTCGATCTGCTTGATCGCCGCATCGTCGACACCCATCGCCTCCAGCCTGTGGCGCGCGTTCTCGATGCAGTCGTGCTGCGTGCGCATCATCTGCACCTCCTCGCGGGTTCGGTAACGCGCCGGGTCGGACATCGAGTGGCCGCGGTAGCGGTAGGTCTTCACCTCGAGCAGGTATGGCCCCTTGCCCGCGCGGCAATGCCCGACCGCCTGCTCGGCGGCCTCCGACACCGCGAGCACGTCCATGCCGTCCACCTGCATGCCGGGAATGCCCCACGGCGCGCCGTTCTTCGACAGGTCGCGCGAGGCCGATGCGCGCTCGACGCTGGTGCCCATGCCGTATTTGTTGTTCTCGATCACGTAGACGACCGGCAGCTTCATCAGCGCGGCGAGGTTGAAGCTTTCGAACACCTGGCCCTGGCTGGACGCGCCCTCGCCGAAATAGGTGACGGACACCCGGTCGTTGCCGCGGTACCAGTTGCTGAAGCCGAGCCCGGTGCCGAGGCTGACCTGCGCGCCGACGATGCCGTGTCCGCCGAAGAAGTTCTTCTCCTTGCTGAACATGTGCATCGAGCCGCCCTTGCCGTGCGAATAGCCCCCGGTCCGGCCGGTCAGTTCCGCCATGACGCCGCGCGGGTCCATCCCGGTCGCCAGCATATGGCCGTGGTCGCGGTAGGAGGTGATCACCTCGTCGCCGTCCGACAGCGCCATCTGCATGCCGACCACGACGGCCTCCTGGCCGATGTACAGATGGCAGAAGCCGCCGATCAGCCCCATGCCGTAGAGCTGCCCCGCCTTCTCCTCGAAGCGGCGGATCAGCAGCATGTCGTGATAGGCCTTCAGGAGCCTGTCCCTGTCCGCCGCGGGCGCCGCCTTCGGCTCGCGCGTCTTGCCACGCTTCCTGGCTTCGGCTGCCTGTGCCATGGCTTTCCTCCCCTGATTGCCGCGACGGTGTCAGGTTGCACAAGTAGCGTCGCGATCGCTTGTTCGGCAAGCGTGGGACGGGAAAAACCATGATTGTGCAACGCAATAGCCATGCTTAACCGGATTCCGGTTAAATCCTTGGCCGCCATGCGGTCATGGGCAGCCGGCCGTCATCGCAATTACGTTTTACCGTGTCCGCGCGACAGCATATTTCCGCCAGCCGGGCCTTTTTGCAGCGACATTGCCCGCGGGTCGGTTTGTCGCGCCGGCCGAGCAGTCAGCCTACCGCCCGGCCCAAAGCCCGCGGTGTCCGGCACGCGCCTGGTCTTCGTCACGCTTCAGCGCCGGCAGCGCGTCACCGGCGCGGGCCAGGCCGGCGGCCACCTGCGCGCGGTTCAGGTCCGTGCCCCTTGCGTCGCACACAGCGTAGGGACGCCCCAATTCGTCCTGTCCCTGGACGAGGCACGCAACCGGTCGGTCCCACACCTGTGCGGCAAGCGCATTGGTCGCGGCCGTCCAGCAATCGACGGTCGCACCGTTGGCTGCCTTGCAGGTCGTCGCGCCACGGATCGGCGGATCGACGCCGAGCAGGCGCACGACACGGCCCCGCAGCACGAGCGTGCCGCCGTCCACGACCGCGACCTGCCCCGGCTGGGCAGCCAGCCGTTCGATGACGGCACCGGGGCCGGCACCGGGGCCGGCAGCGGGGCCGGCACCGGGCTGCGGTGCAACGGTGTCGCCGGTCTGCCGGGACAGACCATTGACCACGATCCCTGCCGCGGCCAGCGACACCACAAGCGCGATCACCGCCACTCCCTTCAACGAGAGTGACGCGCGGAAAATCCGGCGGGGACGGTTGATCGACAATCCTGCTGTCCCGGTGACGACATGGCTTTTACCGCCGGATGCCGACCGGTGGGAACTGGTCGGGTAGGGAAATGCCGGCGTGTCCGGCCAGGCTATGATCCTGCGGTTCGTGCCGGCGACAGCGACGCCAGCCCGCGATCGAGGTTGTCGCGCAACCGGTACCATCCGCCGATCGCCGGCAGGAACCAGGGATTGCCGGAATACAGCGGATGGGTGGGAAAATCCTCGGTGTCGAACGCGCTCTGCCGGTTTGCCACGCCGGCGATCTTGCGCGCGGTCTGCCAGCCCAGATAGGTCATCATCGCCACGCCGCTGCCGTTGCAGCCGAGCATGTAGTGCATGCCGTCCTGCCGGCCCATATGCGGCAGCGCGTCCAGCGTGAACGCAACGTTGCCGGTCCAGGCATGGGTGATCCGGGTGCCGCGCAACTGCGGGAAGCGATCGGTCATGAACCGATAGAGGATCGGCGCGCTGTGCTGCGGCGTGACCGGGGTGAACCGCGCGCGCCCGCCGAACACCACCCGCCTGCCGTCGGGCGACATGCGATAATAGCACAGCACCCGGCGCGTATCGGATAGCGTGCGGCGCTTCGGGATCAGCGACGCGGCGAGGTCCGGCGGCAGTTCCTCGGTCGCGATGATGTGGCTGGCGAGCGGCACGACGCGGCGCTTCAGCTGCGGCGTGATGTCGCCGGTGTAGCCGTTGGTGGCGATCACCACGTCGTCCGCCCGCACGGCGCCGCGCGAGGTCTGCACCAGCCAGCCGCCGCCGCGCTCGCTGATCTTGGTGACTGGGGCGCGTGCGCAGACCGGCAACGCCGCGCGCGCGGCAGGCATCCAGCAGGCCCTTGTAGTACAGCGCCGGATGGAGGTTGGCCGAGCGCTCCACCACCATGCCGCCATAGTAGTAATCGCTCGCCATCTCTTCGCGCTGGCGTTCGCGCGGGACCATGTACGCCTCGGAGCGCGCGGCGTCGTTCAGCGCGGCGACCTTCTTTGCCTGGCTGGCGAAGTGCGCCGGCGTCCACGCGCCGACGAACCGGCCGGTCTTCTGCCAGTGGCACGCGATCCCCTCCTCGGCGATCAGTCGCTCGATCAGCCCGAACGCATCGGCGCCGTCCGCCAGCAATGCCTGCGTGCGCTCGGCCGAGGGTTCCAGTGACTTGCCGGAGAAGCTCTTGCCGATATTCACCCCGCCGCTGACGGCGCCGCCATTTCGTGTGCTGGCGCCGAAGCCAAGCTCGGCCGCCTCGAGCACCACGCAGTCGACGCCGTGCTTCGCCGCTTCCAGTGCGGTGGACAGTCCGGCATAGCCGCCGCCGACGATCGCCACGCGCGCCGAGGCCGGCAGGTCGAGCGGGTCCTGCGCGGTGGGATGATAGGCTTCCCACCAATACGGCATCGCCTTGAAGTCGGGATGATAGATGTCGCGGTCGGCCATTACGTGTGTCTCCTTCACCTGATCGTGGCTGCGTGTCGGCGGCGCGGCAAGCTGTCGCGCAGCAGCGTTCGGCAATCGAGTGAAGTTACTGCGCTCGGGGTTTCACCCCGAACCCCACCAGAGGCTCCGCCTCTGGACTCCGCCAAGGGCGGAGCCCTTGGAACCCTTCACTTCAGTAACGGATTCCAAAGGCTCCGCCTTTGGTGGGGGTCCCGGGGGCAAAGCCCCTGGGCGGGTTTCAGGGCGGAGCCCTGAGCGTCACAGCTTCGTCCGATACGCCGACGCCCACGGCACTTCGGAATGCGCGGCTACGAAGCCAGGATCGTGCTGCTGCACATTTCAGCAGCGACGACAGGGCGCCGACACCGGGGGCAGCGCTCGCGATGGCACGCACGACAGAACGCCTTGCCGCAACCGGCGCATGGCGCAAGTCCATCCGCCGTCACGAGGTGCAGCGCGTCGTCGCACACCAGTCGCGGCCGCTCGGTGGAGTAGCTGAATTCGCACGGCGGCAGATTCCAGCCGCCGTGCCAGCGGATTCCAGTCGAGGTGAACCAGCACGCTCCGCCTTGCGGCGCCGGATCTGCACGGCGAAGCGCTGCACCGGCATCACGAGTTCCAGCGTCTGCACCCATTCGACCGCGACCCGCATCGCATACTGCCGGGACAGATCATCCAGCTTGGCCTGGTACTCGCGCCGGATCGCCTCGCCGCGCTGCTCCTCGCGCGGCCGCGCCGCATCGCCTTCGGCCAGCTGCGGACAGGCGCCGCGCCGTCTCGCGATGCAGGTCGTTGTGGTATGCGTAGAGCCGCTCCTGATCGCGGCCGAGCCGCCGACGCAGACCTTTGACGAACGGCGCCAGCGCCGCATCGAGCCGCGGGCGAAGCGCCCGGTCCACCAGATCCAGCAGCCGGTCGCGTTCCCAGATCCGCCGGCAGTTCGGCATCGTCCGGCAGCGCCGCGTCCGCGCCATCGGCAACCAGCCAGGGTGCGATCTGCTCAAGCACGGCGTCGGGCAACGCGCCGGTCGCCAGGTTCACGCCAAGCCGCAGCACGCCGTCGCGCTTCTCGTCGGACACCGCGGAGATAGCGGAAATCGAGCACGACATAGCGGGTCCAGGCCGGCATCACGTCGAGCAGCCGGAACGTCGCATTGTCCAGCACCAGCGCGTGCTCCAGCACGCGTTGCGGATCCGACGGCGCGCGGTCATCCGGACGCAGCACGCGGCGCGCGCAACGACCGTGTTCGCCGAGCAGACCGGCCGAACCGGTCGAGCCAGTCGCTCTCGATCCCCACGCGCTCCGCACCGGCGGGCAGCGTCGCGCCGAAGCCGAGCCGGAACAACTCGTTCACGCCGAGCGCCTGCTGCACGGGCGGCGACGCCAGCACCTCCAGCCCTTCAGGCTCGATGAGCTCGACCAGCGCGCCCTGCTGCGTCAGCAGGTCGGCGACGAAGCGCTGCATGCGGCCCATCTCAGGCGGCATCGAGCTCGTTCCCGAACAGCGCGTCGTCCAGCGCCTTCGCGCCGTCGTACTGCTGCCTGGCCGCGACCAGCTGTCCTTCCAGTTCCGCGAACGCCGTGGAGCGCGCCTCCTCCGACGTCCGCAGCCAGGCATCCAGCACCAGCGTCGAGAAATCGTGCTGGTCTTCGAATTCGCCGAGGATCGCGCCGACCTCGCCCACCACCAGTTCGAACATGTTGATCTTCTCGTCGAGGATGCGCAGCACCTCGTCCTCGATCGTTCCGGTCGTCACCAGGTTGAACACGAACACCTCGCGCGTCTGGCCGATCCGGTCGATGCGGCCGATGCGCTGCTCGATCGCCATCGGGATTCCACGGGATGTCGAAGTTGATCAGCGTGTTGCAGAATTGCAGGTTGCGTCCCTCGCCGCCGGACTCGCTGCACAGCAGCACCGGCACCTCGTCGCGGAACGCGTCGACCGCCGCGTCCTTGGCGGGGCCCGACATGCCGCCGTCGAACAGCGCGAAGGCGGTGCCCTGCCGGCGCAGCAGATCCGCCAGATGCGTCATGGAATCGCGATGGTGGACGAACACCATCTTCTTCTCGGCCGGATTCTGCGCGAGCAGCTTCAGCAGCGCGGCCTGCTTCGCACCGATGGCACCGGCACGGTAGCGCTCGAGCAGCGCAGCCCACCGCGCATCGTCCGGGATGGCGCGCGACGAAGCGCGCCACCGCCGCAGCCGCCGCAGCCGGCGACGAACCCGCCGCGGCCAGCAGATGCTGCACCGCCATGCGGTGCTGCGCGCCGGTCGCCACCTCGCGCGCCAGTGCCGACAGGTCGCGATAGCAACCCGCCTCGTCCTCGTCGGGCTGCGGCGCGCATCGTCGAGGCGTGTCGCCGCGGCAGGCGCAGCGCCGCAAGCGCGCGCGTGTTGCGCACCATCGCGCCGCGCATCAGGTCGCGCAGCCGCTCGCGGTTCGCCGGTTCGCGCGGCTTGCCGGGCACCATGTAGACCGAGCGGAACTCCTTCTGGGTCTTGAAGATGCCCGGCTTGAGCAGGGTCAGCAGGTTGTACAGTTCCAGCAGGCTGTTCTGCACCGGCGTCGCCGACAGCAGCAGCAGGAAGCGCTTCTGCAGGCTGTTCACCAGCCGGTAGCTGGCGCTCGACTGATCGCGCAGGTGGTGCGCCTCGTCGACCACGACCACGTCGTAGCTCATGCCGGCGAGCAGCTCGGCATGCTCCTTGCGGCGCGCCGCGGCGATCGAGGCGATCACCCGTGGCTGCGCCCAGAAGCGCGCCGGATCGGTGCGCAGCAGCGGGTCATGGCTGGTGGCGAAGTCGATGCCGAACTTGCTGTCCATCTCGTCGCGCCACTGCCCGACCAGCGAGGCCGGCGTCGAGGATCAGGACGCGCTCGGCCATGCCGCGCAGCGCGTATTCCTTCAGCACCATGCCGGCTTCGACCGTCTTGCCGAGCCCGACCTCGTCGGCCAGCAGCACGCGGCCGCGGTACTGCTTCAGCACCTTGCGCACCGTCTCGACCTGGTACCAGTGGGTCTCGACCCCGCGCAGCGCCGGCACGCAGAGCAGTTCGTCGAAACCCTCGAACAGGCTGAGGCGGATCAGCTCGCTGCGCAGCCTGAACCAGCCCGTGTCCGTCGCCGCGCCGTCGAGCACGATCGCCTGCGGGTTGGCGATCTCGACCTGCACGTTGAAGCTCGCGTCCAGCCGCGGCAGATCGGGCACCGCCGCCGCAAGCGCCACCGACGCGACGCTTGGCCCGCTGCGGGCGCGGCGCCGGCGATTTCACCGGCGGACGCGGCGGCGGCGGCGCGTCGCAGCGCGGCGCCCCGGTGCGGGCCTGCTCGATGCGGATCTCCAGCAGCCGGTCGCGCAGCCAGTGCAGCATGACGCCCGCGGCCGACGAACCAGCGGGTCGCGAGCGGGAAGGTGTCGATCCCGTCCGTGCGCAGCATCGCCCAGGCGCGGGTGAATTGCCGTTGCTGCGCCAGTGCCAGTGCGAGTCAGCAGACTGGCCGGCCTGCCTGGGCACGAAGCGCTTCTGGTGGCGTTTGAGGAACGCGTGCGCGCGCAACGGTTGACCGACAGCCAACGCCGCGAGCGCCGCCAGCAGCAGCACCTCGAAGTCGCCCGGGCAGGCACGAACCGCGTCCTCGGCAATATCGAGCGCGCTGCGCAACCGCTGCACCAGGGCATCCTGCACGCGAGCGACCCAGAAACGCGCATCGGACTGCGCCGACGCCGGGTCGGACGGCCGCGGATCGCCCGTATCGAGGGTGAGCTGCTCGCCAATGTCTCGCCCGCGGGTAAGGTTGTCCGTCAAATACTGTTCTCCCGGCCGGAGACCAACGCTGCACGGGATCGAACCGCACGCGCCATTGTCCAAGGCTGCATGGCCTACCCTGCGCGCGCGATTCGCAAGGCCCCTATTTTAGACCGTGGCCGAGCGGTACCAGCAAAGCCTTGGTCTGGACCGTTGATATTCCTCGATTCTGCCCTTGATCCATGCCCGTCGATGGACAATGTCCATTTATGGACATGAGGGCGATGACGATGGCGCCACGCCGGGGACTCAAACGCGCGGCCGCGACCGGGCCGGACCGCGTGGATGCCGCGCGGTTCACGCCGACCAACCGCCGGCGCCTCAGCGGGCCGGGGCTGCGCACGTTCCTCGCCATCGCCGAGCTATGGGGTCTGACCGAGGAGCAGCGGCGGCTCGTGCTCGGCCTGCCGTCACGGTCGACCTACCACAACTGGGTGAAGACGGTTCGCGAACATGGCGAGATCACGCTTGCGGTCGATACCCTGCATCGCATCTCCGCCGTTCTGGGCATCCACCAGGCGCTGGGCATCCTCTTCGGGACCGAGCACGAAGGGATGGAATGGCTGCGCGCGCCGCACGGTGCGACCGTGTTCGGGCGTCATCCGCCCTTGGACCTCGTCGTCAGCGGCACGCAGGATGGCCTGCTGACCGTGCGTCGCTTCCTCGATGCGGCCCGCAGCGGCCGCTACATGGAACCGAACGCGCTGGATGCCGCATTCACGCCCTACACCGATTCTGACATCGTGGCCTCGTGACCGAGACCTACACGGCGTCCCCGCAGCCGACCTGCCGCCTGATCCCCTCGCGGTTCCCGCCGATCGGCCTGTTCGATACCGTCGCCACGGCCGCGGACCTCGAGCCGGTGATGGAGCTGGCGGGCTGGACCAACGATCGCCTCGTCGCCGATCGGATCGCGCGTCTGCCGCAGGCCGAGTGGGTGTATGGGCGACCCAACGCCAGCATCGTCATGGCCGCCTTCCTGCACGTCAGCCCCACCGGAGGACGCTTCAACGGACCCGATCTCGGCGCCTGGTACGCGTCGGCCGCATTGATCACGGCGGCAGTCGAGGTCGCGCATCACATGCGACGCGAGGCCTTCGCGCGCGGCATCGACGGCATGCAGCGTCAGTTCCGGCAATACTCGGCGCGACTGACCGGCGACTATCTCGATATCCGCGGACGCCAGGCGGAGCTTTCCGACGTTTACGCCGCCGACAGCTATGCGGCGTCGCGGACAATGGGCGAGCGGATACGGGCAGAGGGCGGTGCGGGTGTGCTTTACGACAGCGTGCGTCATGCAGGCGGCGTGAACATTGTCGCTCACCGCCCGCGCAATGTGCTCGATGTCGTCCAGGCCGATCACTTCGAAATCCGCGCCTTGGCGGCGAGCCGCCGGATCGAGCTGCGCAAGCTGTCCTGATTTCGCTAGCCGGAGGGGCTGGTATCGGGTTCCAGTTCCAGCAGCTGCTCGGCTTGCCCGGCCTCGATCGCCTCGACGCCGCGCAGGCGCCGCCCCACTGCACGGGTTCGCCGGCGCGCGGTCTCGATCGTGTTGCTGAACGCGCCGGCCTGCTTGGCCAGCCGCTCCAGCACGTCGTCCATCTTCAGCATCTCGGTGCGCGTCGCACCCAGCAGGTCGCGGATCTGGTCCGCCTTCTGCTCCAGCGCCAGCGTCACGAACCCGAGGTGGATCGTGCGCAGCAGCGCCGGAAACAGGCTCGGCCCCATCACCAGCACGCGGGAGTCTCGGCCGATGTCGTCCACCAATCCCGGAATGCGCGCCACCTCGGCATACAGCGCGTCGGTCGGCAGATAGAGCACGGCAAATTCCACCGTGACCGGCGGGTTGATGTACTTCGACGCGATCTTCTTCGCCTCGTCGCGCACGCGCCGTTCCAGCATGCGGGTAGCACCGCGCTCCGCATCGGCATCGCCGGCATCCGATGCGGCCAGCAGCCGTTCGTAGTCCTCGACCGGGAACTTCGCATCGATCGGCAGCAGCGGCCGGTCCTCGCCCTTCATCGGCATGCGCACGGCGAATTCCACCACGTCGTTGCTGTCGGGGCGAACCTTGCAGTTGGTCAGGTACTCGCCGGGCGGCAGGATGTCGTCGAGCATCGCGCGCACCTGCGTCTCGCCCCAGCCGCCGCGCGTCTTCACGTTGGAGAACAGCCGCTTGATGTCGCCGATCTGCGCGGTGACCGCCTGCACGTCGCCCATCGCCTTCTGCACCGCGGCGAACTGGTCGATCACCCGGTTGAAGCTTTCGTTCATCTGCTTCTCCACCGCGGCGTGGAGCTGTTCGTTCACCGTCTTCTGGATTTCCGCGAGCTTTGTCTCGTTGCCGTCGCGCATTTCGCGGAGTTTGCTTTCCAGCATTGCGCGAATGGTCTCGAAATGGCCGCCGATCTCCTGGCGCTGCTGACCCTGCTCGCGCGAGAGCGCCGCGCGCGTGGTCTCCGCCTCGCGCGCGTTCCGGCCAGTCCCTGCTCGGCCAGCAGGCGCAGGCGGTGCAGCATGGCGGCCTGGCGCAGCACGACGAACAGCGCGGCGATGGCCGCGGCAGTGGACAGTGCCGCCAGAGCAGCAAACAGATCGGTCAGCATCAAGGTACCTCGGCGCCTTCACCCGGATTGTGCGCCGTTGCGCGAATCGCCGGGCAAATCAGCGTAGCGCAGTCTGCCAGTGCGAAACGGCATCGTGAGGAGCGTCGGCCGTAGAGCCACTCTCCCCCTCCCCTTGCGGGAGGGGGTTGGGGGGAGGGGGAGGACCCGGCGTCATCCGTGTCCCGACCAACGGGTACGCCGCCTACGCCGCGACCGGAACCGTGATCTCCAGGTTGTTCGCCAGCTGCGGCAACATCGGCAGCAGCGCCGACAGATCGCGCTCGGCGACGCAGACCAGATACTGCCGCGCCTCCGGCGTCTCGTCCGGCGATTCCGGCAGCGGCAGCCCGTCCGGACCCAGCGCCAGTGCGGTCAGCCCCAGATCGCCGTAGACCTTCAGCAGCCCCGGCCCGGCGCGCCAGAACGCCGGGGTCAGCCCCTCCTGCCGCGCCAGATCGCGCAGCCGCCAGATCGCCGAGACCCGGTCGTTTTCCGCACCCATCGGATCGCCGAGGCCGAGCAGCACCCGCCCGCAGCGCCGGAACGGAATGCCGGCACGCTCCGCCTCGCCCAGCACGAGGCCGTCGGCCCGCGCCGGCGGGATCGTCGCGCCGAGCAGCGCCAGCCGCTGCCTCGCCGCCGCGTCCCAGGCCAGCCACCGGACCTTGCCGGGGCGCAGCAGCCGCCAGATCGCGATCAACGCCAGCGCCACGGCGAGCGCCACCGTCAAACGCAGCGAATTCGGCAGCTCGTGCGACATCACCACCGCCCACCAGGCGTTGTTCGCCAGCAGGTGCACGCGCGGGCGGGTGCCGGCCAGCGCAAGGATGCAGATCACCAGGGCGAACAGCGACACCGCACTCGACGGCTGGAGCGGCCCGCTCAGCAGGTTGGCATGGCGGTAGAAGCAGCTGCGCAGCGGCGCCACCAGCATGACGATCACCACCAGCACGCCGGCGATCCACAGCCGTTCGCCCTGCGTGGCGGTGAAGGCCGCGCCGACGACCAGCAGGAAGATCGTCGAACCCCAGGCCAGGTTCACCCGGTGCGACAGGCCGATCGCCAGCACGATCAGGCCGGCGCCGATCAGCGACGGCACGAACTGGCCCGCCTGATTGGCGATCTCGGCAAAGTCCGGGTCGATCCAGGAGAAGTCCGGCTGCGGCGCCAGGATACCCAGGCAGAGCAGCATCACGCCGCCCAGGGCAACCAGGCCGGTGGCACTGGCCACGGCGAAGTCCGGCTCGCTCCAGCGCGCCAGCGCCTGCATCGCGCCGAGCCGCTCCACCCGTCGCAGCATGACCCCGCCACGCAGCAGGATCTCGTTGCCGGTGAACAGGAAGCCGGCCAGGAACAGCGGGATGATGTAGTAATACAGCCGGAACACCACGATCGCGCCGACGATGTGCGGCGCGCTGACGTAGGGCTGCAGCCCGAGCAGGATGGCGGTGTCGAACACGCCGATGCCGCCGGGCAGATTGGCTGCCAGCCCCGCGGTATAGGAGGCGACATAGACGCCGAGGAAGATCGGCCAGGTCAGATGCGGTGACGTCGGCAACAGGGCGTAGAAGATGGACGCGGTGATCGCGACGTCGACGGTCGCCAGCAGCACCTGCAGGATCGCCATCCGCCAGCCGGGCAGGCTGATCTGGTGCCCGAACAGACACACGTTGCCGAGGATGCGCGACAGCGTGACGTAGCCGATCACGATCGCCCACAGCAGCGCGCCGACCGCATACATTGCGGAGGCGTGCACGTGCTGGCCGAAGAACGGCACCGCCGTCGGCTCGATGAACAGGATCGCCCCGCCGAGCACCATGCCGCCGAGGCCGAACGTCAGGCTGCAGAACGCCACCGTCTTGGCGATCTGGATCGGCGTCAGTCCCCAGTGCGCATACAGCCGGTAGCGCACCGCCGCGCCCGACACCGCGGCAAACCCCAGATTGTGCGACAGCGCATAGGCACAGAACGAGGCGAACGCGACGCGGCCGTAGGAAACCTTGTGCCCGGCATAGATGGTGCCCAGCCGGTCGTACAGCGTCAGCACGCCGTAGGACAGCACCGTCCAGACGAACGAGATCACCAGCGCGCGCGCCGGGATTTCGCTCAGCGCGGCCTCGATGTCGTGCAGCTTGAGGTGGCGGAATTCCTTCTGCACGACGTACAGCGCGCCGATCAGCAGCAGCACGCCCAGCACCGCCGGCAGGTTGCGCAGACCGGTTCTCAGGATGCCGCGTGTGCGCTGGTTCAGCATTGCGTTCAGGCTGGCGTCCGCCGGGCGCGCGAGCGCTGACTCGATCAGCGCAACCGTCTCGTCGATGCCATACAGCGCGATGAAGCCGCCGAAGCGCGGGCCTTCCTGCTGGCCGAGCAGCACCTGGTACAGGCAGCCGAACCAGGCGCGCAGCTCCGGAAAGCTGTGCCGCTTGCCGACCTCATAAACGATGGTCTGGATCGCTTCGGCGTCCGCGCCGCGGTCCATGCCCTTCAGCGTCTCCGCGAGGTCGGTCAGTGCGGCGCGTTCGAGCTCCGTCGGATGCCGGTAGCGCTTCTGCGGGCGGACGAAGTCGCGGTAATAGGCGATCGCGTGATCCACCAGCTTGTCGAGGAACGGCATGGTCTCTGGTGTCGCGTCCGGGCTGTAGCGGCGGATGAAGCCCCACAGCATGGCGGGCGTATCGGCGTTCACCACCGAGGCAAGGTTCAGCAGCATGCCGAACGACACCGGGCTGCCGCCGTGGTTCGGCAGACGGCCGCCGTGGATGTGCCAGGCCGGATTGAGCGGCTGCTCGTCCGGCGGCTGCGCACCGAGGCGCGCGGCATTGGCCAGGTACTCGTCCACCGCGCGCGGGATCACATCGAAATGCAGTCGCTTGGCGCGCTGCGGCGCGTTGAACATGAACTGCGACAGGCTCTCCCGCGGGGCGTAGCGCAGCCACTCCTCGACCGAGAGGCCGTTGCCGCGCGACTTGCTGATCTTCTGCGCGTGCTCATCGAGAAAAAGCTCATAGGTCAACGTCTCCGGCGGCGGATTGCCCAGGATGCGGCAGATGCGTGCCGACAGCCGCACGGAGTTCTATCAGATCTTTTCCTGACATTTCGTAATCGACATCGAGTGCATACCAGCGCATCGCCCAATCGGCCTTCCACTGCAGCTTGGCGGCGCCGCCCTTCACCGACGTCTCGAACGCCTCGCCGCTGTCCGGATCACGCCAGACGACGGTGCCCGCCACGGGGTCGCGGCTTTCCATCGGCACCTGCATAACGCGCCCGGTGCGCGGATGGATCGGCAGGATCGGCGAATATGTTGCGCGGCGGTCCGGCCCCAGCGTCGGCAGGATCACCGCCATCACCTCGTCGTAGCACTCCAGCACGCGGATCAGCGCGGCATCGAACCGGCCGGCGGCATAGTAGTCCGTGGAGGAGGCGAATTCATAGTCGAATCCGAATGAATCGAGGAAGGCCCGCAGCCGGGCGTTGTTGTGTGCGCCGAAGCTGTCATGCGAGCCGAACGGATCGGGAATGCGGGTCAGCGGCTTTCCCAGGTACGGCGTCAGCAGATCGCGGTTCGGCACGTTCTCCGGCACCTTGCGCAGCCCGTCCATGTCGTCGCTGAACGCGATCAGCCGCGATTTCAGGCCGGTCAGGGTGGTGAACGCGTGGCAGACCCACGACGTGCGCGCCACTTCGCCGAACGTGCCGATATGCGGCAGACCGGAGGGGCCGTAGCCGGTTTCGAACAGCGCATGGTCCTTGCCGGACGCCGCAAGCCGCCGGGCGACCTTCGCCGCCTCCTCGAATGGCCAGATTTTGGGAATTGGCGTCGCGCTGTTGCGAAATGTTTCAGCCATACGCCGAAAGCTAGAAATCGGTCTTGTGCCCGGTCAATCGCGGCGGGTCGGTTTATCCGTGAATACGCGGCAATGTCAGGCGTTACATCATTCCGCCGCCCCCACCCCCGCCGCCGCCGGAACCGCCGCCGCCGTCGTTGCCGAATGGCATCACATACGGGCGGCTCTGCGGTGCAGGTGTGTTCGCGCCGGTGCAGCCGGCGAATGCCAGGATCACGACGAGCAGCGCGGACCGCACGGCGGCCGACATCGCATCAGTACCCGCTGCCGCCTCCGCCGCCGCCTCCCCCGCCGCCGCCCGGCGAGCTGAAATAGACCGGACTTGATTGCGCCTTCTGCGTCCCGGCATCGGCTGCGTTCGGCGTGGTGCAGGCGGCCAGGGTCAGCAGGCAGCCCGCGGCCAGGATAGCGCTCCGTAGGATGTTGCTCATGTCAAGCGTCCCTCCCGATAGTGCCCATAGACCCGGACGCCCGAGCCGAGCAAGAATTCCTGCGCTCACCTACTCGTGGTTGCGCGGCCGGGAGCGATGGCGCTGCGGGACGATTGCGTCTAGGGAATCCGCCGTGACCTCAGCCAGCTGACAGCCATGGCGCGAATTGCCCTGCCCGACGCGCCTGCCGTCGTCGCCGGCCACGGCCGCGCCGCCATCTTCACGGCCGACGGCGAACTGCTGCTGCTGCCCGCCGCCGAGGCCGCCGCCCGCCTGCGTGCCCTGCCGCCGCCGATGCTGGTTCATGCGCCGGCGACATTCCGCCGGCTTGGCCTCCGCGGCACCCCGGCTTTCGACCTGCTGGAGCTGTTCGCCTTCGCATTGCCTGCCCGTCCGGCCGCGCCGACACCGCGCGGGCTCGCCCTGATGCTGGATTTCGACCCGCCCACCGGCGGCCTGGAAGCCGAGGCGGCGCTGCTGCCGGAACTTGCCGCGGCATTGCTCCACCGGCTCGCGCTCGGCCGCGACATCGCCCTGAACCGCGACGCCGCGGGTCTGGCAGCGCGCATGGGCCAGGCGGGCTGGGGGTGGGCGCCGTTCGTCACCGCTGCCCTCGGCCGGCCCGATGCGGCGCCGTCGAACGAGGCGCTGCGCGTGTGGAAGCGCCTGCCGGAATGGGAGGACACCGCGCCGCTGCCGCCGCCGTCCGCCCATCCGGTGGCGGAAACCGAGGCGCGCTCGCGGCTCGCCGCCATGCTCGGACCCGACGCGGAGCAGCGGCCCGGCCAGGCCGACTATGCCGGCGCCGCCGCCGCTGCCTTCGCGCCCCGTGAAACCCGCGGTGATCCGCATCTCGTGCTGGCCGAGGCCGGCACCGGGACGGGCAAGACGCTCGGCTACCTCGCGCCGGCCAGCGTGTGGGCCGAGAAGAACCACGGCAGCGTGTGGATCAGCACCTTCACCCGCCACCTGCAGCGCCAGATCGATGCGGAACTGGCCCGCCTGTTCCCCGACCCGGCGGAACGGCACAAGCGCGTCGTGGTGCGCAAGGGCCGGGAGAACTATCTCTGTCTGCTCAACCTGGAGGACGCGCTCGCGCCTGCGACCTCCGGGCTGGCGCCGGCGTCGGTCATTCCGCTTGGCCTGATTTCCCGCTGGGCGATGGTCACGGCCGATGGCGACATCCAGGGCGGCGACCTGCCCGGCTGGCTCGGCGAACTGTTCGGCGCGGCCACCATCCTCGGCCTGGCGGACCGCCGCGGCGAATGCATCCACGCCGCCTGCCCGCACTGGCGGCGCTGCTTCGTCGAGCACACGATCCGCCGGGCGCGCGGCGCGCAGCTTGTGGTGGCCAACCACGCCCTGGTGATGACCCAGGCCGCATGGGGCGGGCTCGACGACAGCACGGTGCCGACCCGCTACGTGTTCGACGAAGGCCACCACGTGTTCGACGCGGCGGACGGCGCGTTCTCCGCCGAACTGTCCGGGATGGAGACCGCGGAACTGCGCCGCTGGCTGCTCGGCGCCGAGGGGGGCCGGTCGCGCGCCCGCGGTCTGAAGCGGCGGATCGAGGAACTGGTCGCCGCGCGCCCGATGCTGGAGGCGCCGCTGGAGGCGGCATTGCAGGCGGCCCGTGCACTGCCGGCACCCGGCTGGTCCAGCCGTCTTGCGAACCAACCCCCGGATCCGGGCGGGCAGGACCCGGGCAGGCAGGACACCGGCAGACCGAACCCGACCGAGGCCTTGCTGCGCCTGATCCGCCATCAGGTGTTCGCCCGCATCGGCGGCGTTCCCGAGGCGACCTACGGCGCGCTGGAATGCGACGTCTTCCCGACCGGCCCCGGCGTCGACGATGCCGCCGATCGGCTTGCCCGCGCGATGGCGCGCATCGCCGAACCGCTCGGCACGCTGCGCGAACGCCTGCTCGCGCGCCTGGACGAGGAGGCGGACGACATGGACGCGGCGACGCGCAATCGCATCGAGGCCGCCGGGCGGTCGCTCAATCGGCGCGCGCTGAACCCGCTGTCCGCCTGGCAGGGCATGCTGCGCGCCCTGAGCGAGCCGCGACCCGAGCCCGGGGATGGGGCCCGGCCCAGCCATATCCTGTACCTCCATGTCCAGCGTGCATCCGACGGCGCGCGGGACGTCGACGTCGGCCTGCACCGTCACTGGCTCGACCCGACCATCCCGTTCGCCGCGACCCTCGTCGCACCTGCGCAGGGCCTGCTGGTCACCTCGGCGACTTTGCGCGATTCGGGCGACGCCGATCCGGAAACCGCCTGGGCCTCGGCCGAAGCACGCGTGGGTGCCCCGCATCTGCCTTCGCCGGCGATCCGCGCCGCCGTCGCCAGTCCGTTCGACTACGCGACCCAGACCCGCGCCTTCATCGTCACGGACGTCGGCACCGGCGACATCCCGCAACTCGCCGCGGCCTATCGCGCATTGTTCATCGCGGCGGGCGGCGGCGCGCTCGGGCTGTTCACCGCCATCCGCCGGCTGCAGGCCGTCCACGCGCGCATCGCCCCGGAGCTGGAGGCGGCCGGCATCCCGCTCTACGCCCAGCATGTCGACGCCATGGGCAATGCCACCCTGGTCGACATATTCCGCACCGAGGAGGAAAGCTGCCTGCTCGGCACCGACGCGATGCGCGACGGGGTCGACGTGCCCGGCCGCGCACTCCGCCTCGTGGTATTCGAGAAAGTTCCCTGGGCACGTCCCGACATTCTGCATCGGGAACGCCGCATCCATCTCGCCGAGGGCAATCCGAAAGCCTATGACGACCGGATCGCGCGCCTGCGCCTGCGCCAGGCGTTCGGCCGGCTGATCCGCCGCGCCACCGACCGCGGCGTGTTCGTGCTGCTGGATCGCCGGACCCCCTCGCGCCTGCTGTCCGCCTTCCCGGCCGGCGTCGCGGTCCGCCGCGTCGGCCTGGCCGAAGCGGTGCGGCAGACGCGCGAATTCCTCGGCGCGCCGCTGCCCGCTTGATCTGGCTCCTTGATCTGCGGGGCAGTTCCATCAGGGTCCGCCGCTGAAGCACGGAGTTCCGCAATGCGTTCGCGCGATACCCTGGAAGCGCCCGAGGCACTGGCCCTCACCATGGTCCTGGTGTCCGCGGCGGATGGCGGGATGTCGGATCGCGAGATCGGCGTGATGGCCGGTCAGGTGCAGACGCTGCCGGTGTTTCGCGACTTCACCACCGAACAATTCCGCATCGTCACCGACGCCGCAGTGCATCTGCTGAACGAGGAGGACGGGCTGCAGCAGGCCGCCCGGCTGATGCGCAGCGCACTCGAGCCGCGCCTGCGCGAGACCGCCTACGCCCTGGCCTGCGAAGTGGTCGCCGCCAATCCGGTCACGCAACAGCGGACACTCGAGATGCTGGAATTCGTCCGCATCGAACTCCACCTCGACCCGCTCGTCGCGACGGCGATCGAGCGCGGCGTCCGCGCCCGGCACCAACGTGCGGAGCCGGCGACGTAGGCTCCGGGGGCCGCGTCCCCCACTCTGCCTGTAGCGGCGCGCGATGCGTGTGCTCGGGGCGGTGGCGGCGATCGCCGGGGTCCCGGTGGCGGCACTGCTGCTGCTGG
Organism: uncultured Alphaproteobacteria bacterium; assembly: GCA_963739725.1. Classification (GTDB taxonomy): domain Bacteria; phylum Pseudomonadota; class Alphaproteobacteria; order Acetobacterales; family Acetobacteraceae; genus JAMXLO01. The sequence goes on along the minus strand of CAVUBS010000001.1, from coordinate 234,984 downwards.
CATTGATCGGGCATGCGCCTGTCGCGCCGGCCTTGCTGGCGAGCGCGGTCACGCTGTTGGCGGCACTGGCGCTGGCACTGTTGTGGTCGCGCGATCTCGACGTGCTGGCCGAGACGCTGCGGCAGGTTGGCGCCGACGAGCCGATCGGAGCCTGTGCGCGAGCCTGTCCTGCCCGGCGCGCAGCGGCTCGGGCGCGCCGCCGAGCGGCTGGCGCGGCGGGTGGCGGCGCGGACGGCGCTGGTCGAGCAGTTCCGTCGCGCCGACGGCACCGTCGTGGAGCGGCTGCCCGATCCGATCATCGTGCTGGCGGCCGATCGCAGCGTGCGGCGTGCCAATTCGGCGGCCCGGACGGCGTTCGGCGCCGACATGCCGGCGGTGCTGCGCCATCCGGACCTGCGCGCCGCGATCGATCGCGCGTTTGCCTCCGGCGCGACGGAGACCGCCGAGGTGACCCTGCCGGTGCCGGTGCCGCGCGAGGTGCATGCGGCGGTGGTGCCGATGGACCCGCCGATGGCGGATGGCGGCCAGGCGGTGGTGGTCCTGTCGGATCGCTCGCGCGAGCGGGCGGTGGAGCGCACGCGCGCCGATTTCGTCGCCAATGTGAGCCACGAACTGCGCACGCCGCTCACGTCGCTGATCGGCTTCATCGAGACGCTGCTCGGCCCGGCGGCGGACGATCCGCCGGCGCAACGACGCTTCCTCGGCATCATGGGCGAGCAGGCGGCGCGGATGAACCGGCTGATCGACGATCTGCTGAGCCTGTCGCGGATCGAGCTGATCGAGCATCAGGTGCCATCGGCCACCGTCGATCTGGCGGAACTGCTGGCGCGCCTGGCAGCGGGATTCGAGCCGCGCCTGAAGCAGCGCGCGGTGTCGCTCGAGATGCGGATCCCGCCGGACGTGCCGGCTGTCGTCGGCGACGCGGACCAGTTGGCGCAGGTGGTGCAGAACCTGCTGGACAACGCGGTGAAATACGGCCGGGAGGGCGGCACCGTGCGGCTCGATGTTGCCGCGGCACCGCCAGGCGGGTCCGCCGACCCGACCCGCGGATGGCCGGCGCGGCCTGGCGTGGTGATCGCCGTTGCCGATCAGGGAGCCGGCATTCCGCGCGCGCATCTGCCGCGGCTGACCGAGCGGTTCTATCGCGTCGACACCGGTCGTTCGCGCGCAGCGGGCGGCACCGGGCTGGGGCTTGCCATCGTCAAGCACGTGGTGAACCGCCATCGCGGGCAGATGCTGATCGAGAGCGAGGAGGGCATCGGCACCACGGTCAGCGTCTGGCTGCCGCAGCCAACTGCACCGGCAGGTCCCGTCTGACATCCAATCGCGTGCGCCTCATCGTAATTTCTGAGCGCCACACCTGCATCTTTCCGCATCGGAGGTGGCGAGCGATGCCCGATACACCGGTTGCAGGACACGATGGCGGCCCTTACGATCGTGGCATGGAAGCGCGAATTTCACGCCTCGAAGAAGACATGCGCGAGGTCAAATCCGCGGTGGGCAGGCTTGAGGCGACGACCATACGGATCGAAGCCATGCTCGCCGCGACGCTGCCGCATCTCGCGACCAAGGCCGAACTCGCCGAGAAGCCAGGCAAGACCTACATGTGGGGCATCCTGGCCGTGCTGCTCACGGCCTATGCGTGTGAACTCGCCGGCCTCGCTGTCCTGAAATAACGCCGCGGCTGCCCCACGTCGGCTCCAATACCGAAGCCCGGGCGAGCCAGCCGCGACGGAGGACACGCCAATGGCAGCAGACCGGAAAACCGCCATCGTGACGGGTGCGGCAAGCGGCATCGGGCGCGCGATGACGCTGGGCCTGCTGGATGCCGGCATCGATGTGGCCGCGGTGGACCGCGACGAGGCGGGACTCGCGGCGCTCGGTGCGATCGTGCAGGGCAAGGCGGGCACCATGCTGGCGCTTCCCGCCGATCTGGCGCGCGGCGAAAGCTTTCGATGCGATCGTGGCCAACGTGCTCAGCCGCTTCGGCAAGATCGACGTGCTGGTGAACAACGCCGGCATCGGCCAGGCCTCGATCAAGGCGGACCAGCGGCGCAATCCGCTGCGCTTCTGGGAGATCACGCCGGAGCACTGGCAGCGCTTCCTCACGGTGAACGCGACCGCCCCGATCATGATGGCGCGCGCGGTGGTGCCGCACATGCTGCGGGCGGGGCAGGGGCGCGTCATCACCGTCACCACCAGCCTCGGCACGATGGTGCGCGAGGGCTACCTGCTGTACGGCGCCAGCAAGGCGGCGGCCGAGGCGGCGATGGCGGTGCTGGCGGCGGACCTGAAGGGCACGGGCGTCACCTCGAACGTGCTGGTGCCGGGCGGCGTCACCAACACCGGCATCGTCGGCGACGAAGCCGGCGATCGCGCGCGGATGCTGCAGCCGGAGATCATGGTGCCGCCGCTGCTGTGGCTGATCTCGGACGCGGCGGCGGCGGTGACGGCGCGGCGGTTCGTGGCGATGGACTGGGACGCGTCGCTGCCGGGCGAGCAGGCGGCGGAGAAGGCGGGCGTGCCGATCGCGTGGCTGGGGATTGCGCGCATGCCGGTGGAGCCGGGGTGAGGGGCATAGGCGTCAGGATAACGGTGCGGCTGGCGAAAAGCGAGAAAAGTGCTCCCCCTCCCCCTTGCGGGAGAGGGTCGAGGGGAGGGGTAACGCGGCACGAAGTCAGATTTGGTATTTATCCGACCGCAACGTCTTGCGATGGTGCGACCCCTCCCCCCAACCCCCTCCCGCAAGTGGAGGGGAGAATCACGCTCCGGACTGTGCGCGCGTCCGAGCGGGTCCGTCGAACGAGGCCCATCGTCCCGCGTCATAGTCATACAGCTTGCAGCGCCGACACACCCGCACGAAGGCCTGCAAGGTGAACCGCCACGTCACCAGATTGTCCTGCTCCTCCAGCGCCCGCTGCATGCGCGGCAGATTGTAGAGCGGCACACCCGGCGACAGGTGATGCGCGTTGTGCTCCATGATGGACAGCACCAGCGGCGCGAACGGCCAGGGAAAGCGCACTGCCACCGCGCCTTGCAGCGCGCCGCGGTCGGCGGTCCATGCGGCCGGCGACGGATACCACTTCACCGCCGGATGCGTGTGGTGCAGATAGATCACGAACGACATGAAGCCGCTCCACACCAGGAACGGCACCGCCACGCCGACCAGAACGCTCTCCCACGGCCCTTTGCCGAGTGTCTCGCCGATCGCGACCACGGACCACAGCTGCAGCAGCAGGAACGTCAGCACCAACGCACTGTCGAGTGCATAGACTGGGCGCATGCGGTCGATGAAGCCCGGCAGCGGCAGGACAAGCCGTAGCGCCCAGATCTGGACCAGATAGTAAAATGCCACGCCGGCCGGCATCCGGCAGAACCGGTACCAGACACGCCGCAGCCATGCGGCGCGGCGATACTCTGCCGGAGCCATCGGCTCCCACACGTAATCAACGCCGCGGATATTGTTGAATCGGTGATGCGTGCGGTTGTGCGCCAGGTCCCACAGCGCGAACGAATGCAGCGCAGGCAGGAACGACAGCCGTCCGATCAGCCGATTGAGTCGTGTCGAACCGGTGAAGGCGTTGTGACAGGCGTCGTGGCCGATGATGAACAGCATCCCGATGGCCATGCCGATGGGCACCGTCATCGCCGCTGCGACCAGTGTCGGCGACGCCAGCGACATGACCAGCAGATTGGCATAGAGCAGCAAAACGCTGACAAGCAGTGCCGTCGGCAGCAGGAAGCGCCGGCGGGCGAAGTCCTGTCGTTCCGCGCGCGTGAAGCCCTGCCGCTGTGCCAGCTCGACGCTCACGTGGCGTCCTCCCGGTGCAGTCCGGCGATCTCCGCGATCAGCGCCGTCTGTCGTCATTTGCCGGCAATACCCCCGGTTGTTGCGCAGCGACCAATCATGCCGCTCCTGGCTCAAGGTCGCGCAAGCGTCGGTCGGCACCGTCACCAGATAGCCGAGATCGCAGGCGTCCCGCACCGCCGAGTCGATGCACTGATCCGTCAGAATTCCGGCGATGATCAGCGACCTCACGCCGAGATTGCGCAGCACATAGTCGATGTTGGTCGAGATGAATACGGACGACGATGTTTTCGGCAATACGATCTCGTCATCGGCGGGCGCGATTGCGTCCAGCACCTTCGCATCCCACGCGCCGCGCGGCACGAACAGCCCGCTGATCCTGTAGTCCAGGCTCAGGTCGCGCCCGTCGCGGGTCAGGGCCTCGATCACCGTATAGAGCACCTCGATCCTCGCGCGCCGGCACGCCGCCTGCAGGCGCTGCATGTTGGGCAGCGCCGTCGCGTGCAGCGTGCGGAAGAACCAGCCATACCGGGCCTCGCGTTCCGCCGCGGGAGATCGTGGCGTATTCGCCGCCGTCCTGGCGCGCGGTATAATTTTGCACGTCGATGAACAGCAGCGCCGCGTGCGCGGGGTCGATCGGAACTTCGCGGCTCGGCGGGCGCTGATTCAAAGACGGCATCCGTTTGGTTGGCCGGCAAAAAAGGCTTTCACCGCAAAGACACGAAGACACGAAGGCAGCTTTGTGTCTTCGTGTCTTTGTGGTGAACCTTCCTCACGAACGAAGGCGCGCATCCGCCGCTCGGAGCAGCCGCGCAAACCGCGCCGCCCATTCTGCCTGGCCCGTCTCCTCGGCGATCAGATCCTGCCGGATCTCGATCTCCACATGCGACAGCCCGCGCCTTTCGGCATGCACCGGCACGCCGTAGTCGGTGACGTCGCTCACCGCGTAGGGCGCGTTGTCGCCCACCACCAGATCGCCCTCAGCCCGCAGCAGATCGAGCATGATCGCCGCCAGCCGCGCATCGCGGTTGTAGAGCACGCCGACCTGCATCGCCCGCGACTCGCCTTTGAACACCGGCGTGAAGCTGTGCATCGCCACGAACACGGTGCGCCGCGCGGCCGCCTCCCGCGCATCCAGCAGGGCACGGATGCGCGCGTGATACGGCTCGAAAATCGCCTGTCGCCGCGCCGCGCGAGCCTCCTGCGACAGGCCGAGATTGCCAGGTATCGCCGTTGCCTCGCTGATCTCGGGGATCGAGCTTGCCACCGACGGATCGCGATTGCAGTCGATCACCAGCCGCGAATAGGTCTGCAATACCGCAGTGGCATCGAGGGCGGCCGACAGGCGTTCGGTCACGCCGGCGATCCCGATGTCCCATGCGATGTGCCGGTCCATCTCGATGTCCGGCAGGCCGAGGCGTCCCAGGCTGCGCGGGATGGCGCGTCCCGCGTGGTCGGCGGTGAGCAGGAAATCCGACGCGCCCGCCTCGTGCAGCGTGCGCACCGGCGGCAGGATCGTCGTCCCGCAGCAATGTTTGCGATGCCGGCATGGCGGCCTTCTACACGATCGGCCCGTGGCCTGGCGACCGGTGTACCCACAATTCGGCCTGGAACTCGCGCAGCCCGACCATCCCCTCGCGCACCGCGCCCAGCTTTTCCGCCACCCGGATCGAGCGCGCGTTGTTCGGCATGATGAAGCTGGCAAGCCGGGAAAAGCCGAGCTGCGCGAATGCCCAGTCGCGCGCGGTGCGTGCGGCCTCGCTGGCGAGGCCGCGACCCCAGAACGGCTGATCGAGCGAATAGGCCAGCTCCGGCTCCGGCCATTCCATCGGGTGCAGAATGCCGGTCCAGCCGGCGCAGCGCCCGTCCGCCTCGACGGCGAACAATCCGTACCCGCGCAGCGCCCACTGGCCGAGAACGCGCTCCATCAATCCCCACGACTCGGTCCGGCTCAACAGGTTCCCGCCGAGGAACCGCCTTACCTCGGCGTTCGCGCCCATTGCGGCGAGCGCATCCAGATCGGCGGCGCGGAACGCCCGCAGCACCAGCCGCTCGGTGCGCAGGGTGGGGATCTCGAATGTCGTGCTCATGCGCCGTAGCATTGCCCGCAATGCCACGCACCGCCAGCCCGCTGCCCTCGCTCGATGCGCTGCTGCGCACGCCCGAGGCCGAACTGCTGGTCGCCCGGTTCGGCCGGCCCGCCGCCGTGGCCGCGTTGCGCGCCGAGGTGGCGTCCCGCCGTGCCGCGCGGGCAGTTTCCGGCGCCGCCGGCCGCGATCCTGGACGCCGCGGCCGATGCGCTGGTCCGTCGGTTCGCCGCCTCGCAGCGGCCGGTGTTCAACCTCACCGGCACCGTGCTGCACACCAACCTCGGCCGCGCGCCGCTGCCGCGCGAGGCCGCCGATGCCGCCGCGGAGGCGCTCGCCGGCGCCACCACGCTGGAGTTCGACCTCGCCACCGGGCGGCGCGGCGAGCGCGACGAGCACGTCGCCCGCCTGCTGCGCGAGATCACCGGCGCCGAGGCTGCGACCGTGGTGAACAACAATGCCGCCGCGGTGCTGCTGATCCTGAACACCCTTGCGTTCGGGCGCGAGGTCCCGGTCTCGCGCGGCGAGTTGATCGAGATCGGCGGCGCGTTCCGCATTCCCGAGATCATGGCCCGCGCCGGGGCCGTGCTGCGCGAGGTGGGCACCACCAACCGCACCCATGCGCGCGATTTCCGGGCCGCCATCGGACCAGAGACCGCGCTGCTGATGCGGGTGCATCAGGCGAACTACGCCATCGCGGGCTTCACCGCGGCGGTGACGGCGGCCGAACTCGCCGCGATCGCCCATGCCGCCGGGCTGCCCGCCATCGAGGACCTGGGAAGCGGCAGCCTCGTGGATCTCGCCGCCTGGGGACTGCCGCACGAGCCCACGCCGCAGGAATCGCTCGCCGCCGGGGTCGATGTGGTCAGCTTCTCGGGGGACAAGCTGCTGGGCGGACCGCAGGCCGGGTTGATCGTCGGCCGCCAGGAATTGATAAACCGCATGAACGGCAATCCGCTGAAGCGCGCGCTGCGGCTCGACAAGGCGCGCCTTGCGGCACTGGAGCACGTCCTGTTGCTCTACCTCGACCCGGAACGCCTGGCCGAGCGGCTGCCGACCCTGCGGCTGCTCACAAGGCCGGCGGCGGAGATCCTTGCCGGCGCCGAACGGTTGGCGGCAGCGATGCGCCCGGTGTGCGCGGATCGGCCGATCGTCGTGGAGCCCTGTCGCAGCCAGATCGGCTCGGGCGCCCTGCCGGTGGACCTGCTGGCGTCGTACGCGATCACAATCGGGGGTAGCAACCTGGAAGCGCTGGCAGCATGGCTGCGTTCGCTGCCGCGGCCGGTGATCGGCCGGTTGCACGACGGTCGCCTGTGGCTGGACTGCCGCTGCCTGGAGGCGGTCGACGAGCCGGGGTTCATTGCCCAGCTTCGCGACCAGGCCGATACTCGGTGACGGAAGAGAAGCGGCCCCGGTGGGCCGGCCGGCCTTCAAAGCCGGTTTGGGGCTGCTCGGCGGCTCCGGGTAGGTTCGAACTCCTGCTCTCTTCCGCCGGTTCGCGCCCGCCTTTTCCCTGGCGCGGTGGGCCCTGTTGCATCGCGGCAACACTGTGCTCAAAAATCTCCGCACCCCCTCGCGTTACCATCGCCAGTTGGGTAAGGTTAATCGATCGCAAGGGCATAGAGCGCACCTTGTAGAGACCCGCAGCGCCATTGGCGTCGGAAGAACGAGGAGAGAGCAAATGAAGCTTCGGAGTGCACTTCTGGCCGCCACGATCGTGGCCCTGCCCTTTGCGGCAAATGCGCAGTCCATGTATGCGCAGCCCGTTACTGGTTTGTATATCGGTGCGGGCGTCGGTGTGAACGAAACGCAGAAGACGGACATCAAGAACCTGTCCTCTTCCACCCTCGCCCCGCTCGGCGGCGGGCTCGCCACCGTGGGCAGCATTAACGCCAACACCGGGTTCGCGGGCCTGGTCTCCGTTGGTTGGGGCTTCGGCAACGGGTTCCGGGCCGAAATCGAAGGCAACTACCGCAACAACGACATCAACTCCCTCACGAACATGACCATCGGCCCGGGCGGCGGTGCCCAAGGCGGCTCGAGACAGCAGTCCTTCGGGGCAATGGTCAATGTCCTGTACGACTTCAACGGCGTGTCGACATGGGTCGTACCGTATCTCGGAGCCGGCGTGGGTTGGCTCGGATTTGACGAGAAATTCCACGCGTTCAACCCGAATGGATTCACGGCAACCTCCAGCTCCGGAGCCACAGCAGCGTTCGGTCCGGGCGGCGTCAATATTTCGGGCCAGGACACGACGGGCACCTTCGCATACCAGGCGATCGTCGGCGCGGCCTTCCCCTTGACAGCGGTTCCGGGGCTGGCAATCACAACCGAGTACCGCTTCCTCGGCACTTCAAACGATCGATCTTACAACGCCACCGCCACCGCCACCGCCACCACCGCGACAGGCACGACGACCGCCTCGGCTCCGGCCACGGTGAAGTTCGGCCCGAGCTACAACCATGCAATTCTTATCGGCCTGCGCTACAACTTCGGCGTCGCGCCGCCGCCGCCGCCGCCGGCTCCTGCAGCCGTTCCGGCTCCGGCGCCGACGCGCTCCTACCTGGTGTTCTTCGATTGGGACAAATACAACCTCACCGATCGTGCGCGCCAGATCATCGCGGAAGCGGCGGCCAACTCGACCAAGGTGCAGTACACGCGGATCGAGGTGAATGGCTACGCCGACACCTCCGGCACGCCGAAGTACAACCTGGGTCTGTCGATCCGCCGCGCCAACGCGGTCAAGGCCGAACTGATCAAGGACGGCGTTCCCGCCGGCGCCATCACGGCGAAGGGCTTCGGCGACACCGTTCTGCTCGTGCCGACCGGACCGGGCGTCCGCGAGCCGCAGAACCGCCGCGTCGAGATCATCATCCGCTGATCGCCGACCGGCTGACGATAACAACGGATCGGGGCGCCGCGAGGCGCCCCTTTTCGTCCCGTGCGTGAGGAGGACACGAGGCATGACGCTCCGTAGCGCAGCGCTGGCGATCCCGCTTCTTCTCGCAATCCCCCTGACGGCGCATGCACAACCGTTTCAGGGCCTCTATATCGGCGCAGGCGCGGGCTACAACATTCCGCAGACGGTCAACGCCACGCCACAATCCCCGGCGTTTGGTACCGGCAACGTGCAGTTGAACGCGGACGGCGGTGTGGTTGCTGTCGGCAGTTTTGGCTACGGCTTCGGCAACGGGCTGCGGCTCGAGGTCGAGGGCGACTTCCGCAATGACGGATTGCGCCATCTGAACGGCACGCCGTTTCCCACCGCTGCCAGCGGACACGTCAAGATGTACGGCGCGATGGTCAACGCGATGTTCGACATGGATATCGGCGTGCCCTGGCTGTATCCGTATGTCGGCGCCGGCGCAGGCTATCAATGGACCAACCTGAACAACATCTCGGCGGTGTCGCCCATCACTCCGTTCAGCTACGCCACCAACCAGACCCAGGGCGCCTTCGCCTGGCAGGCGATCGCGGGCCTGTCGTTCCCGATACCACGCGTGCCAGGTCTTTCTGTGACCAGCGAGTATCGTTTCACCCAGGCGGTGAGCGGGTCGCAGTTCGCCGGCACTGCCGTCACCGCCGCCGGCACGGTTCCGGCCGACATCAAACTGGGCAACCAGAACAACAACAGCTTCCTGCTCGGCGTGCGCTATGCCTTCAATGTCGCCGCACCCGTGCCGGTGGCGCCCGCCGCGGCGCCCGCGCCGGCGCCCGCACCGGCGCGCTCATACCTGGTGTTCTTCGATTGGGACAAGGCGACGCTGACTGATCGCGCGCGCCAGGTCATCCAGGAAGCGGCAAAGAATTCGACGAGCGTGCAGTACACGCGCATCGAGGTGAACGGCTATACCGATACCTCCGGCAGCCACCAGTACAACCAGGCGCTGTCGTTGCGCCGGGCGCATGCCGTCCAGGCGGAGTTGGTGCGCGACGGGGTCCCGCAGACCGCGATCACCGTCCAGGGCTTCGGTGACACCAACCTGCTGGTGCCCACCGGGCCCGGCGTGCGCGAACCGCAGAACCGCAGAGTCGAGATCATCATCCGCTGAGGTCGCGTCATACCGATCGCGGCTGATGCACGCGCAGGCTGCTCAGCACCATCGCGATGGCGGCAAACGCGGCCGCCATGCCGATGGCGAGCCGGGTGCCCAACTCCACCCCGTCGGGTCCGCCGTGCGTCAGCCCCAGCACCAATGCCACCAGCGCGCTGCCCGTGGTCTGGCCGAGCAGTCGCGAAGTGGACAGCATGCCGCTGCCCGCGCCGGCACGATCGCGCGGTGCGCTGGCGATCATCAAACGGTTGTTCGGTGACTGGAAGAAACCAAAACCGATGCCGCACACGGCCAGCCGCCAGGCCACGTCGATCCGTGTGGGCGGTTCCGGCATGAACAGCACGAGCAGCAGGCCCGCGGTCATCACCGCAAGACCGAACCCGCCGAGCAGACCGGCCGAGTAGCGATCCGCCAGGCGCCCGGCAATCGGTGCCATGATCACCAGTGCGGCCGGCCAGGGCGTGATCAGCACGCCGATCTCGATCGGCGACATGCCGCCGACATACTGGAAGTAAAACGGCAGTGTCACAAACGCGATGAGCTGTGCGGCGTGCGCACAGATCGCGGTGGCCACCGAAAGCGCGAACACCGGGCGACGGAACAGATCCACCGGCAGCATCGGCGCGGCCAGCGTGTACTGGCGGTGCACGAAGAACCAGCCGACGACGATGCTGACCGCAAATTCCACCAGCACCGTCGCAGCCCCCTGGCCGCGTCCGATGCCGTCGAGTGCGGTGATGAACAGGCCGAACGTGACGGCGTTCAGCACCGCGCTCAGCGGATCGAACGAATGGCCGGCGAGCGGTGTCCTCGGCAGGAAGCAGTACGCCAGCAGCAGCGCCACCAGACCGGCCGGCACCTGCAATGCGAACAGCCAGGGCCAGGACAGCACCGACATGATCGCCGCGGCGACGGACGGTCCCGCGGCGGACGAACCGGCGACCACCAAGGCGTTGAAACCGATCCCGCGACCGAGCGCCGCGCGCGGATAGATGAAGCGCACCAGCGCGCCGTTCACGCTCATGATGCCGGCGCCACCGAAGCCCTGCACCACGCGCCCGATGACCAGAACCGGCAGCGACGGCGCCAGCGCGCAGAGCAGCGATGCCGCGGTGTAAACCACCAGGCCCCAGAGATAGACCCGGCGGTGACCATAGATGTCGCCCATCGAGGCAAACGGCAGCAAGGTCACGGTTACCGCAAGCTGATAGGCGTTCACCACCCAGATCGAGGCGGCCGGCGTGGCGCCCATGTCGCGTGCGATCGTCGGCAGCGCGATGTTGGCGATCGAGGTCACCAGCACCGACATGGCAACCGCGATGGCGACGGCGAGCATGGCACGCCACCGCTCGTGCGGCGGCAGCCCATCGGTTACCTCGAGATCGCTTGCCCGCACCCAGCGCATGCCGTCCCGTGTGTGCTTGACCCCGTGCCGCTTCGTCAACAAGCTGGCGTGCGATAGCGATGCACGGAAGCGCAATGGATTTTCCGCAATTCGAGGGCGAGGTCCTACCCGAATGGATCGATGCCAACGGTCACATGAACCTGGCCTACTACGTCGTGCTGTTCGATCGGGCGACCGACCTTGTTTACGACGTCGTCGGGGTCGGCCAGGCCTATCGCGAGGCGACCGGCAACTCGACCTTCACCGCAGAGACGCACACGCTGTATGAGCGCGAGGTGCGGCTGGGCGAGCGGGTGCGCGTGGTCGGGCATCTGCTGGGCGCAGACACCAAGCGGCTGCACTATTTCCACGAGATGTTCCATGCCGAGGACGGACACCGGGTCGCCGCGCAGGAGCTGATAGCGCTGCACATCGACATGGCGCTGCGTCGGGTGTCGCCGTTTCCGCCGGAGCTGCACGCGCGGATTCAGGGGATGGTGCGCGCGCGTGCGGGAAAAAAACTGCCGGACGGGGTCGGGCGGCGCATCACGATGCCGGGGCAGTGATTTTCACCACAAAGACACGAGGCCACGCACCCGTGCCAGCCTCGCGCCGTGGCGCCTTTGTGGTGCCTCCTGCCGTTCAACCCCCGAGGAACTTCTCCGTCCAGCTCTTGTAGTCCCCACCACGCGTGACGCGGCGCATCGTGTCGGCCGATGCGATGCCCGGCAGATCGCCTGGCCTGGTGCCCTCGCGCAGCGCCTTCAGCGTGTTGTAAACCGCCTGCACCGCGGCCGAGAACGGCTGATGCCCCTGCAGCGCAACCCGCACGCGGCGGCTCGCCAAGTACTCGCGGTCCTGCCCACCGCCGCCACCGCCCATCATCAGCGGTAACTTCACCGCATCGGCAAGGGCATCAAGCTGCTCATTCGTCACGCCGCCGGCGAAGAACAGCGCATCGACGCCGGCCTGCTCATATGCCTTGGCGCGTCGCACCACATCCTCGGTTCCGTTCATCGCCGCCGCACTGGTGCGGCCGACGATGACGAAGGACGGGTCCTCGCGCGCCGCGATTGCCGCGCGCATCTTGCCCACGCCCTCCTCCAGCGAAATCAGGCTCGGCTGCTTCTCGCCGTAGGTCTTCGGCAGCAGCGTGTCCTCGATGCACATCGCCGCGACGCCGGCGGTTTCCAGCTCCTGCACCGTGCGCATCACGTTGAGCGCATTGCCGTAGCCGTGGTCGGCATCGACCAGCAGCGGCAGCTTGCCGGCGCGGTTGATCCGGTATGCCTGTTCGGCGAACTCGGAGAGCGTCAGAACGATCAGATCCGGCGCACCGAGCACGGTGAACGAGGCGATGGAGCCGGCGAACATGCCGACCTCGAAGCCCAGTTCTTCGGCGATGCGCGCCGAGATCGGGTCGAATACCGAGCCCGGATGAACACAGCGTTCGCCGGCCAGGACTGCGCGAAAGCGTTCACGTCGATCGGTCCAGTGCATGTGCGGTTCCCTCCTGTGCGGCGCAGCTTCGACCAGTTGGGAGTGGGTGCGCAATGCCCGCCAGGGGGCTTTGCCCCCTGGACCCCCACCAAAGGCGAAGCCTTTGGAATCCGATACTTCAAGTAACGGGTTCCAAGGGCTCCGCCCTTGGCGGAGTCCAGAGGCGGCGCCTATGGTGGGGTTCGGGGTGAAACCCCGAGCACTTCTGCCTCACCCGATTGCCCTGAACCAAACCCACACCGCGGCCGCGAGCGTCGACACGTTGACGGCGAAGGTCGCCGCCATGCCGGGCGCGCGCAGCAGCGGTCCCATCAGATAGCCGCCCCAGAAAACCAGTCGCGCCACGCCGAACACAAGTCCCAGCGCCACCACGCCCGGCACCTGCTCGGGTGGTGCCCCGGCCGCGAGGGCCAGCAGCGCCGGCACGAATACGGCGAGCTGCTCGACCGTGTTGGTCAGCGCGCGCTGGTTCACCAGCAGGAACCGATTGTCCACGCCGGCCAGCGGATCGACCGCGCGGCTCCAGGCCCGCCCCAGCATCTGCAGCGCGATCATCAGAGCGAGCACCAGAACGCCTGGCAGCAGCGCAGCGCACGCGTAGCCGATGCGCTCGGCTGTCCCGGTCACGGGACCGATCGCGAGGAGCCCGGCCAACAGCCGCCACAGGACATAGGCACCGGCAACGCCGAACGCCGGACGCAGAATCATCCCCATGCTCTATATGACTTCCATCCCTGCGCGGTTTGCCCGCGCGCTACACGTGCGCTCGAAAGCATTGCACAATTGGTATCTCTCCTGGTCGCGCGGACAGTAGCTCGGGTAGACAGCACACAACCGGAGCTCACCGAATGAGCCCATCGGGAGGTCGTTGGTGACTGTAGCTGGCAAATCCATCATCCGAATGGCGCAGTGCATGGTCCTGGCCGGTCTCCTGCTTGGGCCCTGGTACGCCGCCAGGGCGGCGGACACCAGTCCGCTCAGTCCGCTCGATACGTCGAGCCCGCGAGCGACCCTGCAGGGGATCATCGAGACGGTCGATGATGCCTACGCGGGCATGGCGGTCATATTCAAGGAATATGCCGACACCGATCAGCTCTACCTGAGCTCCGGCCTGCGCAAGCGGCAGATCGCCAACCTTCGGCGCGCATCGAAGGCGCTTCGAGCGCTGGATACATCCGGCGTCTCCCCGGTGCTCATGGACACGATCCCGCTCGAGCGCCTGGTACAGCTCAAGGAAGTTCTCGATCGCATTCCACTCCCGGCGTTTGCGGATATTCCCGACGCCGAAGCGATGGCGCGGCTCGGGTCGAAGCGCTGGCGACTGCCGGGCACGGAAATCGATTTCGTTCGGGTCCAGGACGGACCACGTGCCGGTGAGTATCTGGTGTCGGCCGAATCGATGGATCGGCTTCCGGAGTTCTACCGAGAGGTCGCAAACCTGCCGTACAAAACCGGCCCCGCAAAGCAGGTGTACGAGATCCTTCGGACATTGAGTTCCGGCAAGACGGAGACGATCTACGAAGGCTTGCTGAGCTCGCCCGCCGGATTGGTTGGCCTTGTCCCGCTCCGCTGGATGCTCAACCTGCCGGGCTGGGCCATTGTTCGGTTTGCCGGTGTGACCACCTGGCAATGGCTGGGACTGAGCGTCGGACTTCTCGCCGGTGTGCTGTTCATTTATGCGAGCCATCGCCTGGCGCGGCATTTTGCCGATCGTGGCGAGGACGATCCGCGTCCGCATTGGCAGAGCGTGCCGGTTCCCCTCGCGATCATCCTTGTGTCGGCCTTCCTCGTGCCGTTGCTGTGCAAGATGTTCCACATCGGCGGCGTGACGCGCGTCGTCATCGCCTTCGCCGAGACGACGGCATTTTACTTCAGCGCAGCGTGGCTCGCCATCATCGGCCTGATCGTCATCGGCGACATGGTCGTGGCGTCCGAGCATCTGAAGCGCAGCAGCCTGGACAGCCAGCTCGTCAGGCTGGGCGCGCGCCTCGTCGGCGTCATGTTTGCCATCGTGTTCCTGATCCGCGGCGCGGACGAGTTGGGCTTTCCGGCCTATTCGGTGCTCGCCGGGCTCGGCGTGGGCGGTCTGGCGGTTGCACTTGCGGCGCACGACAGCATTGCGAACCTGCTGGGCTCCTTGCTCATCATGGTCGAGAAGCCTTTCAGCATCGGCCACACTATCAGGGTCGGCGGCAGTGAAGGCACAGTCGAGGATGTCGGCTTTCGCAGCACGCGCATCCGCACGCCGGACAATTCGCTGGTATCGATCCCGAACAATGCGGTGGTGAATACGACGGTCGAGAATCTGACGCTGCGCGCGATGCGGCGCCAGCGGTTCTTCGTGCAGGTCACCTACGACACGCCGCGCGAGAAGGTGGAGGCGCTGGTTGCCGGCATCCGGCGCCTCATCCTCGATCACGCGCTGACCAACAAAACCAACTTTCAGGTGCGCTTCAACAATTTCTCGGAGAGCAGTCTGGATATTCTGGTCATGTTCTATTTCGACGTGCTGGACTACAGCGTCGAACTCCGGGAGCGCGAGGCGATCCTTCTGCGGATCATGGACCTGGTGAACGAGAGCGGCGTCGCGTTCGCGTTTCCGACGCGCACACTCCAGATCGAGCCCGCACTGCCGGCGACAACGGCCGCGAGCGCCGCCATGGCACCCTCGCCGATCGCCTGAAAGGTGGTGGCCGGTCGCCTGGATGACGGCGCGTCCGTGTGTTTTGTCAGCCTCCTCCGTCGCCGTAGTGCGGGCCGAAATCGGGATGAACATTCGTTCGTTGCAGGGTGCAGGCAGAAGCCGCCACGAGGGTCGCAAACAGCAAGGCAACGGCCTTCATTCTTCGTTTCCTGATGTTGCTTTCGTCGGCGCCTTGGAGCGCAGCGCGTGCGCTCATGCCTTCCGCTGATGGAACGGATGCGGCTGCCCGGGCGTCCTGACGCGCAGCGTGTAGACCGACGTGCTTGCGGTGAACAGCAAAGTCCGCAGATCGGGGCCGCCGAACGCGATGTTGGCGCAGACCTCTGGTGTCTCGATGATGCCGATGCGCGTGCCGTCGGGTTCGAACACCCACACGCCGCCGGTCCCGGTGCAGAACACGCGGCCCGCCGCATCGACCTTCATCCCGTCCGGCACGCCGTTCGTTCCGTCCGAGGACATGTCGGCGAAGATGCGCCGCCGCACCATCTCGCCCGCGGCATTCAATTCGATCGCGTGGATATATTTCGTCCACCGCGTGTTCGCGACATACAAGGTCCGCTCGTCGGGCGACAATGCCAGGCCGTTCGGATATTCGAACGCGGCGACCATGCCGACCGCGCCGCCGGGCGCAATCCGATAGACCGCCGCATGTTCCACCTCGCGCTCGGCGAACGGCACGCGCAACGACGGGTCGGTGAACAGGATCGCACCATCGGAGGCGCAGATCACGTCGTTCGGGCGGTTCAGCCGCTTGCCCTCGAAGCGATCGATCAGCGTCGTCACGGTTCCGTCGAGCGCGGTGCGGGTGACCCGCCTGCCGTCGCCTTCGCAGAGGATCAGGCGGCCCTGCAGGTCGAACGTCGTGCCGTTGCCGCCGACGGTTTTGCGAACCTCCTGGTGCGCCTGGCCCGGCGTGATGCGGTACAGCACGCTCGACCGGACATCGACGAAATAGAAGAACCCGTCGGGATGCCACAGCGGGCCCTCGGTAAAGACAAATCCACCCGCCACCTTCTCGAACGACGTCGTTTCCAGAATGTCGGACAATGTTGCCATGCTTGCTTCCTCCCGCTTGGGGCGGGATCGTAGCACCGGCGCACACGGGCCGCGAAGAGGAGGCACCCGCATGGAACTCATCGACCTCAGCCGCGAACTGTTCCACCGCACCCAGACCCATCCGTCGCACCCGCCGGTCATCGTCACGGTCTGGGGCGATCACACGGAGAAGAAGGTCGCCGGCAACACCACCTTCACCTCGAAGGCGCTGTCGATCGCGCTGTCCGACCACGCCGGCACGCATGTCGACGCGCCGGTGCATTTCGATCCGCGACCCGGTGCGCAATCGATCGACGAGGTGCCGCTGGAGAATTTCTACACATCGGCGATCTGCCTGGACCTGTCGCACGTGCCGCTGAAGCACGCGATCACCGTCCCCGAGATGGCGGCGGCGCTCGACCGATCCGGCCAGGAGATCCGCCCGCGCGACACGGTGCTGCTCTACATGGCGACCAACGACCGGCTGCTCGGCAAGCCCGGCTACCTGCACGATTTTCCGGGACTTGCGCTGGAATCGGTGCACTGGCTGGCCGATCGCGGCATCCTGATGTTCGGCGTCGAGGCGATCAGCCCGGCGCCCGAAGGCGAGCCCAACTACCTCGCCCACATGGCGTGCGCCGAACGCGGCATCACGCACATGGAATGCCTGGCCAACCTGGACAAACTTGTCGGCCGCGGCCGCTTCCGCTTCATCGGCTTCCCGCTGAAGATCCGCGGCGGCACCGCCAGCCCGATCCGCGCCGTCGCGGTGTTCGAGTGATCGGCATGGCAATCCGCACGCGCCTGACCGAACGCCTGAACATCGAGCACCCGATCCTGAATGCGCCCATGGGTGGCGCGGCCGGCGGCAGGCTGGCCGCTGCGGTCACCGCCGCCGGCGGGCTCGGCCTGATCGGGGGCGGTAACGCCGATCCCGACTGGGTCACGCACGAATTCGCCGAGGCGGGCAATGTGCGCGTCGGCTGCGGATTCATCACCTGGATGCTGGCGACGCACCCCGCGACCTTGGACGTGACGCTGGCGCATGCGCCCGCCGCGGTGATGCTCTCGTTCGGCGATCCGCGTCCGTTCGCACCGGCCATCAAGGCGGCGGGCCCGCTGCTGATCTGCCAGGTGCAGGACATGCAGCATGCGCGTGCGGCGCTGGACGCGGGGGCCGACATCGTCGTGGCCCAGGGCACCGAGGCCGGCGGCCACGGCGCGAGGCGCGCGACGATGACCCTGGTGCCGGAGGTCGCCGACCTGCTGGCGCGGCGCAGCCCCGAGACGCTGCTGGTTGCCGCCGGCGGCATCGCCGATGGACGCGGCCTCGCCGCCGCACTGATGCTGGGTGCCGATGGCGTGCTGGTCGGCTCGCGGCTGTGGGCCAGCCCCGAAGCGCTGGTGCACGCCAATCTGCAGCGCGCCGCACTTGGCTCGGACGGTGACGCAACGCTGCGCCAGTCCGCCGGCGACATTGCCCGCGGCGCCGCCTGGCCCGCCGAGTTCACCGGGCGCGTGCTGCGGAACAGCTTCACCGACCGCTGGGCCGGCAACGAGGCCGAACTGCGCACCAGGGCCGATGCCGTGCGCCCGGCCTACCTCGAGGCCATGGCGGCCGGCGATGCCGACAAGATCGCGGTCTATGTCGGCGAGGCGATCGGCCTGATGGATGCGCTGGTGCCGGCAGCCGACACGATCCGCGCAATGGTCGCGCAGGCCGAGGGCCTGCTCACGCGCCACGCCGGGCAAGTGGTGCGATGAACTGCGGCTCGGTGTCCCAGGGGAACAGGATCCAGGTGTCCTGGGACACCTCGGTGATGAAGTCGTCCACCGTGACGCGACCGGCCGGTTTGGCGTAGACGGCGGCGAAATGCGCGCGCGGCAGCAGACGCGCGCACGACGCGCGCTGTTGCGCCCGTGTCGACCAGATCGTCGACGATCAGGAACCCGGTGCCGTCGCCGGCCGCAACCGGAGGCTTGATCACCACCGGTACGCGCCGCGCCTTCCTCCTCGATCAGGCTGCCGCTGCTGCCGGCCGCGTAGGCCACGACGGAGACGGTCTCCACCAGCCGCACATCCAGCTCGCGGGCGACGATCGCCGCCGGGATCAGGCCGCCGCGGGTGATCGCCACGATGCCGGCGAACGGCCCCAGGCCCATCAGCCGCCAGGCCAGCGCGCGGGCATCGCGATGCAGCTGATCCCAGGTGACGGTGTAGTAGTGGGCCGCCATCAGAACAGTCTTCCCCCGTTGGCCACCTTGAAGTCGGGCCTGATCAGCACGACCGCGCCATCATCGTCGGGCATCCCCAGCGTCAGCACCTCGCTCATGAACGGGCCGATCTGGCGCGGGGCAAAATTCACCACCGCGCACACCTGGCGGCCGATGAGCTGATCGGGCCGGTAGTGCACGGTGAGCTGCGCCGAGGAGCGCTTCGTGCCGATGTCGGGGCCGAAGTCGATGACCAGCTTGATCGACGGCTTGCGCGCCTCGGGGAAGGGCTGTGCGTCCACCACCGTGCCGACGCGGATGTCGACGCGCTCGAAGTCGCCGAATGCGATGGTCTCGGTCATCGTCGCTGCGCTCCAGTGGCCAGTGATCCGTTGCTGGGCCATACTGGCGGACTTGCTGATGACTGACCACTGGAGCGAACCAGGCATGCGCGATCACCACCTGCCCGGCCGCAGCCCCGTCTATGCGAGCCACGGCATGGCCGCCACCTCGATGCCGGCCGCCACGCTGACCGCACTGGACGTGCTGCGCAACGGCGGCAATGCGCTCGATGCCGCGGTGGCCGCGGTCGCCGTGCTGTGCGTGATCGAGCCGCAGTCGACCGGCATCGGCGGCGACTGCTTCTGCCTCTATGCGCCGGCCGGCACGGGCAAGGTGATCGCGCTGAACGGTTCCGGCCGCGCGCCGGCGGCGGCCAATATCGACTGGTACGAGCGCCGCCAGATCCGCGCGCTGGAGAACACCTCGGCCCATGCCGTCACCGTGCCCGGTGCGGTGAACGCATGGGAGACGCTGCTGGCCGCGCACGGCACCAAGGACCTGCACGAACTGCTGCAGCCGGCGATCGGCTACGCCGCCGATGGCTGGCCGGTGCATCCGGTGGTGGCCTGGGTCTGGAAGCGCCTCGAGGCGAAGCTGCGCAAGAACGACGCGCAGCATTTCCTGCCGGGCGGCGCCGCACCGAACGCCGGCGACATCTTCCGCCAGCCGGCGCTGGCCGACACGCTGCGCGCCATCGCGCGGAACGGCGCCAAGGCGTTCTACGAGGGCCCGATCGCCGCCGACATGGTGGCCACGTTGCGCGCGCGCGGCGGCCTGCACACCGAGGAAGACTTCGCCGCCGGCCTGCACAATGCCGAGTTCGTCGAGCCGATCACGCTGAACTGGCGCGGCTACGACGTGTTCCAGTGCCCGCCCAACGGCCAGGGCATCGTCGCGCTGATGATCCTGGGCATGCTCGGCGGCCTGGCCGTCCGCCGGCGACGGTCCGCTCGGCGCGCTGCGCTATCATCGCCACATCGAGGCCGCGCGGCTGGCGTACCGCGACCGCGACGCGTTCGTGGCCGATCCCGTCGCAGGCCGATGTGCCGGTGAAGAAGCTGCTGAGCCCCGCGTATCTCGACGGCCTGCGCGCGCTGATCGACGATGCCAAGACGCTGGGGCAGTTGCCATCGGCCGGCGAGACGCTGCTGCCGCCGCACAAGGACACGGTCTATCTCTGCGTCGTGGACCAGGACGGCAACGCATGCAGCTTCATCAATTCGCTGTTCGAGGGCTTCGGCTCGGCAATCCACGCCGAACGGTCCGGCGTGATGCTGCAAAATCGCGGATTTGGTTTCCGCGTCGAGCGCGGCCATCCCAACTGCATCGCGCCACGCAAGCGGCCGATGCACACGATCATCCCGGGCATGGTGATGCAGAACGGACAAGCGGTCATGCCGTACGGCGTGATGGGCGGGCACTTCCAGCCGATGGGCCACTCGCTGTTCCTGACCAACATGCTGGAATACGGCCTCGACATCCAGGAGGCGATCGACCTGCCTCGGCTGTTCCCGCTGCGCGGCAAGGTGCAGATCGAGCACGGCATCCCGCTTGCCATCTGCGACGCGCTGGCCCGCTTCGGCCACGAACTGGAGACGGTGGAGCGTCCGCATGGCGGCGGCCAGGCGATCTGGATCGACCGCGAGCGCGGCTGTCTGGTCGGCGGGTCCGACCCGCGCAAGGACGGGCTGGCCCTGGGCTACTGACGCAACGCGGCAGGCAGTCGATCGCCGATCAAAAACCGTCGACGTCGACGACAGCCTGGGCGAAGGCCTGGGGCGCTTCCTGCGGCAGGTTATGGCCGATGCCGCCCGTGATGGTCCGGTGCATATATTTGCCCGAGAATTTGCCGCGATAGGATTCGGGGTCCGGATGCGGCGCACCGTTGGCATCGCCTTCAAGGGTGATCGTGGGCACGCCGATCACCGGGGCTTCGGCAAGCCGCCTTTCCAGATCGTCATATTGCGGCTCGCCAGCAGCCAGACCGAGCCGCCAGCGGTAATTATGGATCGAGATGCTGACGTGATCCGGATTGTTGAAGGCTTCCGCGCTGCGATCGAACGTCGCATCATCGAAGTTCCATTTCGGCGAAGCGGTCTGCCAGATCAGCTTGGCAAAATCGTGCCGGTATTTATCGTAGCCCGCTTGCCCGCGTTCCGTGGCAAAATAATACTGGTACCACCATTCGAGCTCGGCCTTTGGCGGCAACGGCATCTTGTTGGCCGCAGGGCTGCCGATCAGATAACCGCTGACGGAGACCATGGCCTTGCAGCGCTCCGGCCAGAGCGCCGCGATGATGTTGGCCGTCCGCGCCCCCCAATCAAAACCGGCGAGGAT
Source organism: uncultured Alphaproteobacteria bacterium (assembly GCA_963739725.1). Taxonomy (GTDB): domain Bacteria; phylum Pseudomonadota; class Alphaproteobacteria; order Acetobacterales; family Acetobacteraceae; genus JAMXLO01. Next base: position 213,518 of record CAVUBS010000001.1, on the reverse strand, counting down.
CGGCTGCTTGATTTGGAGTGCATCCATCAGGGCGACGATATCGACCGCGACCACCGCTTGCTGGCCATTCCTGAATGTTGCACTCGAAAGAAAGTGCGTCGAGCCATAGCCGCGCAAATACGGAACGATCACCCTGTAGCCCGCCGACGCCAACAGAGGAGCAACATCGACATAGCTGTGAATGTCGTAGGGCCAGCCGTGCAGAAGAATAACCACGGGACCATCGGCGGGACCGGCTTCAGCGTATCCGACATCCAGGAGGCCGGCATTGATCTGCTTCAGTGAGCCGAACGACGTATTCGTCCCCGGCCTGATTGCGGGCAGATCCGTCGGTTTTGCCTTGCCGGACTGCGCGTCCGCGGAGCCGAACATGGCGAATTGGGCGGCGGCAACCGCCATGCCCGCAGTGCGCAAAAAGCGGCGGCGATCATGGCTGATTTGGTCGGACATTCATCGCTCTCCATCCAGGGGCCACGGCCTGTCCCGGCCATCGGAAGCGGCACCCTGCCACGACGGATGGCCGGGACAAGCCCCATACGCGTCAGGATAACGGTGCGGCTGGAGCAGATGCGCTCGGGGTTTCACCCCGAACCCCACCAGAGGCTCCGCCTCTGGACTCCGCCAAGGGCGGAGCCCTTGGAACCCGTTACTTTAGAATCGGATTCCAAAGGCTATGCCTTTGGTGGGGGTCCCGGGGGCAAAGCCCTCGGGCGGGTTTCAGGGCAGAGCCCTGACCGCTTCTGCCTGTTCCGATTGCCCTGCTATGCTCGCCGCCCCCTCACCGTACCGGCCCGGGCGCATGTTCGCCGGCGCCGACACTGCCGGCCTCCACCACGCTCCGTTCCTTCGGCCGTGCCGAGGCGCGCAGCCGCTCGCGGATCGCCTGGAAGGTCACGTACAGCGCGGGGATCGCGAAGATGCCGATGAACGACGCGGTGAGCATGCCGCCGAACACCGGCGTGCCGACATTGCGCCGCGCCAGCTGCGACGGCCCAACCGCGATCACCAGCGGCAAAAGTCCCAGGATGAACGCGAACGACGTCATCATCACCGGGCGGAACCGCAGCCGCGCACCCTCGGTCGCGGCCTCCAGCAGCGGGATGCCCTCGGAGCGGCGCTCCTTGGCGAACTCCACGATCAGGATGCCGTTCTTCGCCGCCAGCCCGATCAGCACGACCATGCCGATCTGCGCATAGAGATCGAGCGTAAGACCGGCGACCACGATGGCAAGGAACGATCCGACCACGCCGATCGTCACCGACAGCAGCACCGGCACCGGGATCGTCCAGCTCTCGTACAGCGCCACCAGGAACAGGTAGGCGAACAGCACGGCGAAGCCCAGGATGATGACGGTCTTGCCCTCCGCGCGTTTCTCCTGGAACGACACGTCGGTCCACAGCCCGCGATAGCCGCGCGGCAGCGTGTTCGCCGCGACCTGCTCCATCGCCGCCAGCGCCTGGCCCGACGAGACGCCCGGTGCGGGGCTGCCCTGCACCGTCACGGCGATCTGGTTGTTGTAGCGGATCAGCGCCTGCGGCCCGATCACCGGCTTCACCTCGACCAGGCTGCGCAGCGGGATCATCTTGTCGTCGGCACTGCGCACGTTGATCCGGTAGATGTCGTCGACCGACGCCCGGTCATCGGCCTCGGCCTGCACCTGCACCTGCCAGGTGCGGCCGAACAGGTTCATGTCGTTGACGTAGTAGCCGCCCAGCGAGGCCTGCAGCGCCTGGAAGATCGCCGACGGATCCACTTTCAAAATCTGCGCCTTGTCGCGATCGATATCGAGGAAGATCGACGGCGTCGCGGCCGAGAACGTGCTGAACACCCGGCTGAGCCTGGGGTCCTGGTTCGCCGCCACCAGCAAGCCGCGCAGCACCTGCGCCAGCGACTGCGGCGTGCCGCCGCCGGTGTCCTGCAGCACGTAGCTGAACCCGCCGCCGGTGCCGAGGCCGATGATCGGCGGCGGCGCCAGCGGCACGCCGCGTCCGCCGCGCACCTGGCGCAGCTTGCCGCCGAGGCCGGCGATCAGCGCCTGCGCCGATTGCCCCGCCCCCGTGCGCTCCTCGAACGGCTTCAGCGAGACGATCAGGAAGGCGGCATTGGCCTGCGAGTAGTTGTCGATGAAGTTCAGCCCGATCGTCGCCGTGAAGTCCTCGACGGCGCTCTCCTGTTTGAGGACATCCTCGATCTGCTCGACGACGGCGGTGGTGCGCCCGACCGAGGCGCCGTCGGGCAACTGCACGATGACGAAGAACGCGCCCTGGTCGTCCTCGGGCAGAAAACCGGTCGGCGTGATCCTGCCCAGGCCCCAGACGCCGGCCATCGCGACGCCGACCATCACCAGCCCGATGATCGAGATGCGCACCAGCCGCGCGACGATGGCGCCGTAGCCGTCGCGCACATGATCGATGCCGCGCATCAGTGCGCCGATCGGCCCGCGGCGCGGTCCATGATGTGGCCGCAGCAGCACCGCACACAGCGCCGGCGACAAGGTCAGCGCGTTGATCGCCGACAGGAACATCGACACGGCAACGGTGACCGCGAACTGGCGGAACAGCTCGCCCGAGATGCCCGGGATGAACGCCACCGGGACGAACACCGAGAGCAGCACCAGCGTGATCGCAATGATCGGCGCGAAGATCTGCCCCATCGCCATCTTGGTCGCCTCGGCTGGCGACAGCTCGGGATGGCGTTCCATCACCTGCTCGACCGCCTCGACCACCACGATCGCGTCGTCCACCACGATGCCGATCGCCAGCACGATCGCGAGCAGCGACACTGTGTTCGCCGAATAGCCGATCGCGTTCAGCACGACGAACGTGCCGATCAGGCTGACCGGCACCGCGATCGTCGGGATCAGCGTGGCGCGCAGGTTGCCCAGGAACAGGTAGACGACGAGCACCACCAGGATGAACGCCTCGACCAGCGTCTTCTGCACCTCGTGGATCGTCGCGGTGACAAAGGTCGTCGGGTCGTAGGTCACCTTCCACGTCAGGTCGTCGGGAAAGTTGCGCGCCGCGTCGGCCATCACCTGCTTGACGCCGCCGAGTGCCGTCAGCGCGTTGGCGCCCGGCGACTGGTACACCGCCATCAGCGCCGCCGGCGCGCCGTTCAGCCGCGTCGAGCGATCGAGGTTGGCCGCGCCCAGCTCCAGGCGGGCGATGTCGCCCAGCCGCAGCACCGATCCGTCGGGGTTGGTGCGGATGACGATCTGCTCGAACTCGGCGACCGAGGCGAGGCGCCCCTTGGTCTGGATGTTGAGCTGCAGCTGCTGGTCGTTGGAGATCGGCCGCGCGCCGATCCGCCCCACCGCGGCCTGCACGTTCTGCGACTGGATCGCGCTGATCACATCGGCCGTGGTCAAGCCGAGGCCGGTCAGCCGATCGGTGCGCACCCAGACCCGCATCGAGTAATCCTGCGGACCGAACAGTACCGCATCGCCAACGCCCGGCGAGCTCTTGATCTGGTCGAGCAGATTGATCGTCGCGTAGTTCGAGATGTACAGCTCGTCGTGCGTCCGCTTCGGCGAGGCGAGCGCGATCACCCCGAGCAGCGCGGACGACTGCTTCTTCACCGTCAGGCCCTGCTTGCGCACGTCCTCCGGCAATTTGGACAGCGCGACCTGCACGCGGTTGTTGACGTTGACCGTGTTGATGTCGGGGTCGGTGCCGAGCTCGAACGACACCTTCAGCGAGTAGCTGCCGTCGTTGCCGCTGACGCTCTTCATGTAGATCATCTTGTCGACGCCGACGACCTGGCTTTCGATCGGCTGCGCGATCGTCGATTCCACCACGGCGGCGGACGCGCCGGGATACACCGTGGTGACCGACACCTGCGGCGGCACGATGTCGGGGTACTGCGCGATCGGGATCACCAGAAGCGACAGCAGCCCGGCGATCGTGGTGACGATGGCGATGACCGTCGCGAGCCGCGGCCGCTCGATGAAGATGGCGGAGAACATGCGCTCAGGTCCGCCCGAGCGGCGGCGGCGCGGGGCTGGCGATCACCGGCGTGCCCGGGCGCAGGCTTTCCATGCCCTGCACCACCACCTGCTCGCCGCCCTTGAGGCCATCGTCCACGATCGAATACGGACCCGACATGCCGCCCACCTTGATGCGCTGCACCGCGGCCTTGCCGTCGGCGACCACGAAGACATAGGTGCCCTGCTGGTCGACGATCAGCGCGGTCTGCGGGATCAGCACCTTCTCCTCGGGCTTGTCCGACTCGACCGCGACCCGCACGAGCTGGCCGTCGATCAGCCGGCCCCTGGGATTGGGAAAGCTCGCGCGCACCAGGACGGTGTCGGTCGCGCGATCGACCGTCACGTCGACGAAATTGATCCGCCCCGTCTGGTCGTAGGTCGAGCCGTCCGAAAAGCTGATGCGAACGGCAAACGCCTGGCCGCGTTCGGCGCCGACCTTGCGATCCGCGTTCTCCTGCACGTGCAGGAACTCGCGCTGGCTGACCGGGAAGGTCACATACATCGGATCGCGGCTGACGATCACGGTCAGCGGACCGCTGTCCGGTCCGACCACGTTGCCTTTGGTCAGCTTGGTGCGGCCGACCTCGCCGGTGATCGGCGCGGTGATCTCGGTGTAGCCCAGATTGACGTTGGCGGTCTTCAGGTTGGCATCGGCGATGACCACGTCGCCCTGCGCGCTTTTCTCATCGGCGATGCGTACGTCGAGCAGCGCCTTCGAGGCGGCGTCGGTCTTGGTCAGTTCCTGCGTGCGCGCGCGCTGCGCGGTGGCGTTGGCGAATTTGCCCTGCGCCTCATACAGCGCGCCCTGCGCCTGCTGCACCGCGGCCTGGAACGTGTCCGGCTCGATCCGGTAGAGCACGTCGCCCGCCTTGACGATGTCGCCCTCCTTGAACAGCACCTCCTGGAGGAAGCCGGTCACGCGCGCGCGGATCTCCACCCGTTCCACCGCCTCCACGCGGCCGACGAATTCGGTCGACTGGGTGATCGGCCGCAACTCGGCCGCCGCGGTGCCGACCGGGATGGCGGCGGGAGGCTGCTGGGCGGAGGCCCGTGGCGCTGCGGCAATCAGGCAGAGCAGGGCGATCAGCCAGTGCACGGCGGCAGCATGGAGTGGAGGACGCATCGGTTTATCCCCGTGTGATTGCTTGGCGTCTGTTCGCTTGGCGGCAGATTGGTTCAACGGAGCGATACCGCGCCCTACCCCCGCGCCGCCAGCGCCGCCGCCAGCGCCGCGCTATCGGCAATCGGCAGCCCGCACACGCTGCGCCGGCAAACATAGGCCGCCGCGCCGCCGGCCCCAGCCACCTTGCCGAACGCCGGATGCTCCGCCGGCAGCGCATCCGGGCTCGGCGCACGGAGCACAACGACCGCCGGGTCCGCCGCACCGAGCGCCACCGCCGCCAGCGCCTGCGCCGACGGAAGCTGCGGATCGCCGGCGATCACCACCGTGGCGCCCTCCTCCAGCAGATCCGCGGCCGTCAGCAGCGACGGCATCGCGGACAGCTGATCCGGCTTGCCGGTGAACGCCCGCAGCAGCGCCTCGGCACGCCCCCGCCACGCGCGGTCCCCGGTCAGGTGCCAGAGCCGGGCGAACACCTCCGCCAGCATGCCGTTGCCGGACGGCGTCGCGGTGTCGACGGCGCTGCGCAGCCGCACCAGCGGCACATCCGTCGCATCGGCCGCCGTGGTGCAGTAGCCGCCATGGCCGTCGGGAAACGCCGCCCGCGCCGCATCCGCGAACCGCATCGGCCTGTGCCAGGCGCGCCGGATCGCCGGACGCCTCGAACAGTGCGAGCGACGCCCGCGCCATCGAAGCCTGATCGTCCAGCAGGCCGGCCGCGGTCACCCGCCCAAGCCGCCAGGCGTGCTGCACCCGGCCGTCGGGCGCCGACATCTCCGCCAGGATGAAGTCCTGTGCCTGCCCGGCGCGCGCCAGCCACTCCGGCCGGCCGAACACCGCCGATGCACGCGCCAGGGCGGCGATGGCCAGGCCGTTCCAGTCCGCCAGCACCTTGTCATCGCGCCCGGGCCGGACGCGAAGCGCGCGCGCATCGAACAGCACCTGTCGCGCGCGGGCCAGCGCGCTCTCCTGCTCCGGCGTCCCGGCCGGGGTGACGCGGTGCAGGATCGTGTGTCCCTCCCAGTTGCCGCCCGGCGTCACGTCGTAGGCCTGCTTGAACGCGCCGGCGGCATCGCCGAGCAATCCGTCCACCTCGGCCTCGGTCCAGACATAGAACCGGCCTTCCTCGCCCTCGCTGTCGGCGTCCTCCGACGCAGCGAACGCGGCGCGGCCATCCACGTCGGCGGCCGTCATGTCGCGCGTCATCCAGCCGACGGTCTCGACGGCGCGCTGCGCGTACAGCGGATCGGGTCGGTGCGCGTGCGCCAGCGCCAGCAGCTCGAGCAGTTGCGCGTTGTCGTACAGCATCTTCTCGAAATGCGGCACCAGCCAGTACGCGTCGGTGGCATAGCGCGAATAGCCGCCGCCGAGATGGTCGTAGATGCCGCCCTGCGACATCCGCTGCAGCATGAGGTGCAGCGCGTCCTGGCCCTCGGCCTGCCCGGTGCGGAATGCGTTCTGCCACAGAAACCGGAAAATCGGCGGGTTGGGAAATTTCGTCGCCCCCTTCAGCCCGCCCTGCTCCGGATCGTTCATGCGCAGCAGCGCGGTGGCCACGGCGTCGAGATGCACGGGCGCCGGCAGATCGCCCGGATTGGGCTGCGACATGGCGGCCAGCACGCGGCGCAATGCAGTGGTGTTGTTCTTCACCATGTCGTCGTCGTCGCGCCAGGCCTCCGACACGCCGTCCAGTATCTGGCTGAACGACGGCTTGCCCCAGCGCGGCTCGGGCGGGAAATACGTGCCGCCCCAGAACGGCGCACCGTCCGGCGTGATGAACATGGTCAGCGGCCAGCCGCCCTGCTCGCCCAGCGCGTGCAGCGCCGACATGTACAGGTGGTCGATGTCCGGGCGCTCCTCGCGGTCCACCTTGATGTTGACGAAGTGCGCGTTCATCAGCGCCGCGGTCGCCGGATCCTCGAACAACTCGTGCGCCATGACATGGCACCAGTGGCAGGCCGCATAGCCGATCGACAGCAGGATCGGGCGGTTGGTCTCGCGCGCCTCCGCCAGCGCCGCCGGCCCCCAGGGGCGCCAGTGCACCGGGTTGTCGGCATGCTGCAGCAGGTAGGGCGACGTCTCGTGGCGCAGCAGGTTGGCGGCCTCGGCCATGGCATTGCGCTCCCTCGGTGATGGGCGGACATGGGGCTGGCGTGTGCCAATGACAGGGATCAGCGCAGGATGGAAGCCGATACCATCTTCGCCGTCGCCTCGGGCGCCGGATATGCCGCCATCGCGGTGATGCGGATCAGCGGCCCGGCGAGCCATGCCGCACTGGCGGCGCTGTGCGGGCGCGTGCCGCCGCCGCGCCGCGCCTCGCTGCGGCGGCTGCGCGATTGCGACGGGGCGGAACTCGACCAGGCCATGGTGGTGTGGCTGCCCGGACCCGGCAGCTACACCGGCGAGGATTCTGCCGAACTGTTCCTGCACGGCGGGCGCGCCGTCCTCGATGGGGTCGCGGACGCGCTGGTGCGGCTCGGTGCGCGGCCGGCGGAGGCGGGAGAATTCACCCGCCGCGCCTTCCTCAACGGCAGGATGGACCTCACCGAGGCCGAGGCGGTGCACGATCTGGTGGCGGCCGAGACGGCGGCACAGCGGCGACAGGCACTGCGGCAGCTCGATGGCGCGCTGGGCACGATCTATCGCGACTGGGCCGACCGGCTGCGCATTCTGCTGGCCCAGCAGGAGGCGCTGATCGATTTCCCGGACGAGGACCTGCCGCCGGAGGTCGAGGCGGCGGTGCAGGCGGAACTGGCGGCGCTGCGGGCTGAGGTGGCGGCGCATCTGAACGACGGGCGGCGCGGCGAGCGGCTGCGCGAGGGCCTGGTCTTCGCCGTCACCGGGCGGCCGAACGTGGGGAAATCCTCGCTGGTGAATGCGCTTGCCGAACGCGACGTTGCCATTGTCTCGGCTACCCCGGGGACGACGCGTGATGCGCTGGAGACGCGGGTGGTGCTGGGCGGCGTGCCGGTCACCCTGGTGGACACGGCGGGCCTGCGGGACAGCACCGATGCGATCGAGGCAGAGGGCGTGCGCCGTGCGCTGGCGCGCGCGGCCGATGCCGACCTTGTGGTTGTGGTGACCGAGGCAGGGGGACAAGGGGAAGTGCAAGAAGGAGAAAAGACTCCCCCTCCCCTTGCGGGAGGGGGTTGGGGGGAGGGGGCTGCGCCAGTGCCGGTCCGGCCCCCTCCCCCCAACCCCCTCCCGCAAGGGGAGGGGGAGCATGTTGTTGCGACATCCTGCCTCCTGGTCATGAACAAGCTCGACCTCGGCCGGCGCCGCCCCACCGGACGCAATCGGCGTCAGCGCGCTGACCGGCGAGGGCCTGGACACTCTCCGCGCGCGCCTGGGCGAGGCGGCCCGGTCATTGACCCAAACCGCCGGCCCGCCGCCGCTCACCCAGGCCAGGCACCGTGCGGCGCTGCAGGAAGCGGCGGCCCGCCTCACCGACGCGGGCACCGCCGAACTGCCGGAGTTGCGAGCCGAGGACCTGCGTCTGGCGCTACGGGCGATCGGTCGGATCACCGGCAGCGTCGGCGTGGAGGACATCCTCGACACGCTGTTCTCCCGGTTCTGCATCGGCAAGTAGGCAGGCACGCATCAGTTGGGCGAATGCGCGCGCGCGATGGCTGAGCGTGTGCTTCTCCGCCGGGTCCATCTCGCCGAAGGTCACGACGGCTCCCGTGGGCACGAACATCGGGTCGTAGCCGAAGCCGTGCGTCCCGCGCGGCGGCCAGACCATGCGTCCGTCCACGCGGCCGACGAACGTCTCGGTATGGCGATCCGGCCAGGCGAGGCAGAGCGCGGCGACGAACCAGGCCCGCCGGTCGGGCGTATCGCCGGCCTCCCGGTTCACCCGCTGCATTGCGTGGGAGAAATCCTTGGCCGGACCGGCCCAGCGCGCCGAATGCACGCCCGGTGCGCCGTTCAGTGCCGCCGCGCAGAAGCCGGAATCGTCGGCCAGCGCCGGCAGTCCGCTGGCCTCCGCCGCCGCCAGCGCCTTGATCCGCGCGTTGCCGACGAAGTCGGGGGCGTCCTCCTCGGGTTCCGGCAGTCCCAGAGTCCCGGCGGAAATCGCCGTGATGCCGTGCGGCCGCAGCAGGTCGGCGAGTTCCGCGAGCTTGCCGGGGTTGTGGCTCGCCAGGACCAGCCGTGCGCCGCGGTCGAGCCTCCGCGCCATCACGCCTCGCCGACCGCCTTGCGCTGCGCCTCGAACAGCGACGCGACGCCGTGACGCGCGAGGCCGAGCATGGCGAGGAACTGCGCCTCGCTGAACGCCGCCCGTTCCGCCGTGCCCTGGATCTCGACGATGCCGCCCGTGTCGGTCAGCACGAAGTTGGCATCGGCATCCGCGGCCGAGTCCTCCGCGTAGTCCAGATCCAGCACCGGCTCGCCGCCGCTTATCCCGCACGACACCGCCGCCACCTGGCCGATGAGAGGAATTTTCTTGATGACGTTCATCCGCAGCATGTGGCGGAACGCGAGGCTCAGCGCGACCCAGGCGCCGGTGATCGCCGCGCAGCGCGTGCCGCCATCGGCGTTCAGCACGTCGCAGTCGAGCGTCACCGTGACCTCGCCCATGGCTGCGCGGTCCACCACGGCGCGCAGCGCGCGGCCGATCAGGCGCTGGATCTCCTGCGTGCGCCCGGACTGCTTGCCACGTGCCGCCTCGCGGTCGCCGCGGGTGTGCGTGGCGCGCGGCAGCATGCCGTATTCCGCCGTCACCCACCCCTGGCCGGAGTTGCGCATGAACGGCGGCACGCGGCCCTCCACGCTGGCGGCGCACAGCACCTCGGTATTGCCCATGCGGATCAGGCACGAGCCCTCGGCGTGACGCGCGAAGCCCGGCGTCAACGAGATCGGGCGCAGTGCGTCCTGGGTTCGGCCGGATGGTCGCATGGGGGCTCCTGTGCGTGGCGCGGCACCATAGTCCGATGCATCCGCGCGGGCCATCGACCACAGCCGGCTTTGTTGACGCCGAACTGCCGGCCTGCATACCGTCCATGCCTGCCAGACCGGCATAGTGAGAGCCGGCGGTGAGGGAGAGAGCATGCGACGTCATCTACGCTGCGCGCTGATCGTCATTGCCGCATCGCTGTGCGCCGGCGCCGCCATGGCCGAGACCATCGCGCGCGTCGGTGTCGCCGCGCGCGATCTCGGCGCACTCGACCCGGCCTATGGCATCGGCAACGGCGACGAATTCACCCTCCGCCAGATCTACAACACGCTGGTCAGCCCGCCGGACGGCACGACGAAGATCCAGGTGGACCAGCTTCAGGGCGAGCTTGCGGAAACCTGGGAAGTCTCGCCCGACGCGCGCACCTGGACGTTCCACCTGCGGCATGGCGTGCAATGGCACAAGGGGTTCGGCGAGGTCACCTCGGACGATGTCGCCTTCACCATCCGCCGCATGGCCGATCCGAAGACCGGCTCGCAGTACTCCGCCAACTACCGCCAGATCGAGAGCATCGACACGCCCGACGCCTACACCGCGGTGCTGCATCTCAGCCAGCCCAATCCGTTCATCTACGCGTTCTCGATGATGCCGCGCTTCGGCGGCTACGTGCAGAGCCGCAAGGCGGTCGAACAGCTCGGCGACAAGCTGCGGCTGAACCCGATCGGCAGCGGGCCGTTCGAATTCGTCGGCTACGAACCGAAGCAGAAGGTCGTCACGCGGGCGTTCGACCAGTACTGGGGCGGCAAGCCGAAGATCGACCGGCTGGAGGTGCTGTTCCTCACCGAGACCGCCGCACGCACGCTCGCCTTCGTCAAAGGCGACGTGGACATGATCGAGGGCGCCGGCGTGCCCGGCTGGTTCGCCAGCCTCAAGAAGCAGAAGCCCGACGCGATCTTCGACTACGGCACGGCCGGGCGGGACCTGGGCGCTGTTCCTCAACATGACGCGCAAGCCGCTCGACGACATCCGCGTGCGCCAGGCGATTGCGCATGCGATCGACCAGACGGCGTGGCTGAACGCGTTCGGCGACTTCATCGAGCCGATGTACGGCATCTCGCCGCAGGGTTTCTACGGGTCGCTGGGCAAGGAGGACGTTCCGCCCGACTGGCCCTACACATTCGATCAGCAGGCCAGCCGGAAACTGCTGGCCGATGCGGGTCTGCCGAACGGGTTCAACATCGACGTGTTCATCAGCGAGCGCGAGGAATACAAAACCTATCTGCTGATCGTGCAGGAACAGCTGCGCAAGGTCGGCATCCAGATCAACATGCGCCTGGTCGATCACGCCAGCTACCACGTCGACATCCGCCGCGATCTCGATCCGATGGTGGTCTACGGCACCGGCCAGCCGCCGCTGACCCAGGCGATCCTCAACGCGTTCTACGATTCGCGCTCGATCGTCGGGAAGCCGACGCACAACATGAATTTTTCCCATTTCGGCGATATCGCGGGCAACGTCGATGCGCTGATCGATCAGGCGCACCAGGAGGTCGACGATGCCAGGCGGCTGGCGCTGCTGAAGGAGATCCAGATGCAGATCCTGCGGCAGGTGCCCATGGTGCCGCTGCCGAGCCCGGCGGGGACCTGGGTGCACAATCCGCGGCTGGAGATCGGCTTTCCGGTGAAGGCGTTCATGGGCACGTTCACGCTGGGCAAGGCGAGCGTGCGTTAGGGGGTTCGTGTGCTGACGGCGGCACCTTCGAGTGGCGGCTACATCCTGCGCCGCGGGCTGGAGGTCATTCCCACCGTCCTGCTGGTTTTGACGCTGGTGTTCCTCGCGCTGCGCGTGCTGCCCGGCGATCCCGCCATCGCCGCACTCGGCGAATACGCGACGCCGGAAGCGATCGCCACGTTCCGCGAAAAGCTGGGGCTGGATCAGCCGCTCTGGGTGCAATACCTGAGCTTCGTCGGCCACGCGCTCACCGGCGATTTCGGCCGGTCGATGACCAACGGCACCTCGATCAACGCGCTGCTGCTGAGCAGCCTGCCCTACACGATCGAACTCGCGCTCGCCGCGACGCTGATCGGCATCGTGATCGGCGTGCCGCTCGGCGCCTGGGCCGCGGTGCGGCGCAACCGGGCGCCCGATTTCGTCGGCCGGTTGTTCGCGCTGGCCGGGTTCTCGCTGCCCGACTTCTATGTCGGCGTATTGCTGCTGATGGCGTTCTCGCTGCACTTCGACTGGTTCCCCATGCTGGGCGGCGGCGAGGGCGTGCTCGATCGGCTGCACCACCTCGTGCTGCCGGCTGTCACGCTTGGCCTGGTGATGGCGGCGTTCGTCATGCGCCTGACGCGGTCCTCGCTGCTCGAGGTGCTGCGGCGCGACTATGTGCGCACCGCGCGCGGCAAAGGCGTGGCCGAGCACTGGGTGATCTTCAAGCATGCGCTGCGCAATGCGCTGATCCCGGTGACGACGGGCATCGGCATCTACCTGCTGACCACGCTCTCCGGCACGATCACCGTGGAGCTGGTGTTCTCCCGTCCCGGTCTCGGCCAGTTGCTGATCGGCGGCATCACGGCGCGCGATTACACGATGGTGCAGGCCGGGCTGGTCGTGTTCGCGTTCTTCGTCGTGCTGGTGAACCTGCTCACCGATCTGCTGTGCGCCGCGATCGATCCCAGGATCACGCTACGATGAAGGCGGGACGATGAAGGTGGGGCGATGAGCGATCTCGCGGAACGGCTCGCCACCGACGCGCGACGCGGCGCCGTGCTGGCCTATGTCGCCGGCAACGTGATTGCATCGATCGGCGTGCTGCTTGTCTGCGTGCTTGCCGTGGTGGCGGTCGCCGGGCCGTGGATCGTGCCGCAGGACCCGCTGGAGCAGAGTTTTCTCGCAGCAGGCCAGGGGCCATCGGCCGAGCACTGGCTCGGCACCGACTCGTTCGGCCGCGACGTGTTCTCGCGCGTTCTGCTGGGCACCCGGGCGTCGCTGTCGATCGGCGTGACGGCGCCGGCGCTGGCCGCCCTGTTCGGCACCTGGGCCGGCATGCTGGCCGGCTATTTCGGCGGCTGGACCGATCGCCTGCTCAGCCGCTTCTCCGACCTGCTGATGTCGTTTCCGTCGCTGCTGCTGGGCGTGATGATCGCCGCGGCACTCGGTCCGGGCTTCCGCACCGCCATCGTCGCCATCGCCATCGCGTTGTTTCCGCGCTTCGTTCGCCTGGCGCGGTCGGCAACGCAGGTGGTGCGGCGCGAGCCGTTCATCGATGCCTCGATCGCGTCGGGCCGCGGGCCGCTCGCGATCATGGCGCGCCACGTTCTGCCGAACATCGCGGGACCGCTGGTGGTGGCGCTGAGCCTGTGGATCGCCACCGCGATCCGCCTGGAGGCGGCACTGTCGTTCCTCGGGCTCGGCACGCAGCCGCCGGCGCCGAGCTGGGGCAACATGATCCGCGAAGGCATGGGCGATCTGGTCGGCGATCCATGGCCCGCGGCGTTCGCCGGCGCTGCGATCACGCTGGCGGTGCTGGCGTTCAACATGGTGGGCGACGCGCTGCGCGACATGCTCGATCCGGAACTGGACGCGTGAACCAGCCACTGCTGGCGGTCGATGATCTGCGCGTGCATCTGTTCACCGCAGGCGGCGTGGTGCGCGCCGTCGATGGCGTGGGCTTTTCGCTGGCCGCCGGCGGCAGTCTCGGCATCGTCGGCGAATTGGGTTGCGGCAAGACGATGACCGCGCTTTCGCTGATGCGGCTGATCCCGAGCCCGCCGGCGCGCATCGTATCCGGGCGCATCGCGTTCGACGGCGAGGACGTCGTTGCGATGGACGAAGCCAGGCTGCGCTCGCTGCGCGGCAACGCCATGGCGATGATCTACCAGGATCCGATGACGACGCTGAACCCGGTGTTCGCGGTGGGCGAGCAGATCGCCGAGGCGGTGCGGCTGCATCGCGATGCGTCGCGCGGGGCGGCGTTCACGCGTGCGGTGGAGATGCTGGCGCTGGTGGGCATTCCGGATCCCGCGCGTTGCGCGCTGGCGTATCCGCATCAGCTGTCGGGCGGCATGCGCCAGCGCGCGGTGATCGCGATGGCGCTCGCGTGTCATCCCAAGCTGCTGATCGCCGACGAACCGACGACGGCGCTCGATGTGACGATCCAGGCGCAGATCCTCGACCTGATGCGCCGGCTGCAACAGGAGCTGGGCACCGCGATCATCCTGATCACGCACGATCTCGGCGTGATCGCCGATCTCGTGGATACGGTTGTGGTGATGTATGCCGGCAAGGTGGTCGAGCGGGCGCCGGTGAAGCGGCTGTTCGCCGCACCGCGGCATCCCTACACGCAGGGCCTGCTGCGTTCGGTGCCCTCGCTCACCAGCCGCGAGCGCCGCATGCGCACCATCGAGGGCACCGTGCCCTCCGCGCTCGCCATGCCGCACGGCTGCCGCTTCCATCCGCGCTGCGCCCTGGCGCGCGACGTGTGCCGCGATGCGGAGCCGCCGCTGGTCGGTGACGGCGCCGGCGGCGAGGCCGCCTGCTGGGCGCTGACGTGAACGGTGCGCTTAGTGACGGGCCGCCGACGTGAGCGGTGCGCTGCTGCAGGTCCGCGACCTGACCAAGCACTTCCCGATCGCCGGCGGACCGCTCGGCGTCCGCGCAATCGGCCAGGTGAAGGCGGTCGATGGCGTGTCGTTCGACCTGCGCGCGGGCGAGACGCTGGCGCTGGTGGGCGAATCCGGCTGCGGCAAATCCACCACAGGACGCATGCTGCTGCGGCTGACCGAACCGACCGCCGGCAGCGTCACGTTCGGCGGCGAGGACCTGCTGGGGCTCGGTCGCCGCGCGCTGCGCCGACGCCGGCGCGAGGTGCAGATCGTGTTCCAGGACCCGTATTCCTCGCTCAGCCCGCGCCAGCGGGTGGAGGACATCGTCGCCGAACCGCTCGACGTCTATCGCCTGTATCGCAACCGGACGGAGCGGCGCGAGCGGGTGATCGAACTGCTGCGGCTGGTCGGTCTGGATGCCGTGCATCTGCGCCGCCATCCGTTTGAATTCTCCGGCGGTCAGCGCCAGCGCATCGCGATCGCCCGTGCGCTGGCGCCCGAGCCGCGGCTGATCGTGGCGGACGAACCGGTGTCCGCGCTGGATGTGTCGATCCGCTCGCAGGTGGTGAACCTGCTGCAGGACCTGCAGGAGCGCTTCGGCATCGCCTACCTGTTCATCTCGCACGATCTCGCGGTGGTGCGGCACATCGCGCACCGCATCGCGGTGATGTATCTCGGCAGACTGGTCGAAGTGGCGGAGAGCGAGGCGCTGTTCGACGCGCCGTTCCATCCCTACACGCAGGCGCTGCTGTCGGCCGCGCCGGTGCCCGATCCGGAGCGGCGCACCACGCGGATCATCCTGCGCGGCGACGTGCCCAGCCCGTCGCGCGTGCCGTCCGGCTGTCATTTCCATCCGCGCTGTCCGATCGCGCAGGCGGTGTGCCGGACCGAGACGCCGGTGCTGCGCGAGGCGACGCAGGGGCGGCTGGTCGCGTGCCATTTCGCACGGGCGTTCCCGATCGCAGCCTGACGGTTTTCGATGCGCACCAAAAGGAGGTCGAGATGTCGCAATCGGATCGGTATGATGCACTTGTCCTCGGCAGCGGCGAGGGCGGCAAGTTCCTGGCATGGCACCTGGCGCGATCCGGCAAACGCACGGCCGTGGTCGAGCGGCGATGGATCGGCGGCTCCTGCCCCAACATCAACTGCCTGCCCAGCAAGAACGAGATCTGGAGCGCCAAGGTCGCCGACCTCGTGCACCATGCCGACACGTTCGGCGTCGACGACCGGCTCCGGTCGCGATCGACATGGCCAAGGTTCGCCAGCGCAAGCGCGACATGGTGGACGGCCTGATCGCCATGCACCTGGAGAACTACCGGGCGAGCGGCGCCGAACTGATCATGGGCGAGGGACAATTCGTGGCACCGAAGACGCTCGAGGTGCGGCTGAACGACGGCGGGACGCGCGTGCTGACCGGCGAGCAGGTGTTCCTCAACCTCGGAACGCATCCGGCGATTCCGGACGTTCCCGGCCTCGCTGCCGCCGGGCCGCTGACGAACATCGAGGCGCTGGAGCTCGACTATCTGCCGGCGCATCTGATCGTGCTCGGCGGCGGCTATGTCGGGCTCGAACTGGCGCAGGCCTACCGCCGCTTCGGCAGCCGCGTGACGATCATCGAGCACGGACCGCAGCTCGCCGGGCGCGAGGACCCGGACGTGGCGGAAGCGATCCACGGCATCCTCGAGCGACGAAGGCATCGACGTTCGTTGTCTCGGCGGAGGTGCGTCGATGTGCGAGGGCCGATCCGGGCAGACCGTGCGCCTGCGTCGTGCGGACGCCGCCGGTGAGCAGACCATCGAGGGCAGCGACATCCTGGCGGCGACCGGTCGCACGCCCAACACCGCGGGGATCGGCCTCGACGTGGCCGGTGTCGCGCTGGACGGTCGCGGCTACATCGCGGTCAACGAGCGGCTGGAGACGAGCGCGCCCGGCGTCTGGGCGATCGGCGAGTGCGCCGGCAGCCCGCAGTTCACGCACGTGTCGTTCGACGACTTCCGGGTCATCCGCGACAACCTGGCCGGGGTGGGCCGGACCACGCGCGACCGGCTGGTTCCCTACTGCATGTTCACCGACCCGCCGCTCGCGCGGGTGGGGCTGAGCGAACGCGACGCACAGCGCCAGGGCGTCGCGGTGCGGGTCGCAAAGCTGCCGATCGCCGCGGTGCTGCGGACGCGGACGATCGGCGAAACCAAGGGCTTCATGAAGGCGCTTGTCGACGCGCGACAGCGACCGCATTCTCGGCTTCGCGATGCTCGGCGCCGGAGGCCGGCGAGGTCATGGCCGTGGTGCAGACTGCCATGCTGGCGGGCCTGCCATACACCGGCCTGCGCGATGCCATCATCGCGCACCCGACGATGGCGGAGGGTCTTGGCCCATTGCTGTCGAGGGTGCCGGCGTAGCGGATGCTGCGGTTGGACGCTGGGCGGCAGGGCAACTAGGATGCCGGTCGTGCCTGCGCGAGAACTGACATCGTCATGAGCCTCATCGAACCCGGCGGCATCGACTGCGACATCCATCCCGCGGTGCCGAACCTGAAGGCGCTGCTGCCCTATCTCTCCGATCACTGGCGCGACATCGTCGTGCAGCGCGGCGTGCACGAGCTGGAATCGATCGCCTATCCCGCCAACTCGCCGCTGACCGCGCGGCCCGACTGGCGCCAGCCTGGTGTCAAGCCTGGCTCGGACCTCGACGCGCTGCGCACCCAGGCGCTCACCCCGTTCGGCACCAGCCTGGCGATCTGCAACTGCCTCTACGGCGTGCAGCTGCTGTTCAGCGAGGACATGGGCGCCGGCTTCGCCCGCGCGGTGAACGACTGGATGGCGAAGGAGTGGCTGGACAAGGAGCCCCGCCTGCGCGCCTCCATCGTCGTGCCGATGCAGAATCCCGAACTGGCGGTCGAGGAAATCGAGCGCGTCGCGCCGGACCGGCGCTTCGTGCAGATCCTGCTGCTGGTGATGCACGACATGCCGCTCGGCAAGCGGCACTACTGGCCGATCTATGCGGCGGCCGAACGGCTCGGCCTGCCGGTCGGCATCCACGCCGGGTCCGCCTACCGCCATCCGGTCACGCCGCTGGGCTGGCCGACCTACTACACCGAGGACTACGCAGCCCAGGCGCAGGCGTTCCAGGCGGCGCTCTCCAGCCTGATCTGCGAGGGCGTGTTCACCAAGTTTCCGGAACTGAAGGTCGTGCTGCTGGAGTCCGGCTTCACGTGGCTTCCCGCCCATCTCTGGCGGCTGACCAAATTCTGGCGCGGGCTGCGCATCGAGGTGCCCTGGGTGGACCGCGCGCCCACCGAGATCGTGCGCAGCAACGTCCGCCTCACCACGCAGCCCTGCGACGCGCCGCCGACGGTCGAGGCATTCCAGCGTCTGCTGGAGCACATGGGCTCCGACGAGATGCTGCTGTTCTCCACCGACTATCCGCACTGGCAGTTCGACGGCGATGCCGCCCTGCCCGAGGGATTGTCGCGCGACCTCGTCCGCAAGATCATGATAGACAACCCGCGGAACACGTATTCCCGGCTGGCGGCAGCGTGAGCTTCGACCAATGCCGGTGGTCTTTCGGCACCAGGGTATCCGGTTCTATTTCTTCTCGAACGAGGGCAGTCCCCGCGAGCCGATCCACATCCATGCGGGCCGGAGCGATGCGGAGGCAAAGTTGTGGCTGGTTCCCGACGTTCGGATAGCGGAGAGTTTCGGCTATAACCGCCGTGAGCAGGGCGAGCTTGTGCCGCATCGTGGAGCAGCGACGCGACGAGATCATGAGGGCATGGCATGACCACTTCGGCGACATCGGTTCACTTTGACGACGTGACCATGTGGGTCGAGCTGACCGACGGCCGCACGATCGGCGTTCCGATGGCATGGTTCCCGCGGTTGCTCCATGCGGCGCCTGAACAGCGCGCGCAATTCAGGATCAGCGCGACGGGGAAAGGTCTGCATTGGGAAGACCTGGACGAGGACATTTCGGTGGATGGTCTGCTCGCCGGCCGCGGAGACATGACAGTGCGGCGTTCCGACGCCGCTTGAGGGAGAAGTTGCGTTGGCCGACGACTTGCTGTGCGATCTCGCTCGAATGGTCATGGACAGCTATAAGCGGTGCTTGTCACGCGACCTCGTCCGCAAGATCATGATAGACAACCCACGGAACACCTATTCCCGCCTGACGGAGACGCCCCAATGAACGTCCAGGTCACCAGCCGCCCGACCGTCCAGCCAGCCGCCGCCTCGAAGCTGGCGATCGCCGATGGCGACATCCATCCGCAGCGCAACGCCTACAAGGACCTGTTCCCCTACATGGAGCAGCGCTGGATCGACATGGCGAAGACCTTCGGCTCGCGCCCGCGCCAGGCGTACCAGGCCGGCCCCGCCTACCCGAAGGGCCAGCCGAACGCCTCGCGCCGCGATGCCTGGCCGCCCGAGGGTGGCCGTCCGGGCAGCAGCCTGTCGTTCATGCAGAAGCAGCTGCTGGACGAGAACAACATCCAGCTCGGCATCCTGAACCCGACCGGCGACAACGGCGCCAGCTTCCAGAACCGCGAATTCGGCGCCGGCGTGGCCAGCGCGATGAACCGCTGGGTCGAGGCGGAGTGGCTGATCGAGCCGCGCCTGAAGGGCTCCATCGTGGTCCCCTACGAGGACGCCGATGCCGCCGTGGCCGAGATCGAGCGCTGGGCCGGCGATCCGCGCTTCGTCCAGGTGCTGATGGTGACCCGCACCGCCAATCCGCCCGGCCAGAAGCAGTACTGGAAGATCTACGAGGCCGCCGCCGCCGCCGGCCTGCCGATCGGCGTGCACGCGTTCGGCTTCGGCGGCTATCCGGTCACCGGCAGCGGCTGGCCGTCGTTCTACATCGAGGACATGGTCGGCCACGCCCAGTCGGCGCAGTCCTTCCTCACCAGCATGGTGATCGAGGGCGTGTTCGAGCGCGTGAAAGACTTCAAGCTGGTGCTGATCGAGTCCGGCTTCGCCTGGCTGCCGCCGCTGGCCTGGCGGCTCGACAAGCTGTGGCGCCGGCTGAAGGAGGAGACGCCGCACCTGAAGCGCGCGCCGTCGGAATACATCCGCGAGCAGGTCTGGCTGACCACCCAGCCGATGGAGGAGCCGCAGCCGCGCGAGCACGTGCTGGATGCGATCGACTGGATCGGCTGGGACCGGCTGCTGTTCGCCACCGACTACCCGCACTGGGACTACGACGATCCGACCCAGGTGCTGCCGATGCCGCTGCCCGAGCAGCAGCGCCGCGACTTCTTCTTCAACAACGCGATGAAGCTCTACCGGCAGGGCTGAGCGGCGTTCAGCGGATCAGGCGGACCTCGACTCCAACCAAAGGGGCCGCCTGCAACCAGATGCGGTCGGCCGTCAACGCCGGCAGGTGCTCGCGTTTGGCCAGTGCGAGACAGGCGCGGTCACCCAGCGACAAGCCGAATGGCTTGGTGTGCTCGACCATCGCGCCGGCCGCAATGGCCAAGTGTGCATCCAGATCGACCACGGTTATTGGCAAGGCCAGCAAGACGCCAGCCGATGTCCCGACGTCGGCGCCGTCTCGCGTCAGTCGGCTCATGACCTCGGCAAGGTTCACGCTGGAAATGCTGCCGCGCGCTGCGATGGCCTGTTCGGCAGCTTCACGGCCCTGTTCGTCGAGCAGGTAAGCAAGGATGACCGAGGAATCGAGAATCGCCGGCATCAGCGCCGACCGGCCTTCCATTCCTGGTATTCAGCCTCTTCGCGATCAGCTTCGGCGTGCCGATCCGCGATGAACTGATCCACTGTGTCGCCCGATGCCTTGAGATACGGTGCGAGCCGTTCGCGCAATTCATCCAGGACTGCCTTTACCGTGCGGATGCGCAGTTCGCCGTTCTCCAGCGTCGAGACCACCATGCCGCCGTTCTCCAATCCCAGCGCCTTGCGCTGCTTCGCCGGGATACTGAGCCGCCCATTGGCTGCCATTTTGATTGGCTGGCTGTCACTGCCCATTTCCTGACCTTTTCGCGTCTTTGCCACTTCGAAGGATATGTCCTGAATCGGAAAGTGCCATCCATGCTATATTGTCAGTCGGCGATTGACCACCCTGCTGGCACTC
Source organism: uncultured Alphaproteobacteria bacterium (assembly GCA_963739725.1). Taxonomy (GTDB): domain Bacteria; phylum Pseudomonadota; class Alphaproteobacteria; order Acetobacterales; family Acetobacteraceae; genus JAMXLO01. The sequence goes on along the minus strand of CAVUBS010000001.1, from coordinate 192,824 downwards.
CCTAGCTTCCTAACTGAGTTCTCCATGGACAAGCCCCTCAACCCACACAGCATCCTTTCGCGCATCGCGCTGCCGCCGGGCCTGGACGCGCGCTCCGCCGCCGTGCTGCGCGAGGTCGTCGAGCAATACGTGGAAACCGGCGAGCCGGTGGGCAGCCGCACCCTGTCGCGCCGGCTGCCGATCAGCCTGTCGCCGGCCACCATCCGCAATGTCATGGCCGACCTGACCGAAGCCGGGCTGCTGTTCGCCCCGCACACCTCCGCCGGCCGGCTTCCCACCGACCGGGGGCTGCGCCTGTTCGTCGACGGCCTGCTGCACTTCGGCGAACTGGCCGAGGACGAGCGCGAGGCGATCACCGCCGCGCTCGGCGCCTCGGGCCGCAGCCTGGAGGACACGCTGGCCGAGGCCAGCACCATGCTGTCCGGCCTGTCGCAGGGCGCCGGCCTCGTCCTCGCGCCGAAGTCCGAGGGCGCGGTCCGCCACATCGAATTCGTCCCGCTCGGCCCGGGGCGTGCACTGGTCGTCCTGGTCAACGCCGATGGCCACGTCGAGAACCGGGTGATCGAGACGCCCCCGGGCCTGCCCCCGTCGGCGCTGCAGCAGGCCTGCAACTACCTCAACGCCCGGCTCTCGGGCCGGCCGCTCGCCGAACTGCGGCGGATCGTCGGCGAGGAGATGGCCGCCAACCGCACCGAACTGGACGGGCTGTCCTCGAAGGTGGTGGAGGCGGGACTCGCGACCTGGACCGGCGAAGGACGCGCCGGCAGCCTGATCGTGCGCGGCCAGGCGCGCCTGCTGTCGGACGTGACCCAGATCGAGCACCTCGCCGCCATCCAGGGACTGTTCGAACGGCTGGAGGCGCAGGAGACCATGCTGCGCCTGCTCGAACTGGCCGAGCAGTCCGACGGCGTCCGCATCTTCATCGGCGCCGAGAGCGGGCTGTTCGGCACGTCGGGCGTATCGATGGTGGTGGCGCCGGCGCGCAACGACGGTGGCCGGATCGTCGGCGCCATCGGCGTGATCGGCCCGACGCGGATCAACTACGGCCGGATCATACCGGTCGTGGACTACACGGCACGGGTGATCGGACGGCTGCTGGGCTGACGTGTCGCTTGTCTGCGACGCTGCGGTTTGTCTGCGACGCTGGGGCGTGTCTGCGACGCTGGGGCGTGTCTGCGACGCTGGCGCTTGTCCGTGACGCCTGATGAACCTAATTGATCGCGACATGAGCAACGAAACCGAGAACATGAAAACCGACATCCCGGCGAATGACACCGAGCGCCCGACCGGCGCGCCCGAGGCACCCCGGACACCGGAGGAGGTGATGCAGGCCGCCGCTGCGCGCATCGCCGAACTGGAGGCCGAACTGGCGGACATGAAGGATCGCTGGATCCGCTCCGAGGCGGAGAATGCGAATGTGCGCGCCCGCGCCCATCGCGAGGTGAACGAGACGCGGCAGTACGCGGTGCAGAAATTCGCCTCGGACGTGGTGGAGGCCGCCGAGAACCTGCGGCGGGGTCTCGACAGCCTGCCGCCGCCCGCCGCCGGCGAGCCGGAGATCGTTGCCCGGCTGCGCGAGGGCCTCGACGGGATCGAGCGGAACTTCCTGAACATCCTCGAGCGAAACGGCATCAGGCGCGAGGATCCGACCGGTGCGCCGTTCGATCCGAACATGCACCAGGCGATGTCCGAGCAGGAGAGTGCGGCCCACGCGCCGGGCAGCGTCATGCAGGCCTGGACGCCGGTGTGGACGCTGAACGGCAGGCTGCTCCGCCCCGCCATGGTGGTGGTCGCCAAGGCGCCGCCCGGCGAGATCGGGTCGACGTCCTCCGGGCTGTTCGGTGCACCGAAGCTGAATACCACCGCCTGATGCAATCATGCCGCATTTGCACAAGAATCCGGCCGCCGGCCTCTTGCCCGGCCGGCTACCGCCTCATACATCCGTGTAGGATTTCCCGCGTAGGGACGCATGCGATGCTTCGGGTCGCGCGCGTCCGCTGAAAGGAGCTACTCATGAGTAAAGTCATCGGCATCGACCTCGGCACCACGAACTCCTGCGTCGCCATCATGGAGGGCAAGGACGTCCGGGTGATCGAGAACAGCGAAGGCGCGCGCACCACGCCCAGCATGGTCGCCTTCGCCGACAACGGCGAGCGTCTGGTCGGCCAGTCCGCCAAGCGCCAGGCGGTCACCAACCCGTCCAATACGCTCTATGCCATCAAGCGCCTGATCGGCCGGCGGTTCGACGATCCGATCGTCGCCAAGGACAAGGGCCTGGTGCCCTATACCATCGTGCGCGGCGACAACGGCGACGCCTGGGTCGAGGCGAAAGGCGAGAAATACTCGCCGAGCCAGATCAGCGCGTTCATCCTGGGCAAGATGAAGGAGACCGCCGAGGCGTATCTCGGCGAGCCGGTCTCGCAGGCGGTGATCACCGTGCCGGCCTACTTCAACGACAGCCAGCGCCAGGCCACCAAGGACGCCGGCCGCATCGCCGGGCTCGAAGTGCTGCGCATCATCAACGAGCCGACCGCGGCCGCGCTCGCCTACGGCATGGACAAGAAGCACACCGGCACGATCGCGGTGTACGACCTCGGCGGCGGCACGTTCGACATCTCGGTGCTCGAGATCGGCGACGGCGTGTTCGAGGTGAAGTCCACCAACGGCGACACGTTCCTGGGCGGCGAGGATTTCGACGCGCGCATCATCGACTACCTGGCCGACGAGTTCCGCAAGGAGCAGGGCATCGACCTGCGCCGCGACAAGCTCGCGCTGCAGCGGCTGAAGGAAGCCGCCGAGAAGGCGAAGATCGAGCTGTCCTCGTCGAAGGAGACCGAGATCAACCTGCCGTTCATCACCGCCGACGCCGCCGGGCCGAAGCACATGGTGATGAAGCTGACGCGGGCGAAGCTCGAGAGCCTGGTCGACGACCTGATCTCGCGGACCATGGACCCGTGCCGCGCCGCGCTGAAGGACGCCGGCGTCACCGCGGGCGAGATCGGCGAGGTGATCCTGGTCGGCGGCATGACCCGCATGCCGAAGGTCATCGAGGCGGTGAAGACCTTCTTCGGCAAGGAACCCGCGCGCAACGTCAACCCGGACGAAGTGGTGGCGATCGGCGCGGCGGTGCAGGGCGCGGTGCTGAAGGGCGACGTCAAGGACGTGCTGCTGCTCGACGTCACGCCGCTGTCGCTCGGCATCGAGACGCTGGGCGGCGTGTTCACCCGGCTGATCGAGCGCAACACCACCATCCCGACCAAGAAGAGCCAGATCTTCTCGACGGCCGATGACAACCAGACCGCGGTCACCATCAAGGTCTACCAGGGCGAGCGCGAGATGGCGGCGGACAACAAGCTGCTCGGCCAGTTCGACCTGGTCGGACTGCCGCCGGCGCCGCGCGGCGTGCCGCAGGTCGAGGTGACCTTCGACATCGACGCCAACGGCATCGTCTCGGTGCAGGCGCGCGACAAGGCGACCGGCAAGGAGCAGCAGATCCGCATCCAGGCGTCCGGCGGGCTGTCCGAGGCCGACATCCAGCGCATGGTGAAGGAGGCCGAGGCCAATGCCGAAGCCGACAAGCAGCGGCGCGAGTTCGTCGAACTGAAGAACCAGGCCGATGGGCTGATCCATCAGGTGGACAAGAACCTGAAGGAGCACGGCGACAAGCTGCCGGCGCAGGAGAAGGGCGAGGCCGAGGCGGCGATGGCAGCGGCGCGCTCCGCGATGGAGGGCACCGACACGGCGGCGCTGAAGCAGGCGTCCGAGCGTCTGAGCCAGTCGGCGATGAAGATCGGCGAGGCGATGTACAAGGCGCAGCAGGCCGAGCAGGCCGCGGATGCGTCGGGAGGCCGTCAGGACCTGGGCAGGACCCGGAGCGCCCGGCGGTCAGCAGGGCCCCGGCGGCAAGCCCGACGAGAAGGTCGTGGACGCCGAATTCGAGGAAGTCGACGAAAAGAAGAAGAAGTCGGCCTGATCGTTCAGGGCATGCAGTGATGAGCATTCGCGCCCGCGCTTCGTCGAAGCCGGGCGCGATTTCATTTGGCGCGAGCAAGATGGGCGGCGCGAGCAAGAAGGGCTGAGATGGCCAAGCAGGACTACTACGCCACCCTGGGTGTGGCGCGCGAGGCGGGGGCGGACGACCTGAAGAAGGCCTACCGCAAGCTCGCCATGCAGTTGCATCCCGACCGCAATCCCGGCGACAAGCAGGCCGAGTCGAAGTTCAAGGAGCTCAACGAAGCCTACGACGTCCTCAAGGACGAGCAGAAGCGGGCTGCCTACGACCGTTACGGGCATGCCGCATTCGAGCAGGGCGGCGGAGCGGGCGGCTTCACCGGCGGGTTCGACTTCTCGGCCGGCGGCGGCCTGGGCGACATCTTCGACCAGATGTTCGGCGATTTCATGGGCGGCCGTCGCGGCGGCGGCGGGCGAACCCGCGCCGGCGCCGATATCCGCCAGGCAGCCGAGATCGACCTCACCGATGCGTTTGCCGGCGCCAAGGTGAGCCTGCGCGTGCCGACGCGGGTGGCGTGCGATGCGTGCAGCGGCTCCGGATCGGAGGACAAGACGCGCGCGGCGGATACCTGCGCGACGTGCCAGGGCGCCGGGAAGGTTCGCGCCCAGCAGGGCTTCTTCCTGGTCGAGCGCACCTGTCCGACCTGCGGCGGGCAGGGGCGGATGATCCGCAATCCCTGCAAGGTCTGCCACGGCGCCGGGACGGTGCAGCGCGAGCGGACCCTGCAGGTGGCGATCCCGGCGGGCGTGGAGGACGGCACGCGGATCAGGCTTGCCGGCGAGGGCGAGGCCGGCGGACAGGGTGCGCCGCCCGGCGATCTTTACGTGCACGTCGCGATCCGCCCGCATCCGATGTTCCAGCGCGACGGCGCCAACATCTTCATGCGCGTGCCGCTGCGCATGAGCCAGGCCGCGCTCGGCACCGACGTCGAAGTGCCGGTGGTGGACGGATCGAAGGCGAAGGTGAAGATCCCGCCCGGCACGCAGACCGGCGATCAGTTCCGCCTGCGCAGCAAGGGGTTCTCGGTGCTGCGCAGCGCGGTGCGCGGCGACATGTACATCCAGGTGGCGGTCGAGACGCCGCAGAACCTGACGCGACGCCAGCGCGAACTGCTGGAGGAGTTCGAGGCGGAGTCGCTGGGCAACGGCAAGGGCAGCCCGGAGAGCGAGGGGTTCTTCTCGAAGGTGAAGGAATTCTTCGAGGGCGGTCGGGAGTAGCCACTGTCGTCATCCCCGCGAAAGCGGGGACCCGGACCGCAACCGGGTCCCGGCTTTCACGGGACCCGGAACCCTTCGAGCCTCAGGGCGCGATGCCGAGCAGCCGCGCTGCGGTGCCGCCGAGGATGGCGATCCGCTCGTCGTCGGTGAGGCCCGGCGTGTTGAGCACGAGATCGACCTCGGTGCTGGTCCACGGGAACGGATAGTCGGTGCCGATCATGATCTGGCCGGGACCGCTTTCCGCGATCAGGTGGCGCAATGCCTCGGGCGTGAACACGATCGTGTCGAAGTAGAGCTGGCCGTCGCGCAGATACGCGGTGGGGTTCTTCTTGGGCAGCGGGCCGACGCGGTCGGGGAAGCAGCGGATCACCGCGTCGGATCGGTTGGCATAGGACGGCAGGAAGCCGCCGCCATGCGCGGCACAGATCTTCAGGCCGGGGAAGCGGTCGAGCGTGCCCTCGAAGATCAGGTGCGACAGCGCGATCGTGGTCTCCAGCGGGTTGCCGATCGTGTTGGTCAGCAGGCCGCTGCCGGCGAGCCGGCCGGACGGCTCCAGTTCGCGCGTCCCCAGCGGGTGCATGAACACCAGCACGCCGAGTTCCTCGCACTTGGCCCAGAACGGATGGAACCTGGGGTTGGCCAGTTCCTCGCCGGCGACGCTGCCGGCGACGCCGACGCCGCGGAAGCCGAGCTGTCTTGACCGCGTATTCCACCTGCTGCGCGGCGAGGTCGGGGTATTGCAGGGCCGCGGTCGCGAAGGCGACGAAGCGGTCGCGGCTGGCGGCGCAGAATTCCACCAGCGCCTCGTTCTGGATCCTTGATCAGCTCGGCCGCGGCATCGCGCGGGGCGCGGTACCAGTAGGGGTTGATGCTGAGCGCCTCGACGTCGATGCCCTGCGCGTCCATCGCCGCGATGCGCGTGCTGGTGTCGTGCATCAGCAGGCCCGGCGCTTCGAGCGGATGGTTGATCACCGCCGCGGCCGCCGGGACGATGCAATGGGCGTGCACGTCGACGGTCTTGACGCGGCTGGCCGTTGACCACGACCTCGCGGCGGCGCGGCTGCGGCGCTCGGCGTGGGTGCTACGGCTCCCATCGCGCAGGGGATGAAGGCGAGGGCGGCGAGCGTGGTGGCGAGCAGATCGCCGGCTATGGGCATTGGCGTTTCTCCTTATGATGCGGCACTCAGTTCGCGAGGCTGCTGCGCCTTGGTCGCAGCATCGTCACACGTCAACGGATCGGTCGCCAAGTCCGCCTGTTGACGGCCATCCAACCGCGGCGCGTGGGGCGCCGGCTTGCCCCGCGATCTGCCCGCCAGCACAGTATCGCCAAGACCGGAGGCCGTCCCATGCCCGCCAGCTTGTCACGCGAACAGGTCGCGCAATACCAGCGCGATGGTTTTCTCTTTCCGATTGATTGCCTGACATCGGAGGAAGTTCGCCATTACCGCGATCGGCTCGAAGAGTTTCGAACGCGAGCAGGGCGACACGTTCGGCAGGCTGCCCGATCTGGTGCGGTCGAAATCGCATCTGCTGTTCACCTGGATGGACGAACTGGTGCGCCACCCGAAGGTGCTCGACGCGGTGGAAAGCGTGATCGGGCCGAACATCCTGATCTATCATCTGACGTCCTGGCTCAAGGAGCCGAACGATCCGGCGCATGTCTCCTGGCATCAGGACGGCACCTATTTCGGCCTCGAGCCCGCCGAGCAGATCACCGCCTGGATCGCACTGACCGACGCCACGCCGGAGATGGGCTGCATCAAGATCATCCCGGGCAGCCACACGATCGGGCAGCGGCCGCACAAGGACACCTTCACGCCGGGCAACCTGCTGTCGCGCGGCCAGACCATCGAGCACAGGCTGGACTACGGGCGCGCCGTGATGATGCCGCTCAAGGCGGGGCAGATCTCGCTGCACCATACCCACATCGTGCATTCGTCCGAGCCGAACCGCACCGACCGGCGCCGCATCGGCATCGGCGTCAGCTACATCCCGCCGCATTGCCGCCTGGTCAACGATGTGCGCGTGAGTGCGGCCGTGGTGCGCGGCCACGACGAGCACGGGCATTTCGATCCGGAGCCGCGGCCGACCGGCGATTTCGATGCCGGCTCGCGGGCTGCTCATGCCGCCGCGGTGGAGCGGTTCTTCGAGTCAAACAAGCTTTTGGCGGCCCGCCGCAGATCGGGCAACGTCGGCATTTGATTTAGACGAGGTAACGAAAGCGAGGACCGCAGATGGACATCATGCCCGGCTTCACGCTCACCGACATCGACACCGCCGGCGCGCGCATCCGCCTGCGCCATGGCGGCAGCGGACCGCCGCTGCTCCTGCTGCACGGCAATCCGCTGACGCACGTCTCCTGGCATGCGGTGGCGCCGCAACTGGCAGAACATTTCCATGTCGTGGCCGCGGATCTGCGCGGCTACGGCGACAGCTCCGCGCCGCCCGAGGAGCCGGGCAGCGTCAACTACTCGTTCCGCGCGATGGCGCAGGACCAGGTCGAGGTGATGCACGCGCTCGGCTTCGACCGCTTCTACGTCGCCGGTCACGACCGCGGCGGGCGCACCACGCACCGCATGTGCCTCGATCATCCGGACAAAATCATCAAGGCGGCGATCATCGACATCGTGCCCACACTCGACATGTGGGCGGCGATGGACAAGGAGCGGAGCGATCGGCGGCTGGCACTGGCCGTTCATGGCGCAGCCGGCGGATTTCCCCGAGCGCATGCTGGGCAGCGTCCCGGCCGACTGGTTCATGCGCAAGAAGCTGCTGAAGCTGACCGCCGATTTGAATCATATTCCGCCGGCGATCTGGGACGAGTATGTCCGCTGCTTCAACGAGAAGACGATCCGCGGCTCGTGCGCCGACTATCGGGCGGCGGCGACGATCGACTGCGAACTCGACACGGCCGATCTCGGTCGCAAACTGACGATGCCGATCCTGGTGCTGTGGGGCAACAGCCAGCAGCGTGGGCAAGCGGTTCGCCGATCCGCTCGCGCTGTGGCGGCAGCGCGCCGAGGATGTGCGTGGCGAGGCGCTGCCCAGCGGGCACTACGTGAACGAGGAAGCGCCGGAACAGGTGCTGGCGTGGTTCCTGCGGTTTTTCAAAAACTGAGAAATTGCCGGTCAAATCGCTGACCGCAACGCGCCGGCATCGTAACTTCTTTTATCTTGGCGTGGCCGACCGCACGACCTAATGTCCGGCGGTTGCCACAATCATTCGTGCGCAACGTTCCTGATATAAATCAAATGGGGGGAAGCACACGATGGTCGACGAAGGCAAACTCCACCAGTTCATCGGACAGATGCTGGGCGACCTTGGCGGCGCCGCCAGCATCGCCATGGTGCGGATCGGTGACTCGCTCGGTCTCTACCGGGCGCTGCACGCCAAAGGCAGCATGACCTGCGCCGAACTCGCCAAGGAAGTCGGCGTCAACGAACGCTACCTGCGCGAGTGGCTGTCGCACCAGGCGGCATCCAACTATCTGAACTACGAGCCGGCCAGCGGCAAATTCACGCTGCCGCCGGAACAGGCGATGGTCTTTGCCGACGAGGACAGCCCGGTCTATATGCTCGGCGGCTTCGACCTGATGGCGTCGTTGATCGATGCGCAGCCGAAGGTGCAGGAGGCGTTCAAGACCGGCAAAGGAGTCGGCTGGGACGATCACACCGGCTGCATGTTCTGCGCCGTGGCGCGGTTCTTTCGGCCCGGCTACTACAACAATCTGGTCGCGAACTGGCTTCCGGCGCTCGACGGCGTGGTCGGCAAGCTCGAGCGTGGCGCGAGCGTGGCCGATGTCGGCTGCGGCCACGGCTGGTCGACGGTGCTGATGGCGAAGGCGTTCCCGAACTCGACGTTCGTCGGTTACGATTTTCATCCGAGTTCGATCGAGAATGCGCGGCTGCACGCGCAGGAGCACGGCGTGCTGGCCAACACGCGTTTTGAAGTGGCGAAGGCCAAGGAGTTTCCCGGCACCGGTTTCGACCTGGTGACGTTCTTCGATTGCCTGCATGACATGGGCGATCCGGCCGGCGCCGCGGCGCATGTCCGGCAATCGCTGAAACCCGACGGCACCTGGATGATCGTCGAACCGATGGCCGGCGATCGGCTGGAGGACAACCTCAATCCGGTCGGACGGCTGTTCTATGCCGGCTCGACGATGATCTGCGTGCCGACCTCGCTGTCGCAGGAGGTCGGCGCGGCGCTTGGCGCCCAGGCAGGCGAGGCGCAACTGCGCGCGGTGATCACCGACGGCGGTTTCCGCAGCGTGCGGCGTGCGACCGAGACGCCGTTCAACATGATCCTGGAGGCGCGGCCCTGAAGCTGGTTCGGCGCGTGCGTCGCAGCGCAGCCTGGCATCCAGTGCGTGCATAAGAGCAACGCCGGAGCGACCACTGGTTGGCCCTCCGGCGCGTTGCGCTGTAGCATGCCGTGACAACTGGGTCGTGGTGGTGAACCTGATGGAAGACAACATCGTCATCGACATGGTCCGCAGGTTCTCGCAGGACCGCCTCGCGCCCGGCGCTGCCGCGCGCGAGAAGGCCGGCGCCATCGAACCGGAGATCATCCGCGAACTTGGTGAACTCGGCATCTTCGGTGCCACCACGCCCGCGCGATGGGACGGCTCGGAGATCGACCCCGTCACCTACGCGCTGCTGCTGGAGGAAATCGCCGCCGGCGACGGCTCCGTCTCCACCATGGTGAGCGTGCACAACTCGCCGACCTGCATCATCTTCGACCAGTACGGCACCGACGCACAGAAGGACCGCTGGCTGCGCAAACTGGCGACCGGCGAGCATGTGGGCTCGTTCGCATTGACCGAGCCGCAGGCCGGCTCCGATGCGTCCAACCTGCGCACGCGCGCGGTGAAGACAGGGCGACCGCTACGTGATCAACGGCGCCAAGCAGTTCATCTCGTCGGGCGGCATTCCGGGCAGCACGGTGCTGTTCGCCGTCACGGACCCATCGGCCGGAAGCCGCGGCATCTCCTGCTTCGTCGTCGACAAATCGACCAAAGGCTACGTCGTCGCGCGCAAGGAGGAGAAGCTCGGCCAGAGGGCGTCCGAGACGAACGCGCTGCTGTTCGAGGACATGGAGGTGCCGGAGGATCAGCGCATCGGCGCCGAGGGCGAGGGTTATCGCATCGCGTTGTCCACGCTCGAGTTGGGCCGCATCGGCATCGCCGCGCAGAGTGTCGGCATGGCGCGCGCCGCGCTGGACTACGCGATCGGATACGCCAAGGAGCGCCAGGCATTCGGCGGCCGGATCATCGACCACCAGGCGGTGGGTTTTCGTCTCGTCGATGCCAAGACCCGCCTGGAGGCGGCGCGCCAGATGACGCTGCACGCCGCGCGACTGAAGATGGAAGGCAAGCCGGCGATCGAGGCCGCCTGCATGGCCAAGCTGTTCGCGAGCGAGGCCGCGGAGGCGGTGTGCACGGCGGCGATCCAGACACTGGGTGGGTATGGTTATCTGGCTGACTACCCGGTGGAACGTATCTACCGCGACGTGCGCGTTTGCCAGATCTACGAAGGCACGTCGGATGTGCAGAAGCTGATCCTGCAGCGAATGCTCTGACCGACGTCGTGAACGCCGGCGCACTCGACGGCACGCCTTGTGCCTTGTGGTGAACCTTCGACCAAACCGCGAAAAATCCGGCTTGCGCTTTTCCATGAACGCGGCGAACGCCTCCTTCGCCTCGGGCGAGCCGAGCCGTTCGCGGAACAGCGCGAGTTCCTCTGCGATCCGTCCCGCCACGTCGGGCGCACCGTGCCTGATCAGCCGCTTGGTGAGCCGCACCGCCTGGGGCGGCAGCGCGGCCAACCGACGCGCCATGTCGCGCGCGGTGTCCATCAGCGCCGCGTCGTCCACCACGCGGTTCACGAAGCCCCATTGGAACGCCGTCTCGGCGTCCAGCGGTTCGCCGAGCAGCAGCAGCGCGCTCGCCCGCTGGTAGCCGAGCAGGCGCGGGAACAGCAGCGAGCTGGCTGCCTCCGGCACCAGGCCCAGACCCGTGAACGGCATCACGAAACGCGCGGACCGTGCGGCGACGATCAGGTCGCAATGCATCAGCATCGTCGTGCCGACGCCGACCGCCGCGCCGTTCACCGCCGCGATCAGCGGCTTCTGCATCGACGATATCGTCGGCAGGAAACGCGACGCCGAACTGCGCCCGTCGCCGGCGCCGCGCGACTGGAAATCGGTGATGTCGTTGCCGGACGTGAACGTGTCGCCGGTGCCGGTCAGCAGCGCGACACGCAGCGCGGGATCGGCGTCCACCTGCTCGAACGCGTCGGCCATCGCGTCGTACATCGCCCGCGTCAGCGCGTTCTTCTTCTCCGGCCGGTCGAGGCGGATTTCCAGCACGCCGTCGGCGCGGGTGATGACAACATTTTCGCTCATCGGACGATCATGATCCGTAGATCGCCGCCATGGGAATGCTGACCGCTATCTCGGGCAGCTCCAGCGTGGCATCGAGCCCCGCGACGATCTCCGGCTCCCATGCCGCGGAACGACGGCGGATCGTGACCTCGGGGCGGTCCTGTTCCAGCAGGACATAAACCATGATGGCGGGCACGGCCGCATATTCGAGGGCCTTCACCCTGCGGTCGGTCAACGCCGTTGACGGCGACAGGACTTCGAAGACCGCTGTGGCGCGACGACATCGCCGTCTTCGTCCGACCCGCCACAGACCACGCTCGCATCGGGATACCGCACACGACCGGGTGTCAGCACCTTGAGCTCCGGACCGAAAGGCTCGCACGGTGGCTTCACGCGACTCACCAAAGCTGCCCCGAGCCGGATGATGACGCGTGCATGCGGCCGGCTTCCCCCGGTCATCGCGACCGGCTGAATGCCGTCGAATTCGTAGCGTTCCGGCTGGGAGCGCTCCCAGTCCAGGAACTCATCCAACGTCAGCGGCTTCAGCGACGCACTCATGCGCCGAGGCTAACACCGGCACATGCTGCGCGATATAGGGCGGCAGGTTGAATGCGCCGACGTGGATCTCCGGCGTCCAGTAGCGCGTGCCCCCGAGAATGCCGGCGGCCTGCGCGCGCGCGCGGATCTCGTCCACCCCGATCCGCGTCAGCGACGCATCCTTGGCCGCCCAGCCCAGCGTCATGAACCCGCCCACATAGGTCGGCACCGCCGCGACATACGCCGTGACATGGGGGAAGAACTTCGCCCGGCGCGCGCTGGTATCGCGCAGTTCGTCGGCCTGCATGAACGGCACGCCGCACTGGTTCACCACGAGCCCCCGCGCGGTCAGGATGCGCGCGCAGTTGGCGTAGAACTCGTCGGTGAACAGCACCTCGCCCACGCCGATCGGGTCGGTCGAATCGACGATGATCGCATCGAACGCCGCATCCGGCGCACGCTTCACGTAGTCGATGCCGTCGCCCACGATCACCTCGGCGCGCGGATCGTTCCACGCATCGCCGCCGATCGCCGGCATGAACTCCCTGCGCCAGGCGGATCACCTCGCCGTCGATCTCCGCCATCACCGCGCGCCGGACCGTCCGATGCTGCAGCACGCGCCGCAGCACGCCGCCATCGCCGGCGCCGATGATCAGCACGTTCTCCGCCGCGCCGTGCGCCAGCAGCGGCACATGCGCCAGCATCTCCTGGTAGACGAACTCGTCCGCCTCGGTGATCTGGATCACGCCGTCCAGCACCATGACGCGGCCGTGCGAGACGCTCTCGAAGATCACGATGTCCTGGAACGCGCTCTGCACCCGCGCCAGCTCGCGCTTCACCAGGAAGCGCTGGCCCCAGTCGGGATACAGCGTCTCGTTGATCCAGCTATCGGTCGCCATCGCCGGCCTCCATGACGGAACGGCCCGGACAAGGCCAGCGCCCGGGCCGCCCATCGCGCCATGAATGTCGGATTACGCGATCAGGCCGCGCCGCTGCTCGGCCAGCAGGATGGACTTCGGGCGGAACGTCTGCTTCAGCACCGGCAGCGAGCGATACGGATCGCACGAGCCGCACATGAAGATGTCCACCGCGGCGAAGTCGCGCTCGGGCCAGGTGTGGATGGAGATGTGGCTTTCGGCCAGCACCACCACGCCGCTGACGCCGCCGTCGGGGCCGAAATGGTGGAAATGGCTGTGCAGGATCGTCGCGTCGGCTGCTTCGGCGGCGTCACGCAGGGCACGATCGATCAGCTCCGGATCCGTGAGGTTGCTCGCCCCCCACAGATCCAGCAGCAGATGCGTGCCGGCGAACTTCACGCCGTCCTTCTCGACGAAATAGTCCTTCTGCGCTTCGGCGCCGTCGGACTCCGTGTGGATCTCGCTCGGATTGTCCGAGACCATCCCCAGTGGGCTGAGTGCGTCCATTGCGTACCCCGTTCCAACCAGCAGACAGCCTGTTGAACGGGCGCAAGCGGCGTCCGTTCCCTGGGGCCAAGGTTGCGCAATATGGGGAAGGGGCGGCGGCATGCAAGAGGCTTTCTCATGCCGCGATGTCCGCGCGAGGCGTGGCGCTCCTACGGGTTCGGGCTCGGCGGCGGCTGCACGGCCTTCAGCTGGCCGGGAAGTTCGCGCGCCAGGAGCAGCCTCCTGCCCGGACCGTTTCAGATCGCCGACGCCGCGGACCTGGTCAGCGGTGAGCAGCCGGAACATGTCGGCCAACGGCCCGGATTCCATCCGCGCTCCAGCGCTCTGCCGCAGCGCCGTCAGCGTCGCCGCGTCGCCGGCCCGCGCCGCCGCGGTTGCCAGGCGCAGCAATGTCCGCCGCTGCCCGTCATCCAGCTTGCCCTCCGCGGGCACCACCTTGGCCGCGTAGGCGTTCAGCGCCTTCTCGGCCGCCGGCCAGTCATTGGCGCGTTCCGATATCGTCGCCCGCGCTTCATCGGCGGACGCGGTATCCAGCGAGGCCAGCACCGCCAGCGCCTGGTCCGCCTCGCCGAGACGCGCATGCGCCGCCGCAAGCAGCAGCGTCCGGCGTTCCACCAGATCGGCCGGCGCGTCATCCGCGTTGGACGCGGCGAGCGCGGCCAGCGCACCGGCCGCGTCGCCCTCGCGCAGCCGCAGTGCCGCGAGCCGGGCGCCGAACCCGGCACGGCTCACACCGCTCGGCGCCGCCTGCATCAATTTCTGCAGCACCGGGTCGGCGCGTTTCGGCAGATCGAGCGCCAGCAGCCGGTCCGCCAGCCGCGCCTGGAGCTGGTCGCCGGCCGGTCCGACCGGCAGAAGGTCGGCGTTCTCGTCGACCAGTGCGGTCAGTTCCAGCGGCGGCAGGGAATCTGGCTGCATCGCCGCGCAGCATGGCGGCGAACATGTCGACAAGCTCGGCATGGATGGCCGCCTTGTCGTCGGGAAAGATCGCCTCGGTCTCGCGGATCAGGCCAAGCGCCGAGCGCCACGCTCCGGACCGCGCCCTCAGTTCGGCAACACGCTCGCGCAGCGACCGCTCATGCTGATCGCCGCGCCAGGCATACAGCAGCTTGTCCAGACCGTCCGCCGCCTGCTTCACGTCGATCCGTCCGCCGGCGAGACGCAACTCCAATGCGCGCGCGGCCGATCGGGCATACAGCCGGCGGTCCGTGCTCGCGGCCAGTGCATCGTAGGTCGCCAGCGCGGCCGCGGTGTCGCCCCGAGCCTCCTGCAACAGACCGCGGGCGAGGCCAAGCGCCGGATCGTCCTTGCGCTCGGCAAGCAGAGCGGACGCCGCAGCGGTTTCGCCGCCCGTCACCAGCGTCTCGGCCACCAGCGGCAGCAGGCGATCGCGCAACGGGGACGGATAGGCGAGGACGAGCGGCAGGGTGGCGGCGAACACCGCGGCAGCCTGCGGCGAACCGTCCTGTTGCTCGGCCAGACGCACGGCGCGCCACAGCGCGATGTCGTCGGTGCCGGACAGCCGTTCATCGTCCAGTCCGGCAGCCTCGTCGGCGCGGTGCGCCAGCACGGCGGCCATGCCGGTCAGCGCGGCGTTGTCCGCAGACTCCACCTCATGCGGATCATCGGCGGCCGCGAGCTGCAGCAGCGCCTCCGCCTCTGCGCCGAGGCCCAGCGAAATCATCGTCTGCGCCGCTGCCCGGCGGCCTGGCCCGCGGCCGAGCGCAGGCGCTGCCGCGTTATCCGCGAACTGACGGCGGAGGCGCTGCAACAATGCGTCGGGCGGCAATGCGGCGAAGTCGAAGCGTCTGGTCAGGGCGTCACCGCGCGCCAGGACGTTCGCGGCATCCGGCGTCGGCGAGAGCGCGAGGCCGGCCGCGCCGCCGGTCAGCACGAAGCCATCCTGCACCGGCCGCAAGACAACATCGTCGCTGATCGGTTCGACAGCGATGCCCTGCCAGGTCGGCATGAGCAGGAATTCCACCGCTCGCCGAAGAACCGGCACGCCCTGACCGGGCTGACGCTGCGTTCCCACCAGCAGGGTCGCGCCGGTGTCCGGATCGGCCAGGCTGATGACCCTGCCCGGCGCGGCGGTCGGCATGACGAGGCGACCATCGGCGGCGATCGCACGGAGCGGATGCAGCTTCGGCTCGACCGGTGCAACCGTGATGCGCCAGACATGCGGAGCCTGGGACAGGGACAGGACCAGGGCCTTGCCGGGCTCCAGGCGGAGACGGATCATGGTGGCTGTCGGCAATTGCTGGATGGTCGCCGAGCCGAAGACCGGATCGTCGCGCAACGATGCCAGGTCGAGCGGCAGCTGCTGGTCGAACACGACGAAGGCGACGTTGCCGCGGCGGAATGCCGCGACGCCGACCGCGGCGTCGAAACCTACCTCCAGCACCCGATCCGGCTGCCGGTGCCGATGGCGCCGGCATAGCGGCAGGCTGGCTGACCGGCGGCACCGGCTCCGATGGCGATGGCGATGGCGGCGCGGGTATCTCGGCGGTCCGCGCCGCAGCGAGTTCGGCCGGTCGCGAGGAGTCCGGTGAGGCTTTGCCGCGACCGGCGTCTCCGCGGGCTTCTCCGCCGAAACGGGCGATGCTGTCTGCGTGGCGGATGGCGTGGGCGGCGCTGCGCAGCTGCTGTTGCGCCCGGTTGCACGGGAGGTGCGGATGATGCCGCAACGGCGGACGATGCCGGAGGCACTGCGGCGGAGGCCGGAGGCACCGTGGCGCCGGCCGCTGCAGGCGCTTGCGCTGCCTGTGCCGGAGAGGCAGCGGGCGGCGGCGCCGTTTGCGGTGCTGCTGCCTTCGGCACCCGGTTTCGCCGGAACTGCGGATGTCGCCGGGACAGCCGCGGCAGTCGGCGGCGCGGCGGATTTGGCCAAGGATGCGCCGGACGCTGCGCCACCCGTTGTTTCGGACGCCGGTCCGGCCTGCGTCGGGGGTGCAACGGGCCGCGCTGCGAGCGCCTGTGGCGGTGCTGCCTTCGGCGCCGGTTTCGCCGGTGCCGCAGGACGGCGCCGGAACAGCGCCGTTGGACGCCGGAGGCACTGCGGATCTGGCCGCGGATGTGCCGGCGGCAGCGCCGTCCGTTGCGCCGGACGGCGGCGTCGGCACCGACGCCTGCAGCGGGACCGGCGCCTGCAGCGGGACCGGCGGGGCGCCCGCGGGACGTGCCTCGTCGAGCACGTCGACCACCACGAGATCGCCGAGCCGCCAGGCGTGCACAACGGTGCCCGTCTCGACGACAAGCTCCGCCTGACCGGCGCCACCGGTCAGGCCAACCACGTTATGGGGCATGGACGGCGCGGAGCCGATGGTCACGTCGCCGGTGAACCGCACCAGCACGTGCTGACCCTGTTGGGTCAGGTGATAGTCGAGCCGTCCAGGCAGGTCGAACACCACGCGTCCGTAACCGGGATGGCTCCCGACGTGCACCGGCACCGGTGCATCGCTTTCGGCGCGTGCGGCAACGGGCGCAAGGCCGGCAAGCAGGACAGCGACCAGCCAGATCCGCGCGCCCTGCCTCATTCGAAGCTTGCCAGCAGCTTGTCGATGTCGGACTGGTCCATCGCGACGGTCGGGTGCTGCGGACCGTTCAGCAGCGCCGGCTTCGCTCGCCTCGACCGGTGCTTCCGGCATCCTCGCCGGCAGATCCCCTGCCGAAGGTCGTAACGATGTACGTGACCTTCGCCTCGATCGCCTTCAGGGTCGCGACCACCTTGGTGATGCGCTGTCCGGTGATGTCCTGAAAGCCGCACGCCTCGTAGATGCGCGTCGTGGCGTCCTGCAGCTTCGCCGCCGGCTCGCCGCTCAGCGCCCCCGACACGTTGTCGAGCGTTTCGCAGCACGTCAGGATCGCATTCGTGGCGGTCGCGGTGTGCTCGACGATCGCGTCCAGCTCATCGGTCGCGAACGGGATATGGTTGTCGGTGATGTCGTCGAACCGCAGCGCGGCAATCTCCGCCTTGGCGCGAGGCGATGGTATTTCCCAGCGCCTCCACTTCGGCGAGCAGCGAGGTCTCCTGTGCCGAAAGGTCGCCGCTCATGGTCGCGAGCACGGCATGCACCACATCGGCCACCATCTCCGGCTCGGAGCCCGGGTGACGGGCACGGATCGCCGCCAGCCGCTGGCCGAGCCTGTCGCCGTCCCGCTCAGCCATGACCCAGCACCTTCTCGATCTTGTCGCGCAGCGTCTCGGCGTTGAACGGCTTGACGATGTAGTTGGAGACGCCCGCCTGCTTGGCGGCCACGACGTTCTCGACCTTGCTTTCCGCGGTGATCATGATGAACGGCGTCGATTTCAGCTTGGCGTCGGCCCGCACCTCCTGCAGCAACTGCAGACCGGTCATCGGCACCATGTTCCAGTCGCTGATCACCAGGCCGAAATTGCCCGAGCGCAGCTTGGTCAGCGCCTCGGCTCCGTCGGAGGCTTCCTCGACGTTGTTGAACTCGATCTGCTTCAGCAGATTGCGGATGATACGCAGCATCGTCTTGTAGTCGTCCACGATCAGGACGTTCATGGCTTTGTCGATCGGCATCGTCGCTCGGTCCTTTCTGCCTTTAGTCCGCCGTTGTGCCGACCGCTGGTCAGCCGCCGGTCACGGTGTTTCCCGGTCCGTCCCGGCTGGTTCGCAACTTGGCGATCTGCGCCGTGACGTCGCGCGCCTTGTCGGGCTGCATGGCGGCGAGCACCGGTGCGGCCTTCGCTTCCTTCATGCGATCGACGACCTGCAGCAGCACCGGCATCTCCAGTTCGTTGAAGATCGTCGCCGCATCGCGGGGCTTCATCGTTTCGTAGAGCTTCACCAGGCGTTGCCAGCTCGTGTCCTCGCGTTCCTGTCGCGCGGCCTCGAGCGCCTCCAGCTTCTTCTGCAGCGCCTGCAACTCAGCCACGCGCTCGGAAAGCTTCTGCTCGGCCGCCGCCAGCAGCGATTCGCGCGCTGTCAGTCCCGTTTCGCGGGCATCAAGGTCCTGCCGGCGCTGGCGCAGCTCCAGCAGGACTGTTCGCTCGCCGTCACCGATCGGTGCGGCGCTCTGTGCGTCCTGCGGCAGGGTGTCGCAGCAGGCTGCGCGGACGGGGCGGCCGCAGGCGGATGCTCCGGTGCTGCCGGCGTGGCGGCCTGTGCAGCGGCGACCACCGCCTGGCCCTGCGTCACTGTCGCTGCCGCGACGCGCACCAGTTCCACCGACTTCATGGCGAGCAGTCCGGCCAGCGCGAAGATTGTAATCGGCAACAGGCGGGGGGCTGTGATCCGTGCCATCAGCGGGCCATCCTCAGCGCCTTCAGCAGATCGCGTTCGGCCTGGCTGCGCACGCGCGGCTCGGCCGGGTCGGCATCCGTGACGACGGTCAGATGCGGCTTCTCGACCGCGAGCGGCCGGCCGGCCCTGACCAGCGCATCGATCCGATCGGCCAGCCGGTCACCGCGATCGATCAGCAGCGTCAGGTCGTCCTTCAGCGATGTCGCCGCATCGAGCTGTCCGGCGATCTGCAGGCCGGTGCCCTCGGCCATACCGCGCAGCCGCTCGATGCCGAGCTCGGCCTGGCGGGTGCTGGCATTGAACCCGTCGATCAGGTCCTGCAGCGCGGCACGGTCGCGTTTCAGGACGCCGAGCGCGCGTTCCAGCCGCACGGCGTGAAACAGCGTTGCGGCGAGCAGCGCGACCAGCGCGATTTCGAGAAGCCATTCCATGACCGGCATTGTGCCGCACGAGGGTTAGCAATCTGCCAATGCGCGACGTGATTGCGAGCCGAAGGAGCGGATTACCGCTCGGTCGGCCCCGGCCGCGGCAGCTCGCGTTCGATGCGGACGGCGATGCGGCTCTTGCGCCGCCCGACACGCCCCTCGAACAGCGGCACCGCACCACAGCGCACCAGAACCGGCGCGCCGAGCCCGGTGTTCAGCACGATGCGGCTGCCGGGCTGCAGCGCCATGACATCCGACAGCCGCATGATCTGCTCGTCCAGCACCACGGCCAGCTCGACCTCGGTGTTCCACAGCTCCTCGGCGAGATGGGTCTCCCAGATCGAATCGCGGCCGAACTTCTCGCCCATGAACTGCTGCAGCAGCAGCTCGCGCACCGGTTCGAGCGTCGCATACGGCAGCAGCAGCTCGAGCCGCCCGCCGCGGTCCTCCATGTCGATCCGCAGCCGCGCCAGCACCGCGGCATTCGACAGCCGGCTGATGGTGGCGAAGCGCGGGTTGACCTCGAGCCGCTCGAAACGGAACGTCACCGGGCACAGCGGGTCGAAGCTGGCGGACAGGTCGGCCAGCACGACCTGGATCAGCCGCTCGACCAGGGTGCGCTCGATCGTCGTGTACGGGCGGCCCTCGATGCGCATCGCCGCGGTGCCGCGCCGGCCGCCCAGCAGAACGTCCACGATCGAATAGATCATGGCGGAATCGACGATCATCAGGCCGTAATTGTCCCACTCGTCCGCCTTGAACACCGCGAGCATCGCCGGCAGCGGGATCGAATTCAGATAGTCGCCGAACCGCAGCGACAGGATGTTGTCGATCCCCACCTCGACGTTGTCGGAGGTGAAATTGCGCAGCGAGGTCGACATGATGCGCACCAGCCGGTCGAACACGATCTCCAGCATCGGCAGGCGCTCGTACGAGACGAGGCCGGAGCTGATGATCTTCTGCATCCCGCTGCGGTTCTCACCGCTGCCGGGGCCTTCGTCGAAACCGAGCAGACTGTCGATCTCGGCCTGATTGAGCACGCGCGCCGGTTGCGCCGCCGGCGCCTCACCCGCCCCTGCCTCCGCCTCGGTTTCCGCGCCCCAGGCGGCGGCCAGCTCTTCGTCCGACTGCGGTTGCTGTTCCGGTTTGTCGCTCATCGATCCCTCGGATCGTGGCGGCTCGGATCCCTCGGATCGTGGCGTGTCGGATCCCTCGGATCGTGGCGTGTCGGATCCCGCGGATCGCGGTTCGTCATTGGATCATCATCTGGGTGAACAGCACGTCGGAGATGCGCGTAGGCGCGGCTGCCAGATTGGCGCGGCCGATCAGTTCCTCGCGCAGCCGATAGGTGCCGGCGGATCCGCGCAGCTCCTCGGGACGCATCTCGCGCAGATAGGTCTGGAACAGGTCCTGCAGCCGCGGCATGACCAGCTTCACCCGCTCGACATCGTCCTGCCTGGCGACCTCGAGGCGCGCCACCAGCTTCACGTAGTTGGGGCGGCGCGGATTGCTGTTCAGGTTTACGATCATCTCCGGCAGCTCCACGTAGATCGGCGCCTGTGGCTTTCCGGTGTCGACCTTCTCCTGGTCATGACCGCGGCCGAGCAGGCGCGGCAGGATGCCGGTGAACCACAGACCCGAGCCGACGGCGACGACCAGCACAGCCGGCGCGGCGAGCAGGATCAGCTTGCGCCTGCCGCCGCCGGTCTTCGCTTCGGGCGGAGCAGGCGCTTCTTCCGCCTTGTTCCGGTCCTGCAATGCCACGGCCGTGGCCACTGTCTGATCCTTTCCACGCGCCCGCTTTCGGCGGGATGCGCGCAATCTGACATGGACCCGTTAAGGAACCCTTTGCCCACGACGGAAGCCTCGCCCAACCGGAAGCCTTGCCCCGGGGCTGCCCGGCAAAATCGGCCGCGCCAGGCAATCGTTGCCGAACCGCTGCCTGCATGCGGCGCCCGAATGGCGCCAGGAAACGTCGCGATCGGCCGGTTCCGCGCATGGCACGCGGCTTGCGACCGTCTGGGCAAGCCAGTCTCGGCAAACCCTTCACGGACCACACCGATGGACCTCGTCAGCAGCATTGCCGCCTCCCGCCTGATGGCACAGCAGCGCGCCACGGAGGTGATCGCCGACAACATCGCCAACGCCAACACGCCAGGCTTCAAGGCCGAGCGCGTGCTGTTCAGCGACTGGCTCAGCCGCCAGAGCGGCACCCAGGGGACACCGGGCGAGCCCTCCATCGCCTATACCCAGGATCGCGCGACGTGGCGGGAGCAGCAGGCCGGCACGCTGATCCATACCGGCAATCCGTTCGACCTGGCCATCACCAGCGAGGGATATTTCACCGTCGGCACCCCGCGTGGCCCGCGGCTCACCCGCGGCGGACGCTTCGGCCTGATGCCCAGCGGAACCATCGCCGACAGCGCCGGCAACGCGCTGCTCGATACCAACGGCCGGCCGGTCCAGCTGTCGTCCACCGACACGCAGATCACCATCGCCGGCGACGGAACGGTATCCAGCGAGAACGGCCAGCTCGGCAAGATCGGCGTGGTGCGCATCGCCGATCCGATGCGGCTCACCGCCGAGGGCAACACGCTGTTCCGCGCCGATGTGCCGACCGCCGCGGTTGCTTCGCCCGGTTTGGTACAGGGCGCGATCGAGGACTCCAACGTGCAGTCCGTGCTGGAGACGACGCGGATGATGGATAACCTGCGGCAGTTCCAGTTCATGAGCCAGTTCATCCAGGCAGAAGCCGATCGCCAGCAGTCGGCGATCGACAAGCTGCTGCCGCAGCAGGGCGCCTAGCCCGGCGGCCGAGAGAAGGACATCAGATCATGCGTTCGCTCGATATCGCCGGCACGGGAATGCAGGCACAGCAGACCAACGTCGAGGTGATCTCCAACAACATCGCCAACATGACCACCACCGGCTTCAAGCGCCGGCGGGCGGAGTTCCAGGACCTGATCTACCAGAACCTGCGCCGCGTCGGCGCCAACAGCTCGGACACCGGCACCGTCGTGCCGTCGGGTGCGCAGGTGGGACTTGGCGTGCGGACCGCGGCGATCTACCGGATCAACGAGCAGGGCAACCTGCAGCAGACCTCCAACACGCTGGACATGGCGATCCAGGGTGCCGGCTTCTTCCAGGTGACGCTGCCATCGGGCGACACCGCCTATACGCGTGACGGCACATTCGGCCTGGCATCCGACGGCACGATCGTCACCGCGGACGGCTATAGCGTGCAGCCCGGCGTGCAGATCCCCAACAACGCCACGGGCGTCACGGTGAATGCGTCGGGCCAGGTGCAGGTCACCCTGCAAGGCCAGACGGCGCCGCAGACCGTGGGCCAGCTGCAGATCGCGGTGTTTCCCAATGCGCCCGGACTGGATGCGCAGGGCCAGAACCTGCTGATCGAGACCGCGGCCTCCGGCCAGCCGGTCACCGGCAACCCCGGCTCGACGGGGTTCGGCACCGTGATGCAGGGCTTCATCGAGACCTCCAACGTGAATGTCGTCAGCGAGATCACCAACCTGATCAGCGCACAGCGCGCCTACGAGATGAACAGCAAGGTGATCACCGCCAGCGACGAGATGCTTTCGACGCTGACCAACCTGCGGTGATGTCATGTCCTCCCTGCGCTACAATCTGCCACTGGCCGCCCTGGCGATCTGCCTCGGCGCTGCCCACGCCGACGCCGCGACGCTGCGCACCACCACCACGCTGCATGCCGCGGTCGTGCGGCTCGACGACCTGTTCGACGATGCCGGCGCGGGCGCCGACCGCATCCTGGGTCCAGGCCCGGGTGCCGGCGGCCGCATCGTGGTCGAGGCGGCCCAGCTCGGCGCCATCGCGCGCCAGTACCATGTGGACTGGCGGCCCGCATCGTCCGGCGATCGTGCCGTCCTCGACCGGCCTGGCCGGCCGCTGCGGCGCGAGGATGCGCTGGATGCGGTGAAGAGCGCCCTTGTCGGTGCCGGCGCCTCGCCTGATTGCGACATCGAACTGCCCGGCTTCACGCCGCCTCTCGTGCCGCTCGAGGCTGACCCGAGGCCGGTCGTGTCCGATCTGGACTACGACCCCGCGGCCGGCCGCTTCAGCGCCGTACTGTCCATCACCGGCACGGCGATGGAGCCGATCCATATGCGGCTCGCCGGCCGCGTGGACGACACGATCGACCTGCCGGTCGCCACCACAAGGCTGCTGGCGGGCAGCGTTCTGCGCGCCGACGATGTGCACATTGCCCGGGTCCATACGACACTGGTCAGAACCGAGGTGGTGCGCCGGCCCGACGATGCGATCGGCATGCAGCTCAAGCGCCCGCTTGCCGCCGGCCAGCCGCTCGCGCTCAGTGAGCTGGTGCGTCCCTCGATGGTGCAGAGGGGCGCCAACGTGATGGTGCTGCTCGACAGCCCCGGCATCACGCTCACCGCGCAGGGCCAGGCGCTGGAGGCGGGTGCGATCGGCGAGCGGATCCGGGTGCTCAACCCGGTGTCGCGTGCGGTGCTCGAGGCGGAGGTGGTCGGCCCCGACCGCGTGCGCGTCGCGCCGAACGCAATGCCGCTGACGCGACCGCTGCCCCCGGGTCTAACCCCGGGTTTGCCCAGGTGAGCGTGCGATGACCAGAAAGACGACCAAAAAGACGACCGGAAAGCTGCGGCTGCTGGCGCCCGCCTTCGCCGTGCTGCTGCTCGGTGGCTGCGGTTCGTTGTCGCGCATCTCCGAGGTCGGTCGCGCGCCGGAGATGACGCCGACCGCCGATCCGACGAAGGAGCCGACCTGGCGGCCGGTGAGCATGCCGATGCCCGCGTCGGAGCCGACGCCGAACGAGGCGAACTCGCTGTGGCGCAGCGGCTCGCGCGCCTTCTTCAAGGATCAGCGCGCGGCGCAGGTCGGCGATATCGTGACGATCCTGGTCGCCATGAACGACACCGCCAACATGAAGAATGCCACGAACGGCACGCGGGCCAGCGCCGAGAACGGCAGCATGGCGGGCTTCTTCGGCATGCAGGCGCTGCTGCCGAAGACGATCCCCGACCCGTCGAAGATCCTGACGGTCAACAGTTCCAACAACAACACCGGCACCGGACAGATCCAGCGCAACGAGACGGTGACGGTGCGGCTTGCCGGCGTGGTGACGCAGGTGCTGCCGAACGGCAACCTGGTGGTGGAAGCACGGCAGGAATTCCGGGTGAACAACGAGCTGCGCGAGCTGAAGGTCACCGGCGTGATCCGGCCGCAGGACATCGCCAGCGACAACACGGTGCTGCACGACCGCATGGCCGAGGCGCGGATCGCCTATGGCGGGCGCGGCGAGCTGACCGAGGTGCAGCATGCGCGGTGGGGCCAGCAGCTGATGGATATTCTGCTGCCCTGGTAGCACCCCTCGTCTTGGCCGGGCCTGCTGGAGCGACTCGGGGTTTCACCCCGAACCCCACCAGAGGCTCCGCCTCTGGACTCCGCCAAGGGCCGAGCCCTTGGAACCCATTACTTTAGTATCGGATCCCAAAGGCTCCGCCTTTGGTGGGGGTCCCGGGGGCAACGCCACCGGGCGGGTTTCAGGGCAGAGCCCTGAGCGCTTCACCTTCGCGGGGCAGATTTGCAAACCGGCAGCATCGGCGCCACATGCGCGGCATGCACCGCCGTGACCTGATCCGCCTGTCGCTCGCCCCGCTGGCGTTCGCCGCAACGCCCGCAGGAGCGCAGCCCCGCTTCCAGCCCACGCCGCAGGACAGCGCCGACCTGGCGCGAATCGAGACCTACCTGGACGGCCTCCGAACGCTGAAGGCGCACTTCCTCCAGGCGGCGCCAAACGGTGCGATCACCCAGGGAACTGCCTGGCTGGACCGGCCCGGACGGATGCGCTTCCAATACGATCCGCCGAGCCCGCTGCTGCTGGTCGCCGGCCATGGGCTGGTGGTGTTCCATGACAAGTCGTTGAATCAGACCACCAATATCCCGATTTCCCGCACGCCGCTGGGCATCCTGCTGGCAGACAACGTCCACCTGTCCGGCGACGTGACGGTGACCGGCATGCAGCGGCTGCCCGGCCAGATCCAGGTGAGCCTGGTGCGCACCGCCTCGCCGGGCGACGGCACCCTGACGCTGATATTTGCCGACAATCCGCTCGCGCTCCGGCAGTGGACGGTGCTGGACGCCCAGCGCCAGGAAACTCGGGTGACGCTCTACAACGTGGAGACCGGCGGCAAATTCGACGCAAAGCTGTTCGAATTCATCGATCCGCGATTTTTTCAGCCGAATCCGGGCTGAGGCACGCCATTTTCGCCCCCAGGCCCGGCAGGGGGACGATCCTTGCGGGCCGGGCATGACGGCTATCGCACAAAATGTCTTCATTTTGCCGCAGAATGCGAACATTATCCTCCGACATGAGGTCCATGCGGGTTGTCAAGCCGCTCGTCGGCATAAGCTGCTGCACCAAGCAGTTCGGAATTTTCGGCATGCCGAACCATGCCGCCTCCAACACGTATGTCGATGCGACCGACCTGATCGTGGGCGCCGTGCCGGTGCTGATCCCGGCCAACGGCCCGACCGCGGACATCGAGACCCTGCTCGAGCGGCTGGACGGGATCATCCTCACCGGTAGCCGGTCCAATGTGCACCCCAGCTACTACGACGGGCCGCCGCACGCCGAGGGCACCTGGGAGGACCCGGCGCGGGACGGCACCACGCTGCCGCTGATCCGCGCCGCCGTGGCGCGCGGCGTGCCGGTGCTGGCGATCTGCCGCGGCTTTCAGGAGCTGAACGTGGCGCTCGGCGGCTCGCTGCACCAGCGGTTGCAGGACCTGCCCGACCGCATGGACCATTCCTCGCCGATGGTCGCCTCGCGCGAGATCAGGATCGGCAAGGCGCACAGCATCCGCATCACCCCGGGCGGCTGGCTGCATCGGCTGGCCGGCGCCACCGAGATCGCGGTGAATTCGCTGCACAACCAGGGCGTCAACGAGTTGGCACCTGGCGTCGTGGTGGAAGGCACCGCCCCGGACGGCACGATCGAGGCGGTGCATGTCGTCGCCACACCGGCCGGCCCCGTCCCCGGATTCGCCGTCGGGGTGCAGTGGCATCCGGAAAACGACTGGCGGACCGATATCGTATCCCGCCGGATTTTCGAGCAGTTCGCCGAGGCCGTGCGCGTCTACGCCGAGGGCGACGGCATGGGCGGCGTTTCCGCGGCCGCCGCCGACTGACGGCTGGCACGGCGCGACCAGCCCTTGTCATTCCGGCGCGCTCAGCCGATGTAACCGTCGTCGACCGGACCGTTGCGGTCCGGTTTCCCGTCCACAGCAATGGCAGGAACCTTCATGTTCATCGAGACCGAAGACACGCCGAATCCCGCCACCCTGAAGTTCCTGCCGGGCCGCTACGTGATGGATACGTCGACCGCGGACTTCGCCTCGCCGGCCTCCGCCGCGCGCAGCCCGCTGGCGAGTGCGCTGTTCGAACTGCCCGGTGTGGCGCGCGTGTTCCTGGGCGGCGATTTCATCACGGTGACGAAGGCCGGCGACATCGCCTGGCAGACGCTGAAGCCGCAGGTGCTGGCCGCGATCATGGAGCACTTCGTCGCCGGGCGTCCGGTGATCGAGGGCGCCGCCGAAGCGGACCTGGACGAAGATGTGGCGCCCGAGGACGAGGAAATCGTCGCACAGATCAAGGAACTGCTGGACACGCGCGTGCGCCCGGCGGTGGCCGGCGACGGCGGCGACATCGTGTTCCGCGGCTATCGCGAGGGCATCGTGAAGCTGCACATGCAGGGTTCGTGCTCGGGCTGCCCGTCGTCCCGCGCGACCCTGAAGCACGGCATCGAGAACATGCTCCGCCACTACGTGCCGGAGGTCGTCGGCGTGGAGCAGGTCGACATCTGAGCGCTTCGCCGGCGGATTGACGGTCCGTCGGCGGCTGTCCAACTTGCGTCATAATCGTTCGCACTCGAACGATTGCAAGGAGACATGATCATGACGCTGGACGCCGCCGGGCTCGATCTGCTGTTCCATGAGGCGCGGAGCCACAACAAATTCACGGACCAGCCGGTCACCGACGATGAGCTGCGGGCGCTTTACGAGGTCCTGAGGATGGGCCCGACCTCGGCCAACTGCTCGCCGGCGCGCTTCGTGTTCCTGCGCACCAAGGAGGCGAAGCAGAAGCTGGCGCCGGCACTGTCGAGCGGGAACCTGGAGAAGACCATGGCCGCGCCGGTGACGGCGATCGTGGCCTACGACCCAAAATTCTACGAGAAGCTGCCGCAGCTGTTCCCACACAACCAGGAAGCGCGCTCCTGGTTCACCAGCAACGAAGCGCTCGCCGCGACCACGGCATTCCGCAATGGCACGCTGCAGGGAGGCTATCTGATCCTGGCCGCGCGTGCCGTCGGGCTCGACACCGGAGCAATGTCGGGCTTCGACAATGCGATGGTGGATGAGTTGTTCCTCGCGGACCGCGGCTGGCGATCGAATTTCCTGTGCAATCTGGGCCATGGCGACCCCGAGGGATTGTTCCCGCGCTCCCCGCGGCTCGACTGCCACGAAGCGTGCGTATTTCTGTAGGAGAGCAGCAGGTTCACTGCAAAGGCACAGAAATATCAGGCAGACGTCCGTCGTTTGCTTTGTGGCCTTCTGGTGAGTTCTTCGTCCCGCGGACTGTACCACGGACTGGGTTGATATGCGGGTCCTAGCGCTCGATGCGGCTCTGGCGCGGTGCACCGCCGCCGTTGTGGTTGACCAACAGACGGTTGCGGTGCGCCAGCAGGACACCGCGCGCGGCCACGCCGCGCTGCTGCCGGTGATGGTGGGCGCGGTCCTGCAGGAAGCGGCGTTGCGCGCCACGGCGCTCGATCTGGTGGCGGTGAGCGTGGGGCCGGGGAGCTTCACCGGCATCCGGGCCGCGCTGGCGCTGGCGCACGGCATCGCGCTTGCGGCCGGCATTCCGGTGGTCGGAGTCACGGTCGGCGAGGCTCTGGCCGATTCGCTGCCGCATCTCGGGGAACGCCGCCTCTGGTCGGTGATCGACACGCGACGCTGGAGAGTGTTCCTGGAACGTGACGGAACGATCCTCGCGTTCTCGCTGGAGTCGCTGCCTCCGCCGCAGGGCAGGATCGCCGTCGCGGGTGATGCCGCGATCGCGGTGGCATCCCGGCTGGCGGCGCGCGACGCCGATGTCATGCTGACCGACGCACGGCTGCCGCAGGCCCGGCACGTCGCGGTCGTGGGCGAGCGCCGGCTTGCGGGAATGCTGCCTCCCTTGCCGGCGCAGCCGCTCTACATCGATCTGCCGGAAGCGAAGCTCCCCGCCGGCGGATTGCGGCCACCCCCCGCGGCATGAGCGAAACGGTCCAGCGTGCCACGCCGGCGCACGCGGCCGTCCTCGCGGCGATTCATGCGGCGGCGTTTCCGCCGGCGGAAGCGTGGCGTGAGGATGCGATCGCGCTGCAGCTTGCGCTGCCGGGGGTGTTCGGCCTGCTGGACAGGCGCGGCGGAATGCTGCTCGCGCGGGTCGCTGCAGAGGACGCGGAGGTGCTGACCCTGGCGGTCCAGCCCGGTGCGCGCAGGCAGGGCATTGCAAGGACGCTGCTGCTGGCCGCGGTTGCAGAGGCACGTTCCTGCGGCGCCACAGCGCTTTTTCTCGAGGTAGCAATTGCCAATGTTGCGGCGCGCGCGCTGTACCGGCAGGCCGGGCTAGGGGAGGTGGGGCAGCGGCGCCGCTACTATGCCGATGGCTCCGATGCGATCGTGCTCCGGATAAATCTTCAATGATATGATACCGAAGGTTCGTTTTCTTTCGTCATGGCCGGGCTTGTCCCGGCGGCCGGGACATGCCCCATCGGCTCGGGGTTTCACCCCGAACCCCACCAGAGGCTCCGCCTCTGGACTCCGCCAAGGGCGGAGCCCTTGGAACCCGTTACTTCAGTATCGGATTCCAAAGGCTACGCCTTTGGTGGGGGTCCCGGGGGCAACGCCACCGGGCGGGTTTCAGGGCAGAGCCCTGAGCGCTTCAACTTCACCCAATTGCCCTGCCTTTCGGGAGGATGGGACGCCTCGCGGTTCGGCCCGGAGTTCAGCCGCCACGCCGCAGAAGCAGCCGGCTGACGCCGTCGGCATCGGTCGCCAACGAAAGCACTTCGTGGCCCTGTTCGCGGGCGGTGCGCGGCACGTTGCGCAGCGGTTCCTCGCCGCGCAGCCGCACCAGCAGCGTCTGTCCCGGCGTCATGCGATCGAGCGCCAGACGGGTGCGCACGAAGGTCATCGGGCAGACCTCCGCGGTAATGTCTAGTTCATGGTCGGCAGCTTGCTTGTCTGTCATGTTATTAACCGGTGTCTTGCAGTTCCAAATAACCATTGCGAAACGGCCTGCCGCGCTCTTATATTATATGACGAAAGTCTTCCGACTTGAAAGGAACTGCGATGGCCGAGCAACCAGTGACCGCCAGCGTCCTGGGACTGACCGCGCAGATCGTCGCGGCGCATGTCTCGAACAACTCCGTTTCGCCGGATGCGCTGCCGTCCCTGATCCAGCAGGTCTACAAGACGCTGGCGGGCGTCGGCAGCGAACCGGTTCAGCCGGACCGGCCGCAGCCGGCAGTGCCGGTGAAGAAGTCAGTCTTCGCCGACCACATTGTCTGTCTGGAAGACGGCAAGAAGCTCAAGATGCTGAAACGGCACTTGAAAACGGCCTATAACATGACGCCGGAGCAATATCGGGAGCGCTGGGGACTGACGCCCGACTATCCGATGGTGTCGCCCAACTATGCCAAGCATCGCTCGTCACTCGCCAAGAAGAGTGGCCTCGGCACCAAGCCCCGCGCCGACGGGGCCCGGGAGCCTGGCTCGAGCCGGGTCGCCGCCTGACCGGCACATTGGACAGGTCCGACCCTGATCGGCTACGCCGTCGCATGCCTGCGAACCGCCGTCCCGACCGGGGCGGCTCCGGTGGGCCACTGACCCCCCTGTTGCGCATTTCGGGGGGCTGGCCTGGGTGACCAGGCGGCTGGGTTGATCGCAAGGGATCCCATGGAATCGCGCATCGAGCGCCTGTGCGTCGAACGGGGCCTCAAGATGACCGGGCAGCGTCGTGTCATCGCCCGCGTCCTGTCCGAGGCTGCCGACCATCCCGACGTGGAGGAACTCTATCGCCGCGCCGCGGCCCTCGACGCCCGCATCTCCATCGCCACCGTCTACCGGACGGTGCGCCTGCTGGAGGAGAAGGGCATCCTGGAGCGGCGTGACTTCGGCGGTGGCCGCGCGCGCTATGAACCGACCGAGCACGGCCACCACTATCACCTGATCGACATCGAGACCGGCAAGGTCATCGAGTTTCAGGACCCCGAATACCAGCGGCTGATGCAGACCATCGCAGAGCGGCTCGGCTTCGACCTGGTCTCGTTGCGTCTGGAACTGTTCGGCCGACGGCGTGATCCGGCGCAGTCGACCCGTGACAGGGCGGCGCGGCAGCATGCGTCGCGGCTGGCCGGGTCGGCTCAGCAGCCGGACTCGCCCACAGTGCTGGCGGGTCACGGCGGGACCGAGGCGGCGCCCGGCGCAAAACCGGCCATGGTGCACGGAAGGGCGGAGCGATGACGGTGGAGCAGAAACTCCAGACCGCCTGGCCTGCAACACTGCCCTTTCCCGAAGTCCGCGCCGGCGCCCTGGGCGTGCGGATCGCCGCCACGCCAGCCGAGATCGACGCCGTGCAGGCACTGCGCTACCGGGTGTTCTATCAGGAGATGGGCGCGACCGCCGATCCGGCGACCGCTGCGAGCCGACGCGATCGTGATGCGTTCGACCAGGTCGCGGATCACCTGCTGGTGATCGATCATGCAATCGGCGCGGGCGCCGAAGGGGTGGTCGGCACCTATCGTCTGATCCAGCGGGAGGCGGCGGCGAAACTCGGCCGCTTCTATTCGGCCGATGAGTACGACATCGCGCCGATCATGAATTTTCCGGGTCGGATTCTCGAACTTGGCCGCTCCTGCGTGGATGTCGCCTATCGCAGCCGGGTGACCATGCAGCTGCTGTGGCGCGGCATCGCCGCCTACGTGTTCCATTACCAGATCGACCTCATGTTCGGCTGCGCAAGCCTGCACGGCACCGACCCGGCGGCACTGGCGCAGGACCTCACCTATCTCTACGACAACCATCTGGCGCCGCCCGCGGTGCGTCCCCGCGCGCTGCCGCACCGCTATGTCGACATGCAGCGCATGCCGCCGAGCCTGCTCGATCCGAAGCGCGTGCTGACGCAGCTGCCGCCGCTGATCAAGGGCTATCTGCGGCTGGGCGGCTTCGTCGGTGACGGCGCGGTGATCGATCGGCAGTTCAACACGACCGATGTCGCCGTGGTGGTGAAGACCGATCTGGTCACCGACAAATACTACCGCCACTACGAGCGCCAGCTGCGCGACGCACTGGACTGACGCGCACCGCGCCTGGCCCGCGGCGCGACCTGCCGGGCATCGTCATCGCATCATCTGATACGCAACGTGTATGACTTGTCGTCTCGGGTCACCAGTGTGTATTTCCCGTTGTCGACGTAGATCGTATCGCATCTCGATCCGCCGTCGTCGAATTTCACACAGACGGTACTGGGACGAATGGAATATCTTCCCGTTGATTTGTCGTTATTCCAGAAGTCAGAGTACGTATAGGTATAACTACCATCAGTGCCGTATTTCCCGACCCCTCCGTCGGAAAAGTATACCGTGTTCCCGATGAAGGCCGCGGCAATCTCCTCTTGGGTCGCTCCCCTCGCCGTGCCCTGTGGGCGGACGATCGGCACCGGCGATTGTCCGGACTGTTGGTTGGGTTGCTGTTCCGGGGCAGCGCAGGCTGCGACGATTGAGAGAGCAATGAAAGAACTCTGCTTCATGCACACTGGTCTCCGTACGAGCTTGCTGGAACCGACGGCGCAAGCGACCGAGTGACAATTAGTGGCATTCTGAAGATATTGGCGAGGCTGAGACGGTTCTCCCTATCTTTTGATTTCAGTCCTATCCCACCGCATAACGACGGCGCCGGTTTGGTGGCGCGACGCGAGAGGCGGGTCCGACGGCAGCCGCACGGACCTTGCGCTGCAATATATCGAGTTTCAGCTTGGTCAGTGTGTGCGAGGCCTGGGGCACGACACACGCGGAGGGAACCATGCGAGGCATCCCGTATCTCGAGAGATCGCGGCTGGTCGGGGTGCGCTCTGTCCGGCTGACGAGTGGTTTGGTGCTGTTCACCTATGTCGGGACGCATCTGCTGAACCATTCGCTCGGCAACATCTCGCTGGCATGGCTGGAGCGGGGCCTGCTGGTGCAGAAATTCATTTGGCAGGGATGGCTTGGCACGGCCGCGCTCTACGGCGCCCTGGTGACGCATTTCTGCCTGGCGCTGTGGGCGCTGTACGAGCGGCGTTCCGTGCATTGGAATTCGCACGAGCTGGCGCAGCTTCTGCTCGGTTTATGCATCCCGCCGCTGCTTGCGAACCACCTCGCCGGGACGCGCATCGCCTTTGCCGCATTCGACCTGAACAAGGGCTATGCGCATGTGCTGTACTCGCTGTGGGTCGCTGCGCCGTTCTTTGGCCGCGTGCAGGTGACGCTGTTGGTGGTCGCATGGCTGCACGGGTGCTACGGCGTCTACTTCTGGTTGCGACTGCAACGATGGTTCGATGCCTGGCGCAGCGTTTTGCTCAGCATTGCCGTGCTGCTGCCGGTGCTTGCGCTGCTCGGCTACCTGCAGGGCGGCCGGGAGGTCATGGCGCTCGCGCAGGATCCGGCCTGGCGCGCGAGTGCCACCGAGTCGGCGGCCACCGGGACCGAACTGCAGCGATTGTGGCTCGGGAATTTGCGCAACGATTTTCTGTTGTTCGATGGCGGCGCGCTGTTGGTGGTACTCCTCGCCCGGTTGGTGCGCACGGTCGGCGAGCGCTGGTCCGGGCGCATCCGCGTGCTGTACCCGGACGGCCGAAGCGTCTATGCGCCGCTTGGTTTTTCGGTGCTCGAGGCAAGCCGCATGGCCGGCATCCCCCATGCGAGCACGTGCGGCGGGCGTGCCCGGTGCACGCTATGCAGAGTACGCGTGGTCAGCGATGTGCCACTGCCGGCGCCAGCCGATGTGGAGCGGCGCGTGCTGGAGCGGCTGGGAGCCGATTGGCAATCCGTGCGCCTCGCCTGCCAGTTGCGTCCGAGCCATGATGTGTCGGTGTGGCCCCTGGTGCCGCCGGCCGCATCGAGGGCCTTCCTGCAACGACGCCAGTTGCATGCCCTCGCGGAAGAGCGGTTTGCCGCGTTCATGTTCGTGGACATGCGGGATTCCACCCAGCTTGCGGCAGCGCGGCTTCCCTTCGACAGCATCTTCATCGTCAACCACTTCCTGAGTGCGGTCTCTGCCGCCGTGGTGCAGGCCGGCGGCCAGCCCAACCAGTTCCTCGGCGATGCGGTGCTGGCGATCTTCGGCCTGGAGACCGATCCGGCCACCGCCTGCCGCCAGGCGCTCGCGGCGCTGCCGTTGGTCGCCGCCAATCTCGACCGGCTGAACACGGCCATCGAGCAGCAGGTGAAAAATCCAATCCGCTTTGGCATCGGACTGCATTGCGGCCGTTCGGTGATGGGCGAGATCGGCTTTCGCGATCATGTGACGTTCACCGCACTTGGCGATCCGCTGAACGTGGCCTCGCGGCTGCAGCAGTTGACCAAGGAGATCGGCTGCGAGGCGGTCGTCTCGGATGAGGTGTTCGAGCATGCCGGCGTTTCGGCCGCGGACCTGCCGCAGGTTGCCGCACAGTTGCGCGGCCGTGACGACCCGGTTCCCGTGCGTGTGGTGCGGGAATGCGGCGCGGATGCGATCGGCCTGACGCTGCCAGTCGCGCCGTCATGACGCCGGTCCATGGCTTGCAGCAACGACGCCGCGCAGCGTCAGCTCCTGCGCCCTGATGCAGCGCACCCAGTGCCCCGGCGACACTTCCTCCAGCGCCGGCGTCTCCTGCCGGCACTGCGCGGTCGCGTAGCGGCAGCGCGGGTGGAAGGCGCAGCCGGGCGGCGGGTCGGACGGATCCGCCACATCGCCCTCCAGCACGATCCGCTGCGCCCGCAGGCGCGGGTCGGGCACCGGCACGGCGGACAGCAGCGCCTCGGTGTAGGGATGCCGCGGCGCGTCGAACAACGCCGATGTGGGGGCGACCTCGACGATCTTGCCGACATACATCACCGCGACCCGGTGGCTGACATGCTTCACCACCGACAGGTCGTGCGCGACGAACAGATAGGCGATGCCCAGCCGCTCCTGCAGCTCCAGCATCAGATTGACGATCTGCGCCTGCACCGAAACGTCCAGCGCCGACACCGGTTCGTCGGCCACGATCAATGACGGGTTGCAGCGCGAGCGCGCGGGCGATGCCGATGCGCTGGCGCTGGCCGCCGGAGAACGCATGCGGGAACCGGTTGAGATAGGCGCTCGGCAGATGCACCAGTTCCAGCAGTTCCGCCACGCGGGCATTGCGCGGTCTGCGCGTCGCCGATGCCGTTCACCAGCAGCGGCTCGCCGATGATCTCGGCGATCGTCATGCGCGGATTGAGCGAGGAGAACGGGTCCTGGAAGATCATCTGCATCTGCCGCCGCAGCGGCCGCAGCTCCTTGCGCCCGAGCCGCGCCACGTCGATCTCGGCGCCGCTTTCGGTGCGGAAGCGGATTTCCCCTGCGGTCGGCACGATCGCGCGCAGGATGCAGCGCGAGGTGGTGGTCTTGCCGCAACCGGATTCGCCGACCAGCGACAGCGTCTCGCCGCGGTCGATGGTGAAGCTCACACCGTCCACCGCGCGCACGTGGCCGACGACGCGGCCGAGCAGGCCACGATGGATCGGATAGAATTTCCGAAGTTCGCGAACGTCGAGGACCTGCTGCGCCGCGTTCATGCCATGGCTTCCGCCGTATACAGATGGCATGCGACGTCGTGGCGTTCGCCGATCGGCACCTCGACGGGGAACGACCTCTCGCACACCCCGCCGACAGCGTCCGGGCAGCGCGGATGGAACGGGCAGCCGGAGGGCCGCGCGTAGGGATGCGGGATCGAGCCCGCGATCGTGGCCAGCCGCGACAGCGGCTCGGCCAGCACGCTGGGGATCGAGCGCAGCAACGAACGTGTATACGGATGTCGGGGCGCGTGGAAGATCGCGTCGACCGGGCCTTTCTCCACCTCGTGGCCGAGATACATCACCACGACATCGTCGGTCATCTCGGCGATCACGCCCATGTCGTGGGTGATCAGGATCACCGCCAGTCCGCGCTCCTGCTGCAGCCGGCGGATCAGCTCCAGGATCTGCGCCTGCGTGGTGACGTCCAGCGCGGTCGTCGGTTCGTCGGCGATCAGGATGCGCGGCTCCGCGGCGAGCGCGAGTGCGATCATCACCCGCTGGCGCAGTCCGCCGGACAACTCGAACGAGTAGGCATCGACACGCTGCGCCGGGCGCGGGATACCGACCAGCGCGAGCAGTTCGATCGCGCGCGTGCGGGCGGCGCGCTTCGACAAGGTGGTGTGCAGCCGTATCGCCTCGATGAGCTGGTTGCCGACGGTGTGGAACGCCGACAGCGAACTCATCGGCTCCTGGAACACGAGGCCGATCTCGCCGCCGCGGATCGCGCGCATCTCGGCGCCGTCCGAGGCCAGCGTCACGAGATCGACCGTGCTTCCGTCCGCGCGGCGCAGGATGATCTCGCCGCTGACGATGCGGCCGGGGCGTTCGACGATGCGCAGGATGGAGCGCGCGGTGACGCTCTTGCCGCAGCCCGACTCGCCGACGATGCCGAGCGTGCGGCCGGGAAACAGATCGAACGAGGTGCCGTCCACCGCGCGCACCACGCCCTCGCTCGGGAAGAAATGCGTGTGCAGATCACGCACCGAGAGGATCGGCTCAGCCATACGGGTCCGCCGCGTCGCGCAATCCGTCGCCCAGGAAGTTGAATGCCAGGATCACCACGATGACCGGCACGGCGGCGAACAGCAGCCACGGTGCCAGGCCGAGCGTCTGCAGGTTCTGCGCATCCTGCAGCATCACGCCCCAGGAGATCGCCGGCGGCCGCAGGCCGAGGCCGAGGAAGGACAGCGTGGTCTCGCTGATGATCATGGCGGGCAGCGCGAGGCTGATCGCGGCGATGATGTGCGACAGGAACGACGGCACCATGTGGCGGAAGACGATGCGCAGGCGCGATGCGCCGGCGAGTTCGGCGGCGGTGATGAAGTCCTCCTCGCGCAGTGCGAGGAAGCGGCCGCGCACCACGCGCGCCAGTTCGGTCCAGCCGATCAGCGAGATGATGATGGTGATGGCGAAGTAGACGCGCTGCGGCGACCAGCTTGCGGGCACTGCTGCGGCGAGGCCCATCCACAACGGGATGGTCGGCACCGAGCGCAGGATCTCGATGACGCGCTGGATCACGGTGTCGAGCCAGCCGCCCTGCAGGCCGGAAATGCCGCCCAGCAAGACGCCCAGCGCGAGGCTGAGCGTCACGCCGACCAGCCCGATGGTGAGTGACGTGCGGGTGGCGAGCACCAGGCGGGAAAACACGTCGCGCCCCAACTGATCAGTCCCCAGCAGGAACATCGCGTCCTGCGGCCGGCCGTTGACGAGGCCCAGCAGGTGCCTGTCGGTCGGAATCAAACCGAACAGATCGTAGGGATAGCCGCGCCCGAACAGCACGAGGTCGCGCGGGTCCGACGGGTCCGGCGCGTAGGAGAGCTTGAAGGTGCGCGGGTCGCGCTTGCCCTTCAGCGCGTAGACATGGGGGCGGAACTTGCCGTCGGCGTCGAACCAGTGGATCGGTTGCGGCGGGATGTAGCTGCGCGCTGCCTCGGTGTCGAACGGCTCGGAATAGGCGATGAAGTCGGCGAACGCGGCCACCACGTAGAACGCCAGCACGATGACCGCGCTGATGACTGCCAGCCGGTGCCGCTTGAAGCGCCACCAGATAAGCTGCCGCTGCGTGGCGACGGCGACGCGGGTCTCCGCCTCGGTGATGATCGGCGGCGCGCTGTCGGATACTGCGCTGCTCATCGGAACTGGCCGAGCCGGATGCGGGGATCGATCCACATCAGCAGCAGGTCCGAGAGCAGCGTGCCCGCCACGGTCAGCACGCCGAGCAGCAGGATGATGGTGGACGCAAGCAGCATGTCCTGCGCCAGCAGCGAGCGCAGCAGCAGCGGCCCGACCGTCGGCAGGCTCAGCACGACCGAGATGATCACCGATCCCGACACCATGAACGGCAGCAGGTAGCCGATGGTGCTCGCGAACGGATTCAAAGCGGCACGGACCGGGTATTTCAGGATGACGCGGCGTTCCCGCAGGCCACGGGCGCGCGCGGTGACCACGTAGGGCCGGCGCAGTTCATCGAGCAGGTTGGCGCGCATGATACGGACAAGCTGCGCGGTTCCGGCGAGTGACAGGATCAGGATCGGTACCGGCAGATGGGCCAGCAGGTCGACGAATTTCGCCCAGGTCCATGGTGCGAGTTGCTGTTCGGCGGAGAACAGGCCGCCGACATTGATGCCGAACAGGCGCGAGCCGAAATACATGATGATCAGCGCCAGCAGGAAGTTCGGAATCGCAAGCCCGACGAAGCCGATGAACGTGAAGACGTAATCGCCGAACGAGTATTGCCGAACCGCGGAGTAGATGCCGATCGGCAATGCGAGGATCCAGGTGACGACGATGGCGCCCAGCGACAGCAGAACCGTCAGCCACAGCCGGTCGCCGATGACCTCGGTCACCGGCCGTCCGTATTCGAACGAGCGGCCGAAATCGCCGCTCGCCACCATTGCAAGCCACTTCCAGTATTGCACCCACAGCGGCTGGTTGAGGCCGTAGGCGAGGCGCAGCGCATCCGCCTCGGCGGCCGAGATCGCGGTGCCCGTGGCGCTCGCCTGCGCGGCGTAGGCACTGACGAAATCGCCCGGCGGCAGGTGCAGGATGACGAAGGTCACCAGCGTGATGGCGAACACGGTGATCGCAGCAAGGACCAGGCGACGAGCGAGGTAGGTCAGCATGGGCTAACACGAATACAAACAATCTCCCCCTCCCCTTGCGGGAGGGGGGTGGGGGAGGGGGCTGGGCGGCGCGACGGACCCCTCCCCCCAACCCCCTCCCGCAAGGGGAGGGGGAGGACATCTGCCTTTGTCT
This sequence comes from uncultured Alphaproteobacteria bacterium, assembly GCA_963739725.1. Taxonomy (GTDB): domain Bacteria; phylum Pseudomonadota; class Alphaproteobacteria; order Acetobacterales; family Acetobacteraceae; genus JAMXLO01. The sequence continues at coordinate 154,404 of CAVUBS010000001.1, read as the reverse complement.
CGCCCGCGAACATCATGCCTTTGAAGTACCAGGTTTCGGGATGGGAATTCCCGGGCGTGCGGCAATGCTGTGCGTTGCACACGCGGGCGGCGATATTGCCCAGCCGGTTCGAGACCAGACGCACGCCCAGGCCCGCCGGGGACTGGCCGACCGTGCCGATCCCGTACTGCTGATCGACCAGGATTTTCCAAATCTCCTGGGCGTTGCGGTTGCGGCCCTCGGCCTTGAGGCCCGCAGCCTCGGTATAGAGATCGAATATCTTCAGGATGTTCGGATCATCCGGTTTGGTGCCCTGCTTGCCGCCCGACGAGTACCACGTCGCATACTCGGGCCCAAACGCGGCGCCGGGAATGACGGGCACGGCCCAGGTGGGAAACAGATACAGCAACTCGGTCCCGCCGTTGTTCCAGACAAACAGTTGATGTTCGTTGTTCGCTTCCTTGGCAAAGCCAAGCCCGCGCTCCATCTCCCTGACATCGGCCTGGATGCCGATCTTGCGCCACTGGTCGGCGACCATCTCGGACAGCTTGGGATATGGCAGGAACGCCGCGATCGCGATGACCTGGAGGCGCAGTCTCTCGCCGTTGTCGGTGCGCAGCCGGTAACCATCCGCGTCCTTCTTGGCCAGGCCGACGCTATCCAGCATCTTGTTGGCGAGCGCCGGATCATAGCCGGACCACTTCGCGCGCCATTCCGGGCCCGGGCTTTGCGGCATGGTCTCGCCGGGCGACGGCGAGCCGGGCGTGCCGACACCGAGCCAGAACGTCTCGTTCAACTGGTTGCGGTCGATGCCAAGCGACAGGGCGCGGCGGAAATCGGCGTTGGTGAGCCATTTGCGGATTTCCGGGTCGCCCGTGAAACTTTGGTTCACATGGAACATGAAGTCGGATCCGGCAAATCCGAGATCCAAATGAACCTTGTAGTTGCCCTTGGCCTGGTTATCGAGCAGCACAGGCAGCTTGCCGAGGTCGATGTGGCGTTCCTGCTCGTCGTATTCGCCGGCCATCGCGCGGAGGTTGATGACCTCGAGATTCTCGGCAAGGGTGAACTGGACCTTGTCAAAATACGGCAGCTGGTTGCCCGCGGTATCGACGGCATAGTAGTACGGGTTGCGTTCCAGCAGCCAGATCGGCGTGTTGATCGGCCGCACGGTGCGCCACGGTCCGAGCACCGGTACCTCCGGATTGAGTTCCCAGTCCTTCTTGAAGTGCAGCATCTGGACCCAGGTCTCGAATCCCTCCTGCTTCGCGCGTGCGTTCGCCGCCTCGACCGACGAGTACTTCGGCAGGAACTGCTTGAGGTAATGGCCGGGCGAATAGGCGCCGAAGCTGAGCTTGTTGGCCTGGCGAACGGCCTGTCCGCCGCCCATCGCCGTATCGCCGGCCATGATGTCCTCGAACAGGAAATACGGCGAGTCGAATTCCCAGCGCACAGTGGTTTCATCCACCTTGACCATGCGGCCGGGTTTGCCCTGGGGACGCATTTCGGGCGTCGGCGTCGGCACGATCTCGGCGTTGCTGTAGATGTCCTCGAACCAGAAGATGAAATCATCGGCGGTGAAGGGCGCGCCGTCGGACCACTTCATGCCCTTGCGCAGGAACAGCGTGTAGGTCTTCCCGTCGTCGCTGAGTTCGTAGCCCTTGGCGATGCAGGGCACGATCTTGCTGCCGTCGGCGCTCCAGTGCAGCGGCTTGTCGGACGACTGGATGCGGTTGCCGTTCTCGCCGTCCGCCGGTCCGGTGAACGCGCGCCGCCAGGTGCCGCCGTATTTGCCGATCTCGTTCAGCGGCTGCCACACCAGCGGTTCGGCGGGAACCCGCTGCTCCACCGGCGGCAGCTTTCCGGCTTTCACCAACTCCGCGAGCATCGGTGCTTCGGCGAACTTCTTCGGCCACTTCGCCGGGTCGGTGATCATCGTCGGTCCCTGGAAATCGCCCACCAGGCCCGACTGCGCCAGGCTCGACTGCTGTGCCTCCGCCATGGCGCCGCGGAGGAATTCCATGGCCGCCGGACTGGCGGCGAGGCCGGCCAGCACGGCGCGGCGCGATAGTTTGACCTTTGGCACGAACATTTCCCCCGCAACACGATCTCGCGCGCAATCTACCGGCAGGCTCTGTGGCTTGCCAGTGGCGGTACGGGCGTGGCGGTCCGCGGCCGCTCGCTCGCGAGGTTCGCGGTGCTCCTACGGCTTGGCCATCGTCGCCTTGGCGTCGGCCGCGGCGTGGTAGTTGTTGCGCAGGAACCAAAGCCGGTACTGCTCGTAGGTGACCTCCGGATAGCGCGGCGGATTGTCGGCGCTGCAGCAGGTGGGCAGGCACCGGATCGGCCAGTCGGTGTTCGGCGCGAAGAAGAACGGCACGGCGTAGCGGTCGTGGTCCGGCGTCGGATTGATCGCGAGGTGCTCGGTGGAGAGGAACCGGTCGTTGCTCCAGCGCCTGCACATGTCGCCCGAGTTGATGATGAACGAACCCGGAATCTTCGGCGCCTTCATCCAGCCCCGGCCGGCCGGCCGGATATACAGCCCCTCCAGGCTGGACTGCGGCAAGATGGTCAGGAACGAACTGTCGGTGTGCGGCGAGATGCCGAATTGATTGTCCTCGTAGCCGGACGGCGGATAGTGCGACAGGCGCAGTGTGCACTGCGCGTTGGTGAACGGCGCATCGAACCAGTCGGGCGGCAGGTCGAGCGCAGTGGCGAACACCGGCAGCAGGCTTTTGGCAAACGCCTCCAGCCGCGCGTAGTACGCCATGGAAGCTTCGCGAAACCCGGGGAGATCGGCCGGCCATTTGTTGAGTTCACGGAACGGCTTGCCGGCGCGCACCTCCGCATCGTACGGCGACCGTTCGCGATCGATGAAGAATGCCTCGTTGAGATCGGGCTTTCCGTTGTCGTTGATCTCGGAGGTCTTGATGGCGAAGCGGGCCGCCGGCAGATAGCCGACCGAGCCGGCGCCCATTGCCAGCGCCATCTTCCGTTGCAGCGGCATCGCATGGAAACGCGCTGCCTCGGCGAAGATCGCGTCGATCATCGGCGCCGGCACGGCGTGGTTCACCACCACCAGGAAGCCGATATTTTCCAACGCAAAGGCAAGTTTGTCCGCCAGGCGTCGGCGTGCGCCGGAAACGCCGGAAACGAAATCGGCAAGGTCCAGCAAGGGAAAATCATCGGCCTCGGCGTCCTGCAGCATCATGTTCATTCGCGCCGTCCTTCAGGCTGCCGCACGCAGGCGGACTTCATCGATCATGTCACGCACGCGATATGCCTGCACCAGTCCGCGTATCAGCGTCGGCGCGATTTGGTGCCACGCGAGCGGACGCAGCGTGCTCAGCGGAAACACCGTTGCGTCGTCGTGCGTGCCGCGTGCCAGAGCGGCCAGGTCGCGGCCCATCATCGTGGCCGCTGCGATGCCGCGTCCGTTGTAGCCGAGACCGGCAAACAGTCCGGGCGCCAGCGCGTGCAGCCGAGGGAAATGGTCCGTGGTCATCGCGACCCAGCCGCTCCAGCCCTGCTGCCATTTGACAGCGCCGAGTTGCGGATACAACCGCCTGATCCGCGCATCGACGCGACGCCAATCGGGCTTCGGCTCGGCACCGAAGCTCGGGCCATGCGCGCTCGCGTGCAGCCGCCCGTCGGGCAGCATCCGCACGCCGGAATAGAGCTGGCGCGTATCGGTCAGCGACTGCCGCTCCGGCAGGATCGTGTGGCGCACATTGTCCGACAGCGGCTCGGTGACGAAGCCGTGCCCGCGCATCGGAATGACGCTCTCGCGCAATCCGGGCCACAGGTCGCCGGTATAGGCGTTGGTCGCAAGCACCACGGCGTCGGCTGTCACCGCGCCGTCGCCGGTGTCGACCGACCACTTCCCGTCGCGTCGCTCGAGGCTGCGCACGCGCGCGTTGGTGTAGATCGGTGCGCCGGCCGCTGCCACGGCGCATGCCAGTCCGCGCGCATAGGCGAACGGATTGATGTTGCCGCCGCGGCGGTCGAGCGATGCCGCCTTGTAGAGCGACGAACCGATTGCGTCGGCGCAGCGTGCGCCTTCCAGCATCTCCACCGGTGCGCCGCGTTCTTGCCAATACTGCGTGCGGCGTTCCAGGTCGCGCCGGCCGCTCGGCGAATGGGCGGCGAAGATCAGGCCCGAGCGCATCGGCCAGCACGCGATCCCGTGCCGGCCGATCAGTTCGAACACCAGATCCGGACCGGCGGCGACCGCATCGATGATGCGCTGGCCACGCTCCGGCCCGTAGTGGCGCAGGATCGCGTCGTGCCCTGGCTTCAAATACGGCACCACCTGGCCGAAGGCGCGTCCCGATGCGCCCCAGCCGATATCCTTTGCCTCCAGCACGGCGACGTCGATGCCGGATTCCGCCAGATGCAGCGCGGTGGAAAGCCCGGTGAAGCCTGCGCCGATCACGGCGACCGCAGCATGCCGCCGGCCTTCGAGCTTTTGAGTTGGCGGCGGCGGCGGCGCGCTGCGGACATAGACATCGGGTGGGCCGGCCGTATCGGACAATGGCTCGTACATGCACGCAACGATGCGGCCGGTTGCCGCGATGCGCAACTGGCGGCTAGGGTCGCGGCCAGTCCAAGCGAGAGGCTCATGCCATGGCGCCCAATGCAAAGCGCGTGTTCTATGTGAAGTATCTGTCGGGCCCGGTGTTCGGCGAGATCCTGGCGCGTCGCCCCGATATCCAGCTCGACAAGCTGGAGAACGAGACGCCGGATGCGGAGGCCGAGCCGATCCTGTCGCAGGCGCACGCCTATCAGATCGGTGCGTCGCGCCAGGTGATCGGCAAGCATCTGCAGGTGACCGACGCGCTGCTCGCGCGCACGCCGAATCTGGTGGCGGTGTCGTCGAACGGCGCCGGCTACGACACGATCGATGTCGATGCCTGCACGCGGCAGGGCATCATCGTGGTGAACCAGTCGGGCGGCAACAAGGAGGCAGTGGCGGAGCACGCGCTGGCGATGCTGCTCACGCTGTCAAAGCGGATCATCGAGGTCGATCGACGCATGCGCCGTGCGCCCGACATTCCGCGCAATGCGTTCATCGGCACGGAGCTGTTGGACAAGACCATCGGCATCATCGGCATCGGCAATGTCGGTGGACGGTTGGCCGAACTGTGCAAGGGCCTGTTCCGCATGCGGGTGCTGGCGTACGACCCGTATCTGTCCGCCGCGCAGATCGCCGCGAAGGGTGCGGAGAAGGTGGCGACGTTGGACGAGATGCTGCGGCAGGCCGACTACGTTTCGGTGAACGCGCCTTATACGCGTGAGACGAAGAACCTGATGGGCGCGCGCGAATTCGGTCTGATGCAGCCGCACGCGTATTTCGTCACGACAGCGCGCGGCGGCATCCATGACGAGGACGCGCTGGCCGATGCGTTGGAGGCGAAGAAGATCGCCGGTGCCGGGCTGGATGTATGGGAGGACGAGCCCCCGCCGCACGATCACCGGCTGATGGCGTTCGACAATGTGCTGGTCAGTCCGCACACCGCGGGCGCGACGCATGAGTCGCGCGACAACATGGCGCGGTTTGCGGCGGAACAGCTGATCGACATCCTGGATGCGAAGCGCCCGCCCCGGTTGATCAACCCCGAGGTGTGGCCTGCCTATTGCGATCGGTTCGAGCGGATCATGGGCGGGCGCCCGCAAGGATGACGCACGACACTCCCTCTCCCCTTTGGGGAGAGGGCCGGGGTGAGGGATCGTGTTGCACCGTCTATGATCGCTGACCCCTCACCCCAACCCTCTCCCCGCAGGGGAGAGGGAGTATATACATTTGTTATCGCTTTCCGTACCGCCCCGCGGTCGCGCCGGCGATGCGCCCGAATACCGATCCTGACATCAGACCCGCACCGCCCAGATAGTTCTGATAGAACACGCCGCCAACCAACTCGCCGCCGGCGAACAGGCCGGGAATGACGCGGCCGGTGGTGTCTTCCACCTCGCCGTCCGTGGTGATCTTCAAACCACCGAAGCTGAACGTGATGCCGCAGGTGACGACGAACCCGCTGTACGGCGGTTCGTCGATCGGCAGCGCCCAGTTGGACTTCGGCGGCGTGATGCCCAAGGTTGCCTTGCCGTCGAGGATCGCCGGATTGTACTCCCCCGGCTGGCACGCGGCGTTGAACTCGCGCACCGTGCGCACCAAACCTTCGACACTGATCTCCAGCTTCTGCGCCAGCTCCTCGAGCGTGTTGGCTTCGGCCTTCGTCACCTGGCGGATGCGGTACTCGTCGCGCGTCATGCCGACGGTCTTCTTGTCGAATATCTGCACGGCCATGCGCTGCGGCTGCTTCATCACCTCGCGGCCGTACTTGGCATAGGTGTGGTTGCGGAAATCCGCGCCCTCGTCCACGAAACGCTCGCCGTTCACGTTGACGATGATGCCGATCGGATAGGAATGCTTCTGATAGTTGTCGAGCACGACGCGGTCGCCGAACGGCGGCGCGCTGATGTCCCACTGCACCGCATGGCAGGTGGACCAGCCGCCGAACGCCGCGGCGCCGATTTCCAGTGCGGCCTTGATGCCGTCGCCGGTGTTGTGCCGGGTGCCGCGCACGCGCGCCATCTCCCAGCCCGGACCGTAATAGCGTACGCGCATTTCGGGATCGGCCTCGAAGCCGCCGCAGGCAAGAACCACCGCCTTGGCGGAAATGTCCTCGTAGCCGTCGGGGCCGAACACGGTGACGCCGGTGATTTCTCCCCGGCGGTTCTGGATAAGTTTTCGCAGCCCGGTGTTGTAACGCACCGTGATGCCGTTGCGTTCGGCGGATTTGAACAGGAAGTCGACAAGGCCCCAGCCGCCGCCGACCGCCTCCACCGCCATGCCGCCGAAGAAGTGCTGGATGCCGTTCACCAGATACGACTGGCGTTTGAACATCGGTATCCAGCGCACGCCCTTCGTGGCCATCCACACCACGGTCTCGCGCGAACGGTTGACCAGCAGGTCGGCGAGTTCCGGCTCCGACAGATTCTCGGTCACCTTCATAAGATCGTCCATGTAGATCTCCGCCGTGAACGGCGGGATGTACATCTGTTTCGCCTCTGCGTCGGACAGATCGGCGAGCACATCGCGGCGCAGGTCGTCGACGCCGTTGTGCACGAAGCGGAAGCCGCCGGCGGTGAAGGTCGAATTGCCGCCGCGCTCCTCCTCGCTGGCCTTTTCCAATACCAGCACCTTGGCGCCTTTCTCCTGGGCCGCGAGGGCGGCGCACAGCGCGGCGTTGCCCGCGCCAACCACGATCACGTCATATGGGCCTGCGTCAGCCATCGGAGCCTCCTGATCCTGCGTGACGCCTCATTACGAACGGTTGCCGCCGCGCGCAAGGCGTCGCACAGTACCGCCTCGCGGATCGGAGGGTCGCCTGGATGGACGAGGAAGCTTCGGGCCGAAGCTGGCACGAAATCGTGCGTGACGTACTGAAGCGCCACGACGTGCGCCTGGTGACCTACGTGCCGGACAATGTGCTGCGCCCGCTGATCGATGCGGTGCACGCCGATCCGTTCTTCACCGCGTTCTCCTGCGCACGCGAGGAGGAGGCGGTCGGCATCGTCTCCGGCGCGTGGATGGGCGGGGTGCGGGGCATCGTGCTGATGCAAACGTCCGGGTTTGCCACGCTGCCCAACGCGATCGCCTCGCTTGCGGTGCCGTTCCAAATCCCGGTGCTGATGATGGTGTCCGAACGCGGCACGCTGGGCGAGTTCAACATCGGCCAGTCGCTGGTGGCCAAGACGATGCGCCCGGTGCTCCAGGCACTCGCAGTGGAACACCACACGATGTCGCGGCTGGACGAGGTGGAATTCACCCTCGATCGCAGCATCACCCAGGCGGTCGCCACGCAGGCGCCGTGCGTGTTCATCCTCTCGCCGCTGCTGACCGGCGGCAAGGTCTTCGCGAAGTGAGCCCGACCATGAGCTTTGCAACGAACCATCCGGTGAACCGCGACCAGGCCAAGGTGATGAACCGCTTCGACATCACCAAACGCATGGTGGCGCGGCTGAAACACGACGAGGCGGTGATCGGCGGCATCGGCTACACCAATTTCGACCTGTGGGCCGCGGGGCAACGGCCGCAGAACTTTTACATGTTGGGCAGCATGGGGCTGGCGGCGCCGATCGCTTTGGGCGTGGCGCTGGCGCAGCCGCAGCGCAAGGTGATCGCGCTGGAGGGCGACGGCTCGATCCTGATGCAGCTTGGTTCGCTGGCCACCATCGCTGGGCGCAGGCAGGCGAACCTTGCCGTCGTGATCATGGACAATGGCACGTATCAGATCACCGGCGGGCAACTGACGTCGACCGAACTTGGTGCCGACATCGTCGCCATCGCGCGCGGCGCGGGGATCGCGCAGAGCGCCTGGGCGGCGGACGAGGCCGCCTTCGAGGAACTGATCGAACTTGCACTGCGCGAGGATGGCCCGTGGCTGATCGGCTGCCGCATCGACAAGGAGAAGCCCGCCGAAACCACCGAGCGCGATCCGCCGCGCATCCGCGATCAGTTCATGCGCGGGCTGGGCGTGAAGCGGTAGGTTTGGTTTCCGCGCGTTCCAGTGCGGCGCGATCCCAGTGCGCCAGGTCCGCTGCCGCCGCGTATGTCGTTTGCAGGAAGTCCAGCACGTGGTCATCCGGTGATGCCGCCTGACGGACCGCGTCGTACGGCAGGATGAACTGCCCGAGATCCTGATCGTAATACGCGCCATCAGGGCGGACCGGCGCGGCTGAAAATCCTGCCGGCTCCGGATACGCATAGCTGTAGAACGCGGCCTGGCCGAACCCGCCGTTCCCTGGCCAAAAGCCGCAACTGCTCACTTCGTGCGAGTAGGCCTCCTGCATGACCCATGCCCCGAGATTGGGCGACTCGCTGCCGAGCGACGGTGCGGCGCGCCCGGAAAAGCGCGTGACAGCGAGATCGAAGCTGCCCCAGAAGAAGTGCACCGGGCTCACCTTGCCGAGGAACCGCGAGCGGAACAGCGTGCATACGCGGTCCGCCTGCACGAGGATGCGCCAGAACCGCTGAGCGTATTCCGGGTCGTAGGATTTGTGCTCGTTGTCCTGATCGAACGGGACGGCATCGGGAATCTCGACCGGCATCGTCCAGATCCGGGTTTCCAGCCCAAGCTCCCGCAACCGGCTCATGACCTCGGCGTAGAAGTCGGCGACGGTGCGCGGTGCAAGCGCAATCCTCGCGGTTGCGCCGTCGCTCGTTTGTATAATCAAATCGTGGTCGAGAAAGTCGAAGTCGAGCTGGAAGCTGCGGGCGCCATACGGGATCGGCGACGTGGTCAACCCTCGACTGGTTACGTAGAGCGGCACCTGCCACCAATGGTTGATCAGCGGCGCATGCGCGAGGCGGATCTTCCCGACCACCTGGGTCCAAAGCTGCAGCGTCGCACAGGTGTCCGCCCACGCGGAGAGCGGAAGCTCGGGCCACTGTTCCATGCCTACACGTCCACCACGACGTACTCCTCCTCGACTGTCACCGGCACGGTTTCGGCAACGTAGGGTCCTTCCACAACGCGCTGGCCGGGTGCGACTTCGACGGGATAGCTGCGCACCTGGATACGGTCGGGCTCGCAATAGGATTGTCCAGTGCGGACGTCGAATTCCCAGCCGTGCCAGGGGCATCGCAGGATCTCGCCCTTGCGGGAATACTTGTAGTGCCCAGGCTCATCCGATTCGATCAGGCCGGTCAGGATGCCCTCGCACATCGGGCCTCCCTGGTGCGGGCAACGATTGAACAAGCCGAAGAACTCGCCATCGAGATTGAATACCGCGATCGAGCGACCGCGCACCGTCACCAGCTTCCGCTGGCCCGGCGGAATTTCGGCCACGGTCGCAACCACATGCTTGCTCATTCGGCGACGTCCTACCCACTGTCCGGTCTCCCATGTCCATACACCGGGCGTGCGCCGTCTTGGAAGATCGGGGTTTCACCCCGAACCCCACCAGAGGCTCCGCCTCTGGACTCCGCCAAGGGCGTAGCCCTTGGAACCCGTTACTTTAGTAATCGGATTCCAAAGGCTCCGCCTTTGGTGGGGGTCCCGGGGGCAAAGCCCTCGGGCGGGTTTCAGGGCAGAGCCCTGAGCGCTTCACCTTCACCCGATCACCCTGCCGGGAGACGCCTCTATCGTCGTCACGGCAAACGCGCAGAATGGCCGCCATGCAGACGCACACCGACATCGTCGTCACCGGCTGGGTGGCCCTGCTGCCGCGGTCCTGGCTGCCCTGGCTGCTGCTCGCCCGGGTCGACCGCCCGATCGGCATCTGGCTGCTGTTCCTGCCCGGGCTCTGGGGCATCCTGCTGTCCGGATCGGCGCCGCGCGAGGCGGCCCGCCTGATCGTGCTGTTCGCCATCGGCAGCGTGGTGATGCGCAGCGCCGGCTGCGTGGTGAACGACCTGTGGGACCGCGACATCGACCGCATGGTGGCACGCACCGCGGGCCGACCGCTGGCATCGGGAGTCTTGCGGCCGGTCCAGGCGCTGACCTTCCTGGGTGTGCTGCTGCTGCTCGGCTTGGCGATCCTGCTGCAGCTCGATCGCACGGCGCAGCTTCTCGGCGTTTCCTCGCTGGTACTGGTTGCCCTGTATCCGCTGGCCAAGCGGGTCACGTGGTGGCCGCAGCTCATGATGGGCTTCACCTTCGGCTTCGGCGCGCCGCTCGGCTATGCCGCCGGCGCCGGGCGGGTCGATGCGGCCTGCGCCGTGCTCTACGGTGCCGCGATCCTGTGGGACCTGGGGTTCGACACGATCTATGCGCACCAGGACCGCGAGGACGATGCGCTGGTCGGCGTGGGATCGACCGCGCGGCTGTTCGGCGAGCGTACCGCGCCATTTCTCGGCGTGTGCTACGGCGGCACGGTGCTGTTGCTGGCCATTGCGGGCTGGCTCGCCGGGCTGGGCGGCTGGTTCTACCCAGCGCTCGCGCTCCCCGCCCTGTTGTTTGCCCGGCAGGTCCGAAGGCTCGACATCCACGACCCGGCGCTGTGCCTGCGCCTGTTCAAGTCCAACCGCGAGGCCGGCCTGGCGGTGGCTGCCGCGATCCTGATCGGCTGGCTATGACCGATGGCGATGCGTTCGTCCTGGCCCATACCGTGCCTGGCCGTGCGCCCCTGGTGCCTGAGATCAGCCTGCGTCTGGCCACCGAGATCACGCCGATCTGGCAGGCGACCGAGGCGTGGCTGGCGGAGCGCAACGTCGATCCGCCGTTCTGGGCATTCGCCTGGCCGGGGGGGCAGGCGCTGGCCCGCCACGTGCTGGACAATCCCGCCTGTGTCGCCGGGCGTCGCGTGCTCGATTTCGCCGCCGGCTGCGGCATTGCGGCCGTGGCCTGCGCGATGGCGGGCGCGGCCTCCGTCGAGGCAGCGGAGATTGATTCTCTTGGCGTCGCGGCCATCGCGCTGAACGCAGCCGCGAACCGCGTGGCGGTGCACATGCAGCGGCAGGACGTTGTCGGCGCCGCATGCCGCTGGGACCTCATTCTGTGCGGCGACGTCTGCTACGAGGCGCCGATGACCGGCCACATCCTGCCCTGGCTGCACGCGATGGCATGCCGTGCGGAGGTGTGGCTGGCCGACCCCGGCCGGGCCTATCTGCCGCGCGAGGGCCTCGCGGCATTCGCCAGCTACCGCGTGCCGACCAGCCTGGAACTGGAGGATCGCACCGAGCGCGACGTGACGCTCTACCGTTTGCGCGGCTGACCCTGCGGCGCAGGCGGCTGCTTCGGCTTGGGCTTGTCGTCGGCGAGCGCCGACAGGTCGATGCCGTTCACCGTCACCGACGTTCCCTCGCTCACGATGTTCCACACCAGCCGATTGCCGTCCGGCTTCGCCAGGCCGCGCAGCATGATCAGCACCGGCAGCGCCTGCTGGAGTTCCGGATCCTTCCGCGCCTGCGCGGTCAGTTCGTCGAGCCCGGTCGCGCTGAGCCTCGCGTCGCCGTGCCAGAAGTCGGGCGAGAGGACGACGAGTTTCCCGACGCCCTCGACCTTCGCCGGTCCCAGATCGAACGCCAGGGTCTCGATGCCGAGATTGACGCCGCCGTGGGCGAAGATCGCGGCGATGTCGGGGCCCAGCGTGTCGGTGTCGGCGCCCTCCTCGGTTGCATCCAGCGCCAGCTTCGACAGGTCCGTGGTGCGGATGCCGGAAACGCTGGGCCGCAGTTCGATATGATGCGGCAGGTAGGCGGTCATCTTCGGCGGCAGGCTCGGCGTGTCGAGTCCGTCGAGGCCCATCTCGAACCAGGCGTGCAGGTTGCCGTCCGGCGCCTCGCCGCCGACGCCCAGCAGCACATGCTGCAAGGCGAGGCCGCCCATGCCGGCGACCTCGACCTGCAGGCCGTCCACGGTTTCCTCCAGCTTGATGCCGGTCAGCAGGTCGGGCAGCGCCTCGATCAGGGCACGCAGTTGCGCTCGGGCCGGCTGCGGGAGATCGCCCTTGCCGTGCTTCTCCACCACGTCGGGCGGCAGCGCATGGAAGAATGCGTTCATGGCCGATCCCAGCGCGGTGATCTTGTCACGGCTGACGCCGTCGATGCGGCCAAGTGCGTGGATCTTCTGCGCCCCGATCGCAAACGCGGGGCGGCCCTCGGTCTGCGCCGCCGTCTCCCATCCCTCGATTGTCGTATCCGTGGTGGCATCCAGACGGCCATTCTGGGTCGGCTTGAGGCTGGTCTCCACGGCATAGCGGCCGATGCGCTGTTCCTCGTGCAGCTTGGCACTGTCGGTGGTGACCGCGATGGCGCCGAGATCGATGTGGAGGGTCGATGGCGCGACCAGCGTCGGATCGAGCTCCGCGCGCGAATCCTGCCGGCCGATCGAGAACGCGGCCTTCAGCGGCCCGCTCGCGGCGGCGTCGCCGGTGTCCGGGATCATCACGGTGAAGCTGGCGGCATCCGGCAGCTTGATCCCCTCGATCGCCCAGCGCCCGCCATCGTGCGGCCGCGCCGAGGCGGTGACCGCCGCACCGCCTGGCGGATCATCGAGGCCCGGTATCGGCCACGTTATGCGGTAACGGTCGCCCTCGCCGGTGATTTGCAGGGGGATGTCCGACGCGGCGATCCCCGGGCCAAGCAGACCGGCGAGCCAGTCCTTCCATTGCTGTTGCAGCGCCTGGGCCTGCGCGGGACCGATGTCGTCGGCATGCGCGCCGCATGGCAGGAGAAGGAGCGGCAGGCAGAGCGCAATGTGACGGGGCAGGCGCACGACCTGGTTCTCCTCGGCGTGGTTTCACAGCGAGGATACCGCGTCATGGGCGCAGGCCGCCACGGCGATCGGCCGTCGCGTCGCAATCCTTGGTCCGCACGCCTCAGCGGTTCATCATGACCGGCAGGTTGGCATTCTCCAGCACATGCCGCGTGACCCCGCCCAGGATCAGCTGGCGCAGCCGCGAATGCGAGTAGGCGCCCATCGCGATCAGATCGCAGCCGAACTCGCGTGCCGCCGCCAGCAGCCCGGCGCCGACCGAATTGCGCACCGACTGGAACATCACGATGTCGGCATGGACGCCGTGCAGCGCCAGGTACGCCGCGAGATCGGGCGCCGCCGGGCCGCGCCGCTGGTAGCCTTCGGCCGACAGGATCCGCACCGCATCGGCGCGCTGCAGCCACGGCAGCGCCGCATAGACCGCCGATGCCGAACTCCGCCGTGCCGTTCCAGCCCAGGCACACCCGCGAGCCGATCGTGGTCGACGCCACCTGCGGCGAGATCAGCACCGGGCGTCCCGAATCGAACAGCACCGCGTGCAGCGCGTCCGATGACGACACGTCCTCGCCGGCGTCGGGATGCGGCACCACCGTGAGGTCGGCGAGGCGCGCCTGCTGCGCGACCAGGTCCTCCTCGCGTCCGGTGACCGAGGCGAAGCTTGCGGTGGCGCACTCGGCGCCCGGCCGCGCCTCGGACAGAATGACGTCGTGCTGCAGCACGAAGCGGTCGAACATCGAGCGGACCGCATGCGCCCGCTCGCTGCTTTCCTTCTCGGTGGCGGACATCATTTCCTCGATCATCGCGCCGGACAGGCCCTCGCCGGCCAGCGGCGCGACATCGCGGCTGTCGACGCGCACATGCAGCGCGGTGACGTGGGCGTTCCATTGCCTGGCGATCATCAGGCAGGTGGACAACGCCGCCTCGCCGGCGGCGGTCCCGGTCAGAGGCAGCAGCAGCTTCCGGATGGCCATGGCTCAGCTCCCCGTTTGCAGGTCTGGTTTGCGATTCTAGCACGGCCCGAGCGCACTGCGTATCAATTTGCGGACACGGGTCAGGGGGGAATTCGTGTCGCCTGCATCCGCCGTAATCCGATTGACGGGACTGGGATCGATGCGGCTCGCGGCGCGGAGCACAGGCGTTGCCGGCGAACGTGCCGGGTAGCCGCGGCTGTCCGGCGCGAGCCGTGCCGAGGCGGCGGTCGAAGCAGGACGGCGGGACCAGCCGTTGCCGGACGCCTGAAGCTTCCGCAGCCTGTTAGGGTCGGATACCCGGGCCGGCCAACAAGGCGGTGCCCGCGGGACGGATACGACGTATCGTGGATGCGCGTTTCGCAATGCAATGAAGGGGGCGAACATGGGCAGGCTCGACGGCAAGGTCGCAGCGGTGACGGGCGGGGCATCCGGGATCGGCGAGGCGACGGTCCGGCGTTTCGCGCCGAGGGCGCGAGCGTGGCATTCTGCGATCGGGACGGCGAGCGCGGCCAGCGCGTGGCGGCCGAGCTCGAGGCCGCCGGCGCCAAGGTCGCCTTCACGCAGGCTGACGTTGGTACCGAGGCCGCATGCCTCGGCTTCGTCAACGGTGCCGCGGAGACGTTCGGGCGGCTCGACATCCTCATCAACAATGCCGGCATCCGCAAATACGAGAAGGTGGACGAGGCGAGTGCTGCGAGCTGGAACGAGATCCTCAGCGTCAACCTGATGAGCTACGTCTTCTGCGCCAAGGCGGCGGTTCCGCTGATGCGCCGCAACGGGGGCGGTGCCATCGTTAACACCGCCTCCGTGCGGTCCGTCGTCGCAGGCGGCGGCAACCTGCAGGTACGACACCACCAAGGCCGCGATCGCAGGCTTGACGCGGGCGCTCGCCGCCGACCACTCGGCCGAGGGCATTCGGGTGAACGCCGTCGGCCCTGGCCCGATCTTCACGCCGTTCCATGCGCGCCGCATCGCAGCCGCCGGCGAGACCGTCGAGCAGTACAACGCGCGCGCCGCACAAGGCACCATGCTGAAGCGCCCGGGCAGGGCCGAGGAGGTCGCCGCCGCGATCCTGTTCTTGGCGTCCGACGATGCATCGTACGTCACCGGCGCCCTGCTGTTCGTGGACGGCGGTATGACGGCGCTGTGAGGATTGCCGACTCGCAGATTGCCCGCTCAACCTCGGCGCATTAGGTTACCGGCGGGCGGCGATAAGGGCCGCAGATGCATCGAATGCCCCTGCTCATTACAAGCGCTTGCCGCCATATGGGGTCGCAAAGTCATGACGGTCGCCGCTCGACAGATTGATTGGGAGGCATGGAGCCAGAGCCGGTTCCTTGCCTGGGCTGAGACCCAACCGGAAGGCTGCCGATACGAGTTCGACGGTTCCCGGCCAATCGCGATGGCCCCAGCCACCGTTGGCCACAACCGGATTGGCCGCAACATACGGGAGGCTATCCGCCCCAGGTTGCCGGCGGGCGCGCCGTGCGACGCCTATGGGCCGCAGGATGCGATCGAAACAGTCGGCGGCGCCCTGCGAGAGCCGGACGCGTTCATCGCGTGTTCCAGGCCGCACCGGAACGCGGTCGCAGTGCCGGCGCCGATCGTCGTATTTGAAGTCGTCTCGCCCGGGCGGGGCAATCGGCGACGGGACGAGGATAAGGTCGATGAGTACGAATCGGTCCCCTCGATACTCCGCTATGTTGTCGTTGAATCCGAGAGTAGGTCATTCCGCGCGTTCTGGCGCGAACCTGGTGAGCAGGCGTGGCACCGGGATGCTCCCGACGCGGCCGGACCAATTCGCCTGCCGGAGTTCGGCATCGATCTGACGCTTGACGACGTTTATTCCGGGGTCGACTTCGATTGAGGTCGGCGGCCCTTGCGGTTTGATTGAACATCCGTGTGCGGAGTTCCATTGCACGCGGATGGACCGTGCAGTACAACGGCCAAGGCCGCGCAAGGCAACATGCTGAAGCGCCCGGGCCGGGTCGAGGAGGTCGCCGCCGCAATCCTGTTTCTGGCCTCCGGCGATGCCGCCTACGTCACCGGCGCCCTGCTGTTCGCGGACGGCGGTGTAACGGCGCGGTGAGGGTTATTCGGCCGGCGCTCTCAGTCCGTATTGCCCAGTTCGCTGTGCTGCTCCCAGGATAGTCTTGCCGGTCGCTACATGTTGCTTCGCTGCCGCCGTTGCGGTTCTCCTTTGCTCATCGAGCAAGAGAACACAGGTAACATGGCGGCCGGCGATATTTTTAATTCCGCGCCGGTCGTTCTCTACCCGCAGTCCGACTTACGGGTGAACCCAAAAGCTCCGCCAGTAATCCGGGCTGCTGCCGAGGAAGACATCAACTGTTACCGGGCGCGCGCCTACACGGCAGCGGCAATCATGTGCCGCAAAACCCTGGAAGGTGTTTGCGAGGCGCACGGCGTGAAGGAACGCACGCTCGCTGCCTCATTGCAGACGATGCTCGACATGGATCTCATCGACAAACGCCTTTACGAATGGTCGGACCAGCTGACACTAATCGGCAATGAGGCCGCACACGGCGTCGGCGTCGTGTCATCAGCGCAGAATGCTCGCGATGGCCTCGACTTTACTATCGGCATCATCGACTACCTGTTTTCATACCGGGACCAGTTTGAGAAGTTCAAGCAGCGGCGGGCGAACGGAAACGCCGTATAGAAGGCACTATTGATGGAATTTAGACGCCGCACCCTCTCGCAGTTAGCCGATATGATTTGCGGCAACACGGTGGATAGTAAGCCCGTCCCTTTTCGCTATCGAAGCAGCAGCTACCTCACGGAGTTTTTTGGAGACTGCGACACCGACTACGCCCATGACGGCAGCACCCGGAGTTTGTGGGTTTATAATCGGCTGGTCGATATTCTTCAGGAGCCGCATCCCGATGCGCGCACGCCGCCTGACACATTCTGTCGCGTCATCCGGGTGCTGATGGACAAGTCCGATGTAACGCCTGGTGACGACGAGAGTCGCACGATGGCCTTGCAACATCTAAATTCTGCCCTTGTCCGCGAGGGTTTCGAGGCCTTCTATGGCGAGGACCAACAATGCTATCTTCGTCACATCGGCACTAACACAGTTGTTCAGCAGTCGCTCAATCCGCATCGGCATTTCACGGTACTTGAGCAAAAGAAACGCGCGCAGCTCGCCGCCTATCTCGGTAAACTTAGCGAAGACGAGCTGATCGGCGATGTGCTGTTGCCGCTGTTCCGGCAGCTTGGCTTTCATCGGGTCACGATCGCCGGCCACAAGGACAAGGCGCTTGAGTACGGCAAAGACCTTTGGATGAAATACACGCTGCCGACGACGCACGTGCTTTATTTCGGCATGCAGGTGAAGAAGGACAAAATCGACGCGTCAGGCGTCAGCACGGCCAACATCGCCGAAATCCATAATCAAGTTTCGATGATGCTCGGCCACGAAATTTTTGACCCGGAAATCGGAAAGCGTGTTTTGGTGGACCACGCCTACATCGTCGCCGGCGGCGAGATCACAAAGGCGGCGCGAAACTGGCTTGGCAACAAGCTGGACGCAACAAGCGAAATCAGATCATCTTCATGGACCGCGACGACATCCTAAACCTGTTCGTTGTCACGAACATGCCGCTTCCGGCGAAGGCTTTCCCCCGCCGCCACCCACCGGCTTGACGACGACATACCCTTCTAACTCGGAGAGGGCACGCCGGCCATGACTGACCGGAGCAAATGGCGACCGCTTAGCTAGCCCTGCCTTCACGGCGGCCATTCGCGAATATGACGGCACGAGCCGGCACGGTTGAGCGCGCGGCACACCCAATTCCGTCGCCGTGCCGCCATTCATCGCATCGAGTTGACTGGGCACGCCGCATTTGACGGCTCCAGACATGGAAGTTGGACGTGGTCTTTCTAGTTTAATTCGCAAAAAATCGTCCCAATGATAGGATCATTTATAGCACTACCGACCTGACGGAACGAGGTTCGCCCACCGCCTTAGGTTTTGTAAGCTACAGTTAGTATTCGGTGCGATCCGCCACCGCGGCTTTCCCGGTTTCTAGCCACAAGCTGCCATGCCACATCCTGTCGGATTACCTGAAAATCCGGTGTCTGCTTTCGCAATACGCCGATCAGAACCGGCCGGACCGGAATCCACCCACTTCTGCCGTTCGAAAGGCGCAGAGCGCAAAGCTGCACAGCAGTGGGTGCTCCAACATCAACCAGGTCCGCCCCAGAATTTCGGATCAGCCGGATGGATCGTGCTGCCGTCGTACCGCACCCCCGCCCCGCGATCGAGCGCCAGGCGCAATGGTCCGTCGAGATCGACGATCTCGGCCTGCTGTGCGACGAGCAGCGCCGGCGCGATCCCAAGCGACGTGCTGATCACGCCACCGACCATGATCCGCAGGCCCCGCCGCTTCGCTTCCGCCGCCAGCGCGAGCGCCTCGGTCAGCCCACCCGCCTTGTCGAGCTTGATATTGATCGCCTGGTATTTCCCGTCGAGCCGGTCGAGATCGGCAACCGTCCGGCAGGATTCGTCAGCGCAGAGCGGGATCGGATGCTCCAACCGCGCCAGCGCGTCATCAGCATCGGCCGGCAGCGGCTGCTCGATCAGTGCAACCCTCAAATCGACGAGCATCGGCATGTATTCGCCAAGCTGAGCCTCATTCCAGCTCTCGTTGGCATCGACGATGAGGCGCGCCGCCGGCGCCGCCTGCCGCACCGCCCGCACCCGTTCGACATCGCCGTCGCCCCCCAGTTCCAATTTGAGCAGCGGCCGCGTGCGATTGGCGGCCGCCAGCTCAGCCATCCTGTCCGGTGTATCGAAGGCGACCGTGAACGCCGTCATGAGCGGCGGCACCGGGGCGAACCCTGGGCCGAGCCCGGCCAGCTCCGCGACGCTGCAATAAGCGCGCTTCGCATCGATGTCCCAGAATGCGCAGTCGAGCGCGTTGCGCGCCGCGCCCGGCGGCATCGCATGTTGCAGTGTGTCGCGGTCGAGCCCCGAGAAGACCGCGCCTTTCATCGCATCAAGCGCGGCGACGACGCTGTCGATGCTCTCGCCGTACCGCCGAAGCGGCACGCCTTCGCCGCGGCCGCGCAACTCGACGTCGGAGATTTCGGCGACAACGATGTCGACCGTGGTCTCGACCCCGTGCGCGGTCGTAAACGGTCGCGCGAGCGGCCACGCACGGCGGGTGACTGTCAGTCGTTGAGGATGTGGCGCCATGTCCGTCCCGACCCTTTCGGCAGATTTGAGCATCACGACCGCTGCCGCACGGCCGCGCGAGCCTGCTCCAGCGCGAGGGCCGCGTCGCCGGCGTCCACCGCGACCCAGTCGCCGGCCTGCGGATTGGCCCGGCTGGCGGCGTGCAGCACATCGACCGTCGCGTCGGATGCATCGTGCTGCCGGCCGGAAATCCGCGCCTCGAGCACCGGTAGCGGCGCTTCCAGCCACAGGCCGAGAAACGGAACGCCGGCCGCCTGGGCAGCGCCGTCCAGCATCGCCCGGTGGCGCGGATCGATGAACGTGGCATCGGCGATCACCGCATGGCCGCCGGCAGCCGTCTCGCCGGCCATCTGGGCCAGCGTTGCGAACACCGCTGTGCTCGCGGCGTCGCTGTAGGCCGCTTGCGGCAGCCGATCCTCCGGCGCGGCACCGTGCAGGCGTTTGCGGATTTCGTCGCTGCGCAGCACGAGCGCACCCGGTGCCGCGCCCAGTTCCGGCGCCAGGGCGCGTGCCAGCGTCGACTTGCCGCTGCCCGGCAGCCCGCCGATCGCCACCACGATCGGCGGCGGCGGGCGCAGGTAGTGCCGCGCCTCGCGCAGATAGCGCTCCGCCTCGACGGCATGGCTCCGGCTCGCTTCGACATGCGCCCGCACCATGGCGCGCATCGACAGGAACGCCGGCAGCCCGTGCGTCAATGCGGCGTCGCCGGTGCGCGCGACGTAGCGGTTCAGCACGCGGTTCGCCGCGCGCCGGTCCACACGCTGGTCGATATCCATCAGCAGGAAGGCAAGGTCGTAGCCGAGGTCGATCGTCGCCATCCGCTCGTCGAACTCGAGCGCATCGAACGGCACCGGCCTGCCGTGCCACAGGCAGAGATTGCCGAGATGCAGATCGCCGTGCGCGCGGCGGACAAACCCGTCTCGGGCGCGCTGGTGCTGCCAGGCGTCGATGCCGGCGAGCGCCGCGGTCTCGGCGGCGAACCAGGCCTGCACCGGTGCCTCCGGCAGTCCGGCATTGCGCGCCGAGCGGACATTGCCGTCCGGCGATCCAGCGCATGGTCTCCGCCACCGCGACATCGGCGACGGGCGGCAGCGCGCCGTGAAATTCGGCCACCGCATCGCCGAGCGCATCGAGCAGCGCCGGGGTGAACCGGCCGGCGCGGGCGCAGGCGTCGAGAAAATCCTCGTGCCGGCACGCGCGCCATGCGCAGCACCCAGTCCACCACCGGCAACCCGCTGCCGCCCAACGACAGCGCGCCGTCCGGTCCGCGCACCACCGCCACGACGTCGCGATAGAGCCCCGGCGCCGCCGGACCGTTCAGTTCCAGTTCGCGCAACGCGAAGCGCCGGCGATCATCGACGCGGGAAAAATCGAGGAACGGCAGGCGCACCGCCTTCTTCAGCTTCCACACCGTGTCGGCGCCGACGAACACCAGCGAGATGTGCGTCTCCACCGGGTCCGCACCCGACAGACGGCGCAGCAGCGCGACGGTCTCCGCCTGTTCGGGCGGGACGGCCATCGCCGGCTCAGGGAAACAGCTTGCCGACCACCCAGCCGCCGTTCGCCGCCCTGGTATAGACGGTGCGGTCGTGCAGCCGGAACGGCATGTTCTGCCAGAACTCGAAACGTGCCGGGACCACACGGTAGCCCGACCAGTGCGGCGGACGCGGAATGTCCTCGCCGGGATACTTTTCCTCGTATTCTGCCAGGCGCCGTTCCAGCACCGCCCGTTCCGGCAATACGCGCGACTGGTCGGACGCCCAGGCGCCCAGCCGCGAGATCCGCGCGCGCGTCGCGTAATACGCATCGGCCTCCGCGTCGGTGACGTCCTCCACGCGGCCCTCGATGCGCACCTGCCGGCCCAGCGGCTTCCAGTGAAACAGCAGCGCCGCGCGCGGCATTGGCGGCGAGTTCCTCGGCCTTGCGGCTCTGCTTGTTGGTGTAGAACACGAAGCCCGCGCGCATCCGCCCCCTTGAGCAGCACGATCCGCGCCGACGGCAGCCCGTCCGGGGTCGTGGTGGCCAGGGTCATGGCATTGGCGTCTTCCGGCTCGTGCGCGCCAGGCCTCGGCCATCCAGTCGTCGAATGTCGCGAACGGGTCGGCGGCGATCTGGCTGCTGTCAGGCATGAGTCGATCTTCCCCTCGATCGGGCGCACTCTGCCGTCACGCGGCGGCGCGCCAAGCCGTGCCGGACGCTGCGCGTTGCCCTTGCCCGGCCACGCGAGGGTGTGCGACCACCGACGCGCAGAGGACGCCGCCTTGCAACGCCGGACTTCGAAGGATCGATCATGCCAGACAGCGCCCCCGTGACCGCCCCCGCCAAAGGCACGCTGATGCAAGGCAAGCGCGGCCTGATCATGGGTGTGGCCAACGAGCGCTCGCTCGCCTGGGGGATCGCCGCCGCCTGCGCCGCGCAGGGCGCGGAACTCGCGTTCACCTTTCAGGGCGAGGCGCTGGAGCGTCGCGTGCGGCCGCTGGCTGCGGCGGTGAACTCGGAGCGCGTGTTCGCCTGCGACGTGGCCGACGAGGCCAGCATCGATGCCGCCTTTGCGGCGCTGAAGGCGCAGTGGGACGGGCTCGATTTCCTGGTGCATGCCATCGGCTATGCCGACAAGTCCTATCTGCGCGGGCGCTATCTGGACACGCCGCGCGCGGCATTCCTGCAGGCGCTGGACATCTCCTGCTACTCGTTCACCGCGGTGGCGCAGCGCGCCGTGCCGATGATGACGGCCGGCGGCAGCCTGCTGACGCTGACCTATGTCGGCGCCGAGCGCTGGACGCCGCACTACAACGTGATGGGCGTCGCCAAGGCGGCGCTGGAGGCCTCGGTGCGCTATCTGGCCGCCGATCTGGGCGGGCAGGGCATCCGGGTGAACGCGATCAGCGCCGGGCCGATCAGGACGCTGGCCGCCTCGGGGATCGGCGACTTCCGCTACATCCTGCGCTGGAACCAGCTCAACGCGCCGATGCAGCGCAACGTGACGATCGAGGATGTCGGCGGCGCCGGCGTCTATCTGCTGTCGGACCTGTCGTCGGGCGTGACCGGCGAGGTGCACCACGTGGATTGCGGCTACCATATTGTCGGCATGAAGAACCCCGCCGCGCCGGACATCGCCATCGTCGAAGGCTAGGCAGCGATGAGCGACCTGTACGACGACGACATCCTGCTGTGGAGCGAGCGCCAGAGCGATCTGCTGCGCCGGATTGCCGCGGGCGAGCCGGTGAACGAACGGCCTGACTGGGTGAACATCATCGAGGAGGTCGAGAGCGTGGGACGCAGCGATCTGCGCGCGGTCGAGTCCCTCCTGCTGCAGGCACTCGTGCACATGCTGAAGGCCGAAGGCGTGGCCGAACTCGCTCTCGATGTCGACAACTGGCGGTCTGATGCGCTGGTGTTCCGCGCCCAGGCGCGACGCGCGTTCAGTCCCATCCATGCGGCAGCGGATCGACGTGGCCGACACTGTATGCCGATGCAGTGCGAGTCCTGCCAACAAGCATGGACGGCCGACCGCCGCAGCCGGTGTCGCCGACCTGCCCGATGACGCTGGACGAACTGCTGGCCGACTGACGCGCCATGTCCCACAACAGCTTCGGCCACCTGTTCCGCGTCACCACCTGGGGCGAAAGCCACGGGACCGCGATCGGCTGCGTGGTCGATGGCTGCCCGCCGCGCATCCCGCTCGCCGAGGCCGACATCCAGCCCTGGCTCGACCGCCGCCGCCCGGGCCAGTCGCGCTTCACCACCCAGCGGCAGGAGCCCGACGAGGTCCGCATCCTGTCCGGCGTGTTCGACGGCCTGACGACCGGCACGCCGATCGCGATGCAGATCGACAACGTGGACCAGCGCTCGCGCGACTACTCGGCGATCGCGGCGCAGTTCCGGCCCGGGCACGCCGATCTGACCTACGAGCTGAAATACGGCATCCGCGACTATCGCGGCGGCGGCCGATCGTCGGCGCGCGAGACGGCGATGCGCGTGGCCGCCGGCGGCGTGGCGCGCAAGGTGCTGGGGACGGCGGTGCGCATCCGCGGCGCGCTGGTCCAGATCGGCCCGCACCGGATCGACCGCGACCCGCTGGGACTGGGACGCAACGGGGGAGAATCCGTTCTTCTGTCCCGACCCGGTCACCGCCGCGCTCTGGGAAACCTACCTGTCCGAGGTGCGCAAGGCGGGCTCATCGGCCGGGGCGGTGATCGAGGTCGTGGCCGAGGGGGTTCCGCCAGGCCTCGGCGCGCCGATCTACGGCAAGCTGGATGCCGAGATCGCCGCGGCGCTGATGTCGATCAACGCGGTGAAGGGCGTCGAGATCGGCGAAGGGCTTCGCCGCCGCTGCGCTGTCCGGCGAGGCGAACGCCGACGAAATGCGCATGTGCGACGGGCTGGTCGAGTTCGCCTCCAACCACGCCGGCGGCATCCTGGGCGGGATATCCACAGGCCAGCCGATCGTCGCCCGCTTCGCGGTCAAGCCGACCAGCTCGATCCTGACGCCGCGCCGGACGGTGGACCGCACCGGCCAGGACATCGAGATCACCACCAAGGGCCGCCACGACCCCTGCGTCGGCATCCGCGCCGTGCCGGTGGGCGAGGCCATGCTGGCCTGCGTGCTCGCCGACCACCTGCTGCGCCACCGCGCGCAGAACCCCGACGCTCCCGATCACGGCGCGCCTGCCGCACAACTGAGAGGCCGCGGCGACACCCATGGAATGAATCGCTCCCAGGGGGCGTCTGTTCCCGGGGACAATTTCGCCATGCAGCCAAGGCCGCCACCTTTCGATCCACGCGCACTCGACGCATTCGTTGCGCTGGCCGGGGCGAGGACGTGGTCGGCGCGCATTGCGGAAATCCGCCGCCTTGCCGCCGCCGGTCCGCGGGCAGGCCTGGCGACGCGCCAGCGCCACGGCGTCGAACTCGCGATCGAGCGCCTGCGTGGTCCGGTCCAGCGCCCGGCCTCGACCCCCGAACTGCATACGGCACGGCTTGCGGGGGAAGCGGTGGGGCTCGCCGCGCGGCTCACGGCGCACGGGCGAACACGTCTGCGGGAGCGGCTGCGTGCGGGCCTGCGCAGCGACGGAACCCTCATGTCGCTGTTCCACCTGCTGCGCACGGCCATGCTCCAGCGCGAGCGCGGCTTCCAGGTCTGCTTTGCCGGCTTCGAGCAGGACGCCAGCTTCGATCTCCTGCTGGCGAGCGGGATGGCGGAGGCGGAGGTGGTCTGCGATGTCGTCTCGGCCGAGGAGGGACGCCTGGTTCACCGCGGCGCATGGTCGCGGCTGGCCGATCGGATGGATGCCGATCTGCAGGACTGGCTGACGCGGCATCCCGGCCGCTATCTGCTGAAGATGACCTTGCCGATGGGTCTGCAAGGCGGCCTGCACGACCAGACGGCGGAGGGCGGTGCGCTGGCGTCCCTGCATATGCGCATCCGTCGCCTGCTCGAGACGCAGGGTCGCCGCGATCACGATGAAGGCCTGGTGCTGCGGCTGGATCCGCTGGTGCTGCAGCGTGCCCACTCGGGCCAGCCTGCCCTGTGGTCCTCGTTGCGCCAGGAGTTCGGCCCCGAAGCGCATCTTTCGATCACCACGGCGGGCAATGGCGTGTTTGCGATGGCGGCCCACGCCGGTCGCGAGAACGAGATCGCCACCGCAGTCCGCCGACGGCTGGCCGCCATTGCGCCGGCGCGTCTGTCCGGCACCCGTCCGGGCATTCTCGCGATGTTCGTCGAGGATACCGATCGCAGCGAGTGGCGCGGGCTGCGCGAGCGATTGGAACTCGAAGGCGAGGCCCGGCAGTTCCTGGCGCACAAGGACGCGCGCCTCGTCATCGCAGTGACCTGCGCATCGCGGTTCGAGCTGTTCGGCATGTCCGCCCCGCACGCCGCGGAAGACGGGGAGCTGCGGTTCCGCAATCCGGCCCATCCCGACGCCAGGGCGGCGGCGCTGGCGCCTGCGGTGTTGTCGTCGGTTTGATCGGGCGGCGGCCTTTAACCAGGCGATAATGATTACGATGTCATAGGCCTTGCCCCAGGGCCGCCACGTTCCTGCGGAATACGGACGCAGCCGAGGCCATCTGGGGAGACTGGAATGACGGACGCCGAGTACGCCCGCAAGCTCGACGAACTCGACCGCCTGCTGAACGATCCGGACGTGCCGATGGAACCCGCGAAAGTGTGGTCCCTCATGGCCGAGATCGCGCAGCGCGACATGGCTGCGGGCAGCCTTGGTCCGAACCAGCCCTAAGGCTGGTCTTTTGCCGCGGC
This sequence comes from uncultured Alphaproteobacteria bacterium, assembly GCA_963739725.1. Taxonomy (GTDB): domain Bacteria; phylum Pseudomonadota; class Alphaproteobacteria; order Acetobacterales; family Acetobacteraceae; genus JAMXLO01. The sequence continues at coordinate 128,751 of CAVUBS010000001.1, read as the reverse complement.
GATCAGGTACTCGCGGTTGCCTTCCGGGCCGGTGATCGGGCTCTCGGTCACCCCCAGCACGCGCCAGCCTGGCAAGGCCGCCCACCATGACCGCACGCGCGTGCACACCAGGTCGTGTACTGTGGGATCGCGCACCACACCCTTGCGGCCCACCGCCTCCGGGCCTGCCTCGAACTGAGGCTTGATCAGCGCCACCGCCCAGGCACCGTGCACGCAGAGCGCCAGCGGCGCCGGCAGCAGTGTGGCGAGGCCGATGAAGCTGGCATCGCAGACCAGGGCCTCGATCGGATCGGCGACGATGTCGCGGCGTCAGGTAGCGGGCGTTGGTCTTCTCGTGCACCACGACCCGCGGGTCGGTGCGCAGTTTCCAGGCGAGCTGGCCGTGGCCGACATCGACCGCGTGCACCTTCGCCGCACCTTGGGCCAGCAGAACGTCGGTGAACCCGCCGGTGGAGGCGCCCACATCGAGGCAGATGCGCCCCAGCGGGGACAGGCCGAACCGGTCGAGCGCATGGGCCAGCTTCAAGCCGCCGCGTGAGACCCAGGGATGGTCCTGGCCGCGGACCTCCAGCGCGGCATCCGGTGCGAGCGTGTCGCCTGCCTTGGCGATCCGGCGCTCGCCGCTGAACACCTTGCCCGCGAGGATCAGCGCCTGGGCGCGCGTGCGGCTTTCGACAAGGCCGCGATCCACCAGCAGTTGATCGGCGCGGGTCCGCATGTGGGTTCAACGCAATCAATCGGTAGGCGGACGGAAAATACCAGTTCCGAGTATGCACGCACCAGAACCGACTTGAAAAGCCGACAGGACATTCGCGCACCGGTTGAACATTGTTCGAAGCCGCGCTTGTTGGAGTCGAAGATCGACGCGGTACAGGACGGCGTGCGTGTTCCGCAGTCCGCCCAAGTTTGGTTCAGTCGCGCAATATCCGCCGTGATACGACGACTGTTCGGCACCCCCCGGTGCGAACGCGGGTCAGCCCTACCGTAATGCGGAGCGATATGTTGGCAATGATACCATTCGCTGTGATAGAGGCCGAAGTGCGCCGATCGAAGGCGCAGAGGGATTGGGTGATGATGTCCGGTTTGCTGGAGCGCAGATTGGCCGCCATTTTGGCGGCGGACGTGGTCGGCTACTCGCGTTTGATCGGCGCCGACGAGGAAGGCACGTTGGCGCGGCTGAAGTCGATCCGCACGGATTTGATTGATCGCAAGATCGCAGAACATAGCGGCCGAATCGTCAAAACCACCGGCGACGGGCTTCTGGTTGAATTCCACAGCGTCATCGATGCGTTGCGCTGTGCAAGCGAAGTGCAGGCGGGCATGGCCGAGCGCAACGCCGCTGTTCCCGTCGAACAGCGCATCGAGTGGCGCATCGGGATCAATGTCGGCGACATCGTCGTCGAAGACGGCGACATCTTTGGCGATGGCGTCAACGTTGCGGCCCGGCTCGAAGGCATGGCCGAACCAGGCGGGATCTGTGTTTCCGCCCGCGTTCAGGAGGATGCCTCCGGCAAGCTCGGCGACATCACCTTCGCCGATCTCGGCGAGCGGCAACTGCGCAACATCGCAAGGCCGGTGCGGGTGTATCGGGTGAGCACCGGGGTTGCGTCCCGGCCGTCGCTGCCGCTGCCGGACAAGCCGTCGATTGCCGTGCTGTCATTCACCAACATGAGCGATGATCCGGAGCAGGAGTTTTTTGCCGAGGGAATTGCCGAGGACATCATCACTGTGCTGTCGCGATCGCGGTCGCTGTTCGTGATCGCCCGCAACTCGAGCTTCACCTACAAGGACAGGGCGGTCGCGGTCAGGGACATCGGGCGCGAGCTTGGCGTGCGCTATGTGCTCGAGGGCAGCGTGCGCAAAAGCGGCAATCGGGTACGCGCCACGGCGCAACTGATCGAGGCCGCTTCCGGCAGGCACCTCTGGGCCGAGCGCTACGACCGCGAGCTTACCGACATCTTTGCCGTGCAGGACGAAATCACGGACAGTGTTACCGCGGCGATCCAGCCGGCGGTCGATCGCAGCGAGCGCGAACGTGCGGCGCGCAAGGCGCCGGACAGCCTGGACGCCTGGGAAAGCTACCACCGCGGGATGTGGCATTTCGCAAATATCGAAGCCGCGGAAAATGCGAAGGCCCGCTGCTTTTTTCGTCGTGCGATCGAACTCGATGCGCGATTTGCCCGGGCGGACGCCGCGCTTGCGCTGACCTATCTCAACGAGATCACGCTGTTCCGCCCCGATTGCCGGACGGAGAATATCCCGCTCGCGCTCGAACACGCGGGCAATGCGATCAAGATCGATGTGACCGACGCGACAGCGCATGCTGCGCTGGCGCGTGCGCTGTGGATGTCGGGATTGCATGCGGAGAGCATGGCCGAGGCCGATCTCGCAGTGCGGCTTGAACCGAGTTCGTCGGTGGCCCATGGCGCCAAGGGCGGCGCGCGGCTCTGGGGAGGCCAGTCGCGCGAAGCGATCGCGCCGTTGCGGACTGCGGTGCGTCTCAGTCCGTTCGATCCTCTCGTGCCGCTATGGACGCATTTCATTGCGCGAGCGCATTACTGGGCGGAGGACTACGAAGAGTCGATCGCGGCGGCACGCCAGTTGCGTCATTCGTTGCCGAATTTCCGACAGCCGTACAACACGCTGATCGCCGCTCTCGGGCAGACCGGGCAGGTCGATGAGGCGCGCATCGTGATGGATGACGCGCTCGAGCGGTTCGGCGCGGGCTTCCGTCGCTACATGGCGCTGCCGCTGGATGAACTGCGGGAACTTCGGCCGGCGGACCGCGAGCACCTTATCCGCGGCTTTCGCAAGGCAGGGCTCGTTGCGTGAGGCGGCGCCCACCGCGGTCATGTGCCGGTGCGTGTCTCGCGTCCGCTCTAGCCATCGGCGGTCGCCGCGACGGATGGCCGGGACTGATCCCCGATCAGGTCCAGGATCAGGTCCGCCGGGACGCGCCACCTGACGGGGAGGGGGCGATTCTGCACGCTGATCCTTACTCCACCGCCCGCGTCGACAGCGTCCCGTCGGCATGCTCGACGATGGCCGCGACGCGCGCCTCGGCCTCGCGCAGCTTGGCCTCGCAGTGGCGGCGCAGCGCCGCGCCGCGCTCATAGGCCGTGATGGCGTCCTCCAGCTTCTGCTGGCCGCTCTCCAGCCCGCGGACGATCTGCTCGAGTTCCGCCAGCGCGTCCTCGAATGACAGAGTGCCGACATCCGTGCTCTTGGGGATTTGCCTGTCCGACATCCGCCGCTCCTAGGCCAGCATCAGACCGCGCACATGGGTCGCGGCCGAAGCCGCCAGCGCCGCCAGGTCGTAGCCGCCCTCGAGCACCGAGACGAGCCTGCCGTTGCAATGCGTCGCGGCGATCCGCAGCAGTTCCGCGGTGATCCACGCATAATCCGCGGTTTCCAGGCGCAATTGCGCCAGCGGGTCGGCCTTGTGCGCGTCGAACCCGGCCGAGACGATCAGCAGGCCGGGGGCGAAGCGGTCCAGTTCGGGCAGGATCGTGTTCGACCAGGCAGCGCGGAACGCCGCGCCATCCGAGCCTGGCTCCAGCGGCGCATTGACGATGTTGTCGGCGGTGCCACGCTCCCAGGCCTCGCCGGTGCCCGGATAGCACGGATGCTGGTGCGAGGAGGCGTAGAACAGGTTCGGGTCGGCGGCGAATATCGCCTGCGTGCCATTGCCGTGGTGCACGTCGAAGTCCACCACCGCAACGCGCCGCACGCCCCAACGGGCACGCGCATGCAGCGCCGCCACCGCGGCGTTGTTGAACAGGCAGAACCCCATCGGCCGAGCGGGTTCGGCGTGGTGACCCGGCGGTCGCACCGCGGCGAAGGCGGTGCGCGCCCAGCCCTCCATCACCGCATCCACCGCCGCGACCGCCGCGCCGGCGGCGCGCAGGGCGGCCTCGGCGCTGCCGGCGTTCATTGCCGTGTCGGCGTCGAGCTGCACCATCTCGCCTTCCTCGGGCCGGATGCCAAGGATGGCCTCGACGTAGTTGGCGGGATGCACCCGGGTGAGTTGCTCCACCGTCGCATGCGGCGCCAACTCGCGCAGCAGGTCGGCGAATTCCTCCCCCTCGAGCGCACCGAGCACCGCGCGCAGCCGGTCGGGGCACTCCGGATGATAGGGACCGCCGTCGTGCCGGAGGCAGGCCGGATGGGTGATCAGCGCGGTGGGCATCTCATGCGTCCTTATCCTTGGGGTCGTCGGCCCGCCGGCGGATGACGAAGCTGAAGACGCCGCCTTCCTCGCTCCAGGCCAGCAGCGCGTGTCCGGTCTCGCGGCAGAACGCCTGGAAGTCCGCCACCGCGGCCCGGTCGGTCGCCAGAACGCGCAGCCGCTCGCCCGGCGCCATCGTGCGCAGCGCCCGGTTCGCCCGCAGCACGGGCAGCGGGCAGTTCATGCCCTTCATATCGAGGAGTGTCTCGCTCATCGGCGTATCCTGCGGCGGCGGCGGAGCGTCGGGCAAGCCCGTCGGCGCAGGGCCGGACGGCGGCGAGCGGCTGTCGCCTCAAGGACCGATGGTGGCCGCGGCATCGTCGGGTGGAGCGGGTGAAGGGAATCGAACCCTCGTATGCAGCTTGGGAAGCTGCCGTTCTACCATTGAACTACACCCGCACCCGGATTGCATCGTCTGTCAGCCACAGCGCCTGCAGTCCCCAAGTCGGTGGCGTGCGCCTGGAGCGCGCTTTTTACTGCAGTCGCGGCCGGCGGCGCAATTGCCGTCGCCTCGCGCAGCCGGTTGGCCGCCGGTTCGGCGGGTTGGTGCGGGTCAGTGAAAAATCCGCATCAATGCGTTATTCCGATGCGGTCGTAAAACTCGAGATTGACAGTATAATACCAGTCCGCCTAAGGATTGACACACGCCCACTCGCGGTGGCCGATGGACGTTATGCGGCCCGGGTCGTTGATCAAGAAGTTCCAGGCGTTGCGGCAGGCGTCGATGATCGCCTCGTAGCTGTCCCAAACCAGACCGCAGAGTTTGTTGCTGCGTAGGTATTGCCACACGTTCTCCATCGGATTGAGCTCGGGCGAATAAGCCGGGAGAGGCAGCAATGTGATGTTGGAGGGGAGCTGCAACTTTCCTCCGGTTTGATGCCATCCTGCCTGGTCGCATAGCATCACGGCGTGCGCACCGGGCATGACCCGCGCACTGATCTCTGCCAGATGTTCGTTCATTGCCTGTGCGTTGGCTGCCGGCATGATGATTGCGGCGCCCACACCCCGTGCGGGGCAAATTGCACCGAATAGATATGCGGAGTCGTGGCGATTGTCGCGCACCATCCGCGGGCGCGAGCCGACCGGCGCCCAGATGTGGGTCTGGGTTCCCTTCTGTCCGACCCGCGCTTCGTCCTGAAACCAAATCTCGATCGGCGTGCCGGCGGCGCAGCCGAGCAAAGCTTCCTTCAATCGAGAGCCAAAGTTTTTTTAAAAGCCTCCTCCGCTTTGGGATCCTTCTTTGGATGGATCGGACGCGGTTGTAGCCGCGTCAGGTTCAGTTGGTGCAGCCACTTGCCCACCGTGCTCTGGTGCACGTGCACCGAAAAGCGGCGCCCGATCTCAGCTTGCAAGTCAGCCAATCGCCACCGCACGACGTTATGGCGCTCCGGAGCGGGGCCCTCAATGACCAGTGCTTTCAGTTCCGCCTTCTGTGCATCCGTCAGAGAGGGCTCGCGGCCGGGGCTACTGCGAGACTTCAGTCCATCTATCCCGCCGTCGTTATAACGATGCACCCAATCGCGCAGAGTTTGTCGGTCCATCCCCGTCTGCTCCGCCGCCTGAGTTCGCGCATCCCCATCCAACACAAGGGCGATCGCCAGCAAGCGCCGAATTTGAGGCCCGTCGCTACTCTTGCCCGCGATCGCCCGCAGCTCCCACGCCGTGTGATCCATCCGCGTAATCGCCAAGGCCTGTCCCATCCGATGCTACCTCCCGCGAAATCGGCGCCGCAGAAGATCAAATCAGAAATCTCAGAAATCTCGAAAATCCCTTGAGAGTCACGGTCATCGCGGACTGGTATAATAACAGCCAAAATCTTAGCGAAGATCACGAATCGATATGCCATTCTCGAAATATAGCGATTTTTATCGTACTATTCGCGATCGTTCTACATCGAATGACGCATTATTTCTGCTGCGGATTTATCGGCTCGCCACACTGGCTTTCAATCGCCCTGGCAATTCTGCCGTGGCAATCGGGAGACCAGGATATGCCGACTGTCACCGTTGCAGGTGCCAACGACCAGACCGTGACCCTCAGCTTCGATACGAATGCCAATGCCATACTGGCACAGCAACTCGCCGCCGCGATCACGGCGGGTGTGCAGAACGGGAGCATCGTGCCGGCGGTGGACACCAACGGACCGCCGCCGCCGTTGCCTCCCGGCAAGACCGGCGAGTTCGTTCAGACACTGGATGGCACGACGTTCCTGCCGTCCGGCTACGCGGCATTTGTCGACACGGCCAAGAATGCGATCATCTTCGGTTCCGGCGATCCCAACGAGTCGGTGCTCATCGGTCCGGGCGACCCCACCTTCATCGCGCGCGGAGCGACCGGTTCCGGCACGGTGGTCGCGGGTGCCGGCAGCAATACCATCGACATTCCGACGTCCGTCGCGGGCGGCTGGTTGATCAGCACCGGCAACGGCGACGACAACATCCTGGCACTCGGCACCGGCAACGACACGATCAATGCGGCCGGCGGCCACAACGCGATCATGCTTGGTACCGGCAACGATATCGTGGAGTCCACCGGCGGTGACGACACCGTGGATGCCGGCAGCGGCAGCGAAACGATCACCGCGATCGGCACGGGTTCCGACCTGGTATTCGGCGGCTCCAGCACGCTGCTCTTTGTCGCCACCGGTGGTTCGGCGACAATATTCGGCGGCACCGGCAGCGACACGTTCCTGGGCGGGCCGGGCCGGGCCGTGGTGCACGGCGGAACCGGCGGGAACAACTTCCTGTTCGGCGGCACCGGCGCCGTCACATTGTTCGGCGGCGGCAACGGCGACCAGTTGATCGCGGCAAACAGCAGCGCGGCACAGGCGCTGCACGCCGGGGCGGGCAACGAGACACTGTTCGGTGGCTTCTCCAGGGGCCCGGATACCTTCTTCGGCAGCGCCGGCAACGCCTCGATCACCGCCGGCAGCGGCACCAACCTGTTCGTATTCACCGACGGCCAGGCCGGCGGCACCGCATCGATCCAGGGGTTCACCAGCGGGCGGGACCAGATCGACCTTGTCGGCTACGGCAAGAACGAGGTCACGCAGGCACTGAAGACACAGACCGTCGTCGATGGCACCGACACCATCACGCTCTCCGACCATACCAAGATCAGCTTCGCCAATGTCAGCAGCCTGACGGCCAGCGACTTCGGCATCGGCAATACTGGGGGCAATGGCAACAACCGGCGGCAATGGCAATAACGGCGGCATGGGCAACAACGGCGGCATGGGCAACAACGGCGACCACGATGATGATGACGGCAAGCATGGCCATGGCCATCAGGATCATGGCGATAACGACGTTCATGGTCAGATGCGCAACTCGATGATGGCGCGACCCACTGATCGGTCGACCGCTGCATGCTTCCACCCGGGCGGCATAAGCTGCCCGGGTTGACGGACCAATCGCAGCGGCCGTAGTTTGCTGCCCGCCGGGCTTGTCCGCGGATCGACCGCTTGCAGCCCTGCCCTCGTGATTTGTCCGGCCGGATTGCGGCGAGGTGAAACAAGCGCGCTAAAGAGGCCAGCGAACAGCCCATTCCACCGGGCTCAAGCTGCTCCATCGGTCGGGCCAACCGTCATAAGGGCCCAGACAATGACCAGCGCTTCAACGACCAGCGATCCCACGAGGTTCCGCCCCGCCACCCGCCTGGTGCACGGCGGCGTCCAGCGCAGCCAGTTCGGCGAGACGGCCGAGGCGCTGTATCTGACCTCGGGCTATGTCTACGACGATGCCGAGCAGGCCGAGGGCACCTTCGCCGGCACGGTGGAGCACTACCAGTATTCGCGCTTCGCCAACCCGACGCTGTCGATGCTGGAGGACCGGCTGTGCCTGATCGAGGGCGCCGAGGCCTGCCGCACCACGGCGACCGGCATGGCCGCGGTGAATGCGGCGCTGCTCGCACATCTGAAGGCCGGCGATCGCGTGGTGGCGTCGCGTGCGCTGTTCGGGTCGTGCCACTGGATCGTCTCCACCTTGCTGCCGAAGTTCGGCATCGCCACCGAGTTCGTCGACGGCGCCGATCTGGCGCAGTGGCGCACGGCGCTGTCGCGTCCGACGAACCTCGTGCTGCTGGAGACGCCGTCCAACCCGATGCTGGAGATGGTCGATCTGCGCGCCGTCGCCGACCTGGCGCATGCGGCGGGTGCGATCGTGGTGGTGGACAACGTGTTCGCCACGCCGCTGCTGCAGCAGCCGCTGAAACTTGGCGCCGACGTGGTGGTGTATTCCTGCACCAAGCACATCGACGGCCAGGGACGCGTGCTCGGCGGCGCGGTGCTGGGCGGCCGGAAATGGATCAACGACACCCTGCAGCCGTTCATCCGCAACACCGGCCCGGCACTGTCGCCGTTCAACGCGTGGGTCCTGCTCAAGGGCCTGGAGACGCTGGCGCTGCGCGTCGATGCCGGCTGTCGCAGCGCGGTCGCCATCGCCGAGTTTCTCGCGGCGCGGGCCGAGGTCACGCGGGTCTGGTACCCGACCCGCGCCGATCATCCGCAGCAGGCGCTCGCGCTGGCGCAGATGACCGCGGGCGGCACGGTGGTCACGTTCGAGGTGGCGGGCGGCAAGGAAGCGGCATTCCGCGTCATGAATGCGTTCGGTCTGATCGCGGTGTCGAACAACCTTGGCGATTCCAAGTCGCTGGTGACCCATCCGGCGACCACCACGCATATGCGCATCGGGCCGGAGGAACGGGCGAAACTTGGCATCACCGATGGGGTGATACGCCTGTCCGTCGGGCTGGAGGATGTCGACGATCTGAAGGACGATCTGGCGCAGGCGCTTGCGGCAATCGGCGCGACTACCGCCCGGGCTGCCGAATGATCCGGCGATGTTCAGGGCTCTGCCCTGAAACCCGCCCGGGGGCGTTGCCCCCGGGACCCCCACCAAAGGCGTAGCCTTTGGAATCCATTACTAAAGTAACGGGTTCCAAGGGCTCCGCCCTTGGCGGAGTCCAGAGGCAGCGCCTCTGGTCGGGGTTCGGGGTGAAACCCCGATCGCCTGTCCTCGCCCGCCGCCGCACTTTACAATTGCGCCCCGCTCGCATTAAATCACCATCCCGCAGCAAATGAGCCGGTCGTGCCATGGCCGAAAACTACTCCAAGACCACCCGCAGCGTTCGCGTCTCCGTCCGGTCCTTCTACCTCGAGGACCAGTCGGAGCCGGACGACAGCCACTTCGTCTGGGCGTACCGCGTGAAGATCGAGAACCGCGGGCGCGAGCCGGTGCAGCTGATGCGCCGCACCTGGCAGATCACCGACGCCCGCGGCCGCACGCAGCACGTGCACGGCGCCGGCGTGGTCGGCGAGCAGCCGCTGCTCGAGCCGGGCGAGAGTTTCGAATACACCTCCGGCACGCCGCTCGACACGCCGTCCGGGTTCATGGTGGGCGCCTACCACATGGTGGTGCCGTCCTCGGGCGAGAACTTCGACGTGGCCATTCCGGCGTTCAGTCTGGACAGCCCGCACCAGAGCGGTAGGGTGCACTGACCCGTCGCCCGGGTTGCCAGCCCGCGGGTTGCAATCTGGGTGACGGCGCCATATCCGAACCGCGGCGTTATCTGCTGGTCGCGCCCCGTCGTTCATGTCCGGGAGGAATTCGCGCGGTGAACATCGTCACGCCCGCTGCACGTTTCGCTGCGGAGACTGCGGCCACGACCGATCGCCCGACGCGGCAGGAGGCGGAAGAGGCGGTCCGCACCCTGTTGCGCTGGGCCGGCGACGACCCCTCGCGCGAGGGCCTGATCGACACGCCCGCCCGGGTTGTTCGCTCCTATGAGGAGTTCTTCGCCGGCTACGCGGTCGATCCGGTGGCGCTGCTCGAGCGGACCTTCGAGGAGACCGACGGCTACGACGAGATCGTGCTGCTGCGCGACATCCGCCTGGAAAGTCACTGCGAGCACCACATGGTGCCGATCATCGGACGGGCCCATGTCGCCTACCTGCCGCACCGGCGGGTCGTCGGCATCAGCAAGCTCGCGCGCGTGGTCGATGCCTATGCCAGCCGGCTGCAGATCCAGGAGAAGCTCACCGCGCAGATCGCCAACACGATCCAGCAGGTGCTGGAGCCGCGCGGCGTGGCCGTGGTGATCGAGGCGGCGCATCAGTGCATGACCACCCGCGGCGTCCACAAACCCGGCGTGACGATGGTGACCAGCCGCATGCTCGGCGCGTTCCGCGACGATCCGACGACGCGGCGGGAAGTGCTGGCGATGATCGGAAGCGGGTCGGGGATCGCCGGGCAATAGGGGGACACGCGATGCCGCATGCGACGACCGATGACGGTGTGCGCCTGTATTACGAGGAGACAGGGTCCGGCACGCCGGTGATCTTCGTGCACGAATATGCCGGCGACTACCGCAGCTGGGAGCCGCAGATGCGGCATTTCGGCCAGCGGTATCGCGCCATCACCTACAACGCGCGCGGGTATCCGCCGTCGGATGTGCCCGAGGACGTGGCGCAGTATTCGCAGGCCCGCGCTGCCGACGACATTTGTTCGGTGCTCGATCACCTGAAGATCGACAAGGCGCATGTGGTCGGGCTGTCGATGGGCGGGTTTGCCACGCTGCACTTCGGATTCCGCCATCCCGCGCGCGCGCTGTCGCTGTGCGTGGCCGGCTGCGGCTATGGCGCGGAGAAGGGCCAGACCGAACGGTTCCGAGCCGAGGCGGAGACGATCGCCGCATTCATCGCCGAGCAGGGGATGGAGGTGTTCGCGTCGAAGTACGCCTATGGGCCGACGCGCGTGCAGTTCGAGAACAAGGACCCGCGCGGCTTCGACGAGTTCAAGCGGATGCTGGCGGAGCATTCGGCGCTGGGTGCACGCAACACGCAGCTTGGCGTGCAGCGCGAGCGGCCCTCCTTGTACGATCTGGTGGAGCAGATGAAGGCGCTGACGCTGCCGACCCTGATCCTGACCGGCGACGAGGACTGGCCCTGTCTGCAGCCCGGCCTGCTGATGAAGCAGACCATCGCGAGTTCCGCGCTGTCGGTGATGCCGAATTGCGGGCATGCGATCAACATCGAGGACCCCGACGAATTCAACCGCATCGTCGGAGCGTTCATCGCGCAGGTCGATGCGGGGCGTTGGCCGATACGCGATCCGCGTGCCGTGTCGGCCTCGATCACCGGGATGCGGTAGCGCCGTTCGCGTCAGAGTTTCGCCACGAGCGACCGGACGACCAACGGCGCCGCCTTTGCGCGCGCGGCGGGCAGCGGCTAGTGTTCCGCCATTGGTCCAGGACAATCAGGCGAGGTAGCTGTGAACGATACGGTCGTGACAGACTCGGTGAAGCGGTTCAAGTGGGTTGGCACCAGGCCGATCCGTCCCGACGGCGTGCCCAAGGTGACCGGGCGCGCGATGTACGGCGCCGACTATCGGCTGCCCGGGCATGCTGTTCGGCCGCATTCTGCGCTCGCCGCACGCGCATGCGCGCATCCGCTCGATCGACACGTCGAAAGCCGAGGCGCTGCCGGGCGTGAAGGCGGTGATCACGGCGAAGGACTTTCCGGATCAGAAGTTCGACTACATCGGCCCCGAGCGGGTCGCGGTGAATTTCTGGCACGTCACGCGCAACATCCTGGCGCGCGAGAAGGCACTGTATGAGGGCCACGCCATCGCGGCGGTCGCGGCCACCAGCGCCAGCATCGCCGAAGAGGCGCTGTCGCTGATCCAGGTCGACTACGAGGTGCTGCCGCACGTCATCGACGTCGACGATGCGATGGCGCCCGATGCGCCGCTGCTGTTCGAGGACATGATCACGCGCGGTGTCGAGCCGACGCCGACCAAGCCGTCGAACATCTCCAAGCGGCTCGAGTTCACGACCGGCGATCTCGACGCCGGCTTCGCGCAGGCGGACGTGGTGATCGAGAAGGAGTTCAAGACGGCGGCCGTGCACCAGGCCTATATCGAGCCGCACGCCTGCCTCGCGCGCTGGGACGCCGACGGCCAGACCGAGATCTGGTGCTCCAGTCAGGGACATTTCCAGATGCGCGCGCTGACCGCGCAGATCCTCGGCATGAAGATCGGCGACATCCGCGTCTATGCGGCCGAGATCGGCGGCGGGTTCGGCGGCAAGACGGTGACCTATCTGGAGCCGGTGGCGACAATACTGTCGAAGAAGTCGGGCCAGCCGGTGCGGCTGATGATGAGCCGCGACGAGGTGTTCAAGTCCACCGGCCCGACCTCGGGTTCGTCGATGTGGGTGAAGATGGGCGTCACCAAGGACGGCAAACTTGTTGCCGCCGAGGGCGTGTTCAAATTCCAGGCCGGCGCGTTCCCCGGCTCGCCGGTGATGAACGGCTGCCTGTGCTCGTTCGCGCCGTACGACATCCCGAACCAGCACACGACCGGCTACGACGTGGTGTGCAACCGGCCCAAGTCCGCGGCGTATCGCGCACCGGGCTCGCCGATCTCGGCGTTCGCGGTGGAAAGCGTGGTCGACATGCTGGCGACGAAGATCGGCATGGACCCGCTGGAACTGCGTTTGAAGAATGCGGCGCGCATCGGCACGCCGACGATCTTCGGGCCGAAGCACGCGCACAACGGCTTCCCGGAGACGATCGAGGCGCTGCTGAAGCACCCGGCGTGGAAGGCGCCGCTCGGCAAGAACCAGGGGCGCGGCGTCGCGTCCGGCTACTGGTTCAACGGCGGCGGCGATTCCAGCGCGACGTTGCAGGTGAATGCGGACGGCACCGTGCTGGTGGCGACCGGCAGCCCGGACATCGGTGGTTCGCGCGCCTCGATGGCGATCATGGCGGCCGAGACGCTGGGGGTCGATTACAACACGGTGCGCGCCATCGTCGCCGACACCGGGTCGGTGGGCTACACGCACGTCACCGGCGGATCGCGCGTGACCTTTGCCACCGGCACCGCGGTGGTGAATGCCACCAAGAATGTCATTGTCGATCTGTGCAAGCGGGCCGCGATGATCTGGGACGTCGACCCCGAGGGCGTCGTGTGGGAAGACGGTTTCGCCAAGCCGGCCAGCAGCAATGTCGGCGACTTCGAGCCGCTGTCGCTGAAGGCGCTGGCGGCGAAATCCTCGGCGACCGGCGGGCCGATCAGTTCGTCGGCGTCGGTGAACGCCGGCGGCCAGGCGCCCGGCTTCTCCACCCAGTTCTGCGATGTCGAGGTCGATCCGGAGACCGGCAAGGTCACCGTGCTGCGCTTTGTCGCCGCGCAGGATGTCGGGCGCGCGATCCATCCGAGCTATGTCGAGGGGCAGATCCAGGGCGGCGTCGTGCAGGGCATCGGCTGGGCGCTGAACGAGGAATACATCTACAACGCCAAGGGCCAGTTGGATAACGCCGGGTTCCTGGACTACCGTTGCCCGGTGGCATCCGACCTGCCGATGATCGAGGCGATCCTGGTGGAGGTGCCGAACCCCGCGCATCCGTTTGGTGCGAAGGGTGTGGGCGAGGTCAACATCTGCCCGCCGATGGCCGCGATCGCCAACGCGATCGAGCACGCGATCGGCCGGCGGATGACCGAACTGCCGATGTCGCCGCCGCGGATTCTTGCCGCGATCGACGCGGGGCCAGAGGCCTGACGCCATGAGTGCAGCGCCGGCGAGGGTCGTTTTCACCAGCGGCTTTTCCCGGCGCTACACCGGCGGCGTGACGGAGTTCACCGTCGAGGCGAAGAACCTGCGCGGGATCATCCGGGAGATGGACCGGCTGTTCCCGGGGCTCGGCGAGACGCTGCAGGAGGAGACCACCGTCGCGATCGACGGCGCGATCCATGAGACCGGCTATTTTCAGTTGGTCCCGCCGGGCGCGGAGGTGTTCTTCATTCCGAAGATCGAGGGCGGGTAGGGTCGGCAATTGCCGTCCGATCTCAAAATGCTGACAATCCGAAAGCTCGCAGCGAACACGCGCGCCGACGCGTCAGTTGCCAAGGACTGCAGCAGCGCGAACCAGCGCAAAGAGCAGCATGCTGTCGGTGTCGAGGTCGGCACGAGAACGGCCTGCGACGTACGCCGCGGTCGAGTCCACGGCCTTGATCATGTGCAGAATGCGAGTCCGATCGTCAGGCCGCATACTGTAAGTCAGCGGTGCGCAGAACCTCGCCCCGGAACAGCGGGCTGAGGTCTTGCGGCGTCGGTAAAAAGCTCCTCGGCCTTCGTGACCCTGCTATGTCCCCAAGTCCCGAAGTGCCCCCTCGGATGACAGTGCCCTACCCCGCGATCCGCACCGGAAGTGAAGAAATACCGCGGATGAAGTTGGCATAGACCCGCTTCGGCTCCTCCATCATTTCCACCACCATGCCGCGCTTCAGGATCTCCTCCCACAGAATCCCAAGCTGCATCTCGGCCAGTCGGTTCCCCACGCAGCGGTGAATGCCGAAGCCGAACGACAAATGCTGTCGCGGGCGCGCACGGTCGATGATGAATTCGTTGGCCTGCGGAATCGCCTCCTCGTCGCGGTTGCCCGAGACGTACCACATCACGACCTTGTCGCCCTTGCTGATCGCCTTGCCGCCGATCTCGCCATCGGCCAGCGCGGTGCGCCGCATATGCATCACCGGCGTCTGCCAGCGGATGATCTCCGGCACCATGCCCGGAACCAGCCCCGGGTTTTCCCGGAGTTTGCGATACTCCTCGGGGAAATGGTTCAGCGCCCAGACGCCGCCCGAGATCGAATTGCGCGTCGTCTCGTTGCCGCCGACGATCAGCAGCGTCAGGTTGCCCAGGAACTCCTGCGGCCGGTTGATCAGGTCGCGCGTCGCCTCGCCGTGCGCGAGCATGGAGATCAGATCGGGACGCGGTTCCGCCTTGGCGCGCTCGCGCCAGAGTTCGGTGAAGCAATCGAGCGCCTCGGTCAGGATCTCCAGCCGCTTCGCCTCGGAATCGACGACGGTGCCGGCGTTCACATCGGCGATCGCGCAATCCGACCAGTAGACCAGCTTGTGGCGATCGGCGAACGGGAAATCCATCAAGGTCGTCAGCATCTGGATGGTCAGCTCGATCGAGACGTGCTCCACCCAGTCGAACGTTTCCCCGCGCGGCAGCGCATCGAGGATGTTCCCGGCGCGCTCGCGGATCGTCGCCGACAGCTTGTTCAGGTTCATCGGCGCCACGATCGGCGAGACGACCTTGCGCTGCTCGTCGTGCTTCGGCGGGTCCATCGAGATGAAGCTGGCGCGGCGGTATTCCATCGGCCGGTCGGTGATCGATATGCCGCCGAGCATCGCCTCGGACGAATAGGTGTGGTGGTTCGTCTCGACCGACATGATGTCCTTGTACTTGGTCACCGACCAGTACGAGCCGTACATGCCATCCTTCGTGTAATGGACAGGATCTTCCCGACGCAGCCGCTCGAAATACGGGTACCAGATATCGTCCTGGTAGAGCTTCGGGTTGCTGACGTCGATCTGGTCGAGCGGGATCGCATAGGCGTCCTCGCTCGGGTCGAAATGGACGGGCGCGTTCATGGATGCGTGCTCCTTTGCGCCGATCCTAACACCGGCGGGTATCTTTCGCTACCTGGCGAACCGGTCGCCATCCGGCGGCGCCGGCACCTCGAACGCGTTGACGACGCCGCAGAGCGCCACATAGAAATTCGACACCGCCGTCAGTTCGACCAGCCACTGCACGCCGTGACGGTCCCGCAGCGCGTCGAACACCGCCTGGTCGACGCGATTGGTCCGCATGAGCTGCCGCGCGTAGGTCACGATGTCGCGCTCGTCCGGCGACAGCGATGCCGGGTCGCCCTTGGCGCGCAACACGTCGATCACCGGCTCGCGCAGTCCGACGCGTCGCGCGAGATCGACCTGCGCGGCCCAGACATAATCCGAATCGCGCTCGCGCACCGCGGCCAGTACGGCGATCTGGCGCAGTTGCGGCTCGACGATGGTCCCCTCGCGGGCGAACGGCACCATCGGCAACAGGCGTTCGGCCAGTTTCGGGCTGTGCAGCAAAACGCTGAACGGGCCGCGCACCCGGCCGAACACCTGCATCACCTGGTCGAATACGTGTTGGTGTTCGGGCGCCAGATCGTCCTTGCCCGTGACGGGCGTGATCCTTGGCATCATCGTTCCCTTCAGCTCATTGCGGCGTAGGGCTGGCCCCACTTGTCCTGATACGTAATGTCGGCAAGCGCGCCGCGACCGACCGGCCCGAAACGTCCCATCGGATAGCCGATCGGCAATATCGCGTAGGAATGCACGCCCTCCGGCAGACCGAGCGCCGCCTCCGCCTCCTTCGCGTACAGCAAATGCCGCGTCGTCAAGGTCGAACCGAGCCCAAGCGCGCGCGTGGCCAGCAGCATGTTCTGCACCGCCGGATAGATCGAGGCGCCGGACCACCGCGTCGGCGCCGCCGTCCCCTCGTCGATGCAGGCAACGATCCAGACCGGCGCTTCGTGGAAATGCTCGGTGAGGTATTCCACCGCGGAATGCTGGCGCTTGTAGCGTTCCGGCGTGACGCCAGGGGGCGGGGCGCTGGTGGCGTAGCGCGGCCCCACAACCTCGTCGAAGGCGCGCTTGTACCACGCCTGCACCGCCTGCTTGATCTTCGGATCCTTCACGACCAGGAAGCGCCAGCGCTGGGTGTTGCCGCCGTTCGCCGCGCAGGCGCCCGCCTCCAGGATCTTGCGGATCAGTGCGTCGGGGACCGGATCCGGCTTCAGCCGCCGCATCGACCGCGTCGTCTGCATGATCTCGAACAGATCGGTTCCGTCGGGCATCGTCGCCTCCTCTCCTGATTGGTCGCACCATAGCGCAGGGAGCGGCGAAGGGGCCACTGCTCGACTTCGATCCGGCGCACCGTATGCTGCCGCCCTTCGTCGTGGACTGCGCAACAGAATGACCGTCGCTCCGCCCATTGCCGGCCTGCTGCTGCTCCTCGGACTGGGGTTCTTCTTCGGCCTCGCCTTCGAGGAGTTTCACGCGCGGTCCAATCAAAAGCGGCCAGGCGGCATCCGCACCTTTCCGCTTTTGGCACTGACGGGCGCTCTGCTGTACCGGCTTGACCCGACGCATTTGGTACCGCTCGGCGCCGGGCTGCTGGCGCTGAGCGCCTGGCTCACCTGCTACTACTGGCGCCATTTGGACGAGACCGACGCCGACGGACTTCCCAACGTCGGCCTGATGGTGCCGATCTGCAACATGCTGGCCTATCTGCTTGGACCCGTGGCGCTGGCGGAACCGCCCTGGGTCGCGGTCGGCGCCACGGTCGCGGCGGTACTGCTTTTGACAGCGCGCCAGGAACTGCACGGCTTCGCCCGTCGCGTCGAACTGGGCGAGATCGTCAATGCGGGGAGGTTCCTGCTGCTCACCGGCTTCGTCCTGCCGCTGCTGCCGGATACGCCGGTGACGGACCTGACCAACATCACGCCGCATGAGGTCTGGCTCGCGGTGGTCGCGGTCTGCACCGTCTCCTATGCGAGCTATCTGCTGCAGCGTTATGTCGCACCGCGCGGCGCGGGGATGATGGTGGCGCTGCTTGGCGGCCTCTATTCGTCCACCGCGACGACGCTGGTGCTGGCACGTCGGGCGCGCGCCGAACCAAATGCGGTACGGCAGGCCGAGACCGGCATCGTCCTCGCGACAGCCGTGATGTACCTGCGGCTGCTGGTGATCATTGCGGTTTTCGACCAGCCACTGGCGCTGGCTCTGATGCCGAGGCTGCTGGCTTTGTCGGCGCTGGGGGCGGCGATGGCGATGGGATGGTACTGGACCGGCGGCCCGGGTGCGCGCGATGAGGGGACCGCCGGCGCACCGTCGAACCCGTTGGAAGTGGCAACGGCCGCGACATTCGCCGTGCTGTTCGTGGCCGTGTCGATTGCTTCGTCCTGGGCAACCCAGCGGTTCGGCTCGGCAGGCATCTATGCATTGGCGGCCATCATCGGCGTGTCGGATATCGATCCTTTCGTGCTGAACCTGGCGCAGCCGCAGTCGACGCAGATCGCCACCGATGTCGCGGTGGGCGCCATCCTGGTCGCCACGTCTTCGAACAATATTGTAAAGACGGCGTACGCGATCGCGTATTCGGGCGGACGAATGAGTGCTGTACCGTTGGCGGCGCTGACACTGCTGGCTGCGTGCGGGATCGGTATCGCTGTGGTGTTCTAGCCGGCCGGCCGTCAGGCCAGTCAAAGCGGCCGCGCGAAGCTGAGTTCATGTCCGTCCGGGTCGACGATGTGAAAATACCGCTCGCCCCATGGTGCATCGCGCGGCGCAAACTCCGGCGACAGGCCAGCCGACACAGCGCGCGCATGCTGCACGTCCACATCGTCCACGTAGAAGATGGCGCGCCCCCACCAGGACCATGTCCGGTCGGCCGGCATCTGCGTCAGGTTCAAGTAGCCGGTGCCCGCATGGAAGCTGGTGAAGCGCGCCGAGGATCCGCCGAACTTCAGCACGAAGCCGAGTGCCTGGTAGAACGCAACCGCACGGGCCATGTCATGCGTCGCCAGTGTAATCGCGCTGATGCCGTTCAGCATCGCCTGCCGTCAATCGCTGCCGCCCACCGCGGCCACACGCGGATCGGCAGCCGGTATCGAAATCGCGCCGCCGCGATCCGAGGCGAACGTGCTGGTGGCCTGCGCGCCCGCGCCGTCGCCGCGGCGACCGAAGGACTCGACAACAGGGACATCGGCCGGATCGATCGGGGCCATGCGCGGCTTGCGCGCCAGCGCCTGGGCGATGTACGGCGCCAACTCGGCCTGCTTGCGCGCCTCGCGTACCGCGTCACGCTGCTTGAATTCGGGCAGCAAAGCCTCCGCGAACAGCTCGAGCGAGTCGCAGATATGTTCGTGCCGGTTGTTGCCGGACTGCTGCACGAAGATCACCTGGTCGACGCCGGCGTCCTCGTAGCCTTTCAGGTGCGCGCGCAACTGATCGGGCGTGCCGATGCCGCCGCGTCCGGCGTTGTCCGGCAGCCGGTCCTTCACCTCGAGAAACTGCTCCCACATGTTGGTCACGCCGGGTTGGTGTTGGCCGAAGATGGCGATGTAGCCAAGCGAATAGCCAAAGAAACGAAAACCATCGAGGCCGCGGCGGATCGCCTCCTGCTCGTCGGCGTGGCACGACATGCCGGTCACCAGGGCGACATTCGGATTGACGCTATGGCCGATCGGCACGCACTCCGGCGATTTGATGATGTCGTAATATTCCTGCACCCACCTGGCCGCCAGCGCGGGTTCCAGGAAAGCGAAGGTCAGCGCACCCAGGCCGGCGCGCGCGGCGCGATGGATGGTCTCGCGCTTGGAGCACGCCACCCACATCGGCGGATGCGGTTTCTGCAGCGACTTCGGCACCAGGTTGCGGCAGGGCATGTCGAAATAGGTTCCGCGAAAGCCGGGATACGGACGCATCGCCAGCATGTTCGCGGCCTGTTCGGTCGCCTCGAGCCACATCGCGGTCTTTCTCCTCCGGCGCGATGCCGAAGCCTTCCATCTCGAGCGCGGTCGCCGACTCGCCGGTGCCCCAGTCCGCGCGGCCGTTCGACACCAGATCGAGCGTCGCGATGCGTTCGGCAACGCGCGCGGGATGATTGTATTTCGGCGGCATCAGCGCGATGCCGTGTCCGAGACGGATGCGTTTGGTACGTTGCGAGCAGGCGGCGAGGAAGATCTCCGGTGCAGACGAGTGAGAATATTCCTCCAGGAAGTGATGCTCGACCTCCCACACGTAGTCGATGCCAAGCCGGTCGCCGAGCTCGACCTGCGCCAGTGCATCCTGGATCAACCGGTGCTCGGAATCCTCGCCCCAGGGCTGCGGCAACTGATGCTCGTAGAACATGCCGAATTTCATTGTTGTTCCTCCCGGCTTTGGATTTGTCAGGCGCGCCCGGGCGCGATGAACTCCCACGGGGCGTATTCCTGCGTGATGTCGGTGACGACTTCGACCAGTGTCGGTGCGTTCGTCTTCAGCGCCTGCGACAGTGCGTCGCGCAAGCCGCCGGCGTCGGTCACCCGCCAGGACGGCACGCCGAACGCGCGCGCATAGGTCTGGAAATCCGGGTTGCGCAGGCTCGATCCGGACTCGCGGCCCTGGAACAGCCGGCGCTGATCGCGCAGCACGTTGCCATAGGCGGAATTATTGAACAGCACGGTCGTCAGGTTGATGCCGTGCTGCACCGCGGTTGCCAGTTCCGCCCCGCCGAACAGGAAGCCGCCGTCGCCGGTCAACGCAACCACCGGCCGATCCGGCATCGCCACCTTCACGCCGAGTGCCGTCGGAAAGCCTGCACCGAGCGTGCCGGAGAACCCGGACGTGATCATCGTGCGCGGCGCATAGAACGGAAAACCGAACCAGGAGACATAGCCGACCTGCGTCATCTCGTCGCACAGGATGCCGTCCTCCGGCAGCACGTCGCGGATCACATCGAGGTACGACATCTGCGGCTGCACCTTTTGGATGTCCGCCCTGGTGTCGGCCTTGGCGCGCGCGATCGCCTCGGCGCGTGCGCTGTCGCTGCGCGGCGCGACGGCATCGGTCAGTGCGCGCGCGGCATCGGCCGCATCCGCGACGATGCCGAGATCGACCTTCAGGCGCGCCATTTCGGCCGGATCGATGTCGATGCGCGCGATCTTCAGGCCGGCGGGCATCGTCCCCCAGCGCGCGGTCGGAACATCGAGACGCGTACCAAATGCGACCAGCAGATCGGTGTCCGGCCAGAGCCGGTAGCCGGCCGGGATCGTCAGGCCGAGCGGATGCCGATCATCGACAATGCCTCGGCCGCCGCGGAACGACACCACGGGCGCGCCGGTGCGCTCCGCCAGTGCCCGGATTTCGGCCGACGCGTGCAGTGCGCCGCCACCGACCCAAATCATCGGCGCTTTCGCAGCGTTCAGCAGCTTCGCCAGCGCGGCGATCTTCTCGGGGTCCGGGATCGGCGTCGGATGCAGCGGCAGCTTGTCCTGTGGCGTGATCTCGGCGGTCGCACCGAACTGGTCCAGCGGCATCTCCAATGCGACCGGCCCGCGACGGCCGGACAGCATCTCCTGGAAGGCGCGCGCGACGAGATAGGACGCCTGGGACGGATGCGCGATGCGCTCGGCCCATTTCAGCAGCGTGCGCAGTGTGGCCAACTGGTCCGGGAGTTCGTGCAGCTGGCCGCGACCGCGCCCGATCATCGCACTGGGCACCTGGCCGGTGAGGCACAGCACCGGCGCATTGACGCCCCACGCCGTCGCCAGTGCCGCCGTGGTGTTGAGCACGCCGGGGCCGGGCACCACGGCATAGGCGGCAGGGCGTCCGGTCGCACAGGCGTAGCCGAGCGCCATGTAGGCGGTGGTCTGCTCGTGCCGCGCATTGATCAGGCGCAGGCGGTTGGAGGCGCGCGCGAACGCGTCGAACAGCCCGTAGGTCTGCACGCCGGGCAGTCCGAACACGGTGTCGATGCCATGCCGCAGAAGGCTGTCGACGATGGCTTCTCCGCCGGTCATGCGTGGCATGGTCTGATCCTTGCGCTCTGTTCGGCTTACGTTGGCATGGGGCGGCGGTGCGGGAAAGGCGAGAGGGTTCACGGCACCGGTTTTTCCAGCGATAACGTCATTTCGCCGGGAGCGGGTTCGCTGCTGTCCCAACAAAACCAATCGGAGGAATCAATGTCTGACACAACGCAGGACTTCGATGCAGTCGTGATCGGCGCGGGCTTTTCCGGCATCCACATGCTGAAGTCATTGCGCGACAAACTGGGGCTGAAGGTGCGGGTCTACGAAACCGGCGGGACCGTCGGGGGCACCTGGTATTGGAACCGCTACCCCGGAGCGCGCTGCGATTCCGACGCCTACATCTATTGCTTCACCTGGGACAGGCAACTGCTGCACGAGTGGGAATGGTCGGAGCGCTATCCCGAGCAGCCCGAAATCCTGCGCTATCTGGAGCATGTGGCCAAACGCCATGACCTGAAGCGCGACATGCAATTCGATACGCGTGTGACCGGCGCGGAATTCGACGAGGCTGCAAACCTCTGGAGGGTGCATACCGACAAGGGCGACAACGTCACGGCACGGTTCCTCATTGCCGCCGTGGGAACCCTGACGACGACAAATATGCCAAAGTTTCAGGGCCTGGAGACGTTCAAGGGCAAGTGGTACCACACCAGTCGCTTTCCGCACTCGGGCGTCGACTTCACTGCCAAACGCGTCGCCGTGGTCGGCACCGGCGCCACCGCGGTGCAGGCCATTCCGGTCATTGCGCAGCAGGCGAAACACCTCACCGTGTTTCAGCGCACCGCCAATTACTGCGTGCCGGCACGCAACGGCAAGGTGGATCCTGACGTGGTGAAGGCGCGCAAGGCGGACTATGACGGTGTGATCCAGCGGATCCGCGAATCGATGTTCGGGCAGGAGCACTACATGATCCCGAAGTCGGCGCTGGAAGCCACAGCCGATGAGCGGGAGCGTGAGTTCGACCGGATGTGGGACGCCGGCGGTTTTGCATTCTGGCTGGCCAATTACCAGGACATGTTCTTCAGTCAGGAGGCCAACGACCTCTGCGCCGACTACATCAAGCGCAAGATCCGCAAGACCGTGAAGGACCAGGCCGTTGCCGAGAGGCTCATGCCCAAGGGCCACGCGTACGGCTGCAAGCGTCAGCCGCTGGACACCAACTATTACGAGACCTTCAACAAGGACAACGTGCTGCTGGTGGACGCCAGTACCGACGGTGCGATCGAAGCGATCACCGAAAAGGGCATCAGGGCCGGCGGCAAGGAATACGAATTCGACATCATCGTGTTCGCCACCGGGTTCGACGCCATGACCGGCCCGCTGAAGGCTCTGAACCTGAAGGGACGCGGTGGCCGCACGCTGGATCAGGTATGGGCGGACGGGCCGCACACCTATCTTGGCGTATCGGTCGCCGGATTTCCAAATCTGTTCACCATCACGGGCCCGCAAAGCCCGTCGGTGCTGTCGAACATGCCCGTCTCGATCGAGCAGCATGTGGAATGGATCACGGACTGCATCGATGGCATGCGCATAACCGGCAAGACCGTCATCGAGGCGACCCCTGAAGCGCAGGCGCAGTGGGTCGCGCACGTCAACGAGATCGTCGGCGGGACGCTGATGACCAGCGCCAACTCCTGGTACATGAGCGCCAACATCGCCGGCAAGCCGCGTGCGTTCTTGCCCTATTTGGATCCTGAAGGAGTCGGCGGTTACCGGAAGCGGTGCGACGAGATCGCGGCCAAGGGCTACGAGGGATTTGCATTGGCCTGAAAAGGGGGAGCGGGCGGGGTGATGTGTGACGGCTCTGCCCCGCCGGTCCCAGCCAAATCCGGGGGAACGCGATGATCGAGAACAGCTACTACTCGCAGGAATTGCACGGCCCGTACGAGTTGCACGATATCGGCAACCTTGAACTTGAAGAAGGCGGCACGATCCGCAGTTGCAAGCTTGCCTATGCGACGTTCGGCACGCTGAATGCCGCCAGGGACAATGCCATCCTGATCCCCACCTGGTACTCCGGCACGAACAAGATCATCGAGCAGGTGTTCATTGGCAAAGGCCGCGCACTCGATCCGGACAGATATTTCATTGCCGTCGTAAACCAGATTGGCAACGGCCTTTCCACGTCGCCGCACAACACGCCCGCGCCCGCCGGGATGGCGAACTTTCCGCATGTGCGCATCGGCGATGACGTGCGCGCACAGCACAGGCTTGTCACGGAGAAATTCGGGCTGGAGAGTCTCGCACTGGTCGTGGGCGGCTCCATGGGTGCGCAGCAGACCTATGAGTGGGCGGTGCGCTACCCGGATATGGTGAAGCGCGCCGCGCCCATCGCCGGGACGGCGCGAAACACCATCCATGATTATCCTGTTCACCGAAACCCTGGTCGACGCGATCGTGTCCGATCCGGGGTTTGCGAAGGGCTTCTATTCGTCGCCGATGGACGTGCGGGACGGTCTGCTGCGCCACGCCAAGATGTGGGCCGTGATGGGGTGGAGCACGGAATTCTTCCAGCAGAACCGGCACAAGGCGCTGGGCTTTTCGTCGCTGGACGATTTCATCGTCAACTTCATGTATGGCTATTTCAGCGTCATGGATCCGAACGATCTGCTGTGCATGGCATGGAAATGGCAGCGCGGCGACGTGAGCCGTCACACGGGCGGCGACCTGCGGGCCGCACTGGCCCGCATCAAGGCCAAGACATTTGTCATGCCGATGTCATCGGATATGTTCTTCCCGCCGGCCGATTGCCAGGCCGAGTGGCGGCTTATTCCCGATGCCGAGTTTCGGCCGATCCAAACCATCGATGGGCATCTCGCACTGTTCGGTGCTGATCCCGATGCGATCGGACAGCTCGACAGGCACCTGAGTGAGTTGCTGGCGACAAAAGTGTAGTGCCACATTGCGCAATTCGGACATGACTGCGCGCGGCAGTTCTTGTCGCAGATGCTTCCCTACCGCGCCGCGGTCCAGCTTTCCGAGAACGCCAATGCACATGTGCTGAAGGGCCGTCCTTCGCGTTCCCTGGCCCATGGCAGGCCGGCCGCCTGAACGCCATTCCGCGACAGACGCGCACCGAGCGCCGGTATCAGCACGGTGCACACACCATAGGGCCGTCCGGGCTCGGCATTCGGCTGCGTATGGATCAGCAGCGGCTCGCCGATGCTGTACCACGTGAGCGCGATTTCTTCCTCCGTTGTCACGAGGCGCTCGGTCCAGAAGTCCCGCGCATCGCCCGACTTGGTGAACTCTGCGTCGATCACGGGGATCGTCGGATCCGCCAACTCGGCATTCAGCATGCCCTGGACTGTGGACTGCAGCCAGCGCGCCATCGCGATGTTGTCCGAGTAGATACGCCAGCGATCGTCCGTCAGTTCGCTTTTGAGATACAGCACGTGTCCCGGCCCGGCCGGACACAGGATGATGCGCCAGAAGCTGGCATTCGTGGTGTTCGGCGCGCCGTCGGTCGCGCTCAGCCGGATGAACGGATTTTCGCCTGTCAGGATCAGTTGATTGGGATCCGCAACGCTCATTGTGAAACCTCCTGATGGGGTCTGTGGATAACGGGCCTAGTCCGGAATCAGGCCGCCATCCACGTTGAAGGACTGGCCGGTGATGTTGCGCGCGCCGGGCGATGCCAGGAATACCACCATCGCGGCGATATCCTCCGGATCGTTGGCCCGCTTCAGCGGGATGACATCGGCCCGACGACGTTCCATCTCCTCGACGGTCACGCCTGCCTGCTGCGCGCGGATTTGCAGGTTCGCATCCGACAGAGCGGTGCGCGTGACGCCGGGACAGACGGAATTGACGTTGATGTTGTGTTTGCCCAGTTGCTGTGCGGCCGTCTTTGTCAGGCTGATCACCGCGCCCTTGCTGGCAGCGTATGCCGCGTTGGAGGTGCCCTCGTAGCCCTTCCCGGCAATCGAGGCGATGTTGATGATCCGTCCGCTGCGCCGAGGGATCATCTCGCGCGCGACACGCTGCAGGCAGAAGAAGACGCCCTTGGCGTTGACGCGGTGGATGCGGTCCCAGTCTTCTTCGGTCAGCTCCATGATGTCCGCGCGGCGCGTCACGCCGGCGTTGTTCAACAGGATGTCGATCTGTCCGAACGCGTCCAGCGTCTGGCGCACCATGCGATCGATGTCGCGCAGGTCGCCGACATCCGCCTGGACGGCAAGCGCCCGACGTTGCTGGGACATGATGGTTTCAGCGGTCTCCTCCGCCTTCGCGGCGGCGATGTCGGCAACCACGACATGCGCACCGGCTGCGGCCAGAGCGAGCGCCGACGCCTTGCCGATGCCCTGTCCGGCGCCGGTCACCAATGCGACCTGATTGGATAGATCCATCCGACGTTCCTCCCGCGGGAGATTCGCGCAACACCTGGCGAGCGAGTCAAGCCACGCAGGGCAGTTGGGTGAGGGCGGAAGCGCTCAGGGCTCTGCCCTGAAACCCGCCCGGTGGCGTTGCCCCCGGGACCCCCACCAAAGGCGTAGCCTTTGGGATCCGATTACTAAAGTAACGGGTTCCAAGGGCTCCGCCCTTGGCGGAGTCCAGAGGCAGAGCCTCTGGTCGGGGTTCGGGGTGAAACCCCGAGCCTGTGTCACACAACCGCCTCGCGACGCAGCGCTGCCACTTCGTCGGTCGTGTAGCCCACTTCCCGCAGCACCTCGTCGGTGTGCGCGCCCAGCGGCGGCGGCGCATGGTCGAGTTGTCCGCCGCCATGCTCCATTTGGAAGCCGGAGCCCATCAGCCGAAGCGGGCCGTACTCGGTCTCCACGGTCTGCATCACGTTGCGCGCGACGATCTGCGGATGGTCGATGATCTCCTCGATCCGCCAGATGCTGGCGCACGGGGCGCCCGCGTCATTCAGGCGTTTCTCCCAGGTTTTGGCGTCGTCACGCGCCAGCGCCGCCTCGATGATCGCGCGCAACGCCGCTTCGTTCTCCTTGCGCTGGAACCAGTCGGCGAAGCGCGGATCGTCCAGCACATCGGCACGGCCGAGCGTTTTCATCAACGCGTCGTACTGTCGGTCGTTGTTCACGGCGAGCAGTAGAAAACTGTCCTTCGCGCGGAACAGGTTGGCGGTGACCTTGCGGCTGATCGCCTGATTGCCGAACTGCTCCTGGCGATGGCCCGCCACCGTGAAGTCGGCAACCTGCGTCGAGAGAAAGCTCAGGCTCGCCTCCAGCATCGACACATCGATGAACTGGCCCTGACCGGTGTGCGTGCGCTGGAACAGTGCGGAGGAAACGGCGAAGGCGGCCGTCATGCCCGACAGCACGTCGCACACCGCGAAGCCCGCACGGGTCGGGCCCATTTCCTTGTGCCCGGTGAGCGACATCACACCCGACAGCGCCTGGATCTTGCCGTCGTAGCCTGCCTCGTTGCGATACGGTCCGGTAGCGCCGAAGCCCGAGATCGTGCAGTAGATCAGCCTCGGGTTGATCGCGCGCAGGGCCTCGTAGCCGATGCCGAGGCGGTCCATGACGCCCGGACGGAAATTCTCCATCACCACGTCAGCCTTCGCGGCCAGCCGTTTGACGATCTCGATCGCCGCCGGCTTCTGCAGGTCGAGCGTGAGACTGCGCTTGTTGCCGTTGATCGCGACCCACGCCGGCGCCATGCCGCGCTCGGCCCACTCGCGCGACAGCGGCGTGCGGCGCATGTCCTCGCCCTCGCGCCGCTCCACCTTGATCACGTCGGCGCCAAGCAGCGCGAGCTGGTAGCTGCCATAAGGGCCGGCGAGCACCTGGGTGAAGTCCAGCACGCGGACGCCGGCGAAGGGACGGGCGTCGGTGGTCACGCCGCCTTGCCCACACGCAGCTCGCGCGCGATGGCCTTCTGCTCGTCGAACTCGCGGCGGCGGCGCGCCAGTTCATCGGGCGAAATGCGGTCGATGTTCAGATAATCGAGCTTCCACGACGCATCGTCGGCCCAGCGCAGTGGCGAGGCCATCGTCGTGCGCGGACCGGGCGCCGATTCCAATACGCGCAGCGCCAGTTCCAATGTCAGCGCCTGCGACGCGACGTCGTGCGGCCTGCCGGCACTGTTGCCCAGCGGAAAATCGCTGAACAGGAAGCGCGGCACGGCGGCGTGCTCGACGATGTCCTTGGCGCAGCCCATGACCACGGTGGCAATGCCGTTGGCCTCCAGGTGCCGCGCGACGAGGCTGGAGGTCTGGTGGCAGACCGGGCAGTTCGGCACCACGATCGCGGCATCGGTGCCGTCCTCCTGGCAGCGGCGGAGGATTTCCGGTGCGTCGGTCTCGATCGTGACGCGATGGCTGCGGTTGGTGGGCGCGCCATGAAAGTGCTGCGGTCACCGCACCGATGCGGCCCTGGTCGCGCAGCCGCAGCAGCGCGGGCAGCGGGAACCATGTGCCGCTGTCCTCGGCCGTGGTGTGCACCCGGTCGTAGCCGATATGCGAGATGCGAAGGTCGTGCGGCTGCGACGTGTCGCCGGAGTAGACCTGGTAGAATTTGGCGCCGCCGTTGTACGCCGCGCCGGGGCCCTGGTCGCCCTTGTCCGGCCGGAACGGGGCCGCCGTGGTGATGATGGTGACGCGCGATTGGGCGAGCGGCTTCTTCAGCGGCTGGAACGGCGCCTCGATGTAGTGTGCCCAGCGATAGGGCGTGGTGTAGCCGATCGCCGCGTAGTAGTCGCGCGTGCGCTGCATATAGGGGATCGGCGCATCGTAATCCGGCGCGAAGCCGAGCAGGGCGTCGAGGTCGCGGTCCATGTAGGTCTCTCCGGTGCTGGCCAGACAGCATGGCGGGATTGGAATGAACGGACAGTGACGGCCCTTCATCGATGGGTAGTCGGGTCGTCGATCAACCATGGTTCCGAAGAAGGACCGTCAGGGGCGGCACGTCCAGTTATCCGACGCAGCAACCCTCCCGATCGCCTCCCCCAGCAGCTCCACCCCCAGATCCACCTCCGCCTCGCTCACCGTCAGCGGCGGTGCGATCCGCATCACGCCGCCCGATGCCCCCGCCCGCACGATGTTGGCCGACAGCCCCAGTTCCAGCGCCACATCCGTCACCGCATCCGAGATCGCCGCCGCATCGCGTCCGCCGGCATCGCGGAACTCCAGCCCCAGCAACAGCCCGCGCCCGCGCACGTCGCCGATGCACTCGTGGCGCTGCTGCAGTCCCCGCAGTCCCGCCGCACAGCCGCGCGCCCATCACCTTGGCCCGCTCCGCCAGACCATCGCGCTGCACGATCTCCAGCACCTTGAGCCCGACCGCGGCCGGCAGCGGATCGTTCACATGCGTCGTGTAGAACAGGAATTCCTTCGCTGCTGCCTCGGCTGCGATCGCATCGCCGGTCATCACCGCCGACAGCGGCAGACCCGCCCCCAGCGTCTTCGACAGCGTGAGAATGTCCGGCACGACACCGTCGCGCTCGAACGCGAACATCAGCCCGGTCCGCCCCACGCCGGTCTGCGCCTCATCCAGGATCAGCAGCATCCCGCGCGCCCGGCAATGCGTCGCCAGCGCGTTCAGATACCCCACCGGCAGATCGATCACGCCGCCGCTCGACAGGATCGGCTCGGCGATGAACGCGGCGAGATTGCCGGTGCACTGCCGATCCAGCAGGTCGAACGCATCGTCCAGTTCCTGCTGCCAACTCACCCCGGCGAAGCGCGGGCGATACGCATTCGGCGCCGGGATCGCGAAATTGCCGGGCGCCAGCGGGCCGATCCCCCGCCGCCCCGCCTTGTAGGTCGCCGCCGCCGCGCCGCCCGTCATGCCATGCCAGGACTGCGCGAACCCCACGACCTCCCACTTCCCGGTGACCAGCTTGGCCAGCCGGATCGCCGCCTCGTTCGCCTCGCCGCCGGTCGACAGCAGCATCACCCGCGGCAGGTCCGGCACCAACCCTGCCAGCGCCTCGGCCAAATCCACCACCGGCGCCGACAGCATCGACGAGAACAGGTGGTCCAGCGTCCCCACCGACTCGCGCACGGTCGCGACGATCTCCGGATGCGAATGGCCGAGGATCGCGCTCATCTGCCCGGAGGTGAAATCCAGCACCCGTCGGCCCGACGCGTCATACAGGAACGACCCCTCGGCGCGCGCCGGCACGAAGGGGACGAAGTCGCCGCCATAGCCCAGCAGATGTCGGCGGGCACGGGTCCAGAATGTCCGCGTGTCGTCGTTGTCGGAGATCACGGTCACTGCCCCATCGAATTCACGCCGTTTTGAAACTGTTCTGCCCGATACCGTGCTGCGTACACAGCTGCGTCATACGGATGCGCTAATGCCGAGCCTCATCGATCGGTAACGTTCCGATACCGATCGGCGCTGAACCGCCTGCCGATGTCCAAATCCCAAACGGCGGAGCAGTGCCCATGTTCATGGCCACACAATGCTCCGCCGCGATCACGCAGTACGTATCAGATCAGACGAGAATCAGCCGCCCCCGGTCGGAGGCGGAACAAAGAACTGCACGGTGATGCCCTGACAGTCGAGGTTCTGCCCTTTGACGTTGGCAGTGAGCCAACCGTCGGCCGGATTACACCGGTTATCGTGGCCGTTCGTCCCGCCCCGCCGACCTCCTTCCCGTTCAACGTAAAGGTCCGGTTGGGTGCGATCGTCCCGGCCACATGGGCCATGCTTTGCATGTTGTTCCAGGCAACCATCCCCGACAGGGCGTTGTTGTCGCCCACCACCAAGTGCCAATCAAGCGAAGGGCACTGGCCGGCTGGCCTTGAATGGAACACGTAAACCCTGCCCTCAGGCGCAACCTGCTGCGCCAGTGCCATATTGCATGTGGCGGTCACCACCACGGCACCAGCCGCGACTGTACCCATCAGCTTACCCCAAGTCATGCGTGTTGCCTTTCCATTGGTTGGACTGGGTAGTGAGTCTCTCCCCGTAGCGCAGGCGCGCAATGCCGAATCGGCAGGCTGCGTCCTTCGATACGCTCCCACCTGCGGCCGATTCCGTCAAGCCACCGAAGTATTGACCGCGGTGAGACTTGCATGGCCCGAGTGGCCGGCGCGGCCAGAAACAAGGCGCTCGTAACACCGGTCGTCACGCCCAGGTAGCAGCGCTTCGGGTCTGTTGTCCAGCCGCGTCCCACATCAGGCGCGGGTCGAAGGTCTCGGCAGCGAGCATGGTGAGTATGACCACCCCGCAGAAGGCGACGGCACCGATCCCCGGCTCGATGGTGATCACGCTGCCGAACCGCACCAGGGCGCCGAGCAGCGATTCCATGAAAATGTCGATCATCGACCAGCGGCCGATCCAGCGCACCACGTGATACAGTCGGGTCCGGTCGCGGAGCCATCCTGCACGGCCGGTCTGCGTGGCGACCAGCATGACCGTCAGGCCGACAAGCTTCAGCATCGGCACGGCGATGCTGGCGAAGAACACCAGTGCCGCAAGCGGATACATCCCCGACGAGATCAGCTCGCGCACGCCGCCGAGGATCGTGCTGGGTTGGCCGGCGCCAAGCTGCATCACGGTCAGCACCGGATACAGGTTCGCCGGCACATAGAGGATCGCGGCCGCAAGCATCAGCGCCCAGGTGCGGGCCAGGCTGTTCGGCTTGCGCTCATGCAGCGCCGAGCCGCAGCGTGGACACCGGGCTTCGCCTGGCGCGGGAACGCTCACGAGACCACAGGACTCGCAGCCGATCGCTTCCGTCATCGGTCCGTGTGCCGGCAGGTTGCGCGACGCCCTGTCGCCGGCGGCTGGAGCGGTCGAGTGCATCCCAGACCGCCTCGCGATCGAGCGCGCTGTCTGCCCACACCATGACGAAAGTCAGAGCGAACAGCGCAAAGACGCCGGTGCCCAGCGTGATCGTCACCAGATCGCCGAGCTTCACGTAGGCGACCAGCACGCCGAACACGAAGACCTCGATCATCGACCAGGGTGTCAGCCGTTCGACCAGCACGAATACCCGGCGCAGATGACGCGGCGGGTGCGCCATGTGCAGGCCGACCAGCACATAGAGCGTGCCGAGCAGCTTGCCGAACGGCGCCACGACGGTCACGAACACGACGACCGCGGCCAGGGCGGTCATGCCGCGCTCGATCAGTTCCGCGGGTCCCGACAGCAGATCGGCGTGCAGCGTGATGCCGGCGGTCTCCACGCTCATGAGCGTCGTCACGCACATCACCGCCAGCAGCACGAGTGCAGCGAGCGTCAGCGCCAGGCTGTGCTCCAGCGGATGCCGTCGCGCCCGGTGGAGCGTGGTGCCGCAACGGCTGCAATGCGCGGAAATGCCGGGCGCGAGTGCCGGCACGGTCTGCAGCAGTCCGCAACTCTGGCATTCGTGCAGCCGCGGCCTGATGACTTCAGGTTCCGGCGCGGCCCGGAACAGCGACGTCACCGCGCCGTCGTGCACGCGCACGCCCAGCGGATGTCGCACCGCGGAATGCGCTGCGCGGGCAGGCCGTCGGGGCAAGCATTGCTGCAAGCCCGTCGGCAAGCTGGCCGACCGCGACGCTGATCGCCGCGACCTCGCCGCCAACACTGCTGTCGGATGGCGGGATCTCGAAGCGGAAGCCGCGCGTCGTCGGCTCGCCGCGTCCCTTTCCCGTCGTCGTGACTGCCGCCTGCGCCTGCAGCACGAGCGTCCCCTGCGGTGTTCTCGTCGAGGCGCGACACGTTCAGCTCGATGGTCGCGTCCGGCGTGACCGACACCGCGCCGGTCTCGGCAAAGACGATGCTTTGCGGCAGGCGCTGGCTCAATTCCTCGACCAGCACGCGCGCAAGCATCGCGCCGAGCGGCTCGCCCCACCAGTCGTTGGCCATCACGTCGAGCCGGTAGTTCTCGGATGAGCGGACGATCTGGCTGCGCTCCAGGTATCGGGCCAGGCCGATCTGACGCAACTCGATCGCCTTTGGTGCGCCGGTCATCGTGGCGCCCGTCACCGGGGCGATGGTGTAAAGATTCGGATTGGGAGAACTGCAGCCAGCCAGTGCCGCGAGCAGTGCGGCCGCGACGACCTGCGTGAGCCGGTCACACGTGTCTCATTCGACACCGCCGGCGGGCCGGCCCTTGATCAGTGCCTCCGGATGGCGTGACGAGCAGGTCGGCGAGCGAGCGGATCGAGCGCGTCGCGTCGTTCAGCTGGATCAGCAATCGTTCGAGGTCGCGGTTGAACTGCGTGTTGTCGCCGTAGCCCGATTGCAGCGACAGAACGAGCTTGTTGGCGTCCGACATCGTCTTCTGCAATCCGGCCGAGAGGTCCGGCAGCCGCTTCATCGCCGGTCCCAGATTGGCATCGAGATTCTGCACCACGTCGTGCACGCTGGCGAGCGTCGCATTGAGCGACGTCAACACCTGCTTGGCCTGTGGATCGTTGACGAGGTCGTTCAGCCCCTCGGCGGTCTTGTCCAAATTGCGGCCCAGCGTGTCGAACGGAATGGTGTTGACCTTGCGCAGCAATTCGGTGGCCGAGGCCTGCAGGCCGCTGAAGCCGCCGCTGTCCGAGGTCGGGATGACGAGCGTCCCGTCCTCGGTCTTCGTCACCGTCTGCCGGCGGCGCGTCGGGCAGGAACTCGAGGGCGACCCGCATCTGGCCGGTCAGCAGGTTGGCGCTCTGCAAGGTTGCCCGCATGCCGCGTTCGACCAGCATATCGACCCCCGCTTCGACATCCTTCACGACCTGGCGGCCGATTCCGACGATACGCTCCGGTTGCACCTCGAAATGCACCGGCGCGACGTGATCGCCTCCTTTGCCGGATCATAGCCGAGGCGTACGTCGGTCACCTGGCCCACCTTGAGTGCCGCGCAGCGTCACATCGGCGCCTGGCGCAAGGCCGCCGACGGAACCGGGGAAATAGCTCAGCAACAGTATCTTGCGGCTGTACGAGGCCGACTGGGCAGCCTCCTTGTTGGCAAACATTGGGAAGACGTGATCCTCAACGCTTTCCGCCGCCTGCGCCGCGCCCGGCTGCATATCGAACGCGACGCCGCCGAGCAGCAGGGCACGCAGCGACTCGAGCTGCACCTCGACCCCGTTGCCGCCAAGCTTCACCGAAAAACCGGAAACGTCCCAGAATCGGGTCTGGTCGTTGACATATTTGTCGAATGGCGCACGGACAAAGGCGTGGATCGTCGCGCTTTCCGCCATGTCGCCGATATCCCAGCCCAGTACTTCGCCGACCTGAAGATCGCGGAAGAAGATCGGCGAACCGAGCGTGACCGAGCCGAGGCGCGTCGCCTTGAGCAGGAATGTCCGACCTGGCACGTTCGACGCCAGCACGGGCGGATCCTCGCGACCGGCGAATTCGTGCTTGTGGGCGGCGGTGGCGTCGCCGGGCAGCATGCCGATATACGATCCGGAAATCAGCGTGCTCAGTCCGGAGACATTCCCGGCGAACAGCCGCGGCTTGACGACCCAGAACTGAGCGTCGGCGGTGAGCAGCGGGTCGGCCTGTCTGGTGGTCGCCACGGTCACCAGGACATGCGTATGGTCGGCCGACAGCGCGAGGCTCTTCACCGTGCCCAGTGAGATGTCACGGAACTTGAGCTGGGATTGGCCGGCCTGCAGTCCTTCGGCGGTTTCGAAGGTGATCGTGATCGTCGGACCTTCCTTGGACAGCGTGTCCCAGGCGAGCCATGCGCCGATCGCCACGGCGACAATGGGCAGCAGCCAGATCGCCGACAGGCGGCGCGATCGGCGCGTGGAGGCAAGGACCATGCCTGGTTTGCCGGCAGCTTCGCTCATCGTTCAATCCTTTGCGGCTCCCGCCGGTGAGGGTCCGGTTCGGTGCGCTGGCAGCGAGTGTATACCCTCACAAGCGGGCGACCATGCAATTTCGGCAGGCCATGTCGGCATGTGCCGGGCAGCGCCGGCCCAGATTTGGTCAATCGTTGCAGCGTGTCAAATTTGCCGATTTCGCATACAGCGACGGCGCGTTCGCAGCAGACCGTCGCTCGCCTAGAAGCTGAAATTCACCATGATCATCGGGCCACCCATCGACAGATGCTGCACGACGGCGCTGCTGCCCTGCTCGAAGGACAGATAGCGGTAGGTGAGCGACACACCGGCCCAGCCGGTCTGGTAGCCGAGGCCGGAGGCGATCTGCCAGGTCAGGTTCGAGCCGCCCGCACCAATGTCGAAATAATACGGGATGAACAGCCCGGTGTTGTTGATGCGGATGCGGCCGCGAAAGCCGCCGATGCCGTTCCAGATGCTGGCGCTGCTGGAGAGGCTGCCGATGCCGCCGAACGTCGCGCCGTTGCCGCGCGGTCCGGTCAGCGTCAGTGCCAGGCTGAAATCGGTCGTGGTGTTGATCGAAAGATAGCGGAACCCGGCGATCACATCGAAATTGCCCCAGTCGCCCTGCATCACCGTATAGCCGCCTGCCAGGGTCCAGATCTTGGAGTTCAGCGAGGTGCCGTTGCTGAGCTCGACCGAGCGCGAGATCGGCTGCGAGGGCAGGCCGGTGAAGTCGACCGACCTGAAGTGGGAACTCGTGGCGCTCAGGTTCATGTAGAGAAAGTCGGTGAGCACCGAGAACGGGCCGTATTGCGCGTCCGCCGCAACCATCGTCGCAAAATTCAAATGACGCAGGATGTCGCCGGGTCCGACCGACAGTTCGGTGGGCACTCGGCCACCCAGCGCGGGCGGCAGGTCGTTGTTCAAGGTCGTCCTGAGGGTCGGAAGCCACATGTAGGGCGCGATGTTGAAGGTCCAGCCTGACGGGTTGGCCGTCTGTTGTCCCACACTGCTTGGCTGTTGCGCCTGCGCGCCGGATGTTGCTCCGGCCGCGAGCAGCGCCGTCAGAACGGCGGCCATGACGATTCGGCTCAACATCGGGGACTCCATCGCCTCAACACTATCGGCCCGATAAGGTCCTGCCTTGTCAAGCGTGAACCTCGCCGGAGCCACGAACCGGTTGGGTGACCGATGCAGCGAATGACCTCGATTGCAGTCACTCCAAAACTACTCTACACGAATCGCAAGCCCGCGCCGGCGAATCCCCGCGCTGGAGGTTGGACAGTGCACATGGAGACTGCCAGTATGATCGATGCGACGACCGTCAATGATACAGCGAAACCGGCAGCTCCAAACAAGCAGTCGCCACGCCGACATGTCATGCTTGGGACTGCGTTGGGCGCGCTGCTGTTGCTGGCCGGTTGCTCATCGTCCGTCAAGCTCGGTCCGGAAGCCGTTGCCGGATTGGCGCCGGACGGTACCGTGGACATGGAGCAGGTTCAGGCCGCCTTTATCGGCAGCGCCGGTGGCGGCAGCGGCACACTGTTCTATCGTGGCGGAACCTATCCCTTTGCGATCGGCGGCCTCGGCGTCGGCGGCATCGGCGCCTCGACGATCAGACGCCGAGGGCGAGGTCTACAAACTCAACGGCCTGCAGAACTTCCCCGGCGCATACGGCCAGGCCCGCTACGGCTTCGCGATCGGCAATACGCAGCGGCGGCGATCTTTGGCTGCAGAATGAGAAGGGCGTCATCATGCACCTGAAGGCCAAACGCACCGGCCTGATGCTCAGTCTTGGCGGCGATGCGGTCGTCATATCGATGAACCAATAGCGATCCGGGAACCACAGCGATCCGGCGAGGTTCACTGATCGAGCACGACACGCAGGGCGTCGCCGCCGAGATCCGGCAGGCGGCCCTGCGGCGGAGCGTTGAGATGCATCAGCGTTGCCTGCTCATTCTGCAGCCATAGTCCGCCGCTGCTCTGCCCGGGGATGACGGCGGCGTGGTGCCCGGCGATAGGTTCCCGGAAACCGCGCGATGTCTGCAAGCTGATAGACTTCGCCCGACGTTTGCAGGATGGCGATGGCGCTGCCTTCGACGCCGAGGCCTCCGATGGCGAAACGATAAAGCGTGCCGTTGAAGAATACCGTGCCGGTGCCGCCGCCGCCGGGGGGTACATCGTTCGGTGGAGCGTTGTTCAACTCCACGGTGCCGGGTGCCTGCGCAACATGCGATGGTGCAGGGGCGGCGCCGGTTCCGCATGCCGCGAGGGCAAGCGACAGACAAGCTGCAAGCGCCGCGGCTCCGATGACCCTGAACGTCCGGTACGGACGGGAATTGCGCCGCGTCGTCGCACCCTGCGGCAGGTTTGTCACAAACAACATGTGGCCCTCGATCATGATCATTGATAGCGCCCCCTGTCGTAGCCGACAAACCGATGCATCGTGTACATGGTTCGGCGGTGGCAGCGGAGGATCGAGCAGCATGGCGCGTTTGCAGTTCGACTATGGTGACCATGGCCGCATGCATGGCAGTGGCCGGATGCACCAGCACAGCACCCCCGCCGCCGGTCGCGCCGGTGGCTGTCACGCAGCCGGCCCGACCGGTCTCGGTCAACGGAACCTACAATGGCATCACGCAGCTTGTCCGCGGTGCGGCCATGTCGTGCGGAACCGAGGACATGCTGACCCTGCGCGTCGTCGACAATGCGTTCAGCTACACGCTCAACCAGCCGCAGGTGACGTGGCAACCCGTGCGGTCATTCAACGTCGCGATCGCGCCGGACGGCTCGTTCCAGGCGCAATCCGGCACTGCCTCGATCCATGGGACGGTCAGCGGCGGTCATATGGCGGGGGACATCGTCGGCGACGCGTGCGGCTATCACTTCGAGGCGGACAGTTCGGGCACGTTCTGAACCTGCGGACCGATCGGACGCCGGCCCGTCAGGCGCCCGCCAGGTCGTTGAGGCTCAGCATCGCCGTCATCAGGGAGGCGACAATGCCCGCGACCGCCAGCCCCATCAGGATGGTGATCGCCGGCACCAGCAGCGCCACCATGCGCTGCGTGGCGAGCCGGGTGCGTTCCTCATGGATTTCGGCCGCGCGCAGGCCCATGGGGCCAAGCTGGGCGTTCTCCTCGCCCAGGCGCAGCAGGTGGATGGTGCGTGCCGGGAAGATGTGGGCGTCGGCCAGCGGCTGGGCCAGTCCGCCGCCGCCGCGTGCACTGTCCGTGGCCTGCTCGACCGCGGCGACCGCGGCGAGGTTGCCCAGGGCATCGCGCACGACGCCCAGCGCCGTCATCAGCGACACGCCGTTGACCAGCAGGGTGCCCAGCACGCGGGTGAAGCGGGCCGCCAGCACCTCGCGCAGCAGCGAGCCGAGGACGGGCAGGCGCAGCAGGAAGCGATCGGCAAGCAGCCGCGGGCCCGGACGGCGCAGCAGGGCACGACCCGCCACCACCAGGACGACCAGCGCGACCATCGCCTGCAGCCCGTAGGTGGATACGGCGGCGCCGGCATCGATCAGGAACTGGGTGGAGGCGGGCAGCTTTGCCCCGCTCTGCTCGAACATCGGCACGAACTGCGGCAGCACCTGCGTCAGCAGCAGCGCCACGGAGCCGATCGCCGCCACCAGCAGCAGCGCGGGATAGATCAGGGCCGAACTGACGGTGGCCGCGAGGCTGCGCTGCCGGTCCAGCAGGTCGGCCATGTGCGCCAGCGTCGCCGCCAGCTTGCCGCCGGCCTCCCCGGCGCGCACCAGGCCGATATGCAGCCGGGTGAAGCTGCCCGGGGCGCGGCTGAGTGCCACCGACAGCTGGGCCCCGTCGCGCACCGCGTCGCGCAGTTCCGTCACCACGCGCTTCACCCGCGCATTGGGCGCGGTTTCCTGCATGTAGCGCAGCGCACGGTCCAGATCCTGCCCGGCGCCCAGCATGGTGGCGAGTTCGCGCACGAAATCGGCCACCTCCTGCTTTTTCAGGCCGCGGTTGCCGGCGAAATCGATGTGCAGCAGCGAGGTGAGCGAGGACCCCTGGGCTGCCGGCTCGGCGCGCATGGGCATGCTGCCCTGGCGCTGCAGGCGCGTGATGACCTCGGCCTCGGTTGCGGCGTCCATCAGCCCGCGCTGGATTTCGCCGCCGGGCCCGATCGCGGTGTAGCGGAAGGACGGCACGGTCAGCCCTCCGATTGAACGCTGCGGGCGACTTCCTCGATCGTCGTCTCGCCGGCCAGCGCGGCGGCGATCCCGGCATCGAGCATGACCTGCATGCCGTTGGCGACCGCCGCGCGCTCGATGGTGGCGTGGTCGGCGCCGGAGATGATCAGCCGCTCCATTTCGGAGCCGAGTTCCAGGAATTCGGCGATGGCGGCACGGCCGCGGTAGCCGGTGTTGCGGCATTCCGGGCAGCCGGCCGGGTGATACAGCGTCACCGGGCCGCCATTGCAGCGCCGGTCCAGATCGAAGCGCCGGATCATCTCGGGCAGGGCGGCGACAGGCTGGCGGCAGGCGGTGCACAGACGGCGCACCAGCCGCTGGGCCAGCACCCCGCGCAGCACGGCGGTCAGCAGGTAGTCCTCCACCGCCATGTCGCGCAGGCGGGTGATCGCGGCGGCGGCCGAGTTGGTGTGCAGCGTGGACAGCACCAGATGCCCGGTCAGCGCGGCCTGCACGGCGATCTGCGCCGTCTCCGGGTCGCGGATTTCGCCCACCATGATCACGTCGGGGTCCTGGCGCAGGATGGAGCGCAGCAGGCTGGCGAAGGTCAGCCCGATCTGGCTGTGCACCTGGATCTGGTTGATGCCGTGCAGCTGGTATTCGATCGGGTCCTCGACCGTGACGATCTTGCGCGTGACCGCGTTCAGCGCCAGCAGCCCGGTATAGAGCGTGGTGGTCTTGCCGCTGCCGGTCGGGCCGGTCACCAGCACGATGCCGTTCGGCATCTCCAGCGCCGCGCTGAACTTGCGGATCACCGTCTGCGACAGGCCGAGGCGCTCGTAGTTGAACGCGACGGCGTTGCGATCGAGGATTCGCAGCACGACGGTTTCGCCGAACAGCGAGGGGATGGTGGAGACGCGGAAATCCACCTCCTGGCCGCGCACGGCGAGCTTGATCCGGCCATCCTGCGGCAGCCGGCGCTCGCCGATGTCGAGCTTCGCCATGATCTTGATGCGCGAGGTGATGGCGGCGGACAGGCGATGCGGCGGACTGTCGGCCTCCTGCAGCTGTCCGTCGTAGCGGTAGCGCACGCGCAGCCGATCCTCGAACGGTTCGATATGGATGTCGGAGGCGTGGGTCTCCACCGCGCTGGTGATGATCTGGTTGACCAGGCGGATCACCGGCGCCTCGCTCGCCAGGTCCTTCAGCCGCTCGGTGTCGTCTTCCGAGGCTTCCCCCTCGGCGCCGTCTTCGCCGGCCTGCGGTGCCTCATCCTCCGGGTACAGGCGCTTCAGCGCGGTATCCAGCTCGATCGGCACGGCGATTTCCAGGCGCACGCTTGCACCGGTGGCGGCGGCGATGGCGGCGGGCGTGAAGCTGTCCAGCGGATCGGCCAGGGCGACCACCAGCGTGTCGCCGTCCATTGCCATCGGCAGCGCCCTGGCGTGGCGCAGAAAGCGTCCGGTCAGGCGGTCGGCGAACAGCGGCTGGTCGGCCGGATAGCTGTCGGCACGGGCCACCGGCAGGTCGAGCAGCGTCGCGTAGGCATCGGCCATCCCGCGTTCCGAGACCAGGCCGAGCTGCAGCAGCACCGAGTTCACCCGCTGTGCGGTCTCATCGGCGACGCGGCGGCTGCGCTCGAGCGCCCGGATATCGCATTGGCCGGTTCGGAGCAGGATGTCCGTCAGCCTCTCCAACGGCAAATCGGCACTGGCAAGCAGCGTGGTCATAATGTGCGTCCATTGGCCATGCGGGCACCGTGGTGCGCTGCGTCATTCCAAATGCCGGTCGCCAGGCGGCGTGTGTCACGGCCGGGAGGCGAACATCGTGCGCGCCGCATTCAGCACCTTGGCCTGGTAGCTCAGGTTCAGGACCGGGGTATGGGAATGGTAGTCGCCG
The DNA here is from genome assembly GCA_963739725.1 of uncultured Alphaproteobacteria bacterium. Taxonomy (GTDB): domain Bacteria; phylum Pseudomonadota; class Alphaproteobacteria; order Acetobacterales; family Acetobacteraceae; genus JAMXLO01. Next base: position 88,376 of record CAVUBS010000001.1, on the reverse strand, counting down.
ACGGCGCGCAAAAGATCGCCTTTTGTCTCGTTCAGGTAGGTTCGCATTATAAGCCCGGCGGCGGCAATATTGAAGCAGGGATCGTTCAGCAGCCGGTCGCGCACATTAACCTCCGGCCATCTGGCAAAGCGGGCGATCGGGCCGACCCAGAGCGTATTGATCTGCATGACGCCCAGATCCACCGAGCCATCCGTGTTCGAGTGCATCAGTCCGACACGGCCGCCTTCGATCGCCTGGATGGACGGCAGCACGCGCGGCGGCAGATGATACACCGACGCGGTCAGTACCATGCATGCAAGAAATGGAACAGCCATTTGATGTAGCTAAAACATGTTTCATGTGCTGTTGTCCAATGATTTCTCGATAGCGTATTGGTTTGAATTGTGGTTTACGTGCCGCCAGTTCTTCCGTGAGACTGGGCTCGGCATGAAACAGCGCATCCTGACCGTCGCTCCGATCATTGTCCGGTCTGCAGGCAAGCGACCCCGCGGCAACGAGGGCTTCACCCTGCTGGAAATCCTTGTCGTCATCGCCATCCTTGGCCTGCTCATCGGGCTTGTTGCACCAGCGGCGCTGCGCCAGCTTTCGGGTGCCCGCGGTTCCGTTGCCAAGCAATCCATCGAGCGCATTTCGTCGGTGCTCGACCTCTACAAGCTCGATGTCGGTTCGTACCCCAGCAGCGATCAGGGGCTCGCCGCACTGGTGCAGAAACCGTCCGGCGCCGACAACTGGAACGGACCCTATCTCAAGGGCGATGCGCTTCCCATGGATCCGTGGAACCACCCCTTCGTCTACCGCAACCCCTCCGAGCGCAGCGGACATGACTTCGATCTTTGCTCGCTGGGCCAGTCCGGCAACGCCGGCGCGGGTTCGGCCATCTGCAACCCGTGACGATCCGACGGCATTCGTACTTGATCGTCATGGCCGGGACGAGCTGCGGTCATGACGGACGGATCGCGCGGCGATCGAAGGCCACTGGATCGGGGCGATGGGATTATGCCGCCGCGGGCACTGAAAGCGCAGTGGCACTGAAAGCGCAGTGGCACTGAAAGCGCAGTGGCAGTGAAAGTGCTGGGCAATCGCTACTCCGTCGGCGTTCCCCACGTCAGGATCTGATACGGCGCCTGGTCCAGGCTCGCTTCCGCGCGCAGCCGGACCACGGCCTGCCGGACGAAGCGTCCGCCCTTCGCGCCCACCGCGGCGGCGTCGATCATCACCACCATGACCCGGCCGCTCGAGCCGAAGTACCAGGGATCGCCGGTCGCCGTCGAGGCCTCCTCCGCCGTGACGGGCAGTTCGCTCGGCGCCTGCGGGTCGCCCTCGCGATAGATCGACAGGAACGGCTTCATGCGCGCCAGGATCACCGGCGTCATGCCCACCACCAGGCCGATTTCGTCCAGACTGTCGAACAACTGGTTGCCCGGTCCGTATGGCAGGCCGGCCGCCTGATACTGCGCGAGTTTCGTTCCGCCCGACTGCGATTGCGGGCCGTTCGAGCGCCAGTCGACCATCGCGCGCGCAAGTGCCGCGGCCTTGCCGGAGTCCACGCCCAGGTTGCCCAGCAGCGCCTGGATCACCGGTATGGGCGCCGTGTTGGGATTGACCTTGCGGGCCTGGTTCCTGATGCGGACCTCGACCGTGGCATCGCCGACGCGGATCACGCGCATGCGCCCGTCCGGCGCCCATGTGCCCTGCACCAGTCGCATGATCGCCTCATACAGCGCGCCATCGGCCGCGGCCTCGGTCACCGCATTGGCGCGCAGGTTCGCCGCCACCTGCACCTCGGTCCGTCCCGTCGTGGTGAATTGCGCGACCAGCAGCGCCAGCAGCACCAGCGTCCACAGCACGATCAATAATGCGAAGCCACGCTGGGCGAAGCCACGCTGGCGGGTCACAGCCGCCACCGGTCGCGCATCGGCATTATAACGATGTCGTAGCCATGCTGTCCGCTGTCGCGGGTGAAGACCATGCGGATGCGGATCAGCTTCGGCAGTGTCACCCCGCCCCACTCGGACTGCCATCCGGCCTTCGGGTCGTGCCAGTAGGAGATCTCCAGGTGGTCGACATCGCGCATCAGCGTGATGCGTCCCGGCGGCGGCGTTGGCCCGATGCGGTAGCGGTAGTTCGGCAGCCACAGCAACTGCAGCTGGTTCTTCTCATCGACCGCCAAGGTCACCACCGCTGCACGCGTGGCCATGGTTTCGGCCGCCTGCGGCAGCGTCGTCGTGAAAATCAGCGTGCGCGCGGTTCCCTTGAAGGTCGCGGGTCGGCCGCTGACACCGCCGGGATCCATGCGCTCGATCAGTGTGCGCAGCGTCCGGTCCGTGGCCTCCACGTCGCCGCGGCCCACCAGAGTGCGCGCCTGCGCCTGCCACGCATTGACGCCCAGCCGCAGCCCCTGGACCAGGCCCGCCATCAGCAGACCGAATACGGCGAGTGCCACCAGGACTTCCAGCAACGTGAAGCCGGCCTGTTTGCTTGCGCTTTTCCTGGCGCTCATTGCGGGATGATAGCAAATCGCCGCGGTCATGCGCCACAGCGGATCGCCATCGCGATGCCGACACCGACAGGATCGCCGCGACCTGCTCAGCTCGGCGCCGATGTCAGCAGGCGCTCGCTGTCCAGCCGTACCGAGCGGGCATGGGTTCCCTCCCGCCAGGTGATCCACACCGTGATGGCGCACAGCGTGATCACCAGCGAGTTGGTGGCGCCGACCGGCCTGCCCGCCGTGTCCTGCTTGCCGGTCGAGTTCGGTCGCGCGCACCAGGACACGCCAGTGAAAGCCGCCGCCATCGTCGCCATCCTGCTCGCCGAAGATCAGATTGGCACTGGTGCCGTCGAGGTGCGAACGGGCGCGGGAGACCGCTTCCTGATAGCGGGCCGCGGCGCCGGAGGCGTTGATGTTCTCGCCCGCCGCGCGGAACACCGTGGCCAGCGCGATGCCCGATATGATGAGGGCGATCAGCACCTCCAGCAGGGTGAAGCCGCGCTGGCGCGCGCGCCGCGCGGGACGCTGCGTGGTCAAGACAGTCGGTCCATCAGCGGGAGGATGGGATCGAACCCCAGCCATGTGACCCAGATCGCCGCGCAGAGGGCGGGGCCCAGCGGGATGGCGGAGCCGCGATGCATGACCTGGCCGGCAATTCTCAGGCCCGCGGCGATCGCCAGCCCGAACGCGGCGGCCATGAAGGTGACCGTCGGCAGCGGCGCCAGTCCGAGCCAGGCTCCCGCGGCTGCCATCAGTTTGGCGTCGCCCTGGCCAAGCCCCTCGCGTCCGCGCAGTCGGCGGTAGGTGATCTCGATCGCCCGGAAGGCCAGGTAACCGGCCGCCGCGGCTGCCGCATGTTCGGTCGTGGCCGCGGGATCCACCAGCAGAGTAGCGCCGAGCCCGGCAAGGATCAGCGGCAAGGTCAGCGCATCGGGCAGCAGCATGTGCTCCCAGTCGATCCACGCCAGGGTCAGCAGCGTCCACCCAAGCACGCAGTCCAGCCACACAAGCAGCGTGTCTGTTTCGGCCAGCACGGCCCAGGCCGCGACCACGAGACACGCAAGCTCCACCGCGAGATGCGTGAACGCGATGCGAGCGCCGCACCAGCGGCAGCGCCCGCGAAGCATAACGACGCTGACCAGCGGGATCAGGTCGCGCGGACCCAGCACGTGACCGCACGCCTCACACTGCGAACGTGCGAGGGCCACCGGCTGTTCGGCCGGCAGCCGGCGGATCAGCACGCCGGCGAAGCTGCCGATGAATGGCGCCAGGATCAGCGGGAGCAGCCAGTCGGGCACACGAAAATCCCTTGATCTCGCAAAGCGGGGGCACCGGCCCGCACCGCGGCGTCTGACCAAGGATGGCGGGTCACACCCGGCCAACCAAGGACAATCGTCCAATTCTACGTCTTTTTCATCCGGTGAGCGCGATCAGCGGACCTGCAGGACACTGACGCGGCCGGTCAGCCAGTCCACGCCGACCTGCGAGCGCCGCTGGCCGTCCGTCAGTTCGATCCGGCCACCGGTCGCGCTGCCGTCGCCGTTGAACCGGATGGCGGCAAGCCGGGCGCCGAGGGTTTCTTCCGCCACCGCGGTCATGGAAATGCTCAGCGAACGCGGCAGAATGGTCGCGGTCCCGCGGTCGATGCGGAAGCTGCGTTGCGGCACATCCACGGCGAACTGCACCGGGGTGTTGGTCGCAATTGCCTTGGACCGGGCGAGGCGCAACCCCTGCGCAACTTCGCTGACGGCAGCCTTCATCTCGAGCGCCTGGCTGCGCACCGGGCCGCGCGTGACGATCATGGTGAGCGCGAACCCCATCACCGCCACCACGACAAGCATTTCAATGAGCGTGAACCCGGCCTGGCGGCGGTATGATCGCAAGCTGCGCGATGCCTTGGTCATACGGTTATATTACCAGTACCGCAGTGGGAACGATAGAGCGAAGCCGGGCACTTGTGGGGCGATTGTGTGAAGCTGAAGCGCTCAGGGCGCTGCCCTGAAACCCGCCCGAGGGCTTTGCCCCCGGGACCCCCACCAAAGGCGTAGCCTTTGGAATCCGTTACTGAAGTGACGGGTTCCAAGGGCTCGGCCCTTGGCGGAGTCCAGAGGCAGCGCCTCTGGTGGGGTTCGGGGTGAAACCCCGAGCCCCCGCTCTCAGGTGAATTTCGGAACCACCCGATTTACCGCACGGACAAATGCCTCCGGGCTGATGAGCGCGGGGCTCATGGCCCAGCGGTGCATCGGCTCGTTGGCGATGCGGACGGTGCCGATATGCTGCTCGGGGTCGGCGTCCTCGACCTTGTCGGAATCGACAAAGCCCAGCCGGTGGCGCAGCAGTTCGATGTCGTCCTTCTGGCCGGTGAGGAACATCCAGCCCGGCCCCGCGCCATAGGTCTTGGCGTAGGCGGCCAGCACCTCGGGCGTGTCGTGCTCCGGCTGCAGCGAGATCGACACCATGCGGATCTCGGTGCCGACGCGCGCGCCGAGCAGGTCCTGCACGCGGACGAGGTTCTCGGTCATCAGCGGGCAGATCGCATCGCAGTCGGTGTAGAAGAAGTTGATGAGGAGGATCTTGCCCTTCATCACGTCGTCGTAGAACCGCAGGGTACGGCCGTCCTGCGTCTTCACCTCGACATTGGTGAACCACGCGGCGCCATCCTGATGCAGTGCCTCCGCCTTGCCAGACGATCCGAGAGCAAAGGGAGCAACGGCGGCGGCGGCCGCAGCGCCGCGCACGAAGAACGTTCGCCTGTTCATGCTACTGTTTCCTTGTCCAAATCTGAAGGGCGCCCGCCCGGCCCCTTGTCGGGACCGGGCGGGCGGTATCCAGGATCGGCTAGACGATGTCCCAGCGGACCATCATCGCGTGGTCTTCATGCACCACGTTGTGGCAGTGCATCACGTAGCGATTGTAGGCGTTTCTCTTGACTGGATCGAGTCTTTCGAGCCGCCCATGTCGCGGAAGCGCATGAACAGGCGGACCTCTTCGTTGGTCTGCAGGTTGATCACGTCGCGACGTGACCAGTTGAGCGCACCGTCGACCTGTACGCCTTCCTGCACCGGCGTGCCGTTGCGCGTCAGGATGCGGTGCTCCTCGAAGTGGATGTGCACCGGGTGACGCCAGGCACCGCCCGGGTTCTGGATGATCCAGACCTCTTCCGATCCCTGCGGAATGGCGGCATTGACAACGTTCTCGTCGAAGAACTTGCCGTTGACCATCCAGCCGCCATTGCCGCGCTCGAACCGCCAGGAGCGGGTCTGCAGCTTGGACATGTCGGTCGGAATAGTGGGCAGCGGACGCAGTGCCATGCCGATCGGTCCGGTGCCCAGGTCCGGGTTGGCGCTGTCATCCGACACCGCCGAACCGATGTTGACCTGCAGGACCGGCGTGCCGGGGGTGAGGGTATTGCCGGTCGGGCCACGGCCGTTCACCTGCTCGGCGCGATTGACGAAGTAGACGCGGTCCGCCTTGATCTTGGCAAAGTCGACGATGATGTCGACCCGCTCGGCCACGGCGATGCGCACGCTGCTGACCTGCACGGCGTGCGGCAGCAGGTTGCCGTCGGTGGCGATCTGCCAGAACGGCCAGAACTGCTTGCCGTCCCACAGCGACCACTCCCACCAGCGCGACGGGCCGGGCGCATAGAGGCGGAACCGGTAGCGCCGCTTCTGGACGTCCAGGGTCGGCTGGATCGCCCCGTTCGCCAGGAACCGGTCACCGAGGATGCCGTCCAGGTCGAACAGGTCGAACACCGTCTGGCAGTTCTGATCGAACACGGCGTCGTGGAAGAAGATCGGGATGTCGTAGTCGCCGTGCGGCAGGCCCAGGCCGGTGCCGTCGCCCGTGTCCAGATCGTCGAACAGATTGTAGCAGCCGAACATGCCCTTGTAGACGTTCTGGGCGGTGAAATCGAGATGGTGGTCGTGGTACCAGAGCGAGGCCAGGGACTCGTTCGGGTTGCCGACCAGGTCGCCGAGCGCGGTGTAGCCGGCGCGGACGTTCGGATAGTGCTGGTCCTTGTAGCCGAGCGGGTTGACCGCGTTGGGATCATTGGCCGAATTGAAGAAGTTGACCGGGTTGCCGTCGCTCTCGGACGGGGTATGGCCGTTGTGCAGATGGGTCGTCATCTCGGCGATGCCGAAAGACTGCGCAATCTTGGTCGACGGCAGGCTGTTCTGGAACCGCACCATCGCCGGCGTGCCGTATTTCTGGCGGAACAGCGGGCCGGGCACCACGCCGTCGAAGGCCCAGTACTTGGTCGGTGAATAGTCGGGATGCACCTTGATGGGCGTCTCCCGCATTTCCAGCTGGTAGAACTGCGTCGCGCCGAACTTGTCGGTGTAGGTGCCGTTGCCGTTGGCCTTGAAGAACTGGTGCGGGACGCTCGCGGTCGCCCCGTCGACCGGCGTGAAGCCGGTGGGCGGCACGATCTTGCGCTGGCCGGTGACCGGGTCGGGCAGACCGGCGGTCATCGTATTCGGATCGACCGGCGTCTTCAGGACCAGGCGCGGCATCGGCTGCGACCACGGCCGTGCCGGCGGGCTCGGAGGGCCGTCGACGCCGGAAACACTGGTCAGGGGGGTAAGGCCGCCGCCGGGCCCTTGCTGTGCGAATGCCCGGGCGCTGAGACCGGCCTTCGCAATGAGGGTGCCGCCCGCGGTCAGCAGGCCGAGGCGCATCATCTCGCGGCGGTTCAGCTTGGCCTTTATGATCTCCTGACGGTTTCGCTGCGCCGTCAGCGCCAACTTGTCTTTCCAACTCGTCATCACAGGCTCCATTCGTGTTGTGTTGCGGTTACTGAGGCGTATGGGTGTTGCTCATACGTAACGAAATTGGCAGACGCAGTGCGGGCGCTGCCGGGACGCAGAACGCAGGCCGGGATCGCCTGATGGAAGCAGGGAACCAGGGTCCCGATCGGTGCCGAATTCTGGACGTCGGTCATTCTTGGCATGTTGACCTTGGACCGTCCGGTAGCCAAACTGTTGCGGTTAAGCACCATCATGTGCCAGCCCTCTAGCCTTCGTTCTGCGCTCGAACCCGGTCTGCAAGCGGCCAATCCGGCTGAAGCTCTCGGGAACGCGAGGTAGGTATAAACTTGCGAAATCGCAATTGCAACACTTACGTTATGACTAAGGTCATAATTCTCACGGACGGGTGAGTTTGTGTCGATGCACGCCGCCGTGCCGTATTTGCAACTATAGGTTGTATATCGCGTCGCGGCCCATGATTATGCTTGGTGGATGGCAAAATGGCGCTATGCGCAAGAGCCGCCGGATCGGCCAAGCCCATGCCCGGCAGCGAAAGCCTGCGACCCGCCGGGGCGCGTTGCCGCTGGAACAGGGGCGGGGACGGGTGCCGCGTTCACCCGGCGGTGGCACCGCGAACGACCCATGCGGGCAAATCATGCCGCATGGCCGAACTTTCATGTGTGACTTTTTGGTCGCGGCGAACCGATTGCTGTATGGGTGGCGGCATGACCAACCGTGCTTCGGCAATGCACTCCGCCTCCCGTGTCCGGCGGCGTGCGCGCTCGTCCACGCCATGTCCGAACGTGCCGGCCCATCCGTCGGCTGCCGGGTGAGCGGCCGTCCGCGGTGACGATCTTCCGCAGCGAGGCCGCGGATCCGCGGTTCAGCGTCATCGATCCGCGTGATGCACTGGGCGCGTAATGCATAGAGCAGGTGTGAGGACGGGCGCGCGATCCCGCAGGCCCTCGCCGGCGCGGCCCACGAGGCCGGTGCCAGCTTCGATTTTACCGTCCGACCCTGATCGATGAACGCGGACGACATCGTCACCGCAATTCTGCGGGGCGCGCACATCGCGGCACTCACCTCGCTTTTTGGCACCCTGGTCTTTGCCGCCGTGGTGATTCGCAGGCTGCCCGACACACCATGGGCGCGATTGACGCGCGCGCGGCTCACACGATTGGGGCTGGGCAGCCTGATCCTCGCGCTCGTGTTCGGCGTGGCCTGGTTCGCGATGCAGGCCGCGGCAATCGCCGGCACGAGCGGCACGCGGGAAACCCTGGCCGCGCTCGCGCCCGTCGCGCTGGAGACGCAGTTCGGCCGGCTGGTCCTGGTCCGTTTCGCCCTGCTGCTGGCGCTGTTCGCGGTCTGCCTGGGCACGACCGCGCGCGGGGAGCCGGGCAAACTCCCGAAGCTCCGGGCGCCGCACAGTCGCCTGACCCTGGCTGCGGCGATCATCCTGGCGGGCGGCGCGCTCGGACTGCAGTCGGCCGTCGGTCACGCCGGCGCGGTGGACGGCGTCGCCGGCGACCGGCTGCTGATTGCCGAAACCCTGCATGTGCTGGCGGCGGGCGCCTGGCTGGGCGGACTTGTGCCCCTGCTGATCTGCCTGGCCGCCATGCCCGTCGATGCCGCCGCCCTCGCCGCCAGGCGCTTCTTCCCGCTTGGCCTGGCCACCGTGTCGGTCATCGCCGCAACGTCCCTGATCCAGGCCGTCGACCTGGTGGCCAGCGTTCCCGCACTGGTCGGCACCGCGTACGGGCGCGTGGCGCTGCTCAAGCTGCTGCTGTTCCTGTCGCTGCTCGTGCTGGCAGCGCTGAACCGCTTCGCGTTCTCCGCCAGGCCCGGGGTGCGCCTGCGCCGCTCGATCATCGGCGAAACGGCACTTGCCGTCATGGTGGTTCTGGCGGCCGGGTTCCTGGCGCACCTCACCCCGGGGGCCCATGAGCAGCCGGTCTGGCCGTTCCATTGGCGGATCAACCCGAAAACGCCAGGCGAGCGCTTCATTGCCGCCTACCCGACCAGTTTCTACGTCTCGCCCACGGATTTCGCCGCGGCCGGCATCGTGCGGGGCGAGCGTCTGTATCGGGAGAATTGTGCCTCGTGCCATGGCGCAACCGGTCAGGGGGATGGCCCGGCCGCCCGGACCCAGCCGACGGCGCCGAGCGATCTGACGACGCAACGCCTCCTGGAATACAGCGACGGCGATCTCTTCTGGCTGGCGGGGCACGCCGTCGGCATGCCGGACGACGACCGATGGGATCTGATCGACTACCTGCGCGCCCACAACAGGGGGGAGTTCGCCCGCACGTCCGGCAGGGCAGTGGTTCCGGTGCGGATTCCCCAGTTCAACGCCGTTTGCGCCGACGGACGTGAGATCGACACCGACGATCTGCGCGGGCAGGTGGTGCGCCTCGTGGTGCCGGACGCAAGCGAGCCGGGCCAAACGCTGGCGGAATCCGCCACGCCGCTTGTCACCATAATGCTGCCCGCGGATGCGCCCGGCCGGCCAGGCGAGGCGGGGTGTGTGGCGCAGCGCGAGGCCAGGGAGGCGTTCGCCATCCTGCTCGGCATCACGTCGGACGCGATCGCGGGCAGCCAGTTTCTGGTCGACCCGAACGGCTGGCTTCGGGCGCGCTGGAGCCCCGGCGAGGCAGGCGGCTGGACAACCCCCAAGCGGCTTTCGACCAGGGTCCAGGCGCTGGCCGAGCATCCGCTCCCCTCGGATCCTGCGAACGCGCACGCCCATCACCATTGATGCTCCGGGCGCGTCCACGTGGTGACGCTGAAGCGCTCAGGGCTCTGCCCTGAAACCCGCCCGGTGGCGTTGCCCCCGGGACCCCCACCAAAGGCGAAGCCTTTGGGATCCGATTCTTATGTAACGGGTTCCAAGGGCTCCGCCCTTGGCGGAGTCCAGAGGCGGCGCCTCTGGTGGGGTTCGGGGTGAAACCCCGACCTTCGCGCCCCGACCCAGCGGCAACTGCATGATTGCCTGGCAAGTGCCATTGTATTACGCTGGTGTCATGAGTGCCGCCTGCATGGGCGGCCCAACGACCCTCTCCGCTGATCGGGCAGCCATGAAGTGCATCCGCTTCGACCTGCGCGTCTGGTTCGCCGTCGCCGGGTTCGCCGTGATCGCCGTGCTCGGTGCGGCATTCGCCCTGTTGATGAGCAACTACCTGACCACGACCATGCTGGATCGCGAGGTCGCGGTGACCCAGGAATTCCTCCAGAGCATCCTGGGCGCGGAGGGTTACGGCGAGCGCGTGTTCGTCCACGAAGGCGACGGCTCGAACGAGGCGCTGAAGGCATTCGCCGAACACGTGCGCGCCATGCCGGAAATCCTGCGGGTGAACGTCTATGGCGCCGACAGACGCATCCTCTGGTCGACCGACACCGCGTTGACCGGCCGCCTGTTCGAGAAGAACCCGGAACTCGAAGAGGCGATGGAAGGCAATCTGGTCAGCGAGATCGGCCAGCTCGACTCGGACGTCAAACCCGAACACATCTCCCTCGGCGCGAGCGTGACCGGCCACTTCATCGAGGCCTATCTGCCGATACGGCACGACGACACGGTCATGGGCGTGGTCGAGGTCTACAAGGTTCCGACGGCGCTCGAGACCGCGATCGAGCGCGGCCGGCGGATCATCGGGGTTTCCGCCGCCATCGGCTCGCTGGTGCTGTTCGCGACGCTCTACTGGATCGTCCGGCGCGGCGCGCTGCAGATCCAGCGCCAGCAGGCCGAGCTTGGCCGCATGGAGGGACTGGCCGCGGTCGGCCAGATGGCAAGTGCCGTCGCGCACAGCCTGCGAAATCCGCTGTCCGGCATTCGCAGCTCCGCCGAGCTGCTGCGGCTGGAATACCCGGCGATCAAGCCTGTGCCGGACGAGATCATCGGCGAGGTGGACCGGCTGGAGCAGTGCGTGCGCGAGCTCATGGACTATGCGCGCAGCGAGGCGGTGTCGGTCCAGCGCGTCGAGCCGCTTGACGTGGTGCGCGACACGGTGGAGCGCCAGCGTCTCGCGCTCGACCGTGCCCGGGTCGCGGTCACGATCGACGACCAGCGATGGACCCGGCGTCCGGTCGACGTGGACCCGCCGATGCTCGGCCAGGCGATGGCCAGCATCATTACCAACGCGATCGAAGCGTTGCCCGACGGCGGACGCCTCCACATCGTGCTGTCCGAGCCGGACAGCAAGCACGCGATGATCAGCTTCACCGACAGCGGCTCCGGCATCCCGGCCAATCTTCTGTCACGCATCTCCGAACCGTTCTTCACAACGAAGATCCATGGCCTCGGGCTTGGGCTTGCACTCGCGCGGCGCATTGTCGAGCGGTTCAACGGAACACTGGATATCCTGAGTTCCGAACAGGGTGGCGCCATGCTGCGGATCAGGCTCGCCGTGGCCCGGAAATGAATCGCTCCATCCTGATTGTCGAGGACGAGCCGCTGCTGTCGCGCAATGTGGCGCGCTTCCTCGAACGCCAGCAATACGAGGTTGCGCAGGCTGCGACCCTGGCGCGCGGCATTGCGGACTATGAGGAGCTGCGGCCGGATGTGGTGCTGGTGGACCACAGCCTGCCGGATGGCACCGGCATCGACCTGATCCGCCACATCCGCCAGCGCGACCTCGACAGCAAGATCGTCATGATCACCGCTCACGGCAGCGTCGCCCTGGCGGTGACGGCGATGAAGTCGGGCGCCGATGACTATCTGACCAAGCCGGTCTCGCTGGAGGAGCTGGGCCTGCTGGTGAACCGGCTGCTGTCGCGCCGGCACGCCGAGGAGTCGCTGGCCTACTATCGACGCCGCGAGGAGCAGCGCAGCGGCCTGGACCGGATCGCCGGCGCATCGCCCCGCATCGTCGAATTGAAGCGACAGATCGCCCAGGTGCTGGCGATGGAAGCGCGTCAATTGAGCGGCCCTCCGCCACCCGTGCTGATCACCGGCGAAACCGGGACCGGCAAGGAACTCGTCGCGCGCGCGCTGCATTTCGAGGGCCCGCGCCATGCCGAGCCGTTCGTCGAGATCAACTGCGCGACCCTGTCGCCGCAACTGATCGAATCGGAGCTGTTCGGGCATGAGCGCGGCGCCTTCACCGATGCCAAGGAGCGGCGCACCGGGCTGATCCTGGCCGCCGATCGCGGCACGCTGTTCCTGGACGAGATCGCGGAGATGCCGCCCGCATCGCAGGCCAAGGTGCTCAAGGTGATCGAGGACCGCCGCGTGCGTCCGGTCGGCAGCACGCGCGACCGCTCGGTCGATGTGCGCTTCGTCGCGGCGACGAATGCCGCCTTGGAGGAACGCGTCCGCACCGGCGAGTTCCGCGAAGACCTGATGTACCGGCTGCGGGCAATAACGCTCTCGATACCGCCGCTGCGCGCACGCGACGACGATGTGGTGCTGCTCGCCGAACACTTCATGGCGGAGCACCGCCTGCGATACGGCAGGCCGGACCTGCGTCTCGACACCAGCGCGCTCGAGGCCATCCGGCGTCATTCGTGGCCAGGCAATGTGCGTGAGCTGCGCAATGTATTGGAGCAGGCGGCGCTGCTGACGATCGGCGAGCGGATCCGGGCGGACGATCTCAGCCTGCGGGAGCCGCCGGCGCTGCAGGGCTATAGCGACGATGTGTCGGGCACGGCCGGCGCGACGCTCGACAGCCAGGAGCACGACCTGATCGTGCAGGCCCTGCGCCGTGTCGGCGGCAACGTGACGCTGGCCGCGCAGGCACTCGGGATCACGCGCGACACGCTGCGCTATCGCATGGACAAGCACCAGCTGCGCCGGAGTGCGTTCACCTAACCGTTGGCACCTGACCGCTGGCGGGACCGATCCCCGCGCCGGCCGCATCCGTGCTAGCATCCTCGGCCCATGGCCACGACCTCCATCACCGTCCAGGAGAGCCCGCTTGTCCTGCAGCTGCTCCGCCGCGCGGACGATGCGCTGATCCTTGGCCATAGGCTGTCGGAATGGACGGGTCGCGCGCCGGCGCTCGAGGAGGAACTGGCACTCGCCAACATCGCGCTCGATCTGATCGGCCAGGCGCGCGCGCTGTACAGCCACGCCGGCAGCATCACCGGGCATACCGAGGATCAGCTCGCCTATCTTCGCGATGCGGACGCTTGGCGCAACTGCCTGCTGGTCGAGCTGCCGAACGGCGACTTTGCCGTGACGATCGCGCGGCTGCTGCTGTTCTCCGCCTTTGCGGATCCGTTCTGGCGCGCCGCGACCGCATCAGCCGATGCAGAGGTCGCCGGCATCGCGGCCAAGGCGGAGAAGGAGACCGCATACCATGTACGGCATGCGGGCGAATGGCTGATCCGTCTCGGCGACGGCACCGCGGAAAGCCACCGCCGCGCGCAGACCGCGCTGGATCAACTGTGGCCCTATGCCGGCGAACTCTTCGTCGCGGATGCGGCCGATGCCGTGCTGATCGAGGCACGCGTCATCCCGGACCTCGCGTCGTTGCGAGAGACCTGGAATGCCACGGTCGACAGCATTTTGACACGTGCCACCTTGGCGCGGCCGGCGGATGGCTGGATGCAGTCGGGAGGACGCAGCGGGCGCCATACCGAGCACCTCGGTCACCTGCTGGCGGAGATGCAGCATCTCCAGCGCAGTCATCCGGGTGCCGCATGGTAGCGGCCGCCTCGCTGCGCGATCGCGCGCTTGCCGTGCTTGAGGAGGTTGTCGATCCGGAGATCCCGGTGCTGACCATCGCCGACCTTGGCATCCTGCGGGACGTTTCGGTGCACGGCGACACGGTGGAGGTCACGATCACCCCCACCTACTCCGGCTGCCCGGCGATGAACGTGATCACGTTTGAGATCCAGGCGGCTCTGGCACGCGCCGGCATCGATGCGCGCATCCACACCACGTTGTCGCCCGCATGGACCACCGACTGGCTGAGCGATGCGGGCCGCCGCAAGCTCGCCGCGTTCGGCATCGCGCCGCCCGAGCATTCATCATCGCGCCGCGCGCTGTTCGGCGAGGCGCACCCCGCCTGCCCACTCTGCGGCAGCGCGGATACCGAGCGCATCAGCGAGTTCGGCTCCACCGCGTGCAAGTCGCTGCATCGCTGCCGCACCTGTCGCGAGCCGTTCGACGCCTTCAAGTGTCACTGACTGCAAAAGGGGAGGGGACCAATGCCACGACAAGCCATCACCACCGACAAGGCGCCAAAGCCCGGCGGACACTTTGCCCAGGCCATCGCCGTGGAAGCGAGCGGAAAACTGGTGTTCATCTCGGGCATGGTCGCGCAGCGTCCGGACGGGACGATTGCCGGCATCGGCGACATCGAGGCGCAGACGCGACAGGTGTGCGAGAACGTCAAGGCGGCGGTGGAAGCCGCCGGCGGCACGCTGGCAAACGTCTGCCGCGTTGATGTGTATGTGCGCAACATGGAGAACCTGGCGCCGATCCATAAGGTGCGGCGCGAATATTTTCCGTCGCCCCCGCCGGCCTCGACCTTGGTCGAGGTGAGCAAGTTCACCCACCCCGACTACCTGATCGAGATGAACGCGATCGCCGTGGTGTGACGCTTCGGCCGCGGCCGAAGCAACGGCGATGGATGGACCGCGTTTGACCCAGCATATCTGGGCTCAGGGCTCTGCCCTGAAACCCGCCCGGTGGCGTTCGCCCCCGGGACCCCCACCAAAGGCATAGCCTTTGGGATCCATTACTAAAGTAACGGGTTCCAAGGACTCCGCCCTTGGCGGAGTCCAGAGGCAGCGCCTCTGGTGGGGTTCGGGGTGAAACCCCGAGCGCAACCCGTTACGCGCCGGGCTCGCCACCTTGGTATGAACTGCAAAGGAGAACGTGATGTTCGCCGTCATCTTCGAAGTTCAGCCGAAGCCGGAAAAATGGGACCAGTACCTGGAGCTGGCAAAACAGCTCCGGCCCGAACTGGAGCAGATCGCCGGGTTCATCGACAACGAACGATACAAAAGCACGCGCACCGAGGGACGCCTGCTGTCGCTGTCCACCTGGGCAGACGAGAAGTCGGTGGTGCGCTGGCGTACCCACGCGATGCATCATGGCGTGCAGGAGAAAGGCCGGTTCGAGGTCTTCGAGGACTACCACCTGCGCGTCGGCGAGATCAGCGCGGATACGCACGCTCCGCCGGGGCACATGTTGCAGCAGTTTCGGCTCGATGCGACCGAGGTCGGCGCTGCGAAGGTCGTCAGCATATCGGAGATCGATCCCGGCCCGAACGTAAAACCGGCCGATGCGGACACGCTGGCGGAACGGCTGCGCGTGCCGCGGCCCGGCCGCGACGGCGTCAGCGACGCGGAACTGTTCGCAAGCATCTACACGCCCGGGAAGTTGCTGCTGCTCGTGTCGTGGCATGATCCGGCCGCTGCGGATGCATGGCGCGCGCCCGCGTCGCTGGCCGATGCAGGCCGGATCCGGCACCGCCGCGTCCGCGTAATCCGCGATTACGGCCTGGTCGATCGGCGTGAGGCGCCGCAGTTCTATCCGGACGTGGCGCAGCGCGGCGCCGGCGGCTAGACTTGCCGTCGATGCATTCCGAGGGAGGCGACCATGAGTGCCACGCGTGGCTACAGCGGACCGCGCTACAAGCACAGCCCGGATGACCCCGCGCCGTACGACACGATCTCGGTCGACAAGCTGACGCCGATCATCGGCGCCGAGATCGGCGGCGTCGATCTGTCGCAGCCGCTGGGCAACCAGACCTTCGAGGAGATCCACCGCGCGCTCGCGGAAAATCTGGTGATCTTCTTCCGCGACCAGCATATCACCGACGACCAGCACCTCGACTTCGGACGCAAGTTCGGCAAGCTGCACATCCATCCCGCGGCGCCGCACGAACCGGGCCATCCCGAACTGATGATGATCCACGCCGACAAGGATTCGCCGCGCGCCAACGGCGAAGGCTGGCACAGCGATGTTTCATGCGACGTGGAACCGCCGATGGGCAGCATCCTGTATATCCGCACCTGTCCGCCGCGCGGCGGCGATACGCTGTTCGCGTCGATGTATGCCGCCTATGAGGCTCTGTCGGATCGGATGAAGCGCTATGTCGAAGGGCTGACGGCGATCCACGACGGCGAGGATTTGTATCGCGGCACCTACGCCAATTTCGGCATCGCCGACAAACCGAGCTATCCGCGCGCCGAACATCCGGTGGTCCGCACGCACCCGGTGACCGGCAAGAAGGCGCTTTACGTGAACCGCGGCTTTACCAAGCGCATCGTCGGCGTGGCGCGCGACGAAAGTTCGGCCATCCTGCACTATCTTTGGGATCATGCGGAGAATCCGCTGTTCCAGTGCCGCTTCCGCTGGCAGGAAAACTCCATCGCATTCTGGGACAACCGCTGCGCCCAGCATCGCGCCATGTGGGACTACTGGCCGCACACCCGCTCCGGCCACCGCGTCACGGTGCAGGGCGACAGGCCGGTGTGACGATGGCAAATGCTCCGACATCGCCCCAGACGACGTATCTCGAACATCTGGCGAAGGGCGAGCTTGGCTACCAGTTCAGCCCCGCAGCCAACGCCGCGGTGTTCTATCCGCGGGTGATCTGCCCGTTCACCGGCAGCGACCGGCTGGAGTGGCGGGTCAGCAAGGGGATGGGCACGGTACACGCGACCACCGTGGTTTATCCTCAGAAGGGCGATCCGTACAACGTCGCGCTGATCGACATCGACGAAGGTTTCCGCATGATGAGCCGCGTCGAGGATATTCCTCCGCTCGATGTGCGGATCGGCATGCGGGTGAAGTTCCGCGTGCACAAGGCGGAGGACGACGAACCGCCCTATCCGGTGTTCACGCCGGCGGAGGGCACACCATGAACGGTCTCACGCGCGGCAGCGCTGCCATCGTCGGCGCCGCGGAGTCCGATATCGGTGCGGTCGCCGCCAACATGAGCCCGCTCGATCTCATGGCGCAGGGCATTCATCGCGCGCTGGCCGATTGCGGGCTCACGCTGAAGGACGTCGACGGCATCTTCTGCGCCGCGACTCAGGCCCGCACCTCGGCGATGTCACTATGCGAGTATCTGCGCCTGCCATCGGCCTACACCGATTCCACCATCGTCGGCGGCTCGTCGTTCGAGGTGCATGTCGCGCATGCGCAGGCCGCATTGGCCGCGGGACTGTGCTCCGTGGCGGTGATCGCCTATGGCAGCACGCAGCGCACCGTCGGACGCCGCCAGGCCTCGGCGCGCGAATACAATCCGTACGAAACGCCGTTCCGACCGTTCCTGCCCGCGACGGCCTATGCCCTGGCCGCGTCGCGCCACATGCACGAGTTCGGCACCACGCGCGAACAGCTTGCCGAGGTGGCGGTGGCGGCGCGTGAATGGGCGCTGCTGAACCCTGTCGCGTGGGAGAAGAAGCCGCTGACCATTGCGGACGTGCTGTCGGCGCGGCCGATCAGCTATCCGTTCACCGTGCGCGACTGCTGCCTGATCACCGACGGCGGCGGCGCCATCGTCATGATGTCGGCCGATCGCGCGCGCAGCCTGGCGAAGCCGCCGGTCTATGTGCTGGGCTGCGGCCAGGCGATCACGCACGCGTCGATTTCGTCGATGCCGAATCTGACGCTGACGGGCGCGCGCGAGTCCGGTGCCGCCGCGTATCGCATGGCGCGCATGCGCGAGACCGACATCGACGTGCTCGAACTCTATGACGCGTTCACCATCAACACGATCCTGTTCCTGGAGGATCTCGGCTTCTGCCCGAAAGGCGAGGGCGGACCGTTTGTCAGCGACGGGAGGATCGGACCGAAGGGCAGCCTGCCGGTGAACACCAACGGCGGCGGGCTGTCCTACTGCCATCCCGGCATGTACGGCCTGTTCCTGCTGATCGAGGCGGTGCGCCAGTTGCGCGGCGAATGCGGCGCACGCCAGGTCGCGCAGGCGGAGACCGCGCTGGTGCACGGCAACGGCGGCGTATTGTCGGCGCAGGCGACGGTGATCCTGGGCACGCAGGCGGCGCTGTAGCTACGTCGGTAGTGCGCGCCGCGCGCGAAAGCGTCGGATCAGCGCGTTGGTCGAGCCGTCGTGCGCCAGCTTCGGCTCCGCTGCGGCGTCGAGTTCCGGGATGATCCGCTGCGCCAGAACCTTGCCCAGTTCGACGCCCCACTGATCGTACGAATCGATTCCCCAGATCGTGCCCTGGGTGAACACGTTGTGCTCGTACAGCGACACCAGCGCGCCGAGGGTGTGCGGGGTCAGGGCGTCCGCCAGGATCGTATTGCTCGGACGATTGCCCTCGGTCACCCGGAACGGCGTCTGGAACGCGGGCGAGCCCTCGGCGGTCAGTTCCTCCGCCGTCTTGCCGAACGCCAGCGCCTCGGCCTGGGCGAACAGATTGGCCATCAGCAGGTCGTGCTGGTCAACAAGCGGACTGAGCGGGCGGCAGAAGCCGATGAAGTCGCACGGAACCAGCTTCGTGCCCTGATGCAGCAACTGGTAGAACGAGTGCTGTCCGTCGGTACCGGGCTCGCCCCAGATGATCGGTCCGGTCTGCACGGTCACCACGTTGCCTTGCAGGTCCACGTGCTTGCCGTTGCTCTCCATCTGCAACTGCTGCAGGTAGGCCGGGAAGCGCGCCATGTGTGACGAATACGGCATCACGCCGATCGTCTGCGCGCCGAAGAAGTTGTTGTACCAGACAGTCAACATCCCCATCAGCAGCGGCAGATTGCGCTCCGGCGGCGTGGTCAGGAAATGCTCGTCCATCGCGCGGAAGCCTGCCAGCATGTCGCGGAAGCCGTCGGCGCCGATGGCGATCATCGTCGACAGGCCGATCGCCGAATCCATCGAGTAGCGGCCGCCGACCCAGTCCCAGAAGCCGAACATGTCGGCGGTGTCGATGCCGAATTTGCGCACCGCCTCGGTGTTGGTCGAGAGCGCAACGAAATGCTTGGCAACGGCCGCGTCGCTGCCGAGCGCATCGATCAGCCATTTGCGCGCGGTTGCCGCGTTGGTCATCGTCTCGAGCGTGGTGAAGGTCTTCGACGCGACGACGAACAGCGTCTCGCCGGCGTCCAGGTCGTGCGTGGCCTCGGTAAAGTCGGCGCCGTCCACGTTGGAGACGAAGCGGAACGTCATGGACCGGTCGCTGAACGGACGCAGCGCGCGATACGCCATCTCGGGCCCGAGATACGAGCCGCCGATGCCGATATTGATCACGTTGCGGATGCGCTTGCCGGTATGCCCCAGCCACGTGCCGGAGCGAACGCGCTCGGCGAACGCCGCCATCGCGTCCAGCACCTGGTGCACGTCGGGCACGACGTCATGGCCGTCGACCAGGATCTTTGCATCGCGCGGCGCCCGCAGCGCCACGTGCAGCACCGCGCGCTGCTCGGTGATGTTGATCTTGTCGCCGCGGAACATCGCATCGCGCCGTTCCGTCACGCCGCGTTCGCGCGCGAGTTGCAGCAGCAGCCGCACGGTCTCGTCGGTGATGCGGTTCTTCGAGTAGTCCAGATACAGGCCGGCGCCCTCGGCCACCAGGCGCTCGCCACGCCCCGGGTCGTCGGCGAACAGCTGCCGCAGATGCGTGTCCTTGATCTGCTGGTAATGCTGAGCCAGTGCATGCCACGCCGCCGTGTCGTTTGGCCGCTGCGAATCTGCCATGATCGCGTCCTCCGTGACGGCTAAGCGAGCGCCTTGCTCTTGGTCTCGATCGCGCCGAGCAGGTCCTTCCAGGAATCGACGAAGCCCTTGGCGCCCTCGTCCTGCAAGCTCCCGGGCCAGCGCGGCGACATCGACGCCGGCCCGTGTGATGGCGACCAGCACCTGTTCCGCAATCGCCGCCGTCGCGAGCCATCGGCGCGATCGACCTGGCCGTGGTTGCCGAACGCCAGCAGCGTTTCCTCCGGCATCGTGTTGACCGTATTCGGCGCCGCCAGCGCGCCGATGTAGAGCACATCCGATGCCTGCGGATCCTTGGTGCTCGTGCTGGCGAACAGCAGCCGCTGCGGTCGTGCGCCCCAGCCTTCCAGCCGTTGCCAGCGCTCGGATTCCAGCAGGTCGCGATACGCCTTGTAGCTCTGCTGCGAGACCGCGATGCCGAGCCGGTCGCGCAGCGCCTGCGGAACCTTGTCCAAGGTCGCCTTGTCCCAGCGGCTGACGAACACCGAGGCGACCGAACGCACATCGGGGCTCAATCCCGCCTCGACCCGACGCTCCAGGCCGCGCATATAAGCGTCCGCCGCGCGAACATAGTCGTCGCGCGAGAACAGCAGCGTCACGTTGATCGGCACGCCGGCGAAGATCGCCTCCTCGATCGCGGGAAGACCTTCGAGCGTGCCGGGGATCTTGATGAACAGATTCGGGCGGTCGGCCTTCGCATGCAGCGCCTTGGCCTCAGCGATGGTGTGCGCCGTGTCGTGCGCGAGCAGCGGCGAGACCTCCAGCGACACCCAGCCATCCACGCCGGCGGTTCGCTGGTGGATCGGCGCGAACATGTCGGCGGCCTTGGTGAGGTCCTGGATCGCCAGCTCGAAGAACAGCGCCTCGCCTGACTTGCCGGTGCCCACCAGGCGCCTGATCTCGGCATCGTAGGACGCGCTGTGCGCGACCGCATGGTCGAAGATCGACGGATTCGAGGTCAGTCCGGTCACCGACAATTCGTCGATGTAGCGCTTCAGCGTGCCGCTGGTCAGCAGGTCGCGGGTGATGTTGTCGAGCCACAGGCTTTGGCCCAGGCCATGCAGCCGTTCTGTTGCCTTCACCATCTCATCTCTCCATCTCAGCGCTTGCGGACATCGGCCAGGTCGTGATGGACCAGATCGGCGATCCGCTTCAATTGAATGTCGCCGTGTGGATATTGCGCCAGAATCTCGGGATCCGTGGCGTAGTGGCCCTGTTGCGGGAACACGGTGGTGACGCGCTCGCCCCAGATCTTCTTCATCGCGTCGAGGATGCGCAGCTTGTCGTCGATCATCACGTAATGCTTGGCCGGATACAGCCGTTCGACGTCGTCGAGTTCCTCTTCCTTGTGGATGTAGATCAGCACGTGGCCGTCGAATGCCTGCGCCAGCCCGGAGCGCTCGACCTTGCGCGGCTGGAACACCGCATCGCCGTCGGACAGAATGACCACGGGCGCAAATTGCTGCGCGTGCTTCACCGCGTCGAGCGCGCCGGGATACAGCCGCTCGGCGAACGGGTAGTCCACCAGCCAGTTCGACATCCGCAGCAGCCGCGGATCGTGCATCTCCTCCATCCGGTAGCGTTCGAGCGCCCCGAGATAATCGGCATAGCCGAGTTCGCTGCGCAGCTCCTCGAAGATCTCCCAGTACCGATTGCGCGCCGCCGTGCCGTGCTCGACGCTCATGTGCACGTCGAGATCGGCCTGCACGCGATCGTTGTTCAGCAGCGTGTTGTCGACGTCGAACAGAATGACGAGGTCGTGCATCATTTTGACACCTCAACCGCCGGCTGCGGGTTGCGCCACGGTCCGTCGGCGCCGATCAGCGCCTCGGCCTCCGCGGGTCCCCAGGTGCCCGGCTCATAGGGATAGACCGGCGTCGCGTCGT
Source organism: uncultured Alphaproteobacteria bacterium (assembly GCA_963739725.1). Classification (GTDB taxonomy): domain Bacteria; phylum Pseudomonadota; class Alphaproteobacteria; order Acetobacterales; family Acetobacteraceae; genus JAMXLO01. Next base: position 66,625 of record CAVUBS010000001.1, on the reverse strand, counting down.
CCAGGATCGGCTCGACGATGCGCCACTGCGCATCGACGATGTCGTCGCGCCCGAACAGTTCGCCGATGCCGTGCACCGCATCGCCCAGCAGCCGCTGATACGGCGGCAGCAGGTTCGGCGCCTGCTCGGTCAGGATCATCTCGACATCCTCGCCGATCATGCGCTCGCCCGGCAGCTTCACCCGCACGCCCATCGCGATGCTGACATCCGGGCTGATGCGCATGCGCACATGTCCGGAGCTCAGCGGCACCAGTTCGTCGAAGGTCTCCCGCGGTGGCCGCTTGAAATGCACCACGATCTCGGTCGCGGTCACCGGCAGATGCTTGCCGGCGCGGATGTAGATCGGCACGCCGGCCCAGCGCCAGGTCTCGATGAACAGCTTCACCGCGACGAACGTCTCGACGGTCGAACCCGGGCGCACGCCGGGCACCGCCTGATATCCGGCGTACTGGCCGCGCACCACATGCGCCGGATCGAGCGGCGCATGGCCTTCAGCAGCGCCGACTTCTGGTCGCGCATCGCCTCGTGCTCTTCGCCGGTCGGCGGGTCCATCGTCAGTTGGGCCAGCACCTGCAGCATGTGGTTCTGCACCACATCGCGGATCGCGCCGGTCTCGTCGTAGAAACGGCCGCGATCCTGCACGCCGAAATCCTCGGCCATGGTGATCTGGATGCTGCTGACGTGGTCGCGGTTCCACAGCGGCTCGAACATCGAGTTGGCGAAGCGCGTGTAGACGATGTTCTGCACCGGCTCCTTGCCGAGGTAGTGATCGATGCGGAAGATGTTCTCCTCGGGGAAGAACTTCGCCAGCAGGCGGCTCAGCGTGCGCGCCGTTTCGCGGTTGTGGCCGAACGGCTTCTCGATCACCAGGCGCGCATTGTCGGCGCACCCGGACTGCGCCAGCGCCTCCGCCACGGTCGCGAACAGGCTCGGCGGCACCGCGAGGTAGTGCAGCGGCCGTTTCGCCGCGCCGAGCTGCTTGCGCAATTCGGCGAACGTGGCGGGGTCGTTGTAGTCGCCGTCGACATAGCGCAGCAGCTCCATCAGCCGTTGCTGCGCCTTCGGGTCTGCCCCGCCATGATGCTGCAGACTGTCCGCCGCACGCGCCTTCAGCTGATCCAGGTTCCAGCCGGCCTTGGCGACGCCGATGATCGGGACGTTCAGCCCCTCGTCGCGCACCAGGCCCAACAGCGAGGGAAAGATCTGCTTGTAGGCCAGGTCGCCGGTCGCGCCGAAAAAGACGATCGCATCCGACGACTGGGCGGCCATCTACGATCCCTCCTTCTCGGCCGGCTTCTCGACATGGCCGCCGAACGCGAAGCGCATCGCCGACAGCATGCGGTTGGCGAATTCCGCGTTGTCGCGCGATTCGAATCGGGAATAGAGCGCGGCACTGATCACCGGCGCCGGCACGCCTTCCTCGATCGCAGCGAGCAGCGTCCAGCGGCCTTCGCCGGAATCCGAGACGCGGCCCTGGAAATTCGCCAGACCCGGGTCCTGTCGCAACGCCCCGGCGGTGAGGTCGAGCAGCCAGGACCCGACCACGCTGCCGCGCCGCCACATCTCGGCGACCTGCGCCACGTCGATGTTGTACTGGAAGTGCTCGGGTTCGCGCAGCGGCGTGGTCTCCGCATCCACCTCGGCTTTCTTCAGCCCGACATTGGCATTCTTGATGATGTTGAAGCCTTCGGCGAAGGCCGCCATCATGCCGTATTCGATGCCGTTGTGCACCATCTTGACGAAGTGGCCGGCGCCATTCGGACCGCAATGCAGGTAGCCGTACTCGGCCTGTGTCGGCGCGCCGGTGGCGCCCGGCGTCCGCGGCGCGGTCTCCACGCCCGGTGCCAGCGACCGGAAGATCGGATCGAGATGCTTCACGACCGCATCCTCGCCGCCGATCATGTGGCAGTAGCCGCGCTCGAGGCCCCAGACGCCGCCGCTGACGCCGACATCGACGTAGTGCAGACCCTTGGGCTTCAGTTCTTTGGCGCGGCGGATGTCGTCATGGTAATAGGAATTGCCGCCCTCGATGACGATGTCGTCCGGCTCCAGCAGCGGCACCAGCGAATGCAGCACGGAATCCACCGCCGCGGCCGGCAGCATCAGCCAGACGGCGCGCGGCTTCGACAGCGCCTTGACGAAGTCCGGCAGGCTGGTGGTGCCCCTGGCACCTTTCGCCACCGACTGCTGCACGGTGTCGGCGTGGCTGTCGAAGACCACGCATTTGTGGCCGGCCTTCATCAGGCGCTCGACCATGTTTGCGCCCATGCGGCCCAGGCCGATCATGCCGAGTTCCATCTTCCCTCCTCTATGTCGGCTTTGCCGCGATGGTCTGCCTCGCAGCAGCGACAACGCGGTCTACGGTAAAGCCAAAATGCTCAGTCACAACCTTGATCGGCGCAGACATGCCAAACGTGTGCATGCCCAGCACGACGCCCGTGGCTCCGGCATAGCGCTGCCAACCCAGCGTCGAGCCTTCCTCCACGGTCACGCGCGCCGTCACAGCCGGCGGCAGGACGCTGTCGCGATACGCTTCATCCTGTTCCTCGAACAGCTCCCATGACGGCATGCTGACGACACGCACCGCAACCCCTTCGGCGACAAGCCGATCACGCGCGCCCACGCAAAGCTGCACCTCGCTGCCGCTGGCGATCAGAATCACGTCCGGCTTGCCACCTGGCGCATCGGCCAGCACATAGGCGCCCCTCGCGAGACCGGCAGCCGATGCGAACTGCGACCGATCGACAATCGGCAGCGCCTGGCGCGAGCAGATCAACGCGGTCGGACGATGCCGCTGCTGCAAGACATGGCGATACGCCTCGGACATTTCGTTCGCATCCGCCGGCCGGATCACGACCATGCCCGGAATCGCCCGCAAGGACACAATCTGCTCGATCGGCTGATGCGTCGGGCCGTCCTCGCCGAGGCTGATCGAATTATGCGTCCAGATGTGCAGTACCGGCAACTCCATCAGCGACGACAGCCGGATGGAGCCGCGCGCGTAGTCGGTGAAGATCAGGAAGCCGGCGCCGAATGCCCGCAACCCGGTCAGCGTCATGCCGTTGACCGCGGCGCACATTGCGTGCTCGCGCACGCCGTAATGCGTGTTGCGGCCACGGTGATCGCCGGAGGCTACGCCAGATGCCTCGCCGGACTGGAAGTCGCCAGCCGAGGCGAAGGTCAGCCGGGTCTTGGTGCTGGGCGTCAGATCAGCCGCGCCGCCGACGATCCATGGAATTTGCTGCGCCATCGCGTTCAGCACGTGGCCGGATGCATCGCGCGTCGAAAGACCCGAGGTGCTGGGCGGAAACACCGGAAGCGCCGCCTCCCATCCCGCCGGCAGCCGGCGTTCGCTCAGGCACTCGATCTGCTCGGCAAGGTCCGGATACTCGGCGCGATATCGTTTGAACATCTCCTGCCATGCAGTGCGCAGTCCCGCGCCGCGCGCACCAAGCTGCGCGGCGAAATGTTCGCGCACGCCGGCGGGCACCACGAACTGCTGGTCCGGATCGAAGCCGAAGAACTGCTTGGTCAGCCGCACTTCGTCGTCACCGAGCGGCTCGCCATGCGCCTCGAACGAGTCATGCTTGTGCGGCGAACCGTAGCCGATATGGCTATGTACCACGATCAGCGTCGGTCGATCCCCGGTCCGCTGAAAGCCCCGATAGGCCTGCTCGAGCAACTGTATGTCGTTGGCATCGCTCACGCGCAGGATGTTCCAGCGATAGGCCAGGAAACGCGCAGCGACATCCTCGGTGAAAGCGAGATCCGTGGGGCCTTCGAGGCTCACGCGATTGCTGTCGTAGATCCAGCAAAGGTTGGACAGCCGCAGATGTCCGGCCAGCGAGGCAGCTTCGCTCGCAACACCTTCCATCATGTCGCCATCGCCGCACAGCGCGTAGACATTGAAGTCGAACAAATCGAAACCCGGCCGATTGTAGGTGGCTCCCAGCCATTGCCGGGCGATTGCCATGCCGACGCTGGTGGCCGCGCCCTGGCCGAGCGGCCCGGTCGTGGCCTCGACGCCGGACGTCCAGCCATATTCCGGATGTCCCGGACAACGCGTCGTGCCGCCCTGACGGAACGTCTTGATGTCGTCCAATGTTATGGCATCGCGACCGACTTCCTTGTAGGTCGGGTTCGCCGCCTTGATGCCGGCCAGATAGATCAGGCTGTACAGCAGCATGGATGCATGGCCCGCGGACAGCACGAACCGGTCGCGATTGAGCCAGCCTGGATCAGCGGGATCGTAGCGAAGCATTCGTTGCCACAATGTGTAGGCAGTCGGCGCTGCATCCATCGGCGTGCCGGGATGGCCGGACTTCGCCTTCTGTATGGCGTCCACCGCCAACATCCGGATGGTGTTGATCGAAAGCTGGTCCAGGTCCGACTGCGCTGGCATTGCTAAACCTCGCTTTCCGTACGGCCCGCACCATCGCGGACCCTGGGCTGCCGTTCAGGCTGTTTGCGTCTGATCCAGGCCATACTGCGCCGCCCCGAGCAGCGCCGCACGCGTCATCACGACATGGACCGGCAGGTTGACGAGCAGGTCCGACAGCCGGCCCTTGCTGACGAACGCCCGCATGAACCGCCCGTCGGTCAACTTCGGCAGGACATGGATCGGGATCCCGCCCGCCAGGTACACCCCGCCCGTCGCCAGCACCTTGAGCGCCAGATTGCTCGCCTCGTCGCCCAGGATCGACACGAAGATCTCCAGGGTCGCCGCAGCCAGCGGATTGCCGGACGGATCGTCCAGGCCGGCCTGCGCGATCAGCGGCGTCCGGTCGTGCGCCCGCGCCAATGTCGCGGCAAAGGCGGCCGGCTCCGCGCCGGGATCGGCGTCGCGCAGGTAGTCGTAGATGTTGGCAATGCCCAGCCCGGAGCAGACGCGTTCGCAGGAGACGTGTCCGAAACGATTGGCCAGGTACTGCCACAGGCCGGCCTGGCGCTCGTCGGTCGGCGGAAAACTCGCGTGGCCGCCCTCGGACGAACAGGCGATGTAGGAACTGCCGCCCCAGACAAGAAACGCCTCGCCCAGGCCGGTCCCGGGCGCGACGACGGCGATCGGTCCGTGCGGCTCCGCCTTGCCGGCGTTGATGCTGTGCAGGTCCTCCGGCTGGAGATGCGGCACGGCGTAGGCGATCGCCTTCAGGTCGTTCAGCAGCATGACGCGGCGCAGGCCGAGGGCCTGGGACAGCGCGGTTTCCTCGACGTCCCAGGGGAGATTGGTGAGGTGCGCGCGGCCGCCGATGACCGGCCCGGCGACATCGAAGCAGGCATGGTCGGCCGTGCGCTTCTCGCGTGCCAGGAACTCGCGCGCCATGACGTCCAGGCCGGCGTAGTCGGCGCTGTGGAACTCGGCCTCGGCCACGGGCTGACGGGCGCCGGTGGCGGGCGCGTACAGCGCCAGCAAGGTCTTGGTCCCACCGATATCGCCGGCCAGCAGCATCTCGGGGTTCTCCGCAGGGGCTGGCTGACGGGTTAGCCCCCCCGGCGTTTCCCGGCAAGCCGTCCCGGTGGCCGGGGCAGCCTGTCATGCCATTGTCATCAGCCGGAGCCGGCGATCGTCCGGATTTCCTGCTCGTCGCAGCCGATCTCGCGCAAGACCTCCCGGGTATGCTCGCCGAGCGCCGGCCAGAGCCTGCGCACGGACGGCGGACTGTCCGAGAAGCGCGCCGGGATCGCCGTCAGGGTGACGTCGCCCTCGAGCGGATGCCGCATCCGCTGGAAGAATGTCGTTTCTTGCAGATACGCGTCGTCCAGCAGGTCCTCCAGCGCGTTGACCGGCCCGCACGGAATGTCGAGCGCGCCCAGCACCGACAGCCATTCCGCCGTGGTGCGCGCGCGCATCCCGTCGGCCAGCACGCCGTACAGCGCATCGACGTTGTCCGACCGTGCGGCAATCGTCGCGAAGCGCGGGTCCTCGATCAGCGCCGCGCGGCCCATGGCTTCGAACAGCCGGCCCCAGTGCACGTCGCTCACTGCGATGACCGAAATGTAGCCGTCCTGCGTTGCGTACGGCCGCCGATGCGGCGTCAGCATGCGCGGATAGCCAAGGCCCAGTTCCGGCCGGTTGGTGACCGCGCCCCACAGATGCTCGACCAGCAGGAACGACAGCATCGTCTCGAGCATCGGCACGTGCACCTCCTGGCCCTGCCCGGTGCGCTCGCGGTGAAACAGCGCCATGCCGATCATCGAGGCCAGCATCTGTCCGGTCAGCTTGTCCACCACGACGCTCGGCACGTAGCGCGGCGCGCCATCCGGTCCGGCGTTCAATGCGGCAAGTCCGCTCATGCCCTGGATCATGTCGTCGAATGCCGGGTCGTCCTGCTTGCTGCTGCCCTTGCGGAAGCCCGAGGCGGACGCATAGACCAACCGCGGATTGCGCGCGGCCAGGCTGGCGTAGCCGAGACCGAGGCGTTCCGCGGCGCCGAGGCGCATGTTGTGCACGAACACATCTGCGCCATCGACCAGCCGCAGCAGTGCGTCGATTGCCTCCGGCCGCTTCAGGTTGAGCACCACGCTGCGCTTGTTCCGGTTGAGCATGGCGAAGTAGGCGCCCATGCCCTCGGTGCGGCTGGGACCGATCCAGCGGCAGTTGTCGCCGTCCGGCGATTCCACCTTGATCACATCGGCGCCCATGTCGCCCAGGATCTGCGTGGCACATGGCCCGAGCACGACCGTTGTCAGATCGATCACGCGAACGCCGGCGAGCGGGCCGCCCTGCATCTGCCTGTCCTCCTGCTCGTGTCCGCATGAGGTTGCTGCCGGGCCTCGCGGGTGGCAATGCTGTGCGACGCCGATGCAGGTGGCGGGACCGCTCATGACACTCATCCATCACGCCGTAACAGGCCAAGGCCGCCCGCCGCTCGTGTTCGTGCACGGGTTCGCCTGCGCCCACGGCGACTGGAACGCGCAGGTCGCGCATTTCTCGCCGCGTCACCAAATTGTCGCGGTCGATCTGCGTGGCCACGGTGCCAGCCCTGGCACGGCGGACGAATGCTCGATCGAGCGCTACGGCGGCGATGTGGCTGAGGTCATCCGGGCACTCGCCCTGACCCAGGCTGTCCTGGTGGGGCACAGCATGGGATGTCGCGTGGTCATCGAGGCGGCCTTGCAGGCACCCGACCGGACTGCCGGCGTCGTTCTCGTCGACGGCAGTCAGTTCGCCCCTGACATGAAAACATCGCTCACGGAAACCTTCGCCACGCCGAACGGCTACACGCGCCTCACCGGCGCCTGGTTCAAGGATATGTTCACCGCGAAGAGCGATGTGTCTGTGGTCGCCGCCGCCATCGAACGCGCCGCGCGTCTGCCGCGACCGATCGGGGAAAAGCTGCTGCTCGATCTGCTGCGCTACGATGTCGGCCGCCTCGGCACCGCGCTGTCCGATCTCCGCGTCCCGGTGATGGCGATCCAGACCACGCACAGCAATGCAAGGCGCGAGCGGCGATCAATGGTCCAGGGTCAGACGACGCCGTATTTGGACATGCTCCGTTCCCGTGTTCCATCGGTGCGCATCGCGGTCATCGCCGACACCGGGCACTTCCCGCAGATCGATGCGAGCGCGCAGACGAATACGCTGCTCGACAGCTTCCTGGCCGCGCTGCCGGCACGCTGAACACGTGTCGCAGGCAATAGGCGCTGGATGGCCGTCTATTTCACCAGCGATCAGCACTTTGGCCATGCGGCTGCCCGCAGCTTCTATCGCCGCCCGTTTGCGTCAGTCGCCGACATGGATGAACAGATGGTCGGTCGCTGGAACGCGGTGGTGGAACCGGGCGATGAGGTCTGGCACCTGGGCGATTTCTCGGTTCGCCAATCGCCGGAGCGCGTCGCTGCCCTGCTGCGGGTGCTGCATGGCCGCAAGCATCTCATTGTCGGCAACAACGACGATGCCGGTGTCACCGGTTGCGCCGGCTGGGGAAGTGTCCAGCACTATGCTGAAGCGACAGTCGATGGGACGAAGCTGGTGCTTTGTCATTACCCGTTCCGAACCTGGAGAAACATGGGCAAAGGTTGCATCAACCTGCATGGCCACAGCCACGGCCGACTGAAGCCGTTGCCGCGTCAATTCGACATAGGTGTGGATGCATGGGATTTCCGGCCGGTGCGGCTTGACCAGGTCCTCGGCAGCACGAAAGCCGGCGCGCGCTGAACAGGCAAGCCTGGCGGCGCTTGGCGGCAAGCCGTTGCGGATGCCGGCGTTCGATGGCAGATCGGTGATATGCGGATCCGTTGGCGACGACTGCTGGCAAAATCCTGGCGCGTGTCGCGCTGGCACTATCGGTGGCACGGTCTTGTGCTGGGCGGCCGGCCATCGGACGAAGTCTGGTACTTTGCCTACGGGTCCAACATGCATGTGGGGACATTTGTTGAGCGACGTCGCATCAGGCCACGCGAAAGTCGCGTTGGTCGCATCGTCGGCTATAGGCTGCGGTTCAATCTGGAAGGCCGGCCGAGGGGCAAGGCCGCGCCGGCCAACATAGGACCCGATGCGGACCACGAGGTATGGGGCGTCCTGCACAGGATCACACGTCGGGACCTGCTTCGCCTGGATTCGACTGAGGGAGTTCCAGGTCGTGGCTATCGGCCGGTGTGGCTGAGCGCGGACGATTTGGATGGCAATTCGTTGAGAGCGATCACTTACGTTGCCACCGGCAAAGATGTCGATGGCAAACCGTCGCGCCGCTACATCGGCCTGCTGCGAGACGGTGCCCGACACCATGGGCTGCCCGAGCATTGGTTACGATTTTTGGAGAGCGTCGAGCATGCTGAATGAACGCGTTCGGGCGTCGGCATTCTTGCGTCCGAGCCGTCGGATAGTCCGCAGGAAAAGATTCTAACACGGAGGTCGACGGAGAACCACGGAGGACCACGGAGAACGGATTGAATGCGCTGCACGCCAGCCAAATCGACCTTCGTGGTTCTCCGTCGTCCTCCGTGTTAAAATTCTGGCGTGTTAAAATTCTGGCGGGCACGGAGTATCATGTCGCATGGTGCCGATGGAGATCGCACTGGCAGAGGCAAGAGCGGCAGCCGGGCGCGGCGAGGTGCCGGTCGGAGCGGTCGTGCTGGATGGCAGCGGCGCCGTGCTGGCGCGCGCCGGGAACGAAGTGGAAGCGCGACGCGATCCGACGGCGCACGCCGAACTTCTGGCGCTGCGTGCTGCGGCCGCGGCGTGCGGCGAGACGCGTCTGCCGGACTGCGAACTTGTGGTGACGCTCGAGCCGTGTCCGATGTGCGCCCAGGCGATCAGCTACTTCCGCATACGCCGGCTGACGTTCGGGGCCTATGACCCGAAGGGCGGCGGCGTCGAGCATGGCGCGCGGGTGTTCGATGCATCGTCGTGCTTTCATCGGCCGCAGGTGATCGGTGGCGTGCGGGAAAGCGAGGCGGCGGCGTTGTTGCAGGGATTTTTCGAAGCCAGACGCTAGGGGATCTCAAGGAGGCCATGGATCCGGTTCAGACCGTTTCGCTATTCGATATATCCCTGCCGGGAACGCCCGATCACGTCCTCGCCGAGTGGCGCGGCTTTATCGAGTTCCGGCCCGGCGAGACAACGCGTCGTGGCCGGCCGGTACTGCTCCTGGAACAATCGTCGGGCGTCGCGTGGAACTGGCGTGCCGGTATGTCACCGGTGCCGGTCCGACCGATCGGATGCCATTTCTTGCGGGATGTCGAGATAGCGGGAGTCTGGATTTCCGTTCCTGGATGGGTGCTACATCCGTGAGTTCTCGCATACATCGGATGTCGGTTTGCAATGGTTGAACAGTGACGATCAACCGGAGAACCCGCGCCGTGCGCCACCGTCCAATGACGTGGTCATCACGGATCCTGCACTGCTCGTGATTGGTCCCGGTTTCCCGATATTTGGCCATTGGCTCATGGACTTTCTGCCACGCGTGGCGATTGCGCAGCGCGTGCTCGGCGAGCGGTTCGGCGAGTTGATTATTCCGATTCCGGAAGATACGCCGGCGTGGGTCAAGGACATGCTGCACTTCTTTTGTGGAGTCCCTGCCGACCAGATCCGGACGTACTCACGTCAGGCAGATCGCCTGCTGTGCAGCCGTGTCTGCCTGCCCTCATTTGCGCATGACGGGAACTACGCGCTGCACGGCTTCATGCGTGAATTTTATGGAGGCTTTCGCAATGCCAGGGCACCGACGGCCACGCGACGGATCTGCCTGTCGCGGCGGAGCTTCGAACAAGCGACGCGCGGTGTATGGCGCAAATTAGAGAACCGCGCGGCCTTGGAGCAGATGGCGGTTGCGCGTGGCTACGAAGTCGTCTTGCCGGAGGAACTGTCCTTCGCTGATCAGATCGATCTGTTTCAGTCTGCGGCGTGCATCGTTGGTGAACATGGATCCGGCATGCATGCAGCGGTCTTTGCCGACCCGGGAACCCTGGTTGCGACCGGGCCGATGTGGAACAGCGTACAGCTTGGCATCGGTGCGGCGTTCGGCCACCGCAACGTTGCCGTGACGCGGGCAGCGATACGCCGACAGGCATCCGGCCCGACGCGCTACACAGTTCCGGAGGAGGATCTCGCCGGCATGTTTGTTATGCTGGACTTGTTGCGGCCTCTTGGTCTTGCATCTTAGGCCACCGAACCGACCTTTGCCCCCCGCGCAGCGTTACCTCGGCAGCGCCCGCCCGCCGATGTCCCTCCGGTAGATCCCCTCGGGCCAGTCGATCACGCCGATCGCCGCATAGGCTGCATTGCGCGCGGCATGCAGGTCGGCACTGGCGGCGCACACCGTCAGCACGCGCCCGCCGGCCGCACGCAGACGGCCCTGCGCATCGGCCTCGGTGCCTGCGTGGAAGATCTGCACACCCGGCACCACGGTCGCACGCTCCAGACCGCGGATCTCGCTGCCGCGTTCCGGCGCCTCGGGATAGCCGCGCGCCGCCATCACCACCGCAATGGCCGCGTCGTCGTTCCAGCGCAGATCGAAGTTCTTCAACTCGCCATCATACGCGGCCTGCAGCGCCGACAGCAGATCGGACTTCAACCGCAGCACCAGCGCCTGGCATTCCGGATCGCCGAACCGGACGTTGAACTCGAGCAGCTTCACGCCCTCGCTCGTCAGCATAAGCCCGGCATACAGGATCCCCCGAAACGGCGTGCCGCGCCGGGCCATCTCGGCCAGCGCGGGGCGGATGACGCCGTCCATCGCGGCGTCCTGCAGCGCAGGTGAAAACCCCGGCGTCGGCGAGTAGGCGCCCATCCCCCCGGTGTTCGGCCCGGTGTCGCCGTCGCCGACGCGCTTGTGGTCCTGCGCCGCACCGAGCGGCAGCGCCGTCTCGCCGTCGCACAGCGCGAACAGCGATGCCTCCTCGCCGATCAGGCATTCCTCGATCACCACCGACCCGCCCGCCTCGCCGAACGTCCGCGTCTCCATCATCGCAGCGATCGCTGCCAGGGCCTCCGCCGCGGTGGCCGCCACCACCACACCCTTTCCGGCGGTCAGGCCGTCCGCCTTCACCACGACCGGCGCGCCCCGGCGGCGGACGAATTCCCGCGCGCCCTCGGCATCGTCGAACCGCTCCCACTGGGCGGTGGGAATGCCGGCGGCATCGCAGAGTTCCTTGGTGAACGTCTTGCTGCCTTCCAGTTGCGCCGCTTCGCGCGAGGGCCCGATGCAGGGGATGCCGGCTTCCTCCATCGCATCGGCGATGCCGGCGACCAGGGGTGCCTCGGGACCGGGCACCACAAGGTCGATCTCGTTGTCCTGGGCGAACGCGACAAGGCCGGCAAAATCCAGCACGCCGATGGACACGCATTCCGCGACCTGGGCGATGCCGGGGTTGCCAGGCGCGCACCAGAGCTTCGTCAGCAGCGGGCTGCCGGCGATTGCCCAGCAGAGCGCGTGCTCGCGTCCACCCGATCCGACCACCAGCACCCGCATCCCGCTCTCCTCGCTTCAAGCGCGTCCGGCGCTAGACCAGATGTTCGCCTGAGATAGGGGCGACCCGTCTCACAGTATGCAGGCTTCGAGGGTTGTGCCGGATGGTCCGGTACCGAGCCTCATGCATAGGGGAGACGGGTCATGGCGAAGCCTATCACATATGTCGGCCTTGACGTGCACAAGGATACGATAGCGGTTGCGTTGGCCGAAGCGGGCTTGCGGGGAGAAGTGCGCGAGCATGGGAAGATCCCCAATACACCGGCTGCCTTGAAGGCGCTGACCGTGAAGCTGGCTCCTGCGAGAAGAGAACTGCGGTTCTGTTATGAAGCCGGACCATGCGGTTACGGCATTCAGCGACAACTCACCGAAGCGGGACACGAATGCGCCGTCGTCGCGCCATCGCTGATCCCGCGCAAGCCAGGCGAGCGGATCAAGACCGACCCACCCAAATTCGTCAGATCGCGAAACATGGTTCCGCGCATTGCCGATCGACCACGCGCCTGGTCCAACCGGCGCGATTTGCTGTTGCCCAAGACGCTGCGAGCGCCGACGCTCGCTCGACGAGCCGGGAAACCAGGGAATCCCCGGCGAGGATCAGTCAAGCCAGGAGGCACGGATGAAAGTGACCGGCGGATGCCACTGTGGCCGCATCGCATACGCGGCAGAGGTCGACCCGGGGGCGGTCAGGGTCTGTCACTGCACCGATTGCCAGAAGCTGACCGGCACTGCGTATCGCGCCGCCATCCCGAGCCTGCCGGGGACGTTCGTGCTGAGGAGCGGGACGCCGAAGATCTATCTCAAGACCGCGGAGAGCGGGAACACGCGCGTCCACGCGTTCTGTTCGGAGTGCGGCACGCCGATCTATGCCACCTCGCACGAGCCGAACCCGTCGATTTATGGCTTGCGGTTCGGCGGCATCGACCAGCGCGCTCAACTCGCCCCGCCGGCGCGTCAGCAATGGTGCCGCTCGGCGCTGCCGTGGTCGATGGACCTGTCCCAGGTCGAGCGGATCGAGCGGCAGTAGCTGCCAGCCGCGCGATCGCTTGGCGAGGCGGCCAAACCGGGTCCATGATCCGATCCCGATGGCCGATGAGAAGTCGCTCTGGACCGGACTGAAACGCGGGCTCGCTCGCCGCTGCCCCAATTGCGGCAAGGGGCAACTGCTGCGCGGGTATTTGACCATCCGCTCGCCGTGCGACGTGTGCGGCAACGACAACGCGGCCTATCCGTCCGATGATTTTCCCCCGTATCTGACCGTCTTCATTGCCGGGCACGTCATAGTCGCGCTCTTCATATGGACGGACAACGTTTATCAGCCTCCGCTCTGGGTGGAATTCGCGATCTGGCTGCCGGTGACGGTCCTCATGTGCCTCGCGTTGCTGCCGTTCATGAAGGGTGTCGCGGTCGGGTTGTGCTGGGCCATGAATATCGTCCGCCAGGAGTCGGCGACGTGACCGCCGGCGAAACCGACCTGCTGGTCCTCGAGTACCAGGAGTTCAACGCCCATCTGCGGACAAACACGACGGCGTTCGTCAACTGGTTCAGCTTTTTCCTGACATTCAGCCTCGTGGCGGCAATCGCCTTTCTTGTCGCCGGCGAGCACCGGGAAGGCCTGCGAGGGCTCGCGCTGCAGTACGGCGTGCCGATCGCCTGCCTGCTGCTGCACGTTATCGCCCTCGCCGGCATCCTGATCTTCCGACACTACGTCACCGCCGCGCATCGCAAGCTTGACGAGATCGTCAGGCTGCTTGGCGACACCGGCGGGTCGCCGGTCCCGGTGCGGTTCACGCTATGGATGACCCACCTGATGGCGGCAGGGTTTGTGGTGTCGTACTTCGCGTGGTTCGCGTTGCTCTTGCTGCCGCGCGACTGATCGCCATCGACGGGCTGCCATCGCGTGCAGCCTTGGCCCGCATTGCCAGCCTTGTGGCACTGCAGGCCAAGCAAGAAATTTAGCGCAGATGCAGAACGGCGATGCACGCAAAGCACGCAGATGATTCGGCGCGGTTGATAGGCCATGGGCCACGCGTTTGATGCGGCCCGTATGCCCGGTGGTGTGGGAGGGACGGCGCCGCGGGACGCCCCCCTGGCGCGATCATGGGTGAGGAGCAGACATCACTGCCGGACGTGCGACGCCCCGTTGCCGCCCGCAGCGGTCATCGGACGGGGCCGGTCGGTGTCACTCCCCCGCCAGCCGTGCCGGCGCCAGCGGCGTCGCCAGACCAATCAGATTTGCAACATCCGACGGCGGTGTCGATCGCCAGCACGGCATCGGCCAGCCGTCCGGCGCGCTCCGCACCCAGAACGGCCTCCGCCAGCCCGGTGAATTTTCCCCGCAGCTCCGCCTCGGTGAGGAAGTTCGACGGCTCGCCCTTCGGCACCACCACCTTCTGGCTGAAGCTCTGCCCGCGCGCGGCGATGGTCAGCCTGCCGGACATGTTGGCGGGGAACTCGGCCTCGATCTCCGGGTCGAACTCGCACACCACCTTCGGCAGCAGGCCGCGCACCGACGCATCCCGCAGCAGCCCGTAGCTGTCCCAGCCCATCGCGCCGGTCGCCAGCGCGGCCGAGATGACGAACGGGCCGCTGAACTGGCCGTCCACGACGTTCTGCGGATCGGCTTTCTGCTCCGGCGGCAGGCCGATCAGCATCATCCCCGCCCTCGGCAGACCGAGCGTGACCGAGCCGATCTCGCCCGGCCTCAGGTCGTTCGCCGCGCGCAAGCGCGAGTGCGGCGTCGATCCCGGCATGGCCGTAGCGGCACGACGGATACGGCTTCACCGCGGTCGCCATCAGTTCGAACACGCGGCCGAGGTCCTGCACCGCGCGCGCCGGGTTCGGATTGGGCGCGTAGGCGTGCAGGAAACCATGGCGGCCCTCCAGCGCCTCGGCCGCACCCTTGAAGCCCTCGCGCACCAGGGTCGCCGCCATCAGGCCGTTGCAGGCGGCCCAGCCGACCTGGAAGCGCTTGGTCCAGGCGCCGTTGACCAGGAACTGCAGGCTGCCGGCGCACTGGCTCAGCACGGTGCCGAGCGCGCCCTCGACCTGTTCGGCGGACAGCCCGAACACCCGTGCCGCCGCCGCCGCCGCGCCGAACGCGCCGCAGGTGGCGGTGGGGTGGAAGCCGCGGTCGTAGTGCTCGCCGGCCGGCAGCGCGAGCGCGACGCGGCAGGTGACCTCGTAGCCGGCGACGATGCCCGCCAGCACATCGGCGCCCGACGCACCGACCATCTCGCCGGCCGCCAGTGCCGCCGGGATCACCGGCGCGCCGGGATGCAGCGATCCGGCGGCATGCGTGTCGTCGAAATCCAGCGAATGGGCGAGCGCGCCGTTCAGCAACGCCGCACCGGCGGGCGTGTAGCGCGCCGCGTCGCCGAACACGCCGGAATTTCCCCCCGCCATGCCCATGGCGCGGACCGCGGCCAGGAACGAGGGTGTGCTTTCCGCGTCATGGCGGGCGCGGACGATGTTGCCGACCAGGTCCAGCACCAGGAAGCGCGCGCGCCTGACCACGTCCGGCGGCAGACGGTCCAGACGGATATCGGCGGTGAATTGCGCGAGTTCCGCGGTGATGCCCATGGTTCGGTGTCCTCCGGTCGATCGCCGCAGTGTGGGGCAAAAGCGTGATCGGGGCTACCTGGCCCGCGCGACGGCCCGCGCGACGCAGTTGCATCGAGATCGTGGACACGGACGCCGCAGGGCGGGAGACGCCGCAGGGTGGATCAGCGCAGCAACGACCCGAGCGGGCTCAGGCCGTCAGGTCGGTTACGCCGCGTGAGGGTCAGGATCGCGTCGCGCGCGGCCGCCGGGCGACGAATGCGGCGCCGGCGTTGGTGATCCGATCGAGCGGATGGGCCTGACAGTAGCTGTCGAGCCAGCTCCAGACGGCATCGGCGTCCACCCTCTTCAGCGGGTCGGTGCCATCCACGGCATCGAAGCCCACGCCGGAGAGGAACCCCAGGAACCATTGCTCGACGCCGGATGCCCGAAGATCGTGCCGGGCGACAGTCCAGTTGCCGCAGGAATCCGTCCCCCTGCCAATGGCGGTGTATGCTGCGCCTGGAGCCCCGTTGAGCATCTTGTCCATGCCGATCTGGTCGGCCCTGGTCTGGACAGAGCTCATGATCACGGCGGCGAGTACAAACAGTGTGGTGAGAATTAATTTCATAATATTGTAAGACTACAACGAACGGTGGTGACGGTAAATCGAATAACACGCGATTCGACGATATCGGCGTTCACAGGTCCGTTGCCACACTGTCCAGCCGCCGCATCGCGAGCAGGGTGCCGGCGACGATCCGTTGACCCCCTGGAGGCCCCCTGGAGGCCCTCCGATCGCCGACCAGGTCGGGCCGGCGCCGCGCCGGCGCATCACCAAACCATCGGAACATGGCCGGTCGTGCCTGTGGTTCGGCACAGCCGGCGACCTCACCAACCTGGCGGCATTGGCGACAAAATCGCCGACGATCCTGACGGCGTCGCCTCAAGTCGCGCGAAAAGTCGCGCAAATTTGTTCTTGCATTAACGGAATAATATGCGGTATGCAATATACCAGCAGCCCTGAACAGGCAGCGTCAGCGTAAATCGAAAGCGAGGCATCCAGGCCGGTCCACCTCCCGTGCACCCAGTCCTTCCCCGCTACGGGGCAGCGAGTGTTCAGGTGGTCATCAGTACGCCACGCCAGTGCCGACAACGCAGGACAGCTGTTCAGATTGCCAGGCAACAGTGGACGATGGGTGTCAAAATGTTCGGTACAATTCTCGTTTCAATGAGTGGGATAGCGCTCCCCGTCCTCGCAGGCATCTGGTTTGTGCCCAGGACCGAAAGCCAGCCGCTCGCCGCCGCACCCCGACGCGGACCGGGACCATGGGTGCTGTCGCAACAGTGCCGCGCGTATCTCGGATGGCTGAGCGCCGCCGTTCACCATCGGCGTCTGACCGGCATCGTCACGCCATCATCCACAGTTCGTTACGGCTGAGCTGTCGGTGTCGTAATCGCAAAACCCGCTGCTGGAGTAACTGCGGTGAGAAAAGTATCTCTGACCGTCGGCACATTTCTGGCGTTGATGCCCGGCGAGTCCCAGGCACACATCAAATGGTTCTGTGCCTACGACACGACTGTTCCGCCGCTGCCGATCAGAGAGGTCCTGACACCAACCTTCCTCGCGGTTGCCACACTGTTCTGCGCGCTGATGTTCGTTGCCTACGTCGTCGACCGGGCGGTCGATGGCAGTGCCTGGGCCAAGCGGCTCGACAACGCCGTCTTCCGCTCCGAATCTTACACGAACACCATCATTCGGGTGGCGGTCGGCATTCTTTTCCTGGCGCTCTGGGCGACTGGCGGCATCATTCTCACGCCCGAGCTCAAGACGACCAGCCTCTGGGTTCCCTGGCTGCAACTGGCAATCGCCGGCTCGATGCTGTTTCGTCCCACGCTGAAGCTCGGTGCCGCCGGAATCATGGCGCTGTATTTGTATGCGACGGCGACATACGGTTCCTTCCACCTGATGGATTACCCCGTCTTCCCGGGCGTTGCCGTCTATCTCGCCCTGACCGGTGTCGAGAGCCCCTACCTGCGCGCTCTGCGCCTGCCGGTGCTCTACAGCTCCGTGGCGGCCACCATGATGTGGGGCGCCATCGAGAAATTCGGCTATCCCTACTGGACATTCCCCCTGCTGGCCCAAAATCCGAACCTCACGCTCGGCTTCAGCTTCGAGCAATTCATGTACATTGCAGGGTTCGTTGAATTCAGCCTGGCATTCTTCATGCTGACCGGCACCGCGCTGCTTCGGTTGTCCTGTGCCGCATTGCTGATGCTGATGGTGAGCGCGGTTCCCGAATTCGGCAGGGTCGATGCGATCGGACACCTGCTGATCATTGCCGGGCTGCTTGCGATGATCCTCGCCGGCCAGCGTGTCATTCAAATGCCCCCGGCGTTCGCCCGGTCCGGCGTCCTGGCACAGGCGAGCGTCCTGACAGTGGGGTACACGGCGACGATCGTGTTGTCGTTCGGGCTATACTACAGCTCGCAATTCCTGGCCGGACGCTGAATTGCCGCCGCGAGGTGCTCGCGCAGCTTGGACCAGCGCCGGCGCGCGCCTTGGTTGCGAACCGCAATGGCCAGCGCCTGCCGCTGACCGACCAGCACCACCAGCCGCTTGCCGCGCGTGACGCCGGTATATAGCAGGTTGCGCGCCAGCATCATGTAGTGCTGCGTCATCAGCGGGATGACCACCGCCGGATATTCGGAACCCTGGCTCTTGTGGATCGTCGTGGCATACGCCAGCACCAGTTCATCGAGCTCGCCGAAGCCGTAACCCACGTCCCTGCCGTCGAAGGCGACGATCAGCTCGCCCTCCTCGTGATCGATCCGCTGCACGATGCCGAGATCGCCGTTGTACACCTCCCGGTCGTAGTCGTTCTCGACCTGCATCACCTTGTCGCCCGGGCAGAAGGTCCAGCCAAACCGCTCCACCCGATTCTCGCCCGGCGGGTTCAGCGACTTCTGCAGCTCGATGTTCAGCGCGCGCGCGCCGAGCCCACCGCGGTTCATCGGGCACAGCACCTGGACGTCACGGATCGGGTCCAGCCCGAACGCCTTTGGAATGCGATCCCGCACGACCGCGATGATCTTGGCAACGCCGTCGTCGGGTTCCGCGGCCTCGATGAAATAGAAATCCGACAGCGCCTTGTCGTGGGTGAGTTCCGGCATCTGCCCGCGGTTGATCCGGTGCGCGTTGGTGATCACCCGACTGCCCGCGGCCTGGCGGAACACCTCGGTCAAACGCACGACCGGAATCAAATGGCTGGCGATGATGTCGGCCAGCACCTGGCCGGGGCCGACCGAGGGAAGCTGGTCGACATCGCCAACAATGAGCAGCGCCGTTTCATCCGGCACCGCGCGCAGCAGCGAGCGCATCAACGGCACGTCGACCATGCTGGCCTCATCCACGATCAGCAGATCGCACTCCAGCGGATGCTCCTCGGTCCGGCGGAATTCGCCGGTTTTCGGATTGGTCTCCAACAGGCGGTGGATGGTCTTCGCCTCGAGCCCGGTGCTTTCCGACAGCCGCTTGGCCGCGCGACCCGTCGGCGCACAAAGGGCGACGCGGACCTGCTTCGCGATCACGATCTTCAGGATCGAATTCACCAGCGTGGTCTTGCCCACGCCGGGACCGCCGGTGATCACCAGCACCTTGCTCGCGAGCGCCCGCCGGACTGCCTCGCGCTGGCTGTCGGCCAGCAGCAGACCGGTCCGTCGCTCCACCCACGGGATCGCCTTGTCGGCATCGATCGGCGGCCACGGCAGCGCGGCTGACGCAAGTGCGCGCAACCGGTCGGCAATCGTCTCCTCGGCGCGATACAATCCCGCGAGGAACACGCACCGATGGTCTTCCAGCACATCGGCCACGACGTCGCCGGCCTCCAGTTCCAGGTCAACGCCGTTGCGATCAGTTCATCGGAAACTTCGAGCAGCTTGCCGGTCAGCGTGGTCAGCTCTTCCACCGGCAAACCGCAATGTCCCTCATTCATCGCCTCGGCCAATGCGTAGCTGATGCCGGCGCGAATCCGAATCAGCGCCGTCTTCTCGATCCCGACCTTGGCAGCGATCTGATCGGCAGTACGAAACCCGATCCCGCGAATGTCCCGCGCCAGCCGATAGGGATTTTCGCTGATCACCTGCACGGCGTCATTGCCATAGGTCTTGTAGATCCGCACGGCGCGCGAGGTGCCGACGCCGTTCGCGTGCAGGAACAGCATGATCTCGCGGATCACCTTCTGCTCGGCCCAGCCGGCGATAATGCGTTCGGCACGCTTGGCGCCGATGCCGGAGACCTCGCGCAGTCGCTCGGGCTGCTGCTCGATCAGATCGAAAACCGCCTCGCCGAAGCCACGCACCAGCCGCTTTGCGTAAACCGGGCCGATGCCCCGGATCATTCCCGAGCCAAGATACCGCTCGATGCCATCGAGCGTCGTGGGCGGGCTGACCTTGAGAAAGGATGCGCGGAACTGTTGGCCATGGGTGCGATCGTTCACCCAGTTGCCGCTCATCTGGACGAACTCGCCGGCCGCGATCATTGCCGCATGACCGATCACGGTGACCAGATCCCTTTGCCCGCGCGCCTTGACGCGCAGCACGCAGAACCCGTTCTCCTGATTGTGGAACGTCACCCGCTCCACCAGGCCGGCCAGGGCTTCGGTTGTCGTTGCCTGCGCGATACCTGGCATGACCCGGTTCGACAAACTCTCAGTCCAGCGCCGCGATCATGCGGGCGCGCAGTGCTGCATTCGGATAGCTGCCCAGCCCGGCCTGAACGTTGTCGGACATGTGCTGCGGGTTGCTGGTGGCGGGGATGACGCAGGTGACGGCCGGGTTTGCCAAAACAAATTTCAGCAGAATCTGCGCCCAGCTCGTGCAACCAATTTCTGCGGCCCACTCCGGCAGCTTGCTGCGACCCAGGCGCCCGAGCAGCCCGCCGCCACCGAATGGCCGGTTGACCAGGACCGCGATGCCGCGCTCGGCGGCGAGCGGCAGCAGCCGCTGCTCGGCGGTGCGATCGTCCAGCGCATAGTCGAGCTGCACAAAATCCAGCCGTTCCGACCGCATCACCGCTTCGAGCTGGTCATAGGCGCTCGGCGTGTAATGGGTGACCCCGAGATAGCGAATGCGCCCTGCCTCCTTCCAGGCGCGCAATGTCGGCAGATGCACGCGCACGTCGACCAGATTATGCACCTGCATCAGGTCGATGCGGCTCGCCTGCAGCAACTCCATCGAGCGCTGCATCTGATCGATGCCGTCCTGCCGTCCCGTGGTCCAGACCTTGGTCGCGATGAACGCCTCGCCGCGCGCACCGGTCGCGGCGAGCAGATCGCCCACGACCTCTTCCGATGATCCGTACATCGGCGACGAATCGATCACCGAGCCGCCCGCTGCGAACAGCACGCGCAGCACATCGGCAAGCGGCGCCCGGGCGGCCGATGACGAACCGACGTCGAAGGTTCGCCATGTGCCGCAGCCGATGACGGGGAGCGGCTCGCCGCTGGAGGGGATCGGTCGCGTCTGCATCTTGGCCTCCGCTATGGTCCGGGCCCGCGCTGCGTCATCGAACGACATGGCAAGGACGGCACTGACCAGCGCACGCCGCCCAATTCGCCACTCGGAGATTGAAGAGTGCCATTGCAAGATCGCGGCTGGCCGGTCAGCCGGCCAATGCCGGTGCCGCCACCTTCGCGCCCTTGAACGCCGGCATCACCTCCTCGGCGAAGCGCTGCAGCTGTTCCAGCGCCACGTTGAGCGGCACGCCGATCGCCATGCTGCATGTCACGCGATCGAGGCCCGGATAGCGCTCCTCCACGGCCTTGAGCTGCGCGATGATGTCGTCCGGCGTGCCGGTGAGGAAGCCGCCGGCCTTCACCGCGTCCTCGATGCGCGGCAGCTTCGCGGTGGGAGCACGCTTGCGATCGCGCATGATCTCGATCTGCTCGTCGGTCATTGCGCGCACCAGGCGCAGCTCGCCGAACATCTTCATGTTCTCCTCGTAGTATTTCGCGGCCTCGCGCATGCCGGCCTCGCGGTTTTCGGCAAGCAGGAACTGGTAACCGAGCGACAGCCGCTCGCCGAGTTCGATGTGCCTGCCCTGGCGCGCGTACGCAGCCTGGAATTCCACCATGTGCCGGTGCACCGCGCCGCCCTCGGCCGAACCGCCGCCGATGACGCCGCTGATGCCGTGCTTGGCCATGAAATCGAATCCGCGCTGCGTGCCGCCCTGGATCGGCTGCCAGCATTCCACCGGCTGGCGCAACGGCCGCGGGACGAGGGTCAGCTCCTTCAGCGTGTAGCCGCGATACGGCACCTCCGGCGGCAGCGTGTAGTACGTGCCCTTGTGCGCAAAGCTCTCGCTCTCGAAGGACTTGAAGATGATATCGACCTGCTCCTCGAACAGCTCGCGATTCGCCGGCTGATCGAGCAGCGGAGCGCCGAACGTCTCCACCTCGCGCGTATGATATCCGCGGCCGACGCCGAAGATGACGCGCCCGTTGCTCAGGATGTCCGCCATCGCATAGTCCTCGGCCAGGCGCAGCGGATGCCACATCGGCGTGATGTTGAAGCCGCAGCCGATCTTCAGGCGCTTCGTGATGTGCGTCAGATGCAGCGCCATCATCAGCACGTTCGGGATGCATTCGTAGCCCTCGGGCTGAAAATGATGCTCCGCCATCCAGAATGCGTTGTAGCCCATGCGGTCCATCAGCTTCGCCATGGCCTCGGCTTTTGCAAGCGCAGTGGCGAGCGCCTCATTTGGATAACGACGGTCGTTGACCGCGACGCCGCCGTAGCCGAGGTCGTCCATATCGATATGGCCGGCGTAGGAACTGTCGAATTTGGTGATCATTGGCTAATCCCTTCGGGGCTGCGAGCCGTCCTGTTACTCGGTCAGTTGTTCAAACACCTTCGACACGACCAGCGGCCGGTCCGTATCGACGCTCACCCCGCACAGTGTCCGCCGCATCCCTTGTGTCCGCCGCTTCTGGAACGCCGCCCGCGCCGCCTCGTCCGCGCCGTGCAGGATGCCCTGCGGCGTGTGCGACAGCATGCCCGGCTTGCGGCCGCCCGAGGCATCGTGATGCACGAACACGCTCTCGTCGTTGTCGACGTTGCGATGATACGACGGCAGCTCCTCGGCGTTCAGATCGGCCACCGCCATCTGCGGCACGAACGTGATCACGGCGAACCCCGTCGCCTGGAACGTGCACCAGGATGACGGCGCCAGATGGATCCGGTCGGAGCTGATCGGAATGATGTCGCGGATGTTCAGCTTGTAAGGGAACAGATCGCCCTTCCATCCCACCGACACCAGCGGATTGTTGCGATAGAAGATAGAACTGTGCGCGCCGCCGTGCTTGACCCGCAATTCCCACTCGTCGCGCTGCGGCCAACGCTGGTCGTGCAGTTCCGGCAGCACCAGGATGGTGGGATCGACCGGCATGTGGCGGCCGACCTGTTGGTGTTCCGTCAGCGACAGCGGCGCCGGCGATTCGACCACCAGCATGTGGCTGTCGCCCGCGTCCGGCATCACGCTGAAGGTGATGCCCTTCGGGATCAGCACGTAATCGCCCGGTTCGTAAATCAGGCGCCCAAACTCGGTGGCGAACTGGCCGGTCCCCTGGTGCACAAAATACAGCATGTCGCCGTCGGTGTTGCGATAGGCAAACGGCATCGCCGCGGCACGGCGACTGACGGCGACGCTGACATCGACGTTGGACAGCATCACCTCCGGTCCGCCCCGCGGATCGCTCATATCGGACGGCTCGACCCGTGCGGTATCGGCAACGCGCCGCGGGTGCAGTGTGCCCTCGACACGCACGATCTCGTTGGGACCGTGCTCACGATAGATCATCGCGACGGGACCAAAGAAACCCTGGCGACTGATGTGTTCCTCACGCAGATCGCCGAGGCCGACCCGTGCCTGGCGTACGTGCCGCCCTACTGTGTGGTGAATCCAGGAACGCATGTTCTGCACCTCCCAGCACTATGTTTTCGTTGCCGCACGCAATTCGCGTGACGTTATTGTCTCCGCCCGCAACTTGCGTGGCAGGTCGTGCGCGCAACGGCCGAGCCCGACGCAGAAATGATTGACCACCGGCGCAAGGCTCTCGGCCATTGGACGCGCTGCTTCGTTCGCCTCGGCCAGCCGCGCCGCCGCATCGCGTGCGCGCGCGACGATGCGCTTCCAGTCCAGGCCGGGCAAGACGCCGTCCTTCAGCGCGAACCGCCCGCCGATCATCACGTCGCGCACCGCCGCGCCATCCTCGGTGTTCACCAGTTGGTTGACCGCGTTGTTGAGCGGCACGAGGTTGACGTGATCGAGATCGAGGAACACCAGGTCCGCCTTGTAGCCGGGCGCGATCTTGCCGATCAGATCGCCCATGCCGAGGACCGCGGCGCTCCCCTCGGTCGCCAGCCGCAACGCTTCCGCGGCGCCGATCCAATCTTCCGGCGGACGATCGAACACGCGGGATACGAACGCCGCCAGCCGCATCGCCTCGAACATGTTCTGGTTGTCGGACGACGACGATCCGTCGGTCCCGACCCCCACGGTGACGCCGCGCGGCGATGGCGCGGCGCATGTCGGCGATGCCGTTGCCCAGCCGCAGGTTCGATCCGGGATTGTGCGCCAGCGCGCCGCCGTGCCGCGCGAGCAGGTCCATCTCCGCATCGTCGATCCAAATGGCGTGGGCGCCGCTGAACCCCGGCCCGAGCAGGCCGATCTTGTGGAGATGCGCCGTCAGCGTGGTGCCGTAGCGCTGCTGTGCGCCGGCGCGCTGCACGGCGGATTCCGCCAGATGCGTCTGCAGCGGCATGCCGAATTCCGCCGCCATGTCACGACAGGCGAGCATGAACGCGTCCGAGCAATGCAGCGGGATGGTCGGCGCGATGCCGAGGCGGATGCGGTCGCGCGGGTACGACCAGGCGGCGGCTGCGTCGCGTATGGGCGCCAGGATCGCATCGGCCGATGCGGTGCGCATCGCGTCGGCAACCGCACGCAGCTCCGGCGGAAACGCATCGAGCAAACCGGGGATCGCCTGATAGAAGCTGCGATCGGCGATCATCGGTGCGATCACCGCGCGCATGCCGACATCGGCATAGGCCTGCGCCACGACGTGCAGCCCTTCGACCGACGGCACCGGCAGCATCGCCGAAAGATCGTAACAGCTGGTGCAGCCCTTGCGCAGCATCTCCACCGCGGACAGCAGCGTCGAAAGATAGCGGTCATCGTCCGTGCGGTTGCCGTTGATCCAGGGGCCCGCGTTCAGCAGCAGCTCCAAAGACCAGAGATCGCCGACGCCCTTCCCCAGTCCGCCGTGACCATGCGTGTGCGCATTGATCAGGCCGGGGATGATCAGGCGTCCGGCGGCGTCGATCCGCTGCGGCGCATCGGCGGTGCCCGGAGCAACGATCGCAGCGATACTGTCGCCGTTCAAAACGATATCCGCCGGCCGCGCACCGGTCTCGCCCGCGGCCAGCACGGTGCCACCAACAATGACAATCGAATCGTTCTGGCATGGTCTTCTCCCCGCCCGGTCAGGCAGGCTACCGCAAAACCCTAATGGTGCGTAGCAACCACCGCCTGGTCCCCGCGGCACCCGACATCGCCGGGCAGGGCTGACAAACCCACGGTCGCAGCCCATGATCGCCGCATGGATGACGCCCAGTTCGACGCAGCGCTGATCGCTGCCGCTTTCCAGCTGGCGGCGGAGAGCGGCTGGCAGACCGTCAGTGCGGCGGCGGCGGCACGTGCCGCCGGGCTGCCACTGGTGCAGGCGCGGGAGCGGTTTCCCGGCCGCGCCGCGATTCTGCTCCGCTTCGGCCGGCTGGCGGATCGTGCCTCACTTGCGGAGGTGCCGCCGGAGGGATCGGCGCGCGACCGGCTGTTCGACCTGCTGATGCGGCGGATCGACGTGTTCCAGGCTCATCGCGCCGGCGTCCTGGCGCTGTTTCGCGCCGTGCCGGCCCAACCGCCGACCGCCCTGCTGCTGGCGCTCGCCACGCGTCGCAGCATGCGGTGGCTGCTCGAGGCGGCCGGCATTCCGACCCGCGGTCTTCGCGGCGAACTGCGGGTGAAGGGGCTGGTTGCCGTATGGCTCTGGACGATGCGCGCGTGGCGTGGCGACGAAACCGAGGACCTGTCGGTGACGATGGCGGCGCTGGACCGGGCGCTGGGCCGTGCGGAGCAGGCGGCCGAGTGGCTGGGGTGGGGCGGCAGGGCGGCCTCGGCATCATCGGACGGCGCGGAACCCGATGCCGGACCGGCGGAGCCAGCCCCGGACGCGCCACACCCCGGACGCGCCACCTTGAGCGTCGTTTCGGCCCCGCCTATCAAGGCCACGTAGCGGGCGGACAAGGCGGGAGTTTGGGCGATGGCGACGCGCAGCGTGGCGACGGTGTTCGGCGGTTCGGGCTTCATCGGCCGCTACATCGTGAAGCGGCTGACCCATAAGGGTTTCGTGGTGCGCGTGGCGGTGCGCGACACCGAGCGCGCGCTGTTCCTCAAGCCGATGGGCGCGGTGGGGCAGGTGGTGCCGCTGCACGCGTCGCTGACCAACGCGGCCACCGTGCAGCGTGCGGTCGAGGGTGCCGATATCGTCATCAACGCGGTGGGCATCCTGGCCGAGCAGCGGCCGGGCGACTTTCAGCGCATCCACGCCGATGGCGCCGGGCTGGTGGCCAAACTGTCGGCCGGGGCGGGCGTCGCGCGTCTGGTGCAGATCTCGGCCATCGGCGCCGATCCGGGCGCGGCGAGCCGCTACGCGGCGACCAAGGGCATGGGCGAGGCGCTGGTGCGCGAGGCGCTTCCCCGGCGCAACCATCCTCCGCCCGTCCCTGGTGTTCGGTCCCGAGGACCATCTGTTCAACCGCTTCGCCGGCATGGCGCGACTGCTTCCGTTCATGCCGGTGATCTGCGGCGACACGCAGTTCCAGCCGGTCTATGTCGGGGATGTCGCGGACGCGGTGATGGCTGCACTGGCGCGCTCGGATGCCGCCGGCGTGACCTACGAACTGGGTGGGCCGCGCGTGTGGCGGTTCCGCGAACTGCTGGCCTACATCCTGAAGGAGACCGGGCGGCGGCGGCCGATGGTGGATATGCCGATGGGCCTGGCGCGCCTGCAGGCCCGCATGATGGAACTGCTGCCCGGCAAGCCGCTGACCCGCGATCAGTTGCTGATGCTGGCAGGCGACAACGTGACCGGGCCTGATATGCCGGGCCTGAAGGAGCTTGGCGTGGTGCCGACGCCGGTGGAATTGGTGGTTCCCACCTATCTGCGCCGGTTCCAGCCTGGCGGCGGACGCCGGCCGGTGCTGCCGGCGGACGCGACCGGTAGGGCGGACGGACCTGTCATTCTAGCCGAAGCGCCGCCCGTAGGACCGGCCGAAGTCTGCCCGAAGTCCGCCCGAAGACCGCGATGCGCCGGCTTGGCGCGACGCGGCACCTGGTGCGATAAGCGACGCCGATGCGGACACTCTATCACCTCCCGTTGTCGCCGTTCTCGCGCAAGGTGCGTCTCGTGCTCGCGGAGAAGCGGCTGCCGTTCGATCTCCGTCTGGAGAAGGTCTGGGAGCGCCGGCCCGAGTATCTGGAGCTGAATCCGGCCGGCACCGTGCCGACGCTGGTGGACGAGGACAGCGTCGCCATCCCCGATTCCGGGGTGATCTGCGAATACCTGGAAGAGGCGTACCCCGACACGGCGCTGCTCGGACGGACAATGGCCGAGCGCGTCGAGGCGCGGCAGGCTGGTCGCGTGGTTCGACGGCAAGTTCGCCACCGAGGTCACCCGCAACCTGCTCGGCGAAAAGTTCATGAAGCGCATGGCAGGCCGCGGCAATCCCGATGCGCAGGCGATCCGCACCGGCTACATCGCGCTGCGCTATCATCTGGACTATCTCGGGTGGTTGGCGGAGACGCGCAAATGGCTGGCGGGCAGCGCGATCTCGCTGGCCGACTTCACGGCGGCGGCGCATCTTTCGTGCCTCGACTTCATCGGCGATGTGGACTGGAACATGTCGCAGCCGGCGAGGGACTGGTATGCGCGCATCAAGTCGCGGCCCTGCTTCCGCGGCGTGCTGGCCGACCGCGTGCCCGGCATGGCCGTGCCGGCGCATTACGCCGATCTGGATTTCTGATGCGGGCGCTCCGCTTTCCCTCTCCGCCCTCGGGGGCGGAGAGGGTCAGGGTGAGGTGGGGGACGGAACGTGCGGTCCGCGGCCTGCCGTGACGGTCAGTTGTTGCTGCGGCAATCAGCCCCACCTCATCCCGGCCCTCTCCGCCCCAAGGGGCGGAGAGGGAGTTTGCAATGGCGGTTGATGCATTGCGTGGATCGCGTCTTCTCGTGTTCGGACTTGGCTACGTGGGGTGCGCCGTCGCAGACGCCGCGGCGGCGGCCGGCTTTGCCGTCATGGGAACCACGCGTTCTCCGGCGGCAACGCAGAGTGGCGCAATCACAAGCGTCGATTTCGCGAACGCTGCATCGGCTATCGCGCATGCGACGCATCTGCTGAGCACCGTACCGCCCGACGGCTCGGGGGATCCAGTGTTGTCGCGCTACGGCGACGCGATCGCGGCAGCATCGGGTCTGCGCTGGATCGGCTATCTCTCCACGACCGGCGTGTACGGCGATCGCGGCGGCGCCTGGGTGGACGAGGATACCGCGCCCGCCCCGGTGTCGGATCGCAGCCGGCGGCGGTTGGCTGCGGAAGAAGCGTGGCGACGCTTTGCCGATCGCTGTGCGGTCGACATCTTCCGCCTGGCCGGTATCTACGGCCCTGGGCGCTCGGCGTTCGACGATCTGCGCGCCGGCAACGCGCGGCGTGTCATCAAGCCTGGTCACGCCTTCGGCCGGATCCATCGCGACGACATCGTGCGCGCCGTGCTGGCCGCCATGTGCCAGGAGCGAACCCGTGGTGCACGCGTTCTGAACCTGGCCGACGACGAACCGGCGGAAAGTGCCGACGTGGTGGCCGAGGCGGCACGGCTGCTGGGCGTTCCGCCCCCGCCGGCCGTGCCGTTCGAGCAGTTGGCCGATGCGATGAGCCCGATGGCGCGCAGCTTCTGGGCCGAGAACCGCAAGGTCTCCAGCCGGCGGACGCAGCAGGCGCTGGGCCTGCGCTGGCGCTATCCGACCTATCGCGAAGGGCTACGCGCCATCCTCGCCGCTGACGGCCCATGAGCGGGCCGAGGAGCGCGCCGAGGGTGCGGCATAGCAGTGCCAGGTCGTGCGGCCGCGACAGCCGATGGTCGCCATCCTTCACCAGAATCACCTCCACGTCCTGGCTGGTCACCTGCTCGGCGATGCGAAGCGCCATCTCCCACGGCACGTCGGGATCCTGCTGGCCGTGCAGCAGGCGCACCGGACAATCGATCGCGATCGGGCCGTTCAGCACCAGGTGCGTGCGGCCATCCTCGATCAGCGCGCGCGTGATCGGGATAGGGCTCGCCGTACTGGCTCGGCACATGCAGGACCCCATCGCGCATGAGCGTGGCGCGTTCCTCGAAGGTCATCGCCTCCCACATCAGCGTCTCGGTGAAGTCGGGCGCAGCGGCGATGCCGATCAGCGCGGCGACGCGGTCCGGGCGGGCGCAGCGCGGCGAGCAGCGCGATCCAGCCGCCCATCGAGGAGCCGACCAGGACCAGCTTCTCAGCCCCGCTCAGCCGGTCGATCACGGCCAGCGCATCCTCGGTCCAGCGGCCGATCGTGCCGTCCTCGAACCGGCCGCCGCTGGAACCATGCCCGGAGTAGTCGAACCGAAGCATGGCCTGGCCGCGTTCGGCGCAGAACGCCGCCAGCGCGGTCGCCTTGTCGCCGGTCATGTCGCTGCGGAAGCCCGGCAGGAAGACCACGGTGGGGCTCCGGCCATCCAGCCGTGCCCAGGCCAGTTCCACGCCGTCGCCGCGGTCGAGCCGTCCGGTGGTTTCCATGCGATCAGATCCCGAAGAACAGCCAGTCCAAAGCGCGCGTGATGTCGTCGCGATGAGCCGCCAGCGAGCCAACGGCGTCCCTCAGTTGACGTTGCGGCAGCGAACTGATCAGCGGCAACGTCACAGCGTAGCGCTTCTGGTCATGATCGATCAGCGGCAGCGCGCGGCTCGCGGTCCGCGCAAGTGGTCCGACGTGCGGCGCGAGAGGCGCGACCAACCTGGTATCACCCTCGGTGGCGTCTGCCTGCAGGACGACGACGAGGGGAAAGGCGCCGCGCGAACGAGCATTTGGATTGGTGTACAGATCATGCTGCATGATCGGCTTCATCGGAGGACGACGCCTCGTTCGCCCAGTCGTCGAAGGGCATGCCATGGATCGCCACGTATTCGTCCACCATCCGGGTGGCTTCGCGTATCTCTTCGCGGATCGTTGCCTTCTCGGCTGCCTCGAAGGCCTCGATGACGGCGGCTTCGGCGGTCCGTGAGATATTGATGCCCAGCGCGGAGGCCCTGGCGACAAGGTCGGCGTTCAGCGTGATGCTGACCGTCTTGCGGCGTGCGTTCGCGTTGTATAGAGGCGTACGCATGGGCAGCGCTCCACGGGTAAGAAGACGCGTGCAAATCTAATCATGCAGGCCGACCTGAGCAACATCGCCGTCCTCCAGGTGCTGCCCTCGCTGGTCACCGGCGGCGTGGAACGCGGCACGGTGGAGATCACGCGGGCGATCGCCGAAGCGCGGTGGGATCGCGCTGGTCGCGAGCGCCGGCGGGCGCATGGTTGCGGCGGTGACCAGGGCCGGCGGACGCCACGTGACGCTGCCGCTCGACAGCAAAAATCCGCTGACGATCTGGCGCAATGCCGCGCTGATCGCCGACCTGGTCCGGTCCGAGCGTGTGGCCATCGTGCATGCCCGGTCGCGCGCGCCGGCCTGGTCCGCGTGGCTGGCCTGCCGGCGCACCGGGGCACATTTCGTGACGACCTACCACGGCACCTACGGCGAGGACCTGCCGTTCAAGCGGCGCTACAACGCAGTCATGGCGAAAGGCGAGCGGGTGATCGTCGCCAGCCGCTTCATCGCCGACCTGATCATGGCACGACATGGCACCGACCCCGCCCGCATCCGGGTGATCCCGCGCGGCGTGGACCCGGCGGTGTTCGATCCGGACACCGTCTCCGGCGACCGGATGGCGCGGCTGGAGCGCGCGTGGCGCCTGCCCGAGGGTGCGCCGGTTGTCCTTCTCCCCGGACGTCTGACGCGCTGGAAGGGCCAGGCGGTGCTGATCGAGGCGCTCGCCCGGCTGGCGCGGCGCGACGTCTGCTGCGTGCTGGTGGGCTCCGACCAGGGTCGCCGGCGCTATGCCGCCCAGCTGGTCCGCCAGGCCGAAGCGCTGGGCGTCGCCGACCGGCTGCGCCTCGCCGGCGAGTGCGACGACATGCCGGCGGCGCTGATGCTGGCCGACGTCGTGGTGCACGCCTCCACCGAGCCGGAGGCGTTCGGCCGCGTGGTGATCGAGGCGCAGGCGATGGGACGGCCGGTGATCGCCTCGGACCTCGGCGGGCCGGTCGAGACCATCGAGCACGGCGTGACCGGCTGGCGCGTGCCGCCGGGCGATCCCGGCGCACTGGCGGCAGCGATCGAGCAGGTGCTGGCGATGCCCGCATCGGCACGCGCCGAGATGGGAATTCAGGCGCGCGCCGCCGTGCAACGCGGCTATACTGTCGCGGCCATGCAGGCGGCGACCCTGGCGGTTTACGACGAACTGCTCGTCGGGGTTGCAGCGACCGCCACGTGACGCCATAGACAGCATCCCGCTCAAAGGAGGAGCCGAAACCGATGCCCGCCATCACCCTGCCCGACAGATCCGTGCTCCGCTTCGACGGGCCGGTGACGGGCACGACGGTGGCAGCGGCGATCGGTCCCGGCCTCGCCCGCGCCGCCCTGGCCATGAAGGTCGACGGCCGGCTGGTCGACCTGGCGACCGAGATCGACCACGACGCGGACCTCGTGTTCGTCACCCGCCGCGACCCCGACGCGCTGGGGCTGATCCGCCACGACGCGGCGCATGTGCTCGCCGAGGCGGTGCAGGAACTATATCCCGGCACCCAGGTGACCATCGGCCCGGCCATCGCCGACGGGTTCTATTACGATTTCGCCCGCAACGAGCCGTTCACGCCGGAGGATTTCGCGCCGATCGAGGCCAAGATGCGCGAGATCGTCGCGCGCGGCGAAAAATTCGTCCGCCAGGTCATCGACCGCGAGGAGGCGATTCGTTTCTTCGACGACAAGGGCGAGAAATACAAGGCGGAGATCATCCAGGACCTGCCGCGCGACGAGACCATCACGCTGTATCGCCAGGGCAACTGGGTGGACCTCTGCCGCGGCCCGCACATGCGCTCCACCGCCGATGTCGGGCCGGCGTTCAAGCTGATGAAGGTGGCCGGCGCCTATTGGCGGGGCGACCACCGCAACGCCATGCTGTCGCGCATCTACGGCACCGCCTGGCGCGACCAGAAGGAGCTGGACGCCTACCTGAATATGCTGGAGGAGGCGGAGCGCCGCGACCACCGCCGCATCGGCAAGGAGATGGACCTGTTCCACCTCCAGGAGGAAGCCGTCGGCAGCGTGTTCTGGCATCCCAAGGGCTGGAAGCTGTACCTCGCCGCCGAGGCGTATATGCGCCGGCGGCTGGATGCGGCCGGCTACCAGGAGGTGAAGACCCCGCAGCTGGTCGATCGCTCGCTGTGGGAGCGCTCCGGGCATTGGGAGAAATTCCGCCAGAACATGTTCGTGGCCCAGGTGGAGGACGAGAACAAGGTCCTGGCGCTGAAGCCGATGAACTGCCCGTGCCATATCCTGATCTTCCGCCAGGGCCTGCGCTCCTACCGCGAATTGCCGCTGCGGCTGGCCGAATTCGGCTCCTGCCATCGCTACGAGCCGTCCGGTGCGATGCACGGCATCATGCGGGTGCGCCAGTTCACCCAGGACGACGCGCACATCTTCTGCACCGAGCAGCAGATCGCCGCCGAGACGGTGCGGTTCGTCGAACTGCTGTCGTTGATCTACCGCGACTTCGGCTTCCCCGAGTTCTCCGTGAAATTCTCCGACCGCCCGGCGCTGCGGGTGGGCTCGGACGCGGTCTGGGACCATGCCGAGGCCGCGCTCAAGGAAGCCTGCGCCACCGCCGGCGTCGACTACACGCTGAACCCCGGCGAGGGCGCGTTCTACGGCCCCAAGCTCGAGTTCGTGCTGCGCGACGCGATCGGGCGCGACTGGCAGTGCGGCACGCTCCAGGTCGACTTCAACACGCCGGAGCGGCTGGACGCGGAATATGTCGGCGAGGACGGCGCCCGCCATACCCCGGTCATGCTGCACCGCGCCATCATGGGCAGCTTCGAGCGGTTCCTGGGCATCGTGATCGAGCAGTATGCC
The DNA here is from genome assembly GCA_963739725.1 of uncultured Alphaproteobacteria bacterium. GTDB lineage: Bacteria > Pseudomonadota > Alphaproteobacteria > Acetobacterales > Acetobacteraceae > JAMXLO01. The sequence goes on along the minus strand of CAVUBS010000001.1, from coordinate 33,811 downwards.
GGCCGCTTCCCGCTCTGGCTGGCGCCCGTGCAGGCGGTGGTGGCCACCATCGTCGCGGACGCCGACCCGTATGCGCGCGAGGTGGCCGCGGCGATGCGTGCGGCGGGGCTGGGGGTGGAGATCGACCTCTCCAACCAGAAGATCAACGCCAAGGTGCGCGAACACAGCCTGGCGCATGTGCCGGTCCTGGCCGTGGTCGGACGCCGCGAGGCCGAGCAGCGGACCGTCGCCCTGCGGCGCCTCGGCGGCGATGCACAGGAGGTGTTGAAGCTGGACGAGGCGGTGCGCCGGCTTGCAGCCGAGGCCACGCCGCCCGATCTGAGAGAAACGGCCGCTCTGGCGGAGTTTGCTTGATCCGCAACGGTCGAATGAGCGAAACTCGGCCTGGGCTGGGAACTCCCCGCCCGATTCAGTGCAACAACGACAGGAGAATACCATAGCAAGAGGACCAATGACTGCTCCGCCCACCCGCGACGGGCCCCGTGTGAACGACGAGATCCGCGCCCCTCAGGTGCGGCTGATCGACGCGGAGGGGGAGATGCAGGGCGTCATGAGCGCCCGCGACGCCTGGCTGCGAGCCCAGGCCGTCGGTCTGGACCTGCTGGAGATCAGCCCGAACGCCGATCCGCCGGTAGTGAAGATCCTGGACTTCGGCAAGTACAAGTACGAGCTGCAGAAGAAGAAGAACGAGGCCAAGAAAAAGCAGAAGGTCATCGAGATCAAGGAGATCAAGGTCCGCCCGAACATCGACGAGAACGACTATCAGGTGAAGATGCGCGCCATGAAGTCGTTCATCGAGGAGGGCGACAAGGTCAAGGTGACGCTGCGGTTCCGTGGCCGCGAGATGGCGCACCAGGAGATCGGGGTTCGCGTGCTGGAGCGGATCCGGACCGAGATGGATCCCACGTCCAAGGTGGAGCAGATGCCGCGTATGGAGAACCGCCAGATGGTGATGGTGCTGACGCCGCGGTAGATGGGGCGTTTCCTCCCTCTCTCACGCGGTGGGGGAGGCGGTGTGGCCTTCGTGCGCAGAGTGGAGCGCAGCACCTCCGATCAATTTGGCGGATGGTCTGTGCGGGATCGGTGGTCCGCTCAGGCTCGCAGCTGCAGCCACTCCGCCATCAGCCGGCCGTTGTCCGACGGATATCGCTCGTCCAGCACCACCACCGAAGCGATTCGGTCGGCTCGGAAATGCCGGTAGTCCTGCCGCAACTCGCACCAGGCTCCGATCAGCGTCGCCTGCACGTAATACGCCACCGCGATCGGCCAGATGATGCGATCCGTGCGCTCGCCCTTCTCGTCGGCGTAGGCGATGCGCAGCTTGCGCTCGTCGCGGATCGCTTGGCGCACGGCCGAGAGATCGACGCCCTCGGCGACCGGCGCCCCGGCGCGCGAGACATAGATCGGCGCCGCGACAAGCTGCGCGCGCAACGCCTCGGGCAGTATGACCGTCACCTTCGACAGCACGCTCTCGGCCGCGTCCTGCAATGCCGGGTCGCCGGTGCGGCTGACCAGGCGCGCACCCACGGCGATCGCCTCGATCTCCTCGGTGGTGAACATCAGCGGCGGCAGGTCGAAGCCGCGCCGCAGCACGTAGCCGATGCCGGGCGCGCCATCGATCGGCACGCGCCGCGCCTGCAGCGTCGCTACATCACGATAGACGGTGCGGACCGTGACCTCCAGTTCGTCGGCCAGCGCGGCCGCCGTCATCGGCCGGCTGGCGGTGCGCAGGCGCTGGATGATGTCGAACAGCCGGTCGGCCCGCCGCATCTGTCTATCTCCCGCCGCGGTCGCTAGGATGCGGCAATGCTGCACCCAATTGTCCTGAAAATCCGCCGCAGCGACACCGCCGGCAGCATGCCGCCCTGGGCCGGTGTCGGCCTTCACCTCGGCGGGCTGGTGGCCGCAGGCTGGATGATGGTTGCGACGCTGAGCCACCGGTCGTGGGTGGGCGGCCTGGTTGGCGGCGTGATCTTCGTCACGGCACTGTTCGTGACCGTCGCATACCTGTTCCCGGACAAGCGCCGCTGACTCAAAATCCCGCCAACGATATCGCTGGCTGAACGCTGTCGGTGGCCGCCGGCCATGGCGCGCGGCGATGCGATGGGAACGAAGCCATGATCACACTCACCGACGACCCGGATCCACGCCTGGAGACGGTGCTGGAAGCCGGCCTGGCCGAGTACAACGCTGCGCAGACCGGCGTGCGCGACGGGCGCGCGCTGGCGGTCGCCGTGCAGGACCCGGACACCGGCGAACCGGTCGGCGGTCTGCTTGGGCGCACCACGCTGGGGTTATTCTTCCTCGACCTGTTCTACCTGCCGGAGCATCTGCGGCGTTCGGGCATCGGCGGCCGGACACTGCGCATGGCGGAGGAGGAAGCGATGCGCCGCGGCTGTCGCGCCGCGGTGCTGATCACCATCAACATCCAGGCGCCCGCGTTCTACGCCCGTCACGGCTGGGAGGAATTCGGCCGCATCGCCAGCATGCCGGGCGTCGAGCGCGTCTTCATGCGCAAGACGCTCGCCGCCTGACCCCCATGGAATGCGGGGCTGGTGATCAGCTCGCGGTCTCCAGCGATGCCTCTTCCACGTAGTACGACACGTCCGCCTCGACGCGCGTCATCAGCGCTTCCAGATCGCGGATCGAGTAGGGCTTGTTCAGCACGCCCTGCAGCGCGTCCAGCTCGAACTGCTCGCCCTCGCTCAGATCGGCATAGCCGGTCGCGAGGATGATCGGCCCGCTGAAGCCACGGGCGCGCATGGTCGCCGCCACCTCGAGCCCGGTCATCGACGGCATCGCATAGTCGAGCACGACGATCGCCGGCTCCGCTTCGAGCAATTCCAGCGCCTCCTGGCCGCAATTCGCCATGGTGACGCTGTAGCCGAGCTGGCGCAGCATTTCCGCGGTGACCTGCAGCACCTCCGGATCGTCATCGGCGACCAGCACCGGCAGCTTCGATTGCGGCCTCCGCTCGACGATATTCGGACGATCCAGTTTCGGCATCTCGGCGGCGCGCGGCAGCAGCAATGTCAGCGACGTGCCACGGTCCACCGCCGTCACGAGCTCCACGGTGCCGCCGGCTTCGCGCACCATGGCGAACACCTGGCTCAGGCCGAGGCCGGAACCGGAGAGCCCCTTGGTGGTGAAGAACGGCTCGAACGCGCGCTGCGCCACCTCCTCCGTCATGCCGACGCCCGTGTCGGACACGGTGATCGCGATATAGTCGCCCGGCGCAAGGTCAGCGGTGGCTGCATCGGCGACGACCTTGTTGCCGGTGGCGATCGTCAGCACACCGCCATCCGCCATCGCATCACGCGCGTTCAAGGCCAGGTTCAGGATGGCCGCCTCCACCTGGCTTGCCTCGACCATCGCCGGCCACAGATTGGCGCCGAGCGCGGTATCGATGCGGATCCGCTGCCCGTGCGTGCAGGTCCGCAGCAGCGGCACGAGATCGCGCACCAGCCGGTCCACATCCGACGCCTCGACGACAAGCCGCTGGCGACGCGAGAACGACAGCAGGCGGCCGGTCAGCTGGGCGCCGCGGAACACCGCGCCCGAAGCGCGCTCGATCCAGGCGCGCTGGCGTTTCTGCTCCGGCTGGACGTTGCGCGCCAGCAGATCGAGGCTGCCCTGCACGGTTGCCAGCAGATTGTTGAAGTCATGCGCAATGCCGCCGGCGAGCTGTCCGACCGCCTGGAGCTTCTGCGACTGCACGAGGGCGGCCTCGGTGTTCTGCCGCTCGGCAATCTCCACCTGGAGCCGGTTGTTGGTGACCAGCAGCTCCCGGGTCCGTTCCGCCACCCTGGCTTCCATCGCCTCGGCGTGCCCCCGCAGTTCCTCCTCGCGGTGGGCCAGCGTGCGGGCCAGATCGTTGTAGGCGGTGGCGATCTGGCCGAACTCGGACGTTTCGTCCTGGCCGGGTGCGCGCGCCGTGAGGTCGCCGGCCCGCCACCGGCGCGCCGCCTCGAGCAGTTCGCGTGTCGGCCGCCCGACGAAGCGCCGCGCGACGAACAGCGTGACGAGGAAGGCGAGGATGGTCACGGCGCCCAGCAGCAGGCCGCCGCGCAGGCTGGCGCGATTGATGTCGGTCATCAGATCGGGCTCGTAGAAGCCGATCGCGACCATCAGGTGATAGCGCGATTTCGCCGTCGGGATGAAGCCGAACACCCGCTCCGTGCCGTCGACGCTCTTCAGCCGCATGACGCCCGGCTGCGCGGCATTGACCATCTGCAGCGCCGCCGGCGGGAGGTGCTTGCCGACGTTCGTGTCGTGCGCGGGCGCGCGTGCCAGGATGGTTCCGTCACGATCGGTCAGCGACAGCACGGTGCCGGCGAGGAAGCGCGACCCGGTCTGCCGGACCTGCTGCAGATGCTGTGCCAGCCACGACAGGTCCAGGCCGGTGACGAGAAATCGCCGGTGCTCCGCGTCGGTCTCGGGGAGCGGAAGGGCAAACGGCAGGAACGCGGAATCCAGGGCCGGCGAGGTTGCATAGCGACCCACCGAGAAGTCGGTCGCGGCGATCGCCTCCTGCAGCCATGCGGGTGTTTCGCCGCCGCTCTCGCGCAGGCCGGGCCTGGACGCGCACAGCACGTTGCCGCCGGCATCGACCACGGCGACGAAGGCAAACATCGGCAGGTCGCGCTGGATACTGACCAGGCGTTCGTTGCAGGAGGGTGTCAGGTCGCGGCGAAACACCCGGAATTCGGCTGCCGTGCTGAGCAGGACGCGTGCGCCGTCGGCGATGCTGGCGATGTCGCCGTTCAGCAACTCAGCCTGCTGCTGCGCCAGATCGCCAAGCTGTGCCCGGCGTTCGGCCCAGTGGCTGTATTCGACCCAGACCACCAGGGCCATGATGGGCACCAGGCAGGTCAAAACGATCAACAGCAACCGATTGGACAGCCGCATGCTCTGATACCGTGCCCACATGCCGACTGCCCCCTGCTGGCTAACAGCGCAACAAAGCACGGCGATCACGGGAACGTCAACAAATCAATCACGGGGAGTTGAATTTTTTACCAATTGTGCCCGGAATGGCCGCCCGGGAGGCGATTCAGACCTCCAGCCACTCCCTGCGGACGTCGCTGTTGGCCGCGATATCGGCCGGCGTGCCCTCGAACACGATTCGGCCATGGCCCATCACGTAGAGCCGCCGCGATATCCGCATCGCGATGGTCAGCTTCTGCTCCACCAGCAGGATCGACACGCCGCGCCGGGCGATCTCCTCCAGCAGGTGGCCGACCTGCTCGACCAGCATCGGCGCCAGGCCCTCGGTCGGCTCGTCGATCAGGATCAGGTCCGGATCGCCCATCAGCGTGCGGCACATGGTCAGCATCTGCTGCTCGCCGCCGGACAGCACGCCGGCGGGGTTGTTCTGGCGCTCGGCGAGGTTGGGGAACAGCCGGAACACGTCGTCGAAGTTCCAGCGCCCGAATCGGCCGGCGCGCTTGAGGCCCAGCATCAGGTTCTGCCGCACCGTGAGGGTGGGGAAGATCTGGCGGTCCTCCGGCACGTAGCCGATGCCGGCCTTGGCGACCAGATTGGCGCGCAGCCCGGCGATGTCGCGGCCGCGGTAGCGCACCGTGCCGACCGGGTCCACGAGGCCCATGATCGCCTTGCAGGTGGTGGACCGCCCGACGCCGTTGCGACCGAGCAGGCTGACGATCTCCCCCTCGTTCACCGAGAGGTCGACGCCCTGGAGGATGTGGCTTTTGCCGTAAAAGGCGTGCAGATCGCGGACCTCGAGCATCACCCGCACCCCAAGCCGCCACATCTCCCTCTCCACCCCGGGGGGTGGAGAGGGCCGGGTTGAGGCGGGGGACGCTTCCAACCGCCGCCCCACAGCCGGCGACGCGCGACCGTCGCAGCCCCACCTCTCCCCGACCCTCTCCGCCCCTCGGGGCGGCGAGGGGGCGCTGCGCCGGCGCCGGTGGGAAGCTGCCCGCATCCCCTCATGCCGCGATCGCCCCCAGATACGCTTCCTGCACCGCGCGGTTGGCGCGGATCTCCACCGGTGGGCCGGACGCGATCACCTTGCCGTAGACCAGCACGGTGATCGTGTCGGCGAGGTCGAACACCACCCGCATGTCGTGCTCGACCATCACCAAGGTCTTGCCCTGCGTCACGCGGCGGATCAGCGCCACCGCGTATTCCGTCTCGCTGTGGCTCATCCCGGCCGTCGGCTCGTCGAGCAGGATCATGCTGGCCCCGCCCGCAATCGTCATGCCGATCTCCAGCGCGCGCTGCTCGGCATACGACAGCAGCCCCGCCTGCACGTCGCGCCGGTCGGCCAGGTTGAGCTCCTCCAGCAGCCGCTCCGTCTCCGCGTTCAGCGCACGCTGCCGGCCGAGCGCGTGCCAGAACGAATACCGGTAGCCGCGGCTCCACAGCAGGCTGCAGCGGATATTCTCGAACACGCTGAGCCGATGAAAGATCGAGGTGATCTGGAAGCTGCGCGACAGGCCCAGCCGGTTGATGCGATGCGGCGGCAATCCGTCCAGTCGCTTCGCATCCAGCCGGATCTCGCCCGAGGTGATCGGGAACCGCCCGCTGATCAGGTTGAACAGCGTGGTCTTGCCGGCGCCGTTGGGCCCGATCAGCGCGTGACGCTCGCCCGCCGCGACGTTCATGCTGACCCCGCGGATGATCTCCGTCTGGCCGAAATTCTTGGTGACGCCGGCAAGCGAGAGACCGGGCGGGCTCACCGCGATCCGCCCGGCCGCGCGGCTTCCATCACGCCGTCCCAGACCTGCTTGAAACGACGCGCCTCGCGCGAGAGCCAGAACCCGCCGCCCAGCAGGCAGGCGAGCGACACCAGCCAGGGCGTGGCGCCGTAGATGTCGATCGTCCGGCCGAACAGCGCGAGCCGCCGACCCTGCGCCATGCCGATCGTGAGGAACGACGCCAGTTCCACCAGCCCGACGAAGCCGAACAGCACGATCAGCCCCGGGACCAGAATGCGCAGATAGGGCAGTGCCAGCCGGTGCAGCAGCCCGGCGCGCGCGATCGGCGCGTGTTCCAGGACGATGCCGGTGAGGCCGGTCGGCGCGAAGGTGACCATCGCGATGAACAGCACGCCGACATAGATCAGCCAGGAGTTCGACATCAGCGAGACGCCGCTCTGCATCAGCGTGATCAGGATCGCGCCGAGCACGGGACCGAAGAACGTCGTGGCGCCGCCGATATAGGCCATCAGCAGCGCATTCGCCGCCAGCGGTGCGGCGACGGCATCGAAGGTGACGATCTCGTAGGTGATGGCGAACAGCCCGCCCGCAATCCCGGCATAGAAGCCGGAGACGGCGAACTGCTGGAAGCGCACGATGCGCGGATCGTAGCCGACGAACTGCGCGCGTTCATGGTTGTCGCGGCAGGCATTCGCCATGCGGCCGAGCGGCGTCGCAGTGTGGAAATACATGCCGACCGCGGCGATCATCATCCAGGCCACGATGAGGTAATAGACCTCGATCGACTGGGCGTATTCAAAACCGAACAGGCTGTTGCCGATCACGCGGTCGGTCTTGATGCCGCCCTCGCCGCCGAAGAAATGATGGAACATCGTCGCCGCCGTGGTGACGAGCTGGACGATGCCGAGCGTGATCATCGCAAAGGCCGTGGAACGCTGCTTGGTCGCCATGTAGCCGAACACGATGGCGAACCCGAGGCCGCTCAGGCCCGCGAGCAGGGGCATCAGCTCCATCGGCACGGGCAGCTGTCCGGCGCCGGCGGCATCCAGGAAATGCACGGTCGAATAGCCGGCCAGGCCGAACAGCACGGAATGGCAGAACGACAGCAGCCCCGCCTGGCCCATCAGCATGTTGAACGACAGCGCGAAGATGATCATCATGCCGGTCTGGCTCAGCATCGACACCACGAATCCGGCATGCCGCGCGTGCTGCCAGTCGTAGAACAGCCAGGGCAGTCCGACCGAAACCACCAGTGCGACGAGCCACGGCCAGGTGCGGATGGTCCGTGCCGTGGCGTGGCGCGCCGGCAGGACGCGGACGTTCGGGGTTTCGGCGGCGTCGCTCATGTCTCGCGGGTGCCCAGCAGGCCGCGCGGACGGAACAGCAGGATCAGGATCAGCAGCGCGTACGGCACCAGCGGCCCGATGCGCGACACCGGGATGGTGAGGATCTCGCCGAGCAGATCATTCGCGGCGAGCGTGATGCCGAGCGGACTGAGCAGGTCGGCGAAGGACCAGTCCATCACCACGGAGAATGTCTGCACCATGCCCATCAGGATGGACGCGATGAAACAGCCGGCGAGCGATCCCAGGCCGCCGAAGATCACCACGACGAACACGATCGGCCCCATCGCGTCCGCCATGCCGGATTCGGTGGTGAAGTAGTTGCCGGCGATCACCCCGGCGAGCCCGGCGAGCAGCGAGCCGCCGGCGAACACGATGGTGAAGACCCGCGGCACGTTGTGTCCCAGCGCGCTGACCATGCCGGGATGGGTGAGTGCGGCCTGGATGATCAGCCCGATGCGGGTCTTCTTCAGCAGCAGCCACGTGGTGAACAGCATGCCCGCCGACACCAGCAGCATGAAGCCGCGATACGCCGGAAAATTCTCGCCGTAGACGGAGAACAGCGGGAAATCGAGCGAGGCCGGCACGCGGTACGGCATCGGCAGCATGCCCCACGCCATCTGCACGGCGCGGCCGATGATGAACACCAGGCCGAAGGTGAACAGCAGCTCGGCGATATGCCCGTTGTGATGGACGCGCCGCAGTCCCCACACCTCGATCGCCGCGCCGATCGCGCCGCACAGCAGCGGCGCCAGCACGAAGGCCGGCCAGAAGCCCACCCAGCGGCTGATCTGGTAGGCGAAGTAGGCGCCGAGCATATAGATGCTGGCGTGGGCGAAGTTCAGCACGCCCATCATGCTGAGGATCAATGTCAGCCCGCTCGCCAGCATGAACAGCAGCATGCCGTAGACCAGGCCATCGAGCAGTGAAATCAGGCCGATCTGCATGATGACCTCGCCGGGCGATGCGGTGCGGCTACGACGACGGCCGCTTCATTTTGCACGTGGTCGGCAGCGTTTCGTCGGCGACCGGCACCTTGAACTCGGTCTTCCAGCCAAGCCCGGTCCCCTCCGAGTCGAATTTCACGTTCTTGGTGAACACCGCTTCGTAATACGGGTGCAGCAGCTGGTGGTCGTCCTTGCGCATGATGTTGGTGACGCCGAACAGGTCCTTCTGCTCCATGCCCTCGAGTGCCAGCGCGACCTGCAGCGCATCGGTGGTACCGGCCTTGTTGATCGCACGAGCCAGCATGTCGAACTGCGTAACGCTCGGCAGTGCTATGAAGCTGAAGTCGTGCGTTGCCCGCCAGCGCTTGAAGAATTCCGCGGCCTCGGGGTTGTTCTCCTCCACCGGGACGTTCTCATGGTCTTCCATGACCGAGGTGAGCCTGCCCTCGCCGTTCGCGCCGATCGCCGTCGCGGCGCCGATCACATGCGCAAGATAGGCGTCGTAGCGGATGTCGAGCCCGGCATCGACGCCGGCCTTGATCAGCAGGTTCAGGTCAGGCCCATAGTTTCCGGTGAGCAGCGACTGCGCGCCGGACGCCTTGATCTTGGTGATATACGGCGAGAAATCCTTGATCTGCATCAGCGGGATGAACTCGTCGGCGACGATCTTGATGTCGGGACGATACTGGCCGAGGAACCGCTTGGTGTCCTTCTCGATCGACTGGCCGAACAGGTAATCCTGGTTGAGCAGGTAGACCGACTTCACCGACTGCGGCAGCGACTTGATCCGCGCCACCGCGCGCATCTCCACGCTGCCGACGAAGCGGAAATGCCAGAAGCTGCACTGCTCGTTGGTGAGCTCGGTCGCCAGCTGGCCACAGTTGATCTGCAGCAGGCGGGCGTCGGGGTTGCGGGTGTTGTGCTTGGTCACCGCGTCGATCAGCGCCGAGCCGACATTGGAGCCGACGCACGACATGACGAACGGCAGGTTCTGGTCGATGACGCTCTTCAGCGCGATCAGCGCCTCTGCTGGCTGCAGCTTGTCGTCGAAGGTGACCAGCTCGAACTTCTTGCCGAGCGCGCCGCCCTTGTCGTTGATGTAGTCAATAATGAACTGGAACATCTTCAGGCTGGCGTCGCCGCCCTGGGCGAAGGCGCCCGAGAACGGGTCGATGTAGCCGATCTTGATGGTGGCATCGGCGGCACGCGCCCCCGGCCCCCACAGGGCCAACCCCAGCAATGCCAGAAGGGCAGTCGCAACCGAGCGCAGACGCTTCATTCATTTTCTCCCTGGACCCGTTGGGGTCACGGCGACGCAACGTTTTTGTGGTTTGGATGAAGCTTAGGCACCGGGCTGAAACCGAGTCAATTTGTCGGCCGCAGCGGCGCTCGGGGTTTCACCCCGAACCCCACCAGAGGCTCCGCCTCTGGACTCCGCCAAGGGCGCAGCCCTTGGAACCCTTTACTTTAGTAATGGATCCCAAAGGCTCCGCCTTTGGTGGGGGTCCCGGGGGCAAAGCCCTCGGGCGGGTTTCAGGGCGGAGCCCTGAGCGCTATAGCAATGCCGTAACATGACCAAGTTGCCAGACGCACCGATTTTCGATCCGGACGCATTCCGCCTGACCGGCGAGGCGTCAGCGCTGATCGAGCGGGCGCGCCTGTTGGCGGCGGAGAAATTTGCCCCGCGCGCGCCGGCCCACGATCGCGATGCCAGCTTCCCCACCGAGAACTACCGCGACCTGCATGCGGCGGGTCTGCTGGCGATCTGCATTCCGCAGTCGCATGGCGGCCTTGGCGCGGATTATCGGACCTATGCGCTGGCGGCAGCGGAGATCGCACGGCATTGCGGCGCCACCGCGCTCACCTGGAACATGCATGTCTGTTCCACAATGTGGGCGGGGAAGATTGCCGACGACCTCGACATGGACGCTGCGATGCGCGCCGAGCACGAACGCCGGCGCGCGATCCATTTCCGGCGCATCGCGGTGGACGGTGCGATCTATGCGCAGCCATTCTCGGAAGGCAATGCATCGGCCGTCGGACAGATCCCGTTCGGCACTGCGGCGCGACCGGTCGCGGGCGGGTGGCTGGTGACCGGCCGGAAGATCTTCGCCTCGCTGTCGGGGCACGCCGATTACTACGGGCTGCTGGCGACAGAGATTGGGCCGGAGGGCACTGCATCGCGCCGCAACACACTGTATTTGGCGGTGCCTGCCAAGGCGCCCGGTGTGCACGTGACGGGCGCGTGGGATCCGCTGGGGATGCGCGGCACGGTCTCACGCAACCTGGAATTCGCCGATGTTTTCGTCGAGCACGATGCGGCGATCATGCCGCGCGGCACCTATTTCCAGGCGGCGTCACGCTGGCCGCACATGTTCCTGACGCTCAGCCCGACCTACCTGGGCCTGGCTCAGGCGGCCTATGATTTCACCGTGCGCTATCTGCGCGGCGAGGTTGCAGGTGCACCGCCGGGCAAACGTCGGAGCAGCGCGGTGAAACAACTCGCCGTCGCGGAGATGCGCATCAAACTGGAGCAGGCAAAGGCATTGTGGTTCCAGGCCGTGAGCGAGGCGCGGGTCGATCCGACGCCCGAGCAGCGGCTGCGCGCCTACGCGGCGCAGTTCTCGACAATGGAGACGGCGAACGATCTGGCGAGGCTCGCCATCCGCACCTGCGGCGGGCATTCGATGTTTCGCTCGCTGCCGCTTGAACGCATCTACCGTGACAGCCGCTGCGGCTCGCTGATGGCGCCATGGACGGCGGAGATCTGCCTGGAGCGGATCGGCCGCGGCGCGCTGTATCAGGAGGGCGAGACAGACGACTGATGGATCTGGCTGATCTGATCGAGCGCAATGCCGCCTTCACGCCCGACAGGCCGGCCCTGCGATTTCAGGGCCAGGTGTGGAGCTACGCCGTTTTTTCCGCGCGCATCGCTGCACTTGCGCGCGGGATGAAGTCGCAGCTTGGCGTGCAGCGCGGCGATCGGGTTGCGGTGCTGGCACTGAACGCGCCCGACTACCTGGCGCTGCTTTACGCCTGTGCACGACTGGGTGCGATGCTGGTGCCGTTGAACTGGCGGCTTGCGGTGCCCGAACAGGTGTTCATCCTGCGCGACGCCGGGGCGAAGGCGCTGTTCGTCGACGCCGCGTTCGACGCGGTGTGCACGCCGCTTGTGAAGGTGCTGCCGGAGACACGGATTGTCGGCCTGGACTGCACGCCGGACCCTGGCAGCGATCTGGCGACGCTGATAGACGCTGGCAGCGGCGACGGGCGCGAGCAGCATGTGGATTGGCGCGCACCGATAATGCTGGTTTACACCGCGGGTACCACTGGTCGACCAAAAGGTGCAGTGCTGACCCAGGAAGCGCTGCTGTGGAACGGCGTGATGAGCCAGCATATGCACGCCATGACAGCGAGCGACCATGTGCTGACGGTATTGCCGTTGTTCCATGTCGGCGGCATGAACATCCAGACCACGCCGGCGCTGCACCTCGGTGCGACGGTCACCATTCATCCGCGCTTCACGGCGGACGATACGCTGCACGCGATCGCGCAGGACCGCCCGAGCCTGACGGTGCTGGTACCCGCAACCATCCAGGCGCTGATCGAGCACCCGCAGTGGCACGACACCAACCTGTCGAGCCTGCGCGCTGTCACCACCGGGTCCACACTGGTGCCGCAGTTTCTGGTTGACGCGATCACCGCGCGCGGCGTGCCTGCGCTGCAGGTGTACGGCGCGACGGAGACGAGCCCGATCGCGGTGTACACGCGGCTTGGCGGCGACCTGTCGCGCTGCGGCTCGACTGGCCTGCCAGGCCTGGTCTGCGAGGCACGCGTGGTGGACGAAGATGGACGGGACACGCTGCCCGGCGTGCCAGGTGAAGTGGTGGTGCGTGGTCCCAACGTTCTGACCGAGTACTGGGGCGACGCGGCGGCGACGGCGGAGGCGCTGCGCGACGGCTGGTTCTGGACCGGCGATATCGCGGCGCGCGACCGCGATGGGTATTTCTTCATCCGGGATCGCAAGAAGAACATGATCGTGTCGGGTGGCGAGAACATCTATCCGGCAGAGATCGAGCGCGTGCTGCTGGAGCATGCGGCCGTTGCAGAAGTGGCGGTGATCGGCGTGCCCGATCCAAAGTGGCAGGAGGTGCCGCTCGCCATCGTGGTGCTCCGTGCCGGAGCAACGAGATCGCCGAGGACGATCTGCGCGCCCAGGGCTCGCCCGCTTCAAGGTACCGCGCGACATTCGGTTTGCACCGAATTGCCGCGCAATGCGCTCGGCAAGGTGCAGCATTTTCGGCTGCGTGAATGTATCGCGGCTGACCGGCGGGCTGGAGACCAACGAACATAACCCGTTCGCACGGCTGCATCCAATCGTCATGGCCGGCGAAGGCCGGCCATCCACGTTTTCCTTTGCGATGAGGACGTGGACGGGGCAAGCCGCCATGACGGATGGCTCACGAATGTGCCATTCATGCGCCGACAGTCTCAGGCGTTGCCGCGATACCCATAGCGTTCGCGCGCCGCCTCCAGGCTGATCTTGCCGTTGTGCAGATCCGCCTGGACCGCCACCGGATCGCGCTCCGTGGGCGAACCGTATCCCCCGCCGCCCGCGGTCGCGATCACCATGCGGTCGCCCTTGCGCAGCGTGGATACGATTTTGGATTTGACGACTTCCTCACCGCCATCCGCGCGCCGGATCAACGCAGTGGCGCGACCGCCGGCCATGCCGTCCGCAACACCGTCCGCCTCGCACAGATGCCGTTCGCCGCGATACGTCACGGTGGCCTCGCCATCCAGCAGCTCGTATTCGAACACGCCGCCCAACCCGCCGCGGCTTTTGCCGGGGCCCCCGGAATCGCAATGCAACGCCACGCGATGCACACGGATCGGCGCCTCCATCATCAGCGCCTCTGCTGGAACATTCAGGCAGTTGCTGGCGTCCGTCTCGATCACGTCCACGCCGTCGAGATGTGGCGATGCACCACTGCCGGACACCAGAAGCTGCGACGTCACATAGCGCCGCCCGTCCGAGCGCTGACCCCCGAAATGCATGATGACGATCTCGCTGCCGGAATCCGCCGGCACGCGATCCGGTGCGGCCTGACGCAGCGCGCCGAGGATGCAGGTCGTGATGCGCTTTATCGTCGAGGTGCGGCAGCCGGTGGGCGCGGGCTCGCGCGGATTGACCAGGCTGCCTTCGGGCAGAAGGAACGCGAGCGGGCGAAAACATCCACCGTTGTTGGGAACGCGCCCCGCCGGATCGGTCACCGCACGCAACGCAAAGCACGCGGCGGCATACGGGCCGGACGCCATGCAGTTGAACGGACCGCGCACCTGTGATGCGGTGCCGGTGAAGTCGCACGTCATCTGCCCGTCGGCGATCGTCACCGCGACCTCGATGCGTACCAGCTTGTCGAGCTCGATGCCGTCGTTGTCGAGGAAATCGACGTGGCGATAGGTGCCGGCCTTCAGGCTGCGCAGCGCCTGGCGCGTCATCACCTCCGAGCGGTTCAACAGTTCGTCGAACAGCGCCAAAAGTTCCTCGCGTCCGAAGCTGCCGGCAAGTTCGCCGAGGCGGCGGGCGCCGGTCGTGCAGGCGGCGATCTGCGCGTTGATATCGCCCATCAGCACGTCCGGCAGGCGCACATTCTGCCGCAGCATCGCAATTAGGGTGGCGTTCAGCGTGGCGCCCCGGCGGAACTGCAGCAGCGGGATTCGAATACCTTCCTGGAATATCTCGGTCGCGTTGGTCGGCGTTGAACCTGGCGCCATGCCGCCGACATCCTGATGGTGCGTCATCGCCGCGCTGATCGCGATCACGTGGCCGTCGGCGAACACCGGCATCATGATCGCAATGTCGGGGAGATGCGTGCCGCCCAGATACGTATCGTTCAAAATCCAGATGTCGCCCTCGCCCATTTGGTCCAACGGCACGGTCTGCAGCAGCCGGCCGACCATTGGGGTCAGCGCGCCGAGATGCACCGGAATTGCCAGCGCCTGTGCCAGCGTCTCGCCCTGCAGCGTGAACAAACTGGCCGATGCGTCGAGGCCTTCCTTCACAATGGCGGAGAACGCGCTGCGCACCAGCGTGAGCTGCATCTCGTTGGCGATGCCATCGAGCTTGTTGCGCATGACCTCGAGCGTGATCGGATCAACGTCCTTGGCGTCCCTGGGCATGTCAGCCTCGCGTCAGCAGAAGATTGCCGTTGTCCAGCACGGTGCCACGCCAGCCTGGCTCGACCAGCGTGGTGGTGTCGTCCTGTTCCACGATCGCCGGTCCGGCGAATGTCAGACCGGCCGGCATTGCGGCGCGATGATAGATCGCCGCCTGCACCGGCGCACGCGCACCGGCAACCCGGATCGCGCGCGGCGGTTTGCGCGGATCGAACTCGAGCGGGCGCCAGGCGCCTTCATCCAGATGGTCGCTGCCGCCGGCGCGGTGCACGGAGCGCAGGTTCACGATCGCCGCAGGCTGTTCGGTCGCATGGCCGTAGATACGATCGTGCAGCGCCAGGAAGTCGCGATACAGCGTGGCGAGCGGATCCGGCACGTCCACCGCAAGCGGCACTTCCAGGTGGTAGGACTGACCGATGTACCAAACATCTGCGGAATACCGTATGGACACGGACATGTCGCCGATCCTCTCCTCGGCCATCAGGCGCGCGCACCGGCGATCGAGCTCGTCCAGCATGCGGCGTACATCGGCGAAGGCGAGCCCGCCGATCGGGTGCGGAAATGCCGAGGCCACCTCGTGTTCGATCGGCGCGGCGAGCAGGCCCGCAGCCGAAAGGACACCCGGATGCCGCGGGATCAGCACACTGCCGATGCCAAGTTCGGCGGCAAGCGTGGTGGCGTGGATCGGCCCGGCGCCACCAAGCGCCACCAGCGTGAAGCGGCGCGGATCGAGGCCGCGGCGGACGGACACCAGCCGGATGCCCTCGACCATCTGCGCGTTCACCACACGATGAATGCCAAGCGCCGCGTCTTCGACGGACAGGCCCAGCGGCGCAGCGATTCCGCGCTCGATCGCCGCACGTGCGCGCGATGGATCGAGCGCGACCGCACCGCCGGCGAAAAATGCCGGATCGAGCCAGCCGAGCACGACCGATGCATCGGTGACCGTCGCGTCCTCGCCGCCGCGGCCGTAGCACGCGGGCCCCGGTTCGGAACCGGCGGAGTGCGGTCCGACGCGCAGCCCGCCCGCGCCATCGAGCCAGGCGATGGACCCGCCGCCGGCGCCGATCGCATTCACGTCCACCATCGGCACGCGCACCGGAAAGCCTGCGATGCTGCCCTGCGAACGGATCACCGGTTCGGCGCCTTCAACGAGCGCGATGTCGCTGGATGTGCCGCCCACGTCGATGGTGATCAGGTCGCGGTAGCCGGACGACCGCCCGACAATGGCGCCGCCGATCACGCCCGCGGCGGGGCCGGAGAGAAACAGCCGCACCGGTCGTTGTCGCGCAACCGACGCCCCGGCAAGTCCGCCGCGCGACTGCATCATCTGCAGCGGCGCGGTGACACGGGCTGCGGCAAGCCCGTCCTCCAAGCGCTCCAGATAGCGGCGGACGACGGGCTTCATGTAGGCATCGAATGCGGTGACGACGGTGCGCTCGTATTCGCGGAAGGCGGGATCGACCTCGGAGGACAGCGAGACTGCGACGCCCGGATGGTCGGCCTCGATCAGTTCGCGCGTGCGCTGCTCGTGCGCCGGATGCAGGAACGAAAACACGTAGCAGACGGCGATTGCCTGCGCGCCATCGGCGACAAGTTCGGCCGCTGCACGCCGCACCGACTCTTCGTCCAGCGGGATGATGATCTCGCCCTGGGCGGAGACCTGCTCGATCGCCTCCTTGCGCTGCGCGCCGGGCGCCAGGAACACCGGCGTCACCGGTTCCAGCATGATCCGGTGCAGGTCCTGGCGAAGCTGGTAGCCGATTTCCAGGATATCCTTGAACCCCACACTGGTGATCAGGCCGATCTTTGCGCCCTTGCGTTCGAGCACCGCGTTGGTGGCGATCGTGGTGCCGTGCAGGAAGCGCGCAATGCTGGCGGGGGCGATGCCCAGGTCGTTCGACAGATGCGTGATGGCGTTCAGCACTGCCTGGCTGGGATCGCCACGCGTGGTGGGGATCTTCAGCGTGCGCATCGTCTGTCCGGCGGCGCGGCAGACGATGTCGGTGAACGTGCCGCCGATATCGACGCCTACTTCAACTGTTGGTGCTGGCATGCGGGACCGTGGTTCCATGTTTCCTGCGTCGTCAAGGCCGGGGTTTCACCCCGGACCCCGACCAGAGGCTCCGCCTCTGGACTCCGCCAAGGGCATAGCCCTTGGAACCCGTCACCTTAGAAATGGATTCCAAAGGCTCCGCCTTTGGTGGGGGTCCCGGGGGCAAAGCCCCTGGGCGGGTTTCAGGGCGGAGCCCTGAGCACTTCATCCAATGCCAATCAACTGCGCCAATTTGTGCCCATCATCCAGCAGTGCCTGGCTGGCACCATCGTAAACGATCCTCCCCCGATCCAAAATCACCGCGCGGCCGGCAAACGCCAGTGCAAGGCGGGCATGCTGTTCGACCAGCACCATCGCGGGGCCATCGTTCTCGCGGAGGCGATGCAGCGCCGCGAGCAGCGCATCGACGATGACCGGCGCCAGCCCCTCCAGCGGTTCGTCGAGCAGCAGCAGCACGGGATTGCCCATCAGCGCCCGCCCGATGGCGAGCATCTGCTGTTCGCCGCCGGAAAGCTGATTGCCCATGTTGCGCCGGCGCTCGGCAAGCGACGGGAAGCAGGTCGTAGATGCGCTCGCGCGTCCATCGCGTGCCGGCGCGCGCGGCCACCGACAGGTTCTCGTCGACGGTCAGCGACGGGAAGATTTCCCGTTCCTGCGGAACATAGCCAATGCCGAGACGCGCGCGCCGGAACGGACGCAGGCCCTCGATCGCCTGATCGCGGAATTCGATGCGGCCGGCATGCAGCGTCGTATGGCCGACCACCGACGCCAGCAGCGTCGTCTTGCCCACGCCGTTGCGTCCCAGCACGGCCAGCGCGCCGCCCTCCTGCAAGGTGAGCGATATTCCGTCCAGCACGACGGTCTCGCCGTAGCCCGACGAAACGCCGTGCAATGCGAGCCAGTCAGACATGGTGACGCTCGCCGAGATAGACCTCGCGCACCCGTGCATCGGCGGCGATCTCGGCGGGCGTTCCCTCGA
Organism: uncultured Alphaproteobacteria bacterium; assembly: GCA_963739725.1. Classification (GTDB taxonomy): domain Bacteria; phylum Pseudomonadota; class Alphaproteobacteria; order Acetobacterales; family Acetobacteraceae; genus JAMXLO01. The sequence goes on along the minus strand of CAVUBS010000001.1, from coordinate 15,623 downwards.
CCAGAATGCCCCCCTGCACCAGAACGGTGATGCGCCGGGCGAAGCGGAACACCAGCTCCATGTCATGTTCGATGATCAGCACGGCGATGTCGCGCGGAAGCTGGTCGATGACATCGAGGATGATCGCGCTGTCGGCCGAAGGAACGCCCGCCGCCGGTTCGTCGAGCAGCAGCACGGTCGGCTGCAGCCCGAGCGCAATGGCGATCTCGACCAGGCGCTGCTTGCCGTAGGGCAGCTCCTTCACCGGCACCAGTGCATCATCGGCGATGCGCAGACGCTCGAGCAGCGCATAGGCGCGCTCCGGCACGGAGCGGCGCGAACCGATCAGACGGAGCATGTCGCCGCCGGTGCGCGCGTGCTCACCCACCGCGAGGCAGACATTGTCCAGGACCGACAAACCTTTGAACAACGTATTGATCTGGAATGTCCTGCCGAGACCGCGGCCGACGCGCGCCGACTGCGGCAGTGCGGTGACGTCCTCCCCGCCGAGCAGAACCCGGCCCGCCGATGGTGCGAGCCGACCCGTGATCAGATTGATGAACGTCGTCTTGCCGGCGCCGTTCGGCCCGATCAATGCGTGGCGCGCGCCGGTCTCGAGACGGAAATTGATATCATTCGCAACGATGAGCGCACCAAACCGCCGGTGCAGGCCGATCGTTTCCAGCGCCGGTGTCACCGCTGCCTCCTCAGCGAGCGCAAGGCCTGGTCGATCAGGCCAAGCACGCCGCCGCGGGCGAACATCACCAGCATCACCAGCAGCAGGCCGATCCAGAAATTCCAGAACACCGGCTCCAACTTGGCAAGCTGGTCCTGCGCGATCATGTAGAGCGCCGCACCGACGAATGCGCCATACAGGCGGCCGATGCCGCCGAACACCAGCATGATGACGATCTCGCCCGAACGTTGAAAGCCCAGCACGGTGAGGCCGACGAACTGTGTGGTCTGTGCAAGCAGGCCTCCGGCGATGCCGGCGAGGGCTGCGGAGATCGTGTAGATCGTCAGCAGGCGGCGGCGCACCGGCGAGCCGATCGCATGCATGCGGGTGACGTTTTCCCGGATGCCGATCAGCGACTGGCCGAACGGCGAATGCACCAGGCGACGCGCGAACAGCCAGGCGAGGAACAGCACGGCCAGGCAATACAGATAGGCCGTGCGTCCGAACAGATCGAAGCGGAACAGGCCGAAGATCGGGTTCATGTCGACGCCTTGCAGCCCATCGGCGCCGCCGGTGATGAAGCTCGCCTTGTTCGCCGCCTCTGCGAGCAGCGCGGTCACCGCGAGCGTCAGCATCAGCAGCGTGAGGCCCTGCGTGCGCAGTATGATCATGCCGGACACAAATCCGACCGCGGCGGCGGCGAGTGCGGCGAGCAGCAGACCGGACAGCGGCTCGCCGGAGACGTGCGCGGCGTAGATGCCCGCCGTGTATGCGCCGACGCCGAAGAATGCCGAATGGCCCAGCGTGACGATGCCCGCATAGCCGAGCACGAGGTCGAGCGACATTGCGAACAGGATCATGATGAGGATCTGGCTGCCGAGCGAGAGGTAGTCGGCGGCGCCGAAATAGGCCGCGACGGCGACGACCCAGGGCAGCAGTTCGATCGGACGCAGGCGGTGGCGACGGATCAGCGTCTCGATCGGCGAGGCCAATGGTTCAGGCTCGACCGAACAGTCCGGCGGGCCGCCACAGCAACAGGCCGATCATTGCGGCGAACACGAAGAACGATCCGAGCTCGGGCACGAGGTACTTGCACGCGGTGTCGCCGAAGCCGAGCAGCAGCGCGGCCACGAACGGTCCGCGCAGCGAGCCGAGCCCGCCGATCGCCACGACCATCAGGAAGTAGACGAGATATTCGGTGGCGTAGCCGGGATAGATCGCCAGGATGTCGGCGCCGAGCCCGCCGCCGAGCGCGGCCAGGCCGGAGCCCAGCGCGAAGGCCAGCGAAAACAGCCGGCGCGTGTCGATGCCGACGGATTCCGCCATGCGGCGGTTGTCGACGGCGGCGCGAAGCTGGGCGCCGAAGTTGGTGCGCTCGACGCCGAACCACAGCAGGGCGATCAGCACGAAGCCGACCGCGATCAGGAACGAGCGATACATCGGGAAGCTGCGGAAGCCGAGATCGAGCTGGCCGCTGAGTGCGGCCGGCAAGGTTACCGGTTGCGGCGAGGGTCCCCAGAGGTAGCGGACGATCGCACCGGCCATGAAGATGAGGCCGATGGTGAACAGCACCTGCTCGAGTTCGCTGGCGCCATACAGACGTGCATACAGCGTACGTTCGAGCACCACGCTGACCAGCGCGACCACGATGAACGCCGCGAGCAGTGCCAGGCCGAAGGGAACCGCGTAGGTGTTCATCAAGGTCACGGTGACGTAACCGCCGGCCATCGCGAACACGCCATGCGCGAGATTGACGAAGCCCATCAGGCCCATGGTGATCGAAAGCCCCACCGAGACGATGTAGAGGATCATCGCGTAGGCCAGGCCGTGGAACAGGATGGAGAGCAGCGCGTCCATACAATCCCGTTCACATCGTCACGGCCGACGTAATCTCCCTCTCCGCCCTGGGGCGGAGAGGGCCGGGGTGAGGTGGGGCCGATGCGCGGCCAGGTCCCCCACCTCACCCTGACCCTCTCCGCCCCCATGGGCGGAGAGGGAAATGCAGGTGCGCACCCGCGTTCACTTCTGGTGGTTGATCTCCTTCCACGGGTCCTTCACCATCGGCAGCGTCTCGAATTCGACATTCGCCAGCTTGCCGTCCACCTTCTCGATGCGGCGCATGTATTCGTTCTGCACGATGTCGCGGGTCTCGGGATCGATCATGAACGGCCCGCGCGGGCTGGCATCGTCCTTCCAGCCTTTCAGCAGTTCCATCGTCTTGTCCGGATCGATCTTGCCGTTCTGCGCGATGATGACGTGGAAGATCGCCGCCATGCCGTCGTAGCCGCCGACCACCAGGAAGCTCGGATCCTCCTTGGCGCCGTATTCCGCCTGGTACGCCTTGACGAACGCCTGGTTGGCCGGCCGGGTCGCCGCGGCGGAATAGTGGTGCATCGTCACCACGCCGAGCGCCACGTCACCCATGTTCTGCAGTTCGTCGTCGGTGGTGAGATCGCCGGGACCGATCAGCTTGATGCCGGCCTGCTTCAGCCCGAGATCGCCGAACGTCTTCATCAGCGCGGTCGCATCCTTGCCGGCGGGAACGAAGGCGTAGCACCGCATCCGGCGCGGCATCCTTGGCGCGCTGCATGAACGGCACGTAGTCCGGGTTGACCACCGGCATGTGCACCGAGCCCACGATCTGCCCGCCGGCGTCGGTGAAGCCCTTGGTGAAGGCCGCCTCGGAGTCGATCCCCGGGCCGAAGTCCGACACCGCGATGTAGACCTTCTTGATGCCGCTCTTGGCCGCCCACGCGCCCAGCGGATAGCTCGCCTGCCACATGGTGAACGACACGCGGGCGATATAGGGCGACTTGGTGGTGATCACCGCGGTGCCGGCATTCATGAGGACGAACGGAACCTTGGCCTCGGTCGCGAGCGGCGCGATCGCCAGCGCGTTCGGCGTATAGACCGGGCCGGCCAGAAGCTGCACGTGGTCGCGCGTGATCAGTTCCTGCGCCATGCGCTTGGCGACCTCGGGGTTGGGGCCGGTGTCGTCGCGCCGGATGATCTCGAGCTTCACGCCGGGCGGCAGGTCCTTCTCGTGCAGCTTCACGTAGAGCCGGATGCCGCGGTCCATCTGCTCGCCGACGGCGGCGAACGGGCCGGAGTAGGTGTCGATCACGCCCAGCTTCACGGTCTGCGCCGAGGCTGCCGTGGCGAAACCGACGGTGATGCAGGCCGTCGCGACGGCCGATGCCAAGAGCCTCATGGTGCGTCTCCCTGTTTTGCCGCGACTTTTGCCGCAGATCGGGCGGCGCGGCAACAAGGGGTCAGGGTGTCGCGATGGGGAGGTGGCGAACACGAACCGACCGCTCGGTCACGGTCACCAGCGCGCCGCTGTCGAGCGCGTCCTCGACCCTCGGCCAAATGGCTTGGAGCAATGCTGCGAACGCAGCTGCGTTGAGTCCTTCCTTGCGAATCCGTATCACGGAGGGGCTGCGCTCGCCACTGGTCGCAAGCAGGGCATGGAAATCAGCATCGAGTGTGACACAGACGCGCGATTCGACCCGGGCCCGCTGTAGAATGTCGAGATCGTCCGAGCGACTCATGCCGATCTCGGCCACATGGATCACGTCCCAGCCGGCTTCATTATTTGACGCCCTGCGCCGCTCCGAGCGAGTGGGAGCCCTTCGGCGAAAGGCCGCGCCTCAACTATGCGAGTGTTTACTCGTGCAGCTCACGCACGTCCTGCCGGAGCACGACCCTGGTCGCCAGGCCAAGCTTGAGAAGTTGCACGACACGTTGCAGGAACTCAAGCCCTGGCCAGACCTGACCCCGCAGGTCACGGCCTTCAGGCTCCGCTATCACATCGAACGTAAGGACGAGGTCGAGGGGCTCGATGAGTTGTTCGACCGGGTCATCGGTTTCACACCTACTGCGAGCAAGTAGTCAACTACATCCGCGACGGCACTACCCCTGCCGAATGCGAGACGTTCGCCGCCAGCAGCATCGAGCAAGTCCTGCATGACGACTGCACGAACCTCCCGGTCCTGCGCTCACTGGGATGGGCCTACTATCGGCGTTCTCGACCTGAGGAAGCCCGACGTCAAGCTTCTGTGGCAGCGCAAGGCATTCGATGCCGTCCGCGTCCTGGAGCGGGCCTGGGCCGCGCGTGCCCAGGAGTCCACCGCGACGCGGTAACGACCTCGGCATCGTCGCCTTGGCGGCGGTCGCGCTGGCGGGGGACCGTTGCCTTCCACGCCCCTCCGGCCGATCGCAGCAAAGACTGGATGGACTTCGCAATCAGCAAGCTGCAGAGCGCACGGGATTGCTCAGTGGGACAGTGCCGTGCGAAGGTGGAGGAGCAGCCTCCGGGCGGCCTACAAGTTCCCAGCCGAGTTCAAGTCGTCTCTTACAGGGTAAGTGGCCGGCGTGGGATGGATCATGCCGCCTGAACGCAGACTCCTGCTTTCTGCCAGTAACACCGCAACCCTCTTGACCGGCGGCGGTTAGGAGAGCGCACTACGAAGTTACCAGTTTCGACCCGGATAAATACGGCGCCGGCATGAGTCCTCCCTCCCGAGACGAATGAGCAAACAGCCCACGCTCCCTCCGCCAGGGTACCGGTGAAGAAAATCCCCGCCGCCGACTTGTGGGCATCGTCCCGATGACGCACATCCGGGAAGCGTGCAAAGACAAGTTGGAGGGGAGAGGATCATCGTGCAACCCCGGAAGGAACCACGCCTGATCGAGTGGGGAATGTCACGGCACAACAACAGGAAGGGGTGTGGTGACGGGTGGCAACTCGCCGACATGCCGGCGGCAACTGGGTTGGGTTACTGGTGAAGACGCAGCGAGACAGCCGATCGGTCGGCCCGACACGGATGACGGCCATGTCCGCGACCTGGTCGTCGAGTCCATCATTCTCCTGTGCGGTGGGCCGGTGCCCATGCCCGATCGCTCTTCCTGGCCATAACCGCCTTTGAGGAGCTGGCCAAGATTAAAGTCGGCCACGTGAGGTCCTGGGGCACGACGGCACTGGACGTCAAACGCGGCAAGGACCCTTCTACAACCACGTCTCGAAGCACAAGATCGCCTTCGACCCCGTCCTCCTCATCGGGGATCGCCTGGCCAAGTCGATCGGGGCCGACCGCGTGCGTGAGATTTCTCGCTCTACGCTGACGGCACCTACTCCGCCCTGCGCGAGTGGTCGCTGTACTTCAGCCGAGGCGACGACGGGCTGAAGCTCCCGTCGAGCGAGGTCACGCTCACCCTGGCCGCCGAACACGCCCTGATCGCCATCGAGGCATTCGACGACTTCTTCGATTTCATGACGCAAGAAGTCAGCGAGATGTGCGACCAGCTCAACGGATTGTATCCGAAGGTCGAGGACTTGCATCGCCGGAGCTTGTCGAAGGTCGGTTCTTGATCACGTGCGCTCTCGCGGTTGCAAAGGCGGCTCTCGTCATTTCAACACCCAAGCCGCTTCTTCTTCTCCTCCCACTCGGCCAGCTCGCGCTTGTTCTCGGTCGCGAGCGGCTGGCCGGTCCGGAGCGCCTCGATCTCCAGGCGCGAGAGGCTGATGGCGTGCAGGTGGTAGTCGAGGAACGCCTCGGCCGCGATCGGCACGATGGGCTGGATCAGCGCGAACATGGCGTTGGCGTAGTCGCGGATCTCCTGCTGGGCGTGCGGGTCCATCCGCAAGGACAGGAAGTGGAAGAGGTTGTGCAGGTCGATCTTCCAGTACCACTCCGTGTAGACGCTCAGCGGCAGGCCGATCCGGGCGAGTTCCCGGGCGACGCCCTTCTCGAGCATCCGTCTCGTAGTCGGCGTAGTGGGCCTCGGTCGCTTCCAGGTAGCGGCAGGAACTCCTCGGCGGTCGCGACGTCGGCCGGCTGGTCGCCGCCCTGGCGGTTCGTCTTGCTCTGCTGGCGGACGCTCTCGAGCGACGGCCGGTAGAAGCGGTCCTTCACCACCGAGTAGCGGGCCGAATACTCGTTGACGTTCGCCGTCCGGTGGCGAATCCACTGGCGGGCGACGAAGATCGGCATGACGTGGTGGAACTTGAACTCCACCATCTCGAACGGCGTCGTGTGCCGGTGGCGGGCGAGGTAGCGGATCAGCCCGCGGTCCTCGTTGACCTGCTTCGTCCCCTCGCCGTAGCTGACACCCGGGCCGCCTGGACGATGGCGAAGTCGGCGGTCTTGCCGACCGGGGCGAAGCGCGGCATGACGTCGAGGAGCGCGACCAGGCCGTGGTCGTGGACCTTCACCTCCCACCGGCGCGTCGCCGCCCATCACGTCGTAGACCTGCGACTCGGGCGGCTTCTTCTCGATGGTGATCTGCGGGAGTCGCAGGTTCCTGGCTCATGGTCAACGCTTCCTTGCGGCGTGGCGAGCCAGTGTACAGGACGATCATACGCGGCGCCGGGCCGCCAGGGGAACGTCGAGCAGGCGTGAGCCTGAATCTGCCGTCACCGGCACGCCGCTGCGATCTATTGTAGCGGTGAGGACAGCCGCCTGCCACGGCAGGCCGTCTTGGGCTGGACAGGGAGATTACCACGCTGTGGTACAGCGCGGGAATCGATCGTCCGCACCAGCAGGCTGGGGGAGGCTGTCGGCACCCAAGCGAGGCCGATGGCGTACTCGGTGAAGGGAATCACCAATGACCCCGACCAGCCCGGCCGTCGAGGCCGCGATTTACCGCGTCGAAGGCCCCCAGACCATCGCCGACGTCGAGCGGGAATTGTCGGAGATCGAGAGCCCTGCGGCCGGCGCGGCTGCAGGTCCCCGTCAGGCCGAAGAAGTGGTGGTTCGGCGGCGAAGCGGCGCTCATCCAGTTGCTGATCACCTGGGGCAGGAGCCGGCCCGACGCCACCCTCGTCACCCACATCGGAGAGGGCGAAGACCCGGCGATCCAACTCGAGCAGCCTGGTCGGCCGGCCCTTCGGCCTGGTGGCGGTGTGGATGGCCCGCGACGTGACGGATCGGGCGGGCGAGCGCGCTTGAAGGTGCCGCCAACAGGGCGTCCGAAGCCAGAAATCGACCTGATGTGGTTCGGCAGGCGGCAACAGGCGCCGCACCAGCCGTCGCTGTGGGGCGGCACGGACGACGTCGAAGGACCGGAAGTCGCCTCCGTCGGGGACCGCGTGTTCCTCGCCTCGATCGACCACCACCCCCGCTGGCGCATACCCCCGTGCTACTTCCCCACGGGCGAGGTCCGCCACCGCGACGACTTCGTCGCCCTGGCCGAGTCGATGGCGAAGAAGGCGACGAGCGGGCGCGGCGGCTCCCCGATCACCGCCGACGTGCGCGGCCCGCTGGGGGCGATCCTCCACGAGCTGTTCAAGAACACGCACGAGTGGGCGAGGACGGACGAGCATGGCGTTCCGCTCCTCCGGTCAGTTCGCGGGCTGCTGGCGCAGGGGCATAGCTGGGCGGAGCAGGAGGCGTTGGAGGTCGCGGACGGGTCGCCGGCCCTGGCCGCATACCTTTCGGCGCCCGGCGTCCGCACGGCCGAGGGGCGCTGGCGTTTCCTGGAGCTGTCCGTGTTCGACAGCGGCCCCGGCCTTGCACGGCGCTGGCTCTCCGGGCACCCCGAAGGCGCGGCCGACCCCATCAACCCGACGCCGGAGGAGGAGTACCGGGCGTGCGTGGAATGTTTCGTGCGGTGGAACTCGTCCACGCGGGCCGGGCACAAGGGGCTGGGCCTGCACGAGGTCATGCGGACCCTGTCGCGTCTGGGCGCCTTTTTCCGGGTCCGCACCGGCCGTCTCTCCCTGTACCGTGACTTCGTGGCCCGGCCGTACGCTGGCTCCTCGGGCGAGGACTGCTCCCTGACCGACTGGACGACCCGGTCGGATTCGTTGACCGCGCTCGCAGCGCCGAGGGGGTTCTCTACACTATGCTGATCCCGATCAGGGGCCGTCCCAACTGATCACAGCGCCGGAGTCCGGCCGTCATGCACGGTTTCTGGCCCTTCGACATCCTGCTCCCAGTGCCCACGCCCCCCGATGAGCCGGCGGACCTGCCTCTGAGGCAGAGGCGGCTGTTCTTCCTGTTCTGCTCGGCGAAAGATCCTGATGCCATCTCCGTGGCGGAGTGCGTCGAGGCGTATTGCGACAACCGGCAGGCCACCTGACGCGATCTACCTGATCGCGCCCGAGACGAGAGCGCGCTGCCATCGAGAGCGTGCTGGACTCCGACGAGTTCCAGGGCCGTGCGAAAGGCGCGACCCGGTACTCCGACCCGCCCGACGACCGACTGCCTGCTCTTCGACGCTGATGGCAGATGTCGTCAACAGGGCTGAACCAGGTGCCGAAGGCCTGGACATCGAGGCGGTCAAGCGGCTGGGGCTCACGTACCTCATCAACGACAAGACCCACCCGGTGCACCTTACCGCGCCTCCTTCCCACCATTTCGTCGTCCCCTCCGAGTCTCACGCCCAGACGTTTTTCCGGCGTGGGCAGCGCGATGGCCGACGGTGCGGCCATCGACTTCATCGCGTTCTGCTGCCTCCCCTGCTTTGCCGACCGCGAGGTAAAGCACGTCTACTGCGACACCGGGGCCATCAGCCCGGTCGTCTACGCCGTCAACGCCCTGCGGAACCGCATCGGAACGAAACCCTCGTTCGCATGCCCCAGCAGCTTCAAGTCCTACAAGGGGGTGAAGCACTTCGAGTTCAGGGACATGAAGCACTCGCTCGTCCTGATCTCGCTCTCGACCGCCGGCGGCCTTGCCCCTTTCATCCGCGGGCATCATCCAGGCGTCAGCGACCGGGACATCGTCACCCTGTTCATCCTCCACAAGCCGACGGCATCGACGCGGTTCGTCTGCGATCTGCGGAAGGACGCGGAAACAACCCGTCACGGGTTCGACCCTATCGAGACCTACACGGAAGAGGATTGCCCGCTCTGCACGCAGGGTTCGACGCGCATCCTCATCTCCACCGAGCAATTCCTCCCCGGACACGGCCACAACGAGCAGGTGATGATCCGGGCACAACACAGTCCCGGACTGGCTCCGCCCCTTCCTGGGGCAATTCGTCGGGACTCGGCTTGATCCGCGCCCATTACAGGCTTGCAGGACAATGCTCAGGCGGTCAGCCACGCGACCGCCGAGGTCTTCTTCGACCTCGAAAGGCTCTTCGCCGACGAGAACCTTCTGGGCATCAGCCAAATATCCAGGACCTTTTTTGGCGCAGGGTCGACCAGGCGATCCCGGCCATCCTGGACCGGATCATCTGCCTGGACAGCCCGGCTTCGTTGGAGATGGCGAAGCGGGTCGCCGCCAGGGCCAAGGAGACCTTGGGGCGTGAAGTTCCAGTACTCCGGTATTCGGCAGGCCGTGGAAAGGATGAAGGAACTGGAACAAGACAAGTCCAGGGCCACACTCGTCGTCGCCGCCGCCGCCGCGAGCGGGCGGAGTCTGCTATCCGGTGGCCCAGCTGCTCCGGCACATTCAGAAGACCGGTGGGATCACCTACCTCGTCGGACTGGCCCGCTTCTCGTCGCGCGAGAATTTGAAAGAGGTCGAAGACAACCTCACCAGGGGAGAGCGGCCGCAGGATCACGGCTTCTTCGTGGTCGAGCGGGTCTTCCTCCCGCTCGGCGGGAGTAAGTCCGAAACGACGTGGGATCTGGAGCGAAGGCTGCTCGACGAGCTGACTCGCGGGGTGCGGCCCGGGCGCAACTCGGGATTCGTTGGAACGCAGGAGGGACCTGATCCGGGAGGCCTCGGGGGAAGACGTGCGCGGGCTGTCGGACGACCTGTTCTGGGCCAACGCCGATAGGCCGCCCCTCGAACTGCGGCACGGCTTCGCTTTCTTCCCTACCCTGAAGGAAAACACCAAGCCATCGCAGGCCGACGTCTACTTCACGATGGCGGCCGTACTGCACGCCCGACGCTCCGCGCAGGGGAGAGGCAGACTCCCTGTTCCAGCAAGAACACCTCCGCAAGGTCCTGTCGCCGCGGTGCTTCGACCGGTTCAACGACGGCGTCATCCAAGCATCGCTCCTTCGGGCCGCCATGCTGCCCGAACTGGACTACTCCATCGACGAGAACATCAGCAAGGAGATGTGGCAGGTCCTCGACTTCATCTTCCGGGCGAGAGCGTCGGACGCGGGCGAGGCGTACAGGGAGTTCCTTCTCGCACTGGCGCTCGAACGACTGCGTCTGCGGATCGCGGACATGGAGCAGCTGAAGAAGGACCACGGCGAGAATGCCCAGGACGAGATCGACCAGTTGCTATGGAAGAAGATCGGCGAAATCATCACTGAGCGTAAGCGCCGGGAGGTCGCACCTAATGAATCACAGGCGCGGCCCGCGAACACCATCACGTTGCCGCTCGACGCCCTGGGCGAGGCGGACCGCCGCGAGATCATGCAGGCCGTAACGTCCCTGAATGGCCTGGCGAGGGATCAGTGCGTTGCCGCGGGCGCCATGGCCCTCGACTCCCACGTGCCACTCTATCATCCGGGTCCGAAGTAATCTCGAGGTCATCGTCGTCCAGAAGGGCGGCGGGGTGATGGACGTTGTGAGCGTCATCAGACCGGACCACAGGACAGGATGATGATCTCGCCGAAAAAGTGGTACGTTGCAGGCATCCGCGCCTTCCCGGCCCGGCCCACTTCAAAGCGTATCCAACAAGTTCCCCTCCCGCATCACGCCGCCCTTCGTGTCGAGGGCCTTCCACTGGGCAAGGCCCTCAGCAAGAACGACCCGCCCAAGGACGAGATGGAATCCTGGGAATAGCTCACCAAGCAGTACGTCGCTGAGGCCAAGGGAAACGGCCCTGACTAGTTCTTGCGTGCGGCGGTCAGAGACACCGAGTTGAGTTTGTGTCGCGGGGTTCGGCGCGTCGTCCACATGGCCCGCGGTGCGCAGGGCAATCTGCGCAACCTGCTCCGGCCCGAAACGCCAATGCGCTTCGCGGGTGCCCAGCGTCCGTCTTGCACCAGATTGCCCAAGATGACGCCCCGCACCTCACCCGGACCTGAACGTCCGTCCCTCTCGGCCCGTGAACGGCTGCGTCCCTGCGCAAACGGGCTGTCGAAAGGCGCGATCAACGAGCTGTCCTGCGGTGAGGCCGTCGCGACACGGCCGGCAAGAACTGGCGACCGGCGCATTCGCCGAACGGAAGAAGGCAGCCGTGGAAGGCCAATCGATTTTTGATCTCTCCCGTCCGTAATTCCCCTTCCCAAACACACACAGCATCGACGGAACACCGGCAGCCGATCGGTCGGCCCGACACGGATGACAGGACGCTGACCGCCAACGGCACCTCGGTAACACAAAACCGTCGTTGGAGAGGAGTTAGGTGCCGCGGAAGCCGTAAGACAAGCGCAGGATGAAGGCACCGCCAATAAACATACATTACTGATGTTACTTTCAATTGGTGATGAATTCGGCAGGCATGAAAGAGCTGGGAGGAGGTACACGCTTGGGAAAACGTTGCGGTGGGCGCATGTACAAGCCGTTCTCGAACGAGACCAGGGCTGGAACCCCAGCAGGACAACGTGGTGATTGCGATTTGATGAAGAGGAACAAGAGAGGCCGCTGCAAGCTCTGCCAGGTCACCGAGCACCAGGTCGGCAGCGTCAGGAAGGCGACGGTGGCGACGAAGCTGTCGCGGGTGGCGGTCAATCGCGGCCTGGGCCACTGGGAGGCGGTGCCGACGGAGGGAAAGGGCGGGGCGGAAGGACACCGGCCCCGGATTCATCCTCGACAGGGATGCCCGACCTGACATGACCGGGCCGGGTCCGGGGTTACGGCCCAAGGCTGGGAGCCGGCCAGTCGAGGACAAGGGGCGGTGGGGCTTGACGTTGATACGGCCGCCACGGGGCCGGGGGCAGCCCTGAAGACGCGGCGGCGTTTCGGCACGCTGCAGGTTGCGCAGAATGAGTTGCTCGCGGCGGTCGATCAGCCCGAACCCGGTTAAGCGCACGCCACCCTGCGATATTGCCGCGTTCCGCCCGCCCGGGTGTTGCTCCAGGCTGCGGCGAGGATTATCTAGCCGCAACCCTGGCAGTCCGGTTACGTACCACTTGGTGCCGCCTCGCACTGCCGATCCACACACCGGTCACGACTCCGCCGCGTCCGGGTCGGCCGCATTCCTTGGCCGCCGAGGTTGCCGCCATACTGCGAAACCCGAAGCCCCGCCCGAAATCCGATGGCCAAACTCCCCAGGTCCCGCCGCCCCCTGTGATTGCGACCAGGACCCGATCGAGGGGCTCAAGCAAGCTCTTCGTCGATTACGTCCAGGGTCGTCGCGCTGGCGCCGGTCGCGACCCCGCCACCCGCCCGGTCTTCCTGCGGCTCCACGGCGTCGCTCACGGCAGCCTTCGTCGTCCGTCCGGACCTCCCGCGACGAACTCCGCGTCGGCGTCTTCGGCCAGAAGCCCGAGTACCCGGTCTGGGTCCGGTTCTCCGGCGACATCCAGCCGGGCAGCCCCGACCTCAAGGGCACAGCCGGCATCGGCATCAAGCTGTTCGGCGTTGACGGGCGAGAAGCTCCTGCCACCCGACCAGGACGCGACCACCCACGACTTCCTCCTCCAGAACCACGACGTGTTCTTCGTCGACACCGCGAAGGACATGTGCGAGTTCACCTGCCAGTCGCTCAACGGCGAGATTCGACGCACTACGTCAAGGCCCACCCGATCACCGGCCAGATCCTCGACGACATGGAGAAGGTGGTCGACACCGTTCTGGGCACGCCCTACTGGAGCGGCCTCCCGTACGCGATTCGGCGCCGACCGGTACGTCAAGTACAAGCTCGAACCGGAGTGCGTCCGCCGGCAGCGGCGGCGAGCCCGACTACGCCGACCCGTTCTACCTCCGCGGCGGACCTCATCGCCCGGCTGAAACAGGGCGAGGCCCGGTTCCAGTTCCTCGTCCAGTTCCGGACGAACGACGAGGAGATGCCGCTCGACCGCGCGACGGTCCGGTGGGACGAGCAGGCCAGTCCGCCGGTCCACGTCGCCACGCTGATCCTGCCCACAGCAGGACATCACCGCTCGGGGTCAGTTCGACATACGGCGAGAACCTCGCGTTCAACCCCTGGCACGCCTTGCCGGAGCACGAACCGGTCGGAAGCATCGCCGCGGCCCGCAAGGTGGTCTACCAGGCGTCGGCGGACGTCCGGCGGAACTTCAACGCCATGCCGCTCGGCGAGCCGACCGAGCCCCGCCCGGCGGAGTGGAAGCCCGGCGTACCGTACCCGCCGGGTAAGGACGCCAAGGTCGTCCGGGCCGCGATCCACCCGGCGATCGGCGTGGCCCGCGTCGGGAACAGCCCGGCGGAGTACTTCATCGGTCCCGAGGTGACCGACCCGGCCCCGGAGAAGCCCGGCTTCTACCGCGACGCCGCAGGGGCGCTCGAAGCGCCAGGCCGCGCGGTTCCGCATCTACGGGTACAACGCCGCCGGCGAGGTCGTCGGCGAGCTAACCGCCGGACACGGCCGACGATCCGCTGGACCGTCCACGTCGCCAACCGCAAGGCGGCGTGGTACCAGTGGCACGATGGCGCCTGGACATCCCCGAGGCGGCCGGCAGCAAGATCCCGCGGCGAAATGCCAAGGTCACCGGCGACCAGCGCAAGGGGCTGGTCATCGATGGCGGGCCGAAGTCGATCAGCGGGAAGAACACGCCGGGGCCTGCGTACGAGTTCCGCGGAAAGTTCCTGGGCGTCGACGTCTACCTCGGCGAGGTCCGGACGGACGAAGCGGGGCGGCTACTGTTCCTGGGCGGCCGCGGTGTGTCCGCGTCGCCGACCGGGAGCCCGATCTACAACCCGGCCGATCCGAACGGCGTTCATCAACGCCGACGGCTGGTACGACGACATGTCCGACGGTCCCGTCACCGCCGAGGTGACGATCGAGGGCCGGCCGATCCCGGTGGAGTCGGCCTGGGTGCGTGACGGCCCCGCCGAACTACGGCCCGAACGTCCACGGGCGTCCGCACGCTCTACGACCTGCTCGTACGACCTGTACATCCAGGCCGGGTGGCTGCAGCGCCCCGCGCGAGGTATCGTTCCGCGACGACGTGTACCCGATCCTGCGGCGGCTCAGCGGACTCCAGTGGGTGAACCAGCGGCTTCGCCACGCAGTTCGGCTACGGCGGGCCGAACGACTTCGAGGACCCGGACTACGTGGCGAAACTCGCCCGTGTGCCCCGAGCAGGCGAGGTGCGACCTCTACGCGGAACTGCGGCGGCAGGTGTTCAACTCGTTCCGCAACCCCGACGGTACGGACAACAACCAGTTGCCCTGGCCGTGGATCTACGGCGACGCGATGGACGTACCTCCGGCGAACACCCCGCGGCAGAACGCGAGCGTCTCGCCCACGCAGTACCTCGCGCTCATGGCGTGGGCGGCCGGGAAGTTCGTCCCCGACCGGGGCCCGGCGGGGAGCGCCGCCGCGACAGCTTCTCGAAGGTGCGCATTGCAGGACCAGCCGGCGATGCTCGACCGCGCCGCACTCGACGTTCTGCCTGGCCGACGCGTTCCACCCGGGGTGCGAGGTGACCTGGCCGATCCGGCACCTGACGATGTTCCACGCCCCGTTCCGCATCCGCCACCGCCCGCCCGGCGCGTCCGAACCGGACTACGGGTCGACGCTGACCCCGGCCGATCGCCCTGTCGTTGACCGGGCCGCTCCACGCACAGGGGCCGGGCGACCTCACCCGGTGGATGGGGCTGCCGTGGCAGGCGGACACGGGGTTCTGCCGGTCCGGATACGACACCGATTACGACCCGTACGTCCCGACGTTCTGGCCGGCCCGGGTGCCCAACCAGGTGCTCACCGAACCGAACTATGATCGTGGTCGACGACAAGCAACCCAGGGCACGGCGTCTGGCAGCCTTCTCGCGCGGATGGGCTGGAATGACGTGCTCTTCGCCACCGGCACCAACCCGGAGCAGATGCAGGCGATGGTCGATAATTTCTCCGACATGGGGCTCGTCGAACTTCTGGACGGCGTCGAGGGCGACGATATCCTGCCTGAGAAAATGTACGTGGCCTCCTTCGG